>NZ_JAEHFW010000007.1 GCF_016522075.1 Mucilaginibacter segetis | reverse complement strand
TAAAACGATTATCCGCCCGGATAGCCTGCCTCTTCCCCTGATACAGCCTCTGCCGCCATTGATGCCTGCGGATACCGCAGCTACCCCGCTGCTGGCGGAAGCCGATGCCAGCAAAAAAAGGTTTACCGAAATGGAGCAGAATAACGTTCTAAGACGGGGTGTTCAGCTTAAACAGGTTGATATTAAAGCGAAGAAAAAGGTGTACTCCTCAAGTCCCGGTGGCAGACAATTTGCCGATCAGGTTATCGAACAAGACCGTATAGAGGGAAGTTATGACCTGCGGAGTGCTTTAGAGATGAATAATCCCGACATTCGTTTTGATAAATTAGGTATACCACATAACATAGGGCACCGTTCACTATATGACGGCTTCGATGTTGTTGTTGATGGTGTACTTTTAGATCTCGGCATGTTACAGCAAATTAATCCGAATGAAGTACAGTCGATCGAGATACTTTATAACGGAACCGCTTTAGGAGTAAAAAACAATGTCATTGTGATCAATACCAAACTACGTGACCCTTATCATAATTATAGCAAGGATGTGGTAGCCGGTATGAAGGCTATTAAAATACAGGGCTATTACCAGTCGCGCGAGTTTTACATCCCCAAATATGACGCGGAAAATAAAAAAGCGGATCTGCGTGATGTGGTGTACTGGAACCCGGATATTATCCCCGATGAGAA
>NZ_JAEHFW010000006.1 GCF_016522075.1 Mucilaginibacter segetis | reverse complement strand
GTGCCGCTGATGTGCAGCCCCTGTTCGGGCAGGAACATGGTGCTGTCCGCGGTTTGTTTTTTCCATACGAAACGGCGCCAGCCCTGGGTAAGCAGCAGGTTATCCAGCTGCGCTGCCCTTTCTAAACTGTCGGCAGCGGTCTTTGCGGTAAAGTAATAGTTCGGCTGTTCAACATGACCCTTCAGGTCGGAAGTTAACAGCAGGTCGGCCCTTATGGTGAGTTCATCCGCTTCATTCACCGGAACGGTTTCCTGATCGGTTACCGCCATGGAGAAGCTGCCGGTTGCCGGGTGTTCATCCTTATCAACCGATCTTATCTGCAACTTTACAGGCTTGCCCGCTTGAAGAGATAGACTGTCGGAATGGATCTCCAATTTTAGTTCATCATGTTGGTCATTGAATACCAGCCTTTCGGCTAAGGCCTCACCATCTGCCGATTGCAGGGTGAGGCGGATAATGCCTGCGGGCAGGTAAGACCTGGGCACAGCTGCGATATAACTGTGCCCGTCTAATTCCATTTTTATGGTGTAACAGGTGAGTTGTTCGCTTTGTGCCAGCAGGGTCACCATCTGCGGGCGGGGAATATTTGCGGATATGCCGACCCTGATGCTGTCCTGCTCGCGGTTATTTACAGTAAGTACATAACCCTGTGCCTTGGCTGCGGGTAAAGGCAGGCGCTGTATTTTACCGGCGGGGAGTTTTATTAGGGCGGTGTAGGTGTTTCCCGGCACAGGGGTGAGGGCAAAAGCGCCTATACCGGCATGCAGGGTACGGAAAGCGGCGACCACCTTACCGGTCTGATCGCTGATCTCCCCGCTTAACTCTTTACCTGCACCATCACCGCCAGTAACCTTTACACCCACTTTACTGCGCAGGTTTTCTACCAGATCACCCCCCTCGGGGAAGAATTGAATGTCAGGCAGATTAGGAGCGGAATTAGCGGCAATTGCAATTCCGGTTGCAGCCGTAGATTTAAGGTTAAAACCATTAACGATAGGGATGACCTTTTCAAAAAAACTATCGGTGCCAAAGTTGCGCATCCAGGTGGTATAGGCACGGATACGGCATCTCCCGGCTTTCAGGGTGTCGGGCAGTTGGATATCTCCTCGGGCCAGTCCCTCGGTCAGCGGGAGCAGCAATGAGCGGATCACGGAATCCTGCCGGTTAATGAACTCTA
>NZ_JAEHFW010000005.1 GCF_016522075.1 Mucilaginibacter segetis | reverse complement strand
AAAGTTCTTAAAAGAGATAGGAAGTAAATTATGCAGCGTAACGGTAAGTGGGAGACCACGAGCTGGGATGCAAAAAGAAAGCTTAGAGATTTGATAGAGGGATAATGTAAGAGAATATTTTTTTTACAGATTTCTATTGAATTGAGTTTAATAGGGTCTGGATACAAACAACACATTATACAATGGAGAGTTTGATCCTGGCTCAGGATGAACGCTAGCGGCAGGCCTAATACATGCAAGTCGGACGGGATTGAGGAGCTTGCTTCTCATGAGAGTGGCGCACGGGTGCGTAACACGTATGTAACCTACCTTGTTCAGGGGGATAGCCTCTCGAAAGAGAGATTAACACCGCATAACATTATTTAATAGCATTATTGAATAATCAAATATTTATAGGAACAAGATGGGCATGCGGAACATTAGCTAGTTGGTAAGGTAACGGCTTACCAAGGCGACGATGTTTAGGGGATCTGAGAGGATGACCCCCCACACTGGTACTGAGACACGGACCAGACTCCTACGGGAGGCAGCAGTAAGGAATATTGGTCAATGGGCGCAAGCCTGAACCAGCCATGCCGCGTGCAGGAAGACGGCCCTACGGGTTGTAAACTGCTTTTATACCGGAATAAACCCTTTTACGTGTAAGAGGCTGAATGTACGGTAAGAATAAGGATCGGCTAACTCCGTGCCAGCAGCCGCGGTAATACGGAGGATCCAAGCGTTATCCGGATTTATTGGGTTTAAAGGGTGCGTAGGCGGCCTATTAAGTCAGGGGTGAAAGACGGTAGCTTAACTATCGCAGTGCCTTTGATACTGATAGGCTTGAATGTAGTTGAGGTAGGCGGAATGTGACAAGTAGCGGTGAAATGCATAGATATGTCACAGAACACCAATTGCGAAGGCAGCTTACTAAATTATGATTGACGCTGAGGCACGAAAGCGTGGGGATCAAACAGGATTAGATACCCTGGTAGTCCACGCCCTAAACGATGAATACTCGATGTTGGCGATATACGGTCAGCGTCTAAGCGAAAGCGTTAAGTATTCCACCTGGGGAGTACGCCCGCAAGGGTGAAACTCAAAGGAATTGACGGGGGCCCGCACAAGCGGAGGAGCATGTGGTTTAATTCGATGATACGCGAGGAACCTTACCCGGGCTTGAAAGTTAGTGAATGATCCAGAGACGGATCAGTCCTTCGGGACACGAAACTAGGTGCTGCATGGCTGTCGTCAGCTCGTGCCGTGAGGTGTTGGGTTAAGTCCCGCAACGAGCGCAACCCCTATGTTTAGTTGCCAGCATGTAATGATGGGGACTCTAAACAGACTGCCTATGCAAATAGAGAGGAAGGAGGGGACGACGTCAAGTCATCATGGCCCTTACGTCCGGGGCTACACACGTGCTACAATGGGCAGTACAGCGGGCAGCTACCTGGCAACAGGATGCCAATCTCGTAAAGCTGTTCACAGTTCGGATCGGGGTCTGCAACTCGACCCCGTGAAGTTGGATTCGCTAGTAATCGCGTATCAGCAATGACGCGGTGAATACGTTCCCGGGCCTTGTACACACCGCCCGTCAAGCCATGGAAGTTGGAAGTGCCTGAAGTGCGTAACCGCAAGGAGCGTCCTAAGGTAAAGTCGATAACTGGGGCTAAGTCGTAACAAGGTAGCCGTACCGGAAGGTGTGGCTGGAATACCTCCTTTCTGGAGCATTATCCCCAAAATCTTAAGCAAAAAACATAACAGCGGAGCTGTTACCTGCATGATTATTTCTTTATAAACTCGAAAAAAAACACAAACCCGGAAGATGAAGCCATCAGTGGTTCGGCCATGAGTGTGGCAAGATTGTAGATAAAAACAAACAGTCCTGTAGCTCAGTTTGGTTAGAGCACTACACTGATAATGTAGGGGTCAGCAGTTCAAATCTGCTCGGGACTACAAAGGTTAGGGTAGCAGGTAAGCAGTATAAAGTAGCAAGAAAAGGTCTTGATACCGGTTGCTGACTACTTGATACTATCAAACATCTGAAAGGGGGATTAGCTCAGCTGGCTAGAGCACCTGCCTTGCACGCAGGGGGTCAACGGTTCGAATCCGTTATTCTCCACGCTTCACAGCAGAAGCAAGAGACAGGAAATAAGAGACAAGAAATAAGAAGCAAGTGGCAAGATTAGTCCTGGCTTCTGAATCCGGCTCCTGATTCCTGGCTCCTGATTCTAAGTGAAAAACGTTCTTTGACATATTGGAAGAAGTAATTGAAGAGAAAACAACAGTAGAGGATTGTTGGGGCTCTGAAGAAAGGAAAGAAAGTCTTGAATCTTGATTCTTGACTCTTGATCCTGCCGACGGACACGACAAAAATCAAAAAGCATACGGTGCTGAGCAAAAGCAGCACAAGTATAGAAGAAAGTAAGAAAGGGTACACGGGGGATGCCTTGGCTCTCAGAGGCGATGAAGGACGTGATAAGCTGCGATAAGCCGCGGGGATCAGCAAATATGAATTGATCCGCGGATTTCCGAATGGGGAAACCTAACTATTTGAAGAATAGTTGCATAAATGCGCGAACCTGCTGAACTGAAACATCTAAGTAAGCAGAGGAAGAGAAAACAACAGTGATTTCCTGAGTAGTGGCGAGCGAAAGGGAAGAAGCCCAAACCTAATATGTTACGGCATATTAGGGGTTATAGGACCACAACATGAATATTAAAATGAACCGGAACGGGGTGGGAAACCCGGCCATAGAGCATGAGAGCTGCGTACGGGTAAGTAATAATAGGATAGTGGTATCCTGAGTACCGCGAGGTCGGAGACGCCTTGTGGGAATTTGCCGGCACCATCCGGTAAGGCTAAATACTCCTGAGAGACCGATAGTGAACCAGTACCGTGAGGGAAAGGTGAAAAGAACCCCGAACAGGGGAGTGAAATAGAACCTGAAACCGTGTACTTACAAGCGGTCGGAGCACCTTCGTGGTGTGACGGCGTGCCTTTTGCATAATGAGCCTACGAGTTACTCCTCTCTGGCAAGGTTAAGTGGTTCAGCCACGGATCCGAAGCGAAAGCGAGTCTGAATAGGGCGTATAGTCAGAGGGGGTAGACGCGAAACCTTGTGATCTACCCATGGACAGGTTGAAGGTGCCGTAACAGGTACTGGAGGACCGAACCGATAAACGTTGAAAAGTTTCCGGATGATCTGTGGGTAGGGGTGAAAGGCTAATCAAACTGGGAAATAGCTCGTACTCCCCGAAATGTTTTTAGGAACAGCGTGGTGGTAAAGTTATACAGAGGTAGAGCTACTAATTGGGTGCGGGGGAGTCAAATCCTACCAAATCCAGATAAACTCCGAATGCTGTATAATATACACTGCAGTGAGGCTATGGGTGCTAAGGTCCATGGCCGAGAGGGAAAGAACCCAGACCATCAGCTAAGGTCCCCAAATTAACGCTAAGTTGAACTAACGAGGTCCGATTGCACAGACAGCTAGGATGTTGGCTTGGAAGCAGCCATTCATTTAAAGAGTGCGTAACAGCTCACTAGTCGAGCGATCGGGCATGGATAATAAACGGGCATTAAGCGTTATACCGAAGCTATGGATTTGCACGCAAGTGCATCTGGTAGGGGAGCATTCTACACGCGGAGAAGCAGGAGGGACGACCGACTGTGGAGGGTGTAGAAAAGCAAATGTAGGCATAAGTAACGATAAGGCGGGAGAGAAACCCGCCCACCGAAAGACTAAGGTTTCCTGATCAACGCTAATCGGATCAGGGTTAGTCGGGGCCTAAGGTGAAGCCGACAGGCGTAGCCGATGGACAACTGGTTAATATTCCAGTACTTTTTATAACTGCGATGCGGTGACGGAGTAGTGAAACTGACGCGAACTGACGGAATAGTTCGTTAAATGCCGTAGGTATAGGAGAGGTAGTAAAGTACGCCACTCTTGCTGAAAGCAGATAGTACACTGAGCCTTCGGGTAAGGTGATAGTTCAGGTAATCAGACTTCCAAGAAAACCCGCTAAGCTTCAGGTTATAAAAACCCGTACCGTAAACCGACACAGGTAGTCGAGGAGAGAATCCTAAGGTGCTCGAGTGAATCATGGCTAAGGAACTCGGCAAAATGGCCCTGTAACTTCGGGAGAAGGGGCGCTGACAGCAATGTCAGCCGCAGTGAAAAGGCCCAGGCGACTGTTTAACAAAAACACATGGCTTTGCAAAATCGAAAGATGACGTATAAGGCCTGACACCTGCCCGGTGCCGGAAGGTTAAGAGGGGATGTTAGTCGCAAGGCGAAGCATTGAATCGAAGCCCCGGTAAACGGCGGCCGTAACTATAACGGTCCTAAGGTAGCGAAATTCCTTGTCGGGTAAGTTCCGACCTGCACGAATGGTGTAACGATCTGGGCGCTGTCTCAGCCATGAGCTCGGTGAAATTGTGGTATCGGTGAAGACGCCGGTTACCCGCAACGGGACGGAAAGACCCCATGCACCTTCACTACAACTTAACATTGATATCGGCTACAGGATGTGTAGGATAGGTGGGAGACTGTGATCATGCTTCGCTAGGAGTATGTTAGTCAACGTTGAAATACCACCCTTTCTGTATCTGGTGTCTAACTCTGCACAGCGGAGGACATTGTTTGGCGGGTAGTTTGACTGGGGTGGTCGCCTCCAAAAAGGTAACGGAGGCTTTCAAAGGTAAGCTCAGTACGCTTGGTAACCGTACGCGGAGTGCAATAGCATAAGCTTGCTTGACTGTGAGGCAGACAAGCCGAGCAGGGTCGAAAGACGGATATAGTGATCCGGTGGTTCTGCATGGAAGGGCCATCGCTCAAAGGATAAAAGGTACGCTGGGGATAACAGGCTGATCTCCCCCAAGAGCTCATATCGACGGGGAGGTTTGGCACCTCGATGTCGGCTCGTCACATCCTGGGGCTGGAGAAGGTCCCAAGGGTTGAGCTGTTCGCTCATTAAAGTGGCACGCGAGCTGGGTTCAGAACGTCGCGAGACAGTTCGGTCCCTATCTGTTGTGGGCGTTGGAAGTTTGAGTGGGGCTGACCTTAGTACGAGAGGACCGGGTTGGACGAATCTCTGGTGAATCTGTTATGGCGCCAGCTGTATTGCAGAGTAGCTACATTCGGAATAGATAAGCGCTGAAAGCATCTAAGCGCGAAACTAGCCACAAGATGAGACTTCCATTGAGGGTCGTAGCAGACGACTACGTTGATAGGTTACAGATATAAAGGTGGTGACATCAAAGTCGAGTAATACTAATAACCCGAAGCTTTCTCATAGCAGGTAATTAAAGGTGTCAGA
The DNA here is from genome assembly GCF_016522075.1 of Mucilaginibacter segetis. Taxonomy (GTDB): domain Bacteria; phylum Bacteroidota; class Bacteroidia; order Sphingobacteriales; family Sphingobacteriaceae; genus Mucilaginibacter; species Mucilaginibacter segetis. Next base: position 153 of record NZ_JAEHFW010000005.1, on the reverse strand, counting down.
GCATCAAGACCGTAAGAAGCAGTAAACAAGAGCGATCCTGTTTCCTGTATCCTGATCTCTTGCCTCTGACATCTCAACACAAAGCTGTTGTTTTCTCTGATACTTACTTCTTTCAATAATATGTCATTGTTGTACCGGTGTACAGAGCCGGTA
>NZ_JAEHFW010000004.1 GCF_016522075.1 Mucilaginibacter segetis | reverse complement strand
CTTTTTGCATCCCAGCTCGTGGTCTCCCACTTACCGTTACGCTGCATAATTTACTTCCTATCTCTTTTAAGAACTTTGCTCTTCACCATCACGGTTCAGATTTATAGTTGACCAATTTTACACTGGTTACTTTTCAAATTTTGATATCAAAAATCGCTTTTGATATTTCCCTTTCTTTTGGGACTGCAAAGGTACGAACCTTTTTGATTTCTGCAAACTTTATTTTTTTATTTTTTCAGCTTGCTTTTTCAGAGAACAGCCCGCATTATTTCGTTTGCGGGCTGCAAAGGTACGCACTCTTTTTAATTATGCAAATGGTTTATAAGAAATAATGTTAGTGTATTTTTAACACGCTGCAAATCAGCGTGAAATTTTTTTTAATAATCTATTAATAACCGCAACCCCGCCGGTATAAATACCGCATGTGTTCACATCTGCTATATCTATATCTATTTTCAGGTGCATAAAGGTCTGTATGCATCTTTACCCCGAGCAAGTTAAAATTCTGCAAATTGTTTTTTCCGCGGTCTTTATAACAAAGACCCATTGCTTTTCCTTACAAACTTCAATTGAACGAATGCCGGAATTCCAAAGGTGATAAATTGGTTTTGGTCTTAAACAGTTTACTAAAGGATTGCAGGTGCTCAAAGCCGAGTTCATAAGCGATCTCGCTGATGCTGAGATTGGTGGTAGACAATTTTTCTTTGGCCAGCTCGATCAGTTTATGGTGCAGGTGCTGCTGCATGTTTTGACCAGTGAGGGTTTTAAGCAGGCTGCTGAGATAACCAGGAGAAATGTTCAGTATTTCGGCGATATGGGTTACACTGGGCAAACCCTGCTTTGCTAAGGCGTCACTTTTAAAATAACGGTCAAGGTGGTCTTCCAGCCGTGTCAGTAGTTCATGACTTGATTTTTTACGGGTAATGAATTGCCGCTGGTAAAAACGTTCCGAATAGGTGAGCAATAACTCCAGTTGCGCAATGATCACGCTTTGGCTAAAACGGTCAATAGCGGTGTTATATTCCTGCTCGATCTGAGTTACAATAGCCGTCAGCATCGACTCTTCCTTTTCGGACAGGTACAGCGCCTCGTTGACCGAATAGCTGAAGAAGCCGTACTGCCTGATGTTTTTGGCCAGCGCCGTGTTCCACAGAAAGTCCGGGTGGATCAGGATCATCCAGCCTTCGGGCTTTTTCACCGGATGTTCCACGCTTTCCACACCAAACAATTGACCGGGCGACATAAAAAAGAGTACGCCGTCGTCATAATCACCCATTTGCTGACCGTACCGGAATTTGACGTGCTGCATTTTCTTCATCGAGATCCAGTAAAAGTCACCTACCATGCTGAAAGGCACCTCAGCGATCGGCAGGTTGATGTCTTCCATGTGGACTACACTGATCAGCGGATGTGCCGGCTTAGGCAAACCGGCAGCACGGTGGTAATCACCGATGGTGCTGAAACGGAAAGGCGTCGAATTGCTCATGATACAAGGTAATTATTTTTGATGGTATACCTGCGCAAACTCTTTGGCAAAATCCGCGAGTTTGACCTTACCCATTTTAGGGCTGTTGCGATGAAAGTTTTCCAACGGTTTGCCGCTGTGTATGGCGGCCTGCATTTCCACCAATGTTTCCGCCAGTTTTTCGGGTACTTTAGCCATTTTTAATCCCTGGAACATGGCTTTGTCGCTCAGCAATACCCATTTCAGCCAGGGTTTACCCACCGCACTGCCAATGATCCCGGCTGCTTCGTTGCAGGTCAGTTCCTCGCTGCCTACATAACGGATGGTGTTTTGTTCCGGCATCAGCACAAGTTCTTCTGCGACCGCCTCGGCAATATCTTTAGGAGATACGAAAATGATGCGGTCGTCCCCGCCGCAATTGCCCATCAGCAGACCTGATTTCCCGGTCAGCAGTGCCCAAAGCCCGGAATAACGCAGTGTGAGGAGTTTGCCCATCAGCCCTCTGCCTTTGATCAAATCGATGCTTTGATAGAAATTCGTATAAAATGACCCAGGGCGCATAAAGGTGATGGGGGCTTTCAGCCCGTTAAACTCATTTTCCACGTTTTCGCTTCTGATCAGGTCGGCTACCCAGCCGCTCATTACGACCACGCGCCTTACCTTCGTTGTGTTTAAAGCTTGCACATAGTTTTTGGCTATGCGACGCAGATACTCACCCAGGTCCGGCTCGGTAAAACTGAGCGGGATCATGGCATAAACCGCATCCGCACCCTGGAACTTTGTTGTCAGGAAATCAACATCGGCTATGGAACCTATAGCGGCCGACGCGCCCAGGGCTTCAATGGCAGTTTGTTTTTTAGGGTCACTGCTGATGACGGTTATGTGATGCCCCCGGGCGATCAATATTTCTGTCAGCGGCTGGCTGATGTTCCCTAAAGAACCGGTTATAACTAACTTCATCTTATTGGGTGTAAATGCCGTTTTCAATATCGGTTAACAGGAAAGGATGTGATGGCCGCCATTTCAGATTCTCCTGCGTCCATTTGCTCGATGATGGGCAATCGATCGCCGCCATGTGGGCAAACCAGCCGAAATGCCCCGCGGCTTCTTCAGGAGAAATGGATCTGACCGGCAATTTTAATTGGGCACCAATGGCCTCGGCGATGTCTTTAACGGTAATGCCTTCTTCCGTATTGGCATGGAAACGGTCTCCGGGCTTAGCCTGCTCCAATGCTAAACGATACAACAAGGCGGCATCCAGGCGGTGACCTGCGTTCCAGCGGTTCTGACCATCGCCGATATAGGCGGAAAAACCTTTTTCTCGCGCGAGGTTCACCAGGATAGGGATAAAACCATGTTTGTCCCCATCGCCATGCACGGAAGGCGGCAAGCGCAGGATAGCTGCACGGACGCCTCCAGCGGCAGCAGCTTCGGCCGCCCGTTCCGAGGCACGCGGCCAGGCGGGGTTGAACGACGACGGCACATCTTCAGTAGCCAGACTACCCGGGCTAACCAGGGCGGTGCCTGAAGTAACTATCAGTGGCCGGCCTGAACCGGCCAGTACGCTGGCCATTGTTTCGATGGCCCGCTCATCGACGGCGCACACTTCCGCAAAGCGGGTAAAGTCGTGGATAAAGCCGCAATGGATCACCCCCTCGCTTTCGGCTGCGCCTTTACGCAGGCTGTCCAGGTCTTCCAGATCGCCGTAGTGCACTTCGGCCCCGGCCGATTGTAACTTGGCGGCTGATGCTTCCGAACGCGCCAGCCCCAGTACCTGGTGACCGGCCCTCAATAATTCCTGCACAACTGCAGTACCTACGAAGCCCGAGGCTCCCGTAACAAATACTTTCATGTGGATTGCTGTTTGATGATACAAATAACCGTAGTGACCGGCAGAAAGATTTAGCCGAATCCATTTTTGGTTTAGCCGAAACCACCATAGGTTTGAATTTATTAACTTTGCCACATGACAGCGGAAATCCCCGGCGTGAATATGGCAGACCTGCGGCTGAAAGGCTTCCGGGTACATGCCCTTGGGGCCTCGCAGGAATTACCCTTGCGTCGCGGCCGCCCGATTTTTATAAGATGGGCCTTGTCAATGGCGACTTGACCGTGCAATACGACGGGGAATTGCTTGAACTCAACCAAACTTAAATGACTATAGATTAAATTCAAGACGATTAATTATCTTGCAGTTTCAATACCGAACCTTATGGATAGAAAATTACTTGCCATGATGCTTTTTCTACTTGCATCAATTACGGGTTATGCTGCCACAGGTCTACATATCGAAGTGGATCTGGAAAGCGCCAAAACTAATGTGTATTTATTAGAACGACATAGTGTCACAGACAAGCAGCTCAATGAAGCAGCCGGGCTCTACGGCAATCAGCAGCTTATTGCGAAGGTTAAAAGTTATAGCGGTGCCGGAAGGGATGTCTTCATCAGCACTCTAAAAGAAATGATTACCACCGGTAAGATCATGGGTGACGATCCTTATAACTGGCGCGGCGTCAAGGTAGCGCTGCCCGAAATCAGCAGTTTGCTTCGGGATATCAGCCAAAACAAAGCAGCTATGCTGAAGGATATAATGACCATGCTCGCTCCGTACACCCCCGCAACATTGGATGTATCAGTAAAGGCATGTTTTTTGGCAGGTGGCGGCGCCCTTGGTTTTACCATGGGCAAGGAGGCTACTTTTAACGTTGCCCTGCAAAAATTGAACGGGGATATTGATGCTACGAAACTGCTTGTGGCGCACGAACTCTATCATATTGTGCAGGATGCCGGGCAAAAGAAAAGGATGCCGCTAGCATGGGAGAAACCGGCCTACTACCAAGAAGCATCAGCAGCTCTGCTTGAAAATTTATGGTCAGAAGGAACGGCAAACCTAGTTGGGGACTTCGCCGGCTTTAAAGCCAACAGTCCCTTTGCCAGGGATCAGGTTGCCGAGTGGCAAAAGAATGCTGACCGCCGCCGGGAAAACTTTACGCTTTTTGAAGCCATTTTATATAAATGTTATAGCGATACAACCACAGAAAGGTACGAGCAATATTATAATGTTTGCTTCACTACGGCGTATGACGAGAGCAGTTATTTTGTGGGCTATGAGATGGCTAAAGCTATTCAAAAATACCGTGGCAAGGAAGCCCTGGCTACTTTTGTAACGGCCGACCCGATAACCTTTATTAAAACGTATCTGGATATCTGCCATGAAAATGCAGAAGATAAAAAACTCGTGCGTTTTGATGCAGCCACGGAAGCAATTGTTGAACGCTTGTTAAAGCTTCGGAGTGGGAAGGGTTGAGATCACCGACCTTCATCATCTATGTTACTTCATAAAAGACATGTTATGAAAACGTAGCCAGATATCGTGTAATCTCCACTAAAATGATATAAAAAAAGCGGCATACCAGAATTAAAACTGGATTTTGCCGCTTTCGCTTGTTTAGTAGCGGGGAGCAGGATCGAACTGCCGACCTTAGGGTTATGAATCCTACGCTCTAACCATCTGAGCTACCCCGCCGTTTTATTTCAGTGTTTCTGAAAAAGGTTTGCAAATATAGTAGAAATTCGCTTTCTTTAGAAAAAATGTTCAACATTTACACCCCTGATATTTGCTAACCATTAAACCGCATGGCCGAGAAGAAGAAATTTACCATTGAATACGAAGTAAAATCATCCCCAAGGATATTATATACCTTTTTAAATGAGGCTAATGGCTTAACCCAGTGGTTTGCTGATGATGTAAGCGTGCGCGACCAGATTTACACCTTTACCTGGGACGATGAAAAACAGAACGCAAAACTTGTTGCCGCTAAAGAGAATAAAATGGTTCGTTTTAAATGGATGGACGATGAGCCGCAATGTTATTTTGAAATGGAGATTGTGCAGGATGAACTTACCAATGATGTGGCTTTGAGTATTACCGATTTTGCCACAGAGGAAACCATTGCCGAACGCAAACAAATATGGGACAATCAAATTGATTACCTGATGAGCGTTTTAGGGGCTTAGGCAGTAAAATTCTTTACCTTTGTTTTTTGTAGCGATGCAATATGCTTATGCAAATTTAGTTATGCATATAGTAAACTTTTTGTATTGCTGAATACGGTGCCCTGATGAAGAAAATACATCTTTTACTGCTCAAATCATTTATAAGGCCGTTTATTGTCACTTTATTTATTGTGATGTTTGTGCTGTTGATGTTGTTTTTATTTAAATACATCGACGATTTAATAGGCAAGGGTTTTAAATGGTACATTATTTTAGAGTTGATGATGTACAACTCGGCTACTAATGTGGCTATGGCGCTGCCGCTATCGGTACTGCTTTCTTCCATCATGACGTATGGCAGCCTGGGTGAGAATTATGAGTTGGTTGCCATTAAATCTGCCGGGATATCGCTTCGCCGTGCAATGTACCCCATGATGGTGGTAGTGATCATATTAAGTATCGCGGCGTTTGCATTTTCGGATTACATGCTGCCGGTAGCTAATTTAAAATATTACTCCTTGCTGTACGATGCCCGCAAGCAAAAATCAGCCGATCTGTTACCCGAAAATATTTTCAGTAATCGCTTCCCCGGATATTCTATCAGGGTAAAAAGTAAAGACCCGGACGGGCAAACCCTGTATGGCATCATGATCTATCAGCATGGGGCGCTGGAGATAAACCAAACCGTGACTTTTGCAAGATCGGGCTTAATGTACCGTACCAAAGATGATCTTTACCTTATATTAAAACTTAAGGATGGTGTGCGGTACGAAGAAACTCCCGGAGAAACCAATTATAATCAGCGCCAGCGTTTAACAAGGGTTCGTTTTAAAGAAACTGAACAGCGGTTTCCGCTGTCGGAGTTCAAGATGAAACGAACAGATGAAAATGAGTTCCGGCAAGCTTCCATGATGATGAACCTGCGGCAACTGCGCCATTATGTGGATTCATCCCAAAAATATGTAGATAGTACTACTTTAACCAATTACAAACTGTTAACGCCTTATATTAAATATTTCAGCATACCTGCCAAATCAGATTCGGTAAAGAAATTTGTTCCTGCCGACAGTGTTTTAATATCCAGTTTCAGCGAAAAGCTGAACGCGCTTAATAATTCGGCCAGCGAGGTACTGCGTGTACAGGATGTATTGCGTAACCGTACCGATAATTATAAGGAAACCTCCAAAAGCATCCGCAGGTATGTTATGGAGTATCAAAAAAAATTCACCCTGGGGGCGGCGTGTATAGTACTGTTTTTAATAGGCGCGCCGCTGGGCGCAATTATACGTAAAGGTGGCTTAGGGCTTCCGGTGGTGATATCGGTAATTTTTTTCCTGCTGTATTATATAATTTCCACTATCGGAGAAAAATCCGCTAAGGAGGGCGACCTGTCTCCGCTTGTAGGTGCCTGGATAGCCATCATCATGCTTTTTCCCATCGGTGTGTTTTTAACTTATAAAGCCGCTACCGACTCTGCACTATTTGATATGGAGGTATATAAACGCTTTTTTAAACGTTTGCGGTTTAAACGGCCGGATTAACCCTCTCTATAGTTTTACAAAATACCGACCTTATTAACTTAATTATCCGTTAAATTTGCCTTTATCAGCAAAGCTGATTTCCAAAAAAGTAGAAATGTTAAATACCATACCCGAGGCAATAGAGGCTATAAAAGCCGGGAAAACCATTATAGTGGTTGATGATGAGGATCGTGAGAACGAAGGCGACTTTTTAACATCGGCGCGTAACGCAACGCCAGAAACCATTAACTTTATGGTACGTTACGGACGTGGGTTGGTTTGCGCGCCTATAACAAGGCAGCGGGCCATAGAGCTTGATCTGGAACCGATGGTGAGCCATAATACCACATCACATGAAACCAACTTTACGGTTTCGGTAGATTTGTTGGGCAATGGCTGTACAACCGGAATATCGGCTACGGATCGTTCAAAAACCACATTAGCGCTTATTGATCCGGCTACGGTACCGGCTGATCTGGGCAGGCCGGGGCATATTTTCCCGCTCATAGCAAAGGATGGCGGTGTGCTGAGGCGATCAGGCCACACTGAGGCTGCTATAGATCTTTCTGTTTTGGCCGGGTTTGAGCCTGCAGGGGTTATCTGCGAAATAATGAAGGAAGACGGCGATATGGCACGGTTACCTGAGTTGTTACAGATGGCCAAGGAGTTTGATCTGAAGATCGTATCAATAAAAGATCTTATTGCTTACCGTTTAGCTACGGAATCGCTGGTACAAAAAGAGGTATCGGTTAAAATGCCAACGCAGTGGGGTGATTTTGATATGATAGCTTATACGCAGTTAGATACCGGGGAAAACCATTTAGCTTTAGTTAAGGGTGAATGGGAACCGGATGAGCCTATAATGGTGCGAGTGCACAGCTCATGTGTAACCGGTGATATTTTTGGTTCATGCCGCTGCGACTGCGGCCCACAATTGCATAAGGCAATGGAGATCATAAGTCAGGAAGGCAAGGGCGTTATTGTTTATATGAACCAGGAGGGCCGGGGTATAGGGTTGATAAATAAATTAAAAGCCTATCACCTCCAGGAAAATGGTTTGGATACCGTAGAAGCCAACATTAAACTCGGCTTTGGTATGGATCAGCGTGATTATGGTATAGGCGCTCAGATTTTACGCAGCCTGGGTATATCAAAAATGAGGTTGCTTACCAATAATCCCAAAAAACGGGCCGGCCTTATAGGCTATGGTTTAGAGGTGGTAGAAAATATACCTATCGAGATTGCCTCCAACCCGCATAACGAAGCATATTTGAGAACCAAGCGCGATAAAATGGATCATGCCATTATGCGGGAGCATTAATCTTCATCATCGGGCGGACTCACTACAACCGGCGTTGTTGAATTAGCCGGAACGGGTAATGGTTTAACCGGTGGATTTTTACGCCCCTGCCTGAAAATATTACGGAAAAATTCTTTAAAGGAGTCGAAATCGCGTTGATAAACCAAGCCCACGCCATTTACATATTGCACGCCTAACTGGTCGTTTATGGTATTAAGCGTTGTACTGTTTAATGCGCGATAAGAGTACTTAGCCCGCAGGTTACCGTCTTTTCTGATCAGGTACTGTATCTCAAAATCTTTTGATAAGGTGCTGAAATCCGAATTAAAAAAGCTGGTTTTGTTATTAAACAAATCGCTTGTACCGGTATTGGTATAAAAGCTGCCGTTGAGTAACAACCTGTCATTTAAAAACCTGAACCCCACGCTGGCATCATTAAACGAGCGTATGTTAAGGTCGAAGTTTTTAATATTTGACTGAGATATAAAACTGTTTAGTTTATTAAAGGCAAATTCGCTTACCGCCTCACCGGCTGTACCTAAAACCTGATTAGTTAAATTACTGCCTGTTCCTGAGGCAAAATTACGCCTAACAATTATACTAAGTGCCTGCTGGCTGCGGTTATTATTATCCGCAAGGTAGGTGTTCAGGTCATCCTTAATTGATGGGTCGACCGGGAAGTTAAAATTGAAATCGATATTTGGCTGCAATAACGATTTGGTGATAATCAACTCCGCCTGCACCAGTACCTGTTTGTGCCCCTGGGGTGATTGTAAACCCGCCGCGGTATACAGCGGTGCAATATCCGTACGCACTTCATAAAGCGCCTTTAAATTGATCTCGGCGTTATTGGGATCGCCTGTCCATTTAATGCTGCCGCCCTGGTTAACTATAAAGTTCTTACTGATAAAATCCTTGGCGGTAAATTCAAACTTACCCGAGGTTATTAAAAAATCACCAAACATCTCGAAATCGCCCAGGCTGTTTATATTCAGTTTTAAATTTTTCGCCTGCCCGGTACCTTCTAAAACGCCATAATCTGTAGTGATCCGCACAGTTGTTTTCTCGTCAACGGTGAGGTCGAAATTAAGGGTAACACCATTAAACGCGTTTACCTTATCAACTACTTTTCTGGCGGTATCATTATGGTCAACAAAGCGGATAAAGTCATAATCAGACGCTATAGATGAAGTGTTAAGCGGAATATTAAATATGGTACCTGCCTCGGTGCTGGCTTTAATATCTATCTTCATATTATCAACCGGGCCGTTAAAACTAAACCTGCCCGAACCATAGGCTGTACCGTAATACAAGTGATTATCCTTAAAAGTGGTATTTAAGGCCATTATGTTATCGGCATCCAGCGTAACATTTATAACCGGATTTGATATGGTGTTCAGATCGATGGTCCCATTTGCGGTACCTTTCCCATTCTTTATATCCTTAAGCACCATGTTATCAATGTTTATTACACTATTGGTAACACTCAGCTCATCGTTTACGGTATAGGCGGTATTCAGGTAATCTACAGTAACCCCGGTATTATTTAATGAAAGATTGCCGTTAAGCTCCGGGTTTGACGGAGAGCCCGATAACTTCAGGTCGGCCGATACGGTACCCTTAAGATCAGATACCAAACCCTTAACAAAAGGTTCGAAGATAATGGCTTCGGTATGGTCCATCTTTACATCAAAGTCAAGATTGTCCCCCGCCCCGTGCCCTAAGGTGTAGATGCCGGCAATATTCATGGTTTCTAATCCCTGGTGAGTAATATTTAGTTTAACATTTGCTTCTTCGCGCTCGTTGTCAAGTGTCGAAGCTATTTTTACATCCCCTACCAGGGTTTTATTCATTATCAGGGAATCAATACCTAAGTTGGCATCTATCCCCGGCGATTTAATGATGGATGTAAATACCACATCACCGTTTAAAGATCCTTTTAGCAGTACCCCGCCCGATTTAGTAAGCTGATTTAAGGTGGACATATTGAACTTTTCAAATGACAGCTTTAGTTTATCTGCCGGATTATCGGATATAAAGCCATTTACTCTTACCTTCTGTAATCCGTTAGACATCTCGAAGCCGGACACCTGTGTTTTTCCATCCAGCAGCCGGATCCGTACCTGCTCCTGGATTCTCCAGTTTTGGTTTTCGAGTATAACATCGGAAGGAAGTATTTTTAGCTTGGCTGTAGTATCGCGCCCGAACTCCACCAAACCATACAAATCCAACTGGTTGGTAGCCGTTTTGTCTGAAAGTTTTACGTTAAAATTAAGGCTATCGTTTTTCAGGAAATTGGAGACGGTGATATTTTTTATAAATAAGCTGTCGGTAAGGTCAACTTTACTCAAAGACACGTTAAGGCCTAAAAATTCGTCATCAGTTCCTTCATCAATAATAAAATCATGGAAAACTATTTTGCCCAGCTTTATGGTTTTGATGTACCCGTTCAATGTAGCAGTTTTATCATCTGAATTAAACTTCCCTACAAAATTCCCCTGGTCGGGCACTTTAAGATCCGGCATAAACAATGCGGTAAAGGGATCAAGATTCTTAAGTTTCAGATTAAAATCAAATCGCTGCGGCTTGGGCGGCGTAATATCTGTTTGTATGGATGGGATATACTTTTTTACAATGGTTTTAAAGTATGACGGAAGTGTGGCAAGGTCAAAACTACCTTGTATGCTGCCATCCGCCACATCAGATTTTAAGGCAATAATGCGGCTGTCGCCCTTGCCGTTTGCACTTAATGATACGGTATCCACAAAATAAGTATTGTGCGGATCAGAAAACTTTATTTTGGTAAGCAGAATGCTGCCATCCAGATTTTCGAGGCTATTACCGGAGAAGTCGGAGTTTATATCCGTATTAAAAGTTACGGTATCCTTAAGCAGTTTTAGCGTACGTAACTTAGCATTACTGATATTACCGGTAAGGTTATACACCGGCAGTTTAGGTTTCAGGTCAACACTCCCCTGCAGATCAAGCTGTATATTCTTATCATTAACGGTTAAATGGCCGTTAGCCTTTTTATTTATAAAACTGCCCCTGGTTACCAGGTTATTGTAGTTGTAGCCGTTAAAGCCTAAATAACTTATGCGCGCATCACCACTTGCTGAAAGCGTATTTAACTCATCACCGTGTCCCTGAACGTTAGCTGATAAGGTAGTCCGCCCAAATTTCTGATCGTTCAGCAGTGTACCCAAATTGAAATTCACGGCGCGTATTTTACCACTGTAACTTGGTACGCCAGCCTTGCTTATCTTCAGGTTCAGATCCGGATCGAACCGGCCAAGTTTGGTTTTAAAAGTACCAAAGGCTACAAAATCGTTTTGCAAGCCGGTAAACCTTCCGGTAAAATTAATATTGCCAAATTTGCCTACTATATCGGGTACATGCGAGTTGGGTTGCCCGGTAAAATGGCTGTATAAATAATCAAGATCTTTTTTATTGGTGGCGATCTGATCAAACTGCAGTTGTAAAAAAGTATTCTCCCAGTCGGGCAATCCTATCAGTTCAAAATTGCCTTTTACAAATGTTGCCTGCCCGGCAGTAACCAGCAGGTTTTTGGCTTTCAGATTATTAACGCGGCCGCTTATACGCCCGTCAACACCCAATTCAAAATTAATCTTCCCTAAAGATGTGGTAAAATAAGCTATGTCCTTTGAGGAGAGATGCGATGATTTAAGATCCGCATCCATCGTTACCTTGGTTTCAATGTCCGAAATATCATCGAATGATTTAAACTTCATCCGGAAGTAGTTCTTCACATTTGAATTTGGCGTAACTATGCTCAGGTTTTGAAAAAGCAGCTGGTTAGTATCAATAGTTGCTACCGAGGTGAGGCTTTTAACATAGAAACCGCTTTTTTCGCGCAGGGTAAACTTGTTTATGTTAGCTTTAAACAGATGATCTTTAATATTAATGTCGCGTAATACGGTGGTAAAGTTGCGCACATCAATATCGTTAAAGTTGATGCCGTTAACTGCTTTATCCTTTAAAAGGTTTTTATACCTGAAGTGGAAATTATTAACACCTATCCGATCGAACTCAACTGTCCATGGCTTTCCCTTAGTTTTAGCAGAGTCGGCAGTAGTATCTGCGGAATTAAAATAATCAAGTACAAACTGCAGATTAGTAACACTATCCTTTTGTTTTTTCAGATAAAAGGAGCCATTATCAAGCTGGATGGATTTGAAAGTTATCAGCTTTTTTGAAAGGCTGTTAAACAATGAAAACCCGGTGATCTCTACGGTAAGTTTCGGCGTATTAAGCAATGTATCCTGCTGCCTGTCCAATATGTAGAAATCTTCCAGCACTACCGAAGAAAATGGCTTCAGGTAGATGCTTTTTATATCCACCTTTGTTTTAAGCTTTTCTGATAAATAAGCGGTGGCTTTTTTTGCAGCCCACGTTTGCACCGGTTTATACTGAAAAAGCAACAACAGAATGCTTATCATCAGTAAAATTATCAGTACAATGCTTAACGCTATTTTGAGTAGTTTTTTAATAACTTTGTATTTAATTAAAAGTTCAAAAGTAAAAATTCAAAAACGTTTAAAGTGTTTTACTTCTGAATTAATAAAGTTTATTAACAGCCCGGTCTTTTTTTATACAGACTTTAGGCTTTTAACGTAAAAAAGTGCCTGTAATTTTAGGAATCGAATCTTCATGTGATGAAACATCCGCCGCAGTTTGTGTTGATGGCGTTATGTTAAGCAATGTAATTGCTAATCAAACCATACACGAGGCTTACGGCGGTGTTGTCCCCGAGCTTGCCTCAAGGGTTCATCAGCAAAATATTGTCCCTGCTGTGCAACAAGCATTATCAAACGCAAAAGTAAACAAAAATGATATTGATGCAGTAGCATTTACGCGCGGGCCCGGACTTTTAGGTTCACTTTTAGTTGGTGTATCGTTTGCTAAGGCTTTTGCACTGGCTAAAAATCTGCCGCTGATCGAAATAAATCACATGCAGGCGCATATTCTGGCACATTTTATAGCAGAAGACAAGCCTTCTTTTCCATTTTTGTGCCTTACGGTATCCGGAGGGCATACGCAGATAGTTTTGGTGAAAGACTATTTTGATATGGAGATAATAGGACAAACCCTTGACGATGCCGCCGGTGAGGCTATGGATAAGACCAGTAAGATTTTGGGCTTGCCGTATCCGGGAGGCCCGCTGATTGATAAAAACGCGCGATTAGGCAATCCCGAGGCATATAAATTCCCTGAACCACAGATACCGGGTTTCGATTTCAGTTTCAGCGGATTAAAAACCTCCATTCTGTATTTTATAAGGGATAATATTGCCGCCGACCCGGATTTTATACAAAAGAACTTAGCTGATATTTGCGCATCTGTTGAAAAACGGATAGCCTCTATCTTATTAAATAAATTGCAAAAGGCCGCTATGCAGTATAACATTAAAGATATTGCACTTGCCGGAGGTGTATCTGCCAATACGGGTTTAAGGCAGGGGCTTTTGGAAATGGGCGCTAAAAACGGGTGGAAGTGCTTTATTCCTAAATTTGAATATTGTACCGATAATGCTGCCATGATTGCTATTGCCGGATATTATAAATATTTAAAAGGAGAATTTGCAGACCAGCATATAGCACCAATGGCCAGGATGCCTTTTTAATTTAAAAACAATCAAATGAATATACCATCACTTATTTTTTGGGCAGTTTTTGTTTTGCCTTTAGTAGCCTTTTTAGTTTGGGTTATGAAACAGGACAGACGTAAAGGCACTGCCGGCCTTATTATTTTAGCCATTATGGTTATTGGCTGTATTGCTTACATGTACTGGAAAACCGGGGGTAAGTAAGCTTTTATTATTCAAAAGCCACAACCCGCTGGCACGATTCTCCCAAACCGTCTATCCCCAAGGTTACCGTATCACCGGGCTTTAAGTAAACTGGCGGGTTATATCCCATGCCCACACCTGCCGGCGTCCCGGTAGATATTACGTCGCCGGGTAATAGTGTCATAAAACGACTGATGTATGATACCATATAAGGCACATTAAATATAAGGTTAGCGGTATTGCCGTCCTGCATTAATTGCCCATTCAGCTTTAGCCAGATCCGCAGACCATGGATATCGCTTATCTCGTCGGTTGTCACCATATAAGGGCCAAGCGGAGCAAAGGTATCACAGCCTTTTCCTTTATCCCAGGTGCCGCCACGTTCTAATTGGAACTCCCGTTCCGATACATCATTGTGTAAACAATATCCCGCTATATGTTCCATCGCATCTTCGGCTGATATATATGATGCTTTTTTACCGATAACAATGGCCAACTCAACTTCCCAATCCGTTTTTACAGAATCCTTAGGAATAATAATATCATCAAACGGGCCGGTTATAGCCGAGGTAGATTTTAAGAATACCACAGGTTCGTGAGGCAACGGAATTTGCATTTCTGCCGCATGATCTTTATAGTTAAGCCCCACGCAAACTATTTTTGATGGCCGCGCTACCGGGCATGCTAAACGTTCATTAGCTGCAATTCCTGTAAGCGAGGATTTATTAGTGTTTATAAATTCCTTCAAACGGATTAGTCCGTCCGTGGCAAAAAAATGCTCATCATAGTCCTGTCCGAAACCGGAGGTATCGAATTTGGTACCGTTAATCTCCACTCCTGTTTTTTCGTTGCCGGGTTGTCCGTATCGTATCAGTTTCATGATATCTGCAAAAGTTCAAGTAAAAAAAATCCCCCAATTCAGGGGGATCGAATATTGGGGTTTGATTTATTTAGTGATCAAATTATACAGTTCATCCAATTTGGGTGAAAGCACAATCTCGATCCGCCGATTTTTTGATCGGGCCTCGTTAGTATCTGAAGGATCAATAGGCTGGTATTCACCCTTACCTGTAGCAGTTAATCTGTGCGGATCAACATTCTCCACGTCGGTCAGATACCGGGTAACCGATGTAGCGCGTAATACACTGAGATCCCAATTATCTTTTATCTGTCCCAGATTAATTACCTTTTTATTATCAGTATGCCCCTCAACGGCTATATTAATATCAGGTTCTTTATTCAGCACAGCCGCCAGTTGCTGTAAGGCCATTTTTCCGCGATCGTCAATTACTATACTACCCGAAGGAAATAACAACTTATCGGTTAATGATACGTATACCTTACCATTCCGTATATCTACGCTTAAACCGCTCTGTTGAAATCCTAATAAGGCTTTTTGCAGCTTATCCCTCAAAGCGTTAGTAGCCTCATCGCGCTTGCGTAAAATATCTTCCACTTCTTTTAACCTGGCTTCGCGCTTTTGCAGATCTGCCGACAGCTGATTTACTTTTGATGAAGTAGCACTGTAGGTATTATTCAGTTTATTATAATTGTCATTAAGCCTTGCCAAATCCCGGTTCAGGTTCGCGGTATCAGCCTTTAATCCCGCTATCTCTTTCTTCAGGTTGTAAACTTCCTCTTCCAGGGTAACCGTACGCGAGGACAATGAATCGCGTTGTGCAACTAACGCTTTATACTTTTTAGGTGACATCACCACGCAGGAGTGTAATGTTAAAAGAAGTGCTGCGGCTAAAAGGCAATATTTTATCTTCATACTATTAAGGTTTAATATTTTAAGCTATGGCTGTTTTTAAAAACACATTCAAAGGATAAATTTTACTGCATAAACCAACTATTTCATCGGCTATGTTATTTTTAAGCAGTGCTTTATCCGTTAAAGGATGGGTAACTATAAAGCTTTTCAATTTAAGTAAGGCTATATTTTCGTTATCAGCATCATAATCTCGCGGGGCGGTTTTAAGTTGCTCCTGTGATCTAAATTCGCCAAATAAGTTTATAAATTCCTTATCGTCAATTATTTTTTTCAGATCAGCAGCATTATAATCTATTTCCTGTCTTATTGCCTTCAGGTGATCTCCCTGAGGCATCCAGTAACCACCCGCTATGAAAGATTTGCCCGGCTGTATATGTAAATAGTATTCCACACCGCCCAACCTTAAGCCGGAAGATGGGATGCTCACTCCAAAATTATTTTTATAGGGCGTTTTATTTTTGCTGAACCGTATATCGCGGTATATGCGCATAACGCATTTCTTGGGATCGAGGTCCGGGTTAACGCCGGCATCAATTAAATGCAGTTTACTTATAATATCGCCCGTTAGGCCTATCACATTTTCGCGGGCCTCGTCGTACCTTTCCTTATTCGCTAAAAACCAATCCCGGTTGTTATTGACAACAAGGTCTTTTAAAAAAGTTAATGTTTGCTTTTGTATCACCTGTTATGCTGTGGCTTAATTTAAATTAAGCTTTTCTTCACGCATATGCAGTTCAACATTTTTACGACGGTATTTTTTATACCATATAATGCCGATAACAGCAACTGCGATATAAGGTGCCGCTAAAAGGTATACTATTCCTTTGTTTAGGCCGTCGGCTGTGTTACCGCCATTAGCAGCATTAGTTTCAACTGCGGTGGTACACATTGCACATTGCGCGTTTACAGTAATAGTGGTAATGGTTACTAATGCGAATGCCGCTATAAGGGAGAATATATATTTGAAGTTTTTCATATTAAAAGATTACTTTCAATGAATAAATAACGCAGTTTTTAAATGTTTGGTTTAAAATAGCCCAACAATATTATCTTTTTATCAATTTTATTAAAAATGATAAAAAGGTGATATCATTAAATAAACTATAACGCCACTTATGGTTACGTATAACCATATCGGGAACGCCCATCTTACGAGTTTCTTATGCTTTTGTACCTGCATTTGTAAGCCATAATTAAAGCTAAGTAAAATCAATGGTAAAACGCCTGCGGCTAATATGATGTGTGGAATCAGTATAAAAAAGTACAGGGTTCTTAACCCGCCTGCAGCAGCAAGTTCTGATGCTGATAATATGCCGTCCCCATCAACATCACCGTAATGAGTGTCTGTCCGCATCAGGTAATGAAACAATATATATGACACTAAAAACAACGACGACAGGCAAAAAGTAATAATATTTAGCCGTTTATGAACCGTTATATTACCTTGTTTTATAAAATACAGAGAGGTTAATAGTAATACTGTACAGGTACCATTCAATATTGCGTTAAGCAAAGGCAGGTAAGGTGTAAAGGCAGGTGCCTTAGCCGGCCCGGGAATAAGGTGCCTGTTAAGAACAATAACCACAATAATAACAAATACTGTTACCGCGGCAACAAATCGAAATATAAATTTATCGGTCATTTTTTAATATAATGGTTTATCCACCTTTCTTAATTCTTCAGCTATCAATACTTTGATCTCATCGTTCAGTTTTGTCATATCGGTAATTGATGTGCCTGAGTAATATCCGCGTATGCGTTTTTCCGCATCAATCAGTATCAGTTTATCGCTGTAAACAAAATCATCCTCACCTGCTTTCAGCGCATTCACCAAAAAGCCTTTGCGGGCTAAATTATAAATGGTGGTAGTATCGCCTGATAGAAAAAGCCAGTTGTTGCCGGCATCATACTTATCAGCATATTTTTTTAATACCGCCGGTGTATCATGCTCCGGATCAACCGTTATTGATACAAAGTACACCATTTTATTTTTGGCATAAACTTTTTCAAGGTTACTTAAATTACTGTTTACCGTGCTGCAAACATTGGGGCATCTTGTAAAAAAAAAGCTGGCAACAAATATTTTTTTATCAAAATTTTTAAATGATACCTTATTACCATTCTGATCTGTTAAAGCAAAGTTGTTCAGTTTATGGTATATGGTATCCGGGACATCCTTGCCACGGATCTTATGTGATGTGTTAGCTATCTCTTTAGGCCCGAAAAAGGGCAGGGGTTTGTAGCGGTTCTTACCTTTTACGGTTAGTAAATAATATAAAAATCCCGGTAATGCCAATATCATTACCAGGATCATAATTTTTTTAACAATGCCTGCTTTCCGCATTACACCCTAAGATCTACCCAATAGTGGCTTTCGTTTGTTAAAACAAGTATAAGTCCGATGATGAATAAAATAGGAACTATTATAGCTAAAGCAAGCCCGATCTTTTCAAATTTTAAGTGCATAAAGTATGCAACTATCAAAAAGGC
The DNA here is from genome assembly GCF_016522075.1 of Mucilaginibacter segetis. Classification (GTDB taxonomy): domain Bacteria; phylum Bacteroidota; class Bacteroidia; order Sphingobacteriales; family Sphingobacteriaceae; genus Mucilaginibacter; species Mucilaginibacter segetis. The sequence goes on along the minus strand of NZ_JAEHFW010000004.1, from coordinate 172,227 downwards.
CTTAAATAAAGTAAGAACAATATAAATAGGGTTGGCATATTGAATTGGAATATACCCGGTCGGTACTAACCAAAGTGCAATTATAAATTCTACAACGGTTATACCTAATAAGTAAAGGAAGATAGCGACAATTCGCTTTTTAGTCATTCCTTCGTGTTCTCCGTGCTCTGCATGAGCATCTGTTGGTTCTGATGACATAATATCTTGATCAGTTAAATTTTTACACTAAATAAAAGAAGGTAAATACAAATACCCATACCAGGTCTACAAAGTGCCAGTAAAGGCCCACCTTTTCTATCATTAAGTAGCTGCCGCGCTTTTGATAGGTACCTAACAATACATTAATAGTAATAATGATATTGATAATTACACCACTAAATACGTGGAAACCATGAAAACCGGTTATGGTAAAAAATAAGTTGGCAAATTGATGCGTATAGGTAGTAGATAAAGGAGCCCCTTTATGAAAATACTCCGTCAGATCGGTAGGGATGCTGCTCCACCAAAAACCTTCGCTATGCAGGTGTGTCCATTCCAAAGCCTGGCAGCCTAAAAAGGTAAAACCGCCAATTATGGTAAATATCATCCATTTTACCACTTCTTTTTTTGCCATGCGGTGCCCTGCTTCTACAGCTAATACCATAGTAACAGAACTCAGGATAAGAATAAAGGTCATTAAACCCACAAACACTAACGGAGCGCCATGCTCTATAAGGCCGGGAACAGATTGAAATACCAGGTCGGGAGCGGGCCAGCTGTTAGAGCTGAAACGTAAAGCGCCGTATGCAATTAATAAGGATGAAAAGGTGAACGCATCCGAAAGGAGGAAGAACCACATCATCATTTTACCATACTCAACATTGAACGGCGATCTGCCTCCAGACCAAGGGGTTGATTTTACTTCATCAATAGGTGATACTTGTGCACTCATGTGTTTGTTAATATTGGTTCAAAAGTAAAAAAACATACAGATAAATCCATATAATATCGACAAAATGCCAAAAAATAGAGGACATCTGCATTCCGAATAAATTTTTAACCTGTGGGATATTTCGGTAGCTACCCCACAAAGTGTATCCAAGCAATAAAATACCTGCTAAAATGTGTAATAAGTGCATCCCCGTAAACACGTAAATAAATGACTGGGATGCATTTGGATTGGTAAAATATATGCCCATTTTGTACACAAGTACATACCACGCATATATTTGAATAATAAAGAACAATATGCCCAGTATTATAGTGAGCCATAAATAAAGCCTTTGCTTTGCAAACTGCAAGCCCTTTGCAGCCCTTGAAGCCATAAACATAGTTACACTGCTTAAAACTATAACAGCCGTGCTGTACATAAAAGCCTGCGGCAAAATAATATGAATACCGTGGCCTGTACCGCCACTGTAAACAATAAAGCCGCTGGTTAATGCCGCAAAAAACATGAATGATGTGAATATGAATATCCACATATTGAATTTTTTGGGGGCAAGGTTAAGTTTATCTTCTTGTTGTTGTATCCGGGTCATCATTGCGCCTTTCCTATAAAATCAAATAAAAACATTAATTGCACCACAGGCAGGTAATAAAAAGAGCCAAACATTAACTTTTGTGCCGATTTAATTTCAAGAGTGGTTAAAAGCTTATATGCCTGGTATAAAAATATCAGTCCCATTATTAACGACACAGCACCTAAATAGTAACCACCATAACCGTAAAATGTTGGAAGCAGGCTTACGGGTAACAATATTAAAGTTAATATAAAGGTTACTACAGCACTGGTTAAATTTCTTTTACCTGATGGCAGCAGCCTGAAACCTGCCAGTTTATAATCATCATCCAAAACCCAGGCAATAGCCCAAAAATGCGGGAACTGCCAAATAAACTGTATGCCAAATAATAAAAGGGCAATGCCATCTATTTTTTCGTGAGCGGCAACATAGCCAATTAATGGGGGCAACGCACCGGGTATAGCGCCTACAAAAACAGCAATTGGCGATTTACGCTTTAAAGGTGTGTAGGCAAAAGCATATAATATAATGGAAAATACGGAAAGATAACCGGTAGTAAGGTTTAACTTTCCGAGTAAATAGGTACCAAATATGGCCATAAACAAACTCAGCACCAAAGCTTGCCCGGTGGTCATTCTGCCTGATGGTATGGGCCTGTCAACCGTGCGTTTCATCAGTTTATCCAGGTCCTTTTCAATTATCTCATTAAAACCGTTAGCAGCCGATGTAACTAAGAATCCTCCGGCTATGAGCATCAGCCATTTACTCCAGAATGCCCAACTGCTCCAGTCGATCGCTCCGGTTACCTTGCTTCCTATCAAATACGATATTGAAGCCGAAAAAACCACTAAAAAGGTTAGTCTTAACTTTATTAGCTTCGCAAAATCACTCATTTACTCCCCTCCCGCAAATTAACCGAACTAAATAAATTCAACAGTAAATAAAACTGTGCGCCAAAAACAAGGCTTGCCAAAACAATATGCGAAGCCTGCGCAAACGGAGGTAACGCCCAATATGATAAAATAATGCCCGTTACTATCTGCAGCATTATCATTAAAAACGCAAAACTCATTATCTGCTGCTGTACCGAATGACGGTTAAAAGCCCGCCGGATCAAAGCATATAATATCACATTAACCAATAGCACTATTACAGCCATATCCCGGTGTTGCGTAAATATATCGCCGGCACGCCTTACCCAGCTATCACGATAACTGCTTTCCAAATGGCCTGCTATCATATCTATCTTTTCGCGCACCTCGGTACCAAAGGCAATTTGTAAAATACTTAAACCTAAAGCCAATATTGCAATTAAAGCAATCAGCGGTTTAATTTTAAGCTTATACCTGCCGTGCACTTTAGCCAAATGATACGTAGCTATGCAAATTGCTAATATAGCCAATGCCAGCAACATATGTACGGTAACTATCCATGCCACTAAGTTAGTAGATACCACTATAGAACCCAGCCAACCCTGAAAACCTACCAGTATAAGATTAAAAATACTAAGCAGCACAATTCGCTTATCGTTTTTCCAGTAAGTAAAAGAAAATATAGCCAGCAATAACAGAAAGATACCTGATACTGCTCCGATTAGTCTGTTAATATATTCAGTCCAGGTTTTAGCGCTGTTAAATTCTTCGGGCACCAATATAGACCGGTCATTTCTTATGCGGTTGGCTAACTGACCGTAACCGAATACATCCAGCATGTGAGCGAACTTATCATTTTTAGCAAGCCTCTTTTCCGCATAAACCTGTTTATAATCAGCAGGCAAATCGTTAACGTTTGATGGCGGCACATACTGGCCAAAACACTTTGGCCAATCCGGACAACCCATACCCGACCCTGTACTGCGAACTACCCCTCCTGCCAGTATTAAAATAAAAAGCAGGATAATAGTAATAAGGTTCGTTTTTAAAAATCTGCTCCCGGATACGTTTTTGCTCATTTAAATATTCTAAAAAATTAGGGTATCTGTTGTGGAGGTAAATTCCGGCACAGATACCCTAAAAAATCAGATAGATATAAAATTTATTTTACTTCTTCGTTTTTGTTCTGAGTATTTATCCATTTAGCATGTTCCTGCAAACCGGTAGGGTTATCTTCAAAATCATGCGGAAGATTTGAACTCATGGTTTGTGATAAAGGAACTGTTTGAGGTATAAAGTCTTCCTCGGCACCCGGTTTACTATAATCATATGGCCAACGGTAAACAGTAGGGATCTCTCCCGGCCAGTTACCATGCAGATGTTCTACCGGAGTAGTCCATTCCAGGGTGTTTGCCTGCCACGGATTCTGCGTTGCTTTTTTACCGAAGAATATGGAATAAATAAAGTTGAACAGGAATGCAAATTGTGCAACCGCTGCCATTATAGCTGCCCATGTTATAAATGTATTTACAGAAAGCCATCTCTTCATTGATTCGAATTCTGTAAAGGCGTAATAACGACGTGGTACACCATCAAGGCCCATAAAGTGCATAGGGAAGAACACCAGGTAAGCACCTATAAATGTTATCCAAAAATGCAGATAGCCTAATTTTTCGTTCATTAAACGGCCAAACATTTTAGGGAACCAGTGATATACACCGGCAAGCATACCAAATATAGCCGCCGAACCCATTACCAGGTGAAAGTGAGCTACTACAAAGTAGGTATCATGTAAATTAATATCTAATGCAGCGTTTCCTAAAAATATACCGGTTAAACCACCTGAGATAAAGAAGGAAACCATACCAATGGCAAACAGCATTGCCGCGGTAAAGCGGATATTACCACGCCACAGCGTAGCCAGCCAGTTAAATGTTTTTACAGCTGATGGTACCGCGATAATCAAAGTGGTGATCATGAACACGCCCCCAAGGAAAGGATTCATCCCGGTTACAAACATGTGGTGACCCCAAACTATAAATGATAATACCGTAATACCAATTAACGAGTAAACCATGGCGTGATAACCAAATATTGGCTTACGTGAGTTTACTGACATTACCTCTGATGAGATGCCCATTGCAGGCATAATAACGATATATACCTCTGGGTGACCCAGGAACCAGAATAAATGCTGGAACAATATAGGGCTACCACCTTCATAAGGTTGCACCTGGGTACCATTCAATACAATTTCTGAAAGATAAAAGCTTGTACCAAAACTACGGTCGAACACTAATAATACTACACCCGCTACTAATACAGGGAAAGCTAAAACACCCAATACTGCGGTTAAGAATAACGCCCATACAGTAAGCGGCATTTTCCAAAGGTCCATACCTTTGGTACGCATGTTTAAAATAGTACTAACATAATTTATACCCGCCATTAATTGCGATGCAATAAACAGCACCATGCTTATTAACCATAAGGTCATTCCCATGCCGGAACCGGGCATTGCCTTTGGCAATGCGGATAGCGGCGGGTAAATAGTCCAACCACCACTTGCGGGGCCTTTTTGTATAAAGAATGATGATAACATGATAACACTGGCAGTAAAAAAGAACCAGTACGAAAGCATGTTAAGGAATGGCGAAGCCATATCACGTGCACCTAACTGCAATGGAATTAAAAGATTGGCAAAGGTACCGCTCAAGCCTGCAGTTAACACAAAGAACACCATTATGGTACCGTGTATGGTAACTAAGGCCAGGTAGAAATTGGAATCTAAACGACCGTTAGGAGCAAACCTGCCCAATAGCGTTTCTAATAACGGGAATGATTTTTCAGGATAGGCTAATTGTATCCTGAATAATATAGATAACAGCATAGCGATAACAGCCATGGTAATCCCTGTAATAAGGAATTGCTTAGCAATCATCTTATGATCCTGACTAAATATATACTTAGTAAGAAAACTTTGCTTATGGTGATGTCCGTGATCTTCTTCGTGATGAGCTACTCCGTGATCTTGAACTGATAATGTTGACATACTCGCTAATCTTTTTGAATTAATTGTTTAACGCTAATCTTTTTTGTTGAGCATCCTTAGTAGCGGCAAATTGCAGCTCTTTTTTCAATGCACCCGATAAATATGGTTTTTGCTGTGCTATCCATGCCTGATATTCAGCTTCCGATACCACTTTCACCACCTTTTTCATGTTATAATGGCTACCACCACATATCTTATTGCAATAAAGCAGGTATTGAAAATCAGGATCTCCTAACTTACGTTGCATCTCTGCTGTGGTAATAGTTGGTGTAAATTTAAAGTAGGTTGGCAATCCGGGTACTGCGTTAAGCTGCACACGGAAGTGAGGCATGTAAACGCTATGGATAACATCCTGAGCGTGAATATTTAATCTGATAGATTTACGCACAGGTAATACCATGGTATCTGCCTGCAAATCATCAAAGCTATTTTTATCCTTGAAATTGATACCCAGTTTATTTAAGCCTGTTACCAGTTTATAATCGGTTTTACCCAATTTACCGTCCGCTCCCGGGTAACGTAGCTCCCACGCAAATTGGTGGCCGGTTACATCTACGTTGATAGAAGCGGGCTCGCCTTTAGCATCAACACTGTTGGTGATCTCCTGCCAGGTGAAAAATCCGAATATTACAAGAATAGTTAATACAATAGCCGGAGCAATAGTCCAAACTTTTTCGATGGTATTGTTATGAGGTAAGAAATGTCCTCTGCGTTTCTCTGAATAACGGTATCTGAATAAGAATGTAAACAGCAATATTTGTGTTACAAAGAAAACAATCATGGTAAGCACTGTAGTTGTCCAGAACATTTCGTCGATCTTAACGCCATGTGCTGAAGCGGACTCAGGTAATATCATGCTTCCCTGTACCGTGAATTCCCAATAGGCACCGTATAAACCTGCAACCAGGAATATCAGGCAGAAAACACCCATTATATTATGCCAGTTCATAGGCTTTTTGCCCTGAATTTGCTGAGTAAGATCAAAAACACGTAGTATTTTACCTACTATGGCTACTACAAAACACACTATTATAAATAATAATATGTAGTACACCGGCCCAATCCATACATTCCCGGTAGCGGTACCGGCATCGCCTGCACCGGTTGTTGCTGAACTTGCTGCATCCTGAGCAAAAAGCAGGTTAGTGCTCAACAGCATAAACACCGCTAAAAGCGAAAGCATTTTTTTAGAACTTATTAAATTTTTTAATCCCATTTTATTGGTTATTTGAATGCTGTATTCCTTTTGCAAATTTAACAATTATTATATGTGATGATGCAGACTTTCCTGCAGTAATGGGTGATTTTTTGGCGCAAGCGATTTGAATTTGCTTAATGCTGTAAGTACCAGGAAGGTAAATAAGCCCGCGAAACCAATAAACACACATGGCTCAATCCAACCGATCTCTGTATACCAGTGAGATTGCGGACCTACGGTGCCCGGCATTATCATCATAAAATAATCCAGCCAGTGACCGATGATCAATATGATAGCTACCATTTTAATTCTGCTAAGCAACCTTTTTGCATCGCGTGACATTAAAAGGAAAAACGGAGCAGCAAAATTAATTACGATGTTCAACCAAAACCATGGTTTAAATTCAGGTTCCCACCTTTTATAAAAATAAACTGATTCTTCAGGGATGTTGGCATAATAGATCAATAAGAACTGTGCAAACCATAGGTAAGTCCAGAATATAGAGAAAGCAAACATTAATATACCCATATTATGTAAGTGATTCTCTGTGATCCATGAAAAATAGCCTTGCTTTTTCAGCATTATAATAAAGAAGGTAATTACTGCAAGTCCGCTTACCCAAAGTGCTGCTAAGTTATACCAGCCAAACATGGTTGAAAACCAGTGGGCATCTAAGGTCATTATAGTATCGTATGAGAAAAGAGGTACGGTAAAACCGAATATCGCTAAAAACACACAAGATATTTTAAAGCTTTTTTTATAGTTGAACATACCACCCATATCATCCTCTTCTGTAGAGTATTTAACCAGTAACCTGCCGCATATAGCATAAGCTACCAGGAAGCCGATTAATCGGATAAAGAAAAAAGGTTTGTTCAAAAATCCGGACTTACCGGCAATTATAGCATCATAGTTTTCGCTGCCGGGTGTAGTTAAACCTTTTGCAGCCCATAACTTATATAAGTATGGTACTACGGCCTTGTGGCCTTCCTCGTCAGTTCCGGTATGGGTAATAAACATGCCTGATGCTACTATTACCAGTAATAAAACTATAGCATAAGGCAGTACTTTGATAAATGCCTGCGGTATTCTTAACAGTGATGCAGACCATCCGGCCTGTGCGGCATATTGTATGGCACAAAAAAACACGCCGGCTAAACAAACACAGGTAAAGTAATAACCCATTAGCAATAAGTTTGCAAATGTGCGTTCGCCATCGTTTGTTAAAAAGCCAAGCAATACTCCAATTACACCAACTGCTATCATTACAAGGCTCCAGGTTTTAACCTTGCCCGCAAATTCAAATGGTTCGTCAAAATTATTATGAGTCTTCATTAAAAATAATTCTTATAAATTTTGTAAATGGTGTACATACATAATTACTTTCCACCGCTCATCAGGCTCAAGCTGCGAGGCGTATGAACCCATGGCATTTACACCATAAGTGATGGTATGGTAAATTTTACCGTCGGTAAGGTCTTTCATGGCGCCGCCGCGTGATGATTGTCCTTTTGAATATGACGGTGGTGGCGGATAACCGTGCTGTACCACTAATCCGTCGCCCTGGCCGGTTTGACCATGGCATGGCGAGCAAAAGTGTTCAAACAACACCTTGCCATCAGCCAGATTCTGTTCCGTTTGAGCCAAAGGACTTTTAACCTCTACACCTGCCTGCTCATATCCTTCACGTGTGTTTGGATAATCAAAGGTTTTAAAGCCGATAGGTATGGTTCCTGCCGGTGGTTGTTGTGCCGTTTTACCGTCCTTAAAATTCGGATTGCTCTGATCCGGATCGTACGCGATATGTTTATACATATTGGGAGCATATTCCCAGCCGGTACTACGCTTATCTTTGCATGAGGTTATTACAACCGATGCAGCAATCGCGATAGCCGTTGTGCCCAATATTCTAAATTTATTCATAGCTAACATATTTTCTGTCGTTATGCTTTACTTCTACTGCTCCTGATTGTTTTAATAAATTGGTGATGTCGTCATGTGGTATGTTGCCTTTTGCATCAATGGCAATTACAAACCTGTCGTTAGTAGCTCTCAGATCCATTACTCTTGGCGCACGTCCCGGAAAAAGGTGAGTAGCGAAAAAGAAGGTACCTGTCATACCAAATGCCGTGAATAACACGGTCCACTCAAATGTGATCGGAATAAAATCAGGCACTGCGAAGTGCATTTTACCGCCAATGTTCATAGGCCAGTCTAAAACCAGCATATAACATATCATGCTGAAAACTATTGTTCCGCCTAAACAGCCAAACATAAATGCCGCATAACCTAATCTTGATTCTTTAATTCCAAGTTTTGCCTCAATGCCGTGTATGGGCATTGGTGTATATACATCATAAATAGGTACACTATTTCTCTGTAGATTGTCGATTCCGTTCATCATTTCATCCGGATCGTCAAAAAGGCCTAAAATATATTTTGTGCTGCTCATGGTTTTAAACTTTTTCGTAATCGGCTATTTCAACACTGTCAAATTTTGTTAATGATTCTTTGTAGAATTCAGCTTGTGATTCTTCTACATGGCCTTCATCGATCAATTTTTTCTTGGCTTGCTCACTCGCGCTCTTCAGCAGCAATTTAACCTCGGCCATAGCTATTGATGGCAGCACACGGATAAACAGCAGGAATAAAGTAAAGAATACACCGATGGAACCTATAAATACGCTTACATCAATCCAGCTTGGATAAAACATAGCCCAGCTCGAAGGGATATAATCACGGTGAAGCGATACCACGATGATCACAAAACGCTCAAACCACATACCTATGTTTACAATGATGGAAAGCGCCCATGCGATAGGTATATTGGTACGTACCTTTTTAAACCACATTAACTGGGTCATTAATACGTTACAGCCGTACATCATACAACCTGCCCACCAGTAAGGCCCGATAAACCTGTTAAGGAAAGTGTATTGCTCATACTCACTACCTGAGTAGTAAGCAATAAAGAACTCAGTAAGATAAGCCACACCAACTATTGAACCTGTTAACAAAATAATTTTGTTCATTGATTCGATGTGGAACATGGTAATGTAATTCTCCAAACCTAAAACCTTACGGGTTACCAGCAATAATGTTTGTACCATGGCAAAACCGGAAAATATAGCCCCTGCAACGAAATACGGAGGGAAAATGGTGGTGTGCCAGCCCGGTTCCAATGATGTTGCAAAGTCCATTGATACGATGGTGTGTACCGAAAGTACCAGTGGTGTAGATATACCCGCAAGTATTAGTGATACGGTTTCAAATCGCTGCCAGGTTTTTACAGAACCACTCCAACCGAATGACATGATAGAGTAAATACGGCGGCGTAAGCCTTTAGCACGGTCACGTATGGTAGCGATATCAGGCAATAAACCTGTGTACCAGAACACTAACGATACCGAGAAGTAAGTGGAGATAGCGAAAACGTCCCATACCAGCGGTGAGTTAAAGTTTACCCATAATGATCCGTATTGGTTGGGTAATGGTAACGAAAAATATGCAAGCCATGGGCGGCCCATGTGTGCCACAATGTACGTAGCGGCACAAATAACTGCGAAGATGGTCATCGCCTCTGCAGAGCGGTTAATGGAGTTACGCCAGTTTTGACGGAACAGTAATAACACCGCGGAAATAAGCGTACCCGCGTGACCAATACCTACCCACCACACGAAACCGGTGATATCCCAGGCCCAGCCAACTGTTTTGTTCAATCCCCATGCTCCAATTCCGTACCAAAAGGTGTAACTAACTGCAAATACCCACAGTAAGGCGCCTAATGATGCAACGGTAAAACCTATCCACCAGGCTTTATTGGGTTTATTTTCAACAGGCGACAGTATATCCTCAGTAATTTTAGCATAGGTAATATCCTTGCCTGTGATTAACGGTTCCCTGATTATCGATTCATTATGAGATGCCATATTTTTATATATCTCTTGTATTAATTAAGCCTGTAATTCAGATGATGTGTTTCTAACTTTTACCTGGTAACCAATTCCCGGCTGTACGTTCAATTCTTCCAGTACGTAATAAGTTCTTTCGCTCTTTAAAGCTTTTGCAACTTCCGACTCCGGATCGTTAACGTTACCGAATATGATAGCGTTTGCTGAACATGTTTGCTGGCAGGCTACTTTTACCTCACCATCCTTAAGCGGACGTTTTTCCATTTTAGCATGCAGCTTACCTGCTTGTATACGCTGTATACACATAGAGCATTTTTCCATAACCCCACGGAAACGTGTGGTAACATCCGGATTAAGTACTAATTGTGTATGCTCGTTATTCAGATAATTATCGAAACGTGAATCGTTCCAGTAGTTGAACCAGTTAAAGCGGCGTACCTTGAACGGACAGTTATTTGCACAATAACGTGTACCAATACAACGGTTGTAAGCCATGTGGTTCAAACCTTCGGCAGAGTGTACTGTTGCCAGTACAGGGCATACCGTTTCGCAAGGAGCGTGATCGCAATGCTGACAAAGCATAGGCTGGTGAACAACCGATACGTTATCAAAATTCTCTAACTTATCTATTTCGCGCTCTTCGGTTATTTCTTTACCTTCTTCGTTAAAGCTGTAATAACGGTCAATACGTATCCAGTGCATTTCACGACGACGGCTCACCTCTAATTTACCTACTACAGGTATATTATTTTCAGCGTTACATGCAACTACACAAGCCCCGCAACCTGTACAGGCGTTAAGGTCGATCGCCATTACCCAGTTATAGGCAGGGCGTTCATATTCGTCCCAAAGGCTGTATTTTTTGTGCTCGCCTTCGTTACCGCTGTTTACTGACGGATTTTTAACATACTCTTTAAATGAAGCCTCGCGTATTACGTTACGCCCTTCGTAAGAGTGGTGAGTTTGAGTTTGAGCCAGCAAATAGGTATCTCCTAATGCAGTAATAGTTGCAGGTGAACTAGTTTGGAACGTTCCGTTACGGAAACTATGGAAAGGAAAGGCATTTTGTCCAATTCCGCCTTCAACAACTGCACCACCCTTAGAACGACCATAACCAACAGCTACCGATACGGTACCCTGAGCCTGGCCCGGCTGTAATAATACAGGCAGATTAATTGAATATCCGTTTGCTTCTACCTTAACCAGATCGCCCTGATTGTAACCCAATTTTTTAATATCGGCCGGCGCCATAGCTGCAAAGTTATCCCAAGTTACTTTTGATACCGGATCAGGAAGTTCCTGTAACCATGGATTGTTTGCGCGTTTACCATCGCGCATTGCCACAGTTTGATATATCTGCAGTTCCATTTTATTGCCTTCGGCAAGCTTACTGCTTTGATTTAATATAGTTTGCGCTACGGCGTTTAGATCCTGATTAAAGGTGTAAGTACCTGCAGCGGCATCAGCAACCTTAATAAAGCCATTTTGTAAAAGGGTTTCCCATCCGCTTTGGCCAGCTAAACCGCCTTTAGCCAAAAGGTTTTTATCCCAGTTATTTCTAACATAGGTGTAATAATCTTTCACAGGGCTATCCGACCATAACAGCAGGCTTTGTTCTGCCTGGCGTGTATTATAAACCGGATTAATGGTTGGCTGCATAATGGTATAGTAACCTTCAACAGCGTTATCATCTCCCCATGATTCCAGGTAGTGATGGTTTGGCGCTAATACGTTACATAGCTCTGATGTTTCATCAGCGTGATCAGCAAAAGTCACTTTCAGGCGCACTTTTTTCAGGGCCTCTTTAAGATCGGCGTTAGCGTAAAAATTATAAGCCGGGTTAGCATCCATAAAGAACACGGCACCAACTTCGCCACGTTTTGCCTCATTTATAAACTCAACAAGTTCAGCATCGTTACCGGCATACTGGTGAGATGGATTGTCCAAATCAATAGTAGTACCGTAACTGCCCAACATTGAGTTAATGGCATTTACTAATATTTGGGTAGCCACATCGTTAGATCCGGCTACAACAAGGGCTTTACCCTTAGCAGCCTGCAATTCTTTAGCGGCTATCATTATCGCTTTATCAACAGTAGCATTCGCTAACGGTTTTGAACCCGGTAATGATGTGCCTGATATGGCATTATATAAGTTGATCAGCGCCAGGCCTTCTTCTGATGGCTTAACAGGGATGCGTACGTCAGCATTGGTACCTGTAAGGCTCATGCCTGTCTCGAATTGAATATGACGAGACATTTTTTTGCTTTCCAGGGACTTATTATTCCTGTTTTGTACATACTGACGGGTAAACTCCTCGCCTGATATCCAGGTTCCCAGAAAATCAGCGCCGAAGCTTACAATAACATCAGCCTTATCAAAATTATAATGTGGCAGTACTGCTTTTCCAAAACTGTTTTGGTTAGCCTGTATTATACCTGTGTAAGAAACCGCATCATAGTTAATATGCTTTGCGGTAGGATAAGCGGCAACAAAATCAGCAATAACCGCCAAAGTTGAAGGGCTGTGTACGGTAGATGATATTAAGCGTATGCCTTTTCCTGCGCCTTTAATTGCGGCGAGTTCATTTTTTACAAAAGTATCTACCTGTGCCCATCCTGCATCAGAACCGTTAAGCATCGGATCCTTAACACGGCCGCCATCATAAAGGTCAAGAACCGATGCCTGTGCATGGGCACTTAATCCGCCTTTTGATAACAGATCATTAGGATTACCCTCTACTTTAATTGGCCTTCCCTCGCGGGTTTTAACCAATATGGCGCTGCCTTCAAACGTTGAAGAATAATAATTAGCTACACCGGGTGTAACTTCTTCGGGTTTTATTAGGTATGGGATTGATTTGTGAACAGGCACTTTTTGGCAAGCTGCTAAAGTAACCGCGCCAACACCAAAACCAAGCGCCTTTAAAAAGTCGCGTCGTGGTGTTTTTGACGATAATCCAGCGCCGCTTAATACCTCTTCAATAGGGATCGGCTCCGCAAATTCGTGTTTATTTTTCTCAACAAATTCTGGTGTTTTGTTCAGCTCTTCTAAACCCTTCCAGTATTTTTTATTGCTATCCATTTAAGTTATATAAACTGTAATGCTAAGTTCTAAATCGTTTATTAATAATGGCACTTACCGCACTCTATACCACCCAGTGCAGCTTCAGTAACTTTTTCTCCGCGTTTAATTCGGTCGTGCACTTCTATCATGTTGTCATAATAACCACTGCCTTTGTAATTAACCTCGGTACGTTTGTGGCATTGTATACACCATTTCATGGTGAGCGGTGAATATTGGTAAACCTCTTTCATGGTTTGTACCGGACCATGGCATTGCTGGCATTTTAAACCCGCAACTTTTACGTGCTGTGAGTGGTTAAAGTAGGCAAAATCCGGAAGGTTATGTATACGCACCCACTGTATAGGATGAGCCTTAGTGCTGTCGTATTTAGCGGTTTTAGGATCATAACCCAACGCATCGTATATCTTATGTATCTCAGGCGACTCGGTCTTAACAACCTTGTGGCAATTCATACATACGTTTAATGATGGTATTGATGCATTCTTTGATTTATAAGCACCGGAGTGGCAATACTGGCAATCTATTTTCATAGCGCCCGCGTGCAGCTCGTGTGAATATTTAATAGGTTGTACCGGCTGATAGCCTGAGTGTACGTTGGTATTCCAGATGGTGGTCCAGCTCCAGCTACCCATTGCTATGGTACCGCAAAGCACTATAAAAAATACCAGTTTCTTATTTTTGGCAAGTCTTTTTACAGTAGCAAATTTGTCAACAGGTTCTTTAGTGGCTTCGGTTTCTTCCTCTTCAACCAAAAGGCCTTTGTTACGCAGCAACAAGCGTTCAAGCGTTGCAATTACTTTGTTTAATACCAGTATAACAATAAAGGCAATAACAATAACACCTATAAGGCCCCATATTACCAAATTACTTGGTCCGGTTTCCTGTGGTGCCGCAGTTGATGTGCCGCCTCCGCCCTTAGGCGCTTCCTGCATGGTTTTCCATTCGCCGCGTATGTAAGTTAATATATTACCCACATCGGCGTCGCTCAACTCAGCAAACACAGTCATTCCTGCCTGGTTATACTCGTTATAAATTTTGAGCGCTTTTGGGTTTTTTGCAGCAATTAAAGCCTGATTGTTTTGTATCCACTTGGTTAAATAGGCGTCATCAGTTTCTGATGTAAGCTGCGGACCTAAAGCCGGCCCGATAACGCGTTGATCAATTTTGTGACAAGCGGTACATTTTGCTTTAAATATCGCTTCGCCTTTAGCTGCATCGGTTTGCGCATTAGCGTTAAGGGTATACAAACCCAAACCGGCTACCAGCAAAACCGACCTCGAGAACTGTTTAAAAATCAATGAGATATTTCTCATAAAGTGTATTTATGCTAAATAGTTATTATTATTAATGAGTTGAACCGACGTAAAGATGTACGTATTAGCCATTTTTTCAGCCACAAAAGTATGATTTATTACAGTATAGCTGACAAATTAGTGACAGTAATATCTAATTTATAATCGTTCTAAACAACATTAAAAATGCCCTTATAACTACTATAAAGGCATTTTTTGACATTTAAAGATACAAAACCTTAAGTTTTCACTTATGTATGTATTTGTAAATTACCTATTGTTTTAATATCCATGCAAAAATTAAAGGTGCTACAATTGTAGCATCCGACTCCACAATAAACTTTGGTGTGTTCACATCAAGCTTACCCCAGGTAATTTTTTCATTAGGCACAGCCCCTGAATAAGAACCATATGAGGTTGTTGAGTCGGAGATCTGGCAGAAGTAGCTCCAGAAAGGTATATTTTCCATTTCCATATCCTGATACAGCATAGGAACAACACATATAGGGAAATCCCCGGCTATACCACCGCCTATCTGGAAGAACCCGATACCCTTGCCTTCCGAATTTTTAACATACCAGTCGGCCAACCATGCCATATATTCTATACCGCTCTTCATGGTAGTAGGTTTTAATTCACCTTTTATCACATACGACGCAAAAATATTCCCCATAGTTGAATCTTCCCAACCCGGTACCACTATCGGCAAATTCTTCTCGGCGGCAGCAAGCATCCATGAGTTTTTAGGATCGATCTCGTAATACTGCTCCAATTCGCCGCTTAATAAAATTTTGTACATAAATTCATGCGGAAAATAGCGCTCGCCTTTATCATCCGCATCTTTCCATATTTTATGAATGTGCTTTTGTAGCCTGCGGAATGCCTCCTCTTCGGGAATGCAGGTATCGGTAACACGATTATAATGATTTTCCAGCAAGTCCCACTCGTCCTGCGGGCTCAGGTCACGGTAGTTGGGTACACGTTTATAATGCGAGTGCGCCACCAGGTTCATGATATCCTCTTCCAGATTGGCGCCTGTGCACGATATAATATCAATTTTGTCCTGGCGTATCATTTCGGCAAGCGAAATTCCTAACTCCGCTGTACTCATTGCACCAGCCAGTGTTACCATCATTTTACCGCCTTCGGTTAAATGGGTTTCGTAACCCTTTGCGGCATCCATTAAAGCAGCTGCATTAAAATGCAGATAATTTTTCTCAATAAATTGTGATATCGGACCTCTTGCTGTACTCATGTTATGTTAAATAATTATTTTGCAAAAGTAGGGATTTTGAGCACAACAGAATTTTAATTTGTAAATTCTGTAAAACAATTAGCTAAAATATACCTTAGCATCACTAATAATCTATGAAGAAAATTTTCACCATCATATTATTGCTTATCGCTTTTAATCCTGTTTTTGCACAAAAACATCTGCTGCCAAAATTTGTGCGCAAAATGCTTTTTGAAAAAGACACCACTAAAAAAGGCAGTTTTGCCATCATACCTGTTTTGAGTTCTGCCCCTGAAACCGGGTTGGAGCTGGGTGGTTCTGCTTTGTACTCCTTTTACACAGATACTTTAGCTCAAAACACCCGTATCTCCAATATATTCGGTTATGCTACCTTAACAACAAAAGGACAAAGCCGCTTAAGTCTGAGTTCCAGTTACTGGATGCCCCAAAACAAATATCATTACAAGGGCGAAATAGCATACATCAATTTTCCTTTTGATTATTACGGCATTGGTAATAATACCCTGAAAAGTAACACCGACCGCTTAGGCCAAAAACGTTTTAAAATTACATTGAGCGGGGAAAAGAAAATAAGTAATAACTTATATATAGGCTTAGTTGCGGGCGGTTTTGATTACCGCTTTAATGATAAAAAGCCGGACGGGATTTTTGCGAACACAGCCATAGATGGCCGCGATGGCGGTTCCACCGTATATATAGGGCCGAGTTTTATTTTTGATAATCGCAACAACAATACCTATACCACCAAAGGCATGGTAATTACCAGTTACTATGAATTAATGCATGGCTTGTTCGGCAATAACGATTATACAGGCGGTTTGTTTAATATAGAATATTCCCAATTTTTTGCTTTAAATAAACGCTTAGTGTTAGGATTAGATATACAAGAACAAAGCCTGACGGGCAGCAGCTCGCCGTTTTATTTATTACCCGCTTTAGGAAATGACGAAATTATGCGTGGCTATTATAACGGGCGTTACCGCGACAGGAACCTGGTAGCTGCACAAACTGAACTGCGTTACCGTTTGAGCGATCGCTTTGGCGTTGTTGGTTTTATTGGAACCGGGGAAGTATTTAATAGTTCGTTCAATATTAACCAGCTTAAACCAAATTATGGTGGCGGTTTACGGTACTTTTTCGACGTAGAAAAGGGTTTGAGTATACGTGCTGACTACGGAGTGGGAGAAAAACGCCCCGGGGAGAGCCGCCAAAGCGGCTTTTATATTGGTTTGGGGGAATCGTTTTAAATATCCTATACAACGATACTAATCGTTGTATATTCATTCAGCCTAATATTCTCTCAAAACCTTATTAAAAAATCTTCTTTAGCCTGGCTGGGTTTAAAAAAAACAAGACCTATCCAAAACAGATCAACCGTAACCGTTACCTGCGGATGTGCCTTTATTTCTTTCCAGGCCTGCTTCATGCCTTCACTCCAGTAAATATCGTCGAAAATGAGCATGGTACCTTTGTGCACTTTAGGCAGGCACCAGTTAAAATAATTCAGTGTGGCCGTTTTTTGGTGATTGCCATCAACATAAACAAAATCAAGCTGCTGATGCTCATTGATCACATCCTGCAAGGTATCATCAAAATTTCCGGTTATCAGCTTAACATCGTTTAATCCTGCAATATCAAATACTTCTTTTGCAACATCTGCGGTTTGCGGGCAGCCCTCTAATGTATAAACTTTGGCAGCGGGTGCCGCCTCCTGCAAATACAGTGTTGTTATACCCAGGCAGGTACCCAGTTCCACAATTGTATTTGGTTTACTAAATGCAGCCAGCCGGTATAATAACTGCGCCAGCTTTGGTGGTTTTAACGCGTTAATAGTAATATCGCTTATTTTTTTCTGACGGTTATTATTTACCCGAGAGCCGGCTCCCATATCGGTGATGGTGATCATACGGTCGTCAACCAGCAATTTATCACGCATCTGTTCAATTTTATGATAGGCCGCTTTAGGTTTAAGATCGTATATCACTTCGTCAACCAGTTGGTACACAAAAGGGGAATGTAAACCATGACGGTTTTTTGACTTAAGCTTATGCAACAGAAAATCTTTAGCAAACGTTATATTAAACATAGCCGTAAAAATATATAAACGTTTAGTATTTTAGCGGATAGATATATGATAAATACTACAGAAGTAAATTCATTGATACGCCTGCTGGATGATCCGGATGATGAAATATATGATCATGTTCATCAAAAATTATTATCGTACGGCACGGAGGCCATCGAGTATCTGGAATCTGCCTGGGAACAGGCTTTCGACAGTATACAGCAGGACCGTATAGCCAACCTGGTACACGAGATACAGTTCGGAACAATAAAAAGAGATCTGCAATTGTGGTATCAAGGAGGAGCTTTTGACTTGTTGCAGGGCATACTCATTATTAACAGGTACCAATATCCCGACCTGGATGAACAAAAAGTGATCAACCAGATAGAAGCGATAAAACGTGACATCTGGCTGCAAATGATGAATGAGGCAAGTCCCGTTGAACAAGTAAAGCTCATTAATCATGTATTTTACAGTCTGCATGGTTTTACCGGCAATACCACCAATCACCGCGATCCGCAAAACAGTTACATCAGCCAGGTGTTGGAGACAAAAAAAGGTAATCAGATATCACTGGCAATAATATATTCCATCATAGCACAAAAGCTCGATATCCCGGTTTATGGCGTAAATCTTCCGCAACACTTTATTTTAGCTTATCTTGATGAGAGCATGGAAAGTGAATTCGAGGGCGGGGTTTTATTCTATATCAATGCATTTAACAAGGGTTTTATATTCGGCCGTAGGGATGTGGATATGTTTCTGAAACAACTTAACCTTAAGTTTGATAAACAGTTTTATGAACCTTGCTCCAATGCCGATATTATAAAACGGGTGTTGCGTAACCTTATAAGCGCTTATGAACACGCCGGGGCATCCGAAAAAGTTGATGAACTGAATAAATTGCTTGCCATATTACTATAATTTCCGGTATCCGTCACACCAGAACAGGGTTTCGTCACATTTGCTTACTTATCAGCTGCAAGCAATTTACTTTGCGCTATAAATAACAAAAGCGATGGAAAAACTAATACAAAAACCCGCAAATTTTAATAAAATAGAGTTTTGGACGGCAAGCGCATTTTTTGGCCTGGCACTGGTTATGTTATTAACCAAAGTTGCCAATAGCAATATTTACGAAGTATGGACACCATACCGTTATATGTTTAATGAATATGGCCTGCATTACTCTTATTCCAAATATTACTTTTTCCCTCAGGTTGCCCGTTACCTGCTTTATTACGGAAGTTTTTTACTGTGGAATTTTGTTATAGTACCAGGTTTATATGAAAAACGAAATACTGCCCTAAACATTATATTAGCCTGCATGCTGTTTTGCAGCATCTGGTTGTTTTGCGGAATTACGGATACCTGGTTAAAAGGATATCTGTTTTACCATAAATCGGCAGGATATGTTTATAACCTGGTTTTTAAAACCAATATAATTTATGCGCTGTGGGTGGTAATGATGCTTACGCTATACAGCATGATAAAATATGCCGCGAATTTCCTGCTTACTAATTCTGAAAAAATACAATCCAACTACAAGATCATTACCCGGGAGGGGATAATAGCCGTAATTATATGGATGGTTTTTATTTATGGTTTATTATTGTTAGACGTTCATATTGAGCTTATTGTTCTCATCCTTGTAGTAGTACCCATAGCCATAGGCTTGTACGGTTTATCGGCATATACATTTATTCCCGCTACTTTAAATAAGGGTAAGGGATTTTTTAATTATTGGTTTAAAGTGCTGTTATCTGTAGTTATCATTACTATTCCGGTAGGGTTTTTAGCATCGTTCATGTTCGGCCCTAAGGATTCCCTTATTATAACCATGGCTTTTAATGCCGGATTTCAGTTGATCGTGACTTCCACATTCTCATGGATTGTTTATAAGCGCAGGCTTGCTAATAACGCGGAAATAAATACCCTTAAAACCGCATTAGGCCACTCTACCGCCAACCTGGATTTTTTACGCTCGCAGATCAATCCGCATTTCTTATTTAATGCGCTAAACACATTATATGGTACAGCGCTCCAGGAAAATGCCGAACGTACTGGCGAAGGCATCCAACGTTTGGGAGATATGATGCGTTTTATGCTACAGGAAAACATGCAAGACAAAATATCGCTTACACGCGAAATAGATTACCTTGATAATTACATCAGTTTACAAAAGTTACGCACCCAAGCATCTAACGATATTATTATTGATACACAAATTGAGGATCATATACTGGGATTGCAGATAGCCCCGATGCTATTGATACCTTTTATTGAAAATGCCTTTAAACACGGCATTAGCCTGCGTGAGCCTTCGCATATTAAAATAACATTGCAAACAAAAGAGGATACCCTATATTTTGATGTACACAACAGCATCCATAAAAAATTAGAAAACGACCCGGAACGCGATAAAAGCGGCATAGGACTTATAAATGTAAGGCAGCGCCTGCAACTCTTATACCCCAAACGACATGAGTTAATTACCCGTGAAAATGCCAGTGAATTTTTTATACATTTAACCATTAAATTAAGTAATTAATTGATAACAGCAGTTGCCATTGATGATGAACCTTTAGCGCTTGGCGTAGTGCGGGCGCATGCTGCTAAAGTGCCGTTTGTTGATCTAAGGGCTGAATTTACAGATGCCTTTAAGGCAATGGAATACCTGCAGCACCAGCCTGTGGATATGCTTTTTCTGGATATAAAAATGCCGGATATTTCGGGAATAGACCTGCTGGGCTGCCTCAATAAAAAGCCTTTGGTTATATTTACTACCGCCTATACCGAGCACGCGGTAACCAGCTTTGAGCTTGATGCTGTAGATTATCTGCTTAAACCTTTTTCGTTAGCACGCTTCACTAAAGCCTGTAATAAGGCGTTTGAATTATACAACTTCAGAAACGGTAATGCAGATAAAAAGGATTACCTTTTTTTAAAGACAGGCTACGAGCAGGTAAAGGTTTTGTATGACGATATATGCTATTTAGAAGCCACCGGAAACTATGTGAATTTTGAGCTAAAGGATAAGCAGCTATTATCCCGTATGACTATATCTGAAGTGGAGAGCATACTGCCCGCAGATCAGTTCATACGTATACACCGCTCATTTATTGCTGCGGTAAATAAGGTAGAAAAAATAGAAAGGCATCAGTTGATAGTGAACGGCGCGGTATTGCCTGTCGGCAGCTCTTACTATCAAAACATAGCACAGGTTAAATAGCCTATTTATTTAACCAGCCATTTTCATCCATCCAGGCCCTGGCCCAATCAAACCAATGATCTTTACTTTTAGGATTGTTAAGTCCGAACCCGTGCCCGCCGGCCTGAAAAATGTGCAATTCACTTTTAACTTTTGCATTTAGTAACGCCTCGTACATCATTAAACTGTTTTGTACAGGTACTACATCATCATCACCTGCATGCACAATAAAGGTAGGAGGCGTATCCCCGGTAACCTGCTTCTCATTGGAGTAAAGATCTATCAGTTCCTGAGATGCGTTTTTCCCGATAAGGTTTTCCCTTGAACCCACATGCGCCAGGGGCCCGAATGTAATAACAGGATATAATAAGAGTGCAAAATCCGGCCGTAAGCTGGTGTTTAATTTATTTGGTATTAGAACCTTGCCATAGTGCGTTTCCAGCGTAGAGGCCAAATGCCCGCCGGCCGAAAACCCTATAATTCCTATTCGGTGAGCATCTATCCCCCATTTATCCGCTCCTTCCCTTACCAGTTGTATGGCGCGTTGCGCATCCTGCAAGGGGCCGATGGTTTTATCAACCATGATACTATCACTCGGCAAACGATATTTCACTACAAAAGCCGTAACACCAATTTTGTTAAATGCCAATGCAATGTCCCTGCCCTCATACCCGCTTGCCAGGCCCGCATATCCGCCTCCCGGGAATACAATTACAGCGGCGCCGTTAGCGGTTCCCTTGTCGGGTAAATATGGCGTTAGCACCGGTATGCTTACATCAGTTATCCAATCTGTCGAATTTATTCTCTCTACATATGTTGCAGGTGTCTTTTTTGAATTAGGTATTTCACCGGAATACAACGGTATAGGGTTTTGTTTTTGTGCAAAAGCTGTTGCAGAAGAAATAACAAGCATTAAAAAAACAATCTTACGCAGTAACATAGTAGTTGAGTATTAATTCTTTGGTCCGCCAAATTCCATTAAATAGGCTTTCAGAAAATCATTTAGGTCGCCATCAAGCACCGCTGCGGCGTTACTTGTTTCGTGATCAGTACGTAAATCCTTAACAAGCTTGTAAGGGTGTAATACATAATTACGTATCTGAGAACCCCATTCTATCTTCTTTTTATTTCCTTCAATAGCGTTGCTGGTTTCCATTCTTTTACGCATCTCAATTTCATATAATTGCGATTTTAGCAGCCTTATGGCATTCTCCTTGTTTTGTAATTGCGAACGCGATTCCTGATTTTTTATAATGATACCTGATGGTTTATGATATAATCGTACAGCGGTTTCTACCTTATTTACATTTTGGCCGCCGGCCCCTCCCGAACGGAAGGTTTCAAATTCGATATCGGCATCTTTCACATCAATCTCAATAGTATCATCAACCAATGGATATACATATACCGATGCAAAAGAAGTATGGCGCTTGGCGTTGGCATCAAAAGGCGAGATCCTTACCAGGCGGTGCACACCGTTTTCCCCCTTTAAATAACCATAGGCAAAGTCACCTTCTAACTGCAGTGTAACAGTTTTTACACCCGCAACATCACCAGCCTGAAAATCCTGCTCGGTTACCTTATAGCCGTTTTTTTCGCCCCACATAATATACATGCGCATTAGCATGCCCGCCCAGTCGCAGCTTTCGGTACCGCCGGCACCGGCTGTAATTTGTAAAACAGCATTAAACTGATCTTCCTCGGCAGAGAGCATATTTTTAAATTCCAGTTCCTCAACAGCAACTGTAGCTATATCAAACTGCTCCTGCATTTCGGCTTCCGAAGCGTCACCGCTTTGGTAAAATTCAAATAATACGTTGGTATCTTCAATTATAGACGCCACCTTTTGGAAAGCATCCGTCCATATTTTTTTTGTTTTAATAGAAGCTAAAACTTTTTCCGCCTCTTTAGGATTGTTCCAAAAGTCAGGACCAACGGTTATTTCCTGTTCTTTTTGCATGGCATCGAGTTTGGTATCGATGTCAAAGATGCCTCCTCAGGGAAGTTGTTCTATCCCTCAAATCCTGAATATTTTCTTTAGTCATGCAGCAAATATATAAAATAGAAAACAGGCAAATAAAAAAGGCTTACAATTGATTTACAACCATAAGCCCTTTTATAATTAATATTTAATGTTATGCTATACGCAGCTGATTTAGCAGTAAACCCATATCAGTACCGTTGCCGCTTAATTTTGATAGCATAGTGGATAATGCAAACTCCTTATTTTGTTCGCTTTTCGATTGTTTAATAAGTTCCTGCATTACCGGTGGGATAAGATCATTAGCTATAACCATTGCAGTTGCAGGCTCAATATTATAAAACTTATCTAGCTTGTTGGCAAACTTGGTTACCGCACTTGCAATAAGGGGATTGTTATATATTCCCGTAAATTGGAAATACTTAACCAGGTCTTTCAGCTTGCCACTTTCCATTTGACCCTTTAAAACCTCAATTATGGAGCTTGATGCATCGTTGATCACCGCCTCATGATATTTCTCCGCAATTAGCGGGTTGCCAATAACAGCCTTCCCGGCGTTATTTTTTACAAGCAAAAAAAGTTTTTCGAACATAACTTTAATGTTTTAAAAGTAGATTAAGACATTGATTAAAAAAACGCATTTTATTTAACAACACTACAAATATATTAAATAACTGTTTCAAATCTCCAAAGTAATATTAAAATATTTTAAAAAAATGACAATTTTATTAGTGTAAAACAAACACTATGAAAGTGTGTTAAAATGACACTACTAAGCCATAATTTTAATTAAAATTTAATCCTCTTTATTAACTTGTTATTTTTAACAAAAAATTCTCAATTATGCTGCCAGATATTGATTTCACATCCACACAATCCTATAAATATTTAGCCGATCATTACATTGATATTGTTGCTAAAAGTCTGAAAGAATTATTTGATGCTGATGATCAGCGTTTTGAAAAATTCTCTCTTCAATTTGAAGATATCTTACTGGACTATTCCAAAAACCGGATAGATGAGGAAACACTTGCTTTATTAATACAATTAGCAAAAGAGTGTAGTTTAAAGCAGGCAATTGATGCTATGTTTTCCGGAGAAAAGATCAATGTCACAGAGGGTAGACCGGTTCTGCATATTGCTTTACGTAACCGAAGCAATACACCTATATACGCCGAGGGGGAGGATGTAATGCCGGAGGTAAATCGTGTACTTGCGCAGATGGAAACATTTAGCAACAAGATAATATCAGGTGAGTGGAAAGGCTTTACGGGTAAAGCTATAACAGATGTGGTAAATATAGGCATCGGCGGCTCAGACCTGGGCCCTGTGATGGTTACTGAAGCGTTAAAGGCTTACAAAAATCACCTTAACATGCATTTTGTTTCCAATGTTGACGGCACGCACATTACAGAAACGCTTAAGAAAGTTGACCCGGAAACCACCCTGTTCCTGATAGCATCTAAAACATTTACCACACAGGAAACCATGGGTAATGCCCACAGTGCCCGCGATTGGTTCATTGCCAACGGAGGCGCTGATGAAGATGTGGCAAAACATTTTGTGGCCCTGTCTACCAATACCGAAGGTGTGGAGAAATTCGGGATAGATACCAATAATATGTTCGAGTTTTGGGATTGGGTTGGCGGCCGCTACTCTTTATGGAGCGCCATAGGCTTGTCTATATCCTTAAGTGTCGGTTTTGATAATTTCACCCGTTTATTAAGCGGCGCGCATGCCATGGACGAGCACTTTAAAACTGCCGAATTTGAACAAAACATCCCGGTTATTATGGCGCTTATGGGCATTTGGTATAATAACTTTTTTGAAGCGGAAACAGAAGCCATTTTACCATACGACCAATATATGCATCGTTTTGCCGCTTATTTTCAGCAGGGCGATATGGAAAGTAACGGCAAACATGTAGACCGTAATGGCAAGCATGTAGACTACCAAACCGGCCCTATAATTTGGGGAGAACCCGGCACTAATGGCCAGCATGCTTTTTACCAGTTAATACACCAGGGCACCAAACTAATACCGTGCGATTTTATAGCTCCTGCACAATCGCATAATCCGCTGGGTGATCATCATAAAATGCTACTGTCTAACTTTTTTGCCCAAACGGAGGCTTTGATGAATGGCAAAACAGAAGAGGTGGTTATTGAGGAGCTAAAAAAAGCGGGGAAAACTGACGAAGAGATCAAAAAGATAGCCCCATTCAAAGTATTTGAAGGTAACAGGCCTACAAATTCCATATTAGTTAAAAAGATAACCCCTTACACACTGGGTTCCATGATAGCCATGTATGAGCACAAAATATTTGTACAGGGTATTATCTGGAATATTTACAGCTTTGACCAATGGGGAGTTGAACTGGGCAAACAACTGGCCGGCAAAATATTACCGGAGTTGAAAAATGAGGAAGAAGTAACTTCTCATGATTCATCAACCAACGGATTGATCAATCAATATAAAGCCTGGAGGTAGTAAATTATTTATTACTTTTAATGGATATTTGATACCAGTTATAGCCATTATAATGAAACATGTATCCATACTTATACTGAACGATGCGGTACTTGCCAGTATAGCGGATCCGCGTATTATGTTTACAGGGGTTAACGACTTTTTAGAGGGGGTAGGAAAGCCGCCTTTATTTAAAGTGCAATTGATCGGCCTTACTCCTGAAGTAAAACTACACGGCGGTTTATTTTCGGTACATACTGATGCTTTGCTGAAAGATGTGCAAAAAACCGATCTGGTGATCATCCCGGCTTTTACAGGAGATATTAATACGGCACTAAAAAGAAATGAAGAATTTTTGCCCTGGATAGAAAAGCAATATAGCAAAGGCGCTGAGGTAGCCAGCCTTTGTATAGGCGCATTTATATTGGCCTCTACAGGATTATTAAATGGCAAAGAGTGCAGTACACACTGGCGGTTTGCCGATCAGTTCAGAGAAATGTTCCCGCAGGTTACTTTAGTGGATGACCGCATAGTTACCGAACAGCAGGGATTGTACAGCAGCGGCGGAGCCACCTCCTACTGGAATTTACTTTTGTACCTTACAGAAAAATATGCCGGGCGGGAAATGGCCATAATTGCATCAAAGGTATTCGCGCTGGAAATAGACCGCAAAAGTCAGTCGCCGTTTATTATGTTTAATGGCCAAAAAACGCATGAGGACGAACCCATCAAAAAAGCGCAGGAGTTTATAGAGAAAAATATAAACGAGCGTATATCTGTTGAGGAACTGGCAGGTAAGTATGCTATTGGTAAACGGCATTTTGAACGCAGATTTAAAAAAGCCACCAACAATACCCCTGTCGAATATATACAGCGGGTAAAAATTGAAGCTGCTAAAAAACAACTGGAAAGCGGTTATAAAAACATCAACGAAGTGATGTATGATGTGGGCTATTCCGATACAAAAGCCTTTCGTACGGTATTTAAAAAAATAACCGGATTATCCCCGGCAGAATACAGGAACAAATACAATAATGTAGCATAGTATTAAGGCTTTACAAACCTCACCTGGAATAGTTTATCCCACTTTTTGCCGGTAACAAAAATGCGGTTACCTGCCTTATCATAAGCAATGCCGTTTAAAACATCAGCATTCTTATTTCTTTCAGCTTTTGGATATAAGTTACTCATATCTATCCTTTGGAGAACTGCACCGGTTTTAGGGTCAATAACTATAATATCATCCGTTTGATAAACATTGGCGTACAGCTTACCGTTGATCATTTCTAACTCGTTTATTTGATTTACTGGACCTTTATCGTCAAATACATCAATAAAGCCGATGGCACGGTAGTTATCCTTATCTAAAAACCATATACGGTTGGTGCTATCGTCCATGTATATTTTAGTACCGTCAAAGCACATGCCCCAACCTTCTACCCCTACATTATTATTAAAGGTGTTTAACAATTTAAAGGTGTCTTTATCATACACATATCCAATTTTCTCTTTCCAGGTAAGCTGTGTAATTTTGTTACCAACAACTACTATCCCTTCAGCAAAAACCTTAGGATCAACCGTAGCTTTTTTAAGTATGCGCCCTGTGGCCAAATCGGTTTTTGCCAGTAACGAAGGTCCGTCTACGGGTTCACCCGCAGGTGGCTGCAAATAACCGCCGCCACTTTCGTAGAACGAGTTGTTGTCATATACCAACCCCTCGGTATATAAACTGGTATCGTGCGGATAAATTTTCTCTACTTTAAATGTTAATTGCTCAGGTGCCTTTGCTGCCAGTAAAACTATATTGGTGGTTAGCTCGTCGCTTTTACCGGGCTGGTAAACCTTAGCGGTTATTACTCGTGCGCCCAGGCTCATGCTGTCGGTTTTAATATGCACAACGGAAGAATCATGCACTGTGCCTACCCTCGCAGAATCCATCAGATAAACCACCGAATCTATTTTAATACCCGCGGGATAGTTTATTTGTAAACCAATATCATCGCCGGCTTTGTAAGTGGTGCCGGCATCGGGCAAAAGGGTAATGTTAATTTCTTCTTTATTATTACCGCAGCCATAGGCCAATAAGGTAATTACTGCAAAAAACAGGATTCTTCTTTTCATGTTAAGTGGCCGACGGCCAAAATGCATCTTCAATGTGTTTCAGTTTAAAGTTGTTATAACGGTCAAACAGTACAGATATGATATCAAAACGAACATCTCCCTGATGATTCATTAAATAAATATATTCGTCGGCGGCCTGCACCAACAACCGCTGCTTACGTTCGTCTACAAAATCTTCGGGTTCGCCAAAGCCATTGCCTGTACGGGTTTTAACTTCGGTAAATATAATCACTCCATCCTTATAGGCAATCAGGTCTATCTCCGCTTTACCAAATACCCAGTTTTCATCTATCACCTCATAACCCCCGGCCTCCAAATGTGCTTTAGCTAAAGCCTCACCTTTGTGTCCCAGGTCGTTGTGGATAGCCATTACTTTAATATTACCGATCCAAGGTAATCTGATATGGTTTTTTCCACCTTTTTCATATGAACATACTGGTTTAATAAAATATCCTGATCGGTCTCGCTTTTCGTTTCCTGCAATTCAGAGCGCAGCTTTTCCAGTATCTTTCCTACTTTTTGTTTTTTCAGGTGAAATATAGCGCCTAAAATAGTAGCCTTCATGTTCACCTGCTCATCGGGCACCAATATCTTGTGCATCTCGTACCAGTTCTCGCTCAAGGTATATTTTGTGGCCAGCAGCGTAACTACCAGATCAACTATTTCTTTATCCTGATGATGAATGAAATGCTGTTCTTCGGGTAATGAACCATTTTCTACCTCCTGACGATAGATCTCCACAAATCTTTTGCAAGCCTGTTGCTCAAACTCTACATCGCCCAATTCCGCTATCATAAACGGACCGATATAGGTATTGGCAATACCATCCCAATCTATCATTTTGTTGCCATACAGCAAAAGCAGGCGTACAATTTCCTTTTCCTGCGTATCAGACTCTTTTACCGTTGGTTCCTGAGGTTCGTCTAAAGGTGCTGTTTGTTCAGTATTTTGTCGGCCAATGTTTTGCTGCTGATCTTTCCGGGCTTTGCCCAGCCTCATTTTATTAAGTTCAGACAGCAGCGCACGCTCATCTATCTGCAACAGATGGCTGCATTCTTTTATAAAAACTGACGCTTTAATAGAGTCCGGGATTTTAGCGATGCTTTCTACTATTTCCCTTATTATTTCCGCCTTTTTTATGGGATCGTTCCCCGCTTCTTTTAGCAGCAGATCTGTTTTATATAAAATAAAGTCTTTTCTGGTTTCCTCAATATGCTTTTTAAAGGCATTTGTCCCTACTTTGCGCACATAGGAATCGGGGTCATCCCCTTCCGGGAAGGATACTACTTTAACGTTCAAACCCTCCTCCAGTATCATATCCAGCCCACGCAGGGATGCTTTTATTCCGGCCGCGTCGCCATCATAAAGTATGGTGATGTTTTTAGTAAACCTTCCTATAAGTTTTATCTGCTCAACGGTAAGTGAAGTACCGGATGATGCCACTACATTTTCGATCCCGGCCTGATGTACTGACAGCACATCGGCATACCCCTCTACCAGGTAACAGTTATCCTCTTCGCGAATAGCCTTTTTGGCAAAATAAAGTCCGTAAAGGATGCTCGATTTATGGTAGATCTCTGACTCGGGGGAGTTAACATACTTAGGAACGTTCTTGTCCTTTTTCAGCGTACGGCCGCCAAAGGCTATCACCCTGCCTGTAAAACTATGTATCGGAAACATCACCCGCCCCCGATATCTATCGTACAGTGAACCGTTATCCCGTTTTACTGACAGGCCGCTTTCTACTAAAAACTCCTCCTGATACCCATTTTTTAAGGCATCCCCTGTAAATGCTTCCCATTGGTCGGGCGAGTAACCCAGTTCAAACTTGCTGATGGTAGCATTAGTGAAACCGCGTTCTTTAAAATAACTAAGGCCAATACTTTGCCCTTCATCAGTTTCCAGCAAACTTTCATGGAAAAATTTAGCGGCAAATCCCGTAACGATCATCAGACTCTCGCGATGGTTTTGCTCCTCCAGGTTTTCGCTCGTATCTACGGTTTCTTCTACCTCGATGCCGTATTTTTTTGCCAGCCATTTAAGCGCTTCGGGGTAAGTGAACTTTTCAAGCTCCATTAAAAATGTAATGGCGCTGCCCCCTTTTCCGGATGAGAAATCTTTGAAAATACCTTTAGCCGGCGATACGGTAAAAGATGGCGTACGCTCGTTAGAGAACGGAGAAAGCCCTACATAATTGGCACCCCGCTTTTTCAATTGCACAAACTCCCCTATAACCTCCACAATATCTGTGGATTCCATAATGCGGTCGATAGTGGGTTTGGTGATCATCAATTAAAGCGTTCAGTACAAAAGTAAGTTTTTAAGCTGCTTAACAACCTGTTGAAAGGGATAAAATTAAAATTTTATTGTAGCCAATTCTATCAACAAAGCACAAATAGGCTGACTGACGGTTTAACTTATAAACTTACGGCACCCCTTCGCCGCTTAATAAAGGTGAAAGCTATACCTGCCAACACCACTAAACTTCCTATACCCTCCTGCAATGATAAATGCTCGTTCAGTAAAAAAGCCGCCAACACGCCTGCAACTACAGTTTGGCTTAATAAAGAAACGGCTACTTTGGTAGATTCGATATGTTTTAATGCAAAATTGATGGTGATCCAACCTGTAAGCTGGCAAATAAGACCCATGCCTGCAAAGTTCAGCCACGTGGGTACAGAAAAATTAATAAAGTTATGACCCTGTATCACACAAACCACAAACAATACCACAGCTGCTGCCAGCATATTGTAAAACATAAAAGTAAGGGTGTGCACGCGTTTCATTACCTCGCTGGTTATGAGCAGATATATTGAATATAAAAAGCTTGCTGCTAAAGCATATATTAAACCAATATTGAATTGGAGATGGATAATATGTTGAAATCCAACCAATATTATCATCCCCCCGATAGCTATAATGGTTCCTGTCCAAAACATCCAGCCGGAACGTTTACGGAATATTAAAAAACTTAACAAGCCGACCCATACCGGTGCCAGATTAGCGATTAGGGTGGATATAGTGGCGCTGGTTATTACTAACGACATGTTCCATACGGCTATATCGGCAGCAAATATTATTCCACCCAATATGGTAAGCAGCAGGTCTTTTCTGTTAATTGCCAATTTTCTGCTGAACACACAATATGGTACCAGTGCCAGCCAGCCTATTAAAATTCGGTAGAACGCAGACATCACCGGGCTTGCATCGGCCAGCTTAACAAATATGGGCGAGAAGGAGATACAAATGATACCTATTATAAGGCTCAGTTTTGGATTCATATAATGGTTTGTGGGGGCAAACTTAAATAATACCCCAACCAAAGCCGAATGATTATTAACATTAGTGAAAAACTTAATTTTTTGATGAATGTAGCGCACAACCATACCCCGTCGTAATCATCATAAAACAAACTATCATCACATGAAAAACTTAAAAATGACCGCATTACTTGCCTTTTCCATCTTGATAATAACAAGCTGCACAAAGGAATCACCCGTTTGCTGTGCACTGCCTTATTCCCCTTACATTAGTGCTGATAAAAATGGCGATAACTGGCACGCAGTAGCAGCCGGACTAAGCATTAGTAATGATTCGCTGGCAATAAGAGGTGCACAAACTGAAGAACAGTTGATAATGAGAATAAAATTTAATGGCACAGGTCATTACGATCTGCAAAATAAAGCCACATTTTTTACCACTGTTGGCCAGGATGTGGTAACAAGCGAATATGGAACCGATGCTACCGCTGTTAATTCTTTAGATATTACTGAGTACAATGCCGCAGATAATATTATTGTTGGCACCTATAACTTATCACTCAAAAAAGACTCCCACTATCCAAATGAAGCCTATCCGGTAAGTATGAAATTTGTTAATGGTAAATTTAGCGTTAAACTGCCAAAGTAATTTTGCTAAAGTAAAGTATCAGTAATCTGCTGACAGGTTTAGCAAATAATTGTATTTTTGCCGCTCAAAATATTTATTGATATGAGTCAGCGGATTAAAATTAAAGCGTTATTGGAGAGCGGTAAAACCGACATTGATGTAACCATAAAAGGATGGGTGCGTACCTTTCGTAACAATCAATTCATTGCTTTAAATGATGGCTCAACAAACAGCAACCTGCAAATAGTTGTTGATTTTGAAAATACGGATCCTGTCTTATTAAAGCGCATTACAACCGGGGCAGCTATAAGCGCCAGCGGTTTACTGGTGGCATCATTAGGCAAGGGCCAAACAGTTGAGGTAAAAGCAAAAAATATTGAAATATTAGGTGACAGCGATCCTGAAAAATATCCGTTGCAGCCTAAAAAGCATAGTTTGGAATTTTTGAGGGAGATAGCTCACCTGCGTTTCCGTACCAATACATTCGGGGCAATATTCCGGGTGCGTAACAGTTTATCATTCGCTATTCACCAGTTTTTTCAGGAACGTGGCTTTGTATATCTGCATACGCCGGTTATTACCGCATCGGATGCGGAAGGCGCGGGCGAGACTTTCCACGTAACCAACTTTGATCTGGCTAATCCGCCAAAAACACCGACCGGAGAAATTGATTTTAAACAAGATTTTTTCGGAAAGGCAACCAACCTTACGGTATCCGGCCAGTTAGAGGGGGAATTAGGTGCGATGGCTCTGAGTGACATTTATACTTTCGGTCCTACTTTCCGGGCGGAGAACTCTAATACCACACGGCACCTGGCTGAGTTTTGGATGATAGAGCCGGAAATGGCGTTTTATGATCTGAACGATAACATGGACCTTGCCGAGGCTTTATTAAAATATGTTATAAGATACGCCTTAGATAAGAATAAAGAAGACATTGAATTTTTAACCCAGCGTTTACTGGACGAAGAAAAACAAAAACCACAGAATGAACGGTCGGAACTGAGTTTGCTGGATAAACTGCAATTTTGTTTGGATAATGAGTTTGAACGCCTGACTTACACCGAGGCTATTGATATACTAAAAGAATCAACTCCTAACAAGAAGAAAAAATTCCAATACCCTGTTGAGGGATGGGGAACTGATCTTCAGTCGGAGCATGAACGCTACCTGGTTGAAAAACACTTTAAAAAGCCTGTTATACTTACCGACTACCCCAAAGACATTAAAGCATTTTACATGCGCCAGAATGAGCCTGATGCAAACGGCCGTGAAACCGTGCGTGCTATGGACATATTGTTCCCGGGTATTGGTGAAATTGTTGGCGGGTCGCAGCGTGAAGAAAGGCTGGAAAAACTGGAACAACGTATGGATGAAATGGGCATCCCTAAAGAAGAACTTTGGTGGTATCTGGATACGCGCCGATTTGGCGCCTGCCAACATGCCGGCTTTGGTTTAGGATTTGAGCGTTTAGTATTGTTTGTTACCGGTATGGGCAATATCCGCGATGTTATTCCTTTCCCAAGGTTCCCTAAAAACGCGGAATTTTAAGCTGTTATATTTTATAAGAAAGAGTGAGTCACTCTTTCTTATAATCTTTTTGTACAATTAAAAAGCTGGCACGTTCTTCTTTATGAAACGGGATATCCCAGTTGCCCTGATAACTTATTTTAGTGGGTAATAACACTCCATTAAAATTATTCATTTCAATATTCATCTGTACATCAAAATCAAACAGCAGGTTGCTGTACTTCATATCAACATAGCGCCCTAATATTTGGAATGTACGCGCATCAAAAATAGTGGTCAGTTCCCTTATCACCACATCCCCATCGGCTGTACTTGGCTTTCTGATCACTTTAAACCGGTAAACGGGTATAGTATCCAGGTATTTACCTAAAGCGAATTCATAATTATAAAACTGGTGCATATCCCGCGAAAATATGGCTGTCTTATTACTTATAAACGGCAGCCCGCTGATCTTTCTACCCGGCGAAAATATCAGCATTTTCAACTTTGCCTTATAGCTTCCGTTCTTACTGCCGTCGCCCGGCAACCCTTCGCCTTTTACAAAATCAGCATTATAGGCATTCGTGAAAATATAGTCGAACATTTCAACGGTGTACAACTGATATTTGCCGTTTCTTTTAAAGACATTCCCGCTATCGCTTTTAGCCAGATATTCCAACCGGTGTGTGCCGTTGTTATCAATATGCCTTAACTTACGATATATCTTGCCATTCACACGGTTCTTTTTGTCATAAGTATAAATCCGGTTTTCTGCTGTAAAAGAATACCTTTTCATATCCTGAAAGGCTTTATAAAAACTGGTATCTGCCAGCACAGCATCAATAAAATCCTGTACATTTAAACGATGCGAGCGGATGTTTACCGCCGAATCAATAACGATTGTGCGAATAGTATCAGGATTATAACGCTGAATTTGCTGGGCAAAGGAATGATAGCCGCCAATTAAACATAGCAGCAAAAAGAATATTTTTTTATTCATACCGAGCGGAATAGTTCGTAGAAACCTGAATGGTTAATTACCCAGTTGTTTAACAGCCAGATAAGCCATTAATCCTGTACTTATTTTAAAGGCGTCTTCCTCAATATCAAATGTTGGCGTATGTACAGAAGAGGTTATCCCCCGGCTTTCGTTACGGGTGCCCAAACGGTAAAAACAGGAGTTGGCTACCTGCGAGTAATAGGCAAAATCTTCCGCTGCCA
Source organism: Mucilaginibacter segetis (assembly GCF_016522075.1). Classification (GTDB taxonomy): domain Bacteria; phylum Bacteroidota; class Bacteroidia; order Sphingobacteriales; family Sphingobacteriaceae; genus Mucilaginibacter; species Mucilaginibacter segetis. The sequence goes on along the minus strand of NZ_JAEHFW010000004.1, from coordinate 137,593 downwards.
TCCATATATCCAGGTCAAGTACATTTTCTTTTCCTAAATAATCCTCGGCGTGGCTACGGGTTGCTTCAGTAAGTTTCTCTTCGTTTATCAGGAACGGATAACCTTTCATGATGTTGAATTCGCAACTGCCGCCCATGCTCTCGGCAATTCCTTCCGCCATTTTTTTCATACGGATGTGGGCATCGGTGCGCCATTTTTCATCCATGGTGCGAAAAGTGCCTTCCAGATAAACCTCATTGGGTATAACATTGGTAGCACCGTTGGCAATTACCTTACCAAAAGACAGTACTGAAGGGCTTTTAGGATCAGCAAAGCGGCTTACCACCTGTTGCAAAGCCGTTAATATATGCGCGGTAATAATAACGGGATCAACATTCTGCTGTGGCTGAGCACCATGACCGCCCTTGCCTTTTACGGTAACGTATATTTCGTCGGTAGAAGCCATATACTTGCCCGCCCTGAAGCCAACCTTACCCGCATCAATAAAAGGCATTACATGCTGACCTAAAACAGCCTGTGGCTTCGGATTTTCCAGTACGCCTTGCTTTATCATGAGGCTGGCACCACCCGGTAATTTCTCCTCGGCCGGTTGAAATATCAATTTTACAGTACCGGCAAATTCGCTTTTAAGCTCGGTTAATATTTTAGCTGTACCCAGTAATGATGAGGTGTGCGCATCATGCCCGCAGGCGTGCATTACCCCGTTGTTCTGAGATTTATAAGGCACGTCATTAGCTTCGGTTATGGGCAATGCATCCATATCGGCACGTAACGCCACCACCCTGTCAGACGGTTTATCCCCTTTTATTAGTGCAACCAAGCCGGTATCGGCCATTTTGTGATATTCCAGGCCCAGTTCTTCCAGCTTATTGGCCACAAAAACCGACGTCTCTAATTCGTGAAAAGATAATTCCGGATGAGCATGTATATGTCGTCTGTTGGCAACTACCTCATTAAAAATATTAGCCGATAATTGCTGTATCTTTTCTTTAATCATTATTAACAACCGTTTTTGGTGGATTTATTTTGTCGGATATGATAAACATGGGTGAGAAAAGCGGCTTTAATTCCTGCACCGTTTTCTCCGCTTCCAGCCGTGTTCTGAAATCTCCCGCGCGCACTTTAAAATTGGGTTCCCGGTAGCTGATATAGGTGCGCATTTCGGGGTATAATTCATTAAACTTTGCCTGTGCGCTGTAAGCGGCACTGCGGTTAGATCCGTTGTATATCTGGATCCTGTAGCCGTAGGACGAATATGACCGGGTGCCTATATCAGTATTCAGATCTGCCCTGTTTACCAATAAAGTATCAAAAAGCGGGTCGCGTATCACGGTTACCTTTCCGCGTTCCTGGGCTGAAACTTTTACAGATAAAAAAATCAGCAGAAAAAAAATACAGTACTTACTTACTTTGCTATTTATAGCTTTATAATCAAGTACTGTATCATTCATATTATTATCAGTTTAATTTCCCGTTATAACGGGAACCTCCCGCTAATTACGCCTGGCCTGCACCGTGGCAATTTTTATATTTTTTACCGCTACCACATGGGCAGGGGTCATTTCTTCCTATTTTTTGTTCTACCCTAACCGGACTTGGTTTTTGCATTTCACGCATATCTTCTACTGGGATGCCATTGGTTTCACCTACAAGTTCCGGTTTAGAGGTTCGCATATTCCTGAGATCCATTTTTGGTTGAGGCCTTGCTTCACGTATCTGCTCCGGTTCCTGCTGCACGGGTATACCACCTCTGTAAAGGAAACTCACCAATTCTTTACTTACGTTAGTAAGCATTTGGCGGAACAGTTCAAATGCTTCGAATTTATAAACCAACAACGGATCCTTTTGTTCGTAAACCGCGTTCTGCACAGATTGTTTTAATTCATCCATCTCGCGCAGGTGCTCTTTCCAGGCATCATCAATAAGCGACAGGGTTACATTTTTCTCAAACGATTTAAACACCTCCAGACCTTTATTTTCGATAGCCTTTTTTAAAGGAACGGCAACCTGTATGCCGTGTACGCCATCAGAGAAAGGCACTACAATATTTTCAACATATTGTCCGCGGGTATCATAAACATCTTTTAAAACAGGATATGCCTGATTGGCTACTGCCTCAGCCTTGCGTTTATAGAATCCACTCACCTCGGCAAAAACCTTGTCAACTAACTGATTTATTGAAGTACCGGTAAATTCATCATGGGTAATTTGCGTATCTACCGAAAACAAACGGATAATCTCTAACTGAAAACCTTCGTAGTTGTTTGTTTCCTTATATTCAGTTACAACGTCCTCAACAACATCAAAAGTGGTATTACTCAGGTCAACATCTAAACGTTCGCCGAACAGCGCATTTTTACGCTTAGCATAAATTACGCTACGCTGTGAGTTCATTACATCATCATACTCCAGCAAACGTTTACGTATACCAAAGTTATTTTCTTCCACCTTCTTTTGAGCGCGCTCAATTGATTTGGATATCATGGAGTGCTGTATAACCTCACCCTCCTCAATACCCATACGTACCATCAGGTTTGATATACGTTCAGAGCCAAATAAGCGCATCAGGTTATCTTCGAGCGACACGAAGAACTGGGTTGAACCCGGATCTCCCTGACGGCCTGCACGACCACGTAACTGCCTGTCGACCCGGCGCGACTCGTGCCTTTCGGTACCTACAATAGCTAAACCGCCGGCATCTTTAACACCCGCTCCCAGCTTGATATCCGTACCACGACCAGCCATGTTGGTTGCTATGGTAACCGTACCTGCCTTACCGGCTTCGGCAACAATATCGGCCTCCTTCTGGTGCAGTTTGGCATTCAGCACGTTATGTTTTATACCGCGTAGCTTAAGCATACGGCTCAATAGTTCCGAGATATCAACCGATGTGGTACCCACCAGCACCGGACGGCCCGCCTGAGTTAATTTAACTATCTCGTCGGCAACTGCATTATACTTTTCGCGCACGGTGCGATAAACCAGATCCTGTCTGTCATCACGTGTAATTGGCGTATTTGTTGGTATTTCTACCACATCCAGTTTATATATTTCCCAAAACTCACCCGCCTCGGTAACGGCTGTACCGGTCATACCGCAAAGCTTGTGGTACATTCTGAAATAATTTTGCAAAGTGATGGTAGCAAAAGTTTGGGTAGCATCCTCTACCTTTACATTTTCTTTCGCCTCTATGGCCTGGTGTAAGCCATCGGAGTACCGGCGGCCATCTAATACGCGGCCAGTTTGCTCATCAACTATTTTTACCTTTCCGTCGTCCAGAATGTATTCGGTATCTTTTTCAAATAAGGTGTAAGCCTTTAACAACTGATTAACAGAGTGGATACGTTCAGATTTTACAGAGAAATCACGCATCAGTTCATCCTTGCGGCTTACTTTTTCATCTGCAGGGAGATCTGATTTTTCAATATCGGCAATTTCAGTACCCACATCCGGCATCACAAAGAAGTGAGGATCTTCACCTGCAGAAGTGATCAGTTCAATCCCCTTCTCGGATAACTCCACCTGGTTGTTTTTTTCATCGATGATAAAAAACAACTCTTCATCAACCTTGGGCATTGCTTTGCCCTGGTCCTGCATGTAATGGTTTTCTGTTTTAAGTAATACCTGTTTATTAGCACCCTCGCTCAGAAACTTAATTAACGCTTTGTTTTTAGGCAATGCACGGTGTGCACGCAGCAAAGCGAGTCCGCCATCCTCAACTCCTGTATGACCTTCGCTGATGGCCTTTTTAGCTTCGTTAAGAACGGTATTAACATAGCTTTTTTGAGCATTAACCAGGCGTTCTATACGTGGCTTCAATTCATAAAATTCATGTTCATCTCCGCGTGGTATAGGGCCAGATATGATAAGTGGTGTACGGGCGTCATCAATTAACACCGAGTCAACCTCATCCACCATGGTGTAATGTAATTTCCGTTGTACCAATTCTTCAGGGCTACGTGTCATATTGTCACGCAGGTAGTCAAAACCGAATTCATTATTTGTACCGAAAGTAATATCAGCCATGTAAGCCGCGCGGCGTTCTTCAGAATTCGGTTCGTGCTTATCAATACAATCTACAGATAAGCCGTGGAATTCATAAAGCGGGCCCATCCATTCCGAGTCACGACGGGCCAGATAATCATTCACGGTTACTATGTGTACCCCCTGCCCTGCCAAAGCATTTAAATAAGCAGGCAAAGTAGCCACAAGAGTTTTACCTTCACCTGTAGCCATCTCAGCAATTTTACCCTGGTGCAAAACAATACCACCTATTAACTGCACGTCGTAATGTACCATATCCCAGGTAACCTCAGTGCCGGCAGCAAGCCATGTGTTATGGTGTACGGCTTTATCGCCTTTTATAACCACATTACTCTTACGGGCTGCGAGGTCACGGTCAAAATCAGTCGCTGTAACCTCGATAGTTTTATTTTCCTTAAAACGGCGTGCGGTTTCCTTAACCACCGCAAAAGCTTCGGGTAAAATATTTTTTAAAATATCTTCCAATTCACTGTTACGGTCCTTTTCCAGTTTATCCAGTTGGGTGTACAAATCCACCTTTTCGTTAACAGGCATATCAAGCTCCGTTTCGGTACGATCCTTAATAGCCTTTATCTCGCTATCGATACCTGAAAGACCGGTGCTTATTATTTCTTTGAAATTTATGGTTTTTGCTCTCAGCTCATCATTACTTATGCCATCCAGTTTGGCATATTCAGCCTTAATATTTTCAACTATAGGCTGCATGCTTTTTACATCCCGTTCTGATTTGCTTCCAAAAAGCTTACTTATAAAATCTAACATGTTGTTTCAATATGAATGCAAATAAACTCAACAATTGCGCCACTGCAATTTTAAAGTCATTTTGACAGGCAAAGGTACTGATTTGGGCTTAAAGCTGAAAGGTAAAAGGCGAAAGGTTTAAATGATATTTTATCAGTATATCAGATAATAACAAGCATTTTTTACCTGCCTCTTTCATTGTAACATAGCTGTTAAGCGCCGTGGCTGTTCAACCTAATTAATAACGCAGAAGTGTGTAATTTCTTTCTATCAAATTTAAAAAAAAGCCTCAGGTTTGTGTAGCCGGGTTAAAACAAATACTTTATATATTTGACGGCATGAACATCCTGCTCCTTGGTTCGGGCGGAAGGGAAAGCGCCTTCGCCTGGAAAATATCACAAAGCGCCAAATGCGATAAACTTTTTATTGCACCGGGTAATGCCGGCACCGGCCGGTATGGCACTAATATTAACCTGAAGGTTACAAATTTTGAAGGTATCAAAGACTTTACTATTGATAATGCCATTGATATGGTACTAGTTGGCCCCGAAGAGCCATTGGTTAGAGGCATACATGATTTTTTTCTGGCTGATGAGCAATTAAAAAACATTCCTGTTATAGGGCCGCAGCAAGAGGCGGCACAGTTAGAAGGCAGTAAGGATTTCTCCAAGCTGTTTATGCAACGGAATAATATCCCTACTGCCAGCTCAAAAACCTTTACCCGCGACACTTTGCAAGAGGGGTTTGATTACCTTGCTACAGCCGGATTGCCTGTAGTGTTAAAAGCTGACGGACTTGCAGCAGGTAAGGGTGTACTGATTTGCTTAACCTTAGAGGAGGCTGAAATTGAACTTACCGAAATGCTTACCGAAGCCAAATTTGGCGATGCCAGTGCAAAAGTAGTAATTGAACAGTTTTTACAGGGTATAGAATTATCGGTGTTTGTAATGACCGATGGCGAGCATTACAAAATTTTGCCTGAGGCTAAAGATTATAAACGTATTGGAGAAGGTGATACCGGCCTGAATACAGGTGGTATGGGTTCCGTTTCGCCAGTGCCTTTCGCGGATGCGGAGTTTATGGCGAAAGTTGAACAAAGAGTGATCATACCAACCGTAGAAGGATTAAAAAAAGAGAGGCTGCCTTACAAGGGTTTTATTTTTATTGGTTTGATGAATTGCTATGGCGACCCTTATGTTATTGAATATAATTGTCGCATGGGCGACCCTGAAACGGAAAGCGTGATGCCTCGCATACAATCAGACTTTGTTGAACTGCTTATTGGTGTGGCGGATGGGAATCTTAACGAGAAAGAGTTAGTTATAAGCGATAAAACGGCAGCTACCGTAGTTTGTGTTGCGGGTGGTTACCCCGGTGAATACCTGAAAGACAAAGCTATAAGCGGCATTGAAAATGTGCGTGACTCGATCGTTTTTCATGCCGGCACAACCTTAAACGGTGAAACGGTGAAAGCTACCGGTGGACGGGTGCTCGCTGTTACCACTTTACAGGACAACATGTTCACAGCCCTGCAACAGGCAACTGCCGATGCCGCCCGCATTTATTATGACGGGGTTTATTTCCGCAAGGATATAGGCTTCGATCTGTTGTAACCTCTATTAAATATTTAGTCCGGAATAATAACCAAAACTATTTTTACAATTAAATTTTCTTTAATTGTTTCTCAAAATTTATATACATTTCTCTTTATGAAAAATAAAAACAAAAATTAATTGTCAGTTACTATTAAATTGGTTAAATTGTATTTACATTAAAACCAAGTTAAATGGAAAAACTAAAAAACTTAGGAAGAGCTCTTACCAGAGCTGAAATGAAGACTGTCGCAGGCGGTTTTCGTCAATGTGGAATAGACGATGGTTTCGTTTGTGGTCCACCATGCCCTCCACCAGAAGAGAACCATGGAGAACAATCAACCGGGTGGGAATGTGACAGCCCACGGGGCGCGTGCAGGCCTCAGTTATGTGAAATCACCTAAAACCGATTCTACTAAATGAAAAGTCCGGAAAAATTGTTAATTCTTTTTCCGGACTTTTATTATATCTGCTTTTCAAATAAAATTAGATTTTCCCGAACAACTCTGCAAGTTTAGCTTCCAGATCATCGCCTCTAAGATTTTTACCGATAATTTTACCGTTAGGATCGATCAGGAAATTCTGCGGTATTGCACGTACACCATACATTCCGGCAACCTTACTGTTCCAGAACTGAAGATCGGATACCTGTGTCCAGGCTAAACCATCTTTATGAATAGCTTTCAGCCACGCTTCCTTAGCGTTAGGCCTGTCTAATGATACGCCTAAAATAGTGAAGTTCTTATCTTTATATTTATTGTAAGCTTTTACCACGTTAGGGTTTTCTGCACGGCAAGGTCCGCACCATGACGCCCAAAAATCAACCAGTAAATATTTACCCCGGAATGATGACAAACTTACCATTTTACCGCTGGTATCAGCTTCGGCAAATTCAGGTGCGGTTGCACCTAAAGCCACTGCTTTTAATTTTGGTAATATAGCTGCAAATGCCTTGCCGCCGGTTGATGCTTTTAGTTCAGGCGAAAGCGCATCAAATAATGGCTGTATTTCGGTGTAATCAGCGCCATATGCGAAAGATTGCAAAGCATTCAAACTAATATATGAATTCGGGTGATCTATAATAAACTGTTTGTTCACCGCAGTCTCCTTATCTTCAATAGCTTTTTCGTCAAGCTTAGCCTGTTTAATAAATGCTTCTGATTTTTGTTCTTCCTCGCTTGCAGCTTTTTGCTTTGCTTCAAGTGCTTTGTAACCATCCATTACAGGTTTTAATGCAGCCTGATAAATTGCATTTTCCTGATTGGTTTTTGGGCCATCAACGGTAGCGTTAGCTAACAAGTCAGTAGTAGTAACCTTAATATCGCCGGGTTCAATATAAATACCTTTATAATCGCGCACCACATTCATGCCGTTGCCTTTTTCATTAAAAAGCAAATATCCCATTGATGGGGCGCTACCCGCGTCACCGGTAAATTTAAATTGCCCGTTGGTTAACACAGCCGAATCAATTATAGTTTTACCGCTTTCCCGGTATTGCAGGTAAACCTTAGCAGGTGCATTATAAGTACCGATATTCCCCTCAACCGTAAATTTTCCGGTTTGGGCAAAAAGCAACGCCGGTAATGAGGCTACTGCTGTTAAAATTAATTTCTTCATGAATTTTTTAAGATGGATTAAAAACCTAATATCTGTTTATTAATTAAAATAACCAAGATTTAGAGCTTTATTTATGTGTAATCATATAATTGTTACCATTATATTACAAATTCTTAAATTTTCCCAAGCAATTCTTCCAGCTTATTATCCAGATCATCCCCACGCAATCCTTTAGCAACAATTTTGCCTTGCGGATCAATCAAAAAATTCTGCGGAATTGATTGCACACCGTAAAGTTTGGCTACCATGTTGTTCCAGTAATTCAGATCGGATACCTGTGTCCAGGTAAGTCCGTCATTTTTTATAGCTGCCAGCCAGGCATTTTTACCATCAGCCTTATCTAACGAAACCCCCAAAACCGTAAAGTTTTTGCTTTTGTATTTGTTATAAGTTCTAACCACATTAGGGTTTTCTTGACGACACGGACCGCACCATGATGCCCAAAAATCGATCAGTACATATTTACCCCTAAAGGATGATAACCTTACCGGAACTCCATTTGCGTCGTTTTGTGTAAAATCCGGCGCCATAGCACCTATGGCGGTAACTTTTAATGCCTCAATAGATCGTTTCAGTTCCCTTCCCTGGTCTGAATTTCTTAACTCATCTGACAGTGAATTATAAAGTGGTTCTACTTCGGCAATATCCGGCGAGGGGCCGCTTACGCTGGTAAGTGCAAGTAAGCTCAGATAACTATCCGGATTTTGAGTTATAAATGTTTTAAGTATTGTTTTTTGCTGATCCTGCAGCGCTTTGAATTTAGCTTGTAATGAATTTTGAAATGCGGCAGATTGCTGCTGTTCAGCAGTAGCGGATTGCGCTTCGGCAGTTAGTGCTTTAGCTTTATCAACAACCGGTATAAGTTGTGTTTTTAAAAGTTTATTATCATCATTAAGCTTAGAACCTGTTATCTCCGCCTTTGATATGGAATCGGTAGCTACAATATTAGTGGTGCCTTTTTCAATAAAAAAATTCAACATATCGGCTGTAGCAGACGTACTACCATCAGGAAAATTCTGAGCGATATATTTTGTGAAACCTATGCCTTTTGTATCTAAAAACAAAGATGCATTTACCGGACTACTTACTACTCCTGTAAAAGTAAATACCCCATTAATTACTGAAGCTGAATCGGTTACGTTATTTGCACCTAACCGGTATACCAGATACGCCTTGGCAGGTGCATTCAGTTTACCTACCTTACTATTTACAGTAAACGGCTGTGCATTTTGTGCAAAGGCAATTGCCGGCAATAACGCTGCCAGACTAAAAAAAAATCTTTTCATTTATTTATATTAAAGTGTAGATAACGTGGAAACCGCCAATGAATTATAAACTATTAGTTTAATTTTTGGTAAGTACGCCACCACAGGTCGGGCATTTCGCCGGAGCGTGCCATTTTATACTCCGCATAACTGCACGGCACTAAGTGAAATCTTTCGTTTTTAGACCCGCCTGAAGGATAGGGTACCTGCATCCACCAACGGTCGGATTTTTTACTTTTTACAAATACCAATTCATGGTCATCGTGCTTCAAACTGGTTTTATATACCAGGTATTGTGATTTAGGGTTAAGCGGGAAATCTTTTTTACGGTTATAAAACCCGTCAATAAAATACCATATCATCTGCGCAAGCAGCATAGCAGTTTGCCCGTTATTATCATATGCAGGGTTAAACTCATAAAATCCTATTGAGCTTAATTTATCATTAAAACCGGCGTAACGGCATATCTGGCAGGCTTCCTCTCCATAAAAACCATTGGGTTTTGCATTTGCGTTGCCGCATGCATCTGACGATCTGATAGCCCCCATATCAAAACTAAGCATATTGGCGTTACGGATAACAGGTTCGGTAATTGCTATATTACCCGCTAATTCACCGAGGCGGTGCGCATCGAAATACAACTTGTCCATCACCCTAAGGCTGTCCTGACTTGTGAAATAGGTTTGATATCCTAAATTGCTGAAATTAAAAAGGTAATTAGGTTCATGCAAAAATATTTTATTCAGATAGGCATCTGAAGAAGTTTCAATGCTATCCATGCTGCCGTCACCTTCCAGGTCGAAATGTGAGTCAACCACCAACAGGTCAACCTTTTGCTCAAGATTCTCATAACCCATATATTGGGCGTAGGTCAAATCCTGACCGCCGCCTATAATTACAGGTACAATATCTTTTTTCACCAGCTCACTAACTACTGTTTTAAGTGCTATGTAAGTGTCAGTAACGGTTTCTCCGCGGGCAATGTTACCCAGATCAGCGATCTTGGTTTTGTATGCGCCCTCATTTAACTGATATAACTTTTCGCGAACGTAATCAGGCCCTAATGAGCAGCCCTGGTTATTAACGGCATTCCTGTCTTCCTGTATACCAATTATAGCGATATCCGTTTCCTGCTCCAAGCCCGGAAAATCAACTGAATGATGATCTATCTTATTGCCGAGTTGGCTGGTAAAATACCCGTTTTTAGGGGTTATCTTCTTAAGATCAATATTGGTAAAGAAATCGGTTAAGGACATATTTTGTAATAATGTGCTAATATGTGACGTGCAAATGTGCAGATTTTTTGTTGATGTGCCGAAATCCAAATATGCAAATTATACTATTATATATAACATTAAGCATGGATCATATCCGAATAAAAATAACTTTTAGCCCATTCCGATTATTTGCACCTATAAATTTGCACATTTGCACCTATGATTTTGGTTACCGGAGCTACAGGTTTTTTAGGCGCGGAGGTGGCAAAGCTATTAGTTGAGACAGGGCTGAATATACGTTGCACCAAGCGTTCTACCTCAAACTTTCCTGCTTTGCTTAATAATTATGCTTCACAAATTGACTGGGTTGATGCAGATATCACCGATGCATTTGCATTGGAGGACGCTTTACAGGGGGTTGACCAGGTTTATAATTGTGCAGCATGGGTATCACTTAAGACTGCCGAAAAGGAACCTATGATACGCACCAATGTTACGGGAACAGCAAATTTAGTTGACCTGTGTGTAAAAAATCATATCAGAATGGTGCATGTAAGCTCTGTAGCTGCAGTTGGTGAGGCCAAACCCGGGGAGTTGATCACCGAGAGCCATCACCTTGATCCAACTACCGAAAATGATGGGTATGCGATATCCAAACTGGAAAGCGAAATGGAAGTTTGGCGTGGCATGGCTGAAGGCCTGGATGCCGTTATTGTAAACCCGACCATAATAATTGGCAGAAGCGCCGGGACTGATGGCAGCGGACAAATTTTTGAGACCGTAAGAAAAGGGTTGAAATTTTATACCCGGGGCAGTATAGGCTTTGTTGATGTGGTGGATGTGGCCAAATGTATGAAAGCATTAATGGAAAGTGGTATAAGCGGTGAAAGGTATATTATCAATGCAGAAAACAGAACCTATCATCAACTTTTTACTGAGATAGCCGGTTATTTTAATATTCCGGCTCCGGCAAAACTGGCTAAACCCTGGATGATGGAGCTGGCATGGCGCGGAGCTGCATTAGCCGCTGTTATAACAGGTAAAGCCCCTGTATTAGATAAAACAAGTGCAAAGGCGGCATCAGTAACACGTAATTTTGATAACAGCAAAATAAAAAAGGCGATCAATTTTCAATTTAAGCCTGTAAGCGAAACCATCCGGGAAATTTGTTTTTCTAAATAAACCGTCCGGCAGAGAAGCGGTAATACAGTTATGTGGCGTTTTGGAGCGGCTGACTTTTTTTACCTGCGTATACTCTTTCCAGTTTTTGATATAAAGCAACGGATTGAAATGGTTTTGACAGATAATCATCCATACCGGCCTGCTTTATCTTATCGTATATATTATGTGAAACCGAAGCTGTTAAAGCAATTAAAGGTATAGTTGCTTTGCAGCCGTCATTTAATGCCCTTATATATATTGCTGCCTGGTAACCATCTTTTACCGGCATATGTAAATCCATTAATACTACATCAAAACTTCCGGCCAAATGCGCATCAATAGCTTCCTGCCCGTTTTTAGTAACTATAGTATTAATATTCCATTTTGATAATAGTTTTACCAATAACAGTGCATTTATAGGGTTATCCTCAGCAATTAGTACGTTGAGCCCCGCCAGACTATTATGTATGCCACTACTAAGCGGTATAGCTGCTATACTACCTGTATATAATTCAAATTTAACATCAAACGAAAACACAGAACCTTCGTTTTGTTTACTTTCCAATTTAATTTCGCTGTTGAAAAGACCGAGCAACCGTTTTACAATAGCCAGCCCGAGCCCGGTGCCTCCATACCTGCGTGTGGTATCTGCAGAAGCCTGTACAAAAGGCTCAAATATCAGTTGCTGCCTATCGTCGGGAATACCTATACCTGTATCCGAAACAGAAAAATCGATTATTATTTGTTCCTCATCTAATGATACGGCCGTTGCCTTTATGCTGACGTGTCCATATTCCGTAAACTTAATGGCATTGCCCACTAAATTGTAGATGATCTGCGTAAGCCGGGTAGGGTCAGTAATTACCCATTTATCATTAAGATGGTCATCAACTTCCAATAGTAATTTTATTCCTTTTTCATTTGCCTTTTGCTGTAAACCGGTACATACTTTATGTAACAAAACAGGCAGGTGCACCGGGATGGGTTCTAAGGCAATTTTATCGTTTTCGCTTTTATTATAATCTAAAATATCGTTTACCAAGGTAAGCAGGCTGGTGGCAGAAAACTCCAGTATATCCAAATTCTCACCCTGCTCCTTTGTGGCGGTATCTCTTATCAAACTGGTCATGCCGATAACGGCATTCAAAGGGGTGCGCAGTTCATGCGACATGGTTGATAAAAACACCGAACGGGAGTCGGCCAGGGCCTTAGTTTCGGCTATATTTTGGTGTAACTGTTTATTTAATTTCTCCTTTTCGTTTACATTATCCCTAAATGCCTTGTAAAACATATAATGAATGATCACCATTGTAGAAAAATTCATTAAAACGGTAATCTCAAATGCAGGTGAGGGCAGTTCCTGTGTTGTTTTACCTAAATGCCAGGCTTTGTTTGTTAATAAATATACCATTACAGGAAAAATTGCTACCAAACTATAGATAACCGCGAAGCGGCTATTGATGAGGTAGTAGCCAACAAACGATACCATAAACATGAACTGAATGGTAATAAGATTTAACTGCTGGCCAAAAAAAAACAAGTTTGACCATACCGCTAAAACACCTGTGGAAATAATGATGTGCGAAACCACGTTGATATTATCCGGGCGGGACAACAGATACTTGGTGAGTAATAAGTAAAGAGCAAATACAAAATACAGCCGATATAGCTGATTATCGGGGATATTCCCAAAAACTATAGGAAGCAGTATAACAACCTTTAAAATTGAAAGTACCAGGGTAACAAATACTATTTTTAACCGTGCCCGTTTAAGAGAATCGGGCTCCTGAACCAGTACCTTTTTTAAGGAAAAATTAAAAAAAGCGGCTGAAGTCATAGCTTATTAAATCAATAGTTATTTAGCAGGCAGTATACAGTGCTAATTTATTAAAAAGATTTTGCAAAATAAGCTATTAATTAAACGGTTTAAGTACTGATATTGAACTGAATGTCTATCTCAGCGCCAGCAGAACAACGTTTTCTACATGCTGTGTATGCGGAAACATATCAACCGGCTGGATTTTCACAACGTCGTACTTCTCCTTCAAAACTAAAAGATCGCGGGCCTGGGTTGCCGCATTACAGCTTACATATACAATTTTCCCGGCCTCAATTTCCATCAAACAGGCCACTACATCGGGGTGCATACCGGCGCGTGGCGGGTCGGTTATAATTACATCGGGCTTGCCATGCCCGGCTACAAAATCTGCAACCAGCACATCCTTCATGTCACCGGCGTAAAATTTAGTGTTAGTAATATTATTGATAGCTGAATTTACCTTCGCATCTTCAATAGCTGAAGGCACATACTCTACCCCCACCACCTGCTTTACCTGCCCTGCTATGAAATTAGCAATTGTTCCGGCACCTGTATACAGGTCATAAACCAGCTCGTCACCAGTAAATTCTGCAAAATCGCGGGTTATTTCGTATAAACGCAGTGCCTGAATGGAGTTGGTTTGATAGAAAGACTTTGGCCCTACCCTGAAACGGATGGTTTTACCGCTAACATCCGGCATTTCTTCATGAATGTATTCCGGGCCTTTCCAAGCCATCACATCCTGATCAAAAATAGTATCGTTCTTTTTTTGATTAATGATATATAGCAGAGAGGTGATTTGCGGAAAGCCCGCTTCAATATAGCTCATTAACGTATTCACCTGCTCATCGTCCGCATGGGCAAATACCACTATAACCATAACCTCACCCGTTGATGAAGTACGGATGATCAGGTTACGCAGCGCTCCGGTATGCTGCCTTACGTCGTAATAACTAATTCCCTGCTGCTTAGCATAGGCATTAATACTGTTACGCAGGTCATTTGACGGGTCGGCCTGTAAATAACAGTGGTTAATATCTAAAATTTTATCAAATCTGCCGGGGATGTGAAATCCCAAGGCATCCATATCTAAGGCCTCGTCTGAGCGATTTTCGCCATCATATAACCAGCGTTTGTTGGAAAAGGTGTATTCCAGTTTATTGCGGTAGTAACGATCAGCTGGCGATGGAATGATCGCATCCATGTGATCAACATGTATTTTCGCGATGCGGCTAAGTGCATCAGCTACCGCCTTTTGCTTAAACCGTAACTGAGCAGCATAGGTCATGTGTTGCCATTTACAGCCACCACAAACACCAAAATGTTCGCAAAAAGGTTCAGTACGATGTTCAGAGGGTTGTATAAGGCGGCTTATTTTACCCTCGCCAAAATTTTTCTTGCTACGGTAAACTTCAACATCTGCCACGTCGCCCGGTACGGCTTTTTCAATAAACAATACAAAATCATCGGCTTTGCCAACACCTTTACCTTCTTCGGCTATATCAATTACGGCAACGTTTTCAAAAAACCTGCTCTTTTTTGGAGATCTGCTCATGAGGCTGCAAAGTTAAATGTATTTATTAAAAGTAAAATCTTTAAAACCTTTATTGATTATTCGAACAATCCGTTGCATCTTAACTGCTTTAAGCTATAAGTTTTACGCTCTGTAATTCTTTCAAAATTCCATTCCGATCTATCGCTAGTGCGCTCCTTTTTTGTAACAACCAGTGTATCTCCTTCACATTTAGTATCAATATGCTCGCCATCCACATCATAAATACCCAGGTATAACCTGAAACTTAAAGAGTCTGTTAAGTAAACTGAATTTACATCAGTAGCCATATAGCTGCTATAAACAAGAAAATATTCTCTGTAAAGGCGTATCGGACAAGCCTTATCATTATTATACTTATTCACCACAGCAGTAATTTTGTAACGTGCTTTATTTTTTGGACTAAAATAATGGTAAACGAACACTACTAAAACAAGTAAAAATATTTGCCGAAAATATGGTTTCATCTGTCATTTTGGAAAAAGTCGACTTTAAATTGTTAGTGAAAAATAATTTAGAAGTAAGGGGGCAAAATGACATTACTGCCCCCTATACTTCTAATGATTATCCCAGTTTATTTTACGTGAAAAGTACATTAATACCCCTGTGATAATAAATAATGCTACGCTTCCTATGAGTAAAGCCATATCCTCTAATTGTATAATAACAAAAATGAAGGTGTAAAACACCGATAAAATAAAGGCGAATAACATAGCTGCTTTGGTGTTT
Source organism: Mucilaginibacter segetis (assembly GCF_016522075.1). Taxonomy (GTDB): domain Bacteria; phylum Bacteroidota; class Bacteroidia; order Sphingobacteriales; family Sphingobacteriaceae; genus Mucilaginibacter; species Mucilaginibacter segetis. Next base: position 121,856 of record NZ_JAEHFW010000004.1, on the reverse strand, counting down.
TTTAATAATGAAGCAATGAATGTAGTTATCAGGCCAATTGTTGCTACTGATGCAATAACATAGGCCCAGTTATAACCAACCTGCTCCGAAAAAGATAACAACAGCGTATAATATATAATCATAGCTGCTCCTATCAATATATAGTTAAAAACGTGTATCCTTTTCTTTTGTATTACCTCCGTAAGAAAAAGTGACACAAAGGTTAACAGAATGATCAGGATAGCATACTTACTTGTACGTGTGATTTTTTGATACTGATCTACCGGGAGCAGCAGTTTTACACCAAAAGATGCATCTTCCGCCTTTTTATTATTATTTAAAAGGGTATCATCTGCAACCCATTGCTGCGGATACGGACGATTATAATATAGCATATGCCATCTGGCCGAAAATCCGTTCTTGTCTACCTTACGGGTATCCGGTAAATATCGACCGTCGAAACTTGGGCCGGGCCAGTTTCCGCTTACCTGTACATCCGTGGTTTTACCCAAGTGTAAAAAATGCAACTCCTGGCTGCCCTTCAGATCTAATGTGTACTTAAATTTAAAAGCACCATCCTTAAATGGTGTAAGGTTAATAGCCGTTTGCAAACCATTATCGAACAATGCATGACCATCGTACGCGGGTTCAACTGATAATAATTGTCCGCCTGCATTTATCACCGGATTGTTTTTCAACCCTTTTAAATCGGATATGCCAAAAATCAGCTTTGCCTTACCTGGCATCAACTGCTCAGGGCTTAAAGCAAGCGCAGCCAGGTTGGCCTTTGAAAAATTCCCGGATACTTTAATGATTGTATTGTACACCACGGCATCAAATATGCCCCGGTGTAACACATCAGAATTAACGGATGCACTGATTTTCAGGTTATCCGGCAATACGTATAAATTTTCAATTATTTCTTTCGGGGTTTCTTTTGAATCGGCAGAAAAGTTCTGCATCCTTTTGTAGGGAATTACCAATACCGGGCCTTTTATCATTTGACTGCCCGACCATTGGTCAGTTACTTTTGCTATCATTTCAGCCTGTCGTCCCGCCCGCTCCTTTATCAGATCGCCTATCATTACCGAAGGGATAAGTAACACAATGGTTAACATCCCTATAAAAATCAGTTTAACGGTGACAGACTCCTTGAGCCATCCCATTACTGTTTGTTTGTTTTCCGGCTGTATCATTTTAATTTACTAAAAGTACTTTGCTATACAAAGTGATAAAATAAAAAATTTAGCCTCTATGGCTATTTACTATTCGCTTTGAAATACAAAGTAGATAAATTTAATTTGATATTCCAAGTGATTGTGAAAATTTAAACCAAGATTGCGGCTTTCACCAGGTAAGGAAGAATCTCCTTTTGAAAAGAAACAAAGTTTTTGCGCACATCGGCATCGCTTACGGATGTAAAGGCAAAACTAAATACAATGCTTTTACTGCATTTAATGAGGAAACGTATACGTTGCTGATAGGTTTCGTGCCGGTGTATGCCCTCTAATTGGGTAAAGGAATGAACTAAGAGTTCTTCCAGTTCGTTAGAAAGATTTTTTAAAAAATCCTGTGAGTTAGTGCTTTCACGAATAAAATCCCAACCTATAAATTCATTGCAAACCGTGTAGGAAAGGCGGCAGGTTTTCATGATCAAATTACTGAGATGTTCTTCTTCATCTACTTCCGCTGTATTGGTATGGATCAGATCATCAACACTGGTTTTGATATAATCCATAAGCAGCACATGCAATACCGACTCCTTGCTGTCGAAATATTTGTAAATGGTTGCCTTTGCAATTTTAGCCTTTTTCGCAATCTCGTTAACGCTGGTTTTGTGATATCCGAATTTTCGGAATAAATCCCTCGCTGCACGCTTTATACTATCTTTAATTTTATCGGCTTCCATTGATCAGTTTGATACAAATATCTCAAAATTACTCACATTTACGGTATATGGCCGTAATGAACGGGTGGCAGGAGCTTTAACCGGGCTACCATCAGCAAGGGAAAATTTGGAACCGCTACACGGATCGGTTACCGTAAAACCTGTATCATCAATGGTAACCGCACAAAGTTTTTCGGGCTGATAACTACTGCAACGATCGTAAGCGGAATAAGACCCATCTGCTTGTCTGTAAATAATTAACCCGGCTACTCCATAGCCCGATATGGTAACGGCTCCTCCTGCGCTGTTAAGCGCAGCTAACCTCGGGTCGGTTTTTGAAGCCCTGAAATTTACCGGCACACTGGGCACTACACCTTCTGTTTTACCGCACGAAAAAAAAATTATGCTGATAATAACCAGTGTAAGTACCTTCCTCATATAATTTCTGATTGAAATTGCTTTAAAAAGCGAACATCGTTCTCGGAGAACAGACGCAGATCGCGAATCACATATTTCAGGTTGGCAATACGTTCCATACCCATACCAAATGCAAAGCCCGTATATTTTTTACTATCGATACCGCAATTCTCCAATACGTTAGGGTCTACCATACCGCAGCCCAATATCTCTACCCAGCCACTATATTTGCACATATTGCAGCCCGCACCTTTGCAAATGGTGCAGGAGATATCCATTTCAGCGGATGGCTCGGTAAACGGAAAATATGACGGACGGAAACGTACCTGAGTACCTTCGCCGTAAAGTTCCTGTACAAAATGATATAAGGTTTGTTTAAGATCGGAGAAAGAAACATTTTCGTCTACATACAGCCCTTCTATCTGGTGAAAAAAGCAATGCGCACGTGCAGAGATGGCTTCATTCCGATAAACACGACCGGGCATAATAGCCCGGAACGGTGGTTTACCATTTTCCATCATACGCACCTGTACTGACGAGGTATGCGTACGAAGGGCTATATCATCCCCACCTTCGCCTTTACGGATAAAGAAGGTGTCCTGCATATCACGCGCGGGGTGCTCTTCCGGAAAATTCAGCGCAGAGAAATTATGCCAGTCGTCCTCAATCTCCGGTCCTTCGGCTACAACAAAGCCTAAACGTTTAAAAATGTCAATGATCTCGTTACGCACCAAAGACAACGGATGGCGGGAACCTACTTCAAAACCATCACCCGGTAAGGTAAGATCCTGCCCGGCTTGTTGCGCGGCGGGTTTAGCGTCAAAATTTTCTTTCAGCTCGTTATACCGGGTTTCCGCAAGTTGTTTAAATTGATTAAGTACTTTACCAAAAGAGCGTTTCTCTTCAGTACTTACCGTTTTAAACTGTTCAAAAAGATCCTTTATAATACCTTTTGTACCTAAAAACTTAATTCGGAATGCTTCCAGTTCCTCAGCTTTTGCAGCCGTGAATGCCTGTATTTCGCTTGTATATTGATCTATCTTTGATTGCATCTGCTTCGCTGTTCAAAAAAAATTATTTACAAATATAACGGGTAATTATTTAATCACCCCTAATTCCTTACCCACTTTGGTAAAGGCACTGATGGCCTTATCCAAATGTTCGGTATCATGCGCAGCAGAAATTTGCACTCGTATACGTGCCTTACCCTGCGGCACTACCGGATAGTAAAAGCCGATCACATAGATACCCTCATCCAGCATTTTAGCCGCAAATTCCTGCGCCAGTTTAGCATCATAAAGCATTACGGGCACAATAGGGTGTACACCGGGTTTAATATCGAACCCGGCCTCTGTCATTTTTTTTCGGAAATACTGCGTATTATTTTCCAGTTTATCACGAAGATCGGTGGTTTCACTCAGCATGTCTAATACGGCTATTGATGCGCCCGTAATTGCCGGAGCCAATGTATTACTGAACAGGTATGGCCTTGACCGCTGACGAAGCATATCAATTATTTCTTTACGGCCCGAAGTAAAACCACCTGATGCACCGCCTAATGCCTTACCCAGGGTACCTGTAATAATATCAATTTTACCCATTACATTATGGTATTCGTGGGTACCTCTTCCGGTTTTACCCATAAAACCGCTGCAATGGCTTTCGTCTATCATTACAAGGGCATTATACTTTTCGGCCAAAGCACAAATCTTATCCAGCTGCGCAATGGTACCATCCATGGAAAAAGCACCGTCAGTAACCACTATACGATGACGGCAATCTTGTGTTAGTTTAAGTTTCTCTTCCAGATCAGCCATATCATCATGCTTATAACGCTGGCGTTGCGCTTTACAAAGGCGCACGCCGTCAATAATAGAAGCGTGGTTAAGCTCATCTGATATAATAGCATCCTGATCGTTAAACAATGGCTCAAATACACCGCCGTTCGCATCAAATGCGGCAGCGTACAAAATGGTGTCTTCGGTACCTAAGAATTCAGCTATCTTTTGTTCTAACTGCTTATGTATGTCCTGCGTTCCGCAAATAAACCTCACGGATGATAAACCGTACCCATGAGTATCCATGGTAGCCTTAGCAGCCTCAATTACTTTTGGATGGGCCGAAAGCCCTAAATAGTTATTCGCGCAAAAATTTATTACCTCTTTCCCGCCCTGTACGGTAATGTCAGCTCCTTGCGGCGAAGTAATAATACGTTCCTTTTTATATAATCCGGCGTTTTCAATATCTGCAAGTTCCTGTTTTAAAACAGGTTGTAATGTGTTATACATAATATTATAGCTTTAAAAATGTAAAATTAAGCATTAACACGCACTTAGGCGGTTTATCCGTTACATTTTAATATATTACACCAACATAAAAACATTCTGCACGAAAAAGTATTACATGTAAAGACCCCATGAAAAAAATTCTACCGCTGCTTATTTTGTTAATTACAACCGCTGCCGCTTCAGCGCAGCAATACGTTTTATCCGGACGTATCAGAGGTCAGCAAAATGAGCCTGTAGGGTTTACATCTGTTTATATACGCAACTCTACTTACAGCACAACTGCTAACGAAGACGGGCTTTATCAATTTAAGTTAACCGCGGGTACCTATCATATAGTTTACCGCTTTGTTGGCTATCGCGAACAGGTACAGGTTGTTACTATTACAGATCACGATGTACAACTTGATGTAAATTTAGAAGCGGAAATATTTGAGCCTGCTAATACCACATCCGAATATAACCGGAAGACCGACAGGGGAATGGACATCATGCACAAGGTATTAGCCTACCGGGAAATGCACATGGATGAGTTTAAAACTTACAAATGTGCAGTGTATATTAAAGGGGTGCAAAAATTGGTAAGTGCCCCCAAATCATTATTAGGGGGGGCTGTAATGAAACAGCTCGATCTTGATTCTAACGGACGCGGCATTCTTTACCAATCAGAATCGTTATCACAATTTAATTTACAACGGCCTAATAAATTTAAAGAGATATTTATAGCCTCAAAAATGGCTGGTGAAAACACGGCATTCAGCTATAATAAAGCATCGGATCTGCAAGTTAATTTATATGACAACATTTTTTACATTAACGGATTAAGCAGTCGCGGCTTTATTTCGCCCGTGGCGTCAAACGCGTTTGCATTTTACAGATACCGCCTGGAGGGCACCACGGTTTCAAACGGACGCACGATTTTTAAAATTGAAGTTATTCCACGTCATAAATATGAGCAGGCTTTTAAAGGGTATTTGTACATAGTGGATAAAGAATGGCGAATTTACAGTGCCGATCTTTTATTAAACAGTAAAGACAATAACATTAACCTGATAGATACCCTCAGGATAAGCCAGCAATATGTACCGATACTGGATAGTGTATGGCTGCCTACTTCCGTACAGTTTGATTTTAAGGGAGATGTACTTGGTTTCAAATTTGAAGGCTATTACCTGGGCATTTATAACAACTACCGCATCAACCAAACCTTCCCGGATGACTATTTTGATGGAGAGGTATTAAGAATTGATACCGCAGCCAAACTAAAATCGGCGGCCTATTGGGCAAATACAAGGCCGGTGCCATTAACACCACTCGAGGCCCGGTATTACGAAAAGAAAGACAGCATAGCCGCGGTTAAAAAAAGTCCTGAGTATATTGAAGCCTTACAGCACACCAAAAACAACATTAATTATTTTACTTATCTGATTTGGGGGTATAATGCAAGCAGCCGCAACGAAAAGGATTCGTTATATGTTTACCCATTTTTGCAAACCTTTTATTATAATACCGTAGAAGGCTTTGGTATTAACGCAAAAGTACGCTACACTAAAGTACTTGACGACTTTAGAACATTTAGCGTAACGCCGGCCTTACGGTATGGGTTCTCCAATAAATTATTCAGCGCTAACGTTCATTCCGAATACAAAAACGATCCTTTTCACCATGTTAAGTTTTACACGGATTTTGGAAGCGATATTCTTGATCTTAATAATGTAGGCACCCGGTCATTATACTTTAATACGCTAAGTACCTTATTTTATAATAACAATTATGTTAAATATTACCGCTCACAATATGGGGATATTGGGTATCAGCGCGAAATTAAAAATGGTATTTTATGGTCTGCGGAGCTATCATATGCAACGCGTACACAATTATATAATACATCCTTCAGGTTATTTCGCGATGTAAAAGATAAAGAGTTTACACCCAACAATCCGCTTGCACCGCCGGGAGCACATTATGACGAAAAATTCCCTCTTTTTCCGCAAAACCAGGCATTAACTTTTAAAACTTCCTTAACCTTTACTTTCGATCAAAAATACATTACCCGCCCTACAGGCAAAACTAATCTGCCGTCTAAATATCCTACGCTAACGCTAAATTATCGTAAGGGTATAAACAACATTTTAGGCTCTGATGTAAATTACGATTTCCTGTCTGCTGATATTTCCCAATATCACATCAGGATAGGTTTATCAGGATATTCCTCGTTCAAATTAACAGGGGGCGATTTTCTAAATCGTAAAACACTATATTTTATGGATTATAATCATTTCCTGGGAAATCAGGGAACAACCTTTGATCCTACTTATATTGGCAGCTTTCATTTTTTACCATTTTACACTTACAGTACAAACGGCGCCTTTTTAGAAGCACATTATCAGCATAATTTTTCAGGATCTATTTTCAACAAAATCCCATTCCTGCGTAAGCTGAAACTCGAAGAAATTATAGGCGCTAATTATCTTACCACCCGTGATAACAGAAATTACCGCGAGTTTTATGTGGGCATTCAGCGGCTTATATTCCGCGTGGATTACGGTGTATCTTATACCGACAATAAAAAATACATTCAGGGTATAAGGATATTTTACGGTATCCGTTAATGATCTGAAGGTGCCCGGTACTTTTGTGTTGTTTTTCCTTTGCGCTCAAATTATTATATTTGCGGCTCATTTAACACTGTTTGCAGCAGTATCAATGATTTATGGAAAAATATAACACACTACTTTATTATTGTTATTCAACAATAGACAATGCGGAGCAATTCGCAGCAGATCATTTAAAATTTTGTAAAGACCTGGGATTGACCGGGCGAATTATTGTAGCCGAAGAGGGGGTGAACGGAACTGTTTCGGGCACAACTGAAGCGTGTAAGATCTATATGGATACTGTTCATGCTGATGAGCGCTTTGCCAATATTGATTTTAAGATAGATGAAGTTAAGGAACCATCGTTTGTTAAAATGCATGTTCGTTACAAGTCCGAGATCGTACACTCCGGCCTGCGCGATCCTAACATGATAAATCCGCAGAAACAGACCGGCAAACATTTAGCTCCAAAGGAATTTCTGGAATTTAAAGATCGCGATGATGTAGTGATCCTGGATGTACGGTCTAACTACGAGCACTCTTTAGGTAAGTTTAAAAATGCAGTAACGCTGGATATCGAAAACTTCCGTGACTTTCCGGCAAAGATCAATGAGCTGGCAAAATACAAGGATAAAAAAGTGCTCACCTACTGCACCGGTGGTATTAAGTGTGAAAAAGCATCTGCCCTGTTATTACATGAGGGATTTAAAGATGTATATCAGTTGCATGGCGGCATTATAAAATATGGTAAGGAAGCCGGCGGGCAGGATTTTGAAGGGAAGTGTTATGTATTTGATAACCGCCTTTCGGTTGATGTTAATCAGGTAAACCCGGTGATCATTTCCACCTGCTTTAATTGCGGCAAAACAACGCCGAAAATGATTAATTGTGCCAACCCAGAGTGTAATGAGCATTTTACCCAGTGTGATGAATGCGGTACAGCTATGGATGGCTGTTGCAGTGATGCTTGTAAAGCACATCCTCGCAAACGTGTTTATGACGGTACAGGTTATTATGTAAAAGTACCGCAACCTGTAAATACGCAAAAAGGAAAGAAACTGCAATCTATTACGGATTAATAACTTATTGCTCTTAGCATTCCTTATTTCTGAATATTCATCTGCAAAACGTACTTTCGTATAATTAGCCTCAAAGGCTCAAACCTATGCGTAAATATTTGCTGCTTATTTTACTTTGTGCTTTATTTCATATCCAGGCATCGTCGGCTGATATAAAAAGCATAGGTGTGCCATATGTTCAAAATTACACCAAAGCACAATATCAGTCAGGCAACCAAAACTGGGCGGTTACCAGCGATGAGCATGGTATCATGTACTTTGGCAACTCCGAAGGGCTTCTTTCCTTCGATGGCAAATACTGGCAGCTCAACCATATGCCTAATGGTCAAATCGTTCGATCGGTAGCGGCCGACGGGCACGGCAAAATATACGCAGGCAGCTTTGGTGAATTTGGATATTGGGAAAACAATAAACTGGGATTCTTAAAATATCATTCACTAACCAATCTGGTTAAGGCAAAAAACCTGCTGAATGAAGAGATATGGAAAATAATTGTTGATGATGATAAGATCATTTTCCAGTCGTTCGGGTCCATATTCATTTATTCAAAAGGGAAAATAACTGTAGTTAGGGCATCTAAGCCCTTCCTGTTCTTGCTAAAAAGCGGCAATCGCTACTTTGTTGAGCAGGTTGCTGCCGGTTTATTTGAGCTAAAAAATAATAAGCTGAATTATATACCCGGGAGTGATGTATTAGGTACCAGCGGGGTGTTATCGATATTACCTTTTCAGCACAATAAATATTTAATAGGCACCGCAAAAAATGGGCTTTTTATTTATGACGGTGTACAAATTAAGCCATGGGCCAACCAGGCGAATGACTTTTTAAAAACATACCAGCTCAACAATGGCGCACTTATACCCGGCAAGTATTTTGCGTATGGTACCATTTTAAATGGCATTATTATTATTGATACACTGGGGAATGTTGTACAGCACATAAATAAAGCAAGCGGTTTACAAAATAATACCGTACTCAGCCTGCATACTGATGCCGAGCAAAATTTATGGGCCGGACTTGACAACGGCATAGATCGTATCGAAGTTAATTCTCCTCTGTATTTCTACTTCGATAAAACAGGGCGTTTCGGAACAGTGTATTCCAGTATTGTATTTAACAACAAAATATACCTGGGCACTAATCAGGGCTTATTTTACAGTGACTGGGTAAAAACCGACAGAAACCATCTTTTTCAATCCTTTGATTTTAAGCTGATACCAGGTTCACAAGGACAAGTATGGGATCTTTCCTTACAAGACGGGCGTTTGCTGTGTGGACATAATAACGGCACCTATCAGGTAAATGGCAGTACCATAACCAAAATATCAAATATTAATGGCGGATGGACCTTAAAGAAATTAAATGATCATCAACTTATACAAGGCACTTATACAGGTTTAGTTGTATACCGTAAAGACAAAGCTGGCAACTGGATATTTGATCATAAAATTGAAAACTTTGGGGAACCATCCAGATATGTGGAACGGGATAGTAAAGGACAAATATGGGTTAGCCACGCCTACAAGGGCATATATAAACTTACACTTAGTGCTGACCTGAGAACAGCTACCTCGGTAAAATATTATGATGAAAGGCAGGGGCTCCCCGGCAGCTATAACCTGAATGTTTTCAATTTAGATAACCGGGTGGTATTTTCTTCAGACTCCGGGTTTTATGTTTATGATGATATAGCTGATCGATTTTTTAAATACCAGCAGTTAAATAAAAAGTTAGGGACATTTTCATCTGCGGGTAAACTTATCCCAGCCATCGGTAAAAAATACTGGTTTATAAACAATGGTCGTGTAGCACTTGCTGATCTGTCCGTACCCGGCAAACTTTCCATTGATTCCAACAGGTTCAGTATCCTTAACGGACAAATGGTACAGCATTACGAAAACATTAACCTTATTAATACCTCTACTTATTTAATAAGTGTTGATGACGGGTTTGTAATTTTGAATGATCAGGATGCGCTGTTACAAAATAAGTTAAATATCCCTCACGTACTTATCAGGAAAATTGAAAATATTACCGACAAAATTGCCGCAATTGCAGATAATGTAGGGATAATGAAAAGTGATCTGCAAATTCCGTATACACAAAATAACATACGCATATCTTTTACGCTACCATACTACCGGCAGGCAAAAATTAAATTTCAATACTACCTGGATGGATATTCCCGGCAATGGTCTGATTGGACGGCCCAAAGCCAAAAAGAATTTACAAACCTTAATCAGGGAACTTATATATTTAAAGTACGCGCCAAAATAAATGACGAAAGCATATCTGATATTACTTCATTAACATTTACTGTACAACCGCCATGGTACACAAGTAAGGTTGCTATTATTATTTATGTATTATTAGTAATAGCCGTTTACTATGTAGGCCGGCAATACTATCGTCAAAAACTTAAAAATCACCGGCAAGAGATACAGGAAAAACTACAGCGTGAAAAAGAAGAATTTTTACGACAGGAAGCTATTGCCAATGAACAACATATAGTCACCATAAAAAACGAACAGTTACAGGCCGATCTGGCCAGTAAAAACCGTGAACTTGCCAACTCGGCAATGAACATTGTGTATAAAAATGAACTACTGCAAAAAATAAGTGATGAGATAAACAACTTTAAAGACAGTAGTGGAAAAAAATTACCTGAAGAACAATTAAAAAAACTCCATAAGGTGATTGACGAAGGCATGAGCGATGAACGCGACTGGAATATATTTGAGCGCAGTTTTAACGAGGCACATGAAAACTTTTTCAAAAAACTTAAACATGACCATCCCGACCTTGTTCCTAATGACCTGAAACTTTGCGCCTATCTAAGAATGAATATGAGCAGTAAAGAAATGGCATCGCTTTTAAATATTTCGTTACGCGGTGTGGAGATAAGGCGATACCGACTACGCAAAAAGCTTAATTTGGAGCATGATAAGAATCTGGTAGAGTTTCTCATTGAGCTGTAATACTACATCATTACCTCTCATAAGGCATTAAACACATTAGTTGTTTACATATCAGCCTGTAGTATGTATTTTTTACACTAACATCTAAATAAATCACTAAAATTCAGTGTTTTATAAAAAATAGAATTTTTTATTGAGAAAGTAAATACCTTTTGATGTATTAATGTAGAGTGACATTATTTGTTAAAAATGTATTATCTCCTCAATTTCGACCCTACAAAAAACCAATTAATCCAGTTATTAAATTATTAACCACGATGAAGAGAATTTATACAATCTCAGGGTTATTTCTATTGTTTACTTTTTTCTCTACAGTTGCCCTGGCACAAAACATTACCGTAAAAGGTAAAGTTACTGATGCTGCAAATGGCGATCCGCTTATCGGTGTAACTGTTGGAGTACAGGGAACAACAATAGGTACCCAAACAGATGTTAACGGCGCTTATTCTATAAGTGTATCGTCTGACGCAACCCTGCAAATTTCTTATATAGGATATGCTACACAGCAGGTGCCTGTATCCGGAAGAACCAATATCGACGTAAAACTACAAATCAGTTCAAATGAATTACAACAGGTTGTGGTAGTTGGTTATGGTACACAGCGTAAACTTGATGTAACCGGTTCGGTAGCATCTGTAAAAGGCGAAGAAATTTCTAAACAATCATCAACCAATGCGGTAAGCTCCTTACAGGGCAAGGTTGCAGGTGTACAAATCACCAATGGTGGCTCACCTGGTGCTTCACCTCAAATACGTATCAGGGGTTTAGGTACCGTATATGGTAACGCAAACCCTTTATATGTTGTTGACGGGGTTTGGTTCGATGATATCAGCTTCCTTAATCCAAATGATATAGAGAACATCAGTATCCTTAAGGATGCGTCGAGCGAATCTATCTATGGTGTAAGAGCTGCAAACGGCGTGGTTTTGGTAACCACCAAAAAAGGTAAAGGCGCTCCAACTATCAGTTACAATGCTTATGCAGGCTGGCAACGGGTAACTAATCAGCCGGCATTAGCAAATGGCGAACAATATGCTACCATGATAAATGAGCTTAACGCTATTAATTACCCTTCAGATCCTATTACGTTTGCTGATCCATCTAAATTTGGCACCGGTACCGATTGGTTAAGTGTTATCTTAAGAAACGCGTTCACCATGAAACATGATGTAACCGTTAGCGGCAGTACTGATAAATCTACTTACAGCTTCTCTGCCGGATATTTAAAACAGCAGGGCGTAGTAAGCGGTAACGATTATGACCGTGTAACCGCGCATTTGCAACAAGATGTACAGGCAACCGACTTTTTAAAACTCGGTTACAATGCGGTTTTACAGGGCAGTAATTCACACGATGCTCCGGGTGTTATTTATAAAGCATTTACTGCTGCCCCGATAGTACCTGTGTTTTATGCTGATGGTACATACGGAGACCCTGGCGATTTCCCGATAGGTAATGCTACCAATAATCCTAAGGCACAGATAGATTTCTTTAATCAGCGTTCAAAAAACTATCGCCTTACAGGTAATATTTATGCCGATGTTAAATTCGCAAAATACCTTACTTATCATACCAGTTTTGGCGGTGAGTTCGGCCAGGCCGAAGTTTTAGGTTATATTCCTGTTTATAAAGCTAACTCCATACAGTTTAATGATATCAGCAGGCTTAATGTATCACGTTCAGAAGTTAGGAACTGGATATGGGAAAACACCCTGACATTTGATAAGACCTTCGGGCAGCATCATTTAACTGTTTTGGCAGGTCAGTCTGCACAGCGTTATAAATCATATAATATAAATGCTACGGCGCAAAATGTACCCAATACAAGCGATGGCGACCTGTACCTTACCTTAGGCTCAAACGATAATGTAAATCCACGTTCTGTTAGTGATGGCGGCGCATTAGCTACCTATCAATCATTTTTTGGCAGGGTTAACTACTCTTTTGCTGATAAATATCTTATCAATGCATCGCTCCGTGCTGATGGTTCATCAAAATTCATCGGTAATGAGCGTTGGGGTTACTTCCCATCTGTTGGTGCGGGCTGGGTGATCAGTAATGAAGAATTTATGCGCGATCAGCATATTTTTGATAACTTAAAAATACGTGGCAGCTGGGGTAAAATAGGTAACGCTTCTGTACCTGCAAACCTCTCTACTTTAACAGTTAATAATTCAGCAGGTTTTGTTGCCATTTATAACGGGCAGTCTGCAACAGGTGCTAACATTACTACTATTGTTCCTCCTATTACTTATTGGGAGCGTGGCGTTGGTACTGATGTTGGTATAGAGATGGCTTTCCTTGGCAACAGGTTAACTTTCGAAGCTGATTATTACAAAAAGAAAACCGAGCAGGCCATATTCGCTATCCCTGTATTAGGTTCTTTAGGTACCAGTGGTGGTACTATTATTGGCAATCAGGCAACCTTCCAAAACCAGGGCTTAGAATTTACAGCCGGATGGCGCGGCAAGGTTGGCAGCGAATTTACTTATACCTTAAACGGTAACTTTAGTATAAACAACAATAAGGTACTATCAACCATAACCGGTGCAAATCCAATTTATGGTGGCGGCGCTGCTGCAACCGGTGGCCAGTTAAGTACACGCACCATATTAGGCCAGCCAATTGGCGAATTTTATGGTTTAGTTGTTGATGGCGTATTCCAAAATGCTGCCGAAATCGCGGCATCAAAACAAAAAGATGCTAAACCGGGCGATTTTATCTATAAAGATATTAATAACGATGGTGTTATTGATGCTAAAGACCGTCAGGTTATTGGTAATCCCAACCCTAAATACCTTTATGGTTTGAGCACTAACTTTAATTATAAAGCGTTCGACTTAACGGTCGATTTGCAGGGTGTAGCCGGTGTTGATGTCTACAATGCTAACAAAGGTCTGCGTTACGGATCAGAGAATTTTACTGAAGATTTTTATAATAACCGCTGGCATGGCGAGGGTACTTCAAACACTTACCCTTCTGCTAACATAGGTGGTGGCAATAACTATAAACCTAACTCATTCTTTGTGGAAAGCGGCGCTTACTTCCGTATCCGTAATTTACAGTTGGGTTATACTTTACCTTCATCTATTGCATCAAAATTATTCGTAAAAAGGCTTAGGGTTTACGCTAATGCGCAAAATGCCTTCAACTCATTTAAATACACCGGCTTTAACCCCGAGGTTGGCGGTTCACCAACGAATGCAGGAATTGATAATGGTGTATATCCGTTATATGCCACCTACAATTTTGGTGTGAATGTTACATTTTAACAATTAAAAATATTAAAGATATGTTTAATAAAAACTTTAAAACAGCGCTTGCTTTAAGTACATGTGCGGTGCTGATGATTACACAGGGGTGTAAAAAAAGTTTTCTGGATGTACCACCTCAGGCACAGCAGCCAAGTGTGGAATTTTTTAAGACCCAGGAAGATGCCATCAAAGCCGTAAATTCTATTTATGGTAATTTACGTGAATGGAAAGAAACTGCTTTCGCTCCTATGGCTGTTGAAAGCCTGGGATCTGATGAAACTGAAAAAGGCAGTACACCAAGTGATGCCAGTTTCATGAATGCCTATGATAATTTTACGGTTACCGCCACAGACGGCCAATTACAGGATTTCTGGAACGGACAGTATCAAAGCATCAACTTATGCAACCAGGTACTGGATAATGTGCCTAACATTACCATGGATGAAAACTTAAAGGCGCGTTACCTTGCTGAAGCAAAATTTGTAAGGGCTTACAACTATTTCAGGTTGGTGCGTGCTTTTGGAGATGTGGTATTAAGGCAGCATATTGCTAAAGATGCTACAGAATATAATTTACCACGCACACCCAAAGCTGAAGTGTATGCAGCTATTGAGCAGGATTTAACTGATGCTGCAGCTGTATTGCCTCAAACTTACGGTTCTGCAGATATAGGTCGTGCTACTAAAGGTGCTGCACTTGCCTTACATGCTAAAGTAGCCATGTATCAGCAAAAATGGCCAGATGTATTGAATTATACTAATCAGGTAATGGGCATGGGTTACTCTCTGTTCCCTGATTTTGAAAAATTATTCCGGATAGCCAATGAAAATTGTTCGGAATCGATCTTTGAAATTCAATGCCAAAGTTTACCTGGGGGTGCTGCTACAAGCCAGTACTCACAGATACAAGGCGTAGCCGGTGAGCCAAAAGGCGGCTGGGGCTTTAATGTACCTACACAGGAATTAGTAGACGCGTTTGAACAAGGCGATCCTCGTAAAGATGCTACTATAATATTCCGCGGTGAAACTACACCTGAGGGTGATGCCATATCACTTATAGGCCCTAACCCAAGGTATAATCAAAAATCATATGTTCCGTTTAATGTTCCTTTTCTTCAGAACCAGGGTGAAGATCAGAATGTAAGGGTTTTACGCTATGCCGAAGTTTTATTAATGAATGCTGAAGCTGCGAATGAATTGGGAAATACTGCACAGGCGTTAGCTTCATTAGAGAAGGTACGCGCAAGGGCACGGGCAGGCAACAACGCTATTTTGCCACCGGTTACCACTACCGATAAAGATCAGTTGCGTACAGCTATATGGCACGAGCGCAGGGTAGAACTTGCTATGGAGTTCGATCGTTATTTTGATGTGATACGTCAGGGACGCGCAGCCGCTGTATTTGGTCCTAAAGGCTGGACAGCAGGAAAAAATGAGGTTTGGCCAATACCACAAAATGAAATTGACTTGAGTGCGGGAGTATTAACCCAAAATCCCGGTTATTAATCATTAAACTTTAAGTATATGAAAAAATTTAATATAAAACTGATGACCGTTGCCCTTGTGGGCATGGGCCTGTCTTCATGCCAAAAAAGCTTCGATCCTAAAAGTTATGCTCCTCCTTTGGATATTGGCGGCTACACCAGCGCTAATGCAGTAGCTTCTTCAAATTTAGTAGCTCACTGGTCTTTTGATAATAACCTTATTGACAGTGTATCAAATACAGCAGGAACTGCTACCGGCACCACATTTAACGAAGGTGTAAAAGGCGACGCATTGCAGGGCGCTTTAAACAGCTATGTATTAACTACCCCTTCAAGCGCGGTAACCGGGGTTACCAGTTTTACTACAACTGAGTGGATAAACACCCCTCCGCCATCAACAGGTATTTTAGGTCTGTTTTCATTAGTTAACACCACAACCTTTTGGGGTAACCTTGAAATATTTGTAGAAAATGGGAGCACAAATGATAATGGCAAACTACGTATACATATTTCTAATGGTGTAGATGATAAAACCTTCTCTGTTGATAATGTAACCAACCTTTTCAATAAATGGGTGAACATTGGCGTATCTTATGATGAAACCTCATCTACCTGCAAATTATATGTAAATGGCTCAAGAGTGGCACAGGCAAATGTGAGCGGGCTTTCAGGACCATTGCATTTCAATAATACCGGTAAAATAGTTTTTGGTTGTGTACAGTTCATGACCACTCCAAGCCAAACATCGGCAACCGGTCAGCAAAGCTGGGCAAGTTATTTAACCGGAAAGTTAGACGAAGTAAGAATATATAACAAAGCGCTTACTGACCAGGAGATAAACGCCATTGTAAAACTTGAAGGCAGAGGAAAGTAAACATTTGATTGAGTATAAGGTTGTTCGGTGTAATAGCCGGGCAGCCTTTTTTTATGATTGGTGCAACTATTAAAAAAGAAATAAGATGAGAGATTTAAAGATATACGCAGGGGTTTGCCTGATTTTTTTGATAATGGCTTGCAAAAGTAATGATCCGGCACCATCACCGGTACATCCGGTAATACCCCCCGCATCGTTAAACTTTAACGCATTAAAGGTTAACGGTGTATTTAATGGTTTTACATATACTAACGTAAACAATAATCCTGTTATAAAAATATCCTTCTCATCCCCTGTTGATGAAGCTTCTGTAGCTAATGCTCTAAGTATAAAAGATAAAACCGGGGCAAATGTAACTTATACATCATCTTATGAAAATAATGATAGCACCATAGTTATCAAACCGGTGTTTAATTTTATCACCAAGTATACAGTTTCGGTGTCTACTGCTCTTAAATCTGCTAAAAGCGCAAACTTACAATCACCAATAGATATAAACCTTACTACCGGTATCGATCCAGCTGATAAATTCCCGGCGATAACCGACAATGAATTGCTTGATCTGGTACAGAAACAAACCTTAAAATACTTTTACGATTTCGGCCATCCGGTTAGCGGGCTTGCCCGTGAGCGAAATACCTCAGGTGATGTGGTAACAACCGGCGGATCGGGATTTGGCATAATGGCCATGGTAGTAGGTATTGACCGTGGCTTTATTTCAAGAGCCGACGGTTTGGCACGCTTGCAAAAAATAGTAGGTTTTTTAAAAAACAACGCGCAAAAATTTCATGGGGCATTTCCGCATTGGCTTAACGGCGTAACAGGTGCGGTAGTTCCCTTTAGTCAGTTAGATAATGGTGCAGACCTTGTAGAAACCTCTTATTTAATGCAGGGCCTGCTAACTGCGCGCCAGTACTTTAATGGCGCCGGTTCAGATGAAACCACCTTACGAGCTGATATAAATACATTATGGAATGGCGTAGAATGGGATTGGTTCCGCCAAAACAACCAGGATGTTTTATACTGGCATTGGAGCCCTGACAAAGGATGGGCAATTAACATGAAGATTTCCGGATGGAACGAAGGGTTAATTGTTTACGCTCTTGCGGCATCTTCTCCAACACACGCCATACCCAAATCGGTATATGATAATGGTTGGGCAGGCAATGGCAGTATGAAAAACGGGAACACGTATTATGGAGTACAATTGCCATTAGGACCAGCCCAGGGCGGACCGCTATTTTTTGAACACTACTCCTTTTTGGGTATCAATCCAAATGGTTTAAGCGATGCCTATGCCGACTATGGAAAACAAACCAAAGCTCATACATTAATTAATTACAATTATTGTGTAGCAAACCCTAAAAATTACTTTGGTTATGGCGCTGCATGCTGGGGCCTTACCGCAAGTGATATAGATGGTGGATACACTGCCAGTTCTCCTACCAATGATGTAGGAGTAATTGCACCTACTGCTGCTTTATCCTCCCTGCCATACACACCCGATCAGTCAATGGCCGCATTACGATACTTTTATTACAAACTGGGAGACAAGCTATGGGGCCAGTATGGTTTTTATGATGCCTTTAGCTTAAACGACACCTGGTTTGCTAACTCTTACCTGGCCATTGACCAGGGGCCGATTATTTGCATGATAGAAAATTACCGCAGCGGATTACTGTGGAATTTATTCATGAGCTGTCCGGAAATAAAAACAGGGATGAAAAACCTGGGTTTTCAGGGACCGCATTTGTAAACTTTAAAATAGCGGCAAGGTTAAAATCCCCGCTATTTAACCTATTAATTATTACTGATGAAGAAAATATTTTTATCCTTAGCCATAATTGTACTATCAGCTCATTGTATGGCTCAAAAGCCGGCAGCACCGGTGGCAGATGGCATAAAACCCGTGGGTATTATAAAAAACCTGACGGACAGTGCCCTGCTTGATGTGGTACAACGCCAAACATTCCGTTACTTTTGGGATTTTGGCCATCCGGTTAGCGGCCTGGCCCGCGAGCGCAGTAACGCTGCATTCGATTACGGTAATGAGGTGGTAACCACCGGCGGATCAGGCTTTGGGATAATGGCATTGATAGCTGCCGATCATAGAAAATGGATAACACATGAACAAGCGGTTGACCGTATGGTAAAAATTGTTCAGTTTTTATATAAGGCTGATTCATACCACGGTGTATTTCCGCACTGGCTTAATGGCGAAACCGGAAAAACCATCCCGTTTGGGCGGAAAGATGATGGTGGCGACCTGGTGGAAACATCGTATTTATTTGAAGGTTTGTTATGTGCTAAGCAATATTTTACCGCTGATACGCCTAAAGAACGCCGCATACGCGATATGATAGGCTGGATGTGGAGTGAAATTGAATGGGACTGGTACACGCGCGACGGTCGGGATAATTTATACTGGCACTGGAGCCCGAACAATGGATGGGCAATGAATTTTCCGATACGCGGCTTTAATGAATGTTTAATAACGTATATACTTGCAGCCTCGGCCGACAGGTACCCGGTTACAGCTGACGTTTATCACAGAGGCTGGGCTCAAAGTGACTTCTTTACAAATGGAAAAACATTTTACGGGTATAAATTACCTTTAGGATTTGATTATGGTGGTCCGTTATTTTTTTCGCAATATTCCTTTATGGGCCTGAATCCGAAAGGCTTAAAAGACCGCTATGCCGATTATTGGGTACAAAATCAAAATCATACACTTATTAATCGTGCGTATTGCATTGATAACCCTAAAAAATTTAAAGGTTATGGTGAAAACTGCTGGGGACTAACCGCAAGTGATAATTATGAAGGTTATAACGCACACTCCCCTACTAACGATCTGGGCGTGATAACACCTACCGCCGCACTTTCTGCATTCCCGTATACACCGGAATATTCCATGCAGGCGCTTCGTCATTTCTATTATGACCTGGGAGATAAAATATGGGGCGAATATGGCTTTACAGATGCGTTCAGCGAATCGCATAACTGGTATGCTAAATCATACCTGGCAATTGATCAGGGACCAATAGTTGTAATGATAGAAAATTATCGCTCAGGCTTGCTGTGGAATTTATTTATGAGTTGTCCGGAAATTCAAAACGGTTTAAAAAAATTAGATTTTACCAGCCCGGCTCTTGCAAAAAAATAGAGGACTTAGGGTATTAGATGTTTTGCCTGAAAATTATTTGTGAAAAATAAATCGAAATAGGCTAATTTGCGTTAGAGCTATACGTAAATTAATAAGAGACATTTAAACCGATACCCATGAATTTAAAAAAATTGCTAATTACAGGAATGCTGGGCATAATAAGCCTGGCATTTCCGTTTTTTGTACACGCACAGGATAATTCAGCTTTTGAGCGCGGAATGTACGCGAGTAAGCATGATACGCTTCCTTACAGAATATTATTCCCCGAGAAGTTTGATCCCACCCAACAATATCCTTTATTAATAGTTTTACACGGAGCGGGTGAACGGGGCAACGACAATAAAGCGCAATTAGCTTACGGCCCCGAGCTTTTTTTGAAAGACTCTGTAAGAGAAAATTATCCCGCCATTGTAGTTTATCCGCAATGCCCCAAAAATAGTTACTGGGCAAATGTGAAGGTGGATACAAATGCCAACGGTAAACGAATATTTAATTTTGTGAAAGGCGGTGACCCTACTCCCGCAATGCATGCCTTACTCGGCCTTGTTGATCAATTGCTTGATAAACCTTTTGTAAATAAAAAACAAGTTTACGTAGGGGGCCTCTCCATGGGTGGCATGGGAACGTTTGAGATATTAAGGCGTAAGCCCAAAGTTTTCGCGGCGGCATTTGCCATATGCGGAGGCGACAACACCAACAACGCCGGGAAATATGCTAAAAAAGTACCTATGTGGATATTTCATGGCGCTAAAGATAGCGTAGTACCTGTTGAACATTCACAGGCCATGGTAGCCGCTATAAGGGATGCGGGTGGTAATCCCCGTTTTACGGTTTATCCTAACGATGATCATAATAGTTGGAAGGATGCTTTTGCAGAGCCTGAACTTTTACCCTGGTTATTTTCAAATGTTAAGAACAAATAAATAACGTATATAAGCAAAAAGGCAGCCTTAAAATAAAGGCTGCCTTTTTTGTATAATAAAAAAATTAAATTATTTTATCATCTCCGGCAATTTCAGCGTCAGTTGCTGTATTGCTTTCGGCTATATCCGCATCTGTTGCCGTTGTTTGTTCCACAGAAGGAGATGGTGACGATTCATTAAGTGTTTCCTCAATGCCTTCCATGTCGGCAGAAACACCATCTTTATTCACTACCTTGTTAGCTTCCTCGTTGTTAGTAATTGCTTCGGGTTCGCCCTTCTTTTTTTTTGGATCTAACGCGTCATTTTCCGGGGCTGTCTTATTTTCAGGTATATTCATAATTCCGCTTTTAATTCAGAACGTATGAATCCTTATTGTTGTTTGGCTAAACTACCCTTTCAGGAAATGTTCAAATGTATCACTTCTGATACCTAAACGTAAGGTCTCCACAGGGATAACATCTGCCGGTGCAATATTACCTAAGCTCACATTTGCGCCTATCAGCTTTATGAACCAAACTTGCTGGGCTTTTTGAGGCGCCTCCCAAATAATGCTTTCTTCAGGTATTTGAGTTAATATTTCATCAACCAAACCTTGCCTTACCTCACCCGAATCACGATAAATGCCTACGTTACCGCTTTCACGTGCTTCCGCAATCACCTTCCATGACCCGGCTTCTATTTCAGCGGTCATTAATTTTATCCACTTATATGGTGCAAATATCTTTTGAACGTCTTTAGAACCTACTTCAGATATGACGGTAACCTGTTCGCTGAGTTTACGAATATATTCACATTTTTCATCGTGCTCAATAGTTATAGAACCATCAGACACTTCCGCATGCTGCAACTTATACTTATCCAGTATACGACGGTAATCATCAAACTGACCTCTTACAATCATTGCTTCGAAAAGTGTGCCGCCAAAATATACCGGTATCCCCGCTTCTCGGTATAGTGATAATTTTTCGTCAAGCTTGGGCGTAACGTATGATGTTGCCCATCCTAATTTTATAAGGTCGGTATATTCACCGCCTACTTCAATAAAATCTTCCGCCTGTCGCAAGCTTAATCCCTTATCCATAACCATGGTAAGACCGCTGTTTCGTGGCTTTACAGTGCGTTCAGGAAGATCATTGATATGGTAGTTCATAGTATATTTTGTTATAGCTTATAACCAAAAGTATTAGCGCACAAATGTCGGGAATGATGCGCATAAGTGCAAGAAACTTTAATGCAATAGATATTAAAATATAAAACCGGTATATTGCTAATACCGGTTTTATATTCATCTATCTGTTAAATCGGTTAATGATATCTATTATAATTTTATTCTCCTGTAGTTGCGGTAAATAATCAAACAGGATATAATGCTTTTCAGGATCGGATGCGAGAGCCATCTCCAAAAAACTCAGGGCCTCATTATATTCCCCTTTTGCAAACAGGTAGGCTACCATTCTGTAATAAAGCTCGGCTGCATCAGGGTTATTCTTTATAGCTTCGGATATGGTCTCAATTGCTTCAGCCAGGCGTTTTTGCTCGTATAATATCGACGAATAATCCAGCCAGGCATCAACATCCAGCGGATTTAATTCTACCACTTTTTCATAAGCGTGCTCAGCCTCAGTTATGCGGCCTAATTTATATTCCGCGTCCGCTATCGCGAACCAATAATCAGCGTTGGCAATATCCAGATCAAGCGCCTTTTTATAAAAGTGCAACGCTTCAAAGTACCTTTCTTCAAAATCAAGTGTCACCCCAATACCAAACCAGGCATCGGCCAGTTTAGGATCCATCTTTACTGATTTTTTATAGAAGGAACGGGCCTCGTCCATCTGCTCCAGTTTCTCATAGCATTCCCCTATTGCACAATACGTATCGGCATTAGGCTGCTCGTACTCAAAAGTTTGGCGATATACTTCAATAGCTTCAGCGTATTTTTCCAAATTAACTAAAGCATTCCCTTTATTGAAATAAGCCGACGCAAAACTGTCTTTAATTAGTATCGCGTAATCATAAGCGTCAATAGCTTTCTCAAAAAGACTAAGTTTGGTATAAGCGTTCCCTAAATTGTACCATGCTGCGTAACTGTAAGGTTCATTGTCAATATATTGCTGATAAAACTGAACGCTTTCTTCCTGATTATCCAAAACATCGTAGCAAAATGCCAGTTCATATAAGGCATCCTGATTTTCCATGTTTTGTTTTAGGCATAATTTCAAATAAGTTATTGCCGTATCATAGTCGCCCATGTTCTGATAAACATATGCGATATGCAATAATATCTCATCAGTTTCCTCGGCAAATTCCAGCGCCTTTTCATAATTCTCCAAAGCTTCAGTATTGCGCTCCATACTTTCATAAAGATTACCCCTTATGATGTAGATATCCGCATCCGATGCTTCCAGCATAGCGGCTTTATCCAGTGCGGCAAAAGCTTCAGAAGCGCGGTTATTAACTACCAGCAACTGCGCTTGTTTTATTAAGAAAACAGCTGCAAAGGGATGCTGATTCCGGGCATATTCTGATACCTGGAGGGCTTTCGAGGGGGCATTTTTCTCGATGTAGTAGTCTATAATGTTTTCAAAAGCCTGCGCATCAAAAAAGTACTGATCATGATTGCGTATCATTTCTTCGTACCGTTCTACCGAAAATTTTGGGTCTTCGGTAAAACCAAATTCAAATTCTTCTTCCATTCAAGTTTATTTGAAGAACACAAATTCCTCCGGATGGTTAATCCGCAAGGCTTAAACATGAGTTCAAATTACAATAATAAGCTCCTAAAAGGCAATTAAGTTTTCAACATACAAACATTATTAACAAGTTTGCAATGCAAGTAACTGATAATAAATGTACAGCATTTTAACCGGCAGAGGATGAGTTGATGATATTGCCCTAAAGATTTTTAACTTTGACAAAAGTAACCATTATGAGCTTAGCTATTTCAGAAATTCTTGATCATTTACATATAAACGACATTAACCATGCTTTTAGTACAGGCAAGGATGAAGGCAGCAGTCCCGATTCGCCTGTAAACGACATTCTATCTCCGGTTGATGGTAAACGTATAGCTTCCGTTAAATTCGCTACTCCTGCTGAGTATAATACCGTAGTAGATATTGCTGCTAAAGCCTTTAAAAGCTGGCGGCAAATACCTGCACCCAAACGGGGCGAAATAGTAAGGCAAATTGGCGATCAGCTAAGGCTCAATAAAAAAGAGTTAGGCACCTTAGTTTCCTATGAAATGGGCAAGAGCTTGCAGGAGGGCTACGGCGAAGTACAGGAAATGATAGATATATGTGATTTTGCTGTTGGATTAAGCAGACAGCTTTATGGTTTAACCATGCATTCAGAACGGCCGGAACACCGCATGTATGAACAATATCATCCATTAGGCATTGTGGGCATCATCTCGGCATTTAACTTTCCGGTAGCGGTTTGGAGCTGGAACGCTATGCTGGCATGGGTTTGCGGCGATGTGTGTATTTGGAAACCATCAGAAAAAACACCTTTAACAGCCATTGCCTGCCAGCATATTGCACAGGATGTTTTTAAAAAGAATGGTATTGATGAAGGGGTATCGTGCCTGGTTATTGGTGACCGCAGTATTGGCGAACTGATGGCCAATGATACCCGTTTACCATTAATATCGGCAACAGGATCAACCCGCATGGGGAAATCCGTAAGCGCTGCCGTAGGTGCACGATTAGGAAAAAGTTTATTGGAACTTGGCGGTAACAATGCTATTATTATTACCGAAAACGCCGACTTGGATATGGCTTTGATTGGCGCGGTATTCGGCGCGGTAGGCACTGCGGGGCAGCGTTGTACCAGTACCCGCCGTTTAATTATTCATCATAGTGTTTATGATGATTTCAGGCAGAAACTGATCAATGCATATGCGCAAATAAAAATCGGCGATCCGCTGGATGAACACAACCACATGGGTCCGCTTATTGATAAAGACGCGGTTAAACTTTACCTGGAATCCATTGAAAAATGCAAAGCGGAGGGTGGCAATTTTGTGGTGGACGGCGGAAAACTGGAGGGCGAGGCTTACGCATCCGGGTGTTATGTAAAACCCTGCATAGCGGAGGTAGAGAACCATTACGCTATAGTACAGCATGAAACTTTTGCTCCTATACTTTATCTTATCAAATATCAGGATCTGGATGAGGCCATCAATCTACAAAACGGTGTACCGCAGGGACTTTCATCTGCTATTATCACCAATAACCTGCGCGAAGCTGAAACATTTTTATCTTTCGCGGGATCTGATTGCGGTATAGCCAACGTAAATATAGGCACGTCCGGTGCAGAAATAGGTGGGGCTTTCGGCGGCGAAAAGGAAACCGGCGGCGGACGCGAGTCTGGTTCTGATGCCTGGAAGGTGTACATGCGTCGCCAAACCAATACTATAAACCATTCTAAAACGTTGCCTTTAGCACAAGGAATTAAATTCGATCTGTAAATACTTAAAAAACAAATTATATTATAAAATGCACAAATATTGCAAATTAATAACGGGTGCCCTGGTTTGCGGCACCATGCTAACCGGCATACAAGGCTTTGCACAAACAGCGCCTGCTGCTGAACCCGAACTGCCAAAAAACTGGCATCAAATGGATCTTAAAACCGATGGCTACTTTGGAGTTAGCCTTAACCAGGCTTATCAGTTTGTTAAAGGCAAAAAAAGCAAAACAGTTATTGTAGCTACAATAGATAGTGGTATAGATACCGCCCAGGCAGATCTAAAACCAATATTGTGGACCAATCCAAAAGAAATTGCCGGCAACGGTATTGATGATGATCATAACGGATATGTTGATGATATACATGGCTGGGATTTTTTAGGCGGCCCCGGCGGTAAATGCGATTACACTGAAACTACTGAAGAAGTAAGAGAGTACAACCGGCTTAAAGATAAATATGCCAACGCGACAGGCCCGATTAACGGCGATCAAAAAGAGTACGATTACTGGGTTAAAGTAAAAGCCACGCACGATTCAACACTTGAAAAATCGCAGCAGGGTATACAGCAATTGCAACCCGTTATGAATGCATTGATGACCACCAGTGGTTATATTAAAAGGGCGCTTAACCTTAAAACGGATGATGCCTTTAAATTAGAGGATCTGGCTAAGATAAAAACAACTAATGATACGGTTAACCGCAGCAAATACGTATGGGAATCTGTGTTTCAGCAAGAAGGTGGAAATTCTACCAATGCCAAGATCATAGCAGACCTGAGTGAGTATCTTGCTAAACTAAATAACGATGTAAATCCTGACCTTGATGCACGCAAACGTATTGTGGGTGATAACCCTGACATAAAAGACGGAAAACCTTATGGTAATAATATCCTTAAATTCCCTGATGCATCACACGGAACAGGTGTTGCAGGTTTAATTGGCGCGGTACGCGGCAACGGCTACGGCATTGATGGTATAGCAGACAATGTTCGTATAATGGGCATTAAGGCTGTACCAAACGGCGATGAGTACGATAAAGATATTGCTAATGCTATACACTATGCCGTTGACAACGGCGCCAAGATCATTAACATGAGCTTTGGGAAAAAATTATCTCCGCATAAGGCATGGGTTGATGAAGCCTTTAAATATGCTGCCTCCAAAGATGTGCTTTTAGTACAGGCTTCGGGTAACGACAATCAGGATGTGGATGTAACTCCACAATATCCTAATGACACATTTGAAGATGGATCAAGCACAGATGCAGACAATGTTATAAGTGTGGGTGCCTCATCAGCTAAGCAGGACGAAGAATTACCTGCTTCTTTCAGTAATTATGGCAAAAGAACGGTAGATGTTTTTGCCCCCGGCGTTAAGGTTACTTCTATTGATATGGATGCCGAGTTTAATACTGCTGACGGAACCAGCTTTGCTTCGCCTATTACCGCCGGCATTGCCGCGTTGGTATTAGAGTATTACCCTAATTTGAGTGCAAAACAATTAAAGCAGGTTATACTAGAATCAGCTACTCCATTAAACGGTACAATGGTAATTAAACCGGGCACAAAAGAAAAAGTTGATTTTACTACTCTTTCAAAAACAGGGGGTGTTGTTAATGCTTATAAAGCATTAGTTGCTGCCTCTAAATTAAAAGGCGAAAGAAGTAAATAAAATATCATTGTGCTTCATGACAAAGGGTGGAATCATTTTAATGGTCCACCCTTTGTCCTTTTTATAAAAATCTAAAATATAGCTTCAGCAATTTTTTTTGTCGGACCGGGATTTCCCATGGTATAAAAATGCAGCACAGGCGCGCCAAACTTCACCAGATCTTTACACTGATTTATCATCCATTCAATACCTACATCTTTAACATTTTTTTCTTCCTTACAGTCGTGTATGGCGTCGCTTAAATCTTCCGGTATATCAATATGGAATGTTTTTGACAGATTAACTAACTGCTTTGAAGTAGTAATAGGTTTTAATCCCGGTATAATTGGTACGTCAATTCCATTTGCCCGGCAGTTATTTACAAACTCAAAATATTTCTGATTATCAAAAAACATCTGGGTAACAATAAATTTTGCTCCCATATCCACCTTTTGCTTTAAATATTTAAAATCGGTTTTCAGGTTAGGTGCCTCAAAATGTTTTTCGGGATAGCCAGCTACACCAACACAAAAATCCGATTTCAGGATACCTTCATGATTCTCGTGTAGATAGACGCCATTATTCATATTTATTACCTGTTGCAGCAAATCGGTCGCGTAGCAATGCCCATTAGGTGTTGGCACAAACGAACTATCTCCACGCCTAGCGTCACCACGCAGCACAAGTACGTTTTCTATTCCCAGGAATTGAAGGTCAATCAGGCCGTTCTCCGTCTCATCCTTGGTAAAGCCACCGCACAGCAAATGCGGAACAGTGTCTACCTTATATTTATTCATGATGGCAGCGCAGATAGCAATTGTCCCCGGACGTTTACGATAGGCCAGTTTTTCCAACAAGCCGGTTTCATGTTGTTTATAAATATAATCCTCGCGCAACGAGGTCACATCAATAAAAGGCGGATTAAACTCCATTAAAGGATCAATAGCATCATAAATACCTTGTATACTATGCCCCTTTAATGGTGGTATCAGTTCAAAAGAGAAAAGCGTTTTACCCTTTGCGTTTTCTATATGTTCGGTTATTTTCATTCGATTTGGTGCGAGTGCGGGTGATTAGTGTGAGATTAGTCTTTTATTTGAGATTTTTGATGATTAATTAACCCTGCAAGTAATTTTCTTATTTGGGCAAGTTTATCTAAAAGCTGCTTAAGAACTGCATCGTCAATAAATCCCAGATCAAAAGAGAGATAAAGTTGCGTTTCTAACTCATAAGCAGATCCTCTCGCAATAAAAAAGAACCGCATTGAATCTTTAGGATGACTACGCCCACACCCCTCAGCTATATTAGAGGGTATTGATATTACAGACCTTTTTATCTGGGATTGTAAACCATACACCTCTTCTTTAGGAAATGGCAATAAGCAATCATAAACCATTTTTACTAATGATCTTGATTCTTTCCAGGCTTCTAAGTCTGTGTATGTCATTATTAGCTATTTATGTCTCTCTTCTTGCCTCCGGCTCTGCTTAATAATTCAAATTTGGCCCCAACCAGCGTTCAACGGTGTCTACTGACATATTTTTACGTTTAGCATAATCCACCACCTGATCTTTGCCTATTTTACCCAAGCCAAAATAGCGTGCCTGTGGATGAGCAAAATAAAATCCGCTTACGGATGCTGCCGGCATCATAGCCAGGCTTTCGGTCAAATACATGTGGGCATTGTCTTCAGCCTTAAGTATCTCAAATAAAGTGGTCTTTTCCGTATGATCCGGACAGGCAGGATAACCCGGCGCCGGGCGAATTCCCTGATAAGCTTCTTTTATCAATTCATCAGTTTCGAGTTTCTCAGCCTTTGCATACCCCCAGTATTCCTTACGTACCAATTCATGCATTTTTTCAGCAAACGCTTCTGCTAACCGATCGGCAAGTGCCTTTGCCATAATGCTGTTATAATCGTCATGATCGCGTTCAAATTCAGCCACCAATTCATCACATCCTATACCTGTAGTAACTGCAAAGCCACCCCAGTAATCGGCTATGCCGCTGTCTTTAGGTGCGATGAAATCCGATAGCGCGTAATAAGGCTCGCCTTTGGCCTTTTCGGCCTGCTGACGCAATGTATGTATGCGGGTTAATAATTGTGTGCGTGATTCATCAGTGTAGATCTCTATATCATCACCTACACTATTTGCAGGCCAAAAACCTATTACACCGTTAGCCCTCAATAATTTGTTATCTACTATACGCTTTAACAGTACCTGCGCGTCATCATACAGCTTTTTAGCTTCGGTGCCAACATACTTGTCATTAAATATTTTAGGATAGCTGCCACGCAGTTCCCAGGTATGAAAAAAGGGTGTCCAATCAATATAAGGCACCAATTTATCTAATGGATAATTTTCGAAAACCTTTGTACCTGTCAGGGCCGGTTTCGCGGGCATTGCACCGTTTAAATTGATCTGGCATTTTAAATTACGGGCATCTTCTATACTTACGAAACGCTTGTCCGACTTTTTATTTAAATGTGCTTCCCGGGCTTTGGCGTATTCATCCTTGATGCCCTGTATATATTCATTGCGTTGATCCTTGTTCATCAGATTACTGCAAACCGTAACACTTCGGGATGCATCCAGCACATGAATAGCAGGCCCCGAATAGTTTGGTGCAACTTTTACCGCGGCATGTATTCTTGATGTGGTAGCACCTCCTATTATTAACGGAATGGTAAACCCTTCACGTTCCATTTCTTTGGCAAAATGCACCATCTCATCAAGCGACGGAGTTATCAGTCCGCTGAGGCCGATGATATCAACATCCTGTTTTTTTGCTTCTTCAATAATACGCTGAGCAGGCACCATCACGCCCAGGTCAATCACTTCAAAGTTATTACAGGCTAAAACAACTCCAACTATATTTTTTCCAATATCGTGCACATCGCCTTTTACAGTGGCCATTAATACTTTTCCGGCGTTAGCCCGGTTACCGCTTGAGTCTTCACCGGCGTCAATCACTCTTTGTTTTTCAGCCTCAATAAATGGCAATAAATAAGCAACTGCCTTTTTCATTACCCTTGCCGATTTTACTACTTGCGGCAAAAACATTTTTCCGGCGCCAAACAAGTCACCTACTATATTCATCCCGTCCATTAACGGACCTTCTATTACTTCTAACGGCTTAGGAAGCTTTTGACGGGCCTCTTCAACATCATCATCCAGATACTCAATAATACCTTTTACTAAAGCATGTGATAGCCGCTCTTCAACAGTTCCCTTACGCCATTCCTCATCACGTACAACGGTTTTGCCCTTACTTTTTATGGTATCGGCAAATTCAACCAAACGTTCGGTAGCATCCGGCCTGCGGTTCAGTAAAACATCTTCCACCAGTTCCAGCAGATCTTTGGGTATCTCCTGATAAACTTCCAGCATACCAGCGTTTACAATTCCCATATCCAACCCTGCTTTAATAGCATGGTACAGGAAGGCGGAATGCATAGCCTCACGTACAGTGTTATTCCCCCGGAATGAGAACGATATATTACTTACCCCGCCGCTAACCTTAGCCAGTGGTAGGTTTTGCTTAATCCAGCGGGTGGCTTCAATAAAATCAACCGCGTAGTTATTATGCTCATCTAACCCGGTGGCAACGGTTAAAATATTGGGGTCGAATATGATGTCCTGCGGAGGGAAGCCAACTTCATCAACTAAGATGCGGTAAGAGCGCTCGCAGATCTCTTTACGACGCTCCAATGAATCAGCCTGACCGGTTTCATCAAAAGCCATTACTACCGTGGCTGCGCCATAGCTTAAAATTTTTCGCGCGTATTCTTTAAATTTCTCTTCTCCTTCTTTTAGCGAAATAGAATTAACAATACCCTTGCCCTGCAAACATTTTAAACCGGCCTCAATAACCGTCCATTTAGAGGAATCGATCATGATCGGCAATTTGGCGATATCCGGCTCCGAAGCTACCAGGTTCAGGAATTTCACCATCACGGCTTCAGAGTCTATCATCCCCTCATCCATATTAATATCTATCACCTGGGCGCCACCTTCTACCTGCTGCAAGGCAACACTTAACGCGGCTTCATAATCCTCGGCTAATATTAATTTGGAGAATTTGGGCGATCCGGTAATATTAGTACGTTCACCAATATTTACAAAGTTGGTTTCGGGTGTAAGCGTTACTGCCTCTAAACCGCTAAGGCGTAAGTACGGTTCAATAACCGGCTTTTTACGCGCCTGATACCTTGCTGCTTTTTCGGCAATACGGCTTATATGGTCTGGCGTGGTGCCACAGCAACCACCTACTATATTTACCAAACCAGCTTTCATGAAATCATCTACCTGATGAGCTGTTTCATGAGGGGTTTCGTCATAAGCGCCAAATTCATTTGGGAGCCCCGCGTTTGGATAAGCGGAAATATATACTCCCGCCTTTTCGGAAAGTTCTTCTAAATGCGGACGCATTTCTTTCGCGCCCAAAGCACAATTTAATCCTACCGACAGCAGGTTAGCGTGACTTACCGAGTTCCAGAAAGCCTCAACCGTTTGTCCTGAAAGGGTACGTCCGGAAGCATCTGTTATGGTTCCGGATATCATCACACCACCATCTTTGCTATACGCCGGATAGCTTTTACCAGCTGCCTCGCATTCATCCTTATAGCGCTGGATAGCATATAATGCCGCTTTAGCATTAAGTGTATCAAATATGGTTTCCACTAATAATACATGTGCGCCACCATCAACCAGGCCACGTACCTGCTCATAGTAGGCCTCGGCCAAATCATCAAAAGTAACGGCACGATAGCCGGGGTCATTCACATCCGGCGATAAGGAAGCGGTACGATTTGTAGGACCAACAGCTCCGGCCACAAAACGTGGCTTATCCGGATTTTTTTGTGTGTATTCATCGGCAACCTCGCGTGCCAAACGGGCACCTTCAAAACTCAACTCATAAGCCAGTTCTTCCAGATGATAATCTGCCAGTGATATACGCTGCGTGCTAAAGGTATTGGTTTCAATAATATCGGCGCCTGCATCAAGGTATTCGGCATGTATAGCCTTAATCACATCCGGACGGGTGATATTCAGCAGGTCATTATTCCCTTTCAGATCTGACGGATGGTCACGAAAACGGTCACCACGAAAATCTTCCTCGGTTAGTTCGTACCGTTGTATCATGGTGCCCATCGCCCCGTCAATAACCAGGATGCGTTTCTCTAATTCTTTTCTAATATCCATTATAAAGCTGTGCGGGTTGCAGGCTGCTTATGTTAAGCAACAAATTGCAACACAAAAAAATATAGCTTATCTCGAAAAGTCAGGTGTATTTATTTGACTTTCGCTTATCTTTCCTGACCGGTTAAACCGTCCAAGTAGAATGTAGCACCTTGTAAGCACAGGTTGCCAAGACATCGCAGGGTCTAATCCCTCCGCCTTTCTCCATAAGCGTTACAAAGATGAATAATAAGTTTGTAATGTGCAAATACAGTATAGGCCTGCGAAACCAGAGGTCTGTTAAATGTGAAAAGCCGCACAAGGCGGCTTTACTTATTTAATGAGATATACTTATCGCCTATTACCGAAAATACGCAACAACGATATAAACAGATTAATAAAAGTAGTATAAAGTGTAAATGCTCCAATAATTACTAATTTTTTGTATTGTGCTGAACCATATTCAAGCCCTGCGCCTATTCGTTTCAATAATTGCACATAATAAGATGTTAACCCTATCATTGCTGCGGCAAAAACAAAGCTTAAAATATAGCTGATTTGTGCACTTCCTAAAAAGAAATTTACTAATCCGGCTATAAAAGCACCAATAAAGATCATATAAAGAATGGAGCCGAATTTTGTAAGGTCTTGCCTGGTTGTATAGCCAGCTACAGCCATTACACCAAACACCAACGAAGTAGTTAAAAACACACTAAATATAGAAGATGCTGTGTAAATTAAACATAAAATACTCAAGCTGATACCAATGACAGCTGCATAAGCAAGAAACAGAAAGACCATGATCGGATATGAGATTTTATTATACCCGAAATTAATTACAACTGAAAATGCAAGTGGAGAAAAAATAGCTATGTAACCCAAGCCTGTAAATCCACCGTTTACGGGGTCGACAATAAGTTTTAAAAAATCTAAGTGTTGGGTGATTTCAAAAGTTATAACCGCCGAAATACCTAATGCAGCAAACATCCATATAAATACATTGGCTAAATACTTACGGGAAGCATCTGCATCATCAATTTGTATTACGTTTTTATAAACGTAGTCAGAAGTATTATTTTCCATTTTATTACGAAATTATTCAATACGAATTTAGAATTATTTATTTAAATGATTGTTGGTTTGAGGTAAGGTTTAATCAATTTAACCTTTTTAACAATTGCTCTTCTACTTTTTTAAATACTTGTACAGGTTTCAGTGCACGCCAGTTAAGCTCATCCAAATTACCGCCAAAATTAATGTAGTAATCTATCCCGCTATTTTTAAATTCATCTATTACGTGTTCTTGAAAATTTATGCCGGCTATCCAGCCATCATCAATATCCTGAAACCATTCTTCGTAATAGCAATCGTCTGATGAATGAAAGTTTAAAACATTTTCACCTATAAGCACAAACTTATTAACCCCCTGATCTATCATCAGCTCCAGAAGCTCCCGTTTAAGAAGCATTATATCATTGTTAATAGCATCGTTCCACTCACCTATTAATTCAATAATACTGTAATGCCGGTCATAATCAACATACAGTACTTTCAGGTATAAGGTATTTGAGCCGAATGAATCCCACTGCGGATGAAGCAAATAGTTATATATCTGCTTATCGTATTCAAACTCACTGTACTGTGTGGCGTAAAAGGGCGAATATTCATCCTCCGACGCTACATAGTCATCCCTCCACTTATAATATGGCTCTATTTCGTGCATCTATTTTTTTATAAACCATCAATTATTTAAACTATCCACCGCTTTTCTAACACTGCCATGCTTTTTAAGCAATTCAGCAGCAGTAGCCTCATCTAACCCTGTTTCTTTCATTACCATCCGTGTTCCGCGGTCAACAAGTTTATTATTGCTTAACTGCATATCTACCATTTTATTACCCTTTACACGGCCCAACTGTATCATTACACTTGTACTCAGCATATTTAAAACCAGCTTTTGCGCGGTGCCCGCTTTCATACGGGTTGATCCCGTAACAAACTCCGGCCCGGTAACTACTTCAACAGGATATTTGGCTGCTGCAGCAACCGGACTACCACTATTACAAACGATACATCCGGTTATTAAATTATTTTCATTAGCGGCCTTTAAGCCACCAACAACATAAGGTGTGGTACCAGATGCCGCTATGCCTACTACAACATCTCCGGAATTAATGTTAAACTGTTGCAGATCTTTCCATGCCTGTTCAGCATCATCCTCGGCAAATTCAACAGCCTTACGTATAGCACCATCACCGCCTGCAATAATCCCTACTACCCAATCAAACGGCACACCAAAAGTCGGGGGGCATTCCGATGCATCAACCACACCCAACCTGCCGCTTGTGCCTGCACCTATATAAAACAATCTGCCGCCATTGCGCATTTTATCCGTAACGGCTTTAGCTAAAGCTTCAATCTGTGGCAATGCCTTTTCAACCGCCAGCGGAACAGTTTTATCTTCAGCGTTAATATGCTGAAGCAGTTCACTTATCTGCATGTTTTCCAATCCGGTGTAAAGGGAATCTTTCTCGGTAGTAATATTCATGTAACTGATAAATTTTTAACAAAATTGAATAAAAAACATCAAAGCAACTAAGATTATATAAATTATAGGCAATACAGGCGAATGATTAAATTTGCTCCACAACAATGAAAAGAACCGCGGGAATTATCTTCAGAACAATCATACTTATACTGATAGGCATTGCAATAGGCATATGGATAACTGACTATAATTTTTCAGGCAGCAAGATTGGTTTCAGAAATACAGGTAATGATAAAATATTAAAAACCCTGTATCTGGTCAAAAACAATTACGTCGACTCCATAAACACCGACAGTATTGAAGGTGTAACCGTGAACGATCTTTTACAAAATCTTGATCCCCATTCTATTTACCTGCCTGCAAGGCAGGCGCAATCACTAAATGAAAAACTGGACGGCGGATTTACCGGCATTGGCCTGGAATACCAGCTATTGAGGGATACGCTTGTAATTACGCAAATATATAATGACGGGCCCGCCGCGCATGCAAAACTCCCTACCGGAAGTAAAGTGCTTACAGTTAACGGCAAACCTTTTTCCGGCACGCATTTAACTGTTAATCGCATCAGCAGGACATTCCGAGGCGCAAAGGACACTAAAATAACACTTGGCGTATTAATGGACAACGGGCAAACCGCAAGTTATACTATAAAACGTGGCTTTGTTGATCTGAGTAGCCTGGATGCTGCTTATTTAACGGACAACTTTACCGGGTACATAAAAATAACAAAATTTGCTACAACAACCGACGATGATTTCAGAAGCGCCCTGCAAAAGCTTAAAGCACAGGGAATGAAAAAACTGGTGCTTGACCTGAGAGGCAACGGAGGTGGTTATGTAAACACCGCAACAGCAATGGCTGATGAATTTTTACCCGGCGGAAAGCTTATTGTTTATACTAAGGGCGCACATGAGCCCCGAACGGATTATTTCTCTACCGACTCTGGAAATTACCTGACAGGGAAATTAGCTGTGATGATTGACGAACGTTCCGCATCCGCCAGTGAGATACTTGCCGGGGCCTTGCAGGATCTTGACAGAGCCACCATAATTGGTCGCCGTTCATTCGGGAAGGGCCTGGTTCAGCAACAATACCCCTTTGGCGACGGCACAGCCATAAACTTAACTATAGCACGATACTATACTCCTTCCGGCAGGTCAATTCAGAAATCATATAAGGATGGGTTAGAAAGTTACCAGAATGAACTGGTAAACCGGGAACGCAAAGGCGAACTTTTATCTGCAAGCAGCAACTTAAGTGATAGTGCATTTGCCGGGACAACCACTTATCATACGGTAAACGGACGGCCGGTTTTCAGCAAAGGGGGTATTATGCCTGATGTATTTATACCTGTAGACACTACTCAATTTTCGATATTATTAGATGAACTTAATGAGAACCAATTATTCTCAGCTTTTGTGATCGACAAGTTGCACCCTGTTCTAAAAAAATACGCTACTGCTGATGATTTCATAGCTCATTTTGAAATAACAGATGATATTTTTAAAAACTTTATAAGCTATGCGTCACAAACAATAAAAGTGATGGATCCCCTGGAGCTAAAGGCTTCCAGGGAGATGATAAAAACTGTGCTCAAGGCAAATACGGCCAGGTTTAAGTGGGGTAACAATGCTTATTATCGCATTATTAACAGCAATGATAAAACATTTAAGGCAGCAATAAACCTATAAATGTCTGTTAAAAGATTATCCCGGTACCCGTCGGGAAAAACATATTAATGCTTACCGACAATTTTCCTTTCGGCTTTATTTGCCCGGTTATTACCTTAACAGCAGCCCGTTGCATAAAATCTTCCTTTTGATAACAGGCTAATAATGTTTCACTTTTTTCAATACCCGGCAACCCTGCAATGGTATAAGCGTTGGCAAAAACACAGGTAATTGTATTAGGTAAAGATGCTAACTGGGATATCAGCAATTTCACATCGCTGTTATAATCCAGTTTGCTTTGAGGCCTTAAACGGGTATCATGGATACTGATAAATAACTGATCGTATTTTTTTAGCGAAGCAAGCATGCCGTTCAACTCGTTAACGGGCGTTTTCTTTCCAACTAAAAACAACAAGCTGTTTGGATATTTTTTCGATAATTCTTTCTGAAAAACTGTTTCTTCATCAACTCCTATACTTACAATAGCCGTTCTTTTTTTAGGATCTTTATAAAGCGAAGTACTATCCCCTTTTAATAAAGTTATAGCTGTATCACTTAATTGCTGTACAAGTGCTTTGGCCGAATCCCGGTTAAGGTCGCTAACAAGCCCTGCCCGGGATGCAGGAGTGTAATGCGCTAAACCTGCCCAATATTTTGCGGCAAGTACCTTTTTTACCTTCGCTTCAAATTCCTCTTTCGGCATTTTATGATGACGAAGTGCTTTTAATATCATTTTTTCGGCTTTCTTTGAATCCGGAGATAGTTCAATAATATCATTACCGGCAAGGAATGCTCTAAGGTCACCTTCGCCATTCGGGAAATATTTGGTTACTCCTTTCATTTCCATCGCGTCAGATGCTACTAATCCTTTAAAGTTTAAGGAATCTTTTAACTCACCGGTAACAATCGGTCTCGATAAAGTAGAGGGTAAA
Source organism: Mucilaginibacter segetis (assembly GCF_016522075.1). Taxonomy (GTDB): domain Bacteria; phylum Bacteroidota; class Bacteroidia; order Sphingobacteriales; family Sphingobacteriaceae; genus Mucilaginibacter; species Mucilaginibacter segetis. The sequence goes on along the minus strand of NZ_JAEHFW010000004.1, from coordinate 84,481 downwards.
TTCTTAGTGGAATCAAAAGCAGGGATGCTCATATGTGCTATCATTACACCGCCAATACCTGCTTTAATGGCTTCCCTGAATGGGTATTCCTCCAATGAATCGAGCCTGTCCCGTGTAAAAGGAAGTAAGGGCAGATCATAATGAGAATCCACATCGGTATCTCCGTGGCCGGGGAAGTGTTTGGCCACCGTTATTAGCCCGGCGTCTTGCATACCTTTAAAATAAGCGATGCCTTTTTTTGCTACATTGTATTTGCTATCACCAAACGAGCGGTAGTTAATAACCGGATTATTAGGATTATTGTTAACATCCAATACGGGTGCAAAATTAATTTGCATTCCCATACGCTTATAGTCATAGGCTATCATTTGACCCATTTTATAAATAAGCGAATCATTCTGAATAGCGCCCAGTGTCATCTGATAAGGGTAGGAGATGGTTGAATCTAATCGCATGCCCAATCCCCACTCGCCATCCATTGCTATAAGTAAAGGAACCCGGGATAACTTCTGGTAATTATTAATAAGATCAGTTTGCCTAACCGGCCCTCCCTGAAAGAAAACCAACCCGCCTATGTGTTCCTTCTGGATCACCTTACCTACTGAATCTTCATAAGCCTGCCCTTTATTGGTATGTGCGCGAACAAAAAAAAGTTGTGCAATCCGTTGCTTTCGGTTTAATTTCTTGTAAACGGAATCAACCCAGTGGTTTTGACTATTCAGGGTATTGATAAGGGATGATTGCCCCCGGACTGTATCAGTAAAAACACTGATTAACAATAGCAAAAGGGAAATTCGGGTAAAATATTTTGTTATAAGCATTGTAATGTAAATGTAGCTTAAATATGATTTTTAGCTAATTGTTTTTAAGCTAAATAAATATTATGCAATAGATACGAATAAACCTTCTTTAAAATTTTCGCTCTCATAAATATTATTAAAACATTACAACAACTATGAAAAAAACACTCTTTTTAGCAATAAGCTTATTTATAGCAGGCTCGGTAAGTGCCCAACGCTATCACAATCCACGCCGTCCTCCACACCGTATGATGAGGCAGGAACGCAGGCCTGTTGATGACTTTTATCAGCCAAAAGTTGGTATAACCGGTGGTTTAAATATTTCTAACACGGTTGATGCATACAACTCTAATTTTAGTACAAGTAGCATAACAGGTGTACACGCCGGATTGACATTTGAAATTCCGCTGGTTTATCCTTTATCTTTCGCTCCCGAAATTTTGTATTCGCAAAAAGGATACAAGGCAGAAACAAATTACGGTCAGTTTAAGCAGCGGACCAATTACATTGATATTCCATTACTCGCTAAATTACGGGTAGTGCGCGGCTTTAATATCGTTGCCGGACCTCAGCTTACCTTTTTAACATCTACAAAGAATATTTACGACGATGGATTTAATACCGTTTACGAAGAACGGTATAATAACCGGGGCGATAAAAGCTATATAGCCGGTGTAGTAGGTGTTGGTATTGATCTTAACCGGAACGTAGAATTACGCGCCAGATATAATATTGACCTGCAACAGAACACCCCGGATGACGGATCGGTACCGGATTACCGTAACCAGGTATTCCAGGTAGGTTTAGGCTTCCGTTTTCAATAATTATCAAACTAAAAAGGGCTTGTAAATTTACAAGCCCTTTTTAGTTATCATCCATTAAAGGTCTGCATTTCTATCAGCCTTTTATACAGGCCATTATGCTGAATAAGCTCCGCGTGATTGCCCTGCTCTACGATTTTACCAGCCTCAAGCACTACGATCATGTCGGCGTTTTGTATCGTACTAAGCCGGTGGGCAATAATAAGTGATGTCCTGTTCTTCATTAAATTATTCAAGGCATCCTGTACCAGTTTTTCCGATTCTGTATCCAAAGCAGATGTGGCTTCATCCAGCAGCATAATCGGCGGGTTATTTAATACTGCCCGGGCTATACATATTCGCTGCCTTTGCCCGCCCGAAAGTTTTGTACCCCTGTCGCCAACGTTGGTGTCGTATCCGTTATCCGTATCCATAATAAAATTATGTGCGTTGGCAATACGTGCCGCCGCTTCTACATCTTCGGGCTTAGCATTCGTTTTGCCAAAAGCTATATTATTATAAATGGTATCGTTAAATAACAAAGAATCCTGATTAACAATACCCATCAACGAGCGTAACGAATCTGCTGTGATCAATCGAACATCCACTCCATCTACAGCTACATTGCCACTTTGCGGATCCATGAAGCGGGGTATTAAATCCATTAAGGTGGATTTTCCACCACCAGACGGGCCTACCAGCGCCACTGTTTTCCCTTTAGGCACCTTTAAATTAATAGATGATAATATCTCCTTTTCCTGGTAAGCAAAACTGACGTCATTAAACTCAATTGCGGTATTAAAATCATTAACGGTTATGGCGTTGGGGGCATCGGTAAGCAAGGGCTTTTCATCTATGAGTTCCAGCACACGCTCACCCGCTGCTATTCCTGAATGGATATTACTGAATGAATCGGAGATGGCTTTGGCCGGGCGCATTACCTGAGAGAATATAGCAATAAAAGTTACGAATTCTGATGCCGTTAAACTCGACTGATTACTTAGCAATAAATGCCCGCCATATAATACAATACCGGCAACCATGGTAACTCCAAAAAATTCTGATACAGGCGATGCCAGTTGCTGCCTTTTCGCCATTGACCGTGTAATAAACGAATAGCGCCTGTTTTCGTCATCAAATTTTTGTTTGATAAAATTAGTGGCATTAAAAGCTTTAATGATCTTTATACCCGACAATGCTTCATCAAGATAACTGATCATATTACCATAAGTTTGCTGCGAAGCCATGGCTTGTTGCTTTAAGCGCTTCACTATTCTGGATATTACAAAAGCAGATATAGGAATAATAATGAGCGAAAAAAGAGTAAGCTTCGCTGATATCATAAACAGGTATATTAAATAAGCAATAAGTGTTAGCGGTTCCTTAAATATAACCTGTAAAGTGCCGGTTACTGAAAATTGCACCACTTGTACATCAGACGACACCTTTGAAATAATATCACCTTTACGCTCATTATTAAAATAACCAAGGTGCAAATTCATCACGTTATTAAATACCCGCCTGCGTAAATTAAGTAAGGTGTGCACACGTAGGTTCTCCATGGTGCGCTGCGAAAAGTATCGGAACAGGTTACCTAATAATGCGGATGCAATAATAGCTCCGCAAACAAACTTAAGTGCCCCCCATACACCATAATTGTTTATACTGTATTGCACATAATATTTAAACACCTCCATTACATCGTATAAAGCAGGTTTAGGGCCAAGCGGTTTAACAACATCATCAGCTTTGGTATCAATAAATAAAGTTTGCAGCAGCGGTGCCAGTAATGCAAGGTTCAGCGTACTGAATATGACAGCAAATACCGTGAAAAAAATATAAGGTATAGCAAACTTTTCAATAGGTTTTGCGAATGATAACAGCCGGAAGTAAGTCTTCATCAAAAAAATTTAATGCAAGGCAAAGTTAGCAGTAAAATAATTAATTATGTTACAGCCGCAATAAAGAGCACATCGGCACAACACTCCACAATACCAACATTAACTATTCGTAGTAATTAAAGGAATTTATCACTGCAAAAATTGTCGCCCCGGGGGCTTTTTATTTATACCGTGAATGTATTAATTAAAGGCGCGATCCAATTTTTCATAAAGAACATTCTTACTAAAAGCAACATTAATTAATTGTTTTGCTAAAGCACTTTGGGAAATATATAAATCTTTATTATTAAGCAACTTAATAATATTATTAGCAAACTCAGTTGCATCATCACTTACCAAACATCCATTGAATTCTTTATTAGGTAAGCCATCAGTACCGCGCGCTGTACATACTACAGGCAGGCCGTAAGCTAATGCTTCTACTACTTTTACTTTTACTCCTGTGCCTGTAAGCATAGGACAAAGAGCAATTTTTGCATTTCTATAATATTCGCCAAGTTCAGCAGCATAAAGTACACGCTTTATCTTGTATTGCTCAGGGATAGTTTTATTGATCAAGCCTATTACACATATATTTATATCGTTTGGTAATAGAGGGTAAACTTTTTCAAAAAACCAATCAGCAGACCTTTTATTATGTACATTATCACTTGCTACATATATAAGATCATATTTTTTTATTGACGCCGATGAACTTATACTATGGTCAATATCTGCCATTAACGGCACCAATCGAACTTGAGAGCGACAAAACTGTGCAAAAATGTATTGTTCTTCGTATGATATCGCCCAAACTTCATCAAACTTACTTAATCTGTCTATTTCGTCCTGAAAAGTTACCCCGAGGTTAAAATGTCGTTTATCTTTAAATTGAGCAGTAATAAGATCGTGTGTATCGATAATAGTTTTGGCACCCTTTAATAAACGTTTGTTGGATATAAGATCGGCGCATTGCACATAACTGATAATTATATAATTATATGTATCATTTTTTAACACATTGTTGAAAGCGTGCTTTAAATGTATGGTTAAAAAAGTAGGAATTTTAGATTTTGCCGGGTAGTTAAACCAATAATAAAAAAGATTCCATAATTTATATTTGAAAAAGTAAACTATATAATTGTTTTTGTGAGGCTTACGTGGTAATAAATAAACCCGTTGGGCAAGTTTGTTACCCGTCAGGAAATCTATAGTATCTTGTTCTGTTTCGCTATCTGCTGTTTCATGCTTAAGACTCACAAAATCAACCTGATAACCCCGCTCCTTAAAAAATTTCAGTAATTGTATAGCACGAGCTTTATTACCAGCTGTTTGCACGCCAACATTATCCGGGAAAAAGTATAGAATCTTTTTCATTAAAGTATTTTATAGTTTTTATACTCCCCCAGTCGCCACCCCGTCCAATCCTCTATTTTTTGTAAAAAACGACGACGAAAGGTCATTTTCTTATGAAGTTTATCAATGTCAATGTCCAATTTCCAGTTAGTTGCATTTATTCGCTTTTGCATAACTGCCGGATGTTTATCATTAAATTTAATGAGCCTGTCAGCATTTTTATAATCAAATTCATACGTGTCAGGTATATTTTCGTTTATCCAGGCATCGTCTTGATAAAATTGATTAAAGCTGCGCAATTTATGTTTCAAACCTGACGGAGGCTTCACCCAACCATAATGATAGATATATGCATCAATCAGCTTCACATTTATCTTCCTATCCTGCCACCTAAATCCCTGCGCATCGCGATATGCATGTATAGCTTTGTTATTCCGCAATACACGTATCTCCCTACGGTACCAGCGGCGAGAATGTCCATAGTAATCATACGAACCATAAAAATGTATATACTTAAACAGAAGTCCTTCTACTTCTCGCCTTTCGAGATTTTCTTCCATGGCACTTTTTATTACCGGAAGATATTTTTCGTGCACACATTCATCACCTTGTATATAAAAAGCCCAATCTACATCAGGAGAAATCTCCCGGAAAGCCTTGTCGGTTTCAACTGCAAATACAGCCCCGCCCTCTCTATTATTTTCATCCCAAACTGTTCGAATAATTCGGATCTTGGGTGATTTGATATCCAAGATCAATTTTTCTGTATCATCTTCACTATTACCGAGTGCTACCACAAATTCATCACAAATTGGTAAGATAGAAGTTATAGCTTCAACTATTGGATAATCATTTTTTACTGCATTACGTATAAATGTAAAACCTGCAACCTTCATCTATATTGATTCATTATATAATATTAAATGGCAAAACACTCTTTATAAAAAAGGGAAATATTAATTCTTAGTTATGCTGATCGGATTATTAACATAAATAAACAATGAATTTATTCACTTAATTATCTGTAATTACACTTACGTACCATTTAGCCAAAACGTTGCAGGTGTTAATAAACATAATTAACATCTTAAGGGTTAGCTACCCAAAAACTTGATAAATGAGTAAATATTAAAAGCCGTTAGCTTTTTAAACATTCTTCATATAGCTGTAAATACTGCTGCGCGGTTTTTTCCCAGGAAAATTTATGGGCATGAGCAATAATAGCCGCTTCGCGATCATTAGCTTTATAATCTTTCATTCCCTTTGCAAAAACAGCCTGCATGTGATCTGGTTCAAAATTATCAAAATAGTAAGCTTCGTTTCCGCCAACTTCCGGCAATGAGGTGAATTTGGATAGAAAAACAGGCTTTCCGAAATACATTGCTTCAATTACAGGTAAACCAAACCCCTCAGCTATTGACGGAAATACAAATGCACTGCAATTTTTATAATACCATGCCTTATCAGAATCACTTATGGGGCCTGTAATAGTGACCCTGTCAATACAATCATACTTTTCCGCTTCAGCTATGATATTTTTTTTATGTGGCGTTTCAATTCCCGCAATTACCAGTTCATAATTATTATTTGCCAGCAAGGCCGGTATATAATGAAATCCTTTTTGTACAGATAATAACCCAATGGTGAACAGAAACAAACGCTCCGGTTTATAAGCAGGCGTGTAACCATCAGCCACCTGCAATTTATCTGCGCCATTGTATATTACACTTAATTTGTCTCGGGCTTCGGGTATAAAACGTAAAATATCATCGGCTACAAATCTGGATATTGTCACAACCTTATCGCAATAGGCAATAAATCTTTTAAGTTTTTTTATATGCGCGTCTACTTTGTGTGGGGGTTTAAATAAAAGATGGGCATTATTAATATCATGGATAGTCATGATCTTTTTACCTCTCACCCGATATGGACGTAATCTGCAGGTCTGATCAGTAAAATGGATTAAGTTAAATTTATTATAGGAGGGGAAAAATATACGATGCAGCCTATTTAAGTGCAAAATATCTACCAATCCATCAAAATAAGTTGTTATCTTAAACAGATAATACGTTAGCTTAAACCGTCCTTTATTTTGCTTTAACAGCGCATCGCCTAAACCTTTTCCGAACGAGAAATATCCGGAGTTTGGATTTTTCATGGAATCGAATGTTACCAAAATTGATGTCTTTGACATTAATACAGAAGAGTTAGCTGAAAGCTGCAATTATAAATATAATATAATTTATGTGTGTAATTTTATTCATTTGTAAATAAGTACAAAAATGACCGCAACTAACAAACCCTTTTCTACAACGAATATTACCGATTTCCGTTCAGTTGCGCGTGCACTAACTATTGTAGAGAATAACCTTTCAGGGGCCGGGGCAATGCTGAGATCATTGGTATATAAAAATGTGCCGGTAACCGGTATTACCGGGCCGCCCGGTGCAGGCAAAAGCACTTTGGTAAATGCAGTAATAAGCGAATTGCTGGCAAAAGGTAAAAAAATCGCCGTTTTAGCTGTTGATCCCACTTCGCCCTTCAATTTCGGATCCTTATTAGGAGACCGTATTCGCATGGCTTCGCATTTTAATCACCCCGATGTTTTTATCCGGTCAATAGCCACTCGCGGCTCTCTGGGTGGATTATCAGCCAAAACCATAGAAATGACGGATGTGCTGCGTGCTTCCGGTTTCGATCATATTATAATTGAAACGGTAGGCGTTGGCCAGTCAGAAGTAGAGATTGCCGGGCTTGCTGATACCACGCTGGTAATGCTGGTACCTGAGGCGGGCGACGAGATTCAGAATATAAAATCGGGCCTGATGGAAATTGCAGATGCATTTATAGTAAATAAGGCTGATCGTGAAGGCGCCGATCTCTTTATTAATAATCTCAGAAAAATAATTTTACAGGATAAAAGGGATACGCCGCCTATTTTTAAAACCGTCGCATCAAAAAACGAAGGGATAACCGAGCTGAGTAATTTTATTACGGAACAACCCACCAAAAACAGAAACAGGCACGAAGTACTGCTTACGCAAAAGGCTTATCACCTTATCCAACAAAAACGTATGGCTGGTATCGATAAAAAAAAGCTTCAGCAAGAAATTGCCAAAGCTTTAACTGAGCCGGGATTTAACCTGTATACCTTTGTAGAAACGTATAATTAATTCATTATTTCTTCTATATGATCGGCTTCTACAGGAATATCAGCCATCAAATCAACGTTTCCATCCTTAGTTATCAGTATGTCGTTCTCTATACGTATACCTAAGCCTTCTTCCGGAATATATATACCGGGTTCGCAGGTAAGTATGTTTCCCACCTCGAATTTTTTATACCTGCTTGCATAATCGTGAACATCTAATCCTAAATGATGCGAAGTACCATGCATAAAGTATTTTTTATACAAAGGCATTTTAGGATCCTGCTTTTCAACTTCGTGTTTCTTCAATAATCCAAGGTCAATAAGTTCACCCGTCATTATCCTGCCAACTTCCTCGTGGTACTCGTTCCATACCGCACCGGCAACTATTAACTTTATGGATGCCCGTATTACCCTTAACACAGCATTATATACATCGCGCTGGCGTTTGGTAAAGCGGCCGTTTACCGGTATGGACCTGCTCATGTCCGCATTATAATTAGCATATTCCGCCCCAAAATCAAAAAGTATCACATCCCCGTCCTTGCAAACCTGATTATTATCTACATAATGCAGCACATTCGCGTTAGCGCCCGATGCTATGATAGGGCTATAGGCGTGACCGGTACCACGCTGTTTTATAAATTCATGGATAATCTCTGCTTCTATCTCGTATTCGGCTACACCGGGTTTTACAAATTTAAGTACCCGTATAAAAGCATCGCGTGTTATTTCACAAGCTTTTTTAGTGAGCTCAACTTCAATATCCGATTTAATTACACGCAGATCTCTTAATATAGGTGCCGATCTCTCATAATGATGTAAGGGGTATTTTTGTCTTAAACTTTCAAATAATCTAATATCGCGGTAAGGAACTGTGTGCGCATAACGGTCATTTTCATTTGTATTGATATAAATATGCTCAGCGTAGTTTACAATACTGTGCAAAATAGTGTCATAATCATCAAGCCAGTAAATATTTTGAATACCCGAAGCCTTTCTCGCCTCCTCCTTGGTGTATTTATGTCCCTCCCAAATTGCAATATGTTCACTGGTTTGTCTTAAAAATAGTACTTCTTTGTATAGCTGATTAGGACAATCCGGGTATAAAACCAGTATACTTTGCTCCTGATCAATGCCAGAAAGATAAAAAAAGTCAGGATTTTGCTTAAATAGAAAGGATTGATCACCATTTCGGGGAAATTCGTCATTTGAGTGGAATATGGCTATAGAATTAGCTTTTAATCGGGAAACGAAATTTTTTCTATTATTTGTAAATAACGCCTCATTAACAGGTAGATATTTCATAATTATAAAATATATATTTTAATAAAAACAATTTATTTTTATTATTTGTAGTAGATATTAGAAATTTTGGAACAGAGTTTGGTATTCGTTTCAAACATAATTACTAATTTTGAAAAAAATCACAATTAAATCGTTTAATCTTAAAACTATGAATTATTCTACATTAAAGAAATCAGTAGCATTATCATTTGTTTCTTTGATGACCGTTGGATTGGTTAACGCCCAAGACATGTCATCAGATTCAACTATGATGTCTTCTGGAACATCTACAGCCAAGGTATTTGGCGGTAGAGGACAGTACAAAACATTTAGCATCGGAATCAATGGTGGTGTAACTTCACCTACCTTGGCGACTGGTGGTTCAAATGACTACAATCACAAAGAAATCTCTTACGGCTATGGTGTATCTTTAAGATCACAACTGGCTCACTCATTTGGTTTACAATTGGATTTCCATGGCGGACGTGTTAAAGGTAACACTGCTGATGCAAACGGCGATGTAATACCTAACGCTGCTTCTTACCAAACTGATTTTTATTCAGGTACTTTGAGCGGTATTGTTAACGTTGCTACTATCGACTTTATCCGTCGTAAAAATGCAGTTAACTTCTTCGTTACTGCAGGTGCCGGTTTAATTTTCTACCAACCATCAGGTATCACTCCAAGTGGTGCTCCATTTGATTATGCTAACTATACTGATCCTACAGACGGTAGCACAAGCACTAATCACTATGCTAAAGAATTAGTTATACCAGTAGGTGCAGGTGTTAAATTCAGACTGAGCGATGCGGTTGCATTAAACTTAGGTTACACCCAAAACTTTATTGATGGTGATAACTTTGACGGTTTACACACCGGTTACCCAACTAAAGATCACTACTCTTACGGTTACGCTGGTTTAGAATTCACTTTAGGTTCAAAATCAAAACCGAACCTGGATTGGGTAAACCCGGTTGCTATGATGTATGATGAATTATATGATGCAGCTTTACGTCAGGAAGTTGAAGCTCTTAAAGGCCGTGTTACTAACGTTGAAAACGCTGTAACTGATCTTAAGAAAGATTCTGATGGTGACGGTGTATCTGATCAGTTTGACAAATGCCCTAACACTCCTGCAGGTAGCGTAGTTGATGGTTCTGGTTGCGTTATCGTATTCCCTACTCCTGAGCCTGCTGCTGCAACAGGTGCTGCATACTCTAACATTCAGTTTGAATTTGACAGTTCAGTATTAAGAACTTCATCTTACCCAATCTTAGATGCTACTTCTGCTGACTTAAGGTCAACTGGTAAAACTGTTGAGATTGATGGTTATGCTTCATCTGAAGGTACTGCTGCTTACAACATGTCTTTATCAAAAGATCGTGCTAACTCAGTAAAAACTTACTTAGTTAATTCAGGTGTATCTGCAAGCAACTTAAAAGTTAAAGGTTACGGTGAAACTAATCCGATAGCTGATAACTCAACTGAAGAAGGTCGCGTGCTTAACCGTCGTGTTTCTTTCAAACAGATGTAATATTTAACAATAATATTGTTGAGAAAGCCCCGGATAACCCGGGGCTTTTCTTTTTTTTATTAAATTTGTGTAATGTATTTTTTCAGAAAAAAAGATCCCACCAGGCCTACAAGTTTCAATCTTAAGGTTATGCATGTTATAAATGCTATTGCAATAAGCATGTTTTTGCTGGGCATTATCTGGAAACTTATTGACTGGTTTATATTAAAAAAATGAAAACTATTATAAATACAAACAATGCACCTGCGCCTATTGGACCATATAGTCAGGCAGTTTTAGCCGGCAATCTGCTTTTCATTTCAGGTCAGATACCACTCGATGCCAAAACCGGCGAATTGACATTAACTGACATTGCGGCAGAGACAAAAAAGGTAATGGAAAATTTAAAGGCAATATTAACAGAAGCTGGATGCGGCTTTGAACATATTATAAAAACTTCCATATTTTTAACTGATATGCAAAGTTTTGCACAGGTGAATGAAGTGTATGGTTCTTATTTTACTGATAATTTTCCCGCTCGCGAAACTGTACAGGTTTCTGCATTGCCTAAAAACGTAAATGTGGAAATTTCCGCAATTGCATTAAAGCCCTGATATTATAAAGAGTTGAATAACCGGCATTTTCAAACACCTATTGAATATCTGAAAGGTGTAGGCGTCTCAAGAGCTGAGGTGCTGAAAAAGGAACTGCAAATATTCAATTTTGAAGATCTTCTAAAACATTTCCCGTATAAGTATATAGATCGTACGAGATTCTATAAAATAAAGAATCTGAATGCAGACATGCCCCACGTACAGGTGCTTGCCCGTTTAACTTCTTATGAAATAATCGGCGAAAAACGCACCAAACGTTTAGTTGCACAAGCCAATGATGAAACAGGTACTATTGAATTGGTGTGGTTTCAGGGCATCAAATGGGTTGAAAAATCTATTATTAAAGGCAAGGTTTATATAATTTTTGGAAAACCGGGCTTTTTTAACGGTAAAGCCCAAATGCCGCATCCTGAAATGGAGCTATATACACCGGCAAATGTAAAGCGAAATGGCAACCTCACCTTACAGCCCGCTTACAATTCAACCGAGAAATTAAAGCAATATTCCTTAGATAGTAAGGGGTTGCAAAAGTTAGTTGCCTCGCTGCTGGAGCAGCACTTAAAAGATATTCACGAAAATTTACCCCAATATATTTTAAACAAATTTAAACTTACGGATAGGGCAACCAGCTACCGGAACATTCATTTTCCGGAAAACGCAACGGTCCTGCATGAGGCGCGCTATCGCTTAAAATTTGAAGAGTTATTTTTTTTACAACTCAAGCTCCTTAAAAACAAATTACTCCGCACTCAAAAATTTAAAGGCAATATTTTTGAAACAGTTGGCCATTACTTTAATGATTTTTACCATAACAGGCTACCGTTTGAATTAACCAACGCACAAAAACGTGTTTTAAAGGAAATACGTTTAGATACGCAGCGGGGTGTCCAGATGAATCGGTTATTGCAAGGCGATGTAGGCAGCGGTAAAACCGTAGTAGCTTTAATGAGCATGCTGATAGCTATTGACAATGGTTTTCAAACCTGCATTATGGCGCCTACAGAAATTTTGGCAAATCAGCATTACCACACTATAAAAAACCTGATTGATGATACGTTTATACCTGTAGCATTACTAACGGGGTCGGTATCTAAAAAAGCCCGGAAAGTGATACATGAGCAACTCGAAGATGGCAGCCTTAAAATACTTATAGGAACACATGCTTTAATCGAAGATAAGGTTCAGTATAAAAACCTGGGTTTTGTAGTGATTGATGAGCAGCATCGTTTCGGGGTTGAACAGCGCGCAAAGCTTTGGCGAAAGAACACTGTGCCTCCTCATATTTTGGTAATGACGGCCACCCCCATCCCCCGCACACTGGCCATGACCTTATACGGCGATCTGGATGTTTCGGTAATTGATGAACTGCCAGCCGGCAGAAAACCCATACAAACCGTACATTACTTTGAAAATCAGCGCTTACGCATGTTCGGTTTTATGAAGCAGGAGATCGCTAAGGGCCGCCAAATATATGTTGTATATCCGCTGATAAATGAAAGCGAGAAGCTCGATCTGAAGAATCTGATGGATGGTATAAATACCATGTCACATGAATTTCCACTGCCGCAATACCGGATAAGTATAGTACACGGAAAAATGACTGCAGCAGAAAAAGATTTTGAGATGCAGCGTTTTATAAAAGGTGAAACACATATTATGGTGGCAACTACGGTGATCGAGGTTGGCGTTAACGTGCCAAATGCATCGGTAATGATCATTGAGAATGCCGAGCGCTTCGGGCTTTCGCAGCTACACCAGCTAAGAGGCCGTGTTGGGCGCGGAGCTGATCAATCTTATTGCATACTAATGAGCGGGCAAAAGCTTAGTCACGACGGCAGGATACGGTTAAATACAATGGTTAAAACCAACAATGGCTTCGAAATAGCAGAAATTGATATGCAGCTACGCGGGCCGGGTAATATTGAAGGCACCCAGCAAAGCGGTATACTCGATCTGAAAGTTGCTGACCTTACTACTGATCAGGAAATATTATCACAAGCACGTAGCTGTGTAGAGGATATATTTGAGAAAGATCCGCTTTTGGCTTTGCCGGAGCATCAGGTGTTGAACCTGGCTTTTCAGGCAAAAACCGACGGACTGAGCTGGGATAAAATATCATGATGGTATTTTACACACCAAATATTACATTTGTTTAAACAAGCATCAGCATGAAAAAAATTCTACTTCTTTTTACACTCGCCCTAAGTATCACCGGCGTTCAGGCACAGGATTCCTTAATGTTGCGGAAATTATATGACGAAGCTTTGGTCAACGGTAAATGCTATGAAAATTTACGCTATTTGTGTAAAAGCATAGGCCCCAGATTAAGCGGATCGGCAGGTGCGCAAAAGGCTGTGGAATGGAGCAAAATGTTAATGGACAGTTACGGCTTTGATAAGGTTTACTTACAAGAGGTTATGGTGCCGCATTGGGTAAGGGGCAAAAAAGAAGAAGGTTATATTATAGATGGTAATAATAAAATACCTGTAGCCATAACCGCCCTCGGCATGTCAGTGGCTACTCCTAAGGAAGGCATAACCGCCAATGTAATAGAAGTAAAAAGCCTTAAAGAACTGGACAGTTTAGGCGAAGATGTTATAAAAGGGAAAATAGTGTTTTTTAACCGCCCGTTCGATCCCAGGTTTATTGAGACAGGGCAGGCTTATGGCACAGCAGGTGACCAACGATTTATGGGGCCGCCCGCCGCTGCAAAATATGGAGCCGTAGGTGTTATTGTACGTTCATTAACAGAAAGCATCGACAACTATCCGCATACTGGGACAACCGCTTACGATGCGGCAGGGAAAAACATACCGGCCGCTGCTATATCCACTATAGCAGCAAACACACTTAGCAGTATGCTCAAACTTCGGAAACTGCCATTAATAAAATTCTACTTCAAGCAAAATTGCCAGCTTTTACCGGACGCAAAATCATATAATGTAGTTGGAGAAATTACAGGCACCCAAAATCCCAATAAGTTTATAACCGTAGGCGGACACCTGGACTCCTGGGACCTTGCAGAAGGGGCACATGATGACGGCACCGGAGTTATGCAATCTGTAGAGGTATTAAGAATTTTTAAAGCCATCGGTTATCGTCCTAAAAACTCTATACGTGCTGTATTTTTTATGAATGAAGAAAACGGACATAAAGGCGGTACTAAATATGCAGAACTGGCGGCTCAAAACAAAGAAGAACACATAGCCGCTATTGAGACAGACGAAGGTGGCTTTACCCCCCGTGGATTTAGTTTTCAGGGCGTTTCGGGTAGTTTTTTAAAGGAATTAAATAAAAGCTGGAAACATCTTTTTGAACCATACGAGGCCGATCGTTTGGTAGCAGGCGGGGGTGGTACCGATATAGGCCCTTTAAAAGAAACTATACCATCGGTGGTATTGATTGGCTACCGACCTGATTCGCAACGCTATTTTGACATCCATCACACCCCTAATGATGTTTTCGAGAATGTAAATAAGCGTGAATTGGAATTAGGAGCAGCTACTATAGCCGGACTTGTCTATCTAATAGATCAGCATAACTTAAGTTTTTAATTTAGCGATAATATATTTTGCGCCACCAATACGCAATTGTAAATTGCACGCTCAATAACATCTGAAATAAGTGCCGGAAGATGAACAAATAACACCGCAGGTAGATTCATTTGCGGCCCTCAGGTATAAAGATTTTCGCTCATATATAGGCGTACGTTTTTTCTTCACGTTTGCTTATCAAATGCAGGCGGTTATTATCGGCTTTTACATTTATCAGCTTACAAAAAGCGCATTTGCCTTAGGCATAGTTGGCTTATGCGAAGCTATACCCGCTGTTGGCATAGCCTTATATGGCGGCTACATCGCCGATAAATCAGAGAAGCGGAAAATGCTTTTGTTAATTTTCACCGGTGTTTTCTTTTCATCATTTGTGATGTTCCTGGTTACATTAAAAGGTGCAGGGCAATACATCCACATAAGCTGGATAGTACCCATAATTTACGCAATGATATTTTTGAACGGCGTTGCACGTGCTTTTTACGGGCCGGCTACCTTCGTGATCTATACCCAAAGTATCCCGAAAAAACTTTACCCTAATGCAAGCACCTGGAGTAGTTCAAGCTGGCAGATCGCGTCAATTTTAGGCCCTGCCGCAGGAGGCTTGATCTATGGATTTTATGGTATAACCATAACATTTATAGTTATACTATTATTTCTGGCTATTTCACTGATATTAATTTACTTACTGCGATCATACCCCCCGGTATTTGTACCAAAAGAAAGTATTTGGAAGAGCCTGTCGGAAGGGATACATTTTGTTGTTCATAACAAAATGATGATAGGTGCCATGAGCCTTGACCTGTTTTCGGTATTTTTTGGAGGAGCAGTGGCGCTGCTGCCGGTTTTTGCTAACGAGATCTTAAAAGTAGGAGCCGAAGGTTTGGGCATTATGCGGGCAACATCATCATTGGGTGCAGTATTAACCATGCTGGCAATGTCACGTTTTTCCCCCATGGGCAGGCCCTGGCGCAACTTACTCATAGCAGTAACAGGCTTTGGCTTATCAATTATCAGTTTTGGTTTATCGCGCAGTTTTTATTTATCGCTTGTATTCTTATTTACCGAGGGCGCTTTTGACAGCGTAAGTGTAATTATACGTGGAACAATAATGCAATTACTTACACCCGATCATATGCGTGGCCGGGTATCAGCCGTAAACTCTATGTTTATTGGTTCATCTAATGAGATTGGCGCTTTTGAATCGGGTACAGCTGCAAGGCTTATAGGCACCGTACCCGCCGTTGTTTTTGGCGGGAGCATGACACTGATGATAGTAACTATTACCTACCTGAAAACTAAAAAATTGATTCCGGTAACTTTAAATCAGATTCACCCTCCTGAAATTTGAACTAATGGGTGTTAACATGCTGTTACTTTTAATTTCGTATTAAAATATTGATTTTAAAAACATTGCGTTTAATAAATTATTATCTTTATTACGTTTTAGGCTAATAATTAACAGTAACAATAATTCCCCTTTTAAATTGAAATCGAAACGTGTAGAAAAAACATGCAGGGCCGCCTTCCTGATATACCTTTTCACGTTTTCCTTAATTCCAATCACCTTTTCTCAGAATATTAATAACCATTCAAAACTTTTCGACTATTTAAAAAATACACCTCCCGCTGACAGGGTTTCTTCTGCACGAAAATTATACAAAATAACATGCCGGAAAATGACAGAGGCAAATGCGATGAGCGCTCTTAATGAGCTGGAATCCGTTGCTAAAAGCTTGAATGACCTTCCGTTACAGTGTGCTGTTTTTGATATGCGGGCTGATTATTATTCGGTAAACAAAGGGTTTAATAAATTAAGCACGTGGTATCATGACCAAGCTATTAATTTTGCTATTAAAAAAGACCTGCCGCTGCTAATCGGCATTTATGAACAAAGCAAAGCGCTATATCTTTTTAATTACAAACAAAACATTCCTGCCTGCAAGTATTTTTTACTTGCGCAGGAACAATTCAGGGAAATAGGGTATAAAAACGTGCCGAATATTGACGTGCTTTTTTCCCAGGCCGCTGATTTTTATTATGCACTTGGTGACTATGAGAACGCCCGTATAAATTTGAAAAATGCACTGCTCTTTACAGCTGCCCACTCGTCAGACCGGATCAATTTAATAAATACCATTGGCCTCACTTATCGTAATATCAATGCCTATGCAACAGCACTGCGCTACTTTAACGATGCATTAAAAATCGCTAAAGCAAAGCATGACAGTGTTTGGATAGCTATAACTACAGGTAACATCGGGTCGGTATATTTTATGCAGCATCAATATCTCAAAGCTCTTCCATTGGTTGAACTTGATTACCGCGAGTCATTAAAATACGACCAGTCGCTAAACGCAGCCATAGCACTGTTACGGCTGGTAAAAATAAGTATAGTCTATAAGAATTTCACCAAAGCTGCTACCCAACTTGAATCAGCCGGTAATTTGATAAAAAATTTAAAAGACGATGCATTATCGCTGAGGGTAGAACTCTATAACCTGAACGCATTATTAAGTGAACAACAGGGCAATTTTGCACAATCATTAGTATACCTCAAAAAGTACGATACCCTTAAAGATAGTTTATCCCGGCGCGATAATATAGCGGGAATTGAAAGGGTAAGATTAAAATGGGAAGTTGAAAAAAACAACCTGCTGTTAAAAAGGCTGCGAACCAAAACAGAAATAAGAGTTTACAAAAGGAATACGGTAATTATTGTTCTTTCCCTTTTAATAATTATAAGCATATTACTTTATAACAGGCAACGGTTAAAGGGTAAAAAGGATAAGGCATTGCTTGCTGCAGAAAAGCTGCGTGTAGACGAAGACTTATATAAGGCAAATATGGAGTTACAGGTTTATACAGAGAACCTGATGCAAAGCAATCGATTGATAGATACATTTAAATCTGAGATTGAAAAACTGCAATTAAAAACTACCGATGAAATAATTGCACTGCAGTTAACAGCAATGATGCAAGCCCACATCATGACCGACGATAACTGGGAGAAATTTAAAACGTTGTTCTCAAATGTATATCCTGCATTTTTTTATAACCTCAGAAAAAATTACCCTCAGCTCACAGCTACAGATACCAGATTACTTACCCTGGTTAAACTTAATCTTAACAATAAGGAAATGGCAGGTATGCTGGGCATAACTACCGATGGCGTAAAAAAATCTAAACAACGCTTACGCAAAAAATTAAATCTTAATAATGGGGAAGAGTTGGAAACCGTTGTGTTTTCACTATAATAATTTAAATAATTCTTTTGTCCTGTTTTTGTCCACCCCAAAAACAATATTTACCACTTATCTTTTTTCATATTTGAATTAAATAACTAAAAGTTAATCATTTAAGCAAATTTTACTCCAGATGGAAAGATATTGTGCGTATTATATAATAACATGTATATTTATGTACTAAAGGATAACATTTTAATGCTATGCGCATTAAAGCAGCAAAACTTTAACTATAGCAACTCATTTTTTGATACAGCTTTAAGTTATAGTAAACAAATAAAATATCCGAGTTTTCTGAATGCACGTTTAGTAAATAAGGATATTCCGGTAAAAGGTAAATAGGCTCGGAATACAGCCGACTGCATGCACCTCAAACTAAACACCTTTTATCTTTCTTTAAATAGTTCTTTTTAGTAAGATAATGATAGATCATTTAAGATTTGCGTAAGAAAAAACCCGTAGGTAAGCGGACTACTAAACGCTTAACTATACCCCCATATAGCTAATTAATTTAATTGTTAAAGTTTACAACCGACCCCAAGATGGAAACAAAAAAACAAAAGAAGAAATGCCCTCATTGCCAGAGAGGAGTACTAGCCCACCGTGCGCCCAGACCGGTACTAATGAAAGCTACTTTATTTTGGTTACCTATTAAACGTTACGAATGTAATAGCTGTTACAAAAAAACCTATATATATGGCTCCGTATGGGAAGATGTTGTTGTAACAGACGCTAATAATAAGGGCAATGCCGGCAAGCAGGTTCGTCAGCAAAATGCCTGACGAGGCATGTTCAATTTGCTGTTAAAATTATCGTCCCGCGGTTAGGGTAGGCCTGATACAGGATATATTTACCTTTACTATCACTAATAGTGCTAAAGGTTTTTACATTTTTGCCTTCCGTAACTTTTACGTTTACCCATTTTTCAGGCACATAGGTCTTTAAAGTGAGCGGAATATTATACCATGTTTTATTAAGCGGACAAGTTAAATTCACAGTTATGCTATTTGCTTTTGGCGTAGCTTGCACCTTTGCGCTTTGTCGCTCGCGCATATATTTTGTTACATCGCCAAAAGTAGCCACCCATAGTTTGTCTTCCCGCTTTTTAATGTAACTAAAGTAAGCATCAAGCTCCTGATGAGTAAGTGCCTCCCAGCCTATGCCGTCAACTCCGTGAAAGGTAAGCACCAGCCATGTATTATTTTTGTTCAGGGTAGTATCAACCCAGGTCTCCATCATAGCTAAGGGCGTTTTTGTAGTAGCCCCTCTTTGAAATTGGATATACGCTTTATCTGTATTTCCGGGATTGCTGCGGTTCGACCGGCTTATTTCCTTTAGCCAGGGTTCGGGCATCCTGTTCCGTAAAGCCGGATAAACCTTGTGCGCGTAGCTCATTACCCGCTCATTTTCGGTTCCAAAAGGCCCCTCCGCAGAGAATGTGTATTGCTGGCCTAATTGTTTTAAAATATCAAGCCTGCTGTTCTTTAGCTCGTACAACATATTAGCTTCATCTAACACAGCCAAACGCGGATGTGTTATCATGTGGCTTGCAAATTCATGTCCCTGCGCCGCGTATTTGCGTATATCATTCCAGGTAGTACCATGCGCATCTTTATATTCATCGTTGTGCTGAATCCCCGGCTTAAAATCGCCATTACGCACTTTTGTGTAGCATTCATCAATTACCTTATAAGCTTCAGCCGTTTTCCCCGCATCAACAAGTTCACCAGCTTTGTAATGGTAGTCTAACGGACCTATCAAACCTAAATAGCCCGCCGCTGATGCCCGTTCATAAAAGTTACTGCTATCCGTAGGAATAGTTGCTGTTTCTCTGATGATATCTTTAACGGGTCTGCCAATAAACTTACCCTTATACATCGACCCCGGAATTTGCCCGGTAATAATAAAGAATGTAGCCGGAAACCCTAACCGGTTAAGTATAGGCACTGCCTTTTTAAACTGATTAATAGAGCCATCATCAAATGTTATAGATACGGCGCCGTTGCGATCATACTGCCAGCGTGTTATTTGTGTTTGTCCATATATGGGTATTACGAAAAAAAACAACGGTATTGCGCAAACTACAATAGAGATAAATAACTTTTTCATCAGGTTATATTGGTTCAACTTATGCTAATATACCAATACCTCAGGGCAATTGTAAAACGTTTCTGTAAATGGATGCTTACTTTTTTAAAAATCACGTATTAATACGTATTTTTTTTATGTATTTGATTATATAGGTTTACAGCAATCTAAACCTTATCAATACCTATGAAAGGTGTACCCCTAAAAGGGTGCACCTTATTTTATTTTTTCAAGATAATTCCTTTACAGTAAGCTAATATTTCAGCAATACAGCGATGTTATGTTTGCATCAAATAATTTACGATGCAAACAGGAAACGTTTCCCTTAAGCACCTGAAATTAATCTCACTTATCATACTGATCAACATCAGCCTTAAAGCAAACTCCCAAAATATCACACTTGTAAATGGCTTTGCTCATAATGACTACTGGCATGAAAGGCCATTATATGATGCTCTTGACAATGGATTCACGAATATAGAGGCCGATATCTATCTCAGAAACGGAAGACTGATCGTTGCACACATCCTGCCAATTTTTAATCAGCAAAAAGAATTGGAGAGTATGTACTTAAAGCCTTTAGCTGATTGTATCTCGGGTAAAAATCCGGAAATTATCTGCCCCTCCTATCCTATAACCTTAATGATAGATATTAAATCAGACGCAGATAAAACCTACAGGGCTTTAGAGGTTCTGCTAAAAAAATATGCGGCAATGATTTCAGGTTATGAGAGCGGACGTTTTATCCAGAGGGAAATAACTATAGTTATAACGGGCCATAAACCCTACAATATCATTAAAAAACAAAAAAGTCGCCTGGCATTTATTGATGAAGATCTGATGCAGGCAGGCAGGGATACGCTTTAAAAATATGTTTATCAAACAGCCAGTTGCAAATATTCCAAAATATTAAAATGGACGGGCGACGGAAAACTGCCTCAACAACAAAAAGACAGACTATGTAAATATGTGGCTTTAGCTCATAAATTTGGCAAAAGGGTAAGATTATGGGCTTCTCCGGAAAACACCGCCGTATGGAAAGAGTTGTTAAGTTGTGGTGTTGACTTGATAAATACAGATAAATTGGCAGAGCTGAAAAAATTTTTACTGGATGATATTTATGAATATGCAAAATTAGACTGATACCCGCCTTTTAACTATTTAGAACCTATCCAAATAACATTTGCGCAAACAGCCGCTATTATTTGGCTGTTATATTTAGTAAATTCGCAGCGCGGCCCTACCAGGGCTTTTATTGTCTTTTACTAAACTAAAAATCAAACAAATATGGCTTTTGATTTAGATATGATCAAAAATGTTTACGACCGCTATAGCACCCGTATTGATGCGGCACGCAAAGCGACTGGTAAACACCTTACCTTAACCGAAAAAATATTATATGCTCACCTTTCCGAAGGAGATGCTAAACAAGCATTTGAACGTGGTACTGATTACGTTGATTTTGCACCTGACCGTGTTGCCATGCAGGACGCAACAGCGCAAATGGCCCTGCTGCAATTTATGCAAGCCGGAAGGCCGCAGGTTGCAGTACCTTCAACCGTACACTGCGATCACCTTATACAGGCTAAGATAGGCGCCACTGAAGATTTACACACGGCCATTGATGTAAACCGCGAAGTATATGATTTTCTTGCTTCCGTATCTGATAAATATGGCATAGGGTTCTGGAAAGCCGGTGCCGGTATCATTCACCAGGTAGTGTTAGAGAACTACGCTTTCCCCGGTGGCATGATGATAGGTACAGATTCACACACCCCTAACGCGGGTGGTTTGGGCATGGTAGCCATTGGCGTTGGTGGTGCTGATGCATGTGATGTGATGGCCGGATTACCATGGGAACTTAAATTCCCTAAACTGATCGGAGTTAAGTTAACCGGAAAACTTTCCGGTTGGACATCAGCAAAAGACGTAATACTTAAAGTAGCAGGTATACTTACTGTAAAAGGTGGTACCGGTGCTATTGTAGAATATTTTGGCGAAGGCGCCCGCTCGCTTTCTGCAACAGGTAAAGGTACCATCTGTAACATGGGTGCGGAAATTGGAGCAACAACTTCCATATTCGGCTACGATGAAAAAATGTCAGTTTATCTGAAAGGTACTAAACGTGCAGATATTGCCGAACTGGCTGATGCCGTTAAAGAACACTTAACAGGCGATGATGAAGTATACGCTAACCCTGAACAATATTTTGATCAGGTTATTGAAATAAACCTGAGTGAGCTTGAGCCGCATATTAATGGCCCTTTTACACCCGATCTGGCATGGCCTATCTCAAAATTCGCTACTGCGGTTAAAGAGAATAACTGGCCTGCTGAGTTAGAGGTAGGTTTAATAGGTTCATGCACCAACTCATCCTACGAGGATATTACCCGTTCTGCATCAATAGCTAAACAGGCTGTTGACAAGCATCTTAAAACCAAAGCAGAGTTTACAATAACTCCGGGCTCGGAACAGGTGCGTTATACTGTTGACCGCGAT
The DNA here is from genome assembly GCF_016522075.1 of Mucilaginibacter segetis. Lineage (GTDB taxonomy): Bacteria > Bacteroidota > Bacteroidia > Sphingobacteriales > Sphingobacteriaceae > Mucilaginibacter > Mucilaginibacter segetis. The sequence continues at coordinate 61,700 of NZ_JAEHFW010000004.1, read as the reverse complement.
GGCTATTTAAATACATTTACCGAAATGGGCGGTGTAGTTTTAGCTAATGCCTGCGGTCCTTGTATAGGCCAATGGGCTCGTCATACTGATGACCCTACCCGCAAAAACTCTATCATTACCTCGTTTAACCGTAACTTTGCTAAACGTAATGATGGCAACCCTAACACCCATGCTTTCGTGGCATCTCCTGAAATAGTGACCGCATTTGCAATTGCCGGAGATCTAACATTTAACCCGCTTACTGATACATTAACTAATGAAAACGGTGAGCAGGTAAAATTGGATGAGCCTATGGGGATAGAAATGCCGGTAAAAGGTTATGCTGTTGAAGATGCCGGTTATCAGGCTCCTGCCGAAGACGGTAGCGGAGTGGAAGTTATTGTTGACCCAAAATCAGCAAGGCTACAACTTTTGGAACCATTCACCGCATGGGAAGGCACTGATATTAAGGGCTTAAAACTTTTAATTAAGGCCAAAGGTAAATGTACTACAGACCATATCTCTATGGCCGGACCATGGTTAAAGTTCCGCGGGCATCTGGATAACATTTCCAACAATATGCTCATTGGTGCAATTAACTACTTCAATAATGAATCGGACAGTGTAAAGAACGCCTTAACAGGTGAATACGGACCTGTACCCGCCACTCAGCGCGATTATAAAGCTCACCATGTAGGCAGTATAGTTGTAGGTGACGAAAATTACGGCGAGGGTTCATCACGCGAGCATGCAGCTATGGAGCCACGCCATTTAGGCGTTCGGGCTATATTGGTAAAATCATTTGCACGTATACACGAAACCAACCTTAAAAAACAAGGGATGCTGGCAATTACCTTTGCTGACAGTAATGATTATGATAAGATATTAGAGGATGACACTTTTGACATAGACGGTTTAACTGAATTTGCTCCGGGCAAACAGTTAACTGTAGTTTTACATCATACTGATGGCACAACGGATTCCTTCCAGGTAAACCATACTTATAATGCACAGCAAATAGAATGGTTTAAGGCAGGCGGTGCGTTAAATATTATCCGCAGACAAATGGCTTCTTAAGCCTTTAAGTTTAAATAAATACAAGCCTTCCCGTTTTTCGGGGAGGCTTTTTTATTGCAGTAAAAGTTTTAGGTTTATCCCGAAGTTGGTAAAGGCCGTGTTAAAAGTTTGAGAGGTATAAGGCTTGGTGATATTGCTGTCATAAAACAGGTTAAGATTAAATCGCTGATTGATCACATAATCAATGGACGGGCGAATAGTTATATTTTTGGCGCCGGAAGAAATCTCCGCAGACTCGATATCCGCGCGATAAATAAGTGTTTTATTATCTCGCAAAGCCAAATCAAGTTTAAAGTTTACATCATTGTTTTGCCTTGCACCTGTACCAAACAAGCCAAAAGGCATCCTGAAATTTTTAGGCCGGTAGCCAAATCCGAACACCAGTATATTTTCATCCTGCTGGGCTAACTGGCTGTTTAGTAAACTCAAACTCAGCGACCGTGTTTTACGATACTCAAAGTTGGCCGTCATGCTGTTTTTAAATCTTACATCGGCACCTATTAATGGCACAAACTGTTCAAAAATGCTTACCTGTGTAAATTGATAAAATGGCAAAAAGTCGTTATTGGCATCTCTGGAGTCTACATTCCCGTTATCTTCGTGATATTGCAATAAAGTGGTGTAACCATTAACATTGTATGATGAACGATACCCATGCCGCAGGTCAAAAGAATCAAATAACTCACTAAAAAACTGCAGCTTGCCTAACCCGTTATACGTTATTTGCCAGTTGGGTATAGGAATATCCGGGAATTGATTAAGGGATGAAGAGTTAGCACTTTTGCCTGAATATGCTGCTAAAAATGCAGGTACCAATACGTTTTGTGCATTGGGTCCGTAACCGTCGGCGTAACCGCCGCTTGTACCTGTCGAATTGGGATTGAGCACACCCAGCTTTTGTGATATGATTGACCGGTTATTTAAAAATTGCTGATAAACAGAAGATGTATTATTAATTCCTCCGGCTTTAGAAAACGCTGTAGCTAATGTTAAATATGATATACTATAGGTACCTGATGTTACCGGGCTTAAATTCTCAATCATGCCGGTTTCTGACAGATATTTAAAATTAGTTTGATAGTTCCGGTCCTCGGTTTTAAAGGCGATCAACTCTATACGCAAATCTTTTATTGGCTCAATAATACTCCGCAGGTGCAGGTCCTCATTAAACGTTTTTACATACAACTGATTTTGCAATGTATCGGTTGTTATCCAACCGTTGGCTACGGCCTTATTACGCAGATCGGCCTGGCTGCCCAATAAAAACCCTAAGCCCGGTGCATCGTAGGTAAAGTCTTCCCCAAAAAAGTTTGTTTGGGGCAAATAACCGGGCAAAAAGGTTCCCTCCGTACGGGTGTAATTGCCGCTGATACTTTTTATGCCGGTAACTATATTCAATAAAAACTGACCGGCACCACCACCTTTGCTGTTACCGTTTTTTCGCAAAGCAGCAAACTTATTGTATAAAGTGGTAAAATTTAACGATGGATTAAGCTGTATACTTCTCGAGTTTTGAATACTGTTACCAATATTATAATCGGCGTTATTAATGGCAAATTCCGGTTGGGTTTGCCAGTTAAAATGCGTGCTGTAACGCGCTATCAGCGCTGTCCAGTCCAGGCCCGGTATTTTGTTTATCGGCGTGGTATAGTTAAGGTTGATAGTATGATTATAATTAGTAGTACGGCCCAGCTTTTTCAGGTTTTCCCAAAGTGTATCGCGCTTAAGGCCATTAATGCGACCTGCGGGTTCATCCACTACTGAAAGATTGGTGGCATCAATATCCAACTGCAGCGACTTCGATAAATTCCACCCTATACCATATACACGGGTGATATTAAAATTCTTGTTAAAACTGGTAGGTATTGGAATAAAGTTATTAGGATCATTATCACGCAGTGTGTTCTCTGAATAAAAACGATCGAAACTAATGCTGAAATTTAAACGTGACGGTAATATGCTAAAGTTAAAATCGCGCGCTAAAGCAAGCAGGTTGCTCTTAATTATCTTTTGAAAGGGCGAATAATATTTAGGTTGATTACTGTAATTATAAGCCAATGCCAGGCGATACGTTTTGGCAAAGTCGTTCTCTACATTAAAATCATGGTGCGTGTATTCCGTATAGGCATAGGTTGCATTCAAATTCTCTACATCCCAGATGTGTACAGGCGCATCAGGATTTGTACGTTCTTTATGTACATTGGTGAAATTAATGCTTTTACGCATGGTGTAATCAACAGATACATTACGTATAGAGTCACGCGCTTGCGAAGTAGGTGCTGCTGCAAGTGTTTTCTTAAGTTCAACATCGGGCGAGGCCGGGTCGTACTGAGGAGTACTTACCTGATTAGACACATTTACGTAGGCAGGGATACGTATCCCGCTTTTATCCGGGAAAAACTTACCCAGTTCAACACTTCCTGACACATCATATATTTGGTTATCACTCCGGCTCCTGTCATTCAACCTGGAATCCAGCGTACCAAAACCTACCGTACTTTTGCTCCCGGTTACCGTTATATTGGCAAAATCAGCCAGTGCGAAATCGGCCCGTGCAGTAGCGGCCCAGCCACCACGATTGTCAAAGTCTGTTAAACGCAGTTCATCAAACCAAACAATACCGGTTTTATCCAGTCCATCATCTGTACTCCCAACCGCGTTGGGTTTATATGGATTACGAACGCCCAACATAATGGTACGCAAACGACTCAGGTCGGGTTGCCCCTTAATGGTAATTTTATTACTTCCGTCGGTAAAAACAAATGGCACGGTGTATGGCCATGGTTCGCCGTTAAGTTTGGCATTATTACGCGCGAGTTTGGCATTGGTAAGTACATCTAACTGCAGGTCGAGTTCGTTACTTGCCGGCCATATGGCATCCGGATCGCGCGTACCGGGCTGGGTTACAGCCAGCGGCACTTCATATTCGTAATAGTTATCCTGATAATCAGCCCCGAGTCGTATAAACGCACTCAGGTCGTTATCCTTCAACATATCCCCTTCGGCATGTATGAACATCTGGATGCGTTTATATGACCGCAGATCGTTATAAAACGTTCGGAAAGCTGCTCTTGAATACCCGTCTCGCAGATTGCTTACATTTAACGAGAGTGATTGTTCATTCAGTCGCGTATCAGTTTGCAGGTTGTTATAATTACGCTGCCTGTTAATACCGGGTGGCACTACATAAGGTATAGGTGTACGGTTGCCGTTTTCTTCAATATTTACCGCCTGTACGTCGAGCGTTGAATTATCATTCACAGGATTGGCAATGCCCGGGTCAGCAATAATATTAGCCGGATTATTTTCGGCATTAAAGGTGCGCCATTCGCCTCTTACCAATTGCAATGTAGCAAAACGCAGTATAGCTGTATCGGCAAAGTTGGTCATGAACATCCGCATAAAGCGTATGGCTTTAAAATCCTGTATATTACCCACCTTGCTTTCATAATCAGTTATCGGTATCCTGAACTGGTACCACGTAACAGACTCATCAGTACCATTAGCTAATTTAACATTAGATGTTACTTTATCACTGATATAGTTTTTACCCACCACCATATCCTGCGGCCTGATGGAGACCCGGTACTGAAAGTATTCATCAGTCTGGCTCATGTTGTTATCGCGGTTGATATCCTCCCCGTCGGGGAGTGAAGTGGACGCGGAGGTTTGTAATCCCAGTTCGGCCTGTGATTGTTCTGCCGTTTTGGAATTACCTTCGGTACCGTTATACCTGCTGTAACGCTCTAATATCCCCGCCCTTTCCTGATCAAGCTCCGGGCCCTGGTAATAACGGTAATCATCAGACGATGGGTCGGCAGCAAAATTTGTTGCTGCCAACGGACTAACTGCCCCTTTAATTTGTTGCACCACGCTGCTAAATTTAGCTTGTTCATCGGTATCATTTAAACCGTCCAAACCAATATCCTGCAGCCGGCGGGCATCGGGGTTATTATCAAACGCGTTTATTACAGGCTGTAGCTTTGATACCCTCCCCCAAGCGGTTTCATCAGTTTTATCTGTACTTCCGTCAACAGGTAAGGCATTCTCCAAACTTTTACGCCCATCCTTTAATATATCTTCAGACAGGCTACCCAAATTAAAGTACAGGTCTCCCCCTTGTGATGATGGTTTGTTAATAAATGGATCCATTACCCAAAATTCAATGTAGCCAACATTCAGAGCTTCAAAATCGTTAGTTTCTATCTTCCTGAAAATACCTCCCCAGCGGCTTTTAGCATTTTGTAAGGTACCGTCGCTGTTTATACCGGTAGTGCTGTAATTATACGGCCCGCGGATCATGGGGTAAAATGCCAGGTTTAACGTAGCCAGACTTATCCCCTGCCCTATAACTGACTGCTTGTACGGGAACACCTCCTGCTCAATTATCTGTCTTACATAGTTGTTAGAGAGTTCGTTCCTGGAAATAGGTATATTACCAAGACTTGTATAAAATATAGGATCGATATTATAAAAAGCCAGACGTGCACGGTTGTAACCGTAGCTCAGATCATTAAAAAGTTGCGATTCCTGGAACATTTGCGGCGTACCGGATATCTGCCAGCTGCCAGCGCTCTTGATATCAATAACCGATCTGCTGTTCTCAAAATCATCCAGATAAGATGTACCATTTTTTGACCCCGCAAAATTCAACGCGTTAGGGTTACCCGGCATAAGGCGCGCAAACTCACCGCTCAGGTTTACTGTTGATGGCACTTTGGTATTAATAAAGGGGATCTTATCTACCAACCGTGTTAAAAACCGGGAATTTGAGCTGTAATTAGCATCAAAGCCCCATATGGTGTTGGAGATAGACTCTTCCCCAACTATTTCGTTTTGAGAAATGGGCTGCTCGGTAAGGTGCAATATAGTAGCGCCAAGTTCCAGATTGGGATTAGCATGATAATCAAGCCGGGTTCCAAATAACGATTTCTGCTGAACCCCAAAAAGCTCATTATTCTCTAACTTTACATTGATGGGTTGCCCTGATGAGAGCAGCGCCTGATTGAGTATCCGTATGCGCCCTGCGCTATAGTCCACCGTATAATCGGCGCCTTCCTGTAATTTTAACGAGCCTGCAGTAACCACTACCGAACCTTGTGGTATATTAACGGCATTCAGTTGGTATTCCGACCCTCCTGTTGATGTATATGTTCCTTTTATTAAATACCTGTTTAATTTGGGAAAAAATTGCTGAGCTATGGTTTTCGTAGAATCATATAAGGGTTGATATACATACCTGTTGGCGAGATCCTGTTCGCCCGGAGCAAACTGCCTCGACAGATCTGATCCGAATGGTTCCAGCACCGGGAACATGATTCGCCCGTTTTGCGAATCTATAGTGATCCCCTCTAAAAAATCAAAGAAGCCATCCGGCCGTTTATCATTCTGCTGGTCAAGGTTATCTACATCGGTTAGCTGTAACCACCGCTTTCCTTTTGTATTTACGCCTTCATCCATAATTGATTTTTCAATTCCGGACTTGTCATCCAATCGTGTAATGTTTAACCTGAAATTTTCCGGACTTATCTGAAAGGCCCCTAAGGAGTATATATTCTTCATCATCAGATCCCAGGTAGGCAGGTTGGTTTTCAGTAACTCATTCTTAAGCAATTTTACATAAAGCACTTTTGGAGTATTGGGGTCAACCGGCACATCGCTGGAGAATTCACCAACCTGATACTGTACGCCATTATAAGAATACTGATACGCCACGGCAAGTACTTCATCATTATTAAGCGGATAATTCAGCGATATATAACCCAATTTTGGATTAAGGGTGAATTCCTTATCCGTTAACTTTCGCGCATAAGTTAATTTGGCGTAATTATCCGTATTACCTGTGCTGCGGAAATAATTTGCAACATCATTGGAATTTGTAATACGGGCATTGGCAGGCAGGTTTGCCAGTAAGGAGTTGGATTGCTGCACAAACCCCGGGCCCTGGAAACCGGCCGGCAATCCGCTGAAACCGGCGCCGCCCTGTATAAGGGTAGTGTTGTAAGGATTATTCTCACCCAAATCTAAGAAAGCAAGCACATCGCGCGAATCTGTGGTTACGTTAGTGCGGTTAGTAGTCCAAACCTCAATTTTGGTGATGGTAACATTTGAACTGATGATGGGAATATTAGCCAGCGCCTTGTTATAATTATTGCGAAAATACTGCGCCAAAAAATAATGCTTATTTGCCTCATAGTCCGCAGCGGTAAGGGAAATATTACCTTGTTGCGATCCATTGGTAATAGTGATGGTTTTTGATTGCGACCGCTGTTGCGAAAGTATGCTGGTAACATCCAGCTTGCCGAATTTGAGTTTAGTTTTAATGCCAAACAAGGCCTGACTACCTGAAATTAATGTAGTATTTAAAGGCATACTTACCGTACCCGCCTCAATTTTTTGTATAATTTCATCGGGGTGACCCGTATAATCCAGTTTTATCTGATTTTCGAATTGAAACTGAGCTTCTGTATTATAGTTGGTGCTTATTTTTAGCTTATCGCCAATATCGCCTGTTACGTTCAGTTGAATGCGCTGGTCAAAATTAAAATTGAACTGGCTGCGTTGCCGAGTATTATATAACGGATTTTGATTTTTATTAACCTGGCCCGCCAGTATCATCTCAGCCGAACCCTGTGGACGGATATTAATGGTTGAACTGCCAAATATCTGCTCAAAGGTTTTACTCCGTACCTTTATCTGAGGTATAAAACCGGGCTGCTGCGATTCATAAGCATAATTATCAGCCAGTTGTTTAAAATATTCACGTTTGTTATCCTTTTGCAGCAGTTGCAGATATTCGTCAAAAGTGAGATAAACAGGCGGGCGATAAAGCAGGTTACCTACTTTCTCGTATAATATATACCGGTTAGTAGCCGCATCGTACTCAATAGTGCGAACAAGGTTTGGCGGATCAGGGGTTAATACCCCATCAAGCAGACGTTGATTTTTTGACCGGGTTATTTTTACAGGGGCTTTTATAAAAGTGGTATCAGCTTTTGCACTGGCCAAAGGTTTTTGCTGCGCAAACACTGCTCCCTGTCCGCATAATGCAGCAACAAACAATATACTTACAAAAATCCTACAAGTAAAAAACCTAACCAAGCATTTAAGAATTACAGGTAATTATAAGCTTTTTAAAGCGAATTTAATTAACTGTTCAACAGTTAAAACGCCATTATTTTTGCTTATTTCCTGCTCAAGCACCTTTTCGGCAGCATTGCGGGCAAAGCCCAGCATCACTAAGGCGGATAAGGCTTCGTCCTTAACGGTTTTTAATACGGGCATCATAGTCAGCGTATCAGGCCCCTCTTTTCGCAGCTTATCCTGGAGTTCTAAAATAATTCGCTGAGCAGATTTGGGACCTATCCCCTTAATGCGTTGTATAAGGGATACATTCCCCTGTACTATGGCTGCCTGTATCTCGGCCGGTGTAATAGACGACAGCATCATACGGCCCGTATTAGGCCCTATGCCTGATATAGATACCAGATGCAGGAACAACCGGCGTTCGCCGGGTTCAGCAAACCCGTATAGGGTGTGCGCGTCTTCCTTTACGTGCAACCATATATATAGCTTACACTTTTCTTCCCCGGTGATCTGTGAATACGTATGTAAAGATATATTGATATGATAACCTACACCACCGGCATCGATCACTACATGAGCAGGACTTTTAAAAGCTAATTTACCATCAATATAATCGTACATATGTTATTTCTTTTTGCGTGATTTTGATGCGGCTATGGCTTCTTCCCTGCTCTTTTCCTGTGCATCTACCACCGCTATGGTAACCATATTTACAATTTCACGAACCGAGCTGCCTAACTGCAATACATGCACCGGCTTTTTCAGGCCCAATAAAATTGGCCCTACAGCCTCTGCCCCACCAACTTCCTGTAATAGTTTATACGCTATATTTCCTGCTTCCAGTGTAGGGAATATAAGTGTGTTTGCAGGTTTACCGTTTAGTGTTGAAAAGGCAAAATTGTCTGCAAGCAATCGTGTATTTAACGCAAAATTAGCCTGCATTTCGCCGTCAACAACCATATCCGGATATTTTTCATGCAGAATTCTTACCGTTTCACGTGTTTTTTCCGGTATATCACCCTCGTTGGAGCCAAAGTTCGAGTAGGATAATACAGCTATGCGGGGTTTAATATTAAACTGGCAAACTGAGTGTTCCATCAAAACGGTAATATCAACCAGCTCCTGTACTGTGGGGTTAACGTTAACAGTGGTATCACCAAAAAACACCGGGCCTTTTTGGGTGATCATCATATACATACCTGCTACACGGTTAACACCTTCCTGTGTGCCAATAATTTGTAAAGCAGGTTTAATGGTAGGCACATAATTCTTGGTCAGACCGGATATCAGCGCATCCGCTTCACCAAATTGCACCATCGAGGCTCCATAATAGTTACGGTCGCTCATTAATTTCTTCGCCTCAAAAAAGGTAACACCTCTGCGCTGGCGCTTTTTAAAGTAATATTCGGTGAACTCCTGCAGGCGTTCCGAGTCCTCGCGAGGGTCAATGATCTGCACATCACCCAGGTCAAGGTCATTATCGCTTATAATTTGCTTTATTTTTTCAACATTCCCCAATAAAATAGGAGTAGCAATACATTCTTCTTTAACAATTTGTGCAGCACGCAATATCTTATAATTATCTGCCTCAGCAAAAACCACCCTTTTAGGATCCTGCTTGGCTTTATTGGTAATATCACGCAGTAATTTATCATTATGGCCCAATCGCGAAAGCAGTTCTTCATTATAAGCATCCCAATCGGTAATGGTTTTACGAGCCACACCCGATTCAATTGCCGCTTTAGCAACTGCCGCCGATACCTCCACTATTAAACGCTGATCCATTGGTTTGGGGATGATATAATCGCGTCCAAACTTCAAATTTGTTATATTATAAGCCAGGTTAACCGCCTCGGGTACAGGTTTCTTTGCCATTTCCGCAATTGCCTTTACCGCCGCAATTTTCATCTCCTCATTAATTGCTGTAGCCCTTACATCAAGCGCGCCCCTGAATATGTACGGAAACCCTAATACGTTATTCACCTGGTTAGGAAAATCCGACCGGCCCGTAGCCATAATTATATCCTTACGGGATTTAATAGCTATATCGTATGCGATCTCCGGCTCAGGATTGGCCATCGCAAATACTATCGGATTTTTAGCCATACTAACCAGCATTGCCGGGGTAACCACATTTCCGGCTGAGAGGCCAACAAAAACGTCGGCTCCTTTCATGGCGTCAGCTAAGGTGGTAATGTCTTTACGCTGTGTGGCAAACTCCATCCTGATATCATCCAGATCGGTTCTGGAAGGTGTAAGCAACCCGTTTATATCAAACATTACCAGATTCTCCTTTTTCACACCCAGTGAAAGATACATTCTGGAACAGGAAACAGCAGCAGCGCCCGCGCCGTTCACTACCATTTTAATTCTATCGAGTTTTTTTCCTTGTATTTCGCAGGCATTCATTAACGCCGCACCAGATATGATGGCCGTACCATGCTGGTCGTCATGCATTACCGGGATCTTCATTTCCGCTTTAAGGCGACGCTCTATTTCAAAACAGGTTGGAGCGGATATATCTTCCAGATTAACACCGCCAAACGTTGGTTCTAATGCCTTTACAATGTTTACGAATTCATCAACACTTTTGGCATTTACTTCCAGGTCAAAAACATCAATATCAGCATATATCTTAAATAACAAACCTTTACCTTCCATAACCGGCTTGCTGGCCTCGGGGCCAATATTCCCTAATCCTAACACGGCTGTGCCGTTGCTTATAACGGCTACCAAATTACCTTTAGCTGTGTATTTGTATACGTCTTCTACATTATCGGCAATACGCAGGCAAGGCTCGGCCACACCAGGCGAATAAGCCAAAGTAAGATCGCGCTGTGAGTTAGTTGGTTTGGTAGGTACTACCTGTATTTTTCCGGGACGACCTTTAGAGTGGTAATTAAGGGCGTCCTGTTTACGATTGGTTTTGTTCATCTTATCAAATTCAAGCCCTCAAAATTACAATTACTTTTTGAACGGCTAATAAAAAAGCCCGGTTTTGATGTTTTTCAAAACCGGGCTAACTTGTTTAATACATTTATCCCCGAGTTATTTTAAGTGTTACACCTGCTTGCAGGCGCCCGGTTTTAATACCTATGATGGTTTTATTCCATAGTTTCAGATCTTCAATATCTACACCGTATCTGTCTGCAATATCCTCAAGGGTCTCCCCCTTTTTTGTAGTATAATATTTAGGCAAAACAGTTTTGGCCTGTAAAGTTTTCGCAGTAGCGGATTGCACAGCGGGTACCGGCGCATCAGGATTATTTAACACCTCGTACAAAACGGCAAACCTGTCTTTTGATATTTGGGGTATCACTAACCTTCGCGGCTGTGCAGCCGTTCCATTTATTATCAATTGCTTGTACGCCGGATTTAGTAAAGCCATATCCTGTACCCCTATACCTAATGCAGCCGATATTTTAGTAAGCGAAACATACTTGTTCACCATAACGGTATCTGTTTGCATAGCTAATACACTTTGCTCGGGCGTAATGTTATATTTATCATAATATTGCATCATGTAGCTTACGGCAATATAAGCGGGTACATAACCCCGGGTTTCGGCAGGCAGATACTCACGTATCGACCAATAGTCGTGACCACCTGTTTTTTCCATGGCGCGCTCTACATTGCTTTTACCGCAGTTATAAGATGCTATTGCCAAAAGCCAGTCGCCAAATTGCTGATAGGCATCCTTTAAATAGGCGGCCGCAGCATAGGTTGCCTCTATGGGGTCGCGGCGGTCATCAACATAATTATCTATTTTAAGATTATATATTTTAGCCGTTTCCGACATAAACTGCCATAAACCTGTAGCGCCAACCCTTGAAACAGCATTAGGGTTTAGTTCCGATTCAACTATCGAAAGATATTTCATCTCCTCCGGGATCCCGGCATCACGAAAAGCCTTTTCGTAAATAGGAAAATAATATTTAGACAAGCCCAATGAACGAGCGATGTCGCCTTTTCGCCCCATGTAGGTATCAATATAAGCCTGTACATACTCGTTATAATCTAATGGCACATCTTTTTGTACCGAGTCGAGCCGGCGTTTGTATACATTATCTTCGTAAATGGACCGAGTTGACGGGCTGGGGGGCGAAATCGCGTTAGTATCAACCCGGTTAAGCAGCGATAATTTAAACGCGAATTGTAAAGTATGCTTATTTACATCTGCCTTAACTATTGGTATTAATGAAATACAAATAATAAAAGTAAACAGTTTCTTCATAAGGGGTTAATTACAGGGAACAACAGTTTAAAATTATTTACTAATATATTAATTTTTTATAGCTGCAAGAAATAATCAGAAAAACTCAACAACTCCTGTTCGGCAAAATTTTTGGCTATTAATTGTAAGCCTAACGGTAAACCCTTGCTATTATTACCTGCCGGCAACGAAATTGCCGGTAAACCCGCTAAAGAAGCCTGTACCGTAAAAATGTCGTGTAAATAATTCACCACCGGATCTTTTTCTTTAATTCCCATCTCAAAAGCCGGTTCTGGAGCGGTTGGTGTCAATATAAAATCGTACTCCTGCAATAATTGTTCTGTTTTCTCTTTTATCAGGCGGCGAACTTTTTGTGCTTTCGCATAATAAGCGTCATAATAACCTGCACTTAATACAAATGTGCCCAGCATAATACGTCGCTTAACCTCCTTACCAAACCCCTCGGAACGTGAACGCTTATAGGTCGATACCAGGTCGGTAGCTTCCGGACTGCGATACCCAAAATGCACGCCGTCGTACCTGGCCAGATTTGACGATGCTTCGGCCATTGCCAATATATAATAGGCAGGTACCAGGTAATCCAGCAATTCAAATGATACTGGCTTTACGATGTGTCCGTCTGCGCGAAGTTTCTCTATATAACTGATAAGCTTATTTTTAATTTCATCATCAACGCCGGGGCTTGATAAAGCCTCCTGCAGGTATGCGATATTCTTTTTACCGGTATCGCGGCTGTGCTTTTTGCTTTCAGGAACAGGTTTTGTAGAAAGTGTACCGTCAAACTCGTCGGGCCCGGCCATGATCTCCAATAACAATAAAGCATCCTCAATGGATTGTGTTAATGGACCAACCTGATCAAATGATGAAGCATAAGATATAATTCCATGCCTGGATATTCTTCCGTAAGTGGGCTTTAAGCCAATAACACCGCAAAAGGCCGCCGGTTGCCTTACTGACCCTCCGGTATCGGTACCAATTGCTGCGTGGCACATGCCCGCCTGCACGGCAACCGCCGAACCTCCTGATGAGCCGCCTGATACGCGGGTTTCATCAGCAAAATTCTTTACCGGCCCGAAAAATGAATTTTCGTTTGCGGCACCCATAGCAAACTCATCACAATTACAGCGGCCGATAATAATGGCGTCCTCTGCCAATAAACGTTCAACTATGGTCGCGGAATATATGGAAGTAAAATCTGCTAATATTTTTGAAGATGCGCTAACTTTATGCCCTTTATAGCAAATATTATCCTTAATAGCTATAACCATTCCGGCGAGTTTGCCCAAGGATGCACCCGATGCGATACGTTCGTCGATATTTTTTGCAGCAGCCAGCGCTTCCTGTTCAAATACCTCGTTAAAAACATTTAAGCGGGCGTTGCTTTTTATTTGCTGAAGGTAACTTTTAACCAGCTCTTCAGCAGTAACTTCCCCGCTATATAATTCCCTCTTAAGTTGACTGTAAGAGGCATATTTTTTAGCCATGGGCCTAAAATAAAAAAACTTATCTGTTGAAGCATAAATATTTCAACAGATAAGTTGTAAGTTTAAACAGCAATTATGCTTTTAACAGCAACAGTTAAGCCTTTGGCTTTTCCTCTGTAGCAGAGGTATTTGTTGTATTGTTTGACTCGCCGTTCTGCGCGTCTTTAAATTCCTTCATACCTTTACCTAAACCTTTCATAAGTTCAGGGATTTTTCTTCCGCCAAATAAAATAAGTATTGCAATAATGATCAGAATAATTTCTGGTGCGCCTAATCCACCCATGATTTTTTAATTTTATGTTACGTTAATATTTTTGTTATTATTTATATTCTTCTTCGATAGATTTTTTTACCGGTTCTTCTGTAGTGTTATTTTCAGTAGTCAACATTTCATCAGCTGAAGTATTAACAACATCATTATGTTCAGCCACAGGAGATTCAGTTATTATTTGTTCTGTTGGTTTCTCTTCTTCAGCAACGGCAATTTCATTATTTTCCGTTTCGTCTATAACATCAGTTGCTGACTGCCCTGAAAACGCCGGGAGAGTACCGGCAACACCTTCTGATTCATATGTTTTTTGTTCAGTTGCCGGTGTTTTTATTTCAGTTTTTTTCTCTTCAAAAGTATTAATCTGATTATTTATCTCCCGTTTCACATCTTCAGAGGCATCCTTAAAATCCCTTATGCCCTTGCCTAATGTGCGTGCAATACCAGGTAACTTTTCGCCCCCAAATAGCATCAGTGCTGCAAAAACGATAAGTATCATTTCGCCGCCGCCTATGTTCAAAAATAAAAAAACTGAACTCAACATTATCCTTACTTAAATTAAAGTTACAAATATAAACAAATAGAACGCTATAATCTTCAACTTAGTTTGGCGTCAGCCATAATTTTGGATCAACTGAAGTAACACCCTTAGTTAAGCCAAATATAACCTCAGCTTCCCCACTCGACGGATCAGTAGCAACAGTACCTAAAGTTTGTTTTGTGTTAACTTTTTGTCCTTTTGATACAACCACGGTACGTAAATTTTGGTAAGAGGTAAAATACTCTCCATGCCTTATTATAACTAAATATGTACCACTCACATCGGTAATATTTATTACCTCCCCGTCAAAAACGGCCCTTACTGCTGCCCCGTCACCTGTTCTAATCTCATAACCTAAGTTATCAATAGTTATACCTTCCGCATCTTTATAGGTACCAAAACCATGCACTAATTGTCCGTTAGCTACCGGCCATGGTAATCGGCCCCTGTTACCTAAAAAGTCATTTGATAATTTTGCCGCCTCAGGAGTTGCGTTTAACACCTCGCTGGTGGTTGAACTTTTATCAATCGTTTTTGCTTTGCTTTCCCCCGCACGGTTCTCCGCCTTAGCTTTAGCAGCAGCTAATCTGGCTTTTTCTTCGGCCTCGCGCCTTGCCTGTTCTATCTCCCGGCGTACTACGGCCTGAATTTGTTTATTTGCTTTGTCAATTTTATTTCTCAGGTCACGTTGTTGTTTCCGTAACGTTCCCTGGTGTTTCGAAAGATTTGTAATCTCCTTTAACTGATTATTTTTCTCTTTGCCCAAGGTTGCCTTTTCTTTTTCCTGATCGGCAAGCAGATCACTTTTCTGCTTTTTATCCTTATCAAGTTCCTGTATCTTTTCTTTAAGTTCCTTTTGCGTATTTTGTATATATCCCGCCTGCCGCTCGCGGTAAGCTCCAAATTGTTGCAGATATTTTAAACGCCTGTAAGCCTGGTTAAAATCTTTCGCCGCGAAAATAAACATCAGCTTATTATAGCCGCTCTTGTTTCGATAAGCAAAAAGTACCATCCCGGCATAATCTTTCTTAAGCTGATCTAACTGCGCCTGTAAACTACGTACGGTATTATTGCTCTGAGAGATTTGATTATTTAGATTTCTTACCTCAGAATTGATATTCCGGATCTTTTCTTCCCGTAAATTTATTTTTGCCTTTAAGATATTTAACTGTTTTAATGATACTTTTTTACTGCTGGCTACCTCGTTATATTCTTTGTTTAGTTGTTCCAGCTCATTGGTTAACTTATCACGCCGTTTTTTTAACTCCGAACTGCTTTGCGCAAACACGCCGGAAACAAAAAACACAGAAATAATAAATAATACCGCTCTAAAAAATTTCATTCGCCAAAAGTATAATTTTAATTAGCAGGTTCGTAATTTTTTGGGATACTGAAGGGATATTCAAGCACCTTATCAAACTCAACTTTAGTATAACGCAAATTCACTAATACCTTATTATTTCCGGATACGGATGTTATATTAACCTCCGAGGGTACAATATGGTCATCAGCTTGCGTAAATGCACTATTGGTTACCTGTAATGATTGGCGGGTTTCCGGATTTTGTAAAGTCATTTCACTTACCCTAAGATCAGCCCCCAGTAATATTTTATAAAGAAGTCCTTTAACATTACCAGACAAGGTTGTTTTATTATCATTAAATTCAACAGTGGTATTAGCATTAATTAACTCGGGTATCGCATTTCCCACCAGTAACGATTGCAAAGTGCCAAAATTAACCTGTTTGTCGGCATAATTGTAAATATAATTAAAGGGCTTATTCAGATACACGTTATCTATCCGGTTCAAAACCTGTATACTATCAGGGGTAATAAGTGCCCGGGCTACTTCAATTCCGGCTATAGCGGTGATGGATATCCAGATTTTCTGCCCCCTGTTTACACGAATATTAAGCGTTACATCATTATCATTCCCGTTAATATCTAATTTTGTTTTGGCCCTGCCCGAAAAGGTATTGAAAGTAATCTGGCTGGAACTTACAGCCGCGAGCCTTTCTGCTTTATCATCTGTAGCATTTATAGCGGAGTCGGCAACAGGTCTTTTTACAACCAGCAGTTTTTTTGATGAACAACCCATTGCTATAATAATGCAGCAAATTACCAGTATTTTATTCAATATATTTTCTCTCATTTATCTTTTGTTCCAAAACGGGCGATTGTTCACCCTGAGCTTTAGCTTTTATCCAATTTTTTACCGCCCCATCTGTTTCCCCTAAAAAATACAGGATATCACCGTAATGTTCTGTTTTGAGCGAGCTATTGGTTTTATCGTGTTGTAACGATCTTTCTATCCAAACCTTAGCTTCCCGGTAATTTTTTTGTTTAAATAATATCCAGGCGTACGTGTCTTCAAATGATGCTGAATTTTCCTGCAAAACGTTACTGTGTTTTGACATCTGTTCGGCTTTATCCAGCTTCTCATTCCTTAACGACAAATAGTAAGCATAATTGTTCAAAGTATAAGCATTATCCGGATCGTATGTCAAAGCCTTATCATATGCCTCGTCTGATTTAGCATTATCGCTGATTGCATGGTAACAATCGCCCATTGAGGAGTAACATTGCGAAAGCAACTCCTTATCGGCCGGCTCTAACGCGAGCGCGTTTTTTAAATAACTTAATGCCTTATTATAATCTTTAGCCTGCTGCCATGCAACCCCTACCAAATAATTCATCGATGCTTGGTTAGGGAAATAAGAAAGCGCATTTTCGCCATCTTTTATCGCATTTTCAATATCATTATCTCCTATCTCTAATCTAACTAACTGTTCCTGTGTGGCATAAACCTGCCCGTTTAACGCAATTGCTTTTTTGTAAGCTGCCTTAGCTTCGCTATATTTCCCATTTTGCAATAACATATCGCCATACATGGCAAAAGCCCTGTCATTATCCGGATGGGTGGTGGTAAGAATTTTACTTAGTTGAAGGGCGCTGGCCTTAGCATTCAGATCAGAAAACTGAGGCAGATACCCTAAAATGATACGGATCTTTTGTTCTATATCCACATCCGGATCAGCAAATGCTTTTTCCAGTTCATTAAAACTGTCTTCGTATTTCTTTTTATCCCTGTAAATATCCGCCAGTGCAAGATGAAGAATACCATTATCGGGCTGTATTTTCTGCGCGCGTTCTATTACCTCCTGCGCCTTATCATTCTTATCATTAGAATTGTAAACATCCGCGAGTTTTATGTAATATTTTATTTCCGAAGGCTCTTCAGCTATCATTTTTTCAAGCTCGTCCGTTGCTTTATTTATATTGCCCTGCCTTAAATATATCTTTTGTTTATTTGCCAGCAATTCGTCGCTGGGGCCCGTAAGCAGTTCTACCTGGTCGTATAACTTCAAAGCTTCATCATACTTTTTTTGCAGCAGATAAACATTTGCCTTGTCAAAATAATAATCGGGCTTTTTCGGATCAAGACGTATAAGCTGATCAAATACGTTCTCGAGCTTATTGATGTTATTGGTCTTTTCATACCCATCAGCCAGGGCTAACCAATACCATTCATTATCCGGACTGATAGTTACGGCCCGTTCTAAGAGCGGCACCGCATCTGCATAATTTTTTTGAATTTTTTGCAGATTGGCCAGCTCATACATTGATGCATCATTAGCCGGATCTATTTGCAAAACCCGGGTAAACAGGTCAGACGCCAACCTGAAATTTTCTATCGTTTTTTCCCGAAGAGCTGAAAAATAAAGCTGCCTGACCACCCCGCTATCAGCATTGCTCAGGCCCTTTGATGTAAAAGCATCGGCATTATTATTTTTCTTCAGCTTGTTTTGAGCAAAACTGCTGAATGAAAAAATGGTAAATAATACTATGACCGCTATAAATCTCATTTATATTTTAACCAACGCCCGTATGGCCATAGCCACCGGCACCACGTACAGTTTCATTTAAATTTTCTACTTCCTGCCAAATCACCTTTTCGTGTTTTGCCACTATCATTTGAGCTACCCTGTCCCCGGTGTTTATTTCAAAATCCACATTTGAAAGGTTTACAAGCAGCACCTTAATTTCACCACGATAGTCTGCATCAATTGTGCCAGGTGAATTTACAATACCTATACCGTGTTTAAAAGCCAAACCGCTTCGGGGTCTTATCTGTGCCTCATATCCTTCAGGTAATTCAATATATAAACCGGTAGGTATCAGTTTGCGTTCCAGGGGCTTTAACAACACAGGCTCTTCCAGGTCTGCGCGGAGATCCATTCCCGCTGAATGTAACGTCTCATACGCGGGTAAGGCGTTTTTTGATTTATTTATTACTTTAATGTTCATCTGCTAAATATAGCTTTTAGTTCTTTTCTTTCATTATACAATGCCCCAAGTCCAAATAAGATCAAAAAGGCATTGCCGATAAATATGTTGCGTTTAAATACACTGAATGACAAGTAAACAAGTACTACCGAAATAACAATATACGCTAAATTCTTTTTCAGGTTATAAGGTATCGGGTAATTTTTTTGCCCCCATATGTACGACATGACCATCATGCTGGCATAAGCGATCAACGATATCCATGCCGATGCCATGTAGCTGTATTTACGTATAAAAATAACATTTAGCACTATGGTGAGTATTGCACCAATTCCGGAAATATACAACCCATATTTTGTTTGATCGGATAGTTTGTACCAGATGGACAAATTAGTATATACCCCTAAACTTACATACCCCAATAACAATGGCGGAACTACCGGCAACCCTACCCAGTAGGCTTTATCATGCACGTAATATTTAAATATATTAATATTTGCCACCACCCCTACAAACATTAAACACATGGTGATAACAAAATAATCCATGATACGGGCATAAGTATGCCCGGAATTTTTGTTTTTGGCATGACTAAAAAAGAAAGGTTCGGCCCCCATCCTAAAAGCCTGGTTAAATAAGCTGAGAAACACTGATATACGTGCACAACCCGCATAAATACCCAATTCGCGCTCGCTGATATTAGCGGGCAGTAACTTACCTAATAATATCTTATCAAAATTCTCATTCACCACATAGGATAGGCCAGCTATCATTACCGGCCAGCTATATTTAAGCATGCTTTTAAATATAGCTGCATCAAACCGCATCTGAATTTTTAACAGCTCTGATGATAGCAGGAGCAGCGTAATAAAACTGGCGGCAATATTGGCAATAAACGCGTATCCAACCCAACTATCAATATACCATGTTTTAAACCATGCGGCACCTGTAAAATTATTTTTAATAATATAAGGTATAAGTAATATTAAAATTAGATTCAACGATACAGTAACTACAATATTAATGGTTTTAATAATACTGTATTTTATGGGCCGCCCATCCGCACGTAGTTTGGCAAAGGGTATAGCGCACCAGGCATCTAAAACTAATATGGCTATAAAGTAATAGATGTATAGTTCAAATTCTTTTTGCGAAGTAGTATCACCTATTTTTATGAAACTTGCTATGGTATGGGTAAAGGGAATAGTTAATAATAAAAACAGCACCGTTATCATAAATACTGCCCAAAAACTATTATTGTAAACCTCCTGCTTTTTTTCACTTATCTTATTCAGATACCTGAAAAAAGTGGTTTCCATGCCAAATGCCAGTAATACCTGCAATACAGCGGCATAACTGAACATGGTACTAAAAATACTATATATTTTGGGGTTGTAGGCACTTGTATAAAGCGGTGTAAGCAATGAACTGAGTAAACGCGGAATAACGGTACCTAATCCATACATGGCAGTTTGACCTGCGAATTTTTTTGCGGTTGACAATGGCTATAAATTACTTACTTGAAAATGCTTTTCTTAACCACCTCAAAATTACGATAGTTTTTTAATTCGCCCTCATGCGTTTCAACAGCACCTACCACAGCATTCTCAGGCCCCTCATTGCACCAGTCTAAAAACATATCCAATGTAGCGGTATCGGCCTCAGCCTCAATATACACGTCGCCGTTGGGTTTGTTCATCACAAAGCCTCGCACACCTAACTGGTCGGCCACCGCCTTGGTTGATTTACGGTAAAAAACGCCTTGCACTTTGCCGTTAACGGTAATATCTAAATGTTTGATCATTTAATCTGAACTTGTTTTTTCTGAAGTATTATTACATTACTTCAAATCAACGCAATCAAATTTAATTAAACCAATTTTTTTACTTTAGTTTCAGGAGTGATTTTTAACCCATCTAAGCCTGTAATAAGATTAAGTCCCGGAGTTTTCCCTGTTTCGAGTGTGCCCATGGTTTCGTCGATCCCCAAAAATTCCGCTCCATTAATGGTTCCCCATTTTAACAGGGTGCCTAAACTCAGCGAAGGGAATTTATGTTGCAGGGTGCGCATTTCACTTAAAATGCACAATTTACTGTTCGATGCCAGGCTATCAGTTCCTAAAGTGATATTTAATCCCTGATTTACAAACAGATCTACCTTAGGCAACCTTTTTTCTATGTACATATTGGCATTGGGGCAAAAACACCAGTTTATTTTCCGGTCAAATCGTTTAATAAAGTAGATATCTTTTAAATTGGTACAGGTATTATGCACCAGCAAAATTTTTTGCCGGTTGGTTAAAAGTGGAATTATTGATTGCAGGGAATTGCGCGCCTGCGGGCGAAAATGATCAATATTTATCCCTAAATGGTCATACAGTTCTATAAATCCGCCAAGTTTATATCTATAAAATTTATTCTCATCATCACATTCCTGGTTATGAATACTTAGCAGGTTTTTACCGTTATCACTATATCGCTTTATTAACCTGAACAATTCTTTTGATACGGAATACGGAGCATGAGCAGTAACCGAACTTGATTGCGGTTTAAACTCATCTGCAAGCGCAAGTGCGTCATTAAATAACTTTTCAGCATTTTCGGGAGAAAAGCCAAATATCTCTACAAAAGTGTGGTAATAAAGCTTACTTTTCGCTTTAACTGATACACTTATATTACTGTTTGAGGTATCGCCAACGGCTACTATGCCATTTTCATACATTTCATTATCAGCCTTTTCTGCTGCAGCCAATATCTCGCTTTTATCAGCATTCCTTAATTTCTGTATATCTTTTATGAAAGTGATCAGTCCGCCGCCCTGTGCAATTTTATCTTTAAGATGAGAGAACTCTACGTGACAATGCGTATTTATAAAACCCGGACAGATAACTCCGCTATGATGTTCTAATTCATGATCTGGTTTATCCGTGAGGCTATTTGTTATTGAAATTATTTTACCATGGTCATCAATGGTTACAATTCCATCTTTTATCGGATCGGCATAAACAGGATAAACGTAATCGGCTTTAAAACTTTTCATTAAATATATCTTAGCATCTTCCACTGAAATTTTTCAAACCCATTCTCTATTATGAATTAGCTAACAATTAACTTTTAGTTATTGTTTTTAATGTTATAAAAGAATGACTTTAAAAAAAGAACGAATTTTTTAAATTTAAGTACTTTTGTAATGTGAACAACAAAAAAGGTAAAATTGATATCCGCAGCCTGAGTCTGGAAGCTTTACAGCAGCACTTTATTCAAATGAATGAAAAGAGCTTCCGTGCTAAACAGGTTTATGAGTGGCTTTGGAAAAAATCATGCTTATCTTTTGATGACATGAGCAATATTTCAAAAGAACTTCGTACTAAACTCAACGAAAATTTTACCATCAATAATGTTAAAATTAATTCTTCACAGATTAGTGCTGATAAAACTATAAAAAATTCTTTTATATTATACGATACTCACTTAATTGAGGGCGTTTTAATTCCGACGCCCGGCCGCATGACGGCTTGTGTATCATCACAAGTGGGTTGCAGCCTTACCTGTAAGTTCTGTGCTACCGGCTATATGGAGCGAAAACGCAACCTTAATCCCGATGAGATTTATGATCAGGTAGTATTAATAGATAAGCAAGCGCGCGAAAACTATGGCATTCCGTTATCAAATATTGTATATATGGGGATGGGTGAACCGCTGTTAAACTATGCCAATGTTATTAAATCTATCGAAAAAATAACTTCTCCGGATGGTTTAAATATGGCTGCAAAACGTATTACAGTATCTACAGCGGGCATAGCAAAAATGATTCGTAAGCTTGGCGATGATGGGGTTAAGTTTAATCTGGCACTTTCGTTACATGCTGCCAATGATGAAAAGCGAAACACTATTATGCCCATAAATGAGCAAAATTCATTAAAGGCCCTTGCCGAGGCATTAAAATATTACTACGCTAAAACCAAAAACCCTGTAACGTATGAATATATTGTTTTTGATGGCGTAAACGATACCCTGCAGGATGCGATGGAATTAGCCAGCTTTTGTAAGCACCTCCCCTGTAAGGTAAATATTATTGAATATAACCCCATTGCCTTTGCGAGTTACTTAAATGCCGGTGAAGATAAGATTGAGGTTTTTGCCGATTATCTGCGTAAACAAGGTGTTAATACTAATTTACGCCGCAGTCGGGGTAAAGATATTGATGCGGCCTGTGGCCAGCTGGCAATTAAAGAGAAAGAAAAGGTTTCCTGAATATAAATATCTGCTTAAATTAACACCATGAAAGCCTTGGGTGTTTACTTAGCGGACTTTGCTTCTCTCATATTTCCTCAAATATGTGCCGCGTGCCACAATGGCTTAATGGCCAACGAGACCATCCTTTGTACCGATTGCCTGTACAATTTACCAAAAACCAACTTTCATTTGCAATCCGATAACATTGTTGCACGGCAGTTTTGGGGCAAATTACCCATTGAGGCAGCATACGCTTTGTTCTATTTTAATAAAGGTGGCAGTGTGCAAAAAATGATGCACCATTTTAAATACGACGGCATGTATAAGATAGGTACTTTACTGGGGGGTATTGCAGCCGGGCAGCTTATGCTCAATAAAACATTCACCTCTGTGGACGTTATTATACCGGTTCCTCTCCATAAAAAAAGATTAAAACA
This sequence comes from Mucilaginibacter segetis, assembly GCF_016522075.1. Lineage (GTDB taxonomy): Bacteria > Bacteroidota > Bacteroidia > Sphingobacteriales > Sphingobacteriaceae > Mucilaginibacter > Mucilaginibacter segetis. The sequence continues at coordinate 38,073 of NZ_JAEHFW010000004.1, read as the reverse complement.
ACGCGGATATAATCAGAGTGAGTGTTTTGCAAAAGGCCTGGCACCGAAATTAAATGCCCGGGTAGAAACAAATAACCTGGTACGTATAGTAGCTACCCATACACAAACTCACAAATCGCGCTTTGCAAGGTTCGAGAATATGCAGGAGGTTTTCACTGTGCTTGATCCCGAAAGATTGATGAACAAACACATTTTACTGGTTGATGATATAATAACCACCGGATCGACACTGGAAGCCTGCGGACTTGAGCTGCTTAAAATACCCGGACTAAAACTAAGTATAGCAACTATTGCTTATGCGGAGTAATTATTGTTTTTGGTAGCGGCTCAGCTTATCGTAAAGCGTAGTAGGATCAAACGGTTTTAAAATATAATCGTTCATACCAGCACCCTCTATCTGGCCCATTTGATTACTAAGCATTGATGCCGTCAAAGCTATAATAGGAAGCTTTTGGAAGTAAGAATCACTTTTTGCCCTTATCACACCCGTAGCTTCTAAACCACCCATTAGCGGCATATGAATATCCATAAGCACAACATCATAATTTTTGTTAAGTTCCAATTTCTCTATCGCCTCCACGCCATTTTCGGCAAAGTCAGCACTGGCTCCCCACTTCTTCAATACTTTGTTGATAAGCAATCTGTTAATCTGATTGTCATCAACTACCAATACGTTAATATTTAATCCTGCTTCCACTTTATTATCGTTAGTACTTGTGTGGTTATCTAATTTATTAAATGTTATAGTAAACCAAAAGGTTGACCCCTCTCCTAACTCACTATCAACGTTAATACGTGAATCATGTAATTCTATTAACCGCTTACTGATAGCTAAACCTAAACCCGTACCACCATAATTTCGTGTAGTATCGGCTTCGGCCTGCTTAAAAGATTCGAATATGGTATTTAATTTATTTTTCGCAATACCTATACCGGTATCTGTTACCGCAAAGCGTATTCTTACCGTATTGTTATTTTGTTCAATAACCTTCAGATCGATGCTTACGCCTCCTTTGCCCGTAAATTTAACAGAATTACTGATAAGATTCAATAATATTTGCACAAGCCTTGCTCTATCGCCTATCACAACGGCCGGAACCGCATCATCAATTTGGCTTTTTAAATAAATATCTTTTTCTTTTGCTTTATATTGCATTGATGCAATAATGCCTTTAATCATTTCACGTATATCAACCTTCGCCTTCTCCAGTTCTATATTACCGGTTTCTATTTTTGTGAAGTCAAGTACGTCATTTATTAAGGTCATCAAATTCTCTGCAGAAAACTTAAGGATGCTTAAATTCTCTTTTTGCGACTCAAGAGGGTTATCTTCCAGCAATAAATGCGACATACCTATAACCGCGTTAAGCGGTGTGCGTATCTCATGGCTCATCACTGAAATAAACATGTCTTTTGCACGGCTTAATTGCAAAGCTTCTTCTTTTGCAGCTACCAGTTCAAGTTCTGCTTTCTTTTTTGAGGTGATGTCTATAATTACCTCTATATATTTGTCTACTTTACCCTCGGCATCCATAATTACCGAGTTGATAACAGAAAGCCACAGTTGCTGGCCATCCTTGCGGTAGATCAGCAGATCCACCTCAAAGGATTGCTTTTGTGCGGATAATTCACGTGCTTTTTCAATAAGGGATACATCAGTAAGTTCTCCCTTAAGCACATCTCCCAGGTGCTGATCCTTTACATCGGTAAGGCTGTAGCCGGTAATTTGTTCAAATGATGGGTTAACCCATTCCACCTTCCCTTTACTGTTATTAATTACAACTCCGCTGGTAGTTCTGCTGGCCACCAATGATAGCATGGTCAACTCTTCTTCCGATTTTTTACGCTCGGTAATATCAACCATTACGCCTATCTGGCGTTCTACAGTTCCGGTTTCGTTAAACAGCGGACTGTTTGATATGAACACCCACGCCGTAGATCCGTCTTTCTTATATATTTTCAGCTCTATTTCATAGGGTTGGTTTTGCTTTACAGCTTCAACAGCTTTTTCAAATACCTTAAGATCCGTTTCTTCACCTATCAATCTTTTACCTACGGTTTGGCCTTTCAACTCTTCAAGTGAATAACCAATAATGCGCTCCATAGCCTCGTTCATCCATATAATCCTCCCATCTTTATCGCGTGTCATTATTCCGCTGGGCGACTTGCGTGCGGCAAACGAAAGTATTTCTACATCCTGCTCCGCCTTCTTGCGCGATGTGATGTCGATAATTATCCTTACATATTTGTCAACAGTGCCATCGGCAGAGTATATGATAGTATTGGTAACTGATACCCAGGATTGTTCACCACTTTTATTATCAATCAACAATTCCACCTCATAGGATACCTTGTTTTTTATCGCTTTTATCAGTTCCTGTTCAGCTGCGTTATCCTTTGGCTTCCCTTTCAGCACCTTACCAATATATTCTCCTTTTACCTCGGTAGTTTTATAACCGGTTATTTTTTCAAAAGCGCTGTTAGCCCAGATTATCTTATCATCAGTATCACTAATTACTACTCCGTTATTTATTTTACTTGCCACCAGCGAGAGTTGCTCCGTTTCGGTAAGCAGCATTTTTTGATAGGTAATGTCCCTGCCACTGGCATACCATTTACTGGCGCTGTAGTTCGCCGTCCAGCTTATCCATTTAATTTCACCGTTATGTGCAGGTATCTGGGTTTCCAGTTCAAACGGTTTTTCCGATTCCAGGCCTTTTTCAATAAGCGAAACAAATTGCTCACGATCTTTACCGGCTACAAACTCCCATAATGATTTCCCTGTCACATCAGCAGGTTTATAGCCTAAAATTGTATTAGCAGCCTCGTTTATCAGTTGGATGTTAGAATCACTATCAGCTATAAGATGTATCTCGGATGAACTATTGAACAGATTATAGAACTCTTTATGCACCAATACACTTTGCTCAAGTTCTTTTTTTTGTTTGCGAAGGGTAAGGTGCGACATCACCTCGTCAGCAAGGGTGCGCAGGGCATCGCGCTGTTCAGGACTAAGTTTACGCGGGATGTGATCAATGACACATAACGACCCCAGACGATATCCATCCGGATCAATTAACGGCGCCCCCGCATAAAACCGTATTCCCGCAGAATCAACAAATGGGTTATCTTTTACTTTTTCATCCTTTAACGCATCCGCTACTTCAAAAATTTCGTCACTTTCTATCGTGTAATTACAAAACGCGTTCGTCCGGGAAGTTTCTTCAATATCAACCCCCACCTTTGATTTAATCCATTGCTTTTCGCTGTCGATCAAAGTGATCAAAGCGATGGGCGCATGGCATATATATGATGCCAGCCGGGTAATGGCATCATATTCTTTTTCGGGCAAAGTATCCAGTACTTCGTATGAATTAAGCGCATTTAAGCGCCGGTTTTCATAGTCAAAAAGATGCTGTTGCTCACTTGTCATTCGCTATTTTAAATGTTTATCGCGGTAGAGCGGGTAGTCATTCATAAACTTATGTACCCTTTTACGTATTTTCTTCAGCGATGTTTCATTTTCCGGATCTTTTAAAACCGCATCTATCAGTTCCACAATCGCTTCCATATTCTTTTCCTTCAAACCGCGGGTGGTTATGGCGGCAGTACCTACGCGTATGCCCGAAGTAACAAACGGCGACTTATCATCAAAGGGCACCATATTTTTATTTACGGTGATATCGGCAATTACCAATGCGTTTTCGGCCGCCTTTCCGCTGATATTCTTATTACGCAGATCGATAAGCATTAAATGATTATCGGTACCACCCGATATAATGTTATATCCCCTTTCGGTAAATGCCTTGGCCATAGCAGCTGCATTAAGTTTAACCTGCGCTATGTATTTCATATAGCTATCGCTCAGCGCTTCGCCAAAGGCAACTGCTTTAGCTGCAATGATATGCTCCAGCGGCCCGCCCTGCGTACCCGGGAAAACTGCCATGTCCAATACGGCCGACATCATTTTCACTTCGCCTTTCGGTGTTTTTAAGCCCCAAGGGTTCTCAAAATCCTTACCTAACAAAATAAGGCCCCCGCGTGGCCCGCGAAGCGTTTTGTGTGTAGTGGTGGTAACTATGTGGCAGTGTGGCAGCGGATCGGTTAACAAGCCGCGCGCTATTAACCCCGCCGGATGCGATATATCTGCCAATACCAGTGCACCTACTTCATCGGCTACCTTACGTATAAATTCATAATCCCAATCGCGCGAGTAAGCTGATGCGCCACAGATGATCAGTTTTGGTTTTTCTTTTAACGCTACCTTTTTCAGATGATCATAATCAACCAAACCGGTTTCTTTATCCACACCGTAAAAAAAGGGTTTATATAATTTCCCTGAAAAGTTAACAGGCGAACCATGTGTTAAGTGCCCGCCATGTGAAAGATCGAACCCTAATATTTTATCGCCCGGCTGTAAACAAGCCAGCATTACCGCTGCATTTGCCTGCGCGCCGCTATGGGGCTGTACGTTAGCCCACTCTGCATTAAAAAGCTGCTTGGCACGTTCAATAGCTATGGTTTCAATTTCATCAACCACCTCGCAGCCACCGTAATAACGTTTGCCAGGCAATCCTTCGGCATATTTATTGGTTGCTACAGAGCCTGCGGCTTCCATTACCTGTTTGCTCACAAAATTTTCAGATGCGATAAGCTCAATGCCTTCTTCCTGGCGCTGCTGCTCTTCGTCCAGTAGCTTAAAAATCAGTTTGTCTCTCTTCATGGTTATTTTTAAAACGGCCCTAAGTTAGATATTAGAAGTAAAACCCTAAAGCTAAAAGCGTTTTATTATTAATACTTATTCTTTCTTTTTAGTCTGCGGCATTCATTCTGGGCGATATCCAAAAATTATTAAACCCCAACCCTATTTGAATATCGACCAGATCCTGTTGCAGCATCTCCAATACAGCCAAAAAATTATATACAAAATGCACCTTATTCTCGGAGTTAAGGGCAATGTTCTTAAAATCGAGTTTCCTGTTTATTTTAAGCAACTCGCTTATGGCCTGCTTTTGCTTCTCAATGGTATAGGGGTATTGTACTATGGTATGGTGCACCTCTTCGGTACGTGTAATATATTGGCGCATCATGCGGTTATACACCATCATTAATTTATACAAGCTTAGGTCAGACAGTTCCTCGCCGGGTGTTGTGACCTTTTCAACCTGCTCCAGATCGGTTTTAATATTGCCCCGCTTTTCCTGTTTCAGGCGCTCATCCTCATACGGGCGCAGGTCATCGCACACTTCCTTAAACTTCTTATATTCTATAAGCTTTCTGATGAGGCCCTCCCTCGTATCCTTTTCATTTTCCTCGTCATCGGCATTATAACGGGGCAACAGCATTTTGGCTTTAATACGCATTAAGGTAGCCGCAACAAAAATAAATTCACTGGCCAGCTCCATATTCAAAACCGTCATCTGATGGATGTAATTCAAAAAATCGTCGGTAATCCGGGCTATCGGGATGTCATGTATATCAAGCTCATCCCTTTCAATAAAAAAAAGCAGCAAATCAAACGGCCCCTCAAACTGAGGTAGTTTTATGGCGAAACCATCATCGGTCATAGCTCAAAAATACAGCTTATTAACATATATTAAATTGTTAATTTAAAAACAATATTTACCTTTACCATATTCTGATTATATCAATAAAATAACTTACTTTGTAAGTTAATAAAGGCTATAAAATATCCATGCAGGTACCCGCAGGTGATTTGTTAAAAACTATTAATTCCCCAACTGATTTAAAGCAAGTTAAGGAAGAAGAGCTTGAAAAGGTTTGTAACGAGCTTCGTCAGTATATTATTGATGTAGTATCGGTAAATGGCGGGCACTTTGCCGCAAGCCTTGGTGTTGTAGAACTTACAGTAGCCCTGCAATATGTTTTAAATACCCCTTATGATCAGTTAGTTTGGGACGTTGGCCACCAGGCCTATGGTCATAAAATATTGACCGGCCGTCGCGATACCTTTCATACTAACCGCGTCCATAACGGTATAAGCGGTTTCCCGAAAAGAGCGGAAAGCCCGTTTGATACATTTGGTGTGGGCCACTCCTCTACATCTATCTCCGCTGCGTTAGGCATGGCCGTAGCATCACAATACAAAGGCGAAACCGACAGGCAGCACGTAGCGGTAATAGGCGATGGCGCCATGACAGCCGGACTTGCTTTTGAAGCGCTTAACCATGCAGGTATAGAGAATAGTAATTTGTTAGTGATACTGAACGACAATAACATGTCGATAGATCCTAACGTTGGCGCGCTTAAAGAATATTTAACGGATATTACCACCTCGCGCCCATACAACCGTTTCAGGGATGATATTGCTACCGTGCTGGCAAAAATATCATCAATAGGGCCCGATGCTTTTAAAATAGCCAAGAAACTGGAAAAAAGCATTAAGGGCACCCTTCTTAAAAGAAGCAATTTTTTTGAGGCGCTAAAATTCAGGTATTTTGGACCTGTTGACGGCCACGATGTTAAACACCTGGTAAAATTATTGCGCGATCTGCGCGATATCCCCGGTCCAAAACTGCTGCATTGCATTACGGTAAAGGGCAAAGGCTACGCCCTAGCCGAGAAAGACCAGACCAAATGGCACGCCCCCGGCTTATTTGATAAAATAACCGGCGAAATAAAAAAAACTAAACAGGATAAGCCACAGCCACCAAAATATCAGGATGTATTTGGGCATACTATAATTGAACTGGCTGAGCAAAACCCTAAAATTATGGGTATAACTCCGGCAATGCCGTCAGGATGCTCGCTTAACCTGATGATGAAGGCAATGCCTAACCGCGCTTTTGACGTGGGCATTGCAGAACAGCATGCGGTTACTTTTTCGGCAGGCTTAGCTACACAAGGCCTGATCCCGTTTTGTAACATATATTCCAGCTTTATGCAGCGGGCTTATGATCAGGTTATCCATGACGTAGCCATACAAAAGCTTAATGTTATTTTTTGCCTGGACAGGGCCGGTATTGCCGGAGCTGACGGACCAACCCACCACGGCGCATACGACCTCGCTTATATGCGCTGTATCCCCAACATGACGGTATCCGCCCCGATGAACGAGGAAGAACTCCGTAACCTGATGTACACCGCTCAGCAGAATGATATGGGCCCTTTCTCTATTCGCTATCCGCGTGGTAACGGTGTAATGGTTGACTGGCAACGCCCTTTCAAAGCTATACCGGTGGGCAAGGGACGCAAAATATGTGATGGTGAAGATGTTACCATATTGTCCATCGGCACCATTGGTAACGAGGTGGTAAAAGCTACTGCAGAATTAAACGATGACGGCTATTACCCGGCACATTACGACCTCCGGTTTGTAAAACCCCTTGATGAAGGATTGTTGCACGAGGTATTTGCAAAATTCAATACGGTAATAACCGTTGAGGACGGATGTCTTGAAGGCGGCATGGGTACCGCTGTGTTAGAATTTATGGCCGACAATAAATACAAAGCAAATATTATACGTTTAGGTATTCCTGACCGGATTATAGAACATGGCGAACAGCCCGAACTTTGGGCCGAATGCGGATACAACGCGGCAGCAATTGTTGCCAAAGTAAAAGCGCAGGAAATTAAACGCAACAAACATACTAAAGCTTCATAATAAAATTTATAAAAAACTCATTGTAAAAGCGATAGGATTAGTTTCTTATCGCTTTTTGCATTATAAACAATTCCTTTTCCCAAAATTTTAATCTACCTTACAGATTACTAAATAGTAAACCTAACCTAAACTTAAATCAATCATGGACTTTAAAGATCAAATTCTTCAATTTGCATCGCGCGTTGAAAAATTATGCACCCAAATTCAAACCGAAGAGGCAACAAAAAATGCATTAATAATGCCATTTATTCAACTACTTGGATACGATGTATTTAACCCATTTGAGGTTAATCCTGAATTCGTTGCTGATATTGGAATAAAAAAAGGCGAAAAAGTTGATTATGCAATTATGAACGATGGAAAGCCTATTCTACTAATTGAATGCAAACATTACACACAAGATTTAAATCCGCATAATTCTCAATTATTTAGATATTTTCACACAAGTGAGGCTAAGTTTGGACTACTTACAAATGGTATTCAATTCAAGTTTTATACGGATTTAGCAAGTCCGAATAAAATGGATGAGAAACCATTTTTTGAATTCAAAATTACTGACATTAAAGACAATGAAATTATTGAGCTCAGAAAGTTTCATAAATCATATTTTGATGTAGATAATATTACAAACACTGCAAGTGAACTTAAATATTTGAACCAGATAAAACAGGCATTAAATCAAGAATTTGCTGATCCTACAGATGAATTCGTAAAATACTTCACAAAAAAAGTTTATCCCGGTGCAGTTACTCAAAAGGTATTAGAACAGTTTAAGCTAATTACCAAGAGAGCTTGTTCAATTTACATAAATGATATATTAAACGAAAGATTTAAATCAGCTTTAGAAATAGACACTAACAAAGAAGAATCCTTAACTCCAGTTATTGACTCTCAAAAAACAGACATTTCTGATGGTAATAATATTGAGACAACCGAAGATGAAATTGTAGGGTGTTTAATAATTAAATCTATACTTTCTGAGAAGATAGATCCAAAGAGAGTTGACTTGAGAGATGCCCAATCTTACTGCGCTATATTGTTAGATGATAATAACAGAAAACCAATATGCCGCTTATACTTCACGGAAAAGAAAAAAACAATTGCAATTATAAACAATAACAAAGAGTTTGTTAAAACAGAAATCACTGATCTAAATGAACTATATCAATTAAAAAAGCAGTTTTTTGATGCTCTTGATTTATATTTATAAGTTATTCGCAAAAGCAAAAAGGCGATCAGAAATATTCCCTGATCGCCTTTTTTTATTTCAACGTAAACTACCTCCTTGCGCCGCGCGGCTCTGGTAAGGGTTTACGGGGTATCATTTCTGTACGTTGCGATGTATTATACACAAATGATGCTACGATGGTAGCTGCCTGTTTCAGATCATCCTCAATTAAACGATCATAAGTATCCTGGTTACTGTGGTGGGTACGGGCGCCATAATCAATAGCATCCTGTATAAACTGGAAGCCCGGCAGGCCAACCGCATCAAACGACTGGTGATCGGTACCGCCTGTATTACGAATGGTAACGGTTGATGCTCCAAGGTCTTTAAACGGCGCGAACCATGCCTTAAATATCGGCCCGGCTGCTGAGTCGCCCTGTAAGTAAATACCGCGTATTTTACCTGTACCGTTATCAAGGTTATAGTAAGCGTCTAACTTAGCTTGTTCGGGTTTTAACTTCATGGTAGCCGGATCGCCAAAGTGGTTAAGCACGTAATTACGCGAACCAAATAAACCCTGCTCCTCTGAACTCCATAAGGCAATACGGATAGTGCGTTTCGGCTTAAAATCTATTGCTTTTAAAATGCGCATAGCCTCCATCATTACCGCGCTGCCTGCAGCATTATCAGTAGCCCCGGTTGCCGCATGCCACGAGTCAAGGTGGCCGCCTATCATTATTACCTGATCTTTTAAGGTTTTGTCCGTACCAGGAATTTCGGCCACTACGTTATAACCGTTCATATCATCAGTTATAAACCGGGTTTTTATATCAGCTTCCACCTCTACATGCTGTCCGGCTTTAACCAATCTTAAAATACGCAGATAATCTTCGCCGCTGGTTTCCAGCTCTGGAGCCACAGCTTTGGCGGTATCGGCATATGATGCGCCGTTAGTAGTAAATACGGTACCATCGGTACCACGTGCCTGGCTTAAAATAAGACCAACTTTTTCGTTGATTAAAAATTCGTTTAAAGCGCCACGCATTGCCCTTGCTTTCATCATAGCAACAAAACGCGGGTTGTTACGGTCAAAAGCACGACGGCCACCACCCCCACGCTGTGCTTCTGCGTTTTCCATTTCAGCTAATTCTTCATCAGTGTATCGGGCCGCATCCGGTTTAAAGGTCCTGTTCAGTGTATTTTCGGTATCAAAAATCACCACCTTACCCTGCAATTTGCCTTTGTACTTATCTAAATCGGTTACGGTATCCGCTTTTACCAATACTACTTCGCTTTTTATGGGCCCGTTTGTACCTGGAGTCCATGCTTTAGGTATGGCAATAATAGCGTGATAGTAAGGTGCGGTCATGGCAGCGTAGTTCTTCTGAACTTCCCAGCCTTTGCCAAATTTGCCCCAGGGCTCTAATTTAGCGTTCGACATGCCCCAGGCCTTTAACTGGTTTACCGCCCAGTTTTGCGCGCGTTTAAGTCCGGGTGAACCTGCCAGTCGCGGCCCGGCAACATCAGTTAAATAAAAGGCTGTTTCCATCACCTTGGAATGGTTCAATCCTTCCTCGCGGATCTTTTGAACAGCAGCCTGGTCAACGGCCTCCTGTGCTAACACAGAACCCGTTAAGCCTGTAAAAACAATACAGGTGTAAAGTAATTTTAATTTCATATTTGATCAGTTTAAGTAAGCAATAAACAAACTTATCTAATTTAAACTGTAAAAATCTTCGGCAGAATTAACAAAGTTGTTACAAGCAAATTAATTCGCCTTATATTTGAATAATAGTTATCCTTAAAAAAATGCTCAGATCGGCCGTACCAATTTTAGCCTCGTTAAATGAGGATGATACTATAAACTTTTATACAGAAAAGCTGGGGTTTACCTTCCATTCCAGTTGGGAGGGATATCTGATATTTAGCCGCGATGATATCAATATTCATTTATGGCCCTGTACTGATGCAGAGATCGCTAAAAACACAGGTTGTTATGTGAATGTTACTGAAGTTGATAAGCTGTATGCCGAATTAAAACCTCACGGCGTGGTACACCCCAACGGAGAACTGAAAGAAATGCCCTGGAAAATGAAACAATTCAGTATTCTGGATAACAACGGCAATATCATCCACTTCGGCGAGGATATGGCTGACGATGATTAATTGATCAGCATTTTATACCCCTTACCGTGCACATTAATGATCTCCACAGCCGGATCATCCTTTAAATACTTACGTATCTTACTTAAAAAAACATCCATACTGCGGCCGTTAAAATAATTATCGTCGTGCCAAATATTTAATAAAGCTTCTTCGCGTGTAAGCACTTCGTTTTTTCGTAAACATAATAAGCGCAGCAATTCGGCCTCTTTGGTAGATAGTTTCTGGCTGTTGCCCCCCCGCGTAATTACCTGCGAGGTATAATCAAAATCATACCCTCCTAACTTAAACTGCGTTGGCATTTCATCCGCTTTTTTCTCCGCGTTATCTGCACGTTTAAGCAAAGCGTTAATACGCAGTAAAAGTTCCTCTATTCTAAATGGTTTGGTGATATAATCGTCTCCGCCTAAATTAAAGGCCTGCGTTTTATCCTCTATCATGCCCTTGGCTGTGGCAAAAATTATGGGTACCTGCGCATTCATTTTTCTGATTTCCTTACCAAGGGTAAAACCATCCTTTTTAGGCATCATCACATCCAGTATCAGCAGGTCATAAGTCTGTTTGGTAAAGGCCCGTAAACCTTCGTCCCCGTCTTTGCATAACACTACATCAAACTTACCTTTCAGCTGTAGGTAATCCTGCAACAGCAAGCCCAGATTAGGATCGTCCTCAACCAGTAATATTTTTTTCATATTGAATTATGCCAATGGAAATTTCAGTTCAAACTCCGATCCTTTTTCCTTTTCAGATCGTACACTTATCATACCTTCAAGCCTTTTAACTATGGTGTTAACATAGCTTAACCCTAAACCAAAGCCCTTAACATCGTGCAGGTTACCGGTGGGTATACGGTAAAATTGCTCAAATATCTTCGCCTGCTGGTCTCGGTTCATGCCAATACCCTTATCGGCAACCTTTATTAATACATATCCGCTGTTATTTTGCGTTGTAATAGTAATTTCCGGATTATCAGTGCTGTATTTTATGGCATTATCAATAAGATTATACAGCACGTTACTAAAATGTAACTCATCGCCAATAATAACCGGATTTTTTGCATCCATTTTTAACCTGGTAACCGCGCCGCATTTTTGAAGTTTAAGCTGCATGCTATCGAGCACAATAGTGATCATCTCGTTAACATCTACCGGTTTCTTATCCAGTTTAAAATCGTCTTTCTCAATACGGGCAATATTCAGTACGCGCTCTATGTGGCTGCCCAGCCTTACATTCTCTTCGTAAATAACGTTTGCCAAACGTAACACACGTGCTTTATCTTCCGTTATCTCCTCGTCTTTCAAGGCCTCGCTGGCTATCATGATGGTTGATACCGGTGTTTTAAATTCATGCGTCATGTTATTGATGAAATCCATTTTCATCTCCGATATCTTCTTTTGTTTAAGTATCGAGAAAATAGTGTATCCAAAGCACAGTATAAGCACAAATATCAGCCCGCCGGTGGTGGCCATACTGGCGGTCATGTTGCCCAATATAAATGAGTTCTGCTTCGGAAAATATATTTTTATCCTTCCCGGATCATTGATCACCTGGTTGCCGAATATTGCCTTTTGATAAGTTTTATCATTAACAAACTTAGGCCTCAGTCCCTTAACATCCTGGGCACTCGAAAATATAAGTGAATCGCTGTTGGCGGTACTTACCTCATAACTATATGGTATAAATATCCCCCTGTTATGCAGTTCAAACCTTAATACCGAATCTATCCACAACGTATTAAGCCGTTTGTCCAGTGGTTCACCCGACTGGCGGTACTCCTCTGCCAAATTCTCAATAACATTAATTTTCGGCGATGTGTGCGACGCATTTTCCAGTGAATCGGCAGCCAGCATTTTCTTCACCTGTTTAAACTGCCGTTCTTTTTGCAGCCGCTCCTGCTCCTGTAGCCATAGCGGATTAATTCTGACGGCGGATATTACCTGCTTGCCAAACTGCGGATCGATATAAGTAGACCGGAGCGTATCATATTTATATAATTTCTTCTTTACCGGCAACGGGCCTGATTTCACTATCTCGGGTATAAGCCGGCCATGTACGTCTCCAAACTCATCCGTAAATTCCTCAATACGAATACGCAGTGTACCCTGCTGTGATAAGGTAGCCAGCTGGTCTTCCACCTGCCTTTGCATGATCATGTGCCGCAAACTATCCCTCAGCATTTTCAGCTTACGTTCACGCTTTGTTTGGTTTTGATTATCAGGAGCACCTTCGCCATTACTGCCATTTATACTTATTTCCGTTTCCTTTTGTGAGGCAGTTTCTTCCGCAAGCTTTTGGGCGTTCTTTGTTTTTGAATTCAGAAAATTAATGGCATCCTGTTTGGCAACTTTAGCAACCACGCTGTTAAGTGCCTCGTTGACCGAACTTTTAAAAAGCTCTGACTGCATTTGGTACGACTGGCGTAAAAAATATAATTGCATAGCCACAACGCCCAACAGCGCAAGGCCCATCAATCCTATTATTAAACCAATACTTTTCCTCTTCATGCTTTAAGCAAAAATATTTTAAATAATTGTAGAATGAGGGTTTTTAACAATTTTTAACAATTTATAAAGCTATATTTAAGCTATTGATTAATAACCATTTCTTTCGTTTGTTATTCGCCGCCCTGCACTTAGCATAAGCTACAAAACCCTTAAAAATGGCCATTAAAACGGATCAAATCAAGATGTCATTATAATCATAAAAAAAGCCTTTCCAAATTTTTCGGAAAGGCTTTTTTAGCGATTGGATTTTTCTCCAATTATATATTTTAAAACGGCAGATCGTCATCATCAGGAGCCGAGCTGATATCAGCAGGCGGAGCATACTCAGGTGAAGCACTGGCGCCACCACCGGTTAATACGTTAAGCCTCCACAGCTGTAACGAATTAAAATAAGATTTTTTACCGTTTTTATCTGTCCATGGGCGGCCCCTTAAATTAAAGAACACTTCCACATCATCCCCAACCTTAACATTATCCAGTAAGTTACAACGATCCTGTATAGCTTCAAATTTTAAATACTCGGGATATTGCGGGTTCTCGATATATTCAACTATCAATTCTCTCTTTTTTAACGACTCGGTAACCTGCATAGTTGCCGATACTTCATGTACTTTACCTTTGATATCCATAGTTCAGAAAATATTTAAAATGTAAAGTTAATAGTAAGAAATTAAAATGAGGTGTATTTATTTATAAATTCGCAAAAATATCATGCAAGTTTTCCACACCGAGAGTAAAATCATCATCACCTGCAACAAAAGGCTTTCACCTTACCTGCAGCAGGAAGTAGAAGCCCTGGGCTTTACCCCGACACGTGTTTTCCAAACAGGCGTTGAGTTAAAGGGTACCATAACCGATACCATTGCTTTGAACCTTAACCTGCGCTGCGCAAGCCAGGTGCTTTATTTATTAAAAAGCTTTGATGCCGAAGATCCGCAGCAATTATATGACGAGCTGGTTAAAATTGAATGGGAGACCCTGATCGATTTTGCCGGCTATTTCTCCGTATCGTCAAATGTGAACAACGAACACATACGCACGCCGTTATTTGCCAATGTAAAGGTAAAAGATGCCATCGCTGATCGTATAAAATCGGTAAAAGGCATAAGGCCGGATTCCGGCGCTGATGCTCATAAAACGCTGGTGCATCTGTACTGGCAGGAGGATAAGGCCGATATCTTTTTAGACACCTCCGGCGAAACTTTGGCCAAGCACAGCTATCGTAAAATACCGGGTAAGGCGCCCATGCTGGAAGCTCTGGCAACATCTACCATTATGGCTACCAGGTGGGATGGGCAAAGCAATTTCATCAATCCCATGTGCGGTTCCGGAACGTTGGCCATAGAGGCCGCTTTACTGGCTACCGATAAGCACCCGGGACTATTCAGAATGAACTATGGCTTTATGCATATTTTGGGATATGATGAGCAGGAGTTTTTTACGGAGCGCCGTAAACTGAAAGATAAAGCCAAAAAAACGGTTGATTTTAAGATCATCGCTACTGATATATCTGAAGATGCCGTTAATATTGCTCAAAACAATGCAAAAACAGCGGGTGTAGAACATTTAATTGATTTTCACGTTTGTGATTTTGCCGAGACACCCGTGCCGGAAGGCGGCGGTGTGGTAATGTTTAATCCGGAATATGGTGAACGCCTGGGCGTACACACCAAACTGGAAATAACTTACAAGCGCATTGGCGATTATTTAAAAAAAGACTGCCTTGGTTACAGTGGCTATGTATTTACCGGCAATCCGGATCTGGCTAAAAAAATAGGTTTACGCCCGTCACGCCGAATTGAATTTTATAATGGTAAATTAGATTGCCGATTGTTTGAATATGAACTGTATGAAGGCAGTAAACGTGAACCAAAAGAAGAGTAAATGAAGAAACTTATCGTATTTTTTTTGCTGTTGTCATCAGTGTACTGCAGCGCGCAGGACGGACAATTAGCGTTTCCCTTCCAGGG
Organism: Mucilaginibacter segetis; assembly: GCF_016522075.1. Classification (GTDB taxonomy): domain Bacteria; phylum Bacteroidota; class Bacteroidia; order Sphingobacteriales; family Sphingobacteriaceae; genus Mucilaginibacter; species Mucilaginibacter segetis. Next base: position 22,644 of record NZ_JAEHFW010000004.1, on the reverse strand, counting down.
AGGCAACCAGATCTTTAAACAATTTTTTAAGGACAGCATTACTGTTACACCGGATATTGTAGCCAAAAAAGCAACCGGTATGGCCATATTTAAGTTTACTGCTGATGAATACGGCAACATTCAAAAAATAGTGATCTATTATGCTGATGATTACCTTTTAACAGCGCCGCTAATTGAGGTACTAAAAAAATCGAATAAAAAATGGATCATCCCGGATAAGGAAAAGTTTCATGATTTTATTATCCCTTTTTCAGTAAGCTTTAATAACCCGGCTACTGGCTCGGCAGAGATTGAAAAAGCAGCATACGATTTTTACCGTAAGCGTAAACCCATTGTTGCAACAGATCAGCTACCATTAAATGCGGCAACCTTATTACCTGCAGTAGTGGTTAAGTACAATCTGTAAGCTAAAACATTAAAGTTTTATAGTTAAAATCCGCCTAAAGCAATTTGTAAAAATCCAATCGGCGTTACATCTCGTTATTATAGGAATAATTAACCCTGACAATGACGAGTAATCATTTAAATACAAGAGTAAAGGCCGTAGCGGCGAACATCAGAAATAAACGCGAGGAGTTAAATTACACTCAGGAATATCTTGCCGCAAAATTGAATATATCGCAAAATGCTTATAGCAAAATTGAATTGGGCTATACCAAAATTACACTTGAACGCCTGTTTCAGATAGCTGAAGTGCTGGAAATACCAATCATTGACCTTATAAACACCACCGGGGCTGAGGCTGCTCAATAATTAGAAACAACTTATTTCTTCCTCTTATATTTGCATATTTAGCACCGAATGATGAATAATGCAGATATTATAAGGCAAACCGCAGACTTTGTTCAATTTACCCTCAAAGATGCAGAGGGCGGCCACGATTGGTGGCATATACAACGCGTATGGACAAACGCCAGGCGTATAGCGCAAACAGAAGAGTGCGACCTGCTGGTGGTTGAACTTGCTGCATTGCTTCATGATATTGCCGATAGTAAGTTTCATAATGGCAACGAAGAGTTAGGCCCCAAAAAAGCCGGCGATTTTTTAAAGAGTATAAATGCTAATGATACTGTAATTGAGCATGTGCAACAAATTATAAAGCATGTTTCTTTTAAATCAGGGTTTGATGCCCCAACCTTTAAATCTATAGAACTTCATATTGTACAGGATGCCGACAGGCTTGATGCTATTGGTGCTATTGGTATTGCACGGGCATTCGCATATGGTGGGTTTAAGGGCCGGGAAATATATAATCCGGAGATAAAACCTAAACTGAACATGACCAAAGAGGAATATAAAAACACTACTGCGCCTACCATTAACCATTTTTATGAAAAGCTGTTGCTGCTAAAAAACAAGATGAACACACCTACCGGCAAACAATTGGCACAACAACGCCACAATTTTATGGAAACCTACCTGGATCAGTTTTACTTTGAAGTGCAATAATTTAAGTTATTGAACGTCATAAATTAAACCTGTAACCTAAAAAAGCATCAAATCCTTTACATGAAAAAATATTTCACAATAATAGTACTGTTAATAACAGGCACCTCCGTATTTGCACAAAACAATATAGTAAGTTCAAAAGTATCCTTTGAGATAAAAAATCTGGGCATTAAAACAGGCGGAACCATTGGCGGTGTTACCGCGATCATTAACTTCGACCCTGCTAACTTAAGCGCCAGCAAAATAGAAGCTACAGCCGAGGTAAACACTATTGATACCGATAATAGTCTGCGCGATAGCCACCTGAAAGGTGAAGACTACTTTAATGCTGAAAAGTACCCCATGATCGTAATGTCGTCTACTACCTTTAAACAAAAAGGCGGTAATAATTACATGGGCAGTTTTAACATCACCATAAAAGGTATCACTAAATCTGTTGATCTTCCTTTCACCTACGCTGATACGGGTAACGCCAATTCATTTAAAGGCAGCTTTAAAATAAATCGCCGCGATTTTGGTATCGGCGGTAATAGCCTCACCCTGAGCGATGAGGTTATTGTTAACGTTGAGGTTAAAGCATCTAAGTAACTCTTATTTATCTGAACATTTAACATTCATTTAGCATTAATGCCGGTTTTAATTGGCAGCTATATACTATCTTTATACCCATGAAATTGCGTGTATTAGTATTTATTAATGCTTTAGCTGTAGCTATTACCCTATCTATAGTAAATTATTATTTTCAACGTAAATGGACTGATATGGCTGTTACTTTTTTGGTAACGCTTGCCACCAGCTATATTGTTTTTTATTACCTTATAGAAAAGTACATCTATTCAAAAATAAAGCTCATTTACAAGCTTATTCATAACCTTAAACTTGGCCGCGACCTGCGCGATGCGCTTGGCGAGCATGTAAGCGCCGACCCTATAAATGATGTGGAACAGGAAGTAAAGGAATGGGCCTCTCAAAAAAAAACTGAAATAGATGAATTAAGACGACAGGAAAAATTCCGCCGCGATTTTTTATCAAACATCTCACATGAATTTAAAACCCCGCTTTTTGCTATACAGGGGTATATTGAAGCCTTGCAGGATGATGATTTTGAAGATAAGGAGATGGCCGCGCAATTTTTAGAAAAGGCCTCAAAAAATGTTGACCGCTTAAGCTATCTTATTAAGGATCTGGATGAGATATCTAAACTCGAATCCGGAGAGATCCCTATTAATTATTCCAAATTCAAGATCAATGACCTGATTAAAGAGGTGATGGAATCAATGGAAATGAAAGCGAAAAAACATAATATCAAACTAACCTTTAAACAAAAGTATGACGAGGGCATATACGTAAACGCCGATCGTGAAAAAATAAGGCAGGTATTGGTGAATTTGATAGATAACTCTTTTAAATACGGCAAGGATGGCGGCGAAACCGGTATCAGCCTTTTTACCCTGCATGAGCAGGTACTGATAGAGGTTACCGATGATGGCATTGGTATCGAAGAAAAATATCTACCCCGTTTATTTGAGCGCTTTTTTCGTACAGATACCAGCCGCTCCCGCCAGATCGGTGGTTCAGGATTGGGGTTAGCTATTGTTAAACATATTATAGAGGCCCATCAGCAAACTATAAATGTGCGCAGTACTGACGGACTCGGCTCAACCTTCGGGTTCACTTTACAAAAGGGTAAACAAATTTTACCCTTTCCGAACATCCCCGTATTAAAAAGTTAACATTAACTTAACATTGCTAACGTACCTTTACCCCATAAAATTACGCAATGTCACTTAACAGTATTTTCCAGTACTTCGTACCAAAAGATAAGAAAACCTTTTTCCCGCTTTTTGAACAAGCCGCCAATAATGTGGTAAGCATGGCAACAATCCTGGTAGAAGCCGTTAATTCGGGTAATTCCGCTACTCAGGATGAGCTTTTCAGGCAGATAGATAAGCTTGAGAATAAAGGCGATGAAATTACCCACCAGATATACCTCGAACTGGGCAAAAACTTCATTACCCCTTTTGATCGTGAAGATATACACGCATTAGCCACGGCTATTGATGACGTAGCCGATTACATACACGGCGCAGCAAACAGGATGAGTTTGTATAAGATAGATGATTTTAATGAGCATATCCGCAAACTATCTGAGCTGATATTACAAGCATGTGGCGACCTTGAAAAAGCAGTAAGGGAATTGAAAGACTTAAGGAACGTACGCAATATCGCCGATTCCTGCATCAGGATAAACAGTGTTGAGAACCAGGCCGACTATGTATTTGACCGTGCCGTGGCCGATCTGTTCCTGTACGAAACTGACGCTATACGCCTTATTAAATACAAAGAGATACTTGCCGCGCTGGAAACCGCTACAGATATGTGCGAAGATGCCGCTAACGTTATGGAATCGATTTTAGTTAAAAACGCGTAAGCGAAAATTTATCTTATTTAAATGGTTACCACCCTATTAGTTGTTATTGTTGTTCTTGCCCTTATTTTCGATTACACCAATGGCTTTCACGATGCGGCCAATTCTATTGCTACTATAGTTTCTACTAAGGTACTTACACCTTTTCAGGCTGTTTTGTTAGCGGCTGTTTTTAATTTTACCGCTTACTTTTTTATTAAGGATCATAAAGTAGCCAATACCGTCTCAAAAATAGTAGTTGAACAATTTATAACCATGCCGGTAATATTAGCCGGTTTAATAGCTGCCATTACCTGGAATTTAACAACCTGGTGGTTTGGTATTCCGTCCAGCTCTTCGCACACGCTTATAGGTGGTTTTGCAGGCGCAGGTATCACCAATGCCTTGTTAATGGGGCAGCACGGGCTTGATGCGGTTAACATGCACTATATATTAACCATTATAGCTTATATAGTATTAGCGCCTTTTATTGGTTTAGTTATCGCATATATCATTACTATTCTCATCCTGCATATATGTAAGAAAGCAAAACCCGCCGTGGCCGAACGCTGGTTTAAAAGATTACAATTGGTATCTGCAGCAGCATTAAGTTTTGCACATGGTGCAAATGATGCCCAAAAAGTTATGGGTATATTGTATGTTACACTTATTGCTTCAAAAATAATAGGTGCCGATGCCCCTATGCCTGATTGGATACCACTGGCCTGTTATTCGGCTATTTCTTTAGGTACCATGTCTGGCGGGTGGAAAATTGTTAAAACCATGGGTTCCAAGATCACCAAGATAACACCTTTAGAGGGCGTAAGTGCTGAATCTGCCGGTGCGGTAACCCTTCTCTTAACCGAACATTTTGGTATACCTGTATCAACTACCCATACCATTACCGGTTCAATTATTGGGGTTGGTTTAACAAAACGTGTATCTGCTGTACGCTGGGGGGTCACCATTAATTTAGTTTGGGCCTGGATAATTACCATTCCAATTTCAGCGGTTATTGCCGGCCTGGTATTTTTGGTTGTGCGTTCCTTCTGATCTGGTTTTTTTCTTGGCAGTAATTTTGCTATTATGCTTGCATGAAAAAATTACTGCTCCTTATCCCATTATTTTTAATATTTACTACCGGCTGCGATACACTTAGCCAGGTGGCGCAAACAACTATACAACAAGCAGGTAATCCATCAACTGTAGAGATAGCCAGCGCCTTAAAACAGGCACTTGAGCAGGGAACCGATAAAAGCTCTAATCAGCTATCAGCTACCAATGGATTTTTTGGTAACGCAGCTGTAAAAATACTTTTCCCACCCGAAGCTAAAAAGGTAGAAAGCACCCTGCGTACCATAGGTTTGGCTTCTTTGGCTGATAATGTGATATTATCGCTTAACCGTGCTGCTGAAGATGCCGCTGCCGAAGCCAAACCCATATTTGTGAACGCTATAAAGCAAATGACCATACAGGATGTTACTAATATTTTATTGGGCAGCCAGGATGCGGCAACACAATATTTTGAGCGTACCACTACCCAACAACTTGCCGCTAAATTTAAACCCGTAGTAGAAACGAGTTTGAATAAAGTAGGCGCTACCAAATATTACAGCGAAGCAGCTACAGCATACAACAAGGTGCCATTGGTTAGTAAGATAAACCCGGATATAAGCGATTATGTTACGCAAAAAGCAATTGATGGCTTATTTTATGAGATAGCTAAAGAAGAATTGAACATTCGCCAGAATATATCGGCACGTACCACTCCGCTCATGCAAAAAGTATTCTCTTACGCCGACCGTACCAAACTGAGGAAGTAATAACAGGACAGTATTAATTGCCGGAGTGCTATTCAAAGTTTATTTTTAAACTTACCGTTTCCGTAATGCCCTTTGAATTAGCTATCCATGCCGGACCGTTTTTTATGAGTGCAACAGCTTTCTTATCGGCGTATGCGCTGAGACTTTTGATCACAGTAATATCAGATACATTGCCTTTGCTGTTCACTTTAAATTGCAATTGTACTCTGCCTTTCTTTGCTCCCGCAGGTAATAAGGCGTTCTTTTTCAGGTACGCCTTAAAATAGTCCCACCCTTTTCGGGGATGTGCCTTAACAGTACCGTTTACAACAACTACTTCACTCAGGGCAGACTGGGATGCGTCAAGCTCCACCTTTACAGTATCAGTTGAGCCCACATTAACTTTTTGGGAGTTATAGCCTACAGAACCAACCAATAGCGTTTCATCCTTTTTTACCCCGGGTAATATAAATTTACCATTAGCATCCGTTACGGCACCAACAGGTTTACCTACTACGTTAACCGATACGTCCGGTAAAGGCTGGCCGTCATCATGGCTGGTAACCACTCCCGCTAATTGTATATCTCCCGATGGCGTTTGGGGTGCAAGCGTCCCTAAGTAATACGCATTGTTTTGCTCATTCCTTCCTTTACGTTCGTTAGTATTAACCCCTTCCGTTTTTCCGTTTATTACCCTTGCGTAGGGCCGCTTATTTATAGCCACGGTTTGGGGCATAGTTAAACTGTCATCTTTTTGTTTGGCTATATATCCCATCACCATCTCATCCAATGGCAGGGTATCGCCCATCATATCCGTTTTTGATATCGTCGGAAGTTTTTTCTGCACTCTCTTGTCAGCCCGGGAGGCTATTACACTATTCGCAGCAACCAGGGCCTCCTCATCTGCCTTAACTATTGGGGGAGAAAAAGATTTGAAACGATGCTCACTAAGCTGCTTATTGGCCTTCGGTTTAGCAACCGACCTTTCTTTTACCACTACAGGCGCTTTATCAACGTTCGCATCCGGTTTAGTTAATACAGGCTCTACAGTTGCCGCTATCGGTTGCGTTTTCACTGCTTGCTTATAATTCGCGTTATACAATATTCCGGCTACTACCAATATGCCTATAACCGAAGCGGCAGCAGCAATCACCGTCCACGGTATTATACGTCTTTCCTTTTGATTTGCCAACCTCCCCTTCAAATTTTCCGAAAGCAGATCCAGGTTATCCTGCTGATCGGCACCCGCTACCTCATACCCCTCCAGGGCATCCATCAAAAACGGATCATCCTGCGCCCGGCGTTCCAATTGGTACATAGCACGGTCATCCAGCTCTCCGTTCAGGTACTTTTTTATTTGCGTTATGTCGTAATCCTTTTTACTCACAATTTCTTCTCAAGGCAAATCTTCAAATTCCTTTTGCCGTTTTGTATATAACTTTTCACCTCGTTAAGCAGGTAGCCCGTAACAGCTGCGATCTCTTTATAGCACTTCTCGTCAAGGTAAAACAACCTTACGCATTGTTGCTGTGCCGCAATTAACTTCTCCAAACAATGTTCCATTGCCTGCAGGGCCTCCTCTTTATTATCATCAGGATGCATAAAAGGTGTAAATTCCATAACCTCATCCAAAGCAACAACGTTTATTTTTTTACCGGCCCGCAGCTGCATTAAACAATAATTGCGGCTTAATACATACAACCAACTCCTGAATTGTTTTATATCGTGTTTTTTTACCTTATCAACCAACTCTTCAAATATCTCCATCACCGCATCCCGGGCAGGCTCCTCCTCTTTCAGATATTTAAGGCACACGCCAAACACCAGCGGCATATATGCTTCATACAGCTTACCTAACACCGCGATATCTCCCGTTGAACGATAAACGGCTACCAGCTTTTCATCAGTAGTATTATCGGTTTTAATTGGCTTGGTTAGTAAATTCATTAAAGCCACAAAATAATTTTTTTTTATGGTTTATGGAAATTAGCTTTTTGCTGCATCCTACAGGTAAAAAATCATCAAATTATGAAAAAGCTTATATTAATTATCACGCTATCAGCATTTGGCTTAACCGCATTTAAGCTAAACACCAACCGTATGATCAGCGGCACGGTGTACTCTGCAACCGACAGTTTGGCAATTCCCGGTGTAACCATTAGGGTTGCGGGCAGCAACCAGGCTACACAAACCGACAAGTATGGTAAATACACCATCAGCCTTCCCGAAGGAAAAACAAAGCTGGAATTTGCCTTTTTAGGCTATAAGCCTCAAATAATAACCATCAAAAAAAGCAATATCCTAAATGTGTATTTAGAAGAAAGTATTAATTCACTCAATGAGGTGGTTGTTACCGGGTACAAGGCTCAAATAAGACGAGAAGTTACAGGTGCTGTTACCACGGTATCCCCAAATGCTATGCTTAACGATAAAGTATATGGAGTGATGGTACAGGGCAGTCCGGGGTCAAACCAGACTATCCGGATAAGAGGAAAGGCATCAGTTCAGAATGTTAGGTTTGCCGCTCCCGTAATAAAAGCCGATGAAGAAACCTATAATACCATTACAGAGAATGCTTTTCAGGATGCGGTTAATAACCCGCTATCTACCTTCTCTGTTGATGTGGATGCGGCATCGTACAGCAACTTTCGCCGGTTTATTAATAATGGGCAACTACCCCCTGCTGATGCGGTACGTATAGAGGAAATGATCAACTATTTTAAATATGACCTGGCCGGGCCAATAAATAATGATCCGGTTGCCATCCATACCGAACTTTCATCGGCGCCCTGGAATACCAAACACCGCTTACTGCGTATTGCCCTTAAAGCTAAAACCATCCCTACTGATAACCTGCCGCCATCTAACCTGGTGTTTTTAATTGATGTGTCGGGCTCTATGAGCGATCCTAATAAATTACCGCTGGTAAAATCATCCTTAAAAATGCTTACCGATCAGCTAAGGCCGCAAGACCGCGTAGCTATGGTAGTATATGCAGGTGCAGCCGGCGTGGTTCTGCCATCTACCCCCGGCAATAAAAAAACCACCATTTATAACGCTATTGATAATTTGAATGCAGGCGGATCAACAGCGGGCGGCGAAGGCATAAAGCTGGCTTACAAAATAGCAGCGGATAATTTAATGAAGAAAGGTAATAACCGTATTATACTGGCTACCGACGGCGACTTTAACGTAGGAGCTTCCTGTGATGAGGACATGCAAAAACTGATTGAAAAGGAAAGGGAAAGCGGTATTTCATTATCCGTACTGGGCTATGGTATGGGTAATTATAAAGACAGCAAAATGGAAACCCTTGCCGATAAGGGCAACGGTAATTACGCCTACATTGATAATATTACCGAAGCACGTAAAACTCTTATCAGCGAGTTTGGAGGAACTTTATTCACTGTTGCAAAAGATGTAAAGCTGCAGATAGAGTTTAACCCTGCCAAAGTGCAGGCCTATCGATTGTTAGGCTACGAAAACCGTATACTGAACAAAGAAGATTTTAATAACGATAAAAAAGATGCCGGTGATATGGGCTCCGGGCACAATGTTACTGCTTTTTACGAGATCATCCCCGCAGGTATTACTGATGACTATACCCCCTCGGTCGACCCGCTTAAATATCAAAAGCCTAAAGCTAAACCGGTAGTTTCCACATCTGATGAAATGCTGACCATTAAATTCCGGTATAAAGAGCCAAACTCCTCAAAAAGCAAACTGAGCCAGGCAGTGGTTATGGATGTACCCGCGGCATTTGACAAAACCTCGGACGATTTCAAATTCGCGGCTTCCATAGCTGAAATAGGCATGCTGCTGCGCGACTCGCAGTTTAAGCAGCATGCTAATTTTGAGCAGGCTATAAATATTGCAAAGGCAGGTAGAGGGAATGACGAGGAAGGCTACCGGTCAGAATTTATTCGCCTTGCGGAAAGTGCAAAGTTGTTAAGCAAAACATCCGCTTTGGCGAATGTTGAAAATGAACAATAGTAGAGCGTTTTATTGATATATTTTAAAGAACAATCCAAAAAAAAACTAATTTAGATGTATTAGAAATTGCCGGACTTAAAATACGGCAATGTTTGGGCTTTAACTAATGGAGATTTATTAAGAATCATAAAATGCACCCATTATATTTAGTATTTATTCCGTTTTTCATTATTGTGCTTTACAAAAAGGCAACAGATATCATCTTATCAAAAAAAAGCAGAAACTATTCTAAATTAAAGGCAGATATGTTTTTCTTCTTCCTTATGGTATCTGTTATTATTGGGATAGTTGCAGTTATAGAAAAGATGTAAATCGACCTATAAATATAAATTATAACAAAAGAGCGATGGGTATCTATCGCTCTTTTGCTTTAATACGCTTGTCAATGAATCGCATCTTCGCCTTCCGGGTCTTGCCCGAATGTTTTACTCAGCATATCATACAACTCGGGATGCTTAGCTTTAAACTGGTGCGGTTTCTCGAAAAAATATTCTGATGTCACCGCGAAAAACTCAGCCTCGTTGGTAGCCGCGTATATCCCTATGTCCGATTTACCGGCTTCTATTTTATGGATCTCCTGGTGCATCATTTTTACCCAGGGCGTTACATATTCATGCTGTAAAAATCCTTCGGGAATACCATCTGTAGCGCCGTCGGTTTTATCCAGCAGATGAACGAATTCATGTATACCGGTGTTCTCTTTGCCTGCATTTTTAGAAAAGCCTTTCTCCAGCGCCCTGCGTGATAGTATCATTTGCCCGTTCATATATCCGCTGCCTACCATGCCCATTATATTTCGCCCTTCACCCCCTTCATACGCAAACTCCTTATCAAAAGTATCCGGATACAAAAGCACATTGGTTACATTACGGTAACGCCAATCCTTAAAGCCAAAAATGGGGATAACGGCGCTTGCCGCAACCATAACACGGTCGGTATCGGTTACGGTTAATCCTACACCCTCAATATTTACGTCAGATAAAAAGGTGCTTATCTTATGTTCAAAAACTGCTTTATCCTCGTCAGTAAGTTCGTTATAGTAATTAATATGCTGTACCAGCAACTTTTTTAAAGCTGGCATAGGTTGTAACGATACCTTATGCCGGTTTTTTTTAAATAACAGGTAAACAACAATTACAATAACAACAGGAACCAGGTAATACATAAAGGCAATATAGGATTAAACTTAATGCGCAACACAAAAAAATAGCGATGAGCATTAACCCATCGCTATTCATCTTTCGGATTTTCCTGTTACGGAATACTTCCGGGACTTATATCAACAGCCTTACAGGCTCTTCTAACAACGCTTTAAGGGTTTGCAGGAATGCTGCACCCAAAGCTCCGTCTACCACGCGGTGATCGCAGCTTAAAGTAACCTTCATGATGTTACCCGGTACCACGGCGCCATTTTTAACAACCGGAACCTGCTGTATACCGCTTACTGCTAATATACATGCGTTTGGAGTGTTAATAATAGCGGTAAACTCGTCAACACCAAACATACCTAAGTTTGATATAGTGAATGTTGAACCTTCCATTTCGGCAGGCTGCAACTTTTTAGCCTTAGCTTTTCCGGCGAACTCCTTCACCTCTACCGAGATGTGACTTAATGATTTACCATCCGCAAATTTAATAACAGGCACCAGTAAACCTTCATCTACCGCTACGGCCACACCAACGTGTATATGCTCGTTTGTACGTATCTTATCGCCCATGAATGAGGAGTTAATAGCAGGGTGTTGTTTTAACGCCACAGCAACTGCTTTAACTACAAAATCATTAAAGGATATTTTAACCGGCGCTACCTCGTTCATTTTGGTACGGGCCGCAATAGCCTGATCCATATCAATAGACATGGTCACATAAAAATGAGGTGCGGTAAATAAGCTTTCAGATAATCTTCTGCTGATGGCTTTGCGCATTTGCGTAACAGGCCTTTCGCTGAATTTTTCTTCGCCTGTGTAAGTTGGTAATACTACCGGGGCCTGGGTTTTAGCAGGAGCACCTTCTGTTTTTGCAGGAGCAGCAGCTTCCTGCGGTTTAGCAGCAGGCGTGTACTCTTCCACATCCTTTTTAATGATGCGGCCGCCATCGGCAGATCCTTTTACATCATTCAGGTTAATACCTTTATCCTTAGCTATTTTACGTGCCAGTGGCGACGCTTTAACACGGCTGTCATCGTCATTGCTTCCGCCGGCAGCAGGTGCAGCGGTCTCCGGCGCAGGAGTTTCTGCAGCCTGAGTAGCTTCTTCCTTAGCGGAATCTTCGGCAGGAGTTTCTTCCTCGCCTGTATCCTGCAATAAAGGGGTGATATCTGTACCCTCTTTACCTACAATAGCTATAATACCATTTACTTGGGCAGCTTCACCCTCTTTAACACCAATGTAAAGCAGGGTGCCTTCCTCATATCCTACAACTTCCATTGTAGCTTTATCGGTGGCCACATCCGCTAATGAATCATCGGATTTTACTTTATCACCAACCTTGAAGTTCCATTTTTCAATAGTTCCTTCGGTCATGGTATCACTTAACAAAGGCATGCGTATAACCGTTGCAGGTATGCTTGATGTATCCACCTTTGGTTTAGCTTCTGCGGATGCAGGTTTTTTATCTTCCGTTGCCGCTGGTTTAGTTTCGGCAGTTTCTGTTTTTTCTTCTTCTTTTTTAGGTTCGGCTCCGCTTCCGGCAGCGTCCAATGCCGCTTTATAATCTTCGCCTTCCTTACCTAAAACAGCTATAACGGCATCAACCGGCACAGCGTTACCTTCTTCAACACCTAAGTATAGCAAGGTGCCGTCCTGGTACGATTCAAAATCCATAGTGGCCTTATCGGTTTCGATCTCGGCTAAAACATCGCCCGATTTCACCTTGTCGCCAACTTTTTTATGCCATTTCGCCAATACCCCTTCGGTCATGGTATCGCTCATTTTTGGCATTTTAACTACTTCAGCCATATACTGTGAATATTGTTAATATTTATTTATAATAGTTAGTCGCGGATGTAAGGATAATCCTTTTGTACGTAAACATCAGTATACAGTTCTGACGCTTCCGGCCATGGTGATTCTTCAGAGAAATTAACCGATTCATCAACCACCGCCTTCACTTTTTCCGCGATATCTTCAAACCATTTATCATCAGCATAACCTTCTTTTTGTATAGTTAGTTTTACTGTTTCTATCGGATCTTTTGATTTATAACTTTCCAGTTCATCCTTAGTACGGTACTTTTGCGGATCGGACATCGAGTGCCCTTTATACCTGTACGTACGCATCTCCAAAAATGTTGGCCCTTCGCCGCGGCGTGCACGTTGTACGGCCTCGTCCATAGCATTATGCACCGCAACCGGATCCATCCCGTCAACCGGGGATGAAGGGATCCCGTAAGGCAGACCCAGCTTATAAATATCGGTTTGTACAGTTGTACGCGCTACTGAAGTACCCATAGCGTAACCATTGTTTTCGCAAACAAAAATTACAGGCAACTTCCATAAAGCGGCCATATTAAAGGTTTCAGTAAGCGCGCCCTGGCGTACAGCACCATCGCCCATATAGGCTACGTTAACGTTATCGGTACCTTTATACAATTCGGCAAAGGCAACACCTGCACCCAAAGGTACCTGTCCGCCTACAATACCATGCCCGCCGTAAAAGTTATTTTCTTTATCGAACATGTGCATGGAACCACCCTTACCTTTTGAGCAACCGGTAGCTTTACCGTAAAGCTCCGCCATTACAGCATTCGGGCTTGTCCCTTTTGCTAAAGCATGTGCGTGATCACGATAGGCGGTTATCATACTGTCCTCCTTACGAAGAACTGACATCGCTCCGGCCAATACGGCTTCCTGCCCTATATAGAGGTGACAAAACCCGCGGATCTTTTGCTGACCATATAACTGGCCGGCCTTTTCTTCGAACTTCCGCATTAAAAGCATAGACTCGTACCACATCAGGTAGGTGTCTTTATTTATTTCGATTGAACTCATTTATTAAAAACAAATCTTAGAGAAAGCGCAAATCTAATTATATCCTGCAAATAATCGAAACTGCAACGAATTTGTTGGAAAGATTTATCCGCATTTATGCCTTATATAGCTCATACGCAGTAATAAAAATTCACAAAAAGCAAAATATCATTTGGAATACCGCATATTACTACCCTTTATTTAACAGTTGATGAAATAAATACCGCAATTTTCTATTTAGTAAAAAATTAAAAAAAACTTATGAGTATGTGTAATAACATCCATATATCATATACATACATCAACTAATCAATAACCATATGGCAAAACAAAAAAACAATCGCCACAGGAAATTTAATTTCGCTGCCCGAAAAATAAAGCTGATTTTTTACGTTTTACAAGTGGTTTATTAACAATAGTTTAAAACTATAGCTAATTTAATTGTAAAATAAATTTCACCTTTAATTTGGAGGTTTAGAAATATTATATAGATTTGTATCCAACAATAGACACACTGTACAATTTAATATACAACTTGTTGTTCGCTAACCAACAAATCAAAGATTAAATGAAGAAAATAATATTTGCTATTGCATTAATTTTCACCATAATAGGTGCACAAGCGCAAACAAAAACTGTTCCAAATACCACCTCTGAACCTGAAGATCAGGAAAGCTTAGCAAAAGATTATTTATCGCAAATTATGGGTGTTGCCCTTTCAGCTACATCTAACCTTAAACTTTTTAATTTTGTACATGACTGGATAGGCACTCCTTACCGTTTTGGTGGTAACACCCGGAAAGGTATCGATTGCTCGGCATTTACCAAACAACTATACAGTGATGTATTTAATTTAAGTATCCGCCGCAATTCACGTGATATCTTTAAAATGGTAGATCCCATCAGCAAGGATGATCTGAAAGAAGGCGATCTGGTTTTCTTTAAAATACACAGCCGCAAAATATCACATGTTGGTATTTATTTAGGCGATGGAAAATTTGCACACGCTTCATCACACGGGGTAGCCATCAGCAATTTGGCCGATGCCTATTATGCCCGCTACTTTTACAAAGGCGGCAGGTTGCTTGATTCTTTTAAAAACGAACTATCATCGTCTGACGACGATTCAGACGATAATTAAACCTAAATTATATTATAACTAAAGATCCTTTCATACCTTTATGGAAGGATCTTTTTATTTAATGAAACACCATTCTATCTGCCTTTTTATAGCGTTTGCCTGTTTTACTGCAACCGCCTGCTTTGATCCTTATTTAAAAAAAAATCCGTCAACAACTACGAAGGTTACACAGCATCACGCTCCTTCCGTTAAAAAAAATATAGCTGTCCAGCCTGCTGATACCATGGTAAATATAGCCGCGGTGGGTGATATTATGCTGGGCAGCACCTACCCCGATAGCAGCCAACTACCGGCAGATAGCGGTAAATACAGCTTTAAATATGCCGATAAATACCTGCAAGCAGCGGATGTTACTTTTGGTAACCTGGAAGGGGTTTTATTAGATAAGGGCGAACCCGAGCAACAAAAACTGCATTTTAAAAGCAAAGCCTATTTATTTAAGATGCCCGAATTTTATGGTGATATCTTTAAAAAGGCGGGCTTTAACTTATTAAGCATGGCCAACAACCATAGCAACGATTTTGCCTTGGAAGGTCAAAAAAGCACGGTTAAGGTGCTTGATAGCCTGGGTATTAATTACGCAGGACTAAAAACGCATCAGTCAAAATTATTTACCATTAAGGGCGTGCGTTATGGCTTTTGCGCGTTTTCACCAAACAGCCAAACCGTATCATTACTCAATTTGAAAGTGGTAAAAAGCATTGTTACCAACTTAAAAGCTAAAAGCGACATCGTGATCGTATCATTCCATGGAGGTGGCGAAGGGGTGGATTTTGAACATGTACCTTTAAAAGAGGAATTATATAAAGGCGAGCGCCGTGGTAACGTTAATGCTTTTGCTCACGCCGCAGTGGATGCCGGAGCTGATATCATATTGGGGAATGGCCCTCATGTAAGCCGGGCGGTTGAGCTCTATAAAAACAGGCTGATCGCTTACAGCCTGGGTAATTTTTGTACTTATAAATCGGTAAGTGTATTAGGTGTATGTGGTTTGGCCCCCTTATTAAAGGTAAAGCTGAACAAACGGGGTGAGTTTATTAACGGGCAGATAGTTTCATTTATACAAACTCATGATAAAGGACTCCTGCCCGATACTTTAAACCGGGCGGCAAACCGTATAAAAATGCTTACCGAAACGGATTTCCCCGCCAGCGGACTAATGATAACTGCCAGCGGAGATATATCTCCGGTTAATGCTAAGCTTCGTCTTTAGTGTTGCGTACAAGCCCAACGCCTGTAAAGAAGAAAATAACTGAAATTACACCAATAACAATAAGTGTAGTTGCTTCACCGGTATGCTGTATAACTTCTACTCCGGTATAAATAAGTCCTATTATTCCTAATACAGTAAGTACGGTGCCAAATGTGCGTTTTAGGTTCATATTTTTTATGGTTAAGTGCTTTTAATTAATGTTTACAGATAACCAAATTAACCGGGCTTTGTTTTAAGCGCAACTGGAGTTGATAAGTATAATACAGGGAAGGTTTATTTTAGCGGCATTAATTCAAAAAGGCCAATGAGTACCAACAATATCGAAAGCAAGATCAGCGTCGCTTCATAACTGTTCATCTCTTTTTTAAAATTCCTGATCATAAAACTGATTTTATACAACCCTTACGTAATGGCTTGCTATAATGTAACAGACAACTAAAAATATTTAAGGTTTAATACTTTTAAAAGTATTTTCAAAAGTTAACATCTACATCGTTTTTTAGTTTTATCATTTTTATGTCAACTTTAATTAAGTGATGTATCATAGCTCACCCAATTTCGTTTATATCACTGTAAGTGCAATACACTTATAATTGTGATAAGGTTTAGGTTGAAAGTCCCCGGGCAGCGAGTGCTCCGGGGCTTTTGTTTTTATTGCCCTTATACCTTTCACCTATTTTACCCATATTAGCGTCCTGATTTTTACCCTGATGGATGATATAAAGGCCACTCTGCATAAGTTATGTATCGATTATGTACAAAGCCGGATGCAGGCCGCGGAAGATGCTATAAAAGAAGCTCAAAATGCCGCAAAGGATGATACTAAAAGCAGCGCCGGCGATAAATATGAAACGGGCCGAGAAATGATGCAGCAGGAAACTAACCGTAACATGGCACAGTTAACTGAAGCTAACAAACTTATGGTAGCGCTTAACCAGGTACACTATACACCCGTTTATACAACAGCTGCGCCCGGCAGTTTGGTAACTACCAATAACGGAACGTTTTACATTGCTATAAGCGCCGGAATATTAAGTCTTGATGGGAAAAGTTACTATGCGGTATCTCCAGCTTCCCCTATCGGATTAAAGTTAACAGGCAAAAAAACAGGGGAAACTTTTTCCTTAAATGAAAAAAACTATCAAATAACCTCAATTATTTAAATTTCGGCCCATAATTTGACCTTAAAATAAAATAAAGTACACAGTTTAATAAATTATTGTACAAATCATTAATATCTATTCTATATTTGGGTAAACAAAATAATGACAGCAAAAAAAACTGATCATTACTAAACTAATTTTTTGATGAACATATTCGTAGGAAGTCTTCCTTATTCTTTAGAGGAAGCAGATTTAAAAGAGCTTTTTGAAGCTTATGGTGAAGTAAGCACCGTTAAAATTATTATCGACAGGGAATCCGGAAGAAGCAAAGGTTTCGGATTTGTTGAAATGCCCGATGACGAAAGCGCTCAAAAAGCAATTTCAGGTCTGAATGGTTCTGAAGTTGCCGGTCGTTCAATCGCAGTGAGCCAGGCCGAAGATAAAAAACCAGGCGATCGCAGAGGCGGTGGTGGTTTTGGCGGTGGCAACCGTGGCGGCGGTTACGGCGGTGGCAATCGTGGTGGCGGCGGTGGCGGCTATTCAAAAGATAGCAATCGCGGCGGCGGCAGTCGCTGGTAAAACAGATGTTTACCTACAGCAAAACATTGTTAACCAACAGTGTTTTGCTGTAAATCATATTTCCATTAACACGCTTTCAATTTATTGTCAGCGTGCTTTTTATTTGCATCATTTTTTTGCGACTCCGCCTTTTCTTTGGCTAATTACCACCTGCATGGTATACCTTATCCGCTCGTTTTCTTAGCGGAATTTCAGGATAAAACACCCATATGCTTTATAGCCAAATGGATAAATATTTTTGCGCTGGTCGCATTACCTCGTGTCACATCAATATGCATATAACTTTAACCGAGTATATAAAGAAAAGAAATGGCGTAGCAATCGGTAGTCCAAAATCATTAAGAAATAATCTTTACCGGTCACTCGGCGCTAAAAATTTTTCAGCTTTTTGGAATTTTTGGAATCCCGTCTTTGGCTATTACCTTGGTAAGTTTATTTTTAAGCCGTTAAAAAAGATCTTTCCTAATTCTATTTCGTTAATTTTCACCTTCATTTTTTGCGGACTGATCCATGATGTTGTTACTATAATCTTTCGCGGCAGTACATCCCTGTTTTTTACAACCTGGTTTTTCTTTATTAGCCTTGCTGTTTTGCTGACAAAAGTCCTCAACCATAATTTCGCAAAACAACGCTGGCTTATACGGGCCTTAATTAATCTGACTATAATATGCAGTTGTTTAATGCTTACTATCCATAGTATAAAACTTGTAAAGGAATTTATTCAGAATTCCTAAACCATTGTATCTAACTTATAGCACCCCTTACTTATCCGTCCGTTTCGCAGCGGAATTTCCGGACATACGACAATATGAAAATACCCCTGCGCTCTCCTGTTGGTTGTAACAATTAAGGCTTAAAGTACAATCTGTACAGCTCCCTATCTCGTTTTTTATTTATATGAAAACGTTATATGTAACTTTAATACTATTCTTCAGTTCGTTTACAGGCATTCCCAATAAACCGGTTGACAGCGTTGATCTTCATCGCTTTGCCGGTAAATGGTATTCTTTATACTCTATCCCTACTTATTTTGATAAAGGCACCCGAGAAACTACCACTACTTACAACTGGAACGCAAAAAAGGAATATTATAACGTGGTTACCACCTATAAAAAAGGCAATGATCCCGGGGTACATTCTGTAAACTCTAAACTATTTCAGGTAGAGGGCACGCATAATGCCGAAATGAAGGCCCAGTTCTTATGGCCATATAAGGTAGATTACTGGGTTATTGAGCTTGCAGATGATTATTCCTACGTGGTAGTTGGCCATCCTGACCATAAATATTTGTTTATCATGAGCCGTACCCCATCTATCGATAAAAATTTATTACAGCATATAATCAGCAGGTGTAAGGCTATGGGTTACCCGGTAGAAAAGCTTGTATCTCAAAAACATAGCACCGATCAATAAGCGTTTGGCACAGCCTTACTGATAAAAAGTACGTCCTATATCTGCATTACATTAAGCCGCTTTAATACTTTTTACTATTTTTGTCACAAAAAATAATAAACCAATGAGCGAACTCATTAAAAAACAAGTAGATGATGCAAAGGCTTCCATGGAAAAAGCCATTGCCCATACGGATAGTGAACTAACAAAAATACGCGCCGGTAAGGCAAACCCATCCATGCTGGATGATGTTACCGTTGATTATTACGGCACAGCAACACCTTTAAGCCAGGTAGGCAGTGTAAACACGCCCGATGCCCGTACCATAGTTATACAGCCATGGGAAAAATCATTACTTGGAGCTATTGAAAAAGCTATTAAAGAAGCTAATTTGGGCTTAAACCCACAAAACGACGGGGTTATTATCCGAATCAACGTTCCGCCTTTGACCGAGGAGCGCCGCCGCGATCTGGTTAAAAAAGCAAAAGGCGAAGCCGAAACAGGTAAGATAGCTATCCGTAACATTCGTAAGGATGCTAACGAAAAGATAAAAAAATTAAAAACAGAAGGTGTTTCTGAAGATGAGATAAAGGTTGGCGAGGGTGAGATCCAAAAACTTACTGATGCTTATATCGTTAAGATAGATCAGCTTTCGGATGTGAAGGAAAAAGATATCATGACGGTTTAATATTAACCAAAATGTCAAATTAAAGGGAATGAGCTTATTAGCCATTCCCTTTTTTTATTTTTGTTGATACTGT
The DNA here is from genome assembly GCF_016522075.1 of Mucilaginibacter segetis. GTDB lineage: Bacteria > Bacteroidota > Bacteroidia > Sphingobacteriales > Sphingobacteriaceae > Mucilaginibacter > Mucilaginibacter segetis. Next base: position 2,837 of record NZ_JAEHFW010000004.1, on the reverse strand, counting down.
ATGAAAATATTAATCTCCTACTTATCAAAACACCGTTGGGTGGTAGTTTTAGCGCTCTTTTTAGCCGCTACCAATATCGGTTTCTCCCTGCTCGATCCTTACATCACCGGTCGTATAGTTGATAACTTTATCGAAAAATACAAGGTGCTGTCGCACCACGAATATGTTTACGGCGTATTAAAAATGGTTGGCCTGGCTATTGGCGTGGCAATGGTATCGCGTATAGCAAAAAACTTTCAGGATTATTTCACTAACATTATTACCCAAAAGGTAGGTGCCGAAATGTATGCCGATGGCTTAACACACTCGCTTGAGCTGCCCTACCAGGTTTTTGAAGATCAGCGCAGCGGCGAAACTTTGGGCGTGCTGCAAAAGGTACGGCTGGATTGCGAAAAGTTCATTACCTCGTTCATCAGCATATTATTTGTGAGTCTTATCGGTATGATATTCGTTATCGTTTACTCGGCAACAGTAAGCTATAAAGTTACCCTGGTGTACTTTGCGGCCATACCTGTTATTACGTTTGTGAGCATGGCCATGAGCAAGCGTATAAAAACCATCCAGCGTAAAATAGTGGGCGAAACCACCGCGCTTGCAGGCTCAACTACGGAGTCGTTACGTAATATCGAACTCATAAAAAGCCTCGGCCTGGCACGGCAGGAGATCAAACGCCTTAACAATACCACCTATAAAATACTCGATCTGGAACTGCGTAAGGTAAAATTTGTGCGCAGTATGAGCTTTGTACAGGGCACCACAGTAAACTTTGTACGCAGCGTAATGGTGGTTATACTGTTACTCCTCATTTTCCAGGAAACCATATCACCGGGACAATACTTCAGCTTTTTATTTTACTCGTTCTTTTTATTTAACCCTCTGCAGGAACTGGGCAACGTTATCCTGTCGTGGCGCGAGGCACAGGTATCCTTAGATAATTTTAACAGGATATTAAACATCCCTATTGATGCCAAACCCGAAAAGCCCGTATTGCTTGAGCGTGTAAAAAAATTGGCTTTCAGTAATGTTAGCTTTAAACATTTAACCGCTAACCGCAACGCATTAAATCATATTACCTTTGAAACGCATACCGGCGAAACTATAGCTTTTGTAGGGCCTTCGGGTTCGGGTAAAACCACACTGGTAAAGCTGTTGGTAGGCCTTTATCAGCCGCTTGATGGCGATATTTTGTATAACGATACCTTGAGCAAGGATATTGATCTTGACCATCTGCGCGAGAAGATAGGCTTTGTAACACAGGATACACAACTGTTTTCGGGCACTATTCGCGAGAACCTGCAGTTTGTGCGCCCCGATGCTACCGATGAGGAATGCTTTAACGTGTTACAACGCGCGGCCTGCCAAACCTTAATGGCAAGGGCCGATAAAGGGCTGGATACCGTGATAGGTGAGGGTGGAGTAAAAGTATCGGGTGGCGAAAAGCAGCGTCTGTCTATAGCGCGTTCGTTATTGCGCCGGCCGGATATTCTGGTTTTCGATGAGGCTACCTCATCGCTGGATTCCATCACCGAAGAGGAAATTACGGCAACCATACGCGACGTATCTGTAATGAATGATCATATCACCATATTGATAGCACACCGTCTATCGACCATTATGCACGCCGACCAGATATACGTACTGGAGAAAGGCCGTATCATTGAATCGGGCAAGCACCCCGATCTGATAGATCAAAAAGGTTTATATTATGCCATGTGGCGTCAGCAGATAGGTGAAAAAGATACCGTAGAAATTTAACAGAAGAGCAAGAAATCGCGGGCGGTATGAGTCATTAAATTAAAAAAAGGTCTCTACCTATCTATAGGGGATTTAGAAGGGGCTTTACATGCAAAAATAAAGCACTATTGCGGCGAGCACCTGTATTCCAATCACCAAAGAAAGCCGATTGATCCCGTTTATTTTTAACGGGCCCAAAAGGTAAACCGCTGCAGCTAAAACAAACAGCAATAGCGCCATCACACCAACTACAAACAAATTCGGGCCTTCCGGATCTTTAAAAAAGAAGAACAATAGTCTGGAGCAAACTACGGCCGTTACCGCTAAAATTATTAACGAAACCCTTTTCGACCTGAAATATACGTTTGCGCTGCTATCCACCCGGTTATCAAATTATTTATATTCAAATATAATGATTCTCATATCAAAATTTATTTGCACCTCTTAACAAGGATTTTAAAGTCCTCGCAAGCAGGTGAGACATAAAGGAGGCTTCCATATATCAAGAATTTTCTGTATATTTATATTGCAATTATTACCGGGTTATCCTGCGTTCTGCAGCATTCAACCTGGGCATCACACGCTTGTTCAATTTCAAAAATATCAAAAAATCGTTCTTTTGTTTTGGCACACGGCTTGCTTCAGCAGCAAACCATAGTGCAAAAAACCGCCTGTACGCGATGCAATCTGTGTTTTTAGCAGAAAAGCCACCTAAAACAGCCGCAGCAAAAGGCATAAAATTCAGTCGGGCAAAAACACGTATTGCCTATCCACCTGCATTATTTAAGACCTGTAAACCCCGTTTACCCTATACGCCATTAAATTTTAAGACACGTATAAATCTCTTTTGCAGGGATGAAGTGGTACAAAATTTATCTCTATCATTCTGAATGACACGGGAGTTACAAGTATAAAGCGTAAAGTTTAAAGTTTTTCAGGATTTGAGATTTATACTTTAGGATTTAGAGTTCATATTTTAGGATTTAGAATGTCTCTTGCGGACTTTCTGTCTTCCGGACTTTACTTACTTCGCGGACTGTATAAAAACAAAGAAACCCCTCAACTTTAGGTTGAAGGGTTTAACTTTAAGATTGGGCACCGAC
>NZ_JAEHFW010000003.1 GCF_016522075.1 Mucilaginibacter segetis | reverse complement strand
CGCCGTTTCGTATGGAAAAAACAAACCGCGGACAGCACCATGTTCCTGCCCGAACAGGGGCTGCACATCAGCGGCACCCTGCTCACCAACAAACAGGAGCCCATCAGCGGCAGCAAGGTTTCGGCATTCGCGGTTATCGGCGGCGCGCCTTTTTTTGCCGATACACTGACCAATGCCGGGGGCCGGTTTAACTTTGACCGCCTGGAGTTTTACGGGGAGCGATCTTTTGCCATACAGGCCAAGGATGTGAAGAACCGCTATAAAACGATTATCCGCCCGGATAGCCTGCCTCTTCCCCTGATACAGCCTCTGCCGCCATTGATGCCTGCGGATACCGTAGCTACCCCGCTGCTGGCGGAAGCCGATGCCAGCAAAAAAAGGTTTACCGAAATGGAACAGAATAACGTTCTAAGACGGGGTGTTCAGCTTAAACAGGTCGATATTAAAGCGAAAAAAAAGGTGTACTCCTCCGTAGGCGACCGCATGTTCGCCGATGAGGTGATTGATAATGAAAAGATAAAAGATGAACATAGTTTAGCTACTGCAATAACTAAAGCAAATCCTTTTATAAGGTTTGATAAAAACAATGAGCCACATTATACAGGTGGCAGGCCTCTATATAAACATTTCGAAACTGTTGTAGATGGGGCATTAATGGATAACGGCATGATACAGCAATTGGGACCGGATGAAGTAGAATCGATAGAAATATTACATACAGGTCTTTCTTTGGGTGTTTTTGATTCACAAATCATTGTGATCAATACCAAACTACATGACCCTTATCATAATTATAGCAAGGATGTGGTAGCCGGTATGAAGGCTATTAAACTACAGGGCTATTACCAGTCGCGGGAGTTTTACATCCCTAAATATGACGCGGAAAATAAAAAAGCGGATCTGCGTGATGTGGTGTACTGGAACCCGGATATTATCCCCGATGAGAACGGAGAGGCTTCTGTGGAATTCCCAAATATGGGCAGCAAAGGTACTTACCGGGTAGTGATGGAAGGTATCGGTGCTAAAGGGCAAACCGGCAGAACGGTATTTATTTATACAGTAGAATAAGCAAAACTTCATGAGGCAATAGTAAATAAAAGAACCACCCTTACAGGTGGCTCTTTCAAACTAAACCAATTTATGAAAACTATTTCTTTTATTATTTAACAGCAATTTCTCTTGACTGAAATTTAGCTTCTTCCCTTTTTGCAACGGTTAATTTTAATATACCATCGCTGTAATCAGCTTCGATCTTTGAATGATCGGCTGTATCAGGCAAAGTAAATGAGCGCACAAATGAGTTGTAGCTGTATTCGCGTTTACTGTATTTCTTAGTGTCTTCAGTATTTTCATTTTTCTTTTCAGCCGAAATACTTAATACATTCTTATCCAGATTGATCTTAAAATCTTCTTTCTTTAAACCAGGCACAGCTAATTCAATGTGGAATTCATTGTCATTTTCTGCAATATTAACGGCCGGTACACGGGCAACTAATTTATCGCTCAGGAATGAATCGTTTAAGATTGAATCAAATACATCACTGAAAAATGGGTTAGTGTTATTTTTTAGTCCGTTGTTAAATTTTACTAATGTCATTTTTATATCCTCCTAAATTTTTCTTTTATTAACTTCGTCTCCTATCAATCAACACCTGTACCAACGGAATTTCTTATATACTTTTCAGACTTTTTGTCTGTTAGATTTAGTTATAAGAGACAAAATGTCGCAAACATGGCTGAAAAACTATCAGATTATAAATATAAAACGGATATAGCCATCCGTTTTTCAGATATAGATGCTGTAGGGCACGTAAATAATGCGGTATATTTAACTTATTTTGAAGTGGCCCGCTTTAGTTATTGGCGTGATGTTACCCATTGGAATTTAAAGGAGACAGGCATTATAGTAGGAAGATCCGAGATCAATTATCTAAAACCGGTAACTTTTGATGACAAATTGGTGTGCTATGTGCGGGTTATACGCATAGGCAACAGTAGCTTTGATGTAATGCATGTTTTAGTAAAACTCACCGAAAAAGGTGAAGAAATTTGCACTACCTGCAAAACTGTTTGCATCAGTTACAATTACGAAGCCAATAAATCCATACCGATACCGAAAGAGGGCCGTAGAAAAATGATAGAGTATGACGAACCAAGGCTGATCCTAAATACCAATTAATCGCTAAAATATCTTTCCCGGATTTAATATCCCGTTAGGATCGAAAACAGCTTTTATCCCTTTCCAGATGTTAAAATGTGTGGTGGTGTATTTAAGCGGCATAAAATTCTTTTGCACCAAGCCAATACCATGCTCACCGGATAGTGTTCCTCCCAAACTAACAGTGAGTTCAAAAATTTCAGTGATACCATCTTTTAGCTTATTGTTCCAGTCCTCATCGCTCATACCTGCCTTTATAATGTTTACGTGCAGGTTACCATCCCCGGCATGGCCATAACATACCGATGAGAAGCCATACCTGCTGCCTATTTCTTTAATACCATTAATAAGTTTGGGCAAAGCAGCACGCGGCACCACGGTATCTTCTTCCTTATAAACAGAATTTGATTTTACAGAAACTGCCATTGTGCGCCTTATGCGCCATATTTCTTCTTTTTGGGTTGCTGTGTCAGCAAATAAAACATCTTTGCAGTTATAGCTTTCCAACACCTCATTTATCTTCTCACAATCTGCAAATATTACATCCGGGTTAGTACCATCCACTTCTATTAACAAAAAAGCCTCTATTCCATCTTTAAGTTCAAAGCTGATGCCGTCGTGTTCTATCACCCATTCTATGCCCTTACGTTCCATGAATTCCAGCGAAGAAGGAATTACGCCCGCCCTGAAAATTGCGGAAACAGCTGCGCAGGCATCTTCGTTTGAGCTGAACGACGCCAGCATCAAGGCGTCCAATGTTGGCCGAGGTATTAATTTAGTTACTATTTTGGTAACGATGCCCAATGTCCCTTCCGACCCTATCATCAATTGCGTAATGTTATAACCCGATGCGTATTTTAACGTATTTGCACCTGTCCAAATAATTTCTCCGGTTGGCAGCACAACTTCCAGGTTCAGCACATACTCCCGGATAGTACCGTATTTAACCACCCTGGGCCCGCCGGAGCAATTAGCCACATTGCCACCGATAAAGCAACTGCCTTTGCTTGCCGGATCCACCGGATAAAGCAACCCTTTTTCCGCCACAGCAGCCATAAATACCTCCGTTATCACTCCGGGTTCAACAGTAGCCTGCAAATTTTGCTCATCAATATGCAATATCTGATTAAAGCGTTCCATGGATATCATCATTCCGCCGTTAACGGCAAGCGCCCCCCCTGCCAATCCCGTACCGGCTCCGCGAGGCGTAATCGGGATCAAATTATCATTGCAAAGCTTCATTAATTGCGAAACTTCTGCAGCCGTTCCTGGTTTCACCACCACATCCGGATAGTAAACCAGATCTTCCGTTTCATCGTGACTGTAATTTTCCATAGAATTAGCAGACGACAACACGTTTTTATCTCCTACAATAGTGATGATTGATGATAATATGCTTTCCGTGATCTTATTAAAATTCATATCATTCAGGCTTTTTGATAACTGATGGTTACTGCTGAGTGTTTAACAGGTCCGCTAAACGGCGAATGTTTTTTTAAGGTGACCTCAGCGAACAAAACGAATGGAAACCTTTCCTTAACCCGATCAATTATGGCCTGAGCAACAGTTTCAATAAGCTTTCGCGTGTTTTTCATTTCTTCATCAAGTATGGCGTACAATTCTTCATAATTAACAGTTTGGCTTATTTTATCACTTTCAAGAGATTGTTCAGGTATAAAACCCACTTCTATATCTACCATAAAGCGGGTACCTATCAATTGCTCTTCGGGATAAAAACCATGATGGGCAAAAAATTCAGCCTGGTGTAACGCTACTTTTATCATAATTCAAAAGTAATTATTAAGTTCATTTTGGCATTATACATCACCGGAATTTAAATCATCTCCCCTTTTAATGGTTATATTTGCAGAAACCAATTATTTGCTGCTATGGCTAAAACAGATCTTTACACCGCGCCCGATTATTATCTTTTAGACGAACTTTTAACAGACGAACACAAACTGATACGCCAAAGCGTCCGTGATTGGGTAAAAAAGGAATTAAGCCCGGTGATAGAAGATCATGCGCAGCGCAGCGAATTCCCTATGCAGTTGATAAGGGGCCTGGCTGATATTGGCGCTTTTGGCCCTACTATCCCGGTTGAGTATGGGGGCGCGGGATTAGATTATATGGCCTATGGAATTATTATGCAGGAAATAGAAAGAGGTGATTCCGGCATACGTTCCGCCTCATCAGTTCAGGGCTCCTTAGTGATGTACCCTATTTACGCCTATGGCTCCGAAGAACAGCGCAAAAAGTATCTCCCCAGACTGGCGTCCGGTGAAATAATGGGATGTTTCGGTTTAACCGAACCCGATCATGGCTCTAACCCGGGAGGAATGACCACCAGTATAAAAAACATGGGTGATCATTACTTACTGAACGGTGCAAAAATGTGGATATCAAATGCCCCGTTTGCTGACATAGCTATTGTATGGGCTAAAGATGAGGATGGTAAAATACATGGATTAATAGCAGAACGCGGTATGGAGGGTTTTACCACACCCGAAACGCATAACAAATGGTCGTTAAGAGCATCGGCCACCGGCGAGTTGGTGTTTGATAATGTAAAAATACCCAAGGACAATATATTGCCTAATATATCCGGATTAAAAGGCCCGTTAGGCTGCCTTAATCAGGCCCGCTATGGCATTGCCTGGGGCGCTTTAGGTGCTGCTATGGATTGTTATGATACTGCTTTGCGTTATTCAAAGGAAAGAGTACAATTTGGCAGGCCTATCGGTGGCTTTCAGTTACAGCAAAAAAAACTCGCCGAAATGATCACGGAAATTACTAAGGGGCAGTTGTTGGTTTGGCGACTGGCAACCCTCAAAAATGAGAACAGGGCTACTGCTGCCCAGATATCTATGGCGAAGCGTAACAGCGTGGAAACCGCTATAAATATAGCCCGCGAGGCCCGGCAAATATTAGGAGGAATGGGTATAACAGGGGAATATCCTGTAATGAGGCACATGATGAATCTGGAATCCGTGATCACTTATGAGGGGACACATGATATACATCTGTTAATCACAGGTATGGATATTACCGGTGAGAATGCTTTTAAATAATTTTACTAAAAGTAAAATTTATGTCAACCAAATGGAGACAAAATTCCTGACGAATATTATATTTGTTGTAATAAGTGTTTAACTGACCCTAAAACATTGGTTTGCAAAATGAATTATATCACCCGGAGCTATTTGGCCCTGGGATTATGGCTATTCATATTAATGTCTGTCATTACATCCTGCGCCCCAAAAACTACTGATCCCGGCAAATATTCTGATGCGTTTATTCCTGTTTTTAATAAAACTAATAAATTATTCGATCTGAATAATTACGAAGCAGGCGTTAAATACCTTGATTCCGCATTCAATCTTATTTCAAAACCATCGTTAGATGACAAATTGCGGTTTTATTCCTACCATTTTGTTTACAATAAAAAAGTATCACACAATTATCAAAAATGCCTGCTATATGCTGATAGCATGCTTGCGATAGCCAATAAAAGTGTAAACCCTGAACAATATTCAAGAAATTACGCGGAAGCTAATTTTGCAATGGGCGATGCTTATTTTGAGCTAAAGCAATTTAACGACTCTTACCAGTATTATTATCAGGGTTACCTAACCGGAAAGAACTACGTGAATAAACTTGCTCTTGGTGATTATACTTACCGCATGGGCATGATCATGTATAAAAAGAGCCATTATAAGCTCGCTGTAAATTATTTTAAGGATAGTTTTAATCAACAGGTTAGCATCAACCACGATTTCCCGATATTTTTCAGAAAACAGGAGCTTTTAGATAATATTGGCTTAAGTTATAAACATAATAATCAGAATGATAGCGCGCTGGTATACTTTGATAAAACTTTAAGTTATTTAGATAAAAATGGAGGCCAGTTCAAAGAACGGTCAGCACTGATAGATATGGCCCGCGGTGTTGTATATGGTAATAAGGCTGAAGTTTATATTGCTAACAAATCTTATGATCAGGCAATAGCCTTACTAAAGAAAAGTATTTCCATCAATCTGCAAAAGGGGTTAGACAACCAGGATGCAGAGATAGCTGAAATAAAATTAGGCCAGATATACCTGGATCAGCGAAAGAACGACTCACTATATACCCTATTATTCAATTTAAGAAATCAGTTAGACTCCGTTAAAAACCCTGATGCGGAAGCCGACTGGAACCGTTTATTGGGTAACTACTACCTGCAAAAAAGAGATCTTGAAAAAGCTATCTCCCATATTCAGAAATATAATTGGATGAAAGACTCCATTGCTAAATCTTCTATCCTGCTCAGAGAGAGCGATGTTGATCAGCAATTGGCTAATTACGAAAAACAACACGAAATAGACACATTGAGCAACAATAATAAATTGCAAATGATCTATGTATATGTTGCTACGCTTTTCGCTGTAATGGCATCATTAATTATTTTTCTGGTTTATCGAAATTGGAGGAACTCAAATAAGGAAGTAAGAACAGTAAACTTATTGAACGAACAGATCAATCAAAAAAACACCGAGTTGGAAAGCGCATTAACGGAACTGAAAGATAGCGCCCGGGAAAAAGATCGCATATTACGTACGGTTGCCCATGATTTGCGCAATCCTATAGGTGGTATAGCTTCTTTAACAGCTATGATGATAGATGATGATTATACTGAAGAACAAAAAGAGCTGATAACACTAGTTAAAGAAACTTCTTTCAACTCACTTGAACTCATAAATGAAATATTAGAGGCCACTAATATAGCTTCAGTTCCATTGAACCTGGAGCGGGTTGAAATAAACTCATTGGTAAGCAACAGTGTGGAACTGCTTCGTTTTAAGGCTGCCGAAAAAGGACAGACAATCAACCTGGAAACCTTAAATACGCCGCAGGAACTTTACATAAGCAGGGAAAAGATATGGCGGGTTATAAGTAACTTAATAAGTAATGCTACAAAGTTTAGTCCTTCCGGTGCAACCATTAATGTTAGCGTCACCGAAAAAGACGATGAAATTATTATTGCTGTTAAAGATTATGGTATTGGTATTCCCGAAAAGCTGAAAGACCAGATTTTTAATATGTTCACGACCGCTCAACGTCCGGGGACAGCGGGCGAGAAATCGTTCGGCCTGGGCTTATCTATTTGCCGGCAGATAATGGAAAAGCATAAGGGTAATATTTGGTTTGAAAGCAATGCCATAGGCACCACTTTTTACATAAGTTTACCTATAACAGGTAGCGATACTTTGAATACTTCAACGCAAAAAGCTGGCGTACCAATGTCCTGATGATTTGATTATCCTCTGCTGCGTTTCAAAATCCACATAAACCAAACCAAATCGTGGATGGTATCCTTCCGCCCATTCAAAATTATCTGTAAGCGTCCATATAAAATACCCGCTTATTTCACATCCTTCCTGTTTAGCTTTTAAAACCTGCCGTAAGTGGGTTTTAAGGTATTCAACACGTTTTGGATCATCTACCTTATTACCCTCTACATTGTCCGGAAAAGCCGCTCCATTTTCAGTAATCAATATTTTTTTGATCTGCGGATAGGTATTAAACTTCTTTATGATCTGATATATAGATGGCGGATAAACCTCCCATTTCATTGCTGTTAGTTCCACGTTTCTTCTTTCCGCTTTCACTAAACGGGCCCCTATATAAGGTGTAAAAAATGAGTATTTAACAATTTCGCGGGTATAATTCTGCAATCCGATAAAATCAAAATCAAAATACAGATTATGCTCATCGCCCTCTTTAAAATATTTTTCTATTCCTTTTAATGCCGTTACCTCATTAACCGGATAACCCAACCCTAATACCGGTTCAATAAACAGTCGGTTTATTAAAGCGTCTGCACGTTTGGCGGCTGCAACATCTCTCGACTTTGCGGAGTAAGGCTCAATATGTGAGCAGGAAAACGTGGTGCCGATTTGTGCTGAGGGCAACAACTCCCTCAAAATTTTTGCACCTGCAACCATACTTAAAACAACATGATGCACAGCCGGTAAAAAATTCCTTAAGCCCCTGCGTCCAGGAGCATGTATGCCTAAAAAATATCCTGCGCCGGTAAACACAGCAGGTTCATTCATCACCATCCAATATTTTACACGGTCACCAAAGCTTTTAGCGCAGATATTCACATACCCGGTAAACCATTCTACAACGTCACGATTTGTCCACCCCCCTTTGTCTTCCAGCACTTGCGGCAAATCCCAATGATAGATGGTTACCCATGGCTCTACACCCTGTTTTATGCAGTAATCTATTACCTTATTATAATGATCTATACCAGACTGATTAACCTTACCTGTACCATCAGGCAAAATACGCGACCATGCTATTGAGAAACGAAAATTGGGGATATTAAGCTCCTTTACCAGGTCAATATCCTTTTCATAAAGATTATAGAAGTTACAGGCAATCGTGGGTTTATCGCCGTTCAGTATTTTGCCTTTCGCATCGGAAAATCTGTCCCATATGGATTCTCCTTTCCCGTCAGTATCGCTGGCGCCTTCGGTTTGCAGCGCAGCTGTGGATACCCCCCAGGCAAAATCATCGCCAAAAAGCTGCTTATCAGGATATATTTCTACGTTGTCCGCGATCATTTACTTGAGCCCTATAAAGCTCAAAATGTACATTTATTATATGTATAATTTATACAATAAAATAAATTAGTGTTTAAAGGACGACCGCATACTTCTTAAAAAGAACAATTCACGCAGATCATTATAGAGCATGGAAATTCTGTTTATCAGTTTCATGGTACAGATATTTAGTTTAATACTAATGTACCTGATACATATAAGCTTATTATTTTATTAATGTTATATAATTATTAACATAGTTTAGCGTAATATCTATAGGTATATACTTTAAAGTATGCTTATTTTTGCCGGTAAATGAAGTCTTATTTTCTCCGTCTTCTTGATTATGACAGGTACACCAACAATCAGATTATTGAATTGCTACCGGGATGTGATAACCCTGAAAAAATTGTTAAAATAATTGCTCATATGCTTGCTGCACAACAAGTATGGTTAACTCGTTTAAAAAAACTACCACCAACTGGTGTTCCTATATGGCCCGATTGGACTGCGGAACGCTTTGAAGCACTGACCGCTGAAAATCACAAAGAATTTTCAACCTATATTAATAGCCTTCAGGAAGATGATTTTGAACAAACTATCGCCTACCAAGATTCAAAGGGCAATCCATTCGAAAATAAATTAAGCGACATATTGTGTCATGTATTTAATCATGGTACTCATCATCGTGCGCAGATAGGCCAGTATCTGAAACAAAGCGGCATAGACCTGCCGGTAACTGATTATATTTTTTACTTGAGGAGTGCCAACTTTAGCCAATAAAATATTCCATAAAACACTATAAACAAAAGAATGAAAAAAACATATACCATAACTACACTCGCGCTAATAAGCATTACCTTATTCAGCTGTGCCGATAAGCAAAAGCAGGAAAAAGACCTGCTTAAGGATGTTATTAATATACATGACCGCGTGATGTCTAAAGATGAACTCATCATGATCAATAAAATGCAGTTGGATACCCTGATGCAACAGACCAAAGACTCTACTATTAACAAACAAGCTAAGCAATTAAGCGCTACACTCGATAGTGCTGACAGCCATATGGAAAACTGGATGCACAACTTTGACGCGGAGAATAAAGGTAAATCACATGAGCAAATAATGGACTACCTGAATGATCAAAAAAGAGAGATAACAGCTATTGACAGCGAGTTAAATGCCAGCGTAGCCGCATCCAGTAAATTTATTAAACAAATCAAATCAAAATGAGAAAACTCGCCGGATTACTATTTATAGTTTTATTTTATAGTGCATGCAAGTTTAACGACGGCAATAAAACAACGCTTCCTATTTACGGTAACCGCGATGCGGTCACCAAAACAGTTGATGGCAAAACCGTGGTAGATACCGTGTATCAAACTATCCCACCATTTAATTTTATCAATCAATATGGTGACAGCATAACCGAGAAAAGCGTAAAAGGCGATATTTATGTGGCCGATTTCTTTTTCACTACATGCCCGTCTATCTGCCCGGTTATGCACCGGAACATGCTTAAAATTTATAATGATTTTAAAAATGTAAGCGATTTTAAAATACTCTCGCATACCATTGATCCTAAACATGATAGCGTAGAGGTATTGAAAAAATATGCCGATAAGTTAGGCGTCAGCGGAAATACCTGGTGGTTTTTACAGGGAAAAAAAGCAGAGACTTATCAACTGGGCGAAAAAAACTATTTGATAGCAGTAAAACAGGATGATGGTGCAGCTGGTGGATATGTGCACCAGGGATGGTTTGTTTTAGTTGATAAACAAAGGCGTATAAGAGGTTATTACGATGGCACCGATGAAAAACAGGTTGATAAACTGATAGCTGATATAAAAACACTGCGTACCGAAACGGACGAGCAAATTGCCCAATGAAATTAAAGATAATTACCCTATCGCTGATATTATTAACAATGATTGTATCATGCCAGAGCCAGGATCAATTAGAATTTAAACGTTATTATACCAGCGGCAGTTTAATTTACCAGCAACGGTGCCAGAACTGTCATGGTAAAAATGGAGAAGGCTTATCAGCGCTTATACCACCTTTAACCGATAGCGTATTTCTGGCTGCAAATAAGCAAAAACTCGCCTGCTTTGTAAAGTACGGACTAAATACCGAAGTGGTAATTAATGGTAAAAAGTTTGAAGATCAAATGCCCGCTACAGACCTTACCCCCGTTGAACTGGCTGAAGTGCTTACGTATGTAACCAATTCGTTCGGTAACAAAATGGGCACCATATCAGCAGAGCAGGTAAACGCTCATCTTCAGCAATGCAGATAAAGTAACCTTTGTTAGGGTTGCCTGTTGAACTTTATAAAAATTTATCATATCTGAATATTAAAAGTACTTTTGTAATGCAAAACGTTCTATCGCTGTTTGCCCTAAAGCGAACGGAGGAAAGTCCGGGCAACACAGAGCATCCTGCTTCCTAACAGGAAGGCGCCGGCAGCCGGCGACAGCAAGTGCCACAGAAAATATACCGCCCGGGATTTATCGCGGGTAAGGGTGAAAACGTGAGGTAAGAGCTCACGGCTTTTCCGGGCGACCGGGATCGCGGTAAACCTCAGGAGTTGAAAGACCAAATAGGTTCTGGATCAGGAGTTGCTCGCTCCCGTGTAATTGTTAGCAATTACCTTCAGAATGGGTAGGTTGATTAAACCTGTCAGCAATGGCAGGGCCAGATTAATGATAGAAGTTCTCCTTACGGGGAATACAGAACCCGGCTTACAGATTTGCTGCTGCAATATACCCCTTGCCGTTTGGCGGGGGGTTATTTTTTTAGCTAAAAATTAAAAGTGTGTTATTTACTATACATTTTTATATATTAGCCATTCAAACATTACTACCTATTTACAGTTGAATAACACATGGCAAAAATTTTAATTATTGATGATGAGCGGTCAATCCGCAGTACATTAAGAGAAATATTAGAATACGAAGATTATACGGTTGAAGATATTGATAACGGTGTAGACGGACTTGAACTTATCCGCAAAAAAGATTATGACCTGGTACTATGCGATATAAAAATGAACCGCATGGATGGCATGGAAGTATTAACCGAAGGTTTAGCCATTAAACCTGATCTTCCTTTTATTATGATATCCGGTCACGGCACAGTTGAAACCGCGGTGGAGGCCAGTAAAAAAGGCGCGTTTGACTTTATATCTAAACCACCCGACCTGAACAGGTTGCTCATAACCGTACGGAATGCTTTAGACAGGGGAAGCTTAGTTGTTGAAACCAAAGTATTAAAACGCAAGGCATCAAAAGTCCGACCCATTTTAGGAGAATCACAAGCCATTGCGAAAATAAAGGAAACCATTGACCGTGTTGCCCCTACCGACGCTCGTGTGCTGATAACCGGTGCTAACGGTAGCGGTAAAGAATTAGTGGCACGTTGGCTTCACGAAAAATCAAATCGTTCCGCTTCGCCACTTATCGAAGTAAATTGTGCTGCCATACCATCTGAACTCATAGAGAGCGAATTATTTGGCCACGAAAAGGGATCTTTTACCTCGGCCATAAAACAACGCATAGGTAAATTCGAATCTGCAAATGGCGGTACGCTATTCCTTGATGAAATAGGTGACATGAGCCAGTCGGCACAGGCAAAGGTTTTACGCGCACTACAGGAAAATAAGATTACACGTGTGGGCGGAGAAAAAGAAATTGATGTTGATGTACGTGTTGTTGCAGCAACCAATAAGGATCTGCTAAAGGAAATTGAGGAAGGTAACTTCCGGATGGACCTTTATCATCGTTTAAGTGTTATTTTAATACACGTACCGCCACTGGTAGAACGTAAAGATGACATCGCTTTGCTTACTCAAAGTTTTTTAGATGAGATATGCAGTGAATATGGCATGCCCACTAAAAAAATATCTGAAGCAGCTCTTGACGCGCTTAAATCACTTCCATGGACAGGAAATATCCGTGAACTGCGCAATATGGTGGAACGTTTGATCATCCTTAGCGATAAAACAATTACAGATAGCGATGTAAAGGCCTTTGCAAATCCATCTGCCCCGGCATCTGCAAATAACGGCAACTCAAGCCCGCAGACCGACTATGAAAAGTTCACCAATTTTCAGGAATATAAGGATTTTGCCGAACGGGAATATATCAAGTTCAAGTTGGAGAAAAACAGTTGGAACGTATCAAAAACAGCGGATGACATTGATATACAACGCAGTCACCTGTATAGTAAAATTGAAAAATTCGGTTTAAAACGGAATGAGTAAAACATACGGGTAAATAAACGATAATTTTAAAAAACGATATTAATAACAGTAATAATACGGGCCATTTTAAATGGCCTGTATTATTGTGAGTGAGCCATAAATGAAATTAACCATACACGGGGCCGCAATGCAGGTAACCGGCAGCATGCATTTACTACAGGTGGGGCAATATAAAATACTGGTAGACTGTGGACTGGATTACGAGAAAGAGCACAATGTGCAGGTAAATGAAGATTTTGATTTCAGGCCCGAAGAAATTGACGTTGTAGTGCTTACTCACGCTCATATAGACCATTCCGGCAACTTACCTACACTGGTACGTTTGGGCTTTAGCGGGCAAATATTGTGCACGCCTCCTACTGCCGATCTTACTGAGCTATTATTGCTCGATTCTGTCAATATTTTTATGCAGAAGGCGCAAAAAGGGCGCAGGCATAAAAGGCACAGGCACCAGTCTGCCGGGGCACAGCCACTTTATCTGCAAAAGCATGTAATGGATACTGTTGACCGCTTTGTGACTATAGGATTTAACAGACCTTTCCGCATTAATGGTGATATTGAACTTACATTTATTACCGCAGGTCATTTATTAGGAGCAGCGTCAGCGGTATTTAAAGTTAATGACAACGGCGTTGAAAAAACTATTGCATTTACAGGTGATATCGGACGAAAGAACTATCCTGTACTTAACGACCCTGAACCGCTGCCCCCGGTAGATTATCTCGTGTCCGAATCAACCTATGGTGGCCGCCTGCATACTAAAGATGTTTCAGCAGAGCAGGTATTAACCGAAATTATTGACAAGGTATGCCTTAAAGAACAAGGCAGGCTTATTATCCCGGCATTCAGTATCGGTCGTACTCAATCACTGGTTTTCGCACTCAACAAAATATTCAGCAGCGGTTTGCTTGCTCCGGTAAAAGTGTTTGTGGATAGCCCTATGGCTACTATGGCTACCGGAATATTCCGAAAGCATCATCAGCACGTTAACCCTGAAGCCCAGGAATTTTATAACAAACAAGGCGACGAATTTGAGTTTGAGAATCTTACTTACGTAGAGAACTTAAAGGATAGCCGGCAGGTATCAAACTATTACGAACCATGTATCATTATTTCCTCGGCCGGTATGCTGGAGGGCGGGCGCATACAGGATCATCTTTTTTATAATATCCAGAATTATTACTGTACCATTTTATTTATAGGCTATTGTGCAAAAGGTACTTTAGGGCACCGCCTGCTGCGAGGCGACTCAATAGTACATATTAAAGACCGCGACCTTGCGGTTTACGCCACCATAAAACAAACAGATGTTTTAAGCGCCCACGGCGATCATGACGACCTGCTCAATAACATTAAGCAACAAAACAAAGATACACTTAAGCAAGTTTTTTTGGTACATGGTGAGGCAGGTAGTATGCAGTTGCTGGCGGATGCTGCCGAACAGGAAGGTTACCACGTTACCATCCCTGAAAAAAAAGGCTTAACTTACGAATTGTAACTGCTAAACATTCCCCCATCCATGCGCCAGCACATCGGCAATATGGATGGTTTTTATAGGCAGGCTATTTTTATCGATATAACTTTGCAAGTGCAACAGGCATGATGAGTCTGTAGAAATAATATAATCTGCTTTGGAGGCTAAGGCATTATCCACCTTTTGCTGGGCCATAGCAGTAGATATGCCATCAAACTTTACAGCAAATGTGCCACCAAAGCCACAGCAGGTTTCATTATCCTTAAGTTCCACCATTTCCAGGCCCAACACTTTAGATAGTAGTTGCCGTGGTTCATTCTTTATTTTACACTCCCGCAAGCCGGCACAACTATCATGATATACGGCACGTCCATCCAACTCTGCGCCAAAGTAATCTACCTGTAAAATATTTACCAAAAAGTCTGACAGTTCATAAATATTACCCTGAATATTACGGCATTTATTATGCGCCATGGTATTTGTAAAAAGGTCGTTATAATAATTACGCACCATTCCGGTACACGATGCAGATGGAGAAACGATCACACTGTCCTCGCGAAAATCGTTCAGGAATTTACTGCCTACCTCTTTCGCTTCGTCCCAAAAACCGGCATTAAAAGCAGGCTGTCCGCAACAGGTTTGTTCAGGATTGTAATTTACTTTACAACCGGCCTTCTCCAGTACCTTTACGGTGTTAAAAGCAGTAGCAGGAAATAATTGATCAATAAAACAAGGAATAAACAACTCGATCGTCATCAGCACAAATAGATTATAAGGCGCTAAATTCCGAATTTTTCTGAACTTTTTGCTCTGTTCTTAATAAAGAAAACAAAAGAAACAGCCCGATCACAAAGAATAAGCCCAAAACCAGGGCAGAGTTACGCATGCTGCCTGTTATCTCTTCAATGATGCCAAAACTAAACAAACCACCTACAATGGCCAGCTTTTCGGTAACATCATAAAAACTAAAAAAAGACGCGGTATCCGGTATGTTTTCGGGCAGATACTTGGAGTAGGTAGATCGTGAAAGTGACTGTATCCCCCCCATTACCAAACCTACAATTATCGCCACAATATAAAACTGGGTGGCCGTTGTGGTAAAATAAGCAGCTATACAAACCGCAATCCATATGGCAACTACCAGTATCAGTACTCTAACATTCCCGTGTTTATCAGATAAACGCGACATAAGCGTCGCGCCGCCGATGGCTACAATCTGTATAATTAATATAATGGATATCAGAGCAGAGGTTTCCATTTTAAGCTCTTTGGCGGCAAAACCTGTAGCTACCAGCATAATGGTTTGCACCCCCATAGAATAAAAAAAGAACGACGGTAAAAAGCGTTTCAACAAAGGCATCGATTTTACTTTTACCCAAACTTTGCCTAATTCAATAAATCCGCCCTTTATAATATGATGCTGATGTGTTTGTGCATTAGGGCTTCCTTTAGGTAAAATACTAAAAGGGATCATGGCAAAACCTATCCACCAGAGACCCACTAACAAAAATGATAGCTGAGCCGGCAAGGATTTGTCGGTAATGCCAAACGTAGCAGGCGATAGTACAAAAGCGAAACAGATTAACTGTAATAACACACTACCTATATATCCATACGTAAAACCTTTGGCGCTTACTTTATCCTGCATATCCAGCGTAGCAATTTCCGGCAGGTAAGAGTTATAAAAAACAAAGCCCCCGCTATAACCGATGGCCGCCAGCGCAAAACAGATAATACCTATCTCCAGTCTCTCGGCGTTAAAAAAGAATAAGCCACAGCAGGCAGCAGAACCGAGCAACGTAAAAAACTGTATAAACACCTTCTTATTACCTTTATAATCGGCTATAGAGCTTAAAATGGGCAATAGCAGCACCATAATAAGGTAGGCGAAGGCAAGGGCGTAATCGGATAACGCGGTATTTACAAAACTCCACCCAAAGAACTTAACGCGGTTGCCATTTTCAGGGTTGTTAGTGATAGCTACATAGTAAGCCGGAAATATAGTGGACGTGATCACCAGGTTATATGCCGAATTTGCCCAATCGAACATGGCCCAGGCCCGTATAGTTTTTTTATTGTTTTTTACTTGCATGGCTCTTTAAAAGTAGATAAAATTTAGCGTTCACGAAATAATTATCCATAAGCTGGTGATAATAACTACCCGAAAATTAGTAGTAGTTTTACTTAGCCAGGTTAAGCTCATTATTTTGAACAGGAAATGCCAGTTTCTTCATTAAAGGCGTCAAGGTTAGCAACCATTATTATCTGCCTTGCATTGATAAGATGCATAGCTGAAGTCTTCCGTTTACAATACTATGCACTGGCGGAGTTAACTTACACTGTTATAAAGCCTTACTTACTGGGTGCTTTAATATGTGCAGTAGCGCTATTAATTATTACCCTGCTTTCCATTTATAACAGATCAAAGCTTGTAACGGTTATAGCAATAATAAGCATTGTTTTACTGTTGATAGTAAAAGGGATATATATCGGCCTTAAAATTTAACTCCTATTAATTTTGATTTATCCCTATAAAGCATTTTAATTACTAAAAACATAACTTATATTTGCAGGCATATAAAAGTATTATGAAAAAGAACTTAGGTTTACTAATAGCGCTTATAGGAATCATCGCAATAGGATGCGCTCTTACATTTACTCCAAATTACTCATTTAATCCGGGCGACAGTAACAGCGGAACGGACGCTTCATCGCCATTGTTTTTTGGTTCGCTTATCGTGTTTGGCGCAGGTGTGGTAATATACGCTGAGGCGGTTTCCAAAAAGAAAGCTTAATTCAAACATTCAATAGAAGCGAATACTAATTTATGATATATACGCGCTATTAATTTAGTGCTTATAAAGATATATGCCGGGTAATGTCCCGGCTTTTTTGTGCCTTTTCGATTCAACAATAAAAATTAGGTAATAAAAAAGCCGTTAACATCTTCAGTTAACGGCTTTAAACTAAGTGCGGAAGAAGGGACTCGAACCCCCACGCCTCGCGGCGCCAGATCCTAAGTCTGGTGCGGCTACCAATTACGCCACTTCCGCGTTTGGTTTTTTAGAGTTGGCAAAGATAGTGTAAAATAACAAAGTTTAAAACTGTTTTAAACTTTTTAACCTATCTGCCTGATTTACTTTGCCTTTATTTATTGTAAAGTATTTATTAAGCTGTTAAAATAAGCAGGTGCCTGTAACAGGCGGTTTCCATACCACGAAAACAGTTCCCCATCAACCAGCATTATCCTGGCATGAGGTAATAATTTATTAAACTCGGCAATATGTTTATCAGCAAACGGATAAGGTTCAGACGATAACAGCACTACACCGGGATTTGCCGCCACAATTTCTTCTGCAGATACCTGAGGGTACCTTCCCTCCTCAAACGCATTCCTAAAGCCGCATAGGCCCATCAGGTGATTAATAAATGTATCTGTTCCGGCAATCATATAAGGGGCTCTCCAAATAAAATAGGCTGCACGCAAAGCAGGATCAGCTGATTTTAAGTAATTAAATTGCCGGCTGATATCAACAACTAAATTATTGGCCACTGCTGTGCGAGCAACAACTTCTCCTATTTGGGTTATCATTTGCAAGGCGATTTCCAGGTTATTGATATCACTTATCCAAACCGGATAATAGGCCATTAGTTCTTCGATCTGGCTTTGCTCGTTTTCCTCTTTATTGGCTATGATCAGGTCGGGTTTTAGCTGATGAATGAGGGGGATATTCAGTTGTTTCGTCCCTCCTACTTTGGCTACTGATTTTACCTTATCAGCAGGATGTACGCAGAATTTTGTAATACCAATAAGTTCTTGATCCAATCCCAGATAAAATAAAAGTTCCGTTTGCGACGGAACTACAGATATTATTCGTTTTGGCGTATTACTTAAAAAGACGCTATTACCAATCTGGTCTTTAAAAACAGGCATAGGCTTATTTCCCCTTACCCTGTACCATTACTTTAACTGTTTTCATAATGATATTCAAATCAGAATTGAAATTCATATTTCTTAAATACAACAAATCGTAGCGTACACGATCCCGCATTTGATCAACATTTTCAGCGTATCCGTAATGAACCTGGCCTATAGAGGTTAAGCCGGGTTTTAAGCTGAGCAATTTTTTATAATGAGGGGTTTTTTCAATAATCTGTTCAATAAAATATTGCCTTTCAGGTCTGGGACCTACAACTGACATATCCCCTTTTAATACATTCCAGAATTGTGGCAATTCATCTAAACGTGCTTTACGCATTATTCTGCCCCACTTAGTTATACGCGGGTCATTATCTTTTGATAACTGTGGCCCGGCCAATTCAGCATCAATACGCATACTGCGGAATTTATAAATATAGAACGGTTTTTCATTTTTACCGATACGCTCCTGACGGAAAAAGGCAGGGCCCTTAGATGTAAATTTTGTAATGATAAATAACAATACAAATACCGGTGCACCGGCAAACATCACAACTGAGGAAAATAACAGGTCAAAACTTCGTTTCAAAAATCTTATTTTCAGGCTGATCTCTGGATGTGAATTTAAGTGTAATACAGGAAGATTGTCATAATTAACAAGCTGCGCATAATTATTACTTAATATGAGATCGGAAACTACTTTTATTTTAATGAGATGAGCATCACCCATACGAATTAAACGCTTTAATAATTCGCCGTTCATTTGCTTGTAACATATGAAAATTTCATTTGGTGACTTACCCAACAACTTTCCCATCAGTTCGTCCTCAGGCATAACAGCAATTTCGTCCTCAGAAATAAACTCAGTAAGGTCATATCCATATTCAGGATGTTGTGAAAATGATTTTACTAACCGTGCCGCAATATTTTCATCACCTATAATAACTACCTGACGATGATTGTATCCTTTTTTACGAATATAGTCCAGAAAAAAGAACAGTATTGATCTATGTATAATAACAAATAAGAAGAAAAGAGTATAACTCAACATCACTTCCGCCCTTGAAATATCATATATTTTGAAAAAATATATGATACCAAATACGCATAACAGATGATATATTAAGGTGAGTAAAAACCTGTTAATATTATCGCGAAGTTGCAACGGCCTGAAAACATAAAAACTTTTTGAAAGTGAAGAAACCACTACCCATGCTATATTTACCAATAAGATAAATATAAGAGACATGTTTTCAAGACGGTAAGTATTGAATTTTAAAAAATGTGAATTATATAAAGCAGCATTTAATAAAAACAAATCGCTTAAAAAAACAAAACCCGGCAGGTGTTTAGAGTAGCGTGTTGACATAGTATGGTAGATGTAGAATTTTTTTCAAAAATATAATTTTCTTATTGAAAAACCATTCCCAAAAAGGAACTTCTAACCATTATGCTAATTTAATGCCAAATCTTCAATTTCGGTATAAAATTATTATTCTATATTATGAATCTCATAATTCATACTATTCAAAAACTTCATCTATAGCCTCGCAGATGATATGACCTATCAATATGTGCATTTCCTGAATGCGCGCAGTTGTATCAGAAGGGATTATAATGTTAACATCACAGGCAGTATTCATATCACCACCATTTCGGCCGGATAGCCCAATATTGTAGCAACCTTTTAATTTACCCATATTAAATGCCCTTATTACGTTAACGCTGTTACCCGTTGTTGAGATACCGATCAGAATATCACCGTCTTGCGCAAGACCTTCAACCTGCCTTTCAAAAACACGGTCGAATCCGTAATCATTTCCTATGGCAGTAAATGCTGAGCTATCTGTAGTTAGCGCTATTGCAGGCAGAGATCGGCGGTTTTTTACAAAACGGCCAACAAACTCAGCAGCAATATGTTGCGCATCGGCAGCACTGCCTCCGTTACCAAATATAAGTATCTTGTTACCGGCATTTAAACACGCTATAATTTTATCAGAAACTGTTTCAATTTGAGGCATCAGCATCAATGTAGCCTTAGCAGTATCTATATGTTGTTCAAAAGCTGCGCGTATTATTTGTTGCATCTTATTGCTTAATTATTAATAAATTTTTGCTGCACTTCATTAAAAGTAGCAGTTGCGCTCCCAAGTTTAGTAACCACAACAGCTGCAGCGTGGTTCGCAAAATCACAAGCCTGCTTTAATGTATAACCCGATGCCAGTATTATACCTATGGATGCCAAAACTGTATCGCCGGCTCCGGTAACATCTATAACATCCAGTACTTTGGTTGGCACCACCTCCAACTCGTTATTTGTGAAAGAAGCTATCCCATCTTCTGACATCGTAATAACAACGCCATCACAATTTGTTATTTCCTGAATTTTCTTACAGGCCTGCTTTAAAGTTTCGGTATTGGTTATTGTAATTCCGGTGGCAATTATTGCCTCCTTTTTATTAGGCTTAATATAATTCACACCCTTGTACCTCGAAAAATCAGCTCCCTTAGGATCAAGCAATGTTAATACACCCGCCTCACGGCATAAATTGAATATTTTTTTTAATATATCAGCACTTAACAAACCCTTATTATAGTCAGATATCAATACTATACTATGATTGGCAACTTGCTTTTTTAAAATATTGATAATTTGACCCGAAGTTGTTTCATCAATTTCATGGATATGTTCTCTATCCAATCGTATTAATTGATGATTTGAGGCCAACACACGAGATTTTGTAGTAGTTGCCCTGTTCTTTTCTTTTATAATATAATTTGGCGAAATATTTAACGAATGTAATTCCTCAAACAACACCTTGGCATTGTCATCTTCTCCTGAAACAGAAATAATATTGGCTGTTGCTCCTAAAGAAACAAGATTTTTAAGAACGTTGCCTGCCCCGCCTAACGTATAAGATTCTTTTGTTATTTCTACTACAGGTACAGGTGCTTCAGGCGATATTCGGTTACAGTTACCATATATATAATGATCTATCATCAAATCACCTATAACCAGTACGTTTATATTGCTGTTAAACTCAAAAATCATTCTGCGAATGTATTAATTTAATTATGTACTCTGCTCCAATAACTTTTATGCATAGACATGTTTTTAACTGTATTATGAGAAAACCAACGGTATTTAACCCCTAATTTATAACCGAGCCACTTAGCCATTACTGAAAACATGGAGTAGGGTAAAATAAAGCTCCGGTTCTTAATAACATACCGCATCTCTGATAATACATATCGTAACCCCTCTCCGTCAGCATTTCCAAACTCTTTTTTTAAATGTGAATTTTGGGTATGAAAAACCCCCGTATCAAAATATCTTTTAAATTCTTCTTTTAAAGTATAAGTATGCGAATGATGCACTGTAGCTTCTGCTACATATGCAATTTTATATCCAGCTTTAAGCATTTCTGCAGCCACAATGGTGTCTTCGCCCATTATAGTATCAGGCGGAAAACCACCAAGCCTATTTAATACTTCTTTGCGATAGGCGGCAAATGAGTCTGAACAAAAAATAGTTTTAAAGCCAAGGCGTTCCTTATCTTTTAATGTACGTATTTCTGAAACTGGCGGATAATTGAATAACCGCGCATGTGTTTCCAAAGTTTTAGCACCCAAATGTGGCAATTGCCTTCCGTAAGCTAATGCCACTTTATTATCTTTTAGAAAAACCGCTATCAGCTTCTCCAGGCTATCTTCTGCAGCCAGAATAGCGTCCTGTGTAAGAAAAACACAGATATCACAATTAACAGAAAGGTTAACAAGTTCCTGCCTGGTAGCACCGTGCCTGAAATCTCTCTTATCTATTTGTTTAACCGTAAATCCTGCTTCCAAAGCCAATGCAACCGTTTCATCAGTAGAGCCCGAATCTATAATTATACAGGAATGTGGCTTTACAGACTGTTTGGCAAAATTCTCTAAAAAAACACGCCATTGTGACCCCGCATTTAGGGTAGGGACAAGCACACTGAATTTAATTGGATCATTATCTGTTTGCATATCAGGATTTTATATTAAATACGGATCCGGCAGCTTTTATAAATCCTTTAACCTTCCAGTTATTAATAGTGCCGGTAACATTGTTCAGTTTAAACCCATTAATATGGTGTTTTTTAACCCGGTTGTCAATAATATCATTCTCTGATATATCAGCATCGGTACAATTCTCAATTTCAACTATATTGCCGCAATAAGGGCTATCAGATGTATTACAATTAGTAAAAGAGTTATTTGTAAAAATAAGATGATCTATTTGGGCTACATATGCACCGTTAACAAAAGATCCTTGAACTTTGTTACCCGTAACCGTAATGTTATTTAGCCGGCTTTTAGGATTATTAATTAAGTTATCGGCATCGGTAACACCAATAAATAACGCGCTACGGCCCGTTGTTAGTTGCCCGTAATTAAAATATGGAATGTTAATAATAGTTTGTTTGCCGCCATTATTGGTTAAAACGTTATTTTTTATAATAATATGATTTGCCCGTGCATCACTGCCTTTAAAAATAGTTTCAGAATTAAGAATGGCGATACCGGCGTTTACGGTATTATTAATTTGATTATTATCCACGGTTATATTACTGCAACCAATTGATGCAAAACCCTGGTAACAATTATTCACTGTATTGTTTAAAACACGGCTGTATCCTGCCTGCTTAAAACCGGCAGATGTTAAATTCTTTTTTTGATCGGGAATGCCATAATCATGTATAGACATAGCATCATCTTTAATATTATCCAACTTATTGTTGATATATGACAGTTTTACCGAGTAGTGTGCATATATACCATCCCGAAAACAGCTCGAAATATGATTATTTTCAATATCGGCAGTATTTACGTTAACTAATGCAATACCCATCTCGGGCGATCCTTTAACAGTTACTCCGGATACTTTAACGTTATCAATATTAATAAAGGTAAACGTATGCTCTTCGCCTTTCCCCTCTTTTACGGGTAAAACAGTGCGTGTCCAGGTACCGCCATTTACCGTAATATTTTTTCCCTTTTCAAACTGAATGGTACCGGTTAAATTATTATCATTGGTGATAACGGCACCGGTGGCTAAAATAGTTTTATTACTGAGACCTGAAAATTGCAACCGCCGACTTATTAAGTATGTCCCTTTTGGTATAACTATAGTATCGGCATTTCTAATAGCATAAACCAATGCCTCGGTATCGTCGGTAATACCATTCCCTTTAGCCCCTGCTGAACGCACATTCATATGTGAAAGCGCAAAAACACCTATACAGTTAAAAAGTATGCATAAAATTATTAACAATATGTTTCTTATACCAGATCTCATTATTTATTACTTAAATAATACAGATAGCAACCCTACAAGTAATTGAAAGCGGTTTTTCATTCGTTTGAATGCCGAATAACCACTATAGCCTAATGTTGGCGACGCATTATTCTGATGCCTTACGTAATACATAAGTTTATCTGTACAAAAGTATGGCTTTCCTTTTATTTCGGCTATTAACCCTATCCACCAGTCGTGCATATGTATGTAGGATGGGAATGGCAATGCAAGGTTTAAAATACGACGGTTGAATGACATGCAACACCCAATATAAGAGTTGCGCTTTATATTGTTTATAAAACCCGGTTTCGACCCGCGTTCCTCAAAAAAGGAATTAAAAACGGTTTTGCCATCTTGATCTACCACTACAGCATCAGATATAACCAGGTCATTATTTTTATGCAAAAACAAGTGCGTACTTACTTTGTCGGCTTTCCACTTATCGTCCTGATCAGCCAGGAAAATAATATCGCCGGATGCTTTCATCAGAGCATTTTCAAAATTACCAACAGGACCTTTATGCCGGTTATTAGGGAAAATCTTGATACGCTTATCGTTAAACGAATGCAATAATTGTAAGGTATCGTCAGTTGAACCATCATCACTTATAATGAGTTCATCTGTCGGCGACAGTTGTATTAATATACTTTCTACCTGCTGTTTAATATAAGCTTCGCCATTATATGTAGCCATGCACACCGAACAAACCTTACTCATGCTGTTACTGGTTTTGAGCGTTTTAACTTTAATGATAATAGTACAGGATAAACAAGTTGGAAGCTTAAGCCACTAAAAAAGAACATGTTATCAAATATGCAGAATAATAAAAATGTATTTAAAATAGCCAATCCCGTGGAGAAGTAAGGGTTTTGCGGCTTCATGATAATTAAATAAAGAAAAGTAACCCCCATTAAAAATAAAAAGGTAATACACATTCCTAACCACCCTAAATAGGAGTAAGATGTGGAATAAACCGTACCAACGGTTAAAAATGGGGCTATTAATTTATTGTCGGGTTTTACCGTATTAAATATCGAAGCCAGCCTTTTTGATATAAAATCAAAATTAAGCTCCCCGTTCATATATCCCAGAATATTTGAGATACTGTAATCAATAGGACGATCATCAATATTTATTTGCAAATTGGCTAACGGCGACGATATATATAAATAAGACCAAAAATATTCTTTAGGTATTGATGAATTGACAAAATCCGGTTTTGCCTCACCAAGATTTAACATAATTTCGCTTAGCTCCTGAGTTTTGTTTTTATCTATTTGGTTACTTGTACGTAAATTCCCTAAAATACCAAACCCCATTAATACAATAAAAACTATCAATACTACCCGGAAATATATCTTTAATTTGCTTTTTTTATAAGAGAACAGATAAACAAAAAATATACTGGATAAATTAATCAGAACTGCCCCCCGGTTAAATACCAGAATAGGAAAGATAAGCAGATAAAAACATTGAAACAGGTATTTTTTATTCTTTTCTACCATGTAACATTTAAACAGATATACTGTAAAAAAACTGGTAAAAGTGGATAAAATGACATAAAACGTGGGAATTCCAAATTCAAAATAATCAATATCCTGATTTTTTAATATTGCCACCATTGGGATATGCCCGGCATAAACAAAATTTAAAATATAGCCTATGGTTATAGCTATTATCCAACTGTTAACAGGTAACCTATTCTTGTATTCATAAAAACGCAGTACACCTTTCCGATGAACATACAAACCAAGAGCGCCACTAATAAAAAAAGTAGCAAATAGGAATGCAAGCAGTGCTAAAGTTAATTTAGGATATAAATAAGACCAATCCAACTGATAAACAATAAGCGCCAGCGAAAAACCCAATATATATATAAAGAAAGGGTTTACATCAGCTACACTTGTCTGTCGTTTTATCATTTACCGGTAAATAACTTTAATATAAAATTCAAATTTACGTGTATTACAGATAATTTTAACGCTCTTATAAAAGCATTCAGATTAAGTATAAACCTTTCACCTACTGAAGCCGACATGTTGCGCATACCCTGCAAATAATAGTTAAAGCGAATAAGATCTGCACCTGTTGTATTTTTTTTTTCGGTAGATAATTCATGAGTAACCTGCAAATCAATCACTATAAAACTATCAGTAACGGTATTATGAAAACGCTTAATGAAATCATGATCGCTGAAATCAAGCTTAATACCTTCGTTATAACCTTTATTTTTTTTAAATGCCAGGGTACTTATACACATACCACAATTTATTACTGACAAGTTTTTTAAATTATGGATGCCGGGACTGATGTGATCCAACGAAAATCCGCGCATATACCTGAACTTACATGGGGAGATAATAGTATGATGATTCACTACCATAATGGGTGCAAATAATACACCTTCAGGATAGCTGGAAATAGCATTTGCATACGCAGGAATTGTATGTTCCGGAAAATCAGTATCCTGATCAAGCAGCAACAGCCATTTTTTACCGGTTTGCAAGGCTATGTTATTTGCTACATTATACGCCCTGCTAACTCCGCTATTGTTTTCATCCGGTATGTACGTTATTGAAATATTATCAATGGAATAGCTTTGCCCCTCTTCAAAATCTGCATTACAAACCGGGGTATTATCGTACACCACCATTTGTAAAGATTGCGTACTTTTTTTTAGGGATGCATTGATAGATAAAAAGGTGGCCGATTTTGCTAAAGGCATATTATATAAAACCAAAACGGCCAAAAGGTCTTCCATGCAATGTTTTAGTTAGCGGTTACCTCTTTAATAATTTCGTAATATCTTTCAGAGAACGCCTTGGTACGTTTTATCAGGTCTTGTTCCACATGTATATCCGTAAAATAATTCTCATCAATATTTTTACTGTCAGACATCAGCTTTTGCATAATATCAGCCAGTTCGCGCTCATTTAACGGATCAAAATAAATTCCGGTGTCGGGGTTTTGTTCGCGATGAATAGGAATATCAGAAAGGATGATAGTTTTACCGCAACTTTTGGCCTCTTCAACAGTTGAGCTCCAGCCTTCAAACAACGAAGGATTAATAAGAGATAAGCAGGAACGTATCATTACCAACACTTCTGCATAAGGTATTAACCCAAGTAAAAGTATATTATTCTGAAGGTTATTATCGTTAATATAATTTAAAGTGTTTTGTAGTTTTTTATTATTGCGATAATCGGCCATGTGCCCTGTGGTAACTAACAGAGGATTTAAACCTCGCTTTTTTAAAATATCTACTGCTTTAAATGCTGTTATATGATTTTTATGGCTCCAAAACTGATTGGGCAAATAAAAGAAACTTCGGTTAATATTATATTTACTTTTTATAGAATTTAAAGTATTATTAAATTCCTGTTCAGAAAGCGAACCCGGTTGCGACACGAACGGCATTACCCTTACCTTATCCACATTAACCGTGGTGAAACTTTTGTAATCTTTAAAAGCATCGTTACTGCTCAAAACAATCAGATCACTATACTTTATCATATCGTTATACTGTTTTAGTATACGCTTCCTTTCCTGATCTGTCCATAAATCCGGGTAATGTAATATTTGAAAATCCGGAACCCAATTTATTAGCTTTAATCCTTTATAACGGCTAAAAAAATTAGAATGGGAAACTACTTTTATATTATATTTTTTTAATAGGCGTAAAAGAAAAAAGCTTGCGCTGAACTTTCTTTCCAACACTTTATCAATAAACCAGCTTACCGTACCACGCTTTAAAATATTTGTTTTAATTATATGTGCATAGGGGGCAAACATTTTAATATAATCTTCTTCAATATCTGCAGGCACAAATAAGTAATATTCCACATCAGCATGTTTTTCCTTGGTACATGCATAAAGTAAATTTTTAATATAATTTATTCCGCCTTTATATTCCTTCGTAAAATTCAGTAAAAACGCAACCTTAGTCATTCATTAATTTTTTAAAAAATTGCAAATACTTCTCTAATCCCTGTTGTAAAGTTGTCTCAGGAGCCCATCCTATTTCACGGGTTTTTGAAATATCCGCCTGATAAAATCTGGGGTCTCCTTCTTTTACCTGTTGATTAAACTTAATATTAACCTCTTTATGATACAACTTAACCAATTGCTCTATAGTGCTTTTAACAGAGGTTTTTATTCCTGTGCCGCCATTAAATATATCTAAGCTACTTTTTGAATTATTAGCAATAGCTAAAATCAGCGATGCCGCATCTTCTACATATAACCAATCGCGTGTTTCTTCGCCTGTACCAAAAAACGATACATCTTTTTCGGCCTCTTTTATTTTTATACAGGCGTCCCATAATAACTGCTTTTGCAACCCTACACCATAAATAGAAAAATATCTGATGATGGAAATTTTGATGCCGAAATTTTTATTATAGGAATAACATAGTTCTTCGGCCGCTTTTTTATGAAAGCCATAAGGTGAGACCGGGTTAGATGGGTCATCTTCCTTTATAGGTTTATCACCTACATCTCCCTGAACAGCCGGACTTGAAGGATATATAAAATGACAATCTTGACAGCGGAGTCTGATATATTCAAGCAAACTTAATGTGCTTTGAACGCTTTTCTGAAAGTCTTCGTAAGGGTTTTGATAAGAAAAACCTACTGAACCACTTCCGCCACAATGAATTATTATATCAAATACCTGATTCAGATTCGAGAGCGCTTCAAAAGTTATCGTAGTTTCATACCATTCTTGAATGCCCCATTTATTGTATTCATGCCTATGCCATTTACCATGCCCTATACCACTTACATGATAACCCGCCTCATGAAATGCCTTAGCAGTGTAACGTCCAAGAAAGCCATAAGCCCCGGTTACAAGTATTTTTTTTTTACTTCCTTCTGTGTTCATGTGCAATTTCCTTAATAACTTTTGCCGGGTTACCGGCAACAATACACCAATCAGGTACATCGCGTGTAACAACACTACCTGCTCCTACTATCGCTCCCTCTCCTATGGTTACACCTTTTAATATTATACAGTTCATCCCGATCCATGCGTTATCACGCACTGTAATTGGGCTTGAGTTAACTACTGACCAGTTTTTATTCTCTATAAAAAGTTTACCAGAACGAAAATCCTCCAACTGTTGTATAATATCATTCTCCCGTTCTTTATAATTAATTGAATGAGAATCGTGGTCGTAAAAATATGTTCCCCATGCAACAAAGACATTGTCGCCAAACTCAATCTTGGATCGGCATATAATATCACTCGAGCCTATATAAGTTCTGTTACCCACTATAACCTCCCCTGCTCCCGATTCAAATATTACCTTACAATCTAATATTGTGTCATCACCTACCTTAAGATAAATTTTACCTGATACCCTCTTATGCAAAATTAAATGGAAATTTTCGAAGAAATGGCTGTTACCTGACGTCAAATATTTTTTTATGGCGTTAAAACGCTTTAAAAAAAGCAGATGCTTTATCATTTTAAAAATTGCGCTAATCATAAATCCACTTCATTAATATATGATTTAGCTTTAAATATAACGAATATCATTGCAGGTAATGTAAGAATACCGGCGGATAAAGGAACTGAACCAATGCCTACTGATAATGAAAATAATAACTTACTTAAAGGTATCATTAGTATTGCAGCAACAAACGATAGGATTATCTGACCTCGTAATTTTTCAAAAGCGTTTAAAAACACGCCACCTGTATAGGCAAAGACCTGCACAATACCTAAAAAGGCAAACGGCCATATATCTTTAACGTTTGTTACTATTATAGTATTATTAGTCCACAATCGTAACAAGAGAGGTATAAAATACGAAACAATACATATGCCTACACTAAATACCGAGGCACATAATAATAATTGCTTATACAATTTATTTAGCTGTGCTTTTTGTTTTAGGGCTTTTGCATGTGAAATTTCGGTCCAAAAAACTGATATAATTACGCTAAAAAGTGTCATACCCAATAAAAATACCTTATTTACCGTATCATACTGGGCAACATATTTTAAAGCAAGGTTATTATAGGTTAATATGTTACCTATAGAATATAAAAACAGGGCTGAAATTTGCAATATAAAAAAGCTCGTGCCAACAAGTAATGATTTCTTAGAAGATTTGAAATGGCTAAAATTAAAAATTTGCAACCAATGGAAATTAAGTGTTCTTAAAGAAAAGGAAATTATAGTAAAATTGGCTATCACATATAAACCGCTATAACATATTGCAAGTTTATAAATATTCACATCAAAAATATGATATTTAAAAGCCAGTAATATGAGCAGCCATAAAAAACTTTGAAAAAATAAGATGGAATTAAATAAGTTAAATTTCTTTAAGCCTTGAATTATAAAATGGCCCAAGGTAAAAGGGAAAGAAAAAATTATCGGAAGGTAAATTATCGCTGACAAATACAAATGCGATTTAAAAATGCTGATAAAAAATGTCGATATTATAAATGTTATAAGTAATATCAAGCTCATTAAAATATAAAACTGTAGTGTACCAGTGATTAGCACTTCAAGTTTAGCATCATCATTATTCGCCCTTGATTCGGTAACTTTATTTTTCAAGCTGTAACCGGAACCAAAATCAAACAGATTAAGCCATGATAATAAAGCGGTTATCGTAACCCAAATGGAGTAGGTGTCTGTGCCGAGTGTTTTTAGCAGTAAAGGAACCGAGATAAAAGATATTGCCGCGCCGGACAACTTGAATATAGTAGAACCAAATATGGATCTAGTTACCTTATAATTAACCTTCACTTAAGTAGCAACGCTTTAAGAATTTTTAATTTGGTGATAAAACTGGCATGCCAGGGAAACCTGACGTTTTTTAAAAAAAAAAGTACATCTCGGAAGTTTGACTTTGCTTTTTTATTGATTATTGATCCAACTAAATTCCTTCCGTAAACTTCATCCCGAATTTTTTTAAAATTTCTAACCGGGGATAAAGGTATTTGATTTTTAATATAGTATTCAATATCATTTTGCCACCTATCAATTTCTGCAAGCCATCCAGCTGTGCCTAAAGTTAATACTGTAGAGTTATTCGGCCATGTTCTATAAGCTCCTATGATTTCGGGAATAAAAACCACTTTTCCTGTGAGCGCAATCATTTGTATAAGTTTGCTATCACCCGCAGTTAATTTATATGATTCGTCAATATAACCTAACTGTTGAACTTTAGAAGTTTTGAACAACATTGATGGGAATCGAGCTTCAACTCCGTATTTTAAAATATTAAACCCACTTGGGGGGGCCATTTCTAGCAGTTTTTTAGGTCGCCATTCAGATATTAAATCATCATTTTCGTTTATAACATTATGCCCGAAAATTAACAAATCCGCATTTTGATATTGATTTATATATTTTTCAATAATATCAAATGACTTTTCATAATACAGATCATCATCCGATGGGATCATAAACCAGTCGGTATTAACTGCTTTTATACATTTGTTCCAATTTTGCAAAGCGTCAATCACCAAATCCTGCAAAATGAATTTCACATTTATAAACTTAGCCTTAAATTCATCTGTTAAAAACATACCATTATCGCTTACAATAATATTGATATCTACCGGTAAGGTATTTAAAAGCTTGTTAAGATAAAATTGCCTATTGTAAGTAGGTATAACGATAGTCAAATTGCTTAATCTATTTTTCTTTTCTGCCATTTGCAGTTTAGCTAATATATTCCTTAATCACCTCTAACATATAATCATAATGGCTTTCATTTAACCCTGGCCATACACCAAGCCAGAATG
The DNA here is from genome assembly GCF_016522075.1 of Mucilaginibacter segetis. Classification (GTDB taxonomy): domain Bacteria; phylum Bacteroidota; class Bacteroidia; order Sphingobacteriales; family Sphingobacteriaceae; genus Mucilaginibacter; species Mucilaginibacter segetis. Next base: position 863,498 of record NZ_JAEHFW010000003.1, on the reverse strand, counting down.
ACCTGTTCATGATGGTATCGGTGTTTTTCAAATCACCTACAGATCTATAATTAATATTGGCATATGCAGGCTGTCTTAGCAGATTGCCTCCAAATAATAACCTCGTTCCAATTTTCTTTTCTTCAAGATGTTGAACCAACATGTGCCTGTCAGCAGCATCGCCTTCTCTTAATGTTAGTAAAAAACCAAACCACGATGGATTACTATGTTCAGTAGGTTCGGGTAAAATAAATATTTCTTCAAGTTCCTTCATCCTTTCGTATAAGGCTTTATAATTTTCGCGCCGACGTTGTACAAAATAATCAATCTTGTTAAGCTGGGAAACTCCAAAGGCCGCCTGCATATCAGTTACTTTTAAATTAAATCCAATGTGCGAATAAGTATATTTATGATCATAGCCAAACGGCAAAGACCCCAACTGTTGCGAAAACCTGCAGCCGCAGGTATTATCCTTTCCAGGCTCGCAATAACAATCACGGCCCCAATCTCTAAAACTCTCAGCAATTTTTGCAAGCTCCGGATTATTAATTAGAACCGCACCACCTTCTCCCATTGTTATATGATGGGCCGGGTAAAAAGAAAATGTGGAAATATCTCCGAAGGTACCTGTTTTCTTATCGCGATAGGTGGCTCCTAATGAATCACAGTCATCTTCCACAACCCACAAATTAAATTTTTTTGCCACACGCATCACTTCGTCCAGATTAAATGGATTTCCTAATGAGTGGGCTATCATAATAGCTTTGGTTTTTGGTGATACCGCCTGTTCAATATCCTCGGCTTTAACATTATGCGTTGCAATATCAATGTCAACAAATACAGGTATTGCCCCAAACTGTATAATAGGATTTACAGTTGTAGGAAATCCTGCTGCTACGGTAATAACCTCGTCCCCCCTTTTAACAGCCCTATCGCCTAACTTAGAAGAAGTAAGCGCATAAAATGCCACCAGATTGGCAGATGAGCCTGAATTTACTAACAACGCTTTACGTGCATTAAAATATGCTGCAAAATCTATTTCAAATTTATTAGCGAAGCGTCCGGCGGTTAACCAGCCATCAAGGGCTGCATCAACACCAAGTAATATATCATTTTCGTCCAAAACCTTACCGGTAACAGGTATATAGTTTTTACCTGATATAATAGATTGGGTTGTTTTGGCTTTAGCAATTTCACGAATTGATGCTTCAAGTTCGGGGGTTGTAATGTTTTTTAACATATAATAATCAATTTATTTAAATAAAAATCGCGCCTCTAGGTGCTTTCCATCTCTATCGGTTGGGCAAAAGGTTCCATTTCCGTAATCGGTTTGCCGAATGCAATTTTAGGATAGGTATTAGTATGCGGATCTATCATTACCTGTAATAAGACGGTTTTTTTTTCATTCTCACTGTTCCACATCCATTTTACTGCATCTTCTACTTCTCCTTCGGTATCAATAGTGATGCTATTAATCCCATATGCAATTGCAACTTTTTCAAAGTCTGGCGCTGAATACCCCCAATATGTTGATTGATATCGTGAATTAAAATAACTATCCTGAAACTGCCTTATCATCCCTAAGTTTTTATTATTTAGGATGACAATTTTAACCGGCAATTTATTTCTTACAATGGTTTGTAATTCCTGTATATTGATTTGCATACATCCATCACCCGCGATAACGACCACTGGATTATTATTTAAAGCGAAACAAGCACCGATACCAGCAGGTAATGCATAACCCATTGCACCCATTCCCCCTGACGTGAGAAATAACTGGCCATTAGAAATTTCAATTGACTGTGCAGTCCACATCTGATGGCTGCCAACATCTGCTATAAAGCACTTGGCCTTTTTTGAATTTTTTGACAGTATGTGGGTGAAATAATTAGGGTTAATTCCATTTGGATGAAGCTCTTTAGTATCTGGCCATAAATTTTTCAGGTCGGTTATATATTGATACCATGATGTCGGTTTTAAAAAATTCTGAAAAGCCGCAAATTTGTTAAATTCATTAAAAAAAGATTTGGCATCGGATACAACTGGTACGCATCCTTTTATACGATTATTGATCTCACAAGATTCGCAATCGACGTGGTAGATTTTTCTATCCTCAAAAAAATGTGTATCGGCACCTGTTTGCCTAATATCTAGTCTACTGCCCACAACAATCAACAAATCGCACTCGCCGAAAGCTATATTTGCCCAGCGGTTGCCGTAACTGCCAATAAAACCTACCCGTGCCGGGTGTTCAAATTCAATTGCATCAATAGCTAAAAGTGTAGTTATAACAGGAATGTTCGTTTTTTCAACAAATGTCTTCATCTCATTCACAGAAAAAGCTGCACGTACACCACGTCCCACTAATAAAAGCGGCTTATGCGCTTTACGAATATCGGCAGCTATTTCAGTAAGCTGCAATTTAGACGGTCCTAAAATAGTATGATTAAAAAGCTCCTGATCGGATGCGTTTACCTGCGCACGCTGAATATCCATCGGTATATCAATTAGCACAGGCCCCGGCCGACCTTCACAAGCGATTAAGAAAGCATTCTCAAGTATCAAAGGCAAGTCATTTTCATTAACAACTTTAAAACATGCTTTTGTAATCGGCTTTACCATTGCAACAATGTCGGTTTCCTGAAATCCAAGCTGCCTTATATTCCGATCACCTTTTTGTTCGTGTCTATTTACTTGACCTGTTATAAAAATCGCTGGAGTAGAGTCAAAATAACAACTACCTATACCAGTAACAAGATTTGTTGCGCCCGGACCGCTGGTTGCCAAAGCTACACCGGGCACCCCTCTAATGCGCCCATATGCATCAGCTGCAAAAGCCGCTGATTGTTCATGATGCATAGTAATTATATGTATATCCGTTTTTTGATTCAATGAATCAAGTAAATGTGTTATCATTCCACCGGATAATTCAAAAACATGTGTCACACCTTTCTTTTCTAAAAAGGTAGCTATATAATCAGATGCTTTCATTTTTTTGAGTGTTAAATTTCCCCTTTAAATATTCAACCGTTTCCAACAAAGAATCATTAAAATCCGATAACTCAAAATCACCAAATTCATTTATAAATTTAGAGGAATCTCCTTGGATGTGCATGGATTGATTTGACCGGTAAGGCAAAATTCCAAAATTCAATTTAAATGTCGGCTTTACTATGTCTCTTATACTTTCAATTAAATACTTTATTGTTATAGTGCTTTTTGAAGAAATATTATATATACCAGACTTACCATTTTTAACAACTATATTATTTATGGCCAAACCCAAATCATTTACATATAAATATGCATATTTTTGCTCACCCGGTGTTAAATCCATATGATCATCCAAAGCCATTCTCTTTATCAGGGCTGATATCAGCCACTTATCGGATTCCCCCTTTCCAAAAAAAGAAAACAATCTCAGCCAATACCAATTGATATGGTGATAATTACAAAATTGTTTTACTATTTCAGAACATATTATCTTTATGCTACCATAAGCTTCACTAACGTTAAGCGGCGCATTTTCATCTATACAATCGTTATAAACTCCATATTCGGCCTGTGATCCCAAACCTATAAACTTAGTTGCATTAGCACATTTTGTAATATTCAACAGTGTAGTTAAAAACTCCACGTTATTATATTGACAATCCCAATTATTTCTCTCTCCATGACTAACACCTATCCATGCAGAATGGATTACTATTTCAGGACGCAAATCAACTACATGATTCACCCATAAGTCATTCTCATCCTGCAATATCCACGTAACAGTATCAAAAAAATCTAAACACAAATCTCTGCTTGAACTGGGTCTGTAAGTTGCAATAACTTCATGACCTTTACTTACTAAATATTGAGCAATATTAGATCCTAAAAAACCTGTTATGCCTGTTAAAAATATCCTAGCCATCAAAGAAGTTTAATATTTGCATAGTCGTATAATCAACTACATCACCATTATTATAAAAATGTTTATACCAGTTAATTGTATTCTTCACTGCCTGACTTGCATCCATTTTCGGTATCCAATTCAATTGGGCTTTAGCTTTGCTAATATCAAGCTTCAATAAACCTGCTTCGTGCAACTGATTAACGTCTTTGTTAAAATAATAATCACCCCCACCCCAGCAATCAATAGCCATATTTACCATGTCACTTACCGCCAATGCATCGTTTAAATCAGGGCCGAAATTATATGCCTGTGAATATTTAAGAGGATGCGTAGCTAATTTAGCTCCCAATTCTAAATAGCCTGACAACGGTTCAAGTACGTGTTGCCATGGCCGCACAGATCTGGGATTCCTAATCTCAATACGTTGATTTTTTGATAATGCTCTTACAATGTCTGGAATTAAACGATCTTTGGCCCAATCCCCGCCACCTATCACGTTACCTGCACGACCAACAGCAATAGCTTTTTGATGTTGGTGATAAGTTTTATTATTAAAAAAGCTATTACGGTACGAATCAATGATAATTTCGGCACACCCTTTACTGGCGCTGTAAGGATCATACCCCCCCAGTTGATCAGATTCACGATAAGGATGGTCCCACTCATTATTGTGGTAAACCTTATCCGTAGTAATTAATACAACACTAACCGGTTTGTTTAAAAGTTTTAATGCATCTAATATGTTAGCTGTTCCAATTGCATTAATTTCAAATGTTTCAGAAGGGATCTCATATGACAGCCTTACAAGGGGTTGAGCCGCTAAATGGAAAATAAAGTCTGGTTGAAAATCGACAACAGCCCTTTTCAAATCCTCTCTATTTCTTAAATCACCAATAATAGAATCACAAAGCTCATTCCCATTTATTAAAGAATAAAGGTTTGGCTCGGTTTCAGGAATCAAAGAATATCCTCTTACAATTGCACCAGTAAGGTTTAATATTTTTAATAACCATGAACCTTTAAAACCTGTATGGCCAGTTAAAAAAACCTTCTTACCTTGATATATATTTTTTAAATCAGTAAACATAATTACCAAATTTTCCAAGGTGAAATACCCTTTTCCCACATTTCATTTAAATCGTGTTTGTCCTTCAGCGTATCCATCGGCCTCCAAAATTCTGTGTGTTTATATGAGTTCATCTGGCCATCGTTAGCAATTTGTTCCATCGGTTGTTGTTCCCAAATAGTTTTATCTCCATCCTTTATATAATTAAATATTTCAGGTTGACATACAAAGTATCCTCCATTAATCCATGCTCCATCACCTTTGGGCTTTTCCATAAAGGAATGAACAGAATTATCCGGGAGTATATTTAATGCACCAAATCTCCCTGAAGGTTGTACCGAGGTAACCGTACAGAACTTACCATGGTCTCGATGAAATTTTAATAAAGCTTTTATATTGATATTGCCAACTCCATCTCCATAAGTCAGCATAAAAGGTTCATTATTTAGATAAGATTGTATACGCTTAATTCGGCCGCCAGTCATAGATTCGTGACCAGTATCAACTAACGTGATTTTCCACGGTTCAGCCTGACTGTCATGTACCTTTATAGAATTATCAGTTAAATCAATAGTTACATCTGACTTATGCAAAAAATAATTAGCAAAGTACTCTTTAATCAAGTAACCTTTATATCCTAAACATACGATAAAATCATTAAACCCATTGGCTGAATAAATTTTCATAATATGCCATAAAATTGGCATACCCCCAATTTCGACCATTGGTTTGGGTTTTAAAACTGTTTCTTCGGATAGGCGTGTACCTAATCCCCCAGCAAGAATTACTACTCTCATTATCTTATTTTAAACATTTCACTATTCAACAATTAATTCCACGTCACCGTTTAATGGATATGAACAACATAAAAGACATTCATTTTCTTTAAGTTCTGTGGGGATTTTTTTTAAACCTATCATTTTTATATCCCCTTTAATCAGTTTTGCTTTGCAAACTAAACAGTTACCAGTTTGGCAGGAGTAAGGAAGATCAATTAAACCATCTAATCCGGCTTCAAGTATATTTTTGCCGCGAGCAACTTCAACAACCGAAGACACACTATTGTTTGTTATAGATACATTTGTTGTTGATATATTTTCAAACTCTTTAGGATCGCGCGTAATTATAAAATCTTCAGAAAAAACCTGATTATCATTTAATCCTTTGCTAAATAACACCGACTTAACAGATTGTTTTAAACCCTCTGGTCCGCATATGAAGTGAAATGAATTATTAATATCAGTTTCATTTTTAAATAGGTTTAAGATTTTATGCGGATCAATTCGGCCCTCCATAATGTAAGGGTTCTCCGGTGTTAATGTAATGCGCGTAAAAAAATGACAAACAGATAGTTTATATGGATATTGCTTTTTTAGCTCGCTTATTTGATCGTTAAAAATAATATCTTCTAAGTTGCGGTTCCCATAAATTAGTTTTATGTTCTTACCAATATTATTATTTAACGCATACTTAATTATGGACATTAACGGAGTTATACCACTCCCAGCCCCCCATAAAAAAATATCTGAATTATCTGTAACTTTCTCAAGAGTAAAATCGCCCATAGGACTCATCACTTCAACTAAATCGCCAATTTTTAACCGGTCAATGATGTGATTAGATACTATTCCGCCATTCATTCGTTTTACGGTGATATCAAGTGATTGGTCAACCCCTGGCGCTGATGAAAAAGAATATGGTCTAATATATTTGCGATTGTTGATCCTGAAGATTAAAGTTAGATACTGGCCTGCTAAATAACTGATGCGTTTTAAGGCAGGCTGCTTAAACGAAACGGTTAAAGTATCTACGGTTTCAAATTTTAATTTAATTACTTTAAGTGTAAAATATTGCATCTATTAATCAATAGTATTTTAAATGATTAGTCATTTTTGATGATACGCCTTATTATATGATAATGAACGGTTTTCAAACCGTTCTTCAAGACATGATAGTGTTAAATATCCGCTTAACTACAAACCATATTACAATTAAAATTCCTCCTAAAAAGAAGCCCGCAACCAGGCCCTTTAATTTTCCCAGCTTATTTACTGCCAATGGTAGCACAGGCTCATCAATTACTTGTATTAACGGAGTTTCCTGCCTTAACGATATTTTTGCAATCTCGAGGTTTTTTACAATTTCGCTGTATATGGCGCCACTGGCCTGTACATCAATTTGCTTTTTTTGCGAAGGCACTCTTAACGAAAGCATGGCCGGGTTAGCATTAGGAGCAGCGTCAATAGCAGAAGCGACACCACTTATGGAACTATTTAACACGCTTCGTACGCTATCTGCCTGTTTTTGCAATATCTGTATATTTTGTACGCTTTTTTTGGTCTTGGTTTGAGTGTAAAAATTATTTACAGTTTCAACTAATTTTGTATTAAATGCTTTAGCAAATAATTCATCTTTTGATGATACCGTTACCTTTATAATATTTAGTTTTTTATCTGGTTTAGTAACTGATAATAAACTTTTGTTGACTGTTTTTACCAGATCTGTTATAATACTGTCTTGTTTCCGGTTAAACTTTTCAGGATCGTCATTAAAAGAAATCGATGAGAGCTGTTTATCTTTCCAATTATCGCGCAGGTGGTTATAATCAATATATCTGTTAATAAGTAACTGCCTTTTTCCATCAAGATCAACTTCACTTAACAACGTTTTCTCTATCATTAACCGCGATTTGTATAACTCCAGAATATTATCTCCTTCAAATATCCCGCCGCCGCTGGATCCACCAATATCTATCCCGGCTAATGATGCTAACCCGGCATACTGGCTTAACCCCCCGCCCTTAACGCCATCTTCCAAAACAAAAGTACTTTCCGCAACATACACCGGCTTTTTTATAAAAGAATAAGCCAACCCTAAAACACCGCCAATACAAGCAATAATGAATATGGTTAACCATTTTGATTTAAGATAAGCAATAAGCGATCTTATTTTCAGGATGAAATCCTTTAAAGAAATATTGCTTTCCTGTACCGGCTCTTTATCCGTAATAATTATATCCTGCATTATTTACTCAAATTAATAATACCCAAAATTATTGCGCCTAACGATGCCAACCCAGTAGTTATACCAATTACCTCTGTTGCTGAAATGCCTCTCTTATCCGGTTTACGGGTTACAAAAATCTCACTTCCTGGTTTAACGGACGGATGCACATTAAAGAATAAAAATTTACCTGTACCTTTCACTGTCCCGTTCGGATATACCACATAAGCACCTCGTTTTAAAGCATCAGGCGAATACCCGCCGGCGTTAAGTATATAATCCTTAAATGATTTACTTTTACTGTAAACAACTGCGCTCGGGTAGAGCACTTCACCATTTACTCTTACCAATTGCTGTTGTTTCGGAATTCTGATAACATCATTATCTTCCATTATCAGATCAATAGAAGAACCCGGCTTTTCTAATATCTTTTTCAGATCGATCCCCACGAAATTATTCCTTGGCTGAAAATTGCTAACGTTTGTTGAATCAGAATTAACTTTACTCAAACGGTCTAATTTGCTAACGCGCTCCTGCTCAATAGCGGTGGTATCAATTTTATTTTTGTTAACACCCAATATGGCAAAATTGTCCCGTTTTAACGTTCCTCCGTCTACATCCGCCGAAGCAGTTAAACCGCCTGCACGTTCAATAATGTCGGATATTTTTTCGTTCTTTTTCTTTATCGTATAATAACCGGGATAAAGTACCTCTCCTTCTATCTTAACCGTACTTTGCTTTTCATAACCCGGCAAACTATATACCGATACAATATCAAATGGCTTCAGCACAAAATTTGCCTGTCCCTTTTTCAACTGTGCATCAACATCTATATTAAACACCTCCGCTAAACTGCTCGATCGCGAATTAGGATTGCTGTCATCAATACGGCGGGCAACCTCTATCCTCTTGGGGCTGGCCCCTTCCGTAAACCCGCCGGCTTTTAATATCAGATCCTCCACACTCATGTTCTCGGCATAAGCAAATTCTCCTACGTTTCTTACTTCGCCCTTAATGGTAACTTTATATTCGTCCCTCAGGTCAAAAATCGAGGAAATAGTTACCACATCTTCACGCTGTAAAACAATATCCGGAGCGGTTTTATTAAGTACACCATTTACATCAAATGAAATTAATTCCGTAGTGTTATCTGATTTTAGCCTGGTTATGCTCCCTCTGCCGGTAAATGCATCCTCTTTTAATCCGGCAGCATTCTTTATCAGCTGCGATACGGTTAAGCCCTTTTGCAGTTCATACTCCCCGGGTCTGAAAACCGCGCCATTTATGGTCACCCTGTTCTCATACCTGTCCAGTATACGTTCAACCGTATATTTATCGCCACGCAGTGGTATATAATTTTTATAATCACTCTCCAAAACATCGGTTATTCTCCGTTGTTGATCGCTGATCTGTGATACCTTTATACGAGCAGTATAAGCCTGATCGGTAAATCCGCCTGCAAAACGGATAACATCCTGCAGGGTTTCGCCGGGTAAAACCTCAAATAAGGCCGGATTTTTAACTTCGCCCACCATTTCCACACGGGTACGGTAAGTAGGCACTCTGATGATATCCTGATCCTGCAAGCCTATATTATCCTTCTGATCGCCTTTTACCAAAAAATCATACACATCCAAACGCCTGATGATACGGTTATTACGGATGATCTCTATTTGCCTGAAGGTACCGTTATTGTTTGGCCCGCCCGCGGCATACAGCGCGTTAAACACCGTAGCTAATGACGGCAGCGTATATGTACCGGGTTTAACTACCTCGCCTACCATTATTACTTTAATACTGCGGATGTTGCCTAAAGTAACCTGTACACTTGTCCCCCTGCCAACCGCATAATTATTTGCGGCCAGTTTGCTTTTTATAGATGCCGTTGCCTGCTCAATGGTTTTGCCCGATACATTTAAGATGCCTACACCCGGTATATTGATGTTACCTTCGGGCGATACATCAAGCTTCCAGTTTACCAATGAATTACCATAAACATTGATATTCAGCTGATCATCCGGACCCAGAATATAATTTACCGGGGTAGCCAGTTTTAAATTCGGCTCAAAAGTTACATTGCTGTTCCTGAACAGATCCGCGCCGAAAATATGAGGGATTAGCGCATTGGCTATATCCGTACTACGGCGGGGTGTACCTGTAGAGTCGGGTGTGTAATTTAAACCCCTCGCAACCGAAAGGTTCTGGTCGGTATTGTTATTATTAGCCGTAGCGTTACTTTTACGTAAGCTGCTGATGCGTTGTTGTAACTGCTGCAGTTGCTCGGCCGATAAACCCCGTGCCTGTAATTGCTGCGCTAACTGCTCATCAGACAGGCCCGAAGACTGAGCCTGCTGCATTAATTTCATTAGCTGCGCATCCGATAACTCATTTACGTTTACCGTTGATAAATTTTGTGGTGTTGTTTGCGCTGCTGCGGGGGCAAAAACGCCTGACATGCAAATTGCTGTTAGCAGTATAAAAATGTTTTTCAAATTCTTCATATATAAAAAGTAGATAAAACTGCCTTGTGTTAATGTAATGGCGAGTACATTAACTGAAAAAAGAATTTATTATCCGGGTATTTTGGTAATGCATTAAACATGGATCGGCAGATTTTTTAAAGCGTACAAATATATATTAAATTTTGAACGTTAAAATTCAAAATGATAGTGCGACCTCCTTAACCTTGTTTACCATTAAATTGTTTTTATTGTATCATAATAATGTTGCCTGCATAATGCATTACGTAAAGCTATGGCAAAATGTTAATTTTGAGCGATGGATTATTTTGAATTTTATAATATCCCGGAAACATTTTCGCCGGAGGCCGCGGCGCTGAAAAAACAGTTTTATACTTATAGCAAGCAGTATCACCCCGATTTTTTTGCGGGGGAAAGCGAAGAGCGCCAGCAGGAAATACTGGAACTATCAACCCTAAATAACAAAGCATACCAAACCCTGGCCGACCCTAATAAGTTGCTGGAATATATTTTAAAACGCCACGGAATGGTTAACGAAGGTGCCAAACCACAACTCCCCGGCGATTTTTTAATGGAGATGATGGATATTAACGAACGCCTGATGGAAATTGATAACGCGGACCAGCTTGCGGACATCACTACCGAAGTACTTGCCATTGAGGGCGATATGAACGAAGAGTTGGCCAAACTAACCGCGGATTATGAAGGGCTGGACGATACCGCTAAGGAAAGCCGCCTGAATGATATTGCAAATATTTATTACAGGCAAAAATATCTGTTGCGTATTAAAGAGAGTTTAAATACATTTGCAGCCCGGTTCTGAAAAGAATAGTATGCCCAGATGGCGGAATCGGTAGACGCGTTGGTCTCAAACACCAATGGCTGCAAGGCCGTGCCGGTTCGACCCCGGCTCTGGGTACTGGAAGCCTGATACGAAAAGTGTCAGGCTTTTTTTGCGTTCATTTTCCGATATTTAGGCCCGTTAATATTTGGATATGACCTAACACAACTTTGCATGGATCAACATAATCTTGAAAAAAGGGAAAATTTGGAAGAAATAATTGTATTAATAATAATTTAAAATAATCTAAATAGTTAAGTTGTAAAGTAAATACTATCGCAATACAGTTTAATAAGTTTAAATTTTATCGTCAATCCTTGTATTAAGTACTTCTACTATATTATTATGAAATATAAATTTAACAACTCGATGAACTGATTTAATATGAGATTTATTTACATCAGAATAATTTATCAAAACTTCAGCTTCCAATTTCATTTTTTTAACCTCTCCAAAGGGAATTAATTTTTTGTTTTTACGGAATAATGTGGTACTCAATTGAAAATTAGTTGTTTGTTTAGGATATAAAACACCCTCTATTATTTGTTTATTGGAATTGTCAATTCTATTCCATATTTGCCCATTATTATATATGTTGAAAATTACCACTTCATATTTAAGGGGTATATTTCCAACATTACTTATTTCCGAGATACTATTAAAACCTTGAACAAGTAGTTCATCGTTTGCTATGATATTTGTAACGATATTGTCGTTATCAGGTAAAGTAATGCCGATATTAGACATATTTAAAGATAAATACGATTGATTAACTATCTCAAATTGTTTGCTTGAAATTGTTAAAGATAACCAAGAAAAAAAAACAGACATCAACGATATTAATACAGCAAAAACTGAAATTATTTTTTCCGATTTAAACTTTGAAAAACTTAAATATTTATTAAATTTCATTATATAAAAGTAATAATTATGATTCTATGAATGCGTATAAAATTTATTTACTTGGGATCATATCATTAAATAAAAAGAAAGACGACAGTTCTAAACTCTATACCACAAAAAAGTTAGGGAATTTATCGATAAATCAAATCTCACCCCTGAGCAGTTGCTTTTTATTAAATCAAAAATCAAACTAAATTAATTTTGAAGGTGTAAGATTATCCATAATTTCACCCTCATGAGAAAGCTTGTTTACGGTATCAATATGAGTTTAGATGGTTGCTGCGATCACACTAAATTTGGTGGTGGTGATGATATTCATAACTATTTCCGCGAATTGCTGGAAGATGCCGATCTGATCATTTACGGTCGTAAAACTTATGAGTTGATGGTACCCTTCTGGCCGCAGGTAGCGCAAACGCAATCAATGGATGCAACCGTAAATGCCTTTGCCAAAACCTTTGCCGGTATCAACCGGGTGTTGGTATCCCGCACCATTACCCATACGGATGATGAGCGTACAACCATCATTAATAAAAACGTTAGGGAAGAGATACTGAAGCTGAAACAACAGCCGGGCAAAGCCATCTCTATCGGCGGTGTGGAACTACCCGCTCAACTGATAGAATGGGGTTTGGTAGATGAATTTCATATAGTGGTTCACCCGGTGATGGTTGGCCAGGGTCGGCGCTTGTTTACAGAAATGCACTTGCCCGAAAATTTAGGCCTTAAACTATCGGCATCGCAAACGCTCAGTAGAGGCTGTGTGGCATTAAGGTATGATAAGGTATAGGTCCGTAAAGGCTGTTAACTTCATTATTCCTTCCATTTTTTACTGTTCCGCAAACCAAAAAGCGGAACACTGTTAAAAAAACATAAAAAGCTGATTAATAATTATTTATAAATTTCATATAAAGTTAACCGTGCTGATTTACAAAATATTTATTTAATTAAATAGCTGATAAACAGATCGTTCCGCTTGTTCCGTTTTTTATATACACACCAGCGGAACACCCGAACAGATGACATCATTAAAGTTAATTTATATAATTTTTAAATCCCGTTATCATCCTGAAACAGTATTCTTTATTAGTGTATGCTTCCGCAAAACCATAAGCTATAAATAAACAGGGATGAATATTTGAAATTGCTAAAAATATTAGCAATTTTGAGCTATGAATCAAAATTCCCTGGATGTAAAACCCGAAGCAAGGGTGCTGTTTGTTGATATGAACAGTTATTTTGCCCGTTGCGAGCAACAGGCCAATTACTGGCTGCGCCACCGCCCGGTGGGCGTTTGTGTTTACACCGGTAAGTTTGGCTGTGTAATATCCCTTTCAACCGAAGCCAAGGAACGCGGCTTAAAGGCAGGTATGCGTTTAAACGATGCCATGGCCGTGTGCCCTGATCTGGTACCCGTGGAGAGCAACCCGGAAAGATACCGCCATTATCATAAAAAGATAATCGGGGTGTTGCGTAATTATTGTAATGATGTAGTACCCAAAAGCATTGATGAGGCCATCATCAACCTGAGCAATTACGACCATGTCGACCCGATGAAAATAGCCATTAATATTAAAAAGGATATCCTGCGGGACGTAGGTGAATGGTTAACCTGCTCGGTAGGGATTGCGCCAAACGCGTTTTTAGCCAAGCTGGCATCGGTAAGGGGCAAAAAAAGAGACGGGCTGATGATGATAACCCCCGAAAATATTGATGCGGTTTTAGCTGATCTGCGGTTGGGCGATCTGCCCGGTATAGGTGCCAACATGTCGTACAGATTGGAGCGCGCGGGTATAAAAACGCCCCTGCAAATGCGCTATGCTACTCCGCAGCTTTTAAAAAGTATATTTAAAAGTATTGATGGTATTTACTGGCATTATCGTCTGAATTTTATTGAGACCAATATTGTAGCGCATGATTACCGCGGAATGCAGGCCATGCGCCAGATATCTGCCGAAAAACGCAAACACATCAACTATATCGATCAGTTGTTTATGACTCTTTGCCTTACTTTAGAAAAAAGGATGGTACATCATAAATTCTACTGTAAATCGGTTGGGTTTACGGCACGTTATGAGGATGGCACTCGCTGGGATGATGCCTTTACCATTACTACGCCGGTACAGGATGCCATTAGCCTTATGCGGATGATACGCATACGTGTAACAAAGTTTGAAGAAACAACCGGCGCAGACCCCGTATTTAATACGCAGATAACCCAGTTAAGGGTAGCCGTTACTAATTTCGTAAATAACGGCAATATGCTGTATAGTCTTTTTGAAGATATGGACCGTAAGGAAACCGCTCTTAAAACCATGCACGAAATAAAGAACAAGTTCGGGCAGGATAAGCTGATACGGGCCGTGGAAATGACCGACGGCAAAGTGGTGCAGGATGTAATTGGTTTTGGTTCGGTAAAAGATCTTACCGATCTGGATTATAAATCAATATAAGCTAAACGGGTAATGATCTAACCCATAAAATTTATTTAAGCAGTACTAAATATTATCGTGTTGCTATATTCGTAATTATGAATCTGCTTGTATATCCTAAATCGTTTGTTCCTGTATTGCTTGCCATAATGGCCTTCACCCGGTGCCGGGTTGAGCCAGGAAGGTCGCACGGTGTAGATAGCGTTACCATAACTACTGCCCGGGCCGCTAACGACTCTAACCAAACGCCCCTTAAAAACATGTTCGGGATAAACAGTTACGAATGGAATTTCCTGGAAAATCCCGCTGCGCCAAATAACAGGAGTCATATTTATGAGGATAACATGGCGCTCATTAAATGCTTTAGTGCGGTAAGGCATTACATGAACTGGAACAAACTGGAGAACACCCGCGGTAATTATACCTATAACCCCACCAATAATGGCAGTTGGTATTACGATGTAATGTATACCCGATGCAAGCAGGATGGCATTATGGTTTTGGCCGATCTTAAAAACCTGCCGGTTTGGATGATGAACACCTACCCTGCCGACCAGCGGGATGATGAGGACATACCTGCCCCTTATGGTTCCGACCTCAGCTCCCCGGCAAGCTATGTGATACAGGCGCGTACGGCGTTTCAGTTTGCCGCTCGTTATGGTTATAATGCCGATGTAGACTCGTCACTGGTAAAGGTGGATAGCCGTCCCCGCTGGAAAAACGATCCGGTGAATGTGGTAAAAATAGGCCTCGGCCTGATAAGATATATAGAATGCGGAAATGAGAACGACCGCTGGTGGAAGGGCGACAAAGCCACGCAAACGCCCGAGCAATATGCCGCAAATCTGTCAGCGTTTTACGATGGGCACAAAGGTACACTGGGGCCAGATGCCGGCGTTAAAACCGCCGATCCGAATATGCAGGTGGTAATTGGCGGCCTTGCAACTGCCAATCCGGATTATGTGCGCCGCATGGTTGCATGGTGCAAAGCCAACCGGGGCTACAAGGCAGACGGCACGGTAAATCTTTGTTTTGATGTGATCAACTATCACCTGTACTCCAACGATGGCAGCGTATTAACGCACATCCGCGCTACAACGGGCGTAGCGCCTGAATTGTCAGAATCAGGCCGTATTGCCGATGGGTTTATAAAAATGGCAGCCGAACTACCTGGTAATATACCGGTTTGGGTTACCGAAACAGGATATGACATCAATCAGCAAAGTTACCAGCATGCACCTCCTATCGGTAATAAACCGGCATTGTTAACACAGGCCGACTGGATATTACGCAGTGCGTTGCTTTATATGAGGCACGGAATTAAACGGTTATTTTTTTATCAGCTGTTTGATGCGGTACCGGGTAACCCTGAACAGTACTCCACTTCAGGCCTGGCCGAAGGTACAAAACGCCGCCCGGCTGCCGATTACATTTTGCAAACCACCAAACTAATGGGCAACTATGTGTATAAAGGTACCATCCATGCCGATCCGCTGGTAGATAAGTATCAGTCGGGCAAAAAGGTAATGTATATACTCACCATCCCCGACCAAAAAGGCCGAACGGGAGAATACACCCTCGATCTGGGAACTGCTGCTAAAGCAAACCTGTATAACTTAAAAGTGGGCGCCGATGCCATGACCAAACAGGTGCTGAACACCGCAAACGGAAAATTAAAAGTACAGGTAACAGAAACACCCATTTTTGTGGAAGCAGCAGGGAATTAGCAGCAATATCTGACATTGGCAGGTGCACTTACAATATTTTCTTAAAAATATAAGCTATAATTTTCCTCAATCAATTTCTATAATTATATTGGGATACTTAAACCTTAAAAATAAATGGAAAATATTATTCCTGCCGAAGCAGCAATAGAAAAGTGTGATGCATGCTTTACAGATGTCGTAGCTGATGATGTTTATTGTACCAACTGCGGTTATCCTTTAAAGGGGTCCGATTTTGAACAAAGATCCTTTATCGCCAATCGTGATGTCATAGATATCGACATGAACGATTTCAACAATAAGATCAAATCAGCAAGAAACAGCTTATATTACCTTGCAGGGGTTTTTATGTTTGTGGGCGTTATCAATTTTTTCATCAAAAAGGATGACCCGGACATTTTAGCTTATGTTTTGGTTTATGTTATACTTGCGGCTTTGTTTTTAGCGCTGGGTGGCTATAGTCAAAAAAAACCGCTCGCCTGTATAGTTTCAGGTCTTTGCCTGTATACCATAGTGCAGGTGCTGGCCATTATAGATAACCCTGCTAACCTGGTGAGTGGCATAATAGTTAAAATTGTTATTATTGGTTATATGATAAAGGGGATAAAATCTGCGTTGGAACTGGAACGTTTTAAAAAGGAAAATAACATAACCTGAATAGTTTGGTAAGCGAAGAAATTAGTGCTGAAGTAATTGAATCTGCAGATCAAAAGAACTGTATATCCTGCAATGTACTAATAGCAGTTGATTGCAGGTTTTGCGGAAGTTGCGGTGCCAAACAATATTTAACAGAACCTGATAAGATAGGCAACCAGTGGCTGTTATTAAAACAATCGGCACTATTTTATGCCATTACCTTAATTATTTGCTGTGCGTCAAAATTCTTTGATGTATTTCAAACATTTTCGTGGCTGTTGTTTTTCAGTATAGCTCTTGCTGTGAATTCGCTGGCCTTTTTCCTTATCTATTGGAAAGAAAATAAAAAGCTACTGAATTTTATTAATTTCTCCATACAAAAAGCATCGCTATATGGGGCCATGGCTATGATGGGGGCTATTTTGGTCCACTATTCTGTTAGCTGGTTAAACCTGACCATATTCTCCAGAGAAGAAAATTATTATTATCTGTTTAAAGGAAATTTTTTTGCCGAACTGTTAATAGTTTTTTTCACAGCGGTTATGCCCGCTTTATTCGAAGAATTAGGTTTTCGTGGTTACCTGCTTGGCACGCTGTTAAAAGTAGCGGATAAAGAACAGGCTATTTATATATCAGCATTTCTTTTCGCTATAATTCACCTGAGTTTTATCTCATTATTCTGGCTTATCCCCTTTGCCTTGTTTATCGCTCATGTGCGCATACGGGAAAACACCTTATGGTATGGCATATTCTTCCACTTTTTCTTTAACCTTACCGCGTGTCTTTTTGAATTACTTTGATCCGATAAGGTAAAAAATTTACCTGTAATGATTTATCCGCTTAAAAAGTTATTTTTGCGCCTGAATGAAGCACATACGTAACTTTTGTATAATAGCACACATCGACCACGGTAAGAGTACTCTTGCCGACAGGTTGTTAGAATATACCAATACCATCACTCAGCGCGAATCGCAGGCACAATTGCTTGATGATATGGACCTGGAACGCGAGCGTGGTATTACCATAAAAAGCCACGCCATACAAATGGATTATGAGCTTGATGGTGAAAAATATACCCTCAACCTGATAGATACCCCCGGCCACGTCGATTTTTCGTACGAGGTATCACGTTCAATAGCAGCCTGCGAAGGTGCCTTATTGATAGTTGATGCCGCGCAGGGCATTCAGGCGCAAACCATATCTAATCTGTACCTGGCTTTGGAGAACGACCTGGAGATCATCCCGGTGCTGAATAAAATGGATCTGCCCGGTGCCATGCCCGAAGAGGTTAAGGATCAGATAGTGGATCTTATTGGTTGCAAACGCGAAGAAATTTTAGCCGCGTCCGGTAAAACGGGCCAGGGTGTACATGATATTTTACGGGCAATTGTTGAGCGTGTACCTCATCCTGTTGGCGACCCTGAAGCACCTTTACAAGCCCTGATATTCGATTCGGTATTTAACTCCTTCCGGGGTATTATTGCTTATTTCAAAGTTGTAAACGGCGAGATACGTAAAAACGATAAGGTAAAATTTGTTGCTACGGGCAAACAGTACCTGGCCGATGAAGTTGGTACATTAAAGTTGAGGCCACAAGCTAAGGATGTAATAAAGACAGGCGACGTGGGGTATATCATATCCGGCATAAAAGAAGCCCGCGAAGTAAAGGTGGGCGATACCATTACTAAGGTTGACCGCCCGTGCCCGCAGGGTATACAGGGGTTTGAAGAGGTAAAACCTATGGTATTTGCCGGTATTTATCCTGTTGATACCGAAGATTTTGAAGAATTACGCGAGAGCATGGCCAAGTTGCAGTTAAATGATGCATCTCTGGTTTTTGAGCCGGAATCATCAGCAGCTTTAGGTTTCGGTTTCCGTTGCGGATTTTTAGGAATGCTGCACATGGAGATCATCCAGGAGCGGCTGGAGCGCGAGTTTGACATGACGGTGATTACCACCGTGCCCAACGTATCTTATATTGCTTACACTACCAAAGGTGATGAAGTAACGGTAAACAACCCATCGGACTTGCCCGACCCAAGTAAAATTGACCGTGTAGAAGAGCCATACATTAAAGCAACCATTATTACCAAGGCTGAATTTGTTGGCCCGGTGATGTCGCTTTGTATACAAAAACGTGGTTTCATCAAAAACCAGTCGTACTTAACCGCCGATCGCGTGGAGATGGTATTTGAAATGCCAATGGGCGAGATCGTATTCGATTTTTATGATAAGCTAAAAACCATATCAAAAGGTTATGCATCATTTGATTACCACCAGATAGGATATCGTGCAAGCGATCTGGTACGATTGGATATCCGCTTAAATTCTGAACCGGTTGATGCCTTGTCATCATTGATATTCCGGGGTAACTCGTACGACTTTGGTAAAAAGATATGCGAGAAGCTAAAAGAGCTTTTACCGCGCCAGCAGTTCGAAATTATTATACAGGCATCTATTGGCGCTAAGATCATCGCGCGCGAAACGGTAAAAGCCTTACGTAAAGATGTTACCGCCAAATGTTATGGTGGTGATATATCGCGTAAGCGTAAATTGTTGGAAAAACAGAAAAAAGGTAAAAAACGCATGCGCCAGGTGGGTAACGTAGAGATACCGCAATCGGCGTTTATGGCGGTATTAAAATTGGATTAAATTTTAAACTCAAGAGCTATGAACCAGGATACAGGTTATTCTGGTTCTCGGCTCTTATATCCTGACTCTCAAATGCAGTTACTTGACGGAAAATTCGTATCAGAAAAGCTTAAGATAGAAATAGCGGAAGAAGCAGCTAAAATATTAGCACGTACCGGACGCAAGCCACACTTGGTGGCGGTTTTGGTTGGGCACGATGGCGGCAGCGAAACATACGTAGCCAGTAAGATGAAGAACTGCGAAAAGGTGGGCTTTAAATCGACTCTGGTACGTTATGAGGATAATGTTACAGAAGAGGAATTGCTTGCTAAAGTTGCTGAGTTGAACGCCGATGAGGATATAGACGGGATTATTGTACAGTTACCTTTACCTAAACACATCGATCCTGAAAAAGTAACCGAACGTATAGATCACCGTAAGGATGTAGATGGTTTTCATCCGGTTAATCTGGGCCGTATGCAACGCAACCTGCCTTCGTTTATTCCGGCTACCCCTTATGGTATCACCCTGATGCTGAAAGAATACGGAGTGGAAACATCGGGCAAGCATTGTGTAGTAGTGGGCCGCAGTAATATAGTAGGTTCGCCCATGAGTATTTTAATGGCTCGTAATACCTATCCCGGCAACTGTACCGTAACCATTTGCCATAGCCGTACACCCGATATTAAAAAATTTACCCTTGATGCGGATATACTCATCGTAGCCATAGGTAAAAAGAATTTCATAACTGCTGATATGGTGAAAGACGGTGTTGTGGTAATTGATGTGGGTATGAACCGTGAAACTTCTACGTTAACAAAATCCGGCTATAAGTTATATGGCGATGTCGATTTTGAGAATGTAGCACTCAAATCGTCCTTTATTACCCCCGTACCAGGCGGCGTAGGATTAATGACCATTGTGGGCTTGCTTAAAAACACACTGGCATCGGCCAATAAAGAAGTTTATCAATAAGGGTGATACTTAAAAATCTATTTGCAGGTTCATTAATGAGGGGTTTTTCATCACCTCATCCATACTGGTTACTAAAGTTACCTTGCGCCTGTCAGCAGATAATACCGCTTTTGGGTTGTTCAGCTTTTTTACCGGCTTAACAAAATTCAACACTACCTTATAAGGCATATCAATCAGCATGGCTTTGGCCATGGCAAACTTGGATCCGGTTTTTTTCAGAAAGGATTTGAATTTTTCTTTGTCGATTATACGGTAAAATTTATGCGGGGTAATTTCATAGTTATAATAATCCTGGCTTGTCAGTAATGATTTTGCATCAAAATCGCCGGGGGCTAACTTATTATCGGTTACATTAGCAAACTGGCTGTTCATTGATATATTATTCAAATGCTGCAGGTAATATTTAAGTTCCGAATTATTTTGCGCCTCATGATCAACACTCACCTTCATAATATTTTTTTTCAGGTTCATATTAATAGTCAGTTCACTTTTTTGAGTCATTTCTATTTCTTCAACCGTCATTTTATGAGAAATACTATCAGGTAGCGCACTATAAAAATTAAGGGTTGTATCTTTTACGAGATTGAACTGAGGGGTTTCCCTTACCGAATCTGTCATGAGGTTCATTAAAACGGAAACCGCTTTGCTCATATCAAAGGTGTACGCTACGTTGCAACTTCCATCAGCTTTAAAATCGTAATGTTCCTCAATATCAACGCATGAGCTAAAAGCAAGCACGATCAAAAAAAGAACCAATAAGCGAAGTCGTTTCATTTGCTTAAAATTAAAAGTAATATTTCTTAAAAAAGAAAGAAAGCGTGGTAAAAGACATTTTACTGTAAATAATGGCAGGATATGCTTTGCGCTTAGGGCATTAAACTTAAATTTGCAGCATAATTATGGCACAGGTTCCGGAAGATGGCACATTGCTTCCTTTAATGGAAGAGTTTTATACGATACAGGGTGAGGGTTACAACACCGGAAAAGCCGCGTACTTTATACGCCTTGGCGGCTGCGATGTAGGCTGCCATTGGTGCGATGTAAAAGAAAGCTGGGATGCAGATATGCATCCGCTTACCGCTGCAGATGAAATAGTGCAGCATGCATCTAAATACCCCTCAAAGGCAATTGTAGTTACCGGCGGCGAACCGCTTATCTACAATCTGGGTTATCTTACCGCTCAGCTGCAAAAAAGCGGTTTAAAAACTTTTATAGAAACTTCCGGCGCTTACCCCCTCTCGGGCAGTTGGGATTGGATCTGCTTATCGCCCAAAAAGTTCAAAGCACCTGTACAGCAGGTAGCTGATAAGGCAGATGAATTAAAAGTGATCGTATTCAACAAATCGGACTTTGCATTTGCAGAGCACAATGCGCTGATGGTTTCAGACAAATGCAAACTATACCTGCAGCCGGAGTGGTCAAAAGCAAAGGAAATGACCCCGCTTATTGTAGAGTATGTGATGAATAACCCAAAATGGGAAATATCCTTACAAACGCACAAATACCTGAATATCCCTTAGTATTTGTAACTTAGTTTGTTATTAAACGTATCAGACCATGATGCGAAAGCTATTTCTACTTGTTTTAATGCTGCTGATTACCGTGGATATATATGCGCAGCAACAACGTTATACTACTACGGACAAGGAAGCTATTAAGTTTTATGCGCTTGCCAACCAAAGTGTTGACGAGCATTTGTATGACGCGGCCATCGGCCAATTGCAGAAGGCCATAAAAGAAGACGATAAATTTGTAGAGGCTCATTTTTTGCTGGCGGACATTTACCGGCTTAAAAGGAACAACAAACCTGCTATTCAGGAATTTTTGAGAGTGATAGCACTCGACCCCGATTTTAACAGGGCGGTTTATCTTAAAATAGGCGACTGCGAAGTTTCCGAAGCTCAATACCCTGAAGCACAGCGGCACTTAGAAACATACCTTACCTACCCTAATATTATCCCGCAAAATATTGCCTACGCCCAAAAACTTATCAGTGACTGCAAATTCAGTATACAGGCGCAGCTACACCCGGTAGCCTTCACACCCATTAATATGGGCCCTGAAATTAACACCGTAAACGACGAGTATTTACCTGTGGCTACTGCTGATGAAAGTACCTTGATTTTTACCCGTAAGATAGATAACAACGAAGATTTTTATAAAAGCGACAGGCAAAACGGTGCCTGGAAAACAGCGACGTATTTAAGTGATGCTATAAACACACCACGTTACAACGAAGGTGCACAATCTATATCCCAGGATGGAAAATATTTATTTTTCACGGGCTGTAACCGCCCCGACGGCATGGGACGCTGCGACATATATATTGCCCGGAAAAAAGGCGACGACTGGGATAAACCCTTTAGCCTGAGTGCCCCGGTAAATACAACCGGATGGGAAGCTCAGCCATCCATAAGTGCCGATGGCCGCACCCTATATTTTGTGAGTAATCGCCGTGGCGGTTACGGTGGTTATGATATATGGAAATCAACCCTGACGGCTAAAGGTTGGGGGCAGCCAGAAAATTTAGGACCGAATATTAATACACCATATGACGAGCAATCACCATTCATCCACCCGGACGACAGTACCTTTTATTTTTGCAGTAACGGCTGGCCGGGCATGGGTAATAAGGATATTTTTGTAAGCCGTTTAGGTAAAGATGGCAAATGGCAAAAACCCGAGAATCTGGGCTATCCTATAAACTCCAGCGGAGACGAGAACGGACTTACCTTAACAGCAAACGGCTCCTATGCCTTTTTCTCATCAAACAATTTAAAAGGTTATGGCGGATATGATATTTACACTTTTGAATTACCTCAAAACCTGAGGCCTAATTCTGTAACCTATGTTAAGGGCATCGTAAGTGATATTAAAACAACTGCTCCATTGGAGGCCGCAGTTGAAATTATTGATCTGCAAAAGAACCTGCCTGTTTACCAGGATTACAGCTCTACAGAAAAGGGAGAATTTTTGGCTACGCTTACCACCGGAAAAAATTACGGATTAAATATTTCCAAACCAGGATACCTTTTCTATTCGGATAACTTTTCGCTTGTAGGTCATAAACCTAAGATGGCGTTTAATATTGCGGTGGCCTTATCGCCTATTGAGGTGGGTAACAAGGTAGTACTGAAAAACATTTTTTTTGACACCAATAAATACGACCTGGAAGATGAATCAAAGGCAGAACTGCAAAAGCTTATTGATTTCTTAACGCTTAACCCCGGATTAAAAATAGAAATATCCGGCTATACGGATAATGTAGGTAATGATAACACTAACCAGGTATTATCAGAGAACAGGGCAAAAGCTGTTTATCAATATTTGGTGGCTAAAGGTATCAATGCGTCACGCTTAGTATATAAAGGTTATGGTAAGGCCGAACCACTGGCGCCCAACACCTCAGATGAGAACCGGAGCAAAAACAGGCGCACCGAATTCAAGATCATAGGAAAATAAACCTGCTACGTTCTTTTATTAGTGCTGCAAAAACAAAAACGATTATTTATCATTCCTTAAATACACGAATACTTATACCTATATCTCTGCATAAATGAATAATCCTCTAACCCAATGGCTGCGGAAAACATATAATAAAGTAATTACCAGCATTGCGTTTTATCCTGCAATAATTGCTATTGGCTTTTTACTGTTTTCTTGGCTCATGCTGCAATTCGATTTTTCTGATATCGGAAAAAGTATTAAAACTAACTATAGCTGGATCCGTCTGCGCGATGCCAGTACCGCCCGGTCAATAGCATCAACTATAGCCGGCGGAATTATATCCTTAATGGTTTTTAGTTTTTCAATGGTGATGATATTGCTTAATCAGGCGGCCTCGCAAATGAGTAACCGTATGCTGGAAAGCATGATTGTAAACCGTTTTCAGCAAATTGTACTGGGCTTTTATTTGGGTACAATTGTTTATGCTTTATTTACAGTGAGCACTATCAGAGATGTTGATGCCGGCATTTACATTCCTGCACTAAGTATCTACCTGCTGCTTACCATTACTGTTGTTGATATTTTCCTGTTTATATATTTCCTGCATTATGTAACCCAGTCTGTAAAGTTTGAAACCATTATTGAACGGGTACATAAACAAACGCTGAATGCGTTATTTAAAACTTGCACAGCTAATAATGAAGCAGTTATCACTTCGCCTGATGTAAAATATTATATCGTAAAAATAAAAAGCTCGGGCTATTACCAGGGCTTTGATACCAAAGGACTATTAAAATTTACAAGCAAAAATAAATGCAGGGTAGAGATTTTGCACACATCCGGAACGTATTTACTACAGGGGCAAGATCTGTTAAAAGTTTACGATAAAACCGAACTTACAGAAGATGAAGAACATGACTTATTACTATCGATAGATATGTACGATGGCCAACCTATAGATAGAACTCCTTATTTTGGCTTTCATCAACTGGCAGAAGTAGCCATAAAAGCACTTAGTCCGGGTATTAATGATCCGCAAACGGCGGTATTAAGCCTGCATGCATTAACCAATCTTTTTTATTTTCGTCTTCATCACTTTCCAAAATTGGTTTACAACGATGAAGACGACAACATACGTATATGGTACAAAGAAATTAACTTTGAACAACTGTTAGAGAATTGCTTTAATCCCATATGGGATTATGGCTATAAAGACAGGTACATTCAAAATAGTATGAGGTTGATGCTGGAGCAGTTGATATCCTCTGCAAACAACCACCATCACCGTAAGTTATTACAAGATTTGCTGGACAAGGTTAATCTACAAATAGAAAAAACGCATAACAAGCAACCTGTTTAATTACCCACTTCCGAAAGGAATTTTATTCGCATCAGTTGAACCTCTTCCCGGGTATAATCGTCGCCCCCTAATTCGTTCAGTGCTTCATCAATAGAGTCAACCTCTGCAGTTTTAAAGTAATCAAATACTTCTTCCTGTTTATCCTCATCAATAAGCTCATCAATGTAATAGTTCAGATTAAGCTTAGTACCGGAATTTACTATGGTTTCCACCTCTTTTAGTATCTCTTCATAAGATAAGCCTTTAGATGCCGCTATATCCTCTAAATTCAAATGCCTGTCTATATTCTGGATAATAAAAACCTTAAGCGCCGACTTATTCGCCGCACTTTTGATCACCATATCAACTGGGCGGTCAATATCATTGTCTTCAACATATTTTTTGATCAGGTCAATGAATGGTGCTCCGAATTTCATGGCTTTACCTGCACCTACTCCCGATATTTGTTTCAGTTCATCGGTGCTTACCGGGTAGTGTGTACACATTTCCTCCAGCGATGGATCCTGAAATATTACAAAAGGCGGCAGGCCCTTTTGTTTGGCCAGCTTTTTACGCAGATCCTTAAGCATTTGCAGCAATTGGGTATCCAACGCGCCACCTCCGTGCTTAGGGCCGTCGTCGGCCTCGTCATCATCCGTAGCCCCCATATCACGATTTAATATAAAACGTATACTATAAGGGTTTTCAAGGAAAGAATTACCTGATTTGGTTAAGCGCAACAGTCCGTACTGGTCAATATCCTTTGATATAAAATTATCTAACAGCGCCTGGCGTAACAGGGAATTCCAAAGTTTTTCACCCTCCTCTTTGCCCGAGCCAAAGTAATCTAACTGATCGTGCTTGTAATTTTTAACCTGGGCGTCATCCTTACCCATTAAAATATTAATGAGGTGGCAATCATCAAATTTATCACCAATAAGCTTTAATAAACTCAATGCCTTGTGTAAGTGCTCTTCGCCATCAAAATGCACCTTTTGGGCACAACAGTTATCGCACATATTGTTGCAGCCGGCTTCGTTAAAATTTTCACCAAAGTAATGCAGCAACTGTTTACGACGACACACAGATGATTCTGCGTAATCAATAACTTCTTTAAGTATTTGTGTACCTATTTCCCGTTCGGCAACAGGTTTGTCTTTCATAAACTTTTGCAGTTTATCAATATCCTTACCCGAGTAAAACGCCACACAAACACCCTCACCCCCATCTCGCCCGGCGCGACCGGTTTCCTGGTAATACCCTTCCATGCTTTTAGGCATGTCATGATGAATAACATACCTTACATCAGGCTTATCAATGCCCATCCCGAAAGCTATGGTAGCTACAATAACATCCACATCTTCCATCAGGAATTTGTCCTGAGTATCAGCCCGCACCTTTGGGTCAAGCCCGGCATGGTATGGCAACGCCTTAACACCATTTAAATTCAGCGCTTCAGCAACCTCTTCCACTTTTTTACGGCTAAGGCAATAAATGATACCTGATTTGCCCTGGTTTTGCCTTACAAATTTTACGATCTCCTTAATAGCATTACGTTTTGCCCTAACCTCATAAAATAAGTTGGCACGATTAAAGGATGATTTAAAAACTGTGGCATTATTCATATGCAGGTTTTTTTGAATATCCTGCTGTACCTTAGGAGTAGCTGTAGCGGTAAGGGCTATAATAGGAATATTATCGCCTATATTACTTATTACCTGCCTTATCTTGCGGTATTCCGGTCTGAAATCATGTCCCCATTCCGAAATACAATGTGCTTCATCAACAGCAACAAATGACACCTGATTTAAGCGTAAGAAATCTATGTTTTCCTGTTTAGTTAACGATTCCGGCGCCACATAAAGTAATTTTGTCTTCCCGCTTAATACATCGTCTTTAACTCTGATAATATCTGTTTTGGTAAGTGATGAGTTTAA
Source organism: Mucilaginibacter segetis (assembly GCF_016522075.1). Lineage (GTDB taxonomy): Bacteria > Bacteroidota > Bacteroidia > Sphingobacteriales > Sphingobacteriaceae > Mucilaginibacter > Mucilaginibacter segetis. The sequence goes on along the minus strand of NZ_JAEHFW010000003.1, from coordinate 836,204 downwards.
AAAATGAGCTATACTGTCCGATCCGCCAAAGGCCCTCAACTGATCAACCTGATTTTTCATTAGCGCAATAAGAGGAGATATCACAATTGCGGTACCTTCGCTCATTAATGCCGGCAACTGATAACACATAGATTTACCGCCCCCCGTGGGCATTATTACAAAAGTATCGTTACCGGCTAAAATATTAGTTATAATCGCTTCTTGTTCCCCCTTAAAGTTGTCAAATCCGAAGAAATTCTGCAGATTATCAAAAAGCGACTTTTTAGTCTCTATCATTATTTATTTATATGTTTGAAAATTATAGTTCAAAATAACACAAATTTATAAAAGAACGGTTCTGTTAATTAAAAATTTTATACTGGAATGATTATTCAATAAAACATAATTGTTATTTATTTATTAAATAATTCGACAAAACACATTGTGGTATTATTTAATACCAGATAATAATAAATTTACAAATTATTGTACACATTTAACACGCCTTTTAAAAATTAAATTCTTATTATATACGATGAATAAAAACTACTATGCTATAATTATGGCCGGCGGAATAGGAAGCAGATTTTGGCCTATAAGCCGCACAAGTCATCCAAAGCAATTCATTGACATTTTAGGTACCGGAAAAACGTTAATACAGAACACTTACGAGCGTTTTTTGAAGGTATGTCCGAAGGAAAATATTTATATAGTAACCAATGACAGTTATACGCATCTGGTAAAAAAACAATTGCCCGAAATTGCCGATCAGCAAATATTAACGGAACCGATTATGCGCAATACAGCGCCTTGCGTAGCGTACGGTTGTTTTAAAATTGAAACTTTAAATCCGGATGCCGCCATTGTTGTTGCCCCATCAGATCATTTGATACTTGATGAAACAGCCTTTATTACGGCAATTGAAAAATCGTTACAGGCAGCATCAACACAAAATTGCCTCATCACATTAGGTATTAAGCCGTCCCGGCCGGATACAGGTTACGGCTACATACAGTATATGGATGACACCATACATGGCGATTTTCATAAAGTAAAAACATTCACTGAAAAACCTACGCTTGAAATTGCACAGACATTTATACAAAGCGGGGACTTTTTATGGAACGCCGGGATTTTTGTATGGTCGGCAAAAGCCATAGTAGAAGCGTTTAACCGTTACCTGCCCGAAATGCATGAAATATTTGCTGAAGCAAGAAGCGTTTACAACAGTGATGAGGAAAGGGAGTTTGTACACCGTATATATCAGCGATGTGTAAACATATCAATAGATTATGGCATTATGGAAAAGGCGGAGAATGTGTATGTATTACCATCAGAATTTGGATGGTCAGATCTTGGCACCTGGGCATCTATTTATCAGCTTGCCGAAAAAGATTATGTGGGCAATGCCGTGATACCTGCCGAGAAAGTGATCATGTATGATTCATCAAACTGCATGGTTAATGTGCCCGGCGAAAAGTTGGTGATATTACAAGGCCTGCATGATTTTATTGTAGTGGAATCAAACAATTCTTTGCTGATATGCCCGCGCGACCAGGAACAAAATATTAAGCAGATTGTAACCGACGTTAAAAATAAATTCGGTACCAGATATATATAACCGCTTATAAACCGTCCTATAAAAAAGCTTGACCGTTAACTCCGATCAGGCTTTTTTATAATATATTACTACGCTGTCTTATGGCCTCATAAACTATTACGGCAGTAGAAACCGAAACATTTAGGGATTCTATTTCTCCGTACATGGGTATTTTTGCCAGATGATCGGCTATTCTGATGATATCGTTACGAATACCGTCTTCTTCTGAGCCCATAATAATGGCAGTTGGTGCTGTATAATCAGGTTTGTATATATTATCGTTTGTTTTTTCGGTACAGCACACCAGTTGCAGACCCGACTCCTGCAAAAACTTTACAGTTTGCATGAAATTATCGTGGCGGCATACCGGAATTTTATATAATGCACCTGCCGATGTCTTTATAGCGTCAGGATTTATTTGTGCCGAACCCTTTGCAGGTATAACAATGGCATGTACACCAGCACATTCCGCTGTGCGCGCTATAGCGCCCATATTACGTACATCTGTTATGCTATCCAACACAAGTATTAAGGGCACCTCGCCCTTTTCAAATATCGCCGGAATAATATCCTCTGCCTTTTGATAAATGATAGGTGATATAAAAGCAATAACACCCTGATGGTTTTTTAACGTGATACGGTTAAGTTTTTCTACAGGAACCTGCTGTGCCGTTATATTGTATTCAGTAAGTACACCCCTCAGTTCGTTTAGTAAGCCGCCGCCTAACCCACGTTGTATATATAGCGACTCTATTTCCTTTCCCGAACGGATAGCCTCTACAACCGTTCTTATCCCAAAAACCATCTGGTTGCCTTCTCTTACCGGTTTAGCATTATACGCCATTAAATCAAATTTATGTTTGTCCAAAAGTAGCTATATTAACTCATTTAACCATAATTGAACTCAAGTGGTGAATTGGTTTTTTTAAAATAGCTAACAATTAAAAAGTTTATCAACATAACTGATGTTAAGGCACTTATATTGATACTAACACGTTATACACATGTATTGTTAATAATTGCCCGGTAAATATATAGTGCTGTTAATGTTTTTCTTACCTCTTAAAAACAATTGTTAACGTTTTCATATGCCGCACAAAACATATTTTGTATATTTTTGTTCACCATGATTTTTGAGAACGACAAGCCTAATTATAAACCTGATACTAACGATAGAAAAAGCCGTTTTACAGCACCTGCCCCTTACAGCGGATTAGGGAAATTACCACCACAGGCAACCGATCTTGAGGAAGCTGTTTTAGGTGCTTTAATGCTCGAAAAAGATGCGCTATCCTCGGTAATAGACATTCTTAAACCTGAGGTTTTTTATAAAGATAATCATCAAAAGATATTCCAGGCAATACGTACCTTGTTTGAAAAAACATCGCCGGTTGATATACTTACCGTTACCGCGCAATTACGCCAGCAGGGTGAGCTGGAAATGATAGGAGGCGCTTATTATATTACGGAATTAACTAATCGTGTTGCCTCAGCAGCTAACATCGAATATCACTCCCGCATCATCATTCAAAAATTCATTCAGCGCGAACTTATCAGAATTTCTACAGATGTGATTAACAGTGCTTACGAAGACACCAGTGATGTACTTGATCTGTTAGACAGGGCCGAAAAAAACCTTTTTGATATTGCCCAAAACAATCTTCGCCGCGACTCGCGCAAGATGGACGACCTGATGCATGAGACCATGAAGGAAATTGAAGCCCTGAAGGATAAAAAAGATGGCTTAACAGGCATCGCTTCGGGCTTTACCGATCTTGACCGTATGACCTCTGGCTGGCAAAAATCCGACCTTGTGATCATCGCTGCCCGGCCTGCTATGGGTAAAACAGCTTTTGTATTAAGCTGCGCGCGTAACGCGGCAGTTGATTTTAATAAACCGGTGGTGGTATTTTCACTGGAAATGTCTTCTGTTCAGTTGGTTAACCGTTTAATATCCGGAGAGTCAGAAATTGAACAGGAAAAGATACGTAAGGGTACTTTAGAAGAATGGGAATGGCAGCAGATACATACCAAGATCGGCCGGTTAGAGCAGGCACCACTTATTATTGATGATACCCCTGCGCTAAATATCTTCGAGTTCAGGGCTAAATGCCGTCGTTTAAAATCCCAGCACGATATTCAGTTAATTATAATTGACTACCTGCAATTAATGCAAGGCAAGGCCGATGGCAAAGGTGGCGGTAACCGCGAGCAGGAGATCGGTAGTATTTCAAGGGCACTGAAATCTGTAGCTAAAGAACTTAACGTGCCGGTTATAGCACTATCGCAGTTAAGCCGTGCGGTTGAAAACCGCCCCGGGGGGTCAAAAAGGCCTATGCTGTCGGATTTGCGTGAATCGGGTTCAATTGAACAGGATGCGGATATGGTATTATTCCTTTACCGCCCTGAATACTATGGATTGGATATGGATGAAGACAACAATCCTACACAAGGTGTTGGAGAGGTTATTATTGCCAAGCACCGTAACGGTGAAACCGGCCGCGTAAGATTAAAATTTGTGGGCAAATACGTTAAATTTACTGACCTGGAAACAGGAATGGGTGATTTCCCTGCCGGCGGGAACGCATTTTCCAGCTTAGGACCGTCACAGGATTTTGACAAGCAAAGCAACTTTATTATACGCCCGTCGCGGATGGATGATATTGACGACGAACCGCCTTTTTAATTGTAGAATACCTAAAATATAAGTCCAAGTATGACCCCTATAATAATAATTACAGGGGCTTTTATTTTAGTAAAAAAAAGCAGTAAAAATGTAGCTGCCATTATTAAATAGGCCATTATATTAAGGCCAAACGGCTGTACTAATAAAACAAATGCCGTTGCCATAAAACCAACAGACACTGCGTTTATTCCGCTTAATGAATTTTTTATCCGGTTTATTTTTTTTAGATCATTCCAAAACGGAACAATAAATAATATCAATATTATTCCGGGGGTATTTATACCAATTATAGCCACCAAACTCCCTGCTATCTGCCCCAAAATGCCATAACCCTTATTACCCATAGTTATGCCTCCTAAAAAAGATGTAAAAGAAAATGTTGGGCCTGGCAGTGCCTGCTGTAAGGCATAACCCGTTAAAAATTCCGAATTGCTTAAATAATGTTTTAGCTCTACAAATTCCGTATACATCAACGGCACCAAAACCTGTCCGCCGCCAAATATAAGTATGCCGTTGCGATAAAAATTCTCAAACAGGCGTATGGGTAAACTAAAGGGTGAGGTCCGGTTTATAATGGCTCCCAGCGCCGCGAAAAAAAGCAGGATTCCAATAAAGTAAAACACCTTTCGCGGGTTGGTATTAGCAAATAACTTTACCCTCAATTCATTTTCCTGTGGTTGTGTTTCCAACGCGGAAGATATGATGCCTCCAATTAATATCAATAAGGGGAAAGCGTAAGGGTTTTGCAGAATAAGGGTAGCTATCAACGAGCCCGTGGCCAGCATGGTAGTAACTTTTGACCTTAAGAATCTATTCGCAAACGTATAGGTAGCGTATGCAACAATGCCAACGGCCACAGGCTGTATAAAACGGATGATAGCTGTGAACTGATTTTTATCGGCAAACTGTTTATAACTGATGGCAGCCAGGCACATAATGGTGGCCGAGGGCAATATCCATATTAAAAAAGTAATGATAGCCAGGCGCAGCCCTCCTACTTTCCAGGCAATACCCACCAGCGTTTGGGTTGATGATGGCCCGGGTAATAATTGGGCAAGAGCATTTAATTCCAACAACTCTTCTTCGGTAATATAACCTCGTTTTTCTACAAATTCGCGTAACAGCACGGCTATATGCGCCTGCGGCCCGCCAAATGCCGTAAAGGTGTACAGCAGTACGTCCCTTAAAAATAACAATTGTTTGCCTTTCAAGGTTTTAATTAATAGTCGTCATCATCCTCAAAACCGGCTGCCTGGCGGTAAACGGCTTGCAATTCTGAAAATGCATGGGTTTCACGCTTTTGTTTAGTGATCGACATGCCCTTCTCATAAATACTTATGGCGTCATCAGTACGGCCAAGCGCTTCATATAATTTACCCAGATGATAATAGGTTCCGGTATAATCAGGATGGTTATTCACCAGGTCTTCATAATAAGCCAGTGCTTTCTCTGTTTCATTAAGGCGCAGATACTCTGTAGCCAATGCATATTTTAAAAATTCATCATTCGGTTCGTTCTGTATAAATGCCAGTAGCTTGTCTAATCTGCTTGTGTCCATTTTAAATGCTCTCTTTTTTAACTAAATTTGCGGCAGTCCCTTTTAAAAAACAAATACCTGCAAATATAAACCAATTGTGATGATGAAAATACTGGTATGTATCAGCAATGTTCCGGATACCACTACAAAAATAACTTTTACCGATAATAACACGCAATTTAATACTAACGGCGTACAGTTTGTAATAAACCCGTACGATGAAATAGCCCTCGCACGCGCCATTGAGTTAACTGATGGCGGCAAAGGAAGCGTTACCGTAATAAATGTGGGAGAAGCGAGTACCGAGCCTACTATTCGTAAGGCATTGGCCATCGGCGCCACTGATGCTGTTCGCATAAACGCTAAACCACACGATGCATGGTATGTAGCCTATCAGATAGCGGAGTATGTTAAAAACAACCCTTTTGATATGATACTTACCGGCCGGGAATCTATTGATTATAATGGCTCAAAGGTAGCGGCCATGTTAGGCGAGTTGTTAAATATACCATCTGTTTCGATCATAAAAAAACTTGATGTGGATGGCGAACAGGCAACTGTGGAACGCGAAATAGAGGGCGGGAAAGAAGTGCTGACCATCCCCCTGCCATTTGCAGCCGGTACCGCCGAAGGTGTTGCGGAGCCTAAAATACCTAATATGCGCGGTATCATGTCGGCGCGAACAAAGCCTTTAAGTGTGGTTGAGCCGGTGGAAGTAAAAACTTTTTCGGATATCATCAGTTATGAAACTCCTGCCCCTCGTTCGCAGGTAAAGCTGGTAGCGCCGGATAATACCGCCGAACTGGTAGACCTGTTGCATACACAGGCCAGGGTAATATAATTTAACTTAACTTTTACGAATACAATTGATATGTCAGTTTTAATATATGCGGAGAATGCCGATGGCAAATTCAAAAAATCAACTTTTGAAGCTGTATCTTACGCCAAAGCAATAGCCGATCAAAATAACACCGGCCTTACGGCTATTTCTATAGGCGATGTTTCGTCTGATGAATTGGCCGCTTTAGGGAAATACGGTGCTCAAAAAGTTTTAAGCGTAACAAACGATAAACTAAAGAATTTTGTTAACCAGGCTTATGCCTCCGTAATTGCTGAGGCTGCCAAAAAAGAAGCGGCAACCATTGTTGTACTTTCTAATTCCTTTTCTGGACGGGGTTTAGCACCTCGTTTAGGAGTAAAGCTGGAAGCCGGCGTGGTCGATGGCGCCGTAGTCCTACCAATACAAACCGACGGAAAATTCGTGGTTAAAAAAACGGCATTCTCGGGTAAAGCTTTTGCCATGGTTGAACTAACATCGGCAGTAAAGATTATCGCGCTTACACCTAATTCCTATAAAGTAGTGGAAACAGACGGAACCGCTAATGTAGAAGAATTTGCCGTTGAACCTAAAGCGTCCGACCTTAAAGAGATCGTAAAAGAGATCATGCGGTCTACCGATAAGGTGTCTTTACCCGATGCCGAAATAGTAGTATCAGCAGGCCGTGGCTTAAAGGGTCCCGAAAACTGGGGAATGGTAGAAGAGCTTGCCGAACTTTTAGGTGCGGCTACTGCCTGTTCTAAACCGGTATCAGATTCAGGATGGCGTCCGCATAGCGAACACGTTGGGCAAACAGGTATATCCATAAGTCCGAATTTATATATCGCCATTGGCATTTCGGGCGCAATACAACATTTGGCAGGTGTAAGTTCATCAAAAGTTATCGTAGTGATCAACAAAGATGCCGATGCGCCGTTCTTTAAGGTAGCTGATTATGGCATAGTTGGTGATGCTTTTGAAGTTTTGCCAAAATTAATTGAAGCAGTTAAAGCATATAAAGCATCAGCTTAATTATATTTGTGGTGATGGGGAATGACATGAAAAAGATTAAGCTGGATATTGTAGGTCTCTCCTACAGTCAAACCCAGTCGGGCGCTTATGCCCTGGTATTAGGCGAAGTGAGCGGACGCAGGCGGCTACCCATAATTATCGGTAGTTTTGAAGCTCAGGCAATAGCTATTGAGATAGAGAAAATGACCCCGAGCAGGCCCTTAACCCACGACCTTTTTAAAAGTTTGGGACAGGCATTTAATATAGCTGTGCAGGAAATTATTATTTATAACCTGGTTGATGGCATATTTTACTCCAAATTAATTTGCTACGACGGTAAAAAAACGGTAGAAATTGATGCCCGTACATCTGATGCTATAGCAGTATCTGTACGGTTCGATTGCCCTATTTATACCTACGAGTTTATACTCTCCACCGCCGGGATTGTTATTGAAGGAAACGATTTTGTTTACCTGGAAAACATCAACGAAACTCCCGAAGAAAAAACCAACGTATCGGCAACGGGCACTTTTAATTCATTAAGTACAGATGAACTTAAAACACACTTACAGCAGGCATTAGCCGATGAAGCTTATGAAAGGGCTGCCAAGATCCGCGATGAATTAAATAAGCGCAAAGCATCCTGATAGGGTATTTTTGAATATTTTATAATTCTTAATCAGATCTATCCACTTTGCGTTTATTTTATACCCTTCCTGGCCTATCAGAACTTAGTTTTTTTGTTTTTACATTTATTTCGCTACTTTCCGTTTTTAATTTAAAGTTGATTATTACTTGTTTTAAAACAGCCCTATATGACTATTAAGTTCCGCTTAATACTGATGAATTTTATGCAGTTTTTTATATGGGGAGCGTGGCTGCTAACCATTGGCGCCTATTGTTCACAGGTAAAACACTGGTCGTTCTCTGAATTCGGAGCTATCTTTTCAACAATGGGCATTTCGTCCATATTTATGCCGGCGATAACAGGTATAATTGCCGATAAATTCATTAACGCCGAAAAACTTTATGGTATGCTGCACATATTAGGTGCCGCGACATTGTGCATACTCCCTATGGTTACCAACCCGGTTACCTTTTTTTGGGTAATGCTGCTTAACATGGCATTTTACATGCCAACCCTATCCCTTTCCATAACGGTTGCTTACTCGGCTTTAAAAAGACAGAATATTGATGTAGTAAAGGAATACCCGCCTATACGCACATGGGGAACAGTGGGCTTTATAGCCGCTTTGTGGACAGTTAGCTTAACCCATAATGAAACCTCGGCCAATCAATTCTATATTGCAGCGGCTATAGCCTTAGCCTTAGGCATTTATTCATTTACATTGCCCCCTTGTCCGCCGTTACTTAATCGTGTTTCTAAAAAAACCTTTGTTGATCAATTAGGGCTGAATGCATTTACGCTGTTTAAAACACCGAGATTTGCCATATTTTTCGCATTCTCGTTGCTTTTAGGCGCCGCGCTGCAATTAACCAACGCGTATGGCGATACTTTTATCCACGACTTTAAAACCATACCCGAATATCAGAATACCATAGCGGTAAAATATCCGGCCATTATCATGTCCATTTCGCAGATATCTGAGACACTTTTTATTCTTGCAATTCCGTTTTTTCTTCGCAAATTCGGGATAAAGTATGTAATGCTCTTCAGTATGCTGGCCTGGGTGCTGCGTTTTGGCCTGTTTGCCTTTGGCAATCCGGGTAATGGCTTATGGATGATCATTTTATCATGCATTGTTTACGGAATGGCGTTTGATTTTTTCAACATCTCAGGATCGCTGTTTGTGGAAACCCAGGCAGCTCCGGAGATACGCGGAAGCGCACAGGGGTTGTTTATGATGATGGTAAACGGATTTGGTGCTTTATTTGGCAGTTTTGCAAGCGGTGCATTAATTGATGCTTATTTTATACTGCCCGATAAAACATATAACTGGCACGGCATATGGCTGTGTTTTGCAGCATACGCTTTAGTTATCGCAGTTATTTTCCCGTTTGTATTCCGTTATAAGCATAATGCCGCGCTCAAACATGCTATTGCGCACGCTTAGTTTATTGCGTTATACTTGGTAATATTTAAGCACCGTATTTGATTAATTTATAACCTTATCTCCCGTAGCCATACGGGAAAAATGTAATTAACCAATGAAAAAGCATTACCGGCACGAGAACGATTGCCTTAATTGCGGAACTATTCTTGAAGGTAAATTCTGCCATAATTGCGGCCAGGAAAACCTGCAGATGAAAGAGAGCTTCGGCCATATGGTGAATCATGCCGTTAGCGATTATTTCCATTTCGACGATCAGTTTTTTAAAACGCTAAGTCCCTTATTATTAAAGCCGGGTAAACTCACCATTGAATATCTGGCAGGGCGTAGGGCACGATATCTGCATCCGGTTAAGATGTATATATTTATAAGCCTTATATTTTTTCTGTTATACTTTCAGAGCAACCATGAAGTAGTAAATATTAATAACAAAAAAAACGAGCATGTTGCCGATAGCGTTAAAAACAAGATCAGCGAAAACATTGAAAAGAACAAAGACCTTACTCCTGCCCAAAAAAAAGCTATTACCAAAAATATTACCGGCCTTATACCTGATACTGCCAAAGGTGAGGTTAATATAAAGGAAAATGGAGATGTGGATGTTTCCGGGGAAGATCATTCCGAAGCCAATTTTTCATTATTTAACGACAATGACGATCCTAAAACTTATCAGGAATATCTGGCAAGCCAAAAAAAGCTTCCTTCTGAAAAAAAAGATAACTTTTTAGAAAAGTACATTAAAAAGAAAGGATACGACTGGAAAAGCCATGGGAAAAATTCACTCGAAATGTTCCGTGAAGCCTTCAAACATAATGTACCCAAAATGATGTTCATTTTGCTGCCCTTGTTTGCGCTGATATTAAAAATAGCATTCTGGAAAAACCGGAAGTTTTATGTGGAACACATTATTTATTCCATTCACTTACATTGTTTCCTATTCCTGTTTCTGGGTATTATCTTGATTATTAATATGATAATTCCCGACTCCTGGGATAATGTAATGGACTGGATACAAATCCTGTCATTTATAATTATATGCTGGTATGTATACCGTTCACTAAGAGTGGTATATCATCGCAGCAGATGGCGCACTATAAGCAAAATGATAGGTGTATCAATGATGTATATGTTCCTGTTCGGTATATGCTTTGTATTGTTGGCACTTATAACTGCTATAACAGTAGTTTAATAAACGGTAAAAGTACCTTAATTTACAGCTAATTGCTTTTGTAAAGCTTCAATTGCATTAGTCAGGTAAGCCATTGGCGCATTCCAGTTAATGGCAATTTCGTTTACGGCGTATGCCCTGTCGTCATCTATATAGGCTTCATCGGGAACAACAGAAGGCACTTTTATACTATCCTGCATTCCGGGATTAGGGCCGCCAACCAGCATGCCCGGTATTGGCGCCTTAATACCATCAGCTACCGACGGACGGTGATGCGGGTGCATCGGCGTTTTACTGCCAAAGCCGGTCACATACGAATATCCCGTACCATTTACACCCAAAATATATTCCAGGTTGCTTAACGCGTAGTCGAGATACTTTCTATTGTTTGTTAACTGATAAGCTTTTATGAGTAATACGCCCTGATTAGCGGCATTACTATTACTGCCCCAATTAAAGTTGGCCTTAGATTTTGTCATAACGCTTTGGTAAGCCGTGCTATCGGCACCGCTTATCAACTTATCAGCAAAACTTATCAGGCCTTTTCTGATGGCTGAGAGCTTTATCCGTTCTTCCGCAGATTTTGCATTGCTGTTTTTTGCCAGCGTATAATACCCCAATAATTTCACCTGCGACCAAGAGGGTACCTGCAACCTATCATCAGCATTAAAAACTACATCACTTAAATATTTTTCATTTCCGGTTGTAGTGTACAACTCACTTGCCGCCCATATAAATTCGTCGCTGAAATTACGATCGCCATAGGCCCCTGTGGTAACTTCGGGTTTAAATTGTTTGTTAAGCTCGTTTTGATCATATACCACACCGGGATTTTGCTTTGCCCACTGCCAGGCCTTTTCAGACGCTTTTATACAGGAATCGGCCAAACCCGGGAGTTGCTTTGGAAACTTAGCCAATATGCGCGATGCCTGTGCCATAACCGCAGCAAAATCAAGCGTAGCTGCAGTACCTTTCTGTACAACATATCTTTGAAAAACGGCTTTATCTGGCATTATCATCGATTCAAAATTAGCATTGGTAAGTTTATGGTATACGCCGCCATCCGCAGGATCCTGCATAGTTAACATCCAACGCAGATTCCATAACACCTCATCCAATACATCGGGTAATTGATTATTGCTTTCCGGGATATCCAGCTTTACGGTCTTCATATACTCCGGAAAGTCTTCATATAACGAAAGTAGAGTAGCCGTGGTAATGCCGCTGTTTACTATATACTTATTGTAATCGCCCGCATCATACCAGCCTCGCGGCGCTGAAATAATCGTTCCGGCCGGCCGCTTATCACTCTGTGCTGAAGGGTGTATCAGCACCGTGGTATCCGGGTGCCCTTCGGCCCGGTGCCATTGTCCGGCATATTTCTCATCAAGCGGGGTTGAAGCACGGAAAAAATAGTAGGCTTTTATAGTACCTGCAGCTACTTTGGCGTGGATAGCCTTCTTTATATCAAAAGGATAAGAGTACCCCAGTCCGGGTACATATAATTGATATTTCCCTGATACATTGAAACCTGAAAAATCGGCTATGAAAATGTGCTGGCCGGAAAAAGCTGCTTTTGCAGATGGTATTAGCTTATTTGTGTAAACGGTCTTTCCGTTCATGTTGCGCAAGCTAAACTTATCAATTTGGGTATTAGTAGCGGTAACCACAGCCTTTTTTGCAGCATCCGGATAATAGCCTATCTGATCTATCCGTATATCCTCATTCAACTGCGCGTAACATAACGGACATATGAATATACATATAATATATAGTGCCCCGGCTTTTAAAAGCGTTTTTTTAGTGATCATTATAAAAGGAAACTTTACAGTAATAAAGTTATAAATATATCTCTAATACATTTAAACCCTGTAATACTATATCAGCGTGATTAGGTTAAATACTAATATTATTTTCACAAAAAAAGAGCCTGTACAAAATGCACAGGCTCTTTAGTATATAAAAAATCACTTTCTTATTTTACCGCATCAACGATAGCTTTAAAAGCATCGGGATGGTTCATGGCTAAATCTGCTAATACTTTACGGTTTAAGCCGATCTCTTTTGCTGATAATTTACCCATTAATTGAGAGTAAGAAATTCCATGCTGACGTGCACCTGCGTTAATACGCTGTATCCATAAAGCTCTGAACTCTCTCTTTTTGGTTTTACGATCGCGATAAGCGTATTGTAAACCTTTTTCAACTGTGTTTTTTGCAATGGTATAAACCTTGCTACGTGAACCCCAATAACCCTTGGCGAGGCTCATGATCCTTTTCCGGCGTCTTCTCGACGCTACTGCGTTAACTGAACGTGGCATTTTGTTTGTTTTTTGGTAGTGAGTGCCCCTTTACCGGGATCTTGCTTACTCTAATACCTGGTTAAAAATTTGTTAATTACTTACCGATACAAAGCATACGTTTAACGTTGCCCATGTCCGCATCAGATACTAAACTGGTGTGGCCTAAGTTACGTTTACGTTTGGTCGACATCTTAGTTAAGATGTGGCTTTTGTATGCGTTTTTTCTGGCAATTTTACCGGTTCCAGTAAGCGTAAAACGCTTTTTAGCACTGGAATTGGTTTTCATTTTTGGCATAACTATAATTTATATAAGTGCTGGTATTAAGATGTACAATTTGCCATCGTTATACCCGCGGGTTTGCTTGTTTATACAAATCTCGTCTGCATTTCTGCATTCCTAAATCTGTATTCTTAATTTATTTTTTTCCGGCCTTTGGAGCAACGGTTAAAAACATTCTTTTACCTTCTAATTTAGGTAATTGTTCTACTTTACCCACCTCTTCTAATGCCTGTGCAAAACGTAAAAGCAGAATTTCGCCCTGCTCTTTATAAACAATGGCCCGGCCCTTAAAGTGAACGTATGCCCTCACTTTTTCGCCGCTTTCTAAAAACTTAATAGCATGCTTTAATTTAAATTCAAAGTCATGGTCATCAGTATTAGGGCCAAAACGTATTTCTTTAATTACGGTTTGTTTTGCATTATTCTTGATCTCTTTCAGCTTCTTCTTCTGTTCGTAAATAAACTTATTATAGTCAGTTACTTTACAAACAGGCGGATTAGCATTCGGTGAAATTTCAACCAGATCAAGTTCCAGATCTTGCGCTATCGCTAAAGCTTCCTTTAACGGATAAACTCCTTGCTCAACGTTGTCGCCTACAAGCCGCACTTCCTGTGCTCTAATGAACTGGTTAATGTGGTGTTCTGCTTCCTTCTTCTTAAACGGAAGCCTGGGTCCTCTGTGGAAAGGTTTGTTTAAAGCCAAGTTATACTGTTATTTCTTTAATTATTTGTTGTTTAAATTCTTCTATTGTCATACTCCCTAAATCACCCTGACCATGTTTGCGTACGGAAACCATTTCTTCGGCGGTTTCTTTTTCACCCACAATCAGCATATAAGGGATTTTTTTTACTTCAGCATCGCGTATCTTCCGTCCAATCTTCTCATCCCTGAAGTCTATTAGCCCGCAAATATCGGAATCTTTTAATACAACAGAAAGTTTTTTTGCATATTCTTCATATTTTTCGGATATCGGGAGTATAATAAACTGTTCCGGAGATAACCAAAGCGGAAAATTACCTGCACAATGTTCAATTAATACAGCTACAAACCGCTCCAACGACCCGAACGGCGCCCTGTGGATCATTACCGGGCGGTGTTTAAGATTATCGCTGCCGGTATATTCCAGTTCAAATCGCTCAGGTAAGTTATAATCAACCTGTATAGTTCCTAACTGCCATTTTCTGCCCAAGGCATCTTTTACCATAAAATCAAGCTTTGGCCCGTAAAATGCAGCCTCACCTAATTCCACAACTGTACGCAAGCCTTTCTCTTCGGCAGCTTCAATAATTGCAGCTTCGGCAAGCGACCAGTTCTCGTCAGATCCGATATACTTCGTCTTATTATCCGGATCGCGCAGGGATATCTGGGCAGTGTAATCTTCAAAACCTAAAGCGCCGAAAACATAAAGTACCAGGTCAATTACTTTTTTAAATTCTTCTTTTACCTGATCAGGGCGGCAAAATAGGTGGGCATCATCCTGAGTAAAGCCACGTACTCGTGTTAAGCCATGCAACTCGCCGCTTTGCTCATAGCGGTAAACTGTACCAAACTCCGCAAGGCGAACCGGCAGATCTTTATAGGAGCGCGGTTTGATTTTATATATTTCGCAATGGTGAGGGCAGTTCATTGGTTTTAGAAAGAACTCCTCTCCTTCCTGCGGTGTTTTTATCGGCTGGAAAGAATCAGCGCCGTACTTTTCGTAATGCCCCGAGGTTACATAGAGATTTTTATGCCCGATATGCGGAGTGATCACTTGCTCATACCCTGCTTTTACCTGTGCCTTTTGTAAAAAGTTAGCTAACCGCTCGCGCAGTGCGGCCCCTTTAGGTAACCATAAAGGTAAACCCATGCCTACTTTTTCAGAAAAAGCGAACAACTCCAGCTCGCGGCCCAGTTTACGGTGATCGCGTTTTTTAGCCTCCTCTATCATGTGCAGATACTCGGTAAGCTCACTTGCCTTAGGGAAAGTAACGCCGTAGATGCGTGTAAGCTGCTTACGGCTCTCATCGCCGCGCCAGTAGGCACCAGCTACACTCATTAGTTTAACCGCCTTAACAAAGCCGGTATTTGGTATATGCGGCCCGCGGCACAGATCGGTAAAGTTACCTTGTGTATAAAAAGTAATAGCACCGTCGGGCAGATCTTTGATCAGATCGAGTTTATATTCGTCACCTTTTTCGGTAAAGTATTCGGTAGCATCAGCCTTACTCACCGGTTTGCGTATATATTCCGATTTGGTTTTAGCCAATTCGATCATCTTTTCTTCTATCTTCTTGAAATCGTCTGAAGAGAATTCACGATCGCCGAAGTCAACATCATAATAAAAACCGGTTTCAATAGCCGGGCCTATACCAAACTTGGTACCCGGATATAAAGCCTCTAATGCCTCTGCCAATAAGTGAGCAGATGAATGCCAGTAAGTTGATTTACCTTTTGCATCATTCCAGGTGAGTAATTTCACCGACGAATCTTCTTCAATAGGACGGCTTGCATCCCAAACCTCGCCGTTTACTTCGGCTGCTAATACGTTTCGTGCTAAACCTTCGGAGATAGACTGCGCTATCTGCATGGAAGTGATCCCTTTGTCGTACTGACGAACGGAGCCATCAGGAAGTGTAATACTAATCATCTACAACTATGATTTAAATTTTAATAAAATAATGAATATCAATAATCACTTACTATGTGATCGTAATTTTGATGCAAATTTAAAATTAAATTAATGGCTGAAAAATAAAAACAGGAATATAAAAAACGTATATTTTATTTTTGCCAGCACTGCTATTAAAAAGCGCTCTAACTGCTTAAAAAGGCATGTTTTTATTTTTCTTCGTAAGGAAAAGTATATTTTTTTACTTCTTAAACAGGTTTCACCGGTCAAAAATTTTCGGTTTTTACCATTCAACAGGCTTTTAGCAGTAATAAAAAAAATGTGTTTTTTACATGGAGAATAAGCCCTTAACTAGCCTTGCAAAGGTACGAATTTTATACCGCCTATTTAGCACATTAGTGTAAAAACAAGGCCCTTTGCGCTAAGCAAAAGGCCTGTTATTTATAATTGGTTAGTTTGATTTTAACCCTTAAAATGCTGAATAATTAATCCTGCGAGTTCAACACCAATACGCTCCTGCGCTTCGTTTGTGGCAGCGCCAATATGTGGTGTTAATGATATTTTGGGATGGGATAGTACCTCCTGACTTGGAGTAGGCTCGTTAGCGTAAACATCTAAAGCCGCGAATGATAACTTCCCACTGTTTAGAGCATCCAGTAAGGCACTTTCGTCTATTAAACCACCACGAGAGCAATTTACCACACCTGCACCTTTTTTCATTTGTTCGAACTCCTCGGCACCTATTAACGGCTTATCAACAAATGGTGTGTGCAGGGTAATGAAATCAGCTTGCTGTATAATTTCTTCTTTGGTTGCCGATTTAACGGTAACCTTAGCCACAAAGCCGCCGCCTAAAACCACCTCAACCTCAGGGTTAAACGGAAACAGGTCATAAGCTAAAACATCCATACCTATACCTATAGCTATTTTAGCCACTTCGCGGCCTATACGGCCAAAACCTAATATACCAATGGTTTTACCCCGCAATTCCACTCCTTTAGCGTATGCTTTTTTAAGTCCGTTAAAGTTGGTTGCGCCCTCTACCGGCATTTTACGGTTGCTATCCTGCAAAAAGCGGATACCTGTAAATAAATGAGCGAAAACCAGTTCGGCAACAGATAATGATGATGATGCGGGCGTATTATATACGCCAATGCCTTTTTCTTTAGCGTAGGCTACATCAATGTTATCCATACCAACACCACCACGTCCTATTACTTTAATATTTGGGCAGGCATCAATAAGTGCCTTGCGTACTTTGGTTGCACTACGCACGGTAATGGCATCATATTCCTTTAATTTTACAGGGAGTTCATCCTGTGGGATATTATTGGTGTCAACAAAAAAACCGGCGTCTTCTAAAAGTTTTTTGCCTATGGGGTCTATCCCGTCATTGGCTAATATTCTGATCATTTGTTTAGTCATTTACGTCATCAGGTCATAAAGTCATGGTCATTTTTTAGATGACCTTGTTTGGCTTGATGACTTAACAACAACGAAGTAATTATTTATTTTTCTCGGCAAATTCGCGCATGGCATCAATCAGCACATAAACACTGTTAATGCTCAACGCATTGTAAATTGAGGCCCTGAAACCGCCTACGCTTCTGTGGCCTTTTATGCCTACAATGCCTTTTTCGTCGCATAATTGCAGGAAAGGTTTTTGATGGTCGGGATTTTCCGCAACAAAGCAAACATTCATGTGCGAGCGGTCCTCAGTAGCGGCAACTCCTTTAAAGAAAGGGTTACGGTCTATCTCTTCGTACAGCACACGGGCTTTGGTAGCGTTCTCTTTTTCAATGGCTTCTACCCCACCTTTTGCTTTAAGCCAGTTAAGCGTAAGCATAGATACGTAGATAGCAAATACCGGCGGGGTGTTATACATTGATCCGCCATCTATCTGGGTTTGATAGTTAAACATAGAAGGGATCTTGCGGTTAGTTTTGCCTAACAACTCATCTTTTACTATTACTAAAGTTACCCCCGCAGGACCCATGTTTTTTTGCGCCCCTGCATATATTAAACCAAAATCGGCCACATTTACTTTACGACTAAAGATATCTGATGACATATCGCAAACCAAAGGCACCGGCGACGGGAAGAATTTTTGTACCTGAGTACCGTATATGGTATTATTGGAAGTAAAATGCAGATACGCGGCATCGGCAGGTATCTCAAAGTCTTTAGGTATGAATGTGAAGTTACTTTCTTTTGAAGACGCCACGATTTGTACATCACCAAAAAACTTGGCTTCCTTAATGGCTTTACTTGCCCATACGCCTGTTTCCAGATAGGCAGCCTTGCCCCCTTCGGGTAGCAGGTTATACGGCGCCAAGGCAAATTGCGTGCTGGCGCCCCCTTGTAAAAATAGTATCGAATACCCATCAGGTACGCTGAACAATTCTTTCACCAGCTTTAAAGCTTCTGCCAAAACTGCCTCAAACTCGGGCGAACGGTGTGAAATTTCCAGCAGGGAAAGCCCCGTTCCGTTAAAATCTACAACAGCGGCAGCAGCCTGTTTTAAAACTTCGTGTGGTAAGATGCCAGGACCGGCACCGAAATTATGTTTCATAATGTTAGTTAATTTAATGCTAATAACTAATTATCAACTTTGTATTTTAAAGTGCCGAAGTTAATAAAATCGACAAATTATATAGACTTTTTTTACATTTTTTAAAAAACGTGTTTTTCTATAAATCAGCACATCTGTTTCGTGCGCTAATTATCACACCATTTGAATGTTTAGGTATTCACAATGAAAGCGTTAACGATCAGGCCTGCTTTAATTGTGCAATGGCAGTTGGCTGATCTGCCGCCGAAAAAACGGAATTACCAGCCACTAAAACGTTAGCTCCTGCACTGATAAGTTTTGCAGCGTTGTAGGCATCCACTCCACCATCAACCTCAATATATAATTCCGGATTGGCAGCTTCGGCCAGTGCCTTAGCCTCTTTTATTTTTGTGTAAGTATGTTCAATAAATTTTTGGCCTCCAAAACCGGGATTTACCGACATTACCAGCACCATATCCAGGTCGGCAATAATATCCTTTAACAGGTCTACTGTGGTATGAGGGTTTATAGCTACTGATGCCCGGCAACCCAATTCCTTTATAGCCTGCACGGTGCGATGTAAATGCGGACACGCTTCATAGTGTACCGTTATGCTTGCAGCACCTGCGTCGGCAAAAGCTTTCAGATAACGGTCAGGGTCAACTATCATTAAATGTACATCCAGCGGCTTTTGGGCGTGAGTTTTTATAGCCTTTACCACCGGAAAACCAAATGATATGTTAGGCACGAACATGCCATCCATAATATCTACATGTATCCAGTCGGCTTTGCTATTATTTATCATTTCAACATCGCGCTGCAGGTTAGCAAAATCGGCAGCTAATATAGAAGGAGCTATCAGGTGGTTCATAATCTGTAAATATATGCAGAAATGTTTTGTGTTGGAAAGTGGAATTCTTTTAATGTTGATATACTGACAAATGATTTTAAATTTGATATTGACAGATAAATCCAATTAAAAAAAGAATTCGGGAAGGGTGTCCTGTTTACAAAAGCCGGATTGTTATTGGGGTATAAACAAAATTCAATAACATTTTAAAAACTTAATGAGTATGGATGAGTACGTTTTAATTTTCAGGCATGAGGACGGCCAGAAGGTAGCATCGCCTGAGCAGATGCAGATATGGATGAAACAGACGATGGATTGGATAGGCGGGATCGCCGCCCAAAACAAATTTGTGAGCGGTACAGGATTGCCGTTTGACGGTGCAAAAGTGGTTGGCCATAATGGCGTGGTAACCAACGGCCCTTTCGGGGATATAAAGGAAACCATTGGTGGTTTGATTACTGTAAGGGCTGAATCAGTAGACGAAGCGGTGGAATTTGCCAAAGGCTGCCCTGTATTACAGGGCGAGGGCAATACAGTAGAAGTTAGAAAAGTAGCAAAGAACGACGGTACACATTAAATTAAAAAACATGAAAGATTATCTTTTAATATTCCGGGCTGATTTTAGTAAGATGCTCAACAGCTCCGAAGAAGAAAAAAAAGCGATGACACAAAAATATATGGATTGGATAGGTGATATAGCCAATAAAGGTAACCTGGCAAATCAGGGCAACCGTTTAGCGCCAACCGGACGGATAGTGAGTACGGGGAATTTGGTAACTGATGGCCCTTTCACGGAAACAAAAGAGTTTATTGGCGGATATTCTATGATAAAGGCAGATTCGTACGAACAGGCCGTGGCAGTTACAGAAGGGTGCCCAGTTTTTATTCTCAACGGAAAGGTGGAGATAAGAGAAGTAATGACCATATAATTTACATTAATAGCATAAGCGCCCCGGCAAAAACCGGGGCTTATTTGTTAACATGCACAATCAGGATATCATACCGCATTTATTCCGTACCGAGTTTCGTAAAATAGTGGCTGTGCTTTGCAAGGCATTCGGTATAGAAAATGTAAACATGGCGGAAGATATTGCGAGCGAAACTTTTTTATCTGCCCTGGAAACATGGCCTTACAAAGGTATTCCGGAGAATCCGCAGGCATGGCTGTATACCGTAGCAAAAAATAAAGCCAAAAATTTATTAGCCCGTAACAGCCTTTTTGCTGATAAGATACAGCACGGTGTTAAGATTTCCGTACCGGAAAATGATGAAATAGAAATAGACCTTTCGCCCCAAAATATTACAGACAGCCAATTACAAATGCTGTTTGCCGTTTGCCATCCGCTGTTATCTACGGAGGCACAGATCGCCCTTGCTTTACGTATCCTTTGTGGTTTTGGTATTGACGAGATTGCCAACGCTTTTTTAAGCAATAAGGAAACTATAAACAAGCGGCTTTTCCGGGCAAAAGAAAAACTTAGGACCGCTAACATTAAATTGGAATTTCCGCCTGAAAGTGAAGTAAGCCAGCGTTTACAGCCGGTACTGACCACTTTGTATCTTTTATTTAACGAAGGCTATTACTCGGAAAGTAAGGACACTATTTTGCGTAATGATATGTGTTTAGAGGCTATGCGGCTAACCCGCATGCTGATTGATAACAAACAGACAAGTATACCGCAGGTAAACGCTTTGCTGGCATTAATGTGTTTCCACTCCTCACGGTTTAAGGCCCGGAAAGGTGCCAATGGCGAAATAATATTATACCAGGATCAGGACGAGACCTTATGGAACACAGAATTGATTGCTAATGGTATATTTTATCTGAACAGAGCATCAGTTGGCAATACAATAAGCAGATATCATTTAGAGGCGGGCATAGCTTACTGGCACACTATGAAAGAAGACACTGAGGAAAAGTGGGAGAATATATTACAATTGTTTAACCAGTTACTGATGATATCATATTCGCCTGTTGCAGCACTTAACCGAACTTATGCACTTGCAAAAGTTCGGGGAAATGAAATTGCCATTATTGAGGCCGAAAAATTAAATCTCACTAATAACAGATTTTATTTTACCCTGTTGGGCGAATTATATACCCCTATTGACAAAAACAAAGCAAAACAAAACTTATTACGCGCGCTTGCAATTTGCACTACCCAACCCGACAGGCAAACCATTCAGCAAAAAATAGATAAATTATAACGTCAGCCTCAGATCGCCATTTCAGGAATATCGCCTTCAACTATTAATTTTCCGGCTGTGACATTTTTAATTTCTTCGACACTTACCCCCGGTGCACGTTCGAGTAACCGGAAACCTCCGCCGGGCAAAACATCCAATACGGCCATTTCGGTCACTATTTTTTTAACACAGCTTACTCCGGTTAATGGCAGAGTGCATTTAGGTAACAGTTTGGATTCTCCTGCCCTGTTCACATGCTGCATGGCAACAATAATATTTTCGGCAGATGCTACCAGATCCATAGCGCCACCCATCCCCTTAACCATTTTTCCGGGAATTTTCCAGTTCGCTATATCCCCGTTCTCCGATACCTCCATCGCACCAAGGATGGTTAAATTCACCTTTTTGGCGCGTATCATTCCAAAGCTCATCGCCGAATCAAATGTAGCAGAACCAGGCAGCATGGTTATGGTTTGCTTGCCTGCGTTAATGGTATCCGCATCTTCCTCCCCCTCAAACGGAAAAGGGCCCATGCCCAACAATCCATTTTCAGACTGTAATACCACATCCATATCATCCGGAATATAGTTAGCCACCAGCGTAGGTATCCCGATGCCGAGGTTTACGTAGTAACCGTCTTTTATTTCTTTAGCTATTCGCTTCGCAATTCCTTGTTTATCTAACATCATTTTCAATTTTCCTGACCGTTCTTTGTTCTATTCGCTTTTCGTAATTACTACCCTGGAAAATGCGATGCACATAAATACCGGGGGTATGTATATGGTCGGGGTCGAGTTGGCCCGGTTCCACTAATTCTTCTACCTCGGCTATGGTTATTTTACCCGCCATTGCCATTACAGGGTTAAAATTGCGCGCGGTCGATTTAAAAATCAGATTACCCATGGTATCACCTTTCCATGCTTTCACCAGAGCGAAATCCGCATCGAAAGCCATCTCCATCAGGTAATCCTTTCCGTTAAAATTGCGCACTTCTTTGCCTTCGGCTACCTCGGTACCTATACCTGCCGGAGTGAAGATTGCCGGCATCCCATAACCAGCAGCCATACAACGTGTGGCCAATGTCCCCTGTGGTAATAATTCTACCTCCAGTTCGCCGCTTAACAGCTGGCGTTCAAATTCGGCATTTTCACCTACGTATGAAGATATCATTTTTTTAACCTGGTGGTTTTTCAGCATCAGCCCGATACCAAAATCATCTACCCCTGCATTGTTAGAGATACAGGTAAGCTCCTTTACGCCTTTTTTTACCAGCGCGCTTATACAATTTTCGGGCAGACCGCACAAACCGAACCCGCCGAGCATGAGGGTCATGCCGTTCTCAATATCGTGTATAGCCTCATCGGCTCCGTTAACAACTTTGTTCATTCAGTAAATAATTGGTTGGAGCAAATTTACGGAAAATGGTTGGTAATTGCCCATTATAACCACAGCTCACTTATTTTCGGAAAATACATTCCTAAATAAATTTAACTATTAACTAATAAAACAATTATAAAAATTAAGCATTTTATATATACATCAATCTATAAACAACATGGAACTGAACAATGAATATAACACACCGGTTGCTGACGAAAATGCTCAGCCTAATGCCTACCCGGTAAATGACGACAACAACAAGGATGAAAACGATTTAAAAACCAACTATTTGTTTGGCAAAGGCGATCTGGAAAAAAGCGGCAACGAGCCGGGCATGGAAGGCAGCCCGCAAGGCGGACAAAGCTTTGGCGAAAACAACAATACCCCTTCCGGCGATGATAAGAACAATCCGTCGCAAAACGCGGGATATGCAAACGGATATTTTAGCCGTACAGAACCGTCTGAAGAGCACCCGGAAGACACTAACTTTAAAGACCCTAATCAACAGGGGCAATCAAATTACACGCAGGCTAAGGACGCTACAAAAACCGGACAGTCTGACTCACAGCATAGCGGACAACTAAAAAACGAGGCTAACGAGTCCAAATCGCAGGAATCATATCAGGAAGGTACAGCGGATGGCGAGGACACTAACATCCCCGGTCCTAATGAGGTACCTGAACAACAAAAAGTTGGAGAGGACAATACAAGTGAAGATGGAAAAGCAGATTACAAACCGGAAAACGGCGAAGGCAAACCTGACTACGGCAGCCATAGCCCCGAGAATAAATAAAAATACGGACAAGGAAAGTGAGTAAGCAAAGCCCCGGTAATTAATTATCGGGGCTTATTTATTTTAATGTAGTTACCAGTTAAACGTGGTATGTATAAAACTGATCAGATTGTTAGCCATTGCTTTTTGCTCCTGCGGGTTAGGATGCCCCGGAGTGTTTTTGTAAGGAAAAAAGCAGGTATATATATTTTTGTCGTGTAAACGGGTAACGGCCTCTTTAATATAACCCGGCCATGCCGAGCCTTTTTTTGTGGCATCCATGTTGCCAAGGGCGCATATTATTTTTGCGTGCGGATATTTGCTACGGATACCGCTTATGAATTTGCTGTAAGCATTGGTAATAAACTCAGGTGTTGGTTTTGTACTCCCAAATTGAGCCTTAAATTGGGCGTTTTCGGGCATCTCTACCAACCAGGAGTCGTTTTGGAATAAATTAACCACTACAATATCCGGTGTGTATTTGGAGAAATCCCATTTGGCGGGTTCCATAGCAACCGTATGATCATAAATATCGGGCATAACATAAGGGAACCAACTGATGGTTATACCTATGCCGCTTTTTGATATGGAACGGTAGTCGGCATTAAAGTGCCTGGCTGTTAGGTTAGCATAGCTTTTAAAACCATTTTCAAATTCATATGTACCTCTGTCCTGCCCGGTAGTATCTTCAACAGCGTAACCGCAGGTAATGGAATTACCATAAAATTCAATGCGATGTTTATAAAACGGTGGCGGTAATATTTTGCCATTACCCTCCAGTTCAAAATTATAAAACAGGATAGTACCCATATCATATTCGGTACTTTTAAAAAGTTCTACTTTATGCTTACCAGGCTTTAAACCGGTGGCTAAGGTATACTCAGCTTTAGTTAAGCCGGGTTGTATCCTTTTTATTAATTGATTATCAAGCACTACCATAATATAATCAAACCCCGTCAGATCCTTTAAAACCGCTTTAGCACCAGTTCCGTTAAAGTTCATCACTACCGATGTAGCCGTCCATGTTAGTCGTGCTGCTTCGCCATCCATAGGTATGCGACCCATGTAATGAATGTTTGGGTTTTTAAAATCAATAATTGTTTGCGCATTGCTTACAAACGCAATAAATATTAACCAAACAAAACCTATAACATGCAGTTTCTTCATCATTTTTATTTTAAATAAGCATAGGTAATACCATCTCCCCCACGGTCGGCATGTTCATCTTCCAGTCGGTCAACCTGGTCATATTTTTTTAAGTACTGGCGTATCATTTTACGCAGAATACCATCGCCCTTACCATGTATTATCCTGATGTTGTTAAAGCCCATCATTAAAGCGCGGTCAAACAACTTTTCAATGTTATGCAGCGCATCCTCGGTACGCATACCTCTCACGTCTATTTCGGGATTAAAGCTGGCCATATCACCAGTATTAGTGTTGGTTTTACGGCGAATCTCTTTAGGTACTTCGGCCCGTGTTACTTTTTGCAGGCGTTTCCTTTTTACCACTGTACGCAAATCGCCCATAGCTATAACCACATTATCCTTAACCAGCTCCATTACCTGGCCGGTAGTATCGCCGTCCGTTAGCTTCACCCAGTCCCCGGGTTTTATTTCTTCATCTTCAGCAACTTGTTGTTTTACAGGTTCGGTTTTAACAGAGTTCCTTTTAAGTTCAGTATTCAGATTCTCGCGCAGGTTTTTAGTGGTCTCTTTATCGGCATTACTGTTTTTTATTTCAGCAATGGTATTTTCCACCAGTTTATTCGCATTAAGGATAATATTCTTCGCTTCCTGTTTGGCCTCCTTTATCAATACCTTTTTGTTTTCGTCGAGATAGCTTTTCAGCTTTTCGTTCTCGGCAAGCAGACTATCCACCCTCTGCTGTTGTCTGTTCAGCTTTTGGCGGGTGTCATATATTTCCTTTTTCTCCCGTTCCAGATCAACCAATAAGGTATCCACTTTTTTTTGCCCGCTGCTTATCTTGTTCTTAGCCAGATTAAGCACATTTTGGGGCAGACCTATCTTTTGGGCGATCTCAAAAGCGTAGGAACTCCCCGGCTTGCCTACTTCCAGCATATACAGAGGCCTCATTTCGGTATTATTGAACAGCATCGAAGCGTTTTCGATGCCCTCCGTATTACTGGCGAATATCTTGAGGTTTGAGTAATGCGTGGTTACCATGCCCCTTACTTTTTTATGATTGAGGGACTCTAGTACCGCCTCGGCTATAGGACCGCCGAATTGCGGATCGGTACCTGTACCAAACTCATCTATCAGGATCAGTGTTTTACCGTTAGCATTCTCCACAAAGTTCTTCATTTTAGAAAGATGCGCGCTGTAGGTACTCAGGTCGCTTTCTATCGACTGGTCGTCGCCTATATCTACAAAAATCTGGCGGAATACTCCCGTGACACTATTATCAGCTGCCGGTATCAATAAACCCGCCTGTGCCATCATTTGCAGCAGTCCCACGGTTTTCATGCATACAGATTTACCACCCGCATTAGGCCCGGAAACCACTACTATACGTGTAACATCATCAACCTGCACGTTAAGAGGTACTACTGTTTTATTCTCCTTTTTAAAATTCAGAAGTAATAACGGGTGCCGGGCATTGTATAATTTTAACCTGGCCTCATTTACTACCTCGGGCATTTCGGCCTCAATATCAATAGCAAAAAGCGATTTGGCGCGCACAAAGTCCAGCTTGGTAAGTAGCCCGTGGTATGATAACAGCAAGGGCACATAGGGACGCAGGTCGTCGGTTAAAAGAGTAAGTATGCGGATGATCTCGCGGCGGCGGTCAAATTCCAGATCGCGGATGCGATTATTCAAGGTAAAAACCTCTTCGGGCTCCATATAAACCGTTTGACCGGATGCTGATTCATCATGGATAAATCCTTTCAGCTTCCTTTTATTTTCAGCCAATAACGGGATGCAAAGCCTGCCGTCGCGTATGGTTAACGAGCCATCAGCTGTCCAGTTGTTACCAGATGCTGCCTTAAATATCTGATCGATCTTTTTACGGGCCTCCTGCTCGGCTTTAGCTATACCACCGGTAATATCCAATAACTCACGCGAAGCATCAGGCCTTATTTTCCCTTTAGTATCTATAATATGATCAATCTTTTTAAGAATAGCCTTCTCGATAGGCAGGTGTTCAAAAAGGGCTTCCAGATTTGGGTATAATCCTTCGCGTTCATTAAAATAAGCAATAACCGCGAATACCGTAGTTAACGATGCCTGCACCTGAAAAAATTCCTCTTCGGATAAAAAAGCACCCTCGATACGGGCTTTATTGGCCAGCGTTTTTATATCATAAAAATGATTAATAGGCAGGGCGGCATCATTCAGCAGTATGTTCTTAAATTCATTAGCCTGATTTAAAAACTTGCAGATAAGTTCGTAATTTGTCATTACCTGTATCTTATCCACCATTTGCTGGCCCATAACACTAAGGCAATGCGCTTTTATGAGTTCCTTAACTTCCGTAAAGCCCAGTTTATCAGCACTATTATTCGGGTAAAGCATTCTTTAATTTACTTTTACTGACTTTATTTAACGAATCTGTTTTGGCCTTAATATTATCAGATATTTTATCATACATGCCCTGAATAACTTCCGGCTTTCGCGAGTAATATTCCAGACTTTTCTTAAATATCGAATCGGTTACCTTGTATTTTTTAAATAAGGCTTTATACCGCGGGGTTCCATATTTATATAAACTATCCGGGGTTTGCGATATGTTATACAACTCTCCATCAATAAGATGGATATCTGTAAGCAAACTTGTCATTTGTTGCTCATTAATAATCCCTGCAGGTGTTTTATCATCAGAACATGAGACCAAAAAAAGCGATACTGAAAAAAACAAGGCTATATATTTTTTCATTCTGTAATTTAGCGGCATTTCAAAATTCAAAATTACGGATAAATGAGCATTGCAGATAATATCAGAAGCCTAAAAAAAGAAACAGGCGATTTAAACGTTAAATTACTGGCAGTTTCTAAAACCAAACCGGCTACAGAATTAAAAGAGGCTTACGATGCCGGACAGCGTTTGTTTGGCGAAAACATGGTACAGGAACTGGTGGAAAAACAAGAACAGCTCCCGGCAGATATTGAATGGCACCTGATAGGTCACCTACAAAGTAACAAGGTAAAGTATATTGCTCCGTTTATTAGCATGATACAATCCGTTGACAGTATTAAGCTATTGCAGGAGATAAATAAGCACGCCTTAAAAAATAACCGGACTATTGATTGCCTGCTGCAGATATATATAGCCGACGAGGAAACAAAATTCGGTTTAGGCTTTGACGAAGCAATTGAACTGCTGCGTGGAGATGAATTTAAAGCTTTAACTAATGTGCGCATCCGCGGATTAATGGGAATTGCCACCAATACCGACAACGAAAAACAAGTAAAAGAGGAATACTACGAGTTGAAAACATTTTTTGACGGCATAAAAACCAGCTTTTTCCGTAAGGATGATCTTTTTGATACACTATCTATGGGGATGTCTGCAGATTATAAGATCGCCATTGAACAGGGCAGCAATATGGTACGTTTAGGCAGCACCATATTTGGTAGCCGTGTTGTAAAGCACTGGAAAAACAATTAATAAACCTTTTGCTTATTTAAATAAATACTTATACAGGATCTGATGAATATAAACTTACGAATAGCTGTTAAAGACGATTGTTTACGATTACTGGAATTGGTTAATGAATTAGCGCTTTACGAAAGAGCACCTGAAGAAGTAACCGTTACTCTGCAGGAATTTGAAGAGGCCGGTTTTGGGAATAAACCTGTTTGGAAAGCATTTGTTGCAGAGGTTGAAGGCTTAATAGTAGGCTTTGCGTTATATTATGTGCGATATTCTACCTGGAAGGGATGCAGATTGTACCTGGAGGATCTGGTAGTAACAGAATCACTTCGTGGCAAAGGCATAGGCAAACTTTTATTCGACAGGCTAATTACCGAGGCCGAAGAACTCGGTTTCAGCGGAATGGTTTGGCAGGTGCTTGACTGGAATGAACCCGCTATTAATTTTTACCGAAAATATGAAGCTAATATCGAGGCCGGCTGGCTTAATGCTTCGCTATCAAAAGAACAAATAAAACAACTGCAGTTATGAAAGCACGCTATTTTGTTTTAGGTTCGATAATAATAAGCATGAGCGCTTGTACATGGGGCAAACCCGATAAAAAAACCGATGCTATATTTACCGACACCTTGATTTACCAGTATCAAACTATACATGAACGGGCTGCCGACTGCGGTAACAAACCCGATAGCACCTGTACTGTGGCCAGCATTAAATACCCTTTGTTTGCCAATGATGCTGTTTTGAACGATACAGTTAAAAATAAATTACTGAACATGTTCTCGTTTTATGAAAAACAGCCGGATAGCAGCCTTAAAGAAATGTCGGCAAAGTTTTTAAAAACTTATAACGATTTCAAAAATCAGCATCCGGAACTAAACATGTATTATACGTTAGATGATTACGTCAATATAATTAAACAGGATTCGGGAATTGTAGCTTTGGAATATGGCGGCTACACCTTTCAGGGCGGAGCACACGGTGCTACGTTTACCGGTTATATTAACTGGAATCCCGTAGCCCATAAGCCTATAACGCTGGATGATATTTTGGTGAGCGGTTACCGCGACTCACTCACAAAGGTTGCCGAAGAGATCTTCCGTAAAGATGAAAAACTACCCGATGGAAGAGGCTATGAGCGGGATTACTTTTTCAAGGATGATAAATTCGCGCTTAACAAGAATTATTCTATTGTTCCTACCGGGATCAAATTTGTATACAATCAATACGAAATTAAACCTTACGCTGCCGGACAAACGGAATTGTTAATACCTTACAATAAAATAAGATCATTAATACGGCCCGATGCCGTAATTCAACAATATTTAACAAAGGATGCTGGTATTTAAATTCGGAGGCGCATCAGTAAAAGATGCAGCAGGTATAATTAATCTGGGTAAAATAGTAAATAAATATTCCGGCACTCCCCTGCTCATAGTGGTATCGGCTATGGGTAAAACCACCAACGCGCTTGAGAAACTAACCGATGCATACGTAAATGGTTCTGATGAGCTACATCCTATTTTCGAGGAGATAAAAAACTATCACTATCACTTATTGGAAGAGCTTTTTGAAGCCGGACATTCAGTATTTGATGAGGTAGCCAACACCTTTGTGGAGATAGACTGGATGATAGAGGATGAACCGCACGACGATTACGACTTCATATACGATCAGTTAGTCTCCGTTGGTGAACTGGTATCTACCCGTATAGTAAATGCCTGGCTTAATCAGCAGGGTATGGTTAGCAAATGGCTGGATGTGCGCGGTTATATACATACCGACAACACCTACCGCGAAGGACTGGTTGACTGGGATAAAACACGGGAGAGTATCCAGAAAGACATTCCATACCTGTTGAGCAAAAATATAGTAGTTACACAGGGCTTTTTAGGCGGAACATCGGAGAACTTTACTACCACTTTAGGTCGGGAGGGATCAGACTATACAGCATCAATTTTCGCGGCTTGCCTGGGCGCTGAATCAGTAACTACGTGGAAGGATGTCCCCGGTATATTGAATGCCGACCCCAAGTACTTTAATGATACCGTAAAGTTTGATGAACTGTCGTATCAGGAAGCTATAGAAATGACCTATTACGGGGCAAGTGTTATCCACCCTAAAACCATTAAACCGCTACAAAACGCGGGTATTCCGTTAATGGTAAAGCCCTTTTTTGAACCGGATGCTGCCGGTACGGTGATTAAACAAAATGCAGTAAACAATTTTGTTAAACCCGTAATTATTGTAAAACACGATCAGGCTTTACTATCCATCTCCACTACCGATTATTCCTTTATCTCGGAAACCCACCTTAGCGAAATATTCGGCATATTCGCTGCAACTAATATTAAGGTAAATGTGATGGAAATATCTGCCTTAAGTTTTACCGCCTGTGTTGACTTTTATACAGAGCGCTTTGAAAAAGTGATACTAATACTAAAAGAGTCGTTTAAAGTACGTTATAACAATGATCTGACATTAATGACTATAAGGCATTATACCGACCCTGCTTTAGCGGAACTCACTAAAGGGAAAACCATTTTATTGCAGCAAACTAACCGCAATACAGTGCATAGGGTTTTTAAATAATTATTAACAGCCAGCCAATGAGGGCCGCTATGGCGGTATTTAAAAAGTTGACCATGTTGTTTTGCAGGTATCCGCCGCGCTCCAGTGTGGCCCCTAAAACCGAGTCGGCTATATTGCCTGCCGTACCTGCTATTACGATAATGAAGATATCGCTGTTAAACCCAAAACCTGCTCCATAGATCAGCGCGATGATGATTGCACTACCTATACCTATCAGCATGCCTTCCATACTTATCACTCCGTCCCTGCCTCTTTCATCTTTTTTGAGGGTGATGATATTATAAAAACGAACACCGTACACTATCCCTAATTCGGATGATAAGGTATCTGACGTTGCCGATGCCAGCGTTGAAGCCATTAAAATAGCAAATAAGGCAGCATTGCCGGGCAATAAGATCATCATTATACCGCAAAATGCAGCTACCGAGCCATTAGCCAGCACTTGAGCTGCATTGCGTTTTTGAGGATGATAGATATTATTCTTTTGTTGCTTTTTCCATGAAGTAGCGAAGGTTGCCATGATGAAGAACGCGGCCAGCATCGTTATCCCTGTAAAACCTGCTCCTGCATAAATACTGAGCGCTATAAGTGCGCCGCATAAACTACCGGCAAGGGTGAGCTTACCTGTTTTATAACTACCCCAAACGGCCATAATTAACACGATCAGGAAAATACCGTTGGTAACCGTCATGGTATTATTTTATGTTGGTATCGAAATTACACCAATATTAGCTTATTCATTCCATCCTTTTCCGTTAAGAATTTGCGGTATGCACTTCTCAACACGCGACTCTCTGGTTTTAGCCTGTTTAGGTTGAGAAAAATGAAACAGATACCCTCTTTGTCTGCCGGGAGTTAACGCCTCGAACGCTGTTTTCAGGGCAGGCATTTCGTCAAGCTTAGTTTGAAATTCTTCTGGAACGGAATAATCAGCCGTCTTTTTTAACTCTACTTTTAACCCGGCTTTTTCTACTTCTATAGACTCAAAAATATAGACTTTAATGGCGGCTTCCTGCTTCGCTATCTCGTTAAGGCTGGTGAATCTTAACTGGCGTGCGGCCTGAACATTTTCCGTTTGTTGTATGAGCAGGTTATTAACATCATTCAACAAGGCTCCTTTAAAAAACAGCAATGCGCAATATTCTTTGAAAACGTGTATCAATACAATATTACTTTTTTGCAGAGTATAGCAAGGGCAGCCCCATTTCAATTCTTCATTCAGTCCGCAATCAAGCACGATCATTCTTAATTTATTAATCTCTTGCTGCCATTTTTGTTCCTTATTAAAATAAAAATCGACTTTCGGATTCATTATATAATTAAACTTTTAATGCGCCGCGGAAACCCCTTGCGGCATAATAAGATTCCGCACCGTTATGGTAAACAAACACCGTATCGTAACGGCGATCGCAAAATATGGCACCTCCAAGTTTACGGATAGCAGTGGGAGTTTTTATCCAGCTTGATGTTTTCAGATCGAAGCTCCCCAACTGCTGCAGTTCCCGGTATTGCATCTCCGTTAAAATATCAATACCCATTTCGGCTGCCATATCCATAGCACTGTTCGCGGGTTTGTATTCCTTTCTTGATTCCAGCGCATCCCTGTCGTAACATACGCTTCGGCGACCTTTAGGGCTCTCCGGCGAGCAATCATAAAACAGGTACTCTCCGGTATTTTCATCAAACCCCACCACGTCGGGTTCGCCTCCTGTGGTCTCCATCTGGTGAAGCGACCATACCTTTGCGGACTCTACTTCCAGCTTTGTTTCAACATCAGCCCACCTTATGCCCTGGTGGCGGCTGGTATGTTTATCAAAACGTAATTTTAATAAGTTGAAGAGTTCCTCCTGCTGTTGTGATGTTAATTCTTTCATGTAGAATTAGGTTAAATCCGAAGATACAGAAATCTATAAATTATAGTTATCACTTCTTATAGTTATCACTTCCCCGCTTAATATGATAATCTTTCAAAAGATTTTATATTTGGCCAAAAAGTACAACATGTCAATTACATCGCAGGATGAACTATTTGGGATGCAACAGATAAGCAATGCTGTTGCAGAAACATTAAAGCAAATGCGTGAACATGCTGTACCGGGTATGTCGACCCGTGAATTAGACGATTTTGGTGGCCATATTCTGACTAAAATGGGAGCCAGATCTGCACCAAAACTTACTTACGGTTTTCCGGGTTGGACGTGTATTAGTGTGAATAATGAAGTGGCACATGGTATCCCAACCGAGCATAAGATTTTAAAGGAAGGAGATCTGATCAATATTGATGTTTCTGCCGAACTAAACGGCTTTTGGGCTGATAATGGCGGTTCATTTATTCTTGGCAGAGATTTTAATCAGCTACAACCATTGGTTGATGTTTCTAAACAAATTTTGAAAAAGGCAATCAGTGAGATTAAGGGCGGTGTAAAAATTGCGGAAATTGGCAAATTGATCGAAACCCAAGCCAGGCACGCCGGCTATAAGGTGATCAAGAACCTTGCAGGGCACGGTGTGGGAAGAAGTTTGCATGAAGAACCTCATGATATATTAAACTGTTATGACCGGTACAACCACCAGCGTTTCAAAAAAAATTCTATCGTAGCTATTGAGACCTTTATTGCTACGCACTCTACCTATGCAGATCAACAGGCAGATGGCTGGACGTTGGTAGGAAACCGTGGCGGCTATGTAGCCCAGCACGAACATACCATTATGATCACGGGTGGCATGCCCGTAATTCTTACGGCTGCAAATGAGATTTGGTCGTAATCAAACCAAATTCACCAAGATCCGTTTTTTACTAACAAACAAAGAAGCCTACCATTTCATGCGAGGCTATCGAATCAACAATGGTTCAAATCTGAACCATTTTTATTTGTGAATTGATTGAAATATGCGGTTTTTCAAAAATTTAAAGAATAAAACGATTATCCGGAAAGTTCATTTTTCAGATATTTGACTAATATCAAAAGGTAAGTAGCCAACTTGAAAATTTAGCTCACTTTCATTGAGTGGCATTCGCTCACTTAAACGTATTAGATTATCTAATCCCTCATCGTCGGGATTGGGGAGAAAAACGGCATATTTAAAAGTACTTTCCTTTAACTGGAAGGTCAAGTTGACTACAAAACACCCTAAGTCTTGTGGCATAGTGATTACACCAACGCTCCAGTCGCCAATTGGAGCGTGACCATTGATATAAACGAACGGGAAATTTTCTGAGGCAACATTTCCGTTCAAATAATTAATTAGTTGACCATACGTTTTAGTTCTTAAACCATTTTTTCCAAAGATCAATTCATACCCTATTTTAGAAAACACAGTTAGATAAGCAATTTTCAGAAGTGCCCTCTTATCGATATCTTGATGCAAAGTCAAACTAACATGAAATTGGCCTCCATCCCAATTTTTAAATAGACCTTTATAGTCTAATGCGTTAATATTGGCCTTGGTGGTAGCAAACTCCACTCGCGGTTTACTTGATGAAATATCAAATGACATTTTTGCGCTAACGCGACCGCTCATATCTTCTCCAACGGTGATTAATGCAGAAATTTCTCCTCTATTGGCCGTGAAATTCTGCCCCTCAAAAAATTGAAGTAATTTCTTATCAGATGTGTGGCCATCCTTGTTATTAATTTCTCGATCGGTTAATAAGATAACCTTTCCACCTAAGCTTTTTGGTGGCACATGCTCTTGTGTAAGTTCACCACTTATCAGGGCATCTTGCTCATAACATCTTAACGATAGTGGGCAAACATAAAGCGGACTGATTGTTTCGCGGCCATCAATACTTAATTTTAATCCATATTTTTTTAGCGTCGACAGAAAATTTTCGGAATAAATCTTAAAGATTTTTTTACTCATTACGTCTCTCTAAGCAAAACAGTTTTTCATTCTATAAGCAATCACAAGTTTTAAAAACAAGTGTAATTTTGCATGAAATCTACGATATTTTAAATATAGCTCAAAGCAACATGTTTTCTCAGCTTGCCTGTGCCAAATCAGTTTAAACCGTTGCTTGGTTGTAAAAGCATAAGCTGATCATGAACACACAATAATATACGACAGCAATTCACTGTAAAAATCAGTAATAGTATTAAAGTACATCTCAGGAGGAAAAATTGAATCAAAATCAAGCAACAAAAAAACGCCCCTCATTTTCATGAGAGGCGTTACGGGTAAATGATGGGGCTCGAACCCACGACCCTCGGTACCACAAACCGATGCTCTAACCAACTGAGCTACATCTACCGTATTGGGGTTTGCAAAAATAGAAATCTCCGGCCTATTTGCAAAGGTTTTTTTAATATTACAATCTGCTTACCTAATCTATTTAGAATCAGTATAATTAATAGGTAAATTTGTAACATGGCAGAGCAATTAGTGGAGTTGAACGTTACCGGAATGCATTGCAATAACTGCGCAATGAGCATCCATAAGCTGTTGGAGAAAAAAGGCTTGCACGATATATTGGTGAGCTTCGCGTCCGAAGAAGTAAAATTCTCAACGGATGACCAGCAGGTATTACCCGAAGTTATAAAAGGGATTGAGAGCCTGGGCTTCAAGGTAGTGGATGACGCCGCGACGCATCAAACTAAGTTTTATGAAAAGGTAGAGAATAAATTCATCTTCTGCGCCATATTTACTGCCCCGCTCCTGTTGCATATGTTTTTACCCTGGTCATTTCTGCATAACCCCATAGTGCAGCTGCTATTATGCCTGCCTGTGTTTATGGTAGGCTGTCTGCATTTTGGTAAAAGTGCTTACAGTTCAGTTAAAGGCGGCGTACCTAATATGGATGTGCTCATATTTATCGGTTCTTCCTCAGCCTTTATATACAGCCTGGTAGGTACCGTTCAAAATTTGGGCGAACATTACCTTTTTTACGAAACCTGTGCTACCATTATTACGCTGGTATTACTGGGCAACGTGCTCGAAAAGCGTTCGGTAAATCAAACCACCTCTGCGGTTAAGGATCTGATGAAGTTCCAACAGGTAAATGCCACAAGGGTTATAAAGAATGGTACCGAAATAATAAGCGCTAAAGATGTACAAACCGGGGATATCCTGCTGGTTAACGAGGG
Organism: Mucilaginibacter segetis; assembly: GCF_016522075.1. Taxonomy (GTDB): domain Bacteria; phylum Bacteroidota; class Bacteroidia; order Sphingobacteriales; family Sphingobacteriaceae; genus Mucilaginibacter; species Mucilaginibacter segetis. Next base: position 800,110 of record NZ_JAEHFW010000003.1, on the reverse strand, counting down.
CGACCAGATCCCTGTTGACGGGGAAGTATTATCGGGTGATGCATCCGTTAATGAGTCCATGATAACCGGGGAAAGCATCCCCGTTACTAAAACCAAATACGATAAAATTATAGGTGGCACCATTATACAGGGAGGTAACCTGCGAATGATGGCCACCAAAGTAGGATCGAACAGTGTATTGTCGCAGATCATCAGCCTGATGAAAAAGGCACAGGCAGCCAAGCCGCCTGTACAAAAACTGGGCGATAAGGTAGCGGCTATATTTGTTCCGGTAGTTATTGGCATAGCCATACTTACTTTTGTATTAACTTATTTTGCTGGCGGGGCGGGCTTACAGCAATCGCTGATGAACGCTATCGCTGTATTGGTGATCTCGTGCCCCTGCGCTATGGGATTAGCGACACCAACCGCCGTAATGGTAGGTTTGGGTCGTGCAGCTAAAAACGGCATCCTGATAAAGGGCGGGGACACTATTGAAGCCGTAGCTAATGCCAAATATGTACTATTTGATAAAACAGGTACCTTAACAACCGGAAAATTCGGTGTTAAAGATATTAAGGTTGAACCCGGATTTGAGTTAGAGTGGATAAGAGGTGTAATAGTGGCCATTGAAGAACGATCAAACCACCCTATTGCGCGATCCTTAGTAAAGGAATTGAGCAGCGCTCCGCAAAAAAAAGTTATTTTGCGATCTGCAGTGGAAGAAAAAGGCCTGGGTATGCGGGCCATTGATATTGATGGCAATAATTATTTCTTAGGCACCGCCAAACTTAGCAACAACGATAATTTTAACCTGTCGTTATACAAAAATCAATCTTTGATGGCACAAATAGCTATTGAAGACACCATAAAATCTGAAGCCGCAGGATTGATAGCGCAATTGAAAAAAGCGGGGGTTACACCTGTGTTGTTAAGCGGTGATAAAGCGTCAAGATGCGAAGCGGTGGCTAAAAGCATTGGCATAAAGGAAGTACATGCGGAGAAACTACCTGAAGATAAGCTTTCTGTTGTGGATGTTTACCGCAAAAAGGGTAAAACCATTATGATAGGCGACGGTATAAATGATTCCCCTGCCCTAACCCAGGCTGACGTAGGCGTATCTATGAATGATGCCAGCCACATAGCCATTCAGTCTGCAAAAGTGGTGTTGCTGAATACTGACCTGCAATCCGTTGTTAAATTCCTTCAAATTAGCAAACATACACTACTCACTATAAAACAAAACCTTTTTTGGGCATTTGCTTATAATATAGTGGCCATACCTGTTGCTGCATTCGGCTTTTTGAACCCGATGGTAGGTGCTTTAACTATGGCTTTTTCTGATGTAGTAGTTATTGGCAACAGCCTGAGGTTGAAGATAAAAAAGATAAACTAAGGTTTTTGTACTTATTTATTCAGCATGTACCTAACATTGCTGTGTACGGAATTTACTATACTTGCAGTGTTTATGGTAGAAATATTTACAGATGGGGCATCAAGTGGTAACCCGGGTCCGGGTGGTTATGGCGTAATATTACGGTCGGGCAAACACTATAAGGAGCTTTCTGCAGGTTACCGTAAAACCACTAACAACCGTATGGAGTTACTGGCTGTTATTACTGCTTTAGAAGCGCTTAAAAACCCCGATCAACAAGTAACCATTTATTCCGACTCCAAATATGTTATTGATGCCATTGAAAAAAGATGGGTTCACGGCTGGATGGCCAAAGGCTTTAAGGATAAAAAAAATAAAGACCTTTGGTTGCGGTACTTAGCCATCAGCAAAATACATCATATCAAATTTGTTTGGGTTCGTGGGCATGCCGGTCACCCGGAAAATGAACGGTGTGATGAACTTGCCGTAGCCGCCGCAAAGCAAAAAGACCTGCTGATAGATTCGGTGTTTGAAATGGAATCAGGTAAAGTAAATTTACTTTGATTGGGGTTACTTCCCTCCTAACTCGATCACTTCTAAATCTTGTATCTTATCACCATTTATTGCAAAGCGCATCAGTGTACGCACTTTTTGCCAGCCTTGTTTACCTGCCGCGCCGGGATTTAAATGCAAACACTTTATTTTTTTATCGAAGATCACCTTTAAGATGTGCGAATGTCCGCTGATAAATAATTGGGGCGGGTTTAAATAAATATCCTTTTTTACCGCCGGGCTATATTTATCGGGATAACCGCCAATGTGCGTCATCCAAATATCCATTTCCTCGCAGTTAAACCGTAAGTTTTCGGGGTAAACCTGTCTGATGTCTTTACCGTCTATATTCCCGTAAACACCTTTAAGCGGTTTAAAGGCTGCCAGCTTATCGGCCAATTCAATATTCCCGAAATCTCCTGCGTGCCATATTTCATCGCATTTATCAAAATGCTTAAAAACAGCATCATCTAAATAACTATGTGTGTCGGATATCAGGCCTATGCGGATCATTATTGGTTCAATATTAAAAAATGGTCAAAAATTCTTTTAAAGCATAACGATAATCCTCCGAATATACTTTTGGTTCATCGTAAATTATAAGATCAGTTTGAATTATCGGATTACACTGCTGCCCCAAAGCTATAATTTCCCTGTGAGGAGGCGAATCCGGATAAGATTTGATATGGATGATCTGTTGTACAAAAAATCCATTATCCTTTGCTAAGTGTTTAACTAAGTCAGCGGTCTGCAAAGGCAGTACCATCCAAAAAGTTCCTTTATCCGTTAAATGCTGGGCGGCTTTATTTATTAATTGTTCAAAAAAGGCTTTATCGGCATGCCGGGCAAGGTTTTTTTTTACCCCGGCAGACTGTAGCGAGTAAATATGAAACGGCGGGTTCGATACGATCAAGTCATACTTTCTATCCGGATTATTCACCAAATATTCATAAAAACCGGAGGAGAACAAATTTAACCGCTCATTTAAATTGGAATGGCTAAAGTTGAGCCTCGCGGTAGCGGCTGCATCGGGATCGATCTCTACCGCATCAATATTTGCCTTAATGAAACGTTGGGCAATCATAAGCGAGATCACACCTGTCCCAGTACCAATATCAAGGATAGATCGCGGATTTTCAGCTTCTGCTAAAGCACCTAACAACACACCATCGGTGTTAATTTTCATAGCGCAGCCGCTTTGATCAACACTGAATTGTTTAAATTTGAATATCTCCATTTTGCGATGCAGTTTCGCTTAACCTATTTTATTAAAAACCAATCGGGTAGCTCTTCCTTGCCAAAACACTCCACAGTTCCCGATAATTTATCTATTTTCATGGTGGATTAAAAATCACGTAGGTTTTAATGCAATCGCTTAAAAAACACCTGAAACGGCCAAAAATAATCATAATAACGGGGCTTTCGCTGGTATTAGTTGTATGGTTTGCGCTTTGTTTGCCTAAGCCTTTGTTCAATACCCCTACCTCCTTTGTTATTGATGACGAAGCGGGCCAGTTATTGGGCGCATCTATAGCTGCCGACGGGCAATGGCGCTTCCCTTACAATGATAGCGTACCCGAAAAATTTAAGCAATGTATCATCACCTTTGAAGATAAGCGTTTTGAGCACCACTTTGGGTTCGATCCGCTGGCTTTTGGCCGTGCCATCAAACAAAATATTTCTTCAAAAAAAATAACCAGCGGCGGCAGTACCTTAACTATGCAGGTTATCCGTATGGCTACGCACCATAGTCGTACGGTACTGAATAAACTATCCGAAATATTTATGGCGCTCAGACTGGAGTTAGGCTATAGTAAAAATAAAATACTGGCGCTGTATGCCAGTAACGCTCCTTTTGGCAGTAACGTAGTAGGTTTAGACGCCGCTGCGTGGCGGTACTTTGGCCGCAGTCCTGATAAACTATCCTGGGGCGAAATGGCTGCACTTGCTGTATTACCTAATGCTCCGTCATTAGTGCACCCCGGCAAAAACCGGCTCATATTATTAAATAAAAGAAATAGTTTACTCCAAAAACTGTACGAACAAGGCATAATTGACAGCACTACCGCCGCACTGGCCCGCTTTGAACCCGTGCCCGAAAAACCTGTACCACTCCCCCAACTTGCGCCCCACCTGTTACAACGTTTTAAAAACGACTATCAGGATCATCTGCAAACACAAACGCGAATAAGAACCACTATAAAGGCAAATCTGCAACAACAGGTAGCTGATATACTGGAACGGCATCACCAGGTGCTAAAAGCTAATGACATCAATAACATAGCGGCTATTGTTCTGGATGTGGAAACAGGTGCAACGTTAGCCTATCAGGGTAATATATGGCACCGTGAAGATCCCGAAATGGAAAGCGATGTGGACGTAATAAATGCGCCACGTAGTCCGGGGAGCACTTTAAAACCGTTACTGTATGCCGCTATGCTACATGATGGCTTGATATTACCGAATAGCCTTATAGCGGATGTACCCACGCAAATAGCAGGTTATCATCCGGAAAATTATGACCTGAAATATGATGGTGCTGTGCCCGCCTCCAATGCCTTGTCACGCTCGCTCAACGTTCCGGCGGTAAAAATGCTGCAGCAATATAAATATGAAAGGTTTTACGATGTGCTGAAAAAGGTGGGCATTACCACCCTTACCCAACCTGCCGATCATTACGGTCTTGCGTTGATACTGGGCGGCGGTGAAAATACTTTATGGGAACTTAGCGGAGCATATGCGGATATGGCAAGGGTGCTTAACCATTACCCTAAATATCATGGTAAATATGATACAGATGATTATCATTCACCGGTATATACCAAGGTTGAAAAAACAAAGCCGTCATTAGAAAAAAATGGCTTATTAGACGCCGGATCATTATTTTTCACCTTACAAGCGATGGAAGAAGTGATGCGCCCCGGCGAAGAAATGGTATGGCAGCAATTTAGTTCTACACAACGTATAGCCTGGAAAACAGGCACCAGTTTTGGTTTCAGGGATGGCTGGGCCATCGGCATTACCCCAAAATATGTGGTCGGTGTTTGGGTGGGCAATACAGATGGTGAGGGTCGACCTAATTTAACGGGTATAAATACCGCAGCCCCTGCAATGTTCGAGATATTCCGGTTATTACCGGCATCGCGTGACTGGTTCGATATGCCAACAAGCGAAATGGTGAAAATAGCGGTATGTAAAGAAAGCGGCTATAGAGCCGGACAATATTGCCCGAACATTACCCAGGAATGGATACCAAAGAGCGGATTAAAAGCCCCAGTATGCCCCTGGCACAGGCTGGTACATTTATCAGCCGATGAAAAATGGCAGGTAAGCGGTAACTGTGTATCGCCGGAAAACATGGTAAATAAAGAATGGTTTGTTTTGCCACCATCAATGGAGTATTACTATAAGACAAAAAATTATGAATATCATGTATTACCTCCGTTTAAACCCGGCTGCGAACAGGCTGATGCCGCCAACACTATGGAACTGATCTATCCTAAAGATGGCGCTAAAGTGTATGTGCCATTAGAAGCGGACGGTAAACGCGGACGGATAATATTTAATGCTGCGCATCGTCAGCAAGGCATCAAGATATTCTGGCATCTTGATGATAAATACGTTGGCAAAACCAGCACGTTTCACCAGATAGCATTAAACCCGTCGCCGGGGCAACATACACTTACTTTGGTTGATGCGGTTGGTAATACCCTGCAAATAAACTTTGAAGTGCTTGATAAAGATAAATAGGTTAAATTAGTATCCTACAAAACGAATAAAAAGATGCTTGAACAATACGACCTGAGCAACCTGATGGTGTTGGATATTGAAACAGTGCCGCAATACAGTTCATACGAGGAATTGCCATTAAACCTACAGGAACTTTGGACCAAAAAAACAGAATACCAGCGTAAAGAGGAAACAGCCGAAAATTTTTATGAACGTGCGGGTATCTGGGCAGAGTTTGGCAAGATCATTTGTATATCTGTAGGTATATTTCTAAATGGTAAAAAAACAGGGCTAAGAATAAAATCATTCGCCGGTGATGAGGAAAAAGAATTGCTCGAAGATTTTGCAAAAATGCTTTCAGGCCAGCCGGGTACGCTGATATTGTGCGCACATAACGGCAAGGAATTTGATTTCCCGTACATATGTCGACGTATGTTAATAAACGGGGTGCAATTTCCGCCGCATTTGCAAATGGCAGGCAAAAAGCCCTGGGAAATTCCACATCTGGATACTATGGAGCTATGGAAATTCGGCGATTATAAAAACTACACCTCGCTGAACCTGTTAACAGCCATTTTTGATATCCCCACCCCTAAAGATGATATCGATGGCAGCCAGGTTGGCCACGTTTACTGGCAGGAAGGCGGTTTAGCGCGTATATGTACTTATTGCCAAAAGGATGTTGTAGCGACAGCCCAACTCATACGGCGTTATCGTGGCGAAAGCTTAATAACCGATGATTGTATCACCATAGTAAGTTAGCACCTAAGGTTTAGCAGTAAGGAAAGCTACAGTTAACCTTATAATTTCATCCCTTCTATAAGAATTATTCTTTCTACAGAATTATTTTTCATCTCCATAAAACTCAATCGTTTTGGATCGGTTTTATACGTTTCAAAATCAGCTTTATCTTTAAATGAGACTAAATGGATCTCGTAAGGCAAATCATCACTATATTCAATAAAAGCGCTTTTCTCAGGTCTGACACGATATAAAAGTTTCCCATTATGATTTTCCAGCAATGGCAATACCTTGTCCTCAAACGCATGAAACGCCTGCTCCTGACCGGGCTTTATAAAAATAAGTTGCGTATAATAAATCATCGTATTAAAACTAATATGTGTCGTTCACCTTTGCTTCTTCCTCTACATGTACAATAATAGACCGTATTGCATTGTCCAATTCTGCACCTGCGTCTTCGAGTTTAGCAAGGCATTCCTTATCAATGTGGTCATCAGATGCTTTTATCACATTAATAAGGCCCATTATAGACGCAAGCGGTCTCCTCAATTCATGAGCCTGTATAAAAGCGATGTTCTCCAATGCCTTATCTTTTTGAGCATTGCTCATTACCGTTAAACGGTTATCGTTGCGAATGATCCGGTATTGCAGAAATAATATGATGCTGAAAACAATAAACAGAACACAACCTGCCACCACCACTATAAGCTGCCTGTTTTTAACGGCTTGTTGCTTATCCATCAATGCAATGGCCTTATCTTTCTCAGCAGTTTCATATTTTATCTGCAGTTCGCTCATTTTACCCTCATTTACACGTACCTGCAGGGAATCACGCATTTTTTGAGAACGCCGTATCATGCGGAGGGCGGTTTTGTAGTCGCCTGCAGAATAATAACAATCGTACAAGTGTTCATAAATTTCCATTACCCGGTATGGTTCTTTTAATCCCCTGGCAATATTCAAGGCACTGTTTAAATACTCAAGTCCTTTATCACGTTCCCCCTTGTAAAACCACGCCATTCCCAACCACGAATAGCCATAAGTGAGCGAGCGCTGCTGATCATATTTTTGAGCTAAAGCCACCCCTTTATTTGTGTATTCAATGGCTTTATCATACTGATGATTATCCAGATAATACTGGCCGGTATTATCATACAAAGGGATACGCTTTTTTTCAAACCTGCTGCCGGAGAGTGCTATATTTAGGGCGGCCATTTGTAAATTTATAGAAGTATCCCTGCTTACTGTATCATGAAAAAATTTGCGATGCGAATGTATCAACATAGCCCTAAGGCTTAACAGACTTATGATCTCGGCAGTATCTTTGTTTAACCGGGCCCAATCCAATCCCTGTTGCTGCGCATTAAATGCCATTTTGTAATTGGTGTTTTCTTTATGCAGATTAGCTATCAGGCTGTATATTTCGGGATAGGCCTGGTTAATATTCCATCTTTTAATATCACTCAAACATTTCACGGCCATCTCCATTGACGGCTCATGCTTAGAGGATTGCCACAGGTAATGGGCGTTAAACAATTCTCCGTACACTATAGCCGTTTTATTGGAATCAGTTTGTCCTATCCTGATTAAACTGTTTGCTATTACAGGCAGCGAATCTATGTGTGCATTCTGAATTTTCTTTCCTCTGCTTATCAATTGTTGCACATAAACAGTATCGGTTTGCCCAACAACTGGATTAGCACTTTTTTGCTTACAGGAAAACATGAGAGCAATAATTCCAAAAGTAACAACAGGCAAACGGAAAGTAATAGCGCTCATGAGGCCTGAAGGGATATTATGGTTTTATCTTTAAATTTTCTAAAATTAAATCTAAGATAATTTATTATATGCAATTTAGTATAAATTAAATTATCTGTAAATAAATCACAGATAACCGCAACACCTTACAGCTCACTTCGCCACTAAGTGTACTTTCCGTATCTTAGCAGGATATTATATTATATGTCTAAAAAGAAAAACAAAAGCAGCTCCACCATAAACCAGGTGCTTACGCAAATGGTGCTCGATATATTTGAACAAAATGGTAATACACCATTAAATTACAAACAAGTTTCTGCCAAATTAAACGTACGCGACCCCGATGCACGCGACGTTATTTTCGATATTTTAAAAGAAGAAACGTTTAAGGGCGTACTTAAGGAAACCTCTCCGGGCAAGTTTCAACTATTGGAATTAAAGACCTTTATTGAAGGTAAAGTGGATCTTACCAACGATGGTTCCGCGTTTATTGTTACTGATGACGAATTTGAAAGTGACATTTTTGTTGCGCCGCGTAAGTTACGTAACGCCCTTAACGGCGACCGCGTTAAAGTTTATGTGTATGCTAAAAGTAAAGGTAAACGCAAAGAGGGTGAGGTAATTGAAATTCTCCAACGCGCCAAAATGGAGTTTACCGGTATTGTGAAGCTATCGGAACGGTTTGCATTCTTCATTCCGGACGACCGCAAAATGATGCACGATATATTTATTCCCATCACCGACCTGAATGGTGCCAAGAACGGTATAAAAGCAGTTGCAGAAATTACCGACTGGCCCGCCGGAGCCAAAAACCCTATAGGTCGCATCAAACATGTGTTAGGTGCACAGGGGGATAATGATACCGAAATGAACGCCATACTGGCGGAATACGGTTTTCCGTTATCATTTCCGGCTGAGGTGGAACAAGATGCCGATGCTATCCCGGAAGTGATATCAGCAGGGGAGATTGCTAAACGCAGGGATTTCAGGGAGATACTTACTTTTACTATCGACCCATTCGACGCTAAAGACTTTGATGATGCCATATCCTTTAAAAAGCTGGATAACGGCAATTACGAGATAGGTGTACACATTGCCGACGTATCACACTATATTATTCCCGATTCAGCACTGGACAAAGAAGCTTATGAGCGCGGAACATCTGTTTACCTTGTGGACAGGGTAATTCCTATGCTGCCGGAACGATTATCAAATGGGGTATGCTCTCTACGTCCAAACGAAGATAAACTATGTTTTTCAGCGGTATTTGAAATGGATGATAACGCCAACATTATTGACCAGTGGTTCGGAAAAACCGTGATACACTCTGACAGACGCTTTGCTTACGAGGATGTACAGGAAATAATTGAAGCTAAAAAAGGTGAATATGCCGAAGAAATTTTAAAGCTAAACGCCCTTGCCTACAAACTGCGCGAACGTAAGTTTAAATCAGGAGCCATTAGCTTTGAAACCACTGAAGTAAAATTTAAACTGGATGAAAAGGGCAAACCCATCGGCGTTTATGTAAAAGAGCGTAAGGATGCACACAAATTAATAGAGGATTTTATGTTGCTCGCTAACCGTAAGGTTGCAGAATATGTAAGCAAATTAGGTAAAGGCAAAAGTAAATATACCTTTGTTTATCGTGTACATGATTCTCCAAAACCAGACGCACTGGCAAGTTTTGCGCAATTTGCCTCCAGGTTCGGGTATAAGATCAACACTAAATCTGATAAAGAGATTGCTAAATCGCTTAATTATCTGATGGAAGATGTGGAAGGTAAAAAAGAGCAGAATGTACTAACGCATCTGGCTATACGCTCTATGGCTAAGGCTATTTATACCACCAAAACCACCAGCCACTACGGTTTGGCTTTTGATCATTATACCCACTTCACCTCACCTATCCGCCGCTACCCGGATGTAATGGTGCATCGTTTATTGTTTCATTACTTAAACGGAGGTAAATCCGCCAACGGAGACCATTATGAGGAGCTATGCAAGCACAGTTCACAAATGGAAAAGAAAGCAGCAGATGCGGAGCGCTCGTCTATCAAATACAAACAGGCGGAGTACCTTAAAGATCAGGTTGGTAACATATTTACCGGTATAATCTCCGGAGTTACGGAATGGGGAATGTACGTTGAAATTATCGAAAATAAATGTGAAGGCATGATTCGCCTGCGCGATATTAGCGACGATTTTTATACATTAGATGAGAAAAACTATGCGATTATCGGTCAACGAAAGAAAAAAACATACCAGTTGGGCGATGAGGTAAACATTCGTGTAAAAAATGTAGATCTCACCAAAAAACAGATAGACTTTTCATTAGTACAGAAATAGTTTTTTAATTTATTATAAAGTTTGACCGACGGCTTAAATCGTAATAAATAACGATAATCCGTCAGCCTCGAAACATGAGAAAACTTGAAGACCTGCAATTACTTATTGCAAACTCGGTAGATAAACTAAGATATCCGGATTATCCGGCTGAGTTGTATGAACCTATAAGCTATATACTTTCATTAGGTGGCAAACGCATGAGACCCGCACTTTTGCTGATGGCCTGCGATTTATTTGGCGGCGATGTGGAAGAGGCCTTATCTCCTGCCCTGGCTATTGAAGTATTTCACAACTTTACACTGATGCACGACGATATTATGGATAAAGCACCCATAAGGCGTGGTAAAACCACCGTTCACGAAAAATGGAACGCCAACGTAGCTATCTTGTCTGGCGATGTGATGCTGATAGAGGGTTACAAGCTAATGATGCAGGTGAGGGAAAATATACTTCGACAAGTACTTGATATTTTTAATGACACAGCGGTAGGTGTTTGTGAAGGCCAGCAACTGGATATGACCTTTGAGAGCACTAATAACATCGCTATTAAGGAGTATATAAATATGATCCGCCTTAAAACAGCGGTAGTATTAGGTGGCGCCTTAAAAATTGGCGCCTTAATTGGCAAAGCTGATATTAAAGATGCCGAATTATTATGCGAGTTTGGAGAGCAGATAGGCATCGCATTTCAGTTACAGGATGATATTTTGGACGTATACGGAAATCCGGAGAAATTTGGCAAGCAAATAGGCGGCGATATTCTTTCCAATAAGAAAACATATCTACTGATAAAGGCCCTTGAACTGGCACAGGGAGATTATGCTGATGAGCTAAATAAATGGCTAAGCATTTCTGACTTTGGCTCTGAAAAAAAAGTAGCAGCAGTTACCGAAATTTATAACCAGGTAAATGTGCGTGCCTACGCGGAGAATGAAATGCAGTTGTATGCTGATAAGGCCTTTAAAGCTTTAGAAAAGATAAACCTGCCCGAAGCAAACAAACAATACCTGCGCGATTTTGCAGATGGTTTATTAGTAAGGGAGTATTAATGTGTTGATTAAAAACACCTGTTTATTATTTACTGATTTAGGTTGCCAAATGGAACCCTGGCATACAAAACAGCAAACCGGTAAGGGTGCTTTACACCCTACCCATATGGTTTGAAACAGATTAATAACCCTTCAGTTAAATAGGGTTATTAATCCTCATTAAATATTATTTTTAGATTTACAGGGAAAATAAACTATACCCTAAAGTAAGATTAAATAAATTTACCCTGGTATTATCTCCATTACTGCCATATCCCTGTTTGGTTAAACCGGCTTCGTACCGAAGGTCTATAGATAATTTTTGGATATCAATACCCGCACCAAACTGCCATGCAAAGTTTTGATCTTTATAGTTCAGGCGTACAGCGTTGCCTGCGGCACTGCCAAAATTCTGGTCTTTATTAATGGCAAACGAAACCAATGGGCCGGTATAAAAGCGACCTCCAAAACCTAAGGCACCTACCTTGCCACCAAATAATAAAGGTACATCAATACTGGTGAACTTAGCATCATTTACGTTACCATTCCCATCATCAATTCTAACGTTTTTCCCGGTTACGTAAATCTCCGGCTGAAAATTAAAACCTAAAGCTCCAAATCTGGCCCAAAACCCACCCAGATATCCGGCCCGGTTATCGCTGTTAAATGTGTTATTACCGGAAAGACTGGTAAGGTTTACCCCTGCTTTTGCTCCAAATTGAAATTTGGGCAGTAGTTGTGCTTTTGATATAGTTACAGTTGCTAAAAATATCAATAATGTAAAGGCAAATTTTTTCATGTTTAAATAAATTTATCTAATAACACCGGTGCCTTAATTTTGTGTTTACAGTTGCTATGAAATATTAAATATATCAACCGCTAAAAAGATAATTTACCCTGATAGTAATCTAATATCTTGTTATAGATAAAACAATCATATTTTGCATTTATAAGATTGATACGGGTGCGGTCTAGGTTGTTTTTGGCCACCACAAAATCTACCGAAGTTAAAACACCCGCATTAAAACGGATCTCGGCTATGCGGAACGACTCGGTGTATGATTTCACTTGTTCTAATAGAACCTCATACTTTTCATAAGCCGATGTCATGTTCAGATAAGCCTGTTCAACATCCTGTTTCAGTTGTATCTTGGTGTTATCTTCCACATATTTATTCTCCTGCAAATTTATCTTTGCTAAGGCTACTTTATTATGGTTCTGGAAGTAATTCAGGATAGGTATACGTAAACTTATACCAAACTGTGTGCTGTAATTATTCTTAAACTGATCATAATAACCAATGTTTTGATTAATATAATTCGCCTGGGTTGTAAAAACACTTTGTTTACCACCCGGCGTATTTATAAACGCTCCGGTATTAACTGTTGATGAATCTGTAAATACCGAACGCTGTGCCGCGCTTGAATAGTTAGTATATAATCCCCCATATAATGAAATTGTTGGCAATAGGCCACCTTTAGCCGCTTTAACTCCCTTTTCGGCACTTTGCCTGCGTAAAATTGCTGCTTTTACATACGGCAATTGTTCTAAAGCAATTTGATATATTTCTGCAGAAGAATTTGCTGTTTGTTTAGCCACCTGGTCGGCACTAATGGGCTCAAGTACAATTCCCTCTCTATAAGGTACATTCATGATCTGCAATAAACTTAGTTTTGAATTTTTCAGCGTTGCAGCAGCAGCCACCACATTTAACTGATTATCACCATAAGTACCTTTCAAATCATAAAAATCCGAGGGTACTTTATTAGCTCCCTGCTTTTCCAGTATTCCTAACCTCTCTACCTGCTTCTTTGAAACATCTAACTGATTTTTAACCTGTGCCAGTAATTCGGTATTATCCAAAACCAATAAATAGGCAGTAATAACATTTATGGTTACCTTATCCCGGGCTTGCTGCAGATCCATTTTTCCTGCCTGATATGCCAGCGAGGTTTGTTTAATATTATTTAAATTTTGCAGACCGCTAAACAGTGTTAAACTTGCATTTAAACTATAATTACCATAGGTAAGCGACTGATCAACATAACTATTAGTGAACGGGTTAATATTACGCCCCTGGTTAACCCCGTGATCAACCTGCCCGTTTAGTGTGGGTAGCATATTCTCTTTAGACTGTATGTAGCCTATCCTGTCGCGTTGCGACTGCAGTTCACTTTTTTGAACATCCAGGTTATTTTTTACTGCAATATCAATACATTGCTGCAACGTGTATACAGTGTCTGCCTGGGTTTGGCAATATGCAACCGCAGGTATAAAAATTATTAAGCTAAAAAATAAAAGTTTAAAATATCGCATTGTTGTGTTATAGTTCAGAATTTTCTTGAGGATTCGATCCTTCCATCCAACAGGTTAATGATACGCGAGCCATACTCGGCATTTTTTTCGGAGTGTGTAACCTGGATAATAGTTACGCCATCTTCTTTATTCAGTTTGCTGAAAAGTTCCATTATTTCTTCGCCCTGCTTAGAATTAAGGTTTCCGGTAGGCTCATCAGCTAATATTAATTTAGGCTTAGCTATCAATGCACGCGCTATGCCAACTAACTGCTGCTGCCCGCCTGATAACTGCGCCGGAAAAAGGTCTTTTTTACCCACTATCTGAAAACGATCTAACATATCAGCCACCATAGCCTTACGTTCCGATCCTTTTACATCCTGATAAATCAAAGGAGTTTCGATGTTTTCATAAACGGTAAGCTCATCAATTAAATGGTATGCCTGAAAAACGAAACCAATGTATTGCTTATATAAAGCGGCACGTTTTTTTTCTTTAAGCTGATGAACCGCCTCGTTCACAAAATAATGATAGCCTTCGGATGGCTCATCAAGCATACCAATAATATTAAGCAGGGTTGATTTACCCGAACCTGAAGGGCCCATAATAGATACAAATTCGCCCTCATCAACATCAAGGCTGATGTCATTGATCACATAATTCTTATTTCCGCCTGCCTGGTAATACTTTGAAATATGCTGTAGTGATAACATGTTTAATTATTTGAGTAATGATTAATAGTTTATTGTCCGCAATTTCTTAATTAGAATTTAGTATCAGGGTATCAATAATATACCAAAATAATAAATAATTGATAATGAGCAAATTAATGTATTTATTAAAAGTAATAACTGTACGCTTATGCACAGCGTGCGTTCGGTAATGATACAGTATGATGTAAGACATATAACATTAAATAAAAAGCAGGATATATATCATATATCCTGCTTTGCTATAATAGTGTAACAACATTATTCACTTCGTAAGCTTTTTACCGGGTTAGCCCTAGCCGATAACATTGACCGATACCCTACTGTAACAGCAGCAATTATAAAGGTGGATAATATGGAGAGTATAAATATACTCGGGCCGATAGTTATCTTATATTGATAATCTTTTAGATAATTGGTCATGGCCCACCATGCAACGGGGGCTGCTATAACAAACGCTATAATAAGCAGGCGGCTGAATTCTTTACCAAAAAGCCATAATATATTTCCAACATCGGCGCCTAATACCTTGCGTACACCTATTTCCTTTGTTTTGCGCAACGCCATAAAAGACACCAGGCCATACAAACCTAAACAACCAATAATTATAGCAATGGCGGCGAACCCTTCCACAAGTTTCATCAAAACATCGTCCATTTCGTAAAATTCAGCAATCTGGTCGTCTAAAAATTTATAATCGTATAATTCATCCGGATATGTTTCGTTCCATAATTTTTCCGCGTTAGTTAAAGATGCCTTAAAGTTGCTGCCACTTAATTTTAGCGCGTAGTTACTGTAGTAATTGGTGTTAGGCATAATACATATAGGCGAAATTTCGCTATGGAACGAATAATTATAAAAATCCTTAACCACGCCAACTATTAACCCGCTAATGGTTTTCCCGTTTACACTTAGTTTTTTACCAATAACCTCATCGGGGGATTTAAGTCCGAGTTTTTTTACAAAAGTTTCATTTACCAAAAACTCACTTGTGGTATCAGCCGGTAGTATATTACGGCCGGCTACCAATTTTATATCAAAAGTGGAAAGATAATGATCGTCGCCAGCCTTTATATTTATTCCCCAATGTTCCGCTTCAGGGCGATTATTGAAATAAATGTCGGTAGTGCTGTTTGAGTTTGCCGCAGGAGGCTGATAGCAAAGTGAAATATCTTTTACCCCATTTAACTGGCCAAGCCTGTTGTGCAGGGTTTTCATTTTACCATTATCGTCATTCGGGATAGGCAGGGTAATAATGGCTTGTTTATCAAATCCAAGATCGCTTGTTTTAGAGTAATGTATTTGCGATACTATAACTATAGTGCCTATGATTAATACCTGTGATATGGCGAACTGTGTTACCACCAAAATACGCCGTAATGAAAAACCACCAATATTTTTTTGCGACAATTTACTTTTTAAAGCCTCTATAGGTTGAAAACGAGCCAGTATAACTCCCGGATAAGAACCCGACAAAAAAACAACTATTACCGTCATCACAACTAAAAACAGTGGTAACAGTTCGTTATTAAACTGCATTTGCGATTGAAAAAGCTGATTTATAAGCGGTAAAACAAGCCACGCTATAACATAAGCCAAGGCATCTGCAACCAGTGTTATTATTGTTGTTTCGGCAATAAATTGCCAAAACAACTGCCTGGGCATACTGCCCAGCACCTTTCTCACCCCAATTTCTTTAGCGCGGTTAAGTGCCTGCGCCGTAGCCAGATTTATAAAATTAACACAAGCGGTAACTATCAAAAAAACACCGATGAAAAATAACGCCCACAAATATTTCTTATCAACAAAGGCATCAAAATCCGTATTAAAATGGATATCGGCCAGGGGTTGTAATTTAAACATCCATACCTTTTGGTCGCGTCCGGTATAATATTTATTTACCATTTGCTTAAAGTTGGCATTAGCAACAGATACCGGCACCGATGGTTTTAATAGTAAATAACACTTACTTTCGCTATTTACGCCGCCCCAGTTATTTTCCCGCTGCTGGGATGCATATTCAATTATGTTTTTATAAGAAAGATATATCTGTTGTTTTTGATCGGTATTAGGGGGCAGGTCTTTTAATACACCCGTAATTGTGAAACTTATTCGGTTATCTAAACGAATAACTTTACCGATAACGTCATCAGTTCCCCAATATTTTTGTGCTATTTTTTGAGTGACTATGGCCTCATTTAGCTGTACTAAAACCGTTTTTTTGTTGCCCTTTATCAACGGGAAATTAAATATGTCGAAGAATTCAGGCTCTGTAAATGCAACACCATCCTTTTCGGCAAATTTCTTTATTTCCTTTTCATTAGGTAAAGTTATAAGCGGGTTATGGAAACTAACCGAACGGGCAACCTTTTCGCCAAAAGTAAAATCGTTACGTAAGGCCTTGCCAAGCGGTTGAGGTACCGCTGCAGAGCGGTCAATGGTTTCATCGTGCCATTCGGTTACGACACGGTATATTCTATCGCTATTTTTATGGAAATCATCAAAGCTTAAATGATAATCTATCAGGATAAATATTAATATGCTGCTTGCAATACCCAATGAAAGGCCGGTTATATTTATAAACGCATAAGCTTTATTGCGTCTTAAATTACGCCAGGCAATTTTAATATAGCTTTTTATCATGACAAATTTTTAAGCGTGGTTTAGTTGATTTATTTATTCGCTTCGCAAGCTTTTTACCGGATTACTTAACGCGGCTCTAATTGATTGATAACCTACAGTAATAAAAGCGATTATCACTACCATGCCGGCTGCTGAAGCAAATACCCACCATTGAATACTTACGCGATACGCAAAATCCTGCAGCCATCTGCTCATGGCATACCATGCCAGCGGCGACGATATAATTACCGCAACAATAACCAGCTTTAAAAAATCGGCCGAGATCAATCCTACGATATTGAATACACCAGCACCCAGAACTTTCCGTATCCCTATTTCCTTAACGCGTTGTTTAGTGGAGAAAACTGCCAACCCAAACAAACCCAAACACGAAATAAATATGGTTACTATAGTAAAAGCCTTTAGAATATCTCCCGTGCGCTGATCATTCTTATACATTTCATTAAACTCCTCATCAAGAAAATGAAAATTAACCGGTATATCCGGATAAAAGGTATGCCAGCTTGCCTGTATTTGTTTAATGGTATTTGCGGTATTCTTGCCGTTTGTTTTTACAAGCAACTTTCCAAACCAGTCATATTGCGGAAATATTACAATAGGAGTTATTTTTTCATGTAATGAAGTGAAATTAAAATCACGCACAACAGCTTTAATAAATCCCATACGGCCATTAAGGCCTATACGTTTACCAATAGCCTGTTGTGGTTTCCAGCCGAGAGCCTTTACTGCTGTTTCATTAAGGATAAATCCATATTTCCGTTTCTCATAATCGTCGGTTAACACTTGTTGCTCATCACTCAGATCAAGATTCCGGCCCTGAAGAATCTTGATACCCATGGTTTTAACAAATGACCGCTCTACAGGAACGGCAGTTACCGACAAGCTGAAATCGGAATTTTTATCTTCGACGCTGTTTATGCTATATCCCCCCTGAACGTTCACAGGTGAGTCATAAGTTGCTGTTACACCTGATACGCCTGGCTGCTGTATTAGCTCATTTTTAAATGCCATTATTTTATTAAAGGGCATACCGCCAATATCAAGCACCATTACCTGGTCGCGGTTCATCCCAGTATTCAAATTCTGAATGTATTGTAATTGATTTACCGCAATAATGGTACTGATAATGAAAAATACCGATACAACAAATTGAAATACTACTAATGACTTGCGTAACGCATTACCACCTGCGTAACCTGATACTTTACCTTTGAGCGTAGCGGCCGGTTTAAATGCCGACAGATATAGGGAGGGATAAGTTCCGGCGAGCAATGTTACCAAAACAAACAGTATAACAGTACCGCTGATAAGCCAGGATGTCCTCCATGTATCAAAACTTACCAGCTGACCGCAAAACGTACTAAAAGCAGGGAAACATAGATAAGCTAAAAACACTCCCAGCAAAATAGAACATAAGGTAATTATACCCGCCTCAGTTAAAAATTGAATAAATAATTGTATACGCTGTGCGCCCATTACTTTACGTACACCTATTTCTTTTGCTCGCTCCGCAGATTTTGCGGTAACCAGATTTAAGAAGTTAACACATGCCAATACCAAAAGTATAACCGCTACAACAGCCAATATATAGATGTATGTTATATTACCAGATGGATCCAGATTGTCGGCAGTGTCTGAATGCAGATGCACACGGGTAAGCGGTTCCAATGTATACCAGATATGATTAGTCTGCCCTTCTCCACTAAACCTGTTTTTCACAAAGGCGTCTATTTTTTTTTGAACTTCAGCTACTGGCATTCCCGGCTTAAGCAGCAGATAGGAATAATCATTAGCGGAATCCCACTTAAGATTTTTGGAACGTGGCATTATGGCATAATTACCCATCAAATCGAACTTAATTTGTGAATAAGCGGGAACGTCTTCAATTACACCACTCACCATTAAATTATTCGTTTGGTTAACCTTTAATATTTTACCTATAGGATCATCATCCCCAAAATATTTTTTTGCTGTAGATGCTGTAATCACTACTGATGAAGGATCGACCAACGCATTTGCAGGATTACCCTTAATAAATTTAAAACTGAATATATTAAAAAACGACTGATCGGCTACCAGCATTTTACTTTCGCTAAATAGCTTATCTCCGTATTCTACAGCTGCCGGCCTCCCGTCAGTATAATTATAAATTCGCACTCCATCCTCTACATCCGCTATCTCTTGTTTAAAAACTGGTACAGGGGCTGTTGGTGTTAGTGCCGTATGTGTTGCGGCCACATCATCAGGTGATTGATAACTATAAGTAAGCCTTACAATACGACCGGCATTTTCGTTAAACCTATCATAACGCAGTTCATTTATTAAATAAGTTGTCAGTAATAAAAAACAGCAGATACCAATAGCCAGCCCCACTATACTTATTAATGATGTGGTTTTGTTTTGCAACAAATTGCGCCATGCTGTTTTCAAATAATTCCGAATCATAATATAAATTTCTAAATCCTAAACTTTAAAATTATTACTCACTTCTTAAACTTTTTACAGGGTTAGCAATTGCGGCTTTAATAGCCTGAAAACTTATGGTAGCTAAGGTTATGATAATGGCTGCTATTGCCGATAATACAAACACCTCAGGCCCAATACTAATCCGGTAGGCATATTTATATAACCAATTTTGTAAAAAATACAGTGCTATTGGCGATGCTATAATGCAGCTAACTATCACTAAAACAATAAAATCTTTCGATAATAAAATCCAAACCTGTGTTACTGTAGCTCCTAAAACCTTACGCACACCTATTTCTTTTGTACGCTGCTCTGCAACGTAGGCTGCCAAACCAAATAATCCAAGACAAGATATAAATATAGCGAGCCCTGCAAAAATGCCTGCCAGTTTGCCCACCAACACCTCCAGATTAAACTTTTTATTATAATCCTCATCAACAAAATGATAAGTATATTGATAAGCAGGACTGTATTTATTAAATATAGCAGCAATTTTATCTATTGCCTGATGTGTATTAATGTTAGGTGACAAACGATAGATAATGTTACTTCCACCATCAAAAAAGAACATGGTTGGATCAGCGGACTGGAATGGTGAATCCATTAATGCATCCTTGACAACACCAATTATGGTCATCCTGCGGCCAAATTTGGTTATATATTGCCCTAATGGTTCTTTTAAACGCAAACGTTTTACCGCTGCTTCATTTAATATAACACTGTTGCTATCTGCTTTTATATCGTTAACAAAATCATGCCCCGCTTTTAATTGCATGCCCAATGTTTTAAAATAATCTGCTGATACTAAAATTGTACCCATTTCGACAGTTTCACCGGTATTTTTACCCGGGAAATTTTCTACATCGCTATGCCACCAAACACCTGTTGCCGGACTGCTTGCAGTAGTGAGCGAACTTACTGCGCCACTCTGCAACAAGTCGTTTTTTAGCGCATCCATATTTCTACGTAAATCACTATTGGTAATGGTGGTTACCAACCGGTTTAAAGTATACCCTGTGGGCCTGTTTTTAGCATACTGTATTTGTTGGTATATAATTACCGTACTTATAATTAAGGCTATTGAACAACTAAACTGTATAACAACAAGTGCTTTACGAGAAAAAATAGCACCGCTTGCAGTTTTTAAAGTGCCTTTTAAAACCTGAACCGGATTGAAAGACGAAAGATAAAATGCCGGGCGACTGCCGGCCAATATTGCGGTGGCAAATGCAGCCCCTGTTACTATTAACCAAAAATAAAATCTGTTAAACGGAATGGTTATACTATTACCTGTTAACAGCCGAAAAGAGGGCAATACCAATTGTACTAATAAAAGAGCAAAAAACAGTGCAATAAATGTGATAAGTATCGATTCTGTTAAAAACTGAACAATAAGCTGTTTACGTTTTGAACCAATAGCTTTGCGTATACCTACTTCTCGGGCACGCTTTTCCGAACGGGCGGTAGTTAAATTAACAAAGTTTATACAGGCAATAACTAATACCAAAATACCTATAATGCTAAAAGTGCGTACATAATTAATAAAACCACCCAAAGCCTTACCATTTGTATAAGTATTATACAAATGCCAATCTTGAATGGGCTGCATAATCACATCAGAGTTTTTGGCGTTAAGGTTATCTTCATATTTCTCCAGATTTTTTATTTTGGGTGCTATCTGCTTATATTTAATTCCATCCTTAAGTTTAGCATACAGCACAAACCCGTTACTGCCGAAACTTTGATTACGTGCCTCTTTAACGCCCGGATCTGCTATCTCGAAATAGCTAAAAGGTATTATATAGTTAAATTGTAACGATGAATTTGATGGTATGTCCTTTATAATGCCAGTAACTTTTAAATTGTCTTTATTATCCACTTTAATTAGCTGATTCATGGCATCTTTATTGCCAAAAAGTGCTTTAGCGGTAGATTCGGTTATAATTATTGAGTAAGGATCACGTAATCCGTTAGCGTTACCCTGCAAAAAAGGGAATCTAAATATTTTTAAAAAATCCGACCCGGCCTGTATACCATCTAAAGATAGTTTAGTGTCCCCTACGGCTAATCCGTGTGCCCTATTTTCATCAGCCTCTGCAACGTATTCAATTTCGGGGTAGCCATTACGGAGTGCATCCGCTAATTTAAGAGATGTGGTGCTGAATGTTAAGGTGTCGCCATTGCTGTTGAAATTACGTCTAACCTGATAAGACTGACCATAATTCGGAAGAAACTTATCATAAGAATATTGATAACTAACCCATAAGCCTATTAAAAGAGCTACTGCAATACCCGCTGTAAGCCCTCCTATGTTTATAAGACTATATGCTTTATTTTTCCATAAATTTCTCCAGGCTATCTTAAAATAGTTTTTTATCATGATATGGTGATTATGCGGTTAACTTATTGATCTTACTCACTTCTTAAACTTTTTACCGGGTTAGCTATAGCAGCTTTAATTGCCTGAAAACTTATGGTAAGCAAGGCTACCACAATAGCCAGGCTGCCGGATAATACAAACACCCACCACTGTATATCAATTCGATACGCAAAATCCTTTAACCACTTATACATAAAGTACCAGGCTACAGGAGTAGCAATAAAAATTGATATGATCACCAATTTAATAAAATCAACAGAAAGCATATTTACAATACCCGTTGTTGTTGCTCCTAAAACCTTGCGGATGCCAATTTCGCGTGTACGCTGAAACGTGCTGTAGGATGCTAACCCTAATAGCCCTAAGCATGAAATAGAAATAGCAAGTATCGAAAAGTTAAAAAACAGTTTCCCAAAACGCTGTTCGCTGCGGTATTGCCTGTCAAAAAACTCATCTAAAAAGTAATAGCTGTAAGGGCGGTTAGGAATAAGTGTTTTCCATTTACTTTCGATAGCTGAGAGTGTGGCAGGGAGATTTTTAGCTGATACTTTTATAGATATCATGTTAAGATTTCCATTCTCGGCCCTCATGCTCAACGGTTTTATTTTCTCCTGTAAAGAGCGATAGTGAAAATCCTTCATCACCCCTATTATCTTACCTTCACGGCCCCATTGTTTAAACCTGCGACCGATTGCCTGCTGCGGCGAGGTATAACCAAATAGTTTAACCGCTTCCTCGTTAAGTATCATGGCCTGAGTGGTATCTGTCTTTAGAAAATCGCGAGAGAATGCACGTCCGGCGACCATTTTTATATTATACTGTTTAATATAATCAAAGTCGACATAATAAAGGTCGAGATTAGCTATCTGCAGATCGCCTTTACTATTCTCTATCTCTGAATAGGCCCCCATATTTCCACCCCCAGGAATACTTGAGGATAATGCTGCAGACTTAACTCCGGGAATTTCCTTTACCGATTGTTTGAAGGCATCTTTCGCCGGGTCGCCGTTGGTATCTAAAACGATCGTCTGGTCTTTTGAAAAACCCAGATCACGATTCTGCATAAAATCCATTTGATTGTACACTATTATTGTACCTATAATAAGTGCAATGGATATACTGAACTGTGCTACCACCAGACTTTTACGTAACAAGCTTCCTTTGTTTCCGGTAGAAAATCTTCCCTTTAAAACAAGTACCGGCTTAAATGAAGATATGACCAAAGCAGGGTAAATACCGGCGAGTAAACCGATACCAACTGATATGCCAAATAAAGAGAGAATATAATACGCGTTAGAAAAAACACCCGGACTAACTGTTTTACCGGCCAATTGATTAAACGTAGGTAACAATAAAACCGATAATATGATGGTAATAATAAACGCGAATAAACAAAGTATGATAGACTCACCTATAAATTGCCCTGCCAGTTCCCCTTTTGCAGCTCCGACAACCTTACGGATCCCTACTTCCTTAGCACGCTCAACAGACCGGGCTGTAGTAAGATTAATAAAATTGATACACGCTATAAGCAATATAAATACTGCAACTATACTAAACACATATACGTTGTTTATGCTACCACTTTGCTGTCCGCTCCGGGTTGAATGAAGATAAACATCTTTCAATGGCTCCAAAAAAAGCGTTGCGAACATTTGGCTCTGTTTGGCCTCTGTTCCGTTTCTTTTTTCCATAAAAGCAGGTAATTGTGCTTCAAACGACTTATAATTCACACCCGGCTTTAGCAACAGGTAACTTGTTGCTCCATAATTGCCCCATTGGTCATCAAGCCCTTTATTAAATTTTTGCGTTAATGTTGACATGGAGATCAGCATATCTGCCTTTATCTGTGAGTTTTCAGGCATATCTTCCATAACGCCGGTTACCACGGCAGGTATGGCATCTCCGGTAACCAACACAGTTTGCCCAACAGGATCTTTATCACCAAAATATTTTTTAGCAGCAGTTTCACTAAACACCAAAGAGGCTTGTTGAGTGAGTGCAGTTTTAGGATCACCCTTTAATAATTTAAAATCAAAAACAGAAAAAAAGGTAGAATCAGCAAAAAGCGTATTATCTTCCTGAAATTTCACATTATCTTTCCTAACCAGAAAACTCCCCCCGCTAACCCTTACAAAAGCCTCCACCTGCGGAAAATCCGCTTTAATAGCCGGGGCAAATGCCCAGGAAGTGCTTGAAGTGTTAATAGTCTCCGACGGGGTTTTGATATCAGTAACAATTCGGTAAATACGGTCGCCCTTACTATGAAAATCATCATAGCTTAGTTCAAAACTAACGTACATAAATATAAAAAAACACGCGGTAATCCCTACCGATAGCCCCGCGATGTTGATGAACGAGAATCCACGATGCCTCCATAAATTGCGTAAGGCTATCTTAAAATAGTTTTTTATCATGATCGGTAATTAAGTATTGGTTTTTATAGTAATATTACTCGCTTCTTAAACTTTTCACCGGGTTAACCAGCGCCGCCTTTACAGCCTTATAACCAACAGTTATCCAGGCAATTACAATAGAAGCCGAAATAGCAAGTATAAATACTCCGGCAGTTAATGGCACCCTGTAAACGAAATTTTGCAGCCATTGCGACATCATATACCATGCGGCTGGCATAGCTATTAAAAACGAAATGGCTATTAATATCATAAACTCTTTGGAAAATAAGAGAACTATACTGCCTACTGACGCACCCAACACTTTACGCACTCCCACCTCTTTAGTACGTTGCACCGCCATAAACGATACCAAACCATATAAACCTAAACATGAAATAAATATGGCTATGCCTGCAAATATTTTATAAATCAGCGCCAGTTGGTTTTCCTGCTGATAGAACCGGGCTATGCTTTCATCCATAAAATAACCATTATAAGCATATTCAGGATAGGTACTTTCCCATAACCGCTGAATTTTTGATACCGTTGCGCTAAGATTTTTAGTTTTAATTTTAACTGCAGCTAATGATTCGAATTGTTTACGCGGAGATATTACAATGGGCTTAACCGATTCGCGTAATGAATTAGTTTTAAAGTCTTTAACTACGCCGGTGATGGTAGCCCACGGCCCGCTACCTAATCGTACTGATTTACCTATTACTTTTTCGGGATTTTGTATACCTAACTTATTAATAAAAGTTTCGTTAACAACGGCCTGGCGCATAGTATCACTCTGATCATAGCCATGGCCGGCTGTAAACCGCAAACCAAATGTTTTAAAATAATCCGCATCGCCATATTTTAAAAATGTATTAAATGTAGGGTCTTTCTGGGAATGATCGAAGTAGAAATTCTGGCCCCAGTTATTATCTGAAGATGGCGGATCTGAAGCAAAACTAACCGAATTTATATCCGGATTTTGCAGTAGTTCTTGTTTAAACGCATCCATTTTACCCAGGCTGATGCTATCAGTATAACCGGGTAATATTAATACGGCGTCTTTATTAAAGCCCAGATCGGCATGATTTACAAAATCCATTTGATTTACAGCTACCAAAGTGCCTATAATGAGTAGTTGCGCAATAGCAAACTGTGCAACAACTAATGCCCTGCGTAACGGGATGCCGCCTATAGATGCAGCCGTTATCTTATTCTTTATAGCTAATACCGGTTTAAAGCCTGATACAACCAATGCCGGATAAATACCAGATAAAAGTATAACCAGTATTGTAGTAGTTAATAAAAATAATGTAGTACCCCAGTTAATAAGCCCGATATCATCAGGCACATTTGATATATTTTTTAAGTAGGGTAACGCTATTTCTGCTATGGCAAATGCTATAATTACCGAGAACAATACAACAAGCGCAGTTTCGCCTATTACCTGAAAAATGAGTTGTTTACGGCTGCTGCCTAAAACCTTGCGTATACCAACTTCTTTTGACCGTCCAACCGATTGTGCTGTAGAAAGATTTATAAAGTTGATAGAAGCCATTATAATAATAAGAATGGCTATAAATGTCATAGTTTGCAACGTAGCTCTGCTGGTTGAATGGTCGCCCAGGGTGTTACCCACCCTTGTGTCAAAATGTAACTCGCTTAATGGCTGTAAAAGATGAGCGCGGGTAACTTTATCTTTATTTTTTTCAATTTTAGCAGTAAAGGCTACCAACTGTTTGTCCATATTGGCAGCTGATAAACCTTGCGGCAACTCCATAAATATCTGGTGGTTGCTGCTGATGGAATCCCAGCTATCGCTATAATTATAATCTTTAGGGTGTTGCTTCCAGGTGATATATGATACCATGATCCTTAACGGAAAATCGCTGTTTTCTGGCGCATCATCAATAACGCCCGCCACTTTCAGGGTTAGCACATTATCCATTTTCAGGGTTTTGCCAACCGCTGTTTTCCAATCCTTAAAATATTTTATAGCTGTACTTTTATTAATTACCACCATATTAGGTTGGGCGAGTACGCTTTTATCTCCATCGAGCCAGGTTGAGTGAAAAATGTCAAAAAACTGCGGCTCTATAAAAAATACACCCAAATCCTCTGTAAATTTTTTATCGTCTGCCCCGGTGCGTGAATTATCAGCCGGTACAGTTATCTGACTGCCATAGCTGGTATTTAATGCAGCGAATTTAACCTGCGGAAAATCTATACGCAAAGCATCTGTTGCCGGTGCAGAAACACCAGGGTTATAGGTAATACCATCATCATGAATATTCTTTGTTATTAAATGGTATATGTTTTTATAGTTGGAAAAGTTGGTATTAAAACTTAACTCATACTGCAGAACAGCAAAAATGAGCAGGCACGCGGCTATACCAACGCTTAAGCCAGATATATTTATGATGGAATAACTTTTATGGCGTATCACATTTCGCCATGCAATTTTGAAGTAGTTTTTTAGCATAACCGGTACTTTTATTTAACAGAGTTAAAATATGTACCAATTATTTAAATAACTAATTTTCAGTAATTTAAATAATTAAACTACTAACTAACATGTTCGCAAGTGTAACAGTATGTGTTCGGTTTTGATACAGTATTGTTACAAAAGACAATTTAATACCCAAAATAGTTGATATACGTATCCAGATCCTTATCCCCCCTGCCGGATATACAAATCACCACATTATCGTTTTTATTAAATTTCATTTTTTCCAGGTAGGCTAATGCATGTGCCGTTTCAATGGCGGGTATTATTCCCTCTAATTGGCAACAAAGCAAACCAGCCTGCAAAGCTTCGTCATCGGTTATACTTGCATATCTGGCACGATTAATTTTATATAAATGCGCGTGCTGCGGGCCAATACCGGGATAGTCTAATCCGGCTGATATAGAATACGGCTCTTCTACCTGCCCATCGGCAGTTTGCATTAAAATAGTACGGCTGCCATGCAATACGCCTTCGCTTCCTAAAAATGTTGTTGCGGCAGAGTGCCCGCTATCCACTCCTTTACCGGCAGCTTCAACAGCTACCAATTTAACCGACTCATCATCCAGGAAATGATAAAACATGCCCATTGCATTACTGCCACCGCCTACACAGGCCATAACGTATTGTGGCAATTCGCCACCGGTTTGTTCTAACAATTGCTTTTTTGTTTCGGCAGATATTATAGCCTGGAAACGCGCAACCATATCCGGATAAGGATAAGGCCCTACAACTGAGCCTATAATATAATGGGTATCAACCGGATTACCTATCCAGTCACGCAGGGCCTCATTAGTAGCATCCTTAAGGGTTTTACTGCCTGATGTTGCCGGTACAACCTTTGCGCCTAACATTTTCATTCGGGCAACATTAGGCGCCTGGCGTTCCATGTCAATTTCGCCCATATAAACAACACATTCAATACCTTTTAACGCACATACGGTAGCCGTAGCTACACCATGTTGCCCCGCTCCTGTTTCGGCAATAATGCGCTTTTTGCCCAAACGTTCGGCTAAAAGTATCTGCCCTATAGCATTGTTTATTTTATGTGAGCCGGTATGGTTGAGATCCTCCCGTTTAAAAAATATATTGGCACCATATTTCTCTGAATAGCGCTTAGCATGGTATAAAGGAGAAGGACGCCCAACATAATCTCTCAAAAGCTGGTCATATTCTGCCTTGAAACTATCATCTTCTATTATTCTAAGGTACTCTTGCCTAAGTTCTTCAACATTTGGGTACAGCATTTCGGGTATATAAGCCCCGCCAAAATCCCCGTAATATCCTTTTTCGTTAACTCCGTACTTCATCGCTGTTAAATTTTTTTATGGTATTAAATGCTGTAGTTAATTTATTAATATCTTTTATCCCCGGTGAGGTTTCAAAACGGCTGTTCAGATCAACAGCGTAAAACATCGGGTGATCTATTTTTTTCACTTCTTCCATATTATCCGGACTTAAGCCACCCGATAAAAAGAAGGGCACGTTTAATTCGTATTTATTAAGTATATCCCAGTTAAATTTTCGGCCCGAACCCCCATGCTCCGCCGTTTTGGTGTCGAACATAAAAAAATCGACATTGTTCTTATAACGCTCAAGTATACCAAAGTCAAAATCTTCATCAACACCATAGGCCTTTATTACTGTAACTTTATTTTTAAATCGATTGCAAAAATCCGGGCTTTCATTACCATGTAATTGTATTGCGCTAAATTTATAAAGGGCTATTAATTTACTGACTTGTTCTGCATTTTCATTTACGAAAACTGCAGTTTTAATAATGCTATTCGGTAGCTCGTCAAATAAGTCGTTCTCCATTTGGCCGATAAACCTTGGCGATCTGTCGTAACAAATAAATCCCATATAATCAGGTGCCAAATCAGCCACTGCATTAATGTTATCCTGATACTTTAAACCGCAAACTTTAATTTTCATCAGCTTAGTTATGAATTAAGGTTTTAAAGCTATTCAATGCCTTTTTACTGAGGAGTGATTCTTCCGCCTCATAAAAACAATCAGCAAAGCTTTTATCTGACGCTATTGTTTTTATTGCCATTGCGGCATTAGTTAATACCACATTGCTTTGTGCAGAAGTGGCATCATCATTCAATATCTGCATAAATATTCCGGCAGACTCTTCTACTGTTTTACCACCGGTTATCTGTTCCTGATGTATCTTTTCAAAACCAAGACTCTCAATGGTATTGATCTTTTCCCCATCAGCAGAAAAGGTTTTAAAATCGCACGTCAGGGATATTTCATCATAACCATCCAGTGCATTTACGATGGTGTATTTTACATTTGATTTTTGATACAGATAAGCATATACACGAGCAAGTTCAAGGTTAAAAACCCCCACTAATTGATTTGCAGGTTTAGCCGGATTAACCAACGGGCCGAGCATATTAAAAAAGGTTTTTACACCCAATTCGCGGCGTATAGGTGCAACAGTTTTCATGGCCGGGTGAAACAAAGGGGCATGTAAAAAACAGATATTGGCTTTATCTATGTTTTTCCTTAATGTACCTGTATCATTCGTGAATTTATATCCTAAAAATTCCATCACGTTTGATGACCCGCAACCGGACGACACCCCGTAATTACCATGCTTTGCCACTTTATAGCCCGCCCCTGCAACTACAAAAGATGCTAAGGTTGATATGTTAAAGGTATCTTTACCATCGCCCCCTGTTCCGCAAAGATCTATCAGCTCTCCGTTTTGCAGATCAATTTCCAGGCAAAGTTCCAGCATCGCATCTCTAAAGCCTTCCAGTTCGCTTACCGTTATGCTGCGCATACAATAAGCGGTCATAAAAGCAGCCATTTGCGAATTGTTGTATTTACCAAGGGCGATATTCATCAAAATCTCTTTTGACTGTTCGCGCGTAAATGTTTTATGCTCAAAAAGATGATTTAATATTTGTTTCATCAGTATATAAATAAAAAAGGGTTACCGTATGGCAACCCTGATATGTATCTTATAAAAAAACAAAAATGAGGAATGCCTTACGAAATATCGTTAAGCCACCACCAGTTATTGTTTGTTATTATCATAATATGAACGCAAATATGGAAATAGTTTTCACTAAAAGCAAGCAGAATGATATTTTTACAAAGCAACGTTGAAAACAGCGCAAAATAGATGTCGATTCGTAAACAAAAGATCAATCCGGAGAATGACCTCGGTTTTGGGTCGCAGCCGGTAATAAAAAGCCAGCCGCTTTTAAATAAGGATGGTTCTGTTAATGTTAAGCGTAAAGGCTTGTCGTTATTTAATACGGCCGATAATTACCATACCCTTATTAAAATGGGCTGGGGGAAATTTTGGCTCATTGTATTGTGCGGATATTTAACTGTAAACCTATTATTTGCTGCTATTTATTTAATTATAGGTACTGATAGCTTAGACGGAGCGTCGGGAACTAATGGTGTAGAACATTTCTTTGATGCATTGTTCTTTTCGGCCCAAACTATATCAACCGTGGGTTATGGCCATATCAGTCCAAAAGGCATGGCTGCAAACTGTGTGGCCGCACTGGAGTCTATGATGGGACTGCTTGCATTTGCGCTTGCTACCGGCCTGCTCTACGGGCGCTTTTCGCGGCCATCTGCTAAAATTATTTACAGCGAAAAAATGTTGGTTGCTCCTTACCGCGAAGATGCGCAAGGATTGATGTTCAGGATAGCCAATTTGCGCAGAAATGTATTGATAGATTTAAAAGTTGAGGTTATTTTCTCATACAATGAATTAGTTAACGGCCAGCCGGTTCGTAGATTTTTTGAACTGGAACTGGAACGAACAACCGTTAGTATACTTACACTTAACTGGACTATAGTGCATCCCCTGGATAAAAACAGTCCGTTGGTTGATATGACCCCTGAAGATATGCTGCGAAATGAAGCATCTTTTTCAGTATTGCTTAAGGCTTTTGACGATACGTTTTCACAAACGGTACATTCCCGCTCATCTTATCAATATAATGATATGGTTTGGAACGCATCATTTATACGCATGTTTGAACGTGCACCTGATGGACGTATCATTTTAGATATGAGCAAAATAAACGACTATGCATTGGTATAACCCTACCGACCGCTATTTAATAATGGATCCTTCTCTTTGGTAAAAACGTTATAAACAAGTTTATCAAGCAGGGAAGGTAAAAATTTACCTATAGCTACGGTTAGTTTACCCTGCCTGGTCATAATAATTGTACGCTCGCGATTAATAATGCCTTTTACAATAAGCACAGCAACCTCTTCAGCAGTCATCATTTTTTCTTCGTGCAGGGTGCTTTCTCCCTGTTGTGTGCCATCCTTACTTAAAGCTGTATTACGGATATTAGAAGCAGTAAAGCCCGGGCATGCGGTTAATATATGTATGCCCGTTTTTAAATTTTCTACCCGCAGCGCATCTAAAAATCCATTCATGGCAAATTTAGAGGCTGAATAGCCTGTACGGCCTGGTAAACCCTTATATCCTGCAATTGAAGATACGCCTACAATGCTGCCTTTAGTTTTAATAATTTCGGGAAGTGCATACTTAGTACAATAAACAGTTCCCCAAAAATTAACATCCATCAGGCTTTTTAAAACCTTCAGGTCAACATCCTTAAATAATGCACGCATGGATATTCCGGCATTATTTATCAATATATCTATTTTTCCGAACGTAAGCAGGGTTTGTTTGATAAGCTGACCGCAATCCTCCTCTACAGATACGTCGCACCTTACAGCCAAAGCCTTTACGGCATATTGTTTTTCAATATTTTGTGCAATTTCGCATAAGGTTACATATTGCCTGGCGGCTAAAACTAAGATTGAACCTTGTTTTGCGCATTCAATGGCTAACGCTTTGCCAATTCCGGAAGAGGCACCTGTAATAATTATTACCTTATCTTTCAACTTCATATGTCGGAGCAAATATTTTTGGCATACCCGGTATTTTAATTTCGGGTATGTGAAATAAATATTTTGCAGCGAATATAATCATAGCGCCATAAAAATGCCTGATGTATGACAAGCTAAATTTAGGCAGCAACTGTCGGTTAAGTTTAATAATATATGTTTTAGGAAAATAATAATTTTTATACCCTGCCAAACGTATGCGAAATGAGAGATCGATATCATAGCCATACATAGTAAAACGTTCGTCAAGTGCGCCAACTTCGTTCAGAACACTTTTACGTAACAGCATAAATGATCCGTTTATCGCGTCAACCTCTGCAGTTTCAAATTCACCTATGCGGTTAGCATAGTTGCTTTTATAAAGGCGTGATTTTGGGAAATACTTTTCCAGCCCGGTTAGCTTTAAAAAAGACGCCCATGCACGGTTGAACCCAACCTTTGAATACCTTAAAAATCTTCCCCTGCTTGTAAGTATGCGAACGCCCAAAGCGCCAGCATCTTCATGTTCATCCATAAAAGGTAAAATTTTGCTGATAGTGTTTTTGCTGGTAATTGTGTCCGCACCGACCAGTAAAATATACTCCCCTTTTGCACTTTCGATGGCGATGTTATGTGATTTGGAGATCCCTAAGTGCTTATCATTACATATAAGGTTTGCTTCAGGAAATTCATCCTGTATCATTTGCACCGACCCGTCTGTTGAGGCATCGTCAACCACAATCAATTCATAATTAATTGTGTTACAAGCATTTTCTAAAGTTATTAATGCTTGTTTTAACAGGGTGCAAGTGTTATAGTTGGTTACAATTACTGATAATTTCATAAGCTAGCCTGATAGTGAATTTTCGTACGGTACACGAGTCACAATGGATCTTCCTAATGTAATTTCGTCTACGTACTCTAATTCACCACCAAAAGCTATGCCACGAGCTATTGTGGAGATATTTATATTGAATTGTTTTAGTTTTTTGTGCAGATAAAAAATGGTGGTATCTCCTTCCATAGTTGCACTCAGGGCAAAAATGACTTCTTTTACATGGTTATCCTTTAGTCTTTCTACCAAAGAGTCAACCTCCAGATCTGCGGGGCCAATGCCATCCATAGGTGATATTAACCCACCTAAAACGTGGTATACACCGTTATATTGGTTAGTATTTTCAATTGCCATTACATCACGGGTATCCTCTACTACACACACCAGGGAATGATCACGCTTATGCGAAGAACATATCATACAAACAGGCTGATCTGCTATGTTATGGCAAATGCTGCAAAATTGAATTTGGTTACGCAGTTTACTTACCGAATCGCTAAACCTCTGCACCTCATCTTTATCGCGATTAAGTAAATGCAAAACTAACCGTAAAGCGGTTTTTTGCCCTACGCCCGGTAGTTTAGCAAATTCGGCAACAGCATCCTCCAGCAGTTTCGATGAAAAATTCATTCCGCGAAAATAAGTATTTTTTAACTGATAGGATATTCACCGCATGCGATAAATATGAGCTTTAGCAATAACCTCCGCTACTTTTTGTTTTTAATGTTTTTTGATGTTACAAGAAAAGCATTCAGTTCCAGTTTTGCCCGTATCATTCTTTTTATCAACTCATCAGGTATAGGATGTTCAGGTGTAAAATGTATGGCGGACTGGGTTGTATTGAACCCATTTAACTCTTGTATAAATTGTTTAAGTAAACTACCGTGCATTAAATAAAAACTGCAATGTTTTTTAAACGCCGCGTAACCCACCAGCATACCATTATGCTTATAGGAAGGTATCTGGTAGCTTATCAACTCTTCGGCATCAGGTACAATCTCCTTTACAATACCTCGGAGATGCATGAGGATTCTTTTTATATCTTCGGGTAAGGCCGACAAGTATTCATCTACGCTGGTAAATCTTTTTGCACTATCCATTGTAGGCGTCTTCCAGGTCTTTAATAATTAGCTTTTCCATCTTCATCATGGCATTCATTACACGCTGTGATTTAACAGGGTCGGGGTCGCTTATCATTTTTAATAATATCGGAGGCGTTACCTGCCATGATAAACCGAATTTATCTTTTAACCAGCCGCATTGTGATTTTTGCCCACCCTCAGAAAGTTTTTCCCACATATTATCTATCTCTTCCTGGGTTTCGCAGTTAACCATAAAAGAAACAGCCTCCGTAAAGGTAAAGGTCGGCCCGCCGTTAAGCGCCGCGAATTCCTGTCCGTTAATACTAAAATCAATAGCTAATACTGATCCTTCAGGCCCCGGACCTTCACTTCCATTACGGATCACCCTTAAAATTTTGGAATTCTTAAATAATGAAATATAAAAATTCACCGCCTCTTCGGCATTGGTATCAAACCATAAAAATGGAGTTATCTTTTGCATCGTAATTATAATTTGGTTTACTCAAATTTACGAGCTATTATTAATTTTTTCAGGGGGTGTAAACGACAAGAAAAGGGGCAATTGCGACAGGTGCACTAAATATGTAATCTGCTGATACCCGGTATTTTTTTTATGAAGCTTTTTGCATGATTCTGAAAGGGCAGTTCTATATAACGGTAAGACATATAGCTTAAACTTACCGACAATAGTAACGTGGAGCCAAATATGTAAAACCTGCTACCACCAAGTTTTGCTGAAATTAGTGAGCAGATAGTAATTAAGAGCGGAACGTGGAAAAGATAAAAACTATAGGATATATTTCCTATAAAAGTAAATACGGGAACGTCAAAAAAGGAAGTTATTCTTTTTCTGGCAATTGCGATGATAATGATAATAGTACCGCCAATTGAATTGAGATAATCACGCCAAAAGTAGGCAAAGGGGTGCGCACGATCACCATATGGTTTAAAAAATTCATAACTTACATTATATAAAAATAAGGCCACCGCCAGCATAAACAAAACAAAGGGCACACTCCATGATCTGACAAGTTCGGATAGCTGTTCTTTATATTTTGCGCTTAAAATCCCCAGATAAAACACGCCTAAAAAACCTGTTTGATGATTATATATCAATGCAAGCACCAAGATAAAGAACAGTATATTGAAGGTAAGATTACTACGGGATACGATGATAATAAAAAAAGGAAGAATAATGGACATTTTCATTTCCACCACCAGCGACCATATTACAGGATCGATCAGATCCGCATTAAAATTAGGGCCGATAAGCAGAAAAGTCTTGATTGTTTCCAGGAAATAACTACTGTTCCATTCCCAATGCCAAAATTCTTTTATCCATTCGGAAAAAGGAAACATAGCATTATCATCATAAATAAAGGTTTTTAACAATACAGCTATTAAAATAATGGCTAAATACGCGGGATAAATACGGAATACCCGTTTAATATAAAATTCAATCAGTTTTAACGGTCGCTCTCCATATATATAAGGCAAGCTCAATACAAAACCACTCAGCACAAAGAAGAACATAACAGCTGCCCGCCCGTTTATTAAAATACCCAAAGGGCTGGCCATAAGTATCTTGATCCAGCTACCGTTTAAATTATAAGTAATAAAACAATGAGAGAAAAAAACGCATAATGCTGCTAACCCGCGAAGACTATCCAACTGTTTGTACCTGACATGTGTTTGGGAGCTTATGTGTATTTGCATCAATTATCAATATCCTTTAAATATCAATAATGATAACCGTAAGCGGAAATTATATTAAAAAAACTGTTGCCTGTATCAATATAACAGCATTAACTTGCTTCAGCTAATTTCTCGTTTTCAAGAATATCCAGCAGCGCCTTTTCTGCAATATTCAATTCAGCGGCCTTAATATCCTTATCGCCATCTAAATGTGTTATATATTTAAATATTGAACCTTGTTCATAACTTTTTAATACCGTAGGATGCACATAATACTTTTTACAAACTGTACGGGTATTACCCAGGTTTAGCGCAACTTCATCTAAAACACTCACAATTTTCTTACGGCACTCATTCATGCTGTTAAATTCCCCTGCTTCTTTAAATGCATATAGGGCGCTTACGCTGCCTGCCCACGTGCGGAAATCCTTCGCGGTAAAATCTTCTCCGGTTATATTTTTAAGATAAGTATTAATATCGCCTGAGCCAATGGTACAATGATGTCCTTCTTCATTATAAAATTGAAATAGCTCCTTACCGGGAATATCCCGGCATTGCTTTACCATTCGGGCCAGTTTTTTACTTTGCAACGATACTTTATGCATCACACCCTTCTTTCCCTTAAACTGAAATTTCAATTCCGACCCATCAATTTTTACATGCCTGTCCATCAGAGTGGTTAACCCAAATGATCCGTATAGTTTTTTATAAGATTCGTTACCTACACGTATGCTGGTTAGTTCCATCAACCTTATTACCAAAGCTACTACCTTTTCATGATCGAGCTTTCGCCTCGCCAGATCCTTTTCCACCTGTTGCCTTATAGCCGGTAAATGTGCCGCAAAACTCTGTAAACGATGATATTTTGTTTGATTACGTATTTTATTCCAGTGCGGATGATAGCGGTATTGCTTACGGCCGGCTGCATCTATCCCGGTAAACTGCAGATGGCCGTTTTCATGAGGTGATATCCATACGTTGGTGTATGCCGGGGGGATTACCAATGCGGCAAACCTTTTTATCAGCTCTTTATCTTTTACTAATGTTCCCTCAGCATCATAATAACTCCACCCCTTGCCCGACTTTTTGCGGTTATAACCGGGTTTGGAATCGGATACGTATCGTAATCCAACGGCTTTGGCAGTAACC
Organism: Mucilaginibacter segetis; assembly: GCF_016522075.1. Taxonomy (GTDB): domain Bacteria; phylum Bacteroidota; class Bacteroidia; order Sphingobacteriales; family Sphingobacteriaceae; genus Mucilaginibacter; species Mucilaginibacter segetis. The sequence goes on along the minus strand of NZ_JAEHFW010000003.1, from coordinate 763,561 downwards.
TTTGGGTCGCGTCCAATTTTTTCAAGTTTTTTAAGCAGACGATTCATCGTGAAGTGAACAACAAGAATTCAATAGTTAAGTTTCGGAGACTGGTATTTTTTTTAATGACCATTAATTGACCGTTTCAATCCAACAAAACAGAGCCTCATTAAGTTACCTTTACATAAACAATCAATTACACTTATGAAATATAATTTTTTAGGAAACACCGGCTTGCTGGTTTCTGAAATTTGCTTCGGTACCATGACATTCGGCGGTAAAGGATTTTGGGAAGGCATTGGTAAAACACAGCAAAAAGAAGTTAACGAATTGATGAAAACCGTAGTAGACGCAGGTATTAATTTTATTGATACCGCTAACGTTTACTCTTTTGGAGAATCGGAAAAGTTGTTAGGTCAGTCTATAAAAGATCTCTCACTTAACCGTAGCGACATGGTTATTGCTACCAAGGTACGCGGTAAAATGGGCGATGGAATAAATAATGTTGGCTTATCGCGTTATCATATTTTCCAATCGGTTGATGAAAGCCTGCAACGTTTACAGCTTAATCATATCGATATTTTATACGTACACGGAGTAGATAAACGTACACCGGTCGAAGAAACTATGCGTGCGCTTAACGACATTGTGCTGACTGGGAAAGTGCGTTACATTGCCTGCTGTAACTGGCCGGCCTGGATGGTAATGAAGGCCCAGGGAATTGCTGAAAAGAACGGCTGGAATAAATTTGTCGGCTTGCAATATTTCTATTCGCTTTCCGGAAGGGACATTGAACGCGAGATACTGCCACTGGCTGCCGATCAGAATTTAGCGGTTATGCCATGGAGCCCGCTTGCAGGAGGTTTTTTGAGCGGTAAATTTACACGCGAAAATCCTAAACCGGGTAACTCCCGTCGGGAAGAATTTGATTTTCCGCCGATTGATAAGGAAAAAGCTTATGATATTGTTGATGTTATAGCTGAGATAGGCAAAGTACACAAGGTATCTGCGGCGCAAATAGCCTTAGCATGGGTTAGGCAGCAGCCGGGTATTACAAGCACCATTATCGGGGCAAAAAGAGCTGATCAACTTAATGACAATATACAATCAACTAATATTGAACTCACTGACGATGAATTAGCTAAAATTGAGGAGGTTAGCGCCTTACCAAAGGAATATCCTGGATGGATGGTTGAACGCCAGGGAGAAGGACGATAAATATATCCTGAATGATTCAAAAGTTGTTTTCGGGCTGTAGATCTCTTCCCGAAAACAACTTATTGTTACATCTTTTTTAACTGGGCTACCAGATACTCTACCTCTTCGGGATGAATATCCAGATGCAGCACAAACCGGATACGATGCTTATCTGTACTTCCCGCTTTTATCCCCTTTTCATCCAGTTTATACAACACCTGTTCTGCAGGTTCAACCGTATCAAATAAAATAATATTGGTCTCTACCGGCATAACATTGCTTACCCAAGTTTGAGCTGCCAGTTCTTCGGCTATAATTCGCGCATGTTTATGGTCTATCTTCAACCTTTCCACATGATGATCCAACGCGTAAATACCTGCAGCTGCTAAGAACCCTGCCTGCCGCATTCCCCCACCTAATACTTTACGCACTCTGCGGGCATATCTAATAGTTTCTTTATCAGCCAATAAAACAGAGCCAACCGGAGCCCCTAAGCCCTTAGATAAGCAAACAGATATCCCATTAAAGTAATTACCATAGTCCTCGGCACTGTCACCCGTATGTGCAAGCGCGTTAAATATCCTTGCTCCGTCTAAATGCAGCTTTAAGTTTTTAGCTTGGCAAAGTTGAGCTATGGGCTTTATTTGCTCTAAAGTATAACAGCTACCACCACCTTTATTAACCGTATTTTCAAGTACTACTAAACTGGTGTGCGGGTGATGGATATTGTCTGCGTTAATTTCAGGTTCTATCATCTCGGCTGTAATAATACCCCGGTAACCGTTTAATAATCTTGTAGATACTCCCGAATTAAACGCTATACCCCCACCCTCGTAACGGTAAACATGAGCAGTTTGGTCGGTTATCAACTCGTCCAAAGGTTGTGTAAAGCATTTTATGGCGATCTGATTGGTCATTGTACCGGAAGGGCAATAAATACCGGCCTCCATCCCAAACATATCCGCGGCTTTTTGTTCCAGGGCATTAACGGTCTCATCCTCTCCAAATACATCATCCCCTACTTTAGCGCTCCACATCGCTTCCAGCATTCCTGGTGTGGGTTTGGTTACCGTATCGCTCCGAAGATCAACATTCATCATTATTATATTAAACAGTTAAAAAATGCGTTATTAGTGTTTTTAATTATGCGTTCAATTTTAATCATTTTATTTTTTATGCTGATAGTTGTATCAGCAAAATCACAAAAATGGCAACCCGGCTATTTTATTGATGTTAAAGGCAATAAATCTACAGGACTTATTCACACTGACCCGCATGGGAAAGGTCCCATTAAAAACGAAGGCTTTATTGAATACAAAGAGGATAAAAAAGCTAAAACCATAGAACTAAGCACCAGCGACCTGCGATGTTTTGTAGCCGGGCAGGACAGCTTTGTAGTAGCACATGCACCCGGTAACGAAACGTGGGGGAAAAATGAATTTGATTTTGTTAGGATAGCCGTTGCAGGCCCTTTAAATATTTACGCAGCCAATGGCGGCGGTAGCAAAGGCAGCGGCATTCATGTGTCACCTGGATTTGGCTTGAGCACGGGGGGCGGCTATGGCACTTCTTATGGTGGTGGACTGGGTATATCTTTCGGAGGTGGCGGTAAACGGTCAAAAACAAGTTATTATTTTGGCAGCAATACTGCCGACATGGTGCATCTTAATGATGATAACTTTATTGATGTTATGAGCGAGGTAATGGCTGATGAACCCGAAGTAGTAGAGCGCATACGCGCAGGTCAATACAATTTAGGTAATATGGAAAAGCTGATAACTTATTTTAAAAAGAAAAAGGAATCTCACTAAAATCAATTCTTCTTCATCTCTTTCTAATCAACGAGTTTTTTTGCTAAATTTGTTAGCATGAAACGATCCGGTAGTGCCGATCTTCCTTTACATTATGGACATGTTCCTGTTTGGCTGGCCGAAAGAATGGCTAAGCTGGGGCTTGCTGTAGTAGAAAATATCGTAATTGATTATGGTAAAGATGAGGTACTAAGGCGGCTAAGCGATCCGTTCTGGTTTCAAAGCCTTGGCGCTGTTATGGGTATGGACTGGCATTCATCTGGTATTACTACATCAGTAATGGGGGCACTTAAAAAAGCTGTTAATCCCATTAGCCGCGAATTAGGCATATACATTTGCGGCGGCAAAGGCAGGCACAGTAAACGCACACCCGAAGAGCTGATGCACATAAGTAATCATACCGGACTTGATGGAAATTACCTGGTAAGATGCAGTAAATTAAGCGCTAAGGTAGATAACACTGCCGTACAGGATGGTTTTCAATTATATACACATAACTTTATATTAAGTGATACCGGCAAATGGACAGTTATACAGCAAGGCATGCGCGATAGCAGCAGCACAGCCCGCAGATACCACTGGCACTCTGAGCAGTTAACATCATTTGTAGAAGATCCGCATACTTGTATTTACGGGCAAAATAACGGCTATATACTTAATATGGCTGATAAGCAAGCAAGCGAAAGCAGGGTGGGCGTTATGCATATAGCTAAGGAACGGCCCGACGTAATGCTTAAGGAAATAAATAAACTGGTAATGCCGGGCCATCACGACGTTAAATCCAGGGATGTTGATCTGAAACGCTTAGGATCGGTTTTATGGCTTGCTCATGAAAAGGAACCCAAAGACTTTGAAGATCTGCTGCTGTTACAGGGCTTAGGACCCAGAACTTTGCAATCATTGGCACTGGTAAGCGAAGTGATACACGGAGCACCTTCCCGCTTCAAAGATCCTGCACGTTTTTCATTCGCCCATGGTGGTAAGGACGGACACCCTTTCCCGGTTCCTTTAAAGATTTATGACGAAACAATAGGTACACTGCAAAACGCTATACATAAGGCCAAAATAGGGAATTCAGAAAAAAAGGATGCGTTAAAAAGACTTACCGTTATTGCCCAGGCAGCGGAAAAAGATTTTATACCCAATACAAATTTTGACGAAGTGATCGAAAAAGAAAGAAATAACTCCTGGAAATATGGGGGTCGCACAGTTTTCGGAAAGGCTCAACCTCCTATATCGCAACAGCTTAAGCTATTTTAAATCTGTACACAAATCATTTGCCTGAGTTAAATGCTCCTTAATTTTCGGAAGTATTTTTAAAGCAAAATCCTGGATATTATGATTTTTATCTGTAGTAGCACTTTCGTATAACTTAACAGCTTTTTCGTGATCTGTCACCATGGTTTGCATATAAGTTTTATCAAAATCGGCTCCTGTTTTATTTTTTAGCTGATCTATCATTTGCTGATGTGCAAGTGTCAAAGAGTCACTTGTAATTACATTCTCTTTTTTAGCAAGTTGTTCCATATCGTTAACGATATCACTATGATCGGTAATCATCATTTTTGCAAAATCAAGCACTTCGCTATTTTGTGAATTTTGCTCCGCAAGCTGTGATAATTTTATTTCAGCGTAACTACCTTCCAGGCCGTTCTTTAAAAAAGTAAGCCCTTCACCATCAACAGATGTTTTGTTATTATAATTTTTTGCTTGCCTGGAATTATTATGGCAAGCTTCTACTGAAAATAAGACCGATAATGTTAATGCTATACAAATAATTTTTTTCATCGTAAAATGTTAAGCTTATGTTATTGGTTTAACAAACACAAGCCTATCCTGTTTAAAAAAACCCGGATTAATTTTACAATTACATGATTACAGCCGATGCTCCAATTACCTAAGCTAAATTACGGCCCGCATTTACAATACCATATACCGTACGAACAACTAATTTATTATAAATGCCTTTCAGTTCTTCGTCATCAGTATGAGTAAGGCAATTTAAGGCGTAATGTTGAATAATTACCAATGGCAATACGATCTTTTCGCGTATAGCGATGGAACGGCGCTCAACCGGAAATTCTTCCATAATCGCCTTACTGCCTGTCAATTCCAGCAGCATGGCTTTGGTTAATTCGAATTCATCTCGTAACCCTTTCCAGAATTCACCAAACTTGGGATCTTTTTCCATATATGCTGTTACTCTGAAATCGGATTTTGACATGGACATCATACAGTTATCAAACATGGTTTTTAAAAATCCTGATGCATAATAAAGCTCCTTAACTTGCTCCCATTTACCCTCATCCTTAACTTTTTTAAGAGCGGTGCCTACGCCGTAAAAGCCAGGGATACTCTGTTTAAGCTGACTCCACGAAGTAACAAAGCTTATGGCACGGAGGTCTTCAAGCTTCAACTTAGCAGAGGCATTCCTTTTGGTTGGACGGCTGCTGATATTAATTTGTGATAACAGTTTTAAAGGGCTAAACGTTTCCAGATACTCAACAAATAACGGATGCTCACGCAGGTTCATGAAAAGCTTGTAGCTTTCCTCGGCCATATCCGTTATTAAAGCCTTATTTTCCTGATTCAATTTATCAGCATGGTTAGGATTGATTGCGGAGATAATGCCCGCATTTATTAATTGTTCTGTATTAAATCGTGCTGTTTCAATAGAGCCATATTGCGAACTAACTGTTTGACCTTGTATAGTAAGTTGGATATGATCGTTAGCTATTTCGTTACCCATTGATGCATAAAAACGATGGGTTTTACCTCCGCCCCTTGCAGGCGGACCGCCCCTGCCATCAAAAAATGCCAGATCGATATCATACTTACGCGCCATTGCAGTAAGTTCAGCTTTTGCTTTATAAATAGACCAATTGGCCATTAAATAACCGCCGTCTTTAGTACTATCAGAGAAGCCCAGCATTATGGTCTGCTTGTTTTTCCGACTCTTTAAATGTTCTTTATAAAACGGATGGGTGTACAGTTGCTCCATTATACCGGCAGCATGTTTAAGATCATTTACGGTCTCGAAAAGTGGCATAAAATCAACAGTTAAACTATCCTTTTTCCAGCCGCTCCACAAAAACAGATCAATAAGCTGTAATATATCTGATGCGCGTTGGCAGTTACTGATAATAAAACGCTGACAGCCTTTTTTTCCGTTAGAATACTGGATCTGTTTCATCAACCTGATAGTGTTCAGCGTATCACAAGTCATGTCTCCTGCGTCATCAGGGCAAACAAAATCAGCTTCGTTAAATGGCAACGCATTTATTTTGCCCTCCTCATCCTGATTATTATAATCAGCCGGCACACCTGTTTCAATATTTTTTGTACAGTAATCAAAAACGCTTCGTAATACACGGCTGTCCTGGCGTATATCAAGCGTGGCAAAATATGACCCGAATAGCTGCACCTTTTGTATAAAGTTATCTACTACATTTACAAACAGGCTATCATGGTTGTTGACCAGTGTCTCCCTTATGCTTTTCAGTAAACTTAGCATTTCGGGTTGCAGATCTTTAGGGTTTTCCTGCGGATTAAAGGCATTATCGTATAAAAGCTTCTCCAGATCAGTAATAGTATCACCAAATCCGCGAAAAGTTATCCTACGTTTAAAAAGTCTGAAATCACGGTAATAACAACGGAATATTATTTGTCGAAGGAAAGACGACACCTCACGCGTAGTATCAGTAGTAACGTTCGGGTTACCATCTCTGTCGCCACCCGGCCAAAAACCCATTTCCAATACCTGGTGATTGTCATCTATCTCGAACTCCTGCTCCAGATCTGATTGTATTGCCGCTAACGCATGATAAAAAATATTCTCTAAGAACCAGGCAAGGCTAATGGCCTCGTCAACAGGTGTGGGGGATGTTTTATTGAAGAACGGCGTTTTACCTAATTGCTGCAATAAAACATCAATATTGGTAATGTCATTTGTTTTTAAAGCTTCAACCAGGTCGGTCATGATCCCTAATACCGTACCCGGATAAAATTGCGTTGGATGTGCGGTTAAGACCAATCTCAGCGAAAAATCATTAAGTTTCTTACTGATGTTTGCGCGGGCCGGTTCACTCGCTGACGCCTGTTGCACCAAACTTTGCAAGGTTCCGGTATCATCTGCTTTACCTACCTTGCCGAACGAGGAATCCTCAATTGCATCAAATAAAACTACCTGCCTTTCTATATACTGAATAAATCTGAAAAGACGATTTATCTGCTCACGATGATCAATATCCGGAACGTATTTTTTAAAAAATGATTCAATTATTTTTGTTGGCGCTATATGTTTAGCCACTTCTTTGTCGCAATGCGAACTAAAAAAAGGCAGAAGTATGCCGGTATCCTTTACCTGATAAAAAGGCAGGGTTTGAAACAAACTGTTATATAATTCAAATCGTTTTACAACTTCGTAGTTAAATGTAGTTTCTCGTTGATTGAGCCTTGAAGAATTTGGCATAACTATAAAAAGGAATTAGAATGATAATTATTATTACCGCAACAATATTGGCGTGAATTTAACTAACTAAATTAATTAAGCCGAATAAAACAGCGAATTATTACTAATAATACCCTTAAAAACGAAAATTGTTATAAAATAATGGCAAGTTTTAATTATTAAATTTGCAATGCTTTAAAAAGGGGAATATATAACGGCTGATGACCATAAATTTAAAGGAAATAAAAAGCTTTTTTTACAGCCAGTATTTTTCTGACGGGCTGCGCATGACGATAGGCATTTTGCTGCCTACCCTTATAATGGCTGAGTTGGGTTATTTTGAACGTGGTATAACCATTTCTCTCGGTGCATTATGTATTGGCATAGTTGATGGCCCTGGCCCTATTTTATACAAACGCAATGCCATGGCCGTGGGCAATGTGTGCATATTCGTTGTTGCGCTGGTAACCGGCTTTGCCCGTCTTAATATTTACACTTTAGGATCAGAGATATTTCTATTTTCTTTTCTTTTTTCCATGTTGGCGGTTTATGGCAATCGCGCTGCATCAATAGGCACCTCGGCTTTACTGATAATGATATTGATGATGGATAAAGAAGCTTCACCATCTCAGGTACCAGTTATAAGCCTTATAATTTTATCCGGCGGATTATGGTACATGGCTTTTAGTTTGTTATTTTTTAGAATAAGGCCCTACCGCGCCGCACAGCAAACTCTTGCTGAGAACATTGCTGACATATCCCGCTTTTTAAGAATAAGAGCTGCGTTCTATTTACCTGAAACCAATTTAGATGATAATTACCGTAAACTGGTATCACAACAGATACAGGTAAGCAATCATCAGGATGCCGTGCGGGAAATACTTTTTAAAAGCAGGCTGATGGTAAAAGAATCTACCCCGGCAAGTCGAATACTGGTACTTACTTTTATTGACCTGGTGGATATGTTTGAGCAAATAATGGCCACACACTATGACTATGTGCATATACGTGAAAAATTTAAGGATTCAGGGGTATTACAGGAAATAGCTGCCTTATTGAATCATATTGCCGATGAACTGGACAATATTGGCTATGGCATTTTAGCTAATACCAGACCGGAAAAATTGGATAGTCTTACTACACGACTCGAAAATTTAAAACTAAAGATTGACGATACGGGCATTGACCATAAGGAAGCCGGTAACCTGGTATTGATGAAAATATTTATAAACCTCAGAGATATGAGCAGCATAGTATCTAATATTTATAAATATTATCATTCCAAAGCGTCAGTGAACCTGGTAGATAATAATGCAAATGTTGAGTATTCCAGATTTGTGCCGCAGCAGGATTACGCTCCACACATTTTTTTTGATAACCTAAGTTTTAGCTCCGGCACGTTCAAACACGCTTTACGCGTGGCCTTAGTATGTATAGCCGGGTTTATCACTGCGAAAAGCATATCATTGGGCCATCATAGTTATTGGGTATTGTTAACCATTATAGTCATCCTTAAACCGGGTTTCAGTTTATCTAAACAGCGTAATTACCAGCGACTTATAGGCACAATTTGCGGTGGCGTTATTGGAATACTGATATTAACTTTTGTCCCTGATAAAACAGCGCAATTTATAATTCTGCTGGTATTAATGATGGGTACTTATAGTTTTATCCGCTTAAATTATATTGTCAGCGTTATATTTATGACGCCATATATTTTAATATTATTTAAATTTTTAGGAGTTGGGTTACTTAATGTGGCGCAGGAACGTATAATTGATACAATTATAGGATCGTCCATAGCGTTTGCAGCCAGTTATTTATTATTTCCTACATGGGAGTTCCAGAAAATTAACGAAAGCCTGAGGTCGGTGATCAGTGCCAATATTAATTACCTGATGAAAATTTCCGACAGTGTTTCGGGTAAAATTGTAGAGCTGACAGAATACAAGCTCGCCCGTAAAGATGTGTATGTTAATTCCGCCAACCTTTCCGCCACATTTGAGCGTATGACATCGGAACCCAAAAGCAAACAGCATAACATTAAGGATATTCACAAATTTGTTGTGCTTAATCATATTTTATCGTCTTATACGGCAAATATTGCGTCTGCACTTATAAAAGCCGGTCCCCAACAACCAAATACTGACACCCGTAAACTCATAAAAAAAAGTATTGCGGTTTTAAAAGAAATCGAGAACAAGTTTAAAGGAGAAGATGCCGGTAGTAATGACACAACAGAATATAAAAAAGGTGAAAATTCAATGCCGGAAATTAAGAACCCCAATATTACCGCAGATGATATGCTGCTGAATGAACAATTAGGCTTTATCAATAAAATAACTCTGGATATTGCCAAGGTTACCGATGATATTTTGAAATAACTTACAACAGTTCCGTAGCTAAATTGGCAAGTTCACTCCTCTCGCCTTTCTGCAGGGTGATATGGGCATACAGCGGATGCCCCTTTGCTTTATCAATTAAATAAGACAGACCATTACTTTCCGCATCAAGATATGGAGTATCTATCTGGTAAATATCCCCGGTAAAAATAAACTTGCTGTTTTCACCAGCTCTTGATATAATGGTTTTTACCTCATGAGGTGTTAAATTCTGCGCCTCATCAACAATAAAGAAAATTTTACTTAGTGTACGGCCACGAATAAACGCAAGCGGTGTAATGGATATTTTTTCGTTAGTGACCAGTTCATCAATTTTAGCCTGCATTTTTTCGTCATCAATAAACTGATCTTTAATAAATTTAAGGTTATCCCATATCGGGGCCATATACGGATCAATCTTCGACTTTACATCTCCCGGTAAAAAGCCAATATCCTTGTTACTTAAGGGTACTATAGGGCGCGTAACAAATATTTGTCTGTAATGCTTACGCTGCTCCAAAGCACTGGCAAGCGCCAGTAAGGTTTTACCTGTACCTGCATTTCCCTGAATGGTTACCAGTTTAATATCCGGGTGCATCAGGGCATGTATAGCAAATCCCTGTTCTAGATTTCGTGGAAATATATTCAGCACTGGCTGTTCCGTAACTTTTTCAACCTGCCCGGTTAGGGAATTGTAAAAACCTGATGCGGTTCCGTTTTTACTATTTAGTATACAAAACTGATTACCCGTATTAAAGGATATGTTAAAACTATCTGCCGGAACCGAATCGTTTTTATTCAGTTTGCCGAGCAGTTTTTCAGTTACTTTATTAAGGATGGTTTTACCACTGTAAAGCTCCTCCAGATTTTTGACCTTACCTGTTTCATAGTCTTCGGCGTTCAGGTTGAGCGACTTTGCCTTTAAACGCAGACAAATATCTTTTGATACCAGTATTACTCTTTTATCGGGGTTTTCGAACTGTACCCCAAGCGCGGCATTTAAAATACGATGATCGATCTTTTCGGATCCAAACACCATCTCGGCATCTGCACTGGTATTTTTGGCATCCATTATCACCTTAAAATTACCCTTGCTTTTGCCGTTTAGCGGTATCCACTGGTTGATCAACTGATTTTTGGACATGTTATCCATCAGCCTGATAAAACTGCGAGCCTCAAAATTGCGGGTATCATTACCGCTTTTCATATTATCCAGTTCCTCCAGCACCTGGATGGGTATGGCTACATCATGTTCCTGAAAATTTTCGAAGGCGTTGTGATCATAAAGGATTACAGAAGTATCCAAAACAAATATCTTTTTCCGATCATGCACCTTACCGTTAGTTTCCTTATTCATAACCCGCCTAAAATAGTTATTTTAAGGGATTTATAAGGGAGTAATTATTAAATTGACATAATACATTAGGCTATAACCATCAAAATAAAGTATTGAGTATAAAATAAGTGAGTTAAATAATAATAGTTGTTTTAACTGTACTATTTTAGTAAAAAAGAATAGCATGAATAAACTGGATCTCAAAATTGCATTGCGCTCTTTTCTAAAAGGTAAATGGTATAATCTTTTAAATATTACCGGATTAGCACTGGGTTTGGCAGCGTTTATATTTGTAACACTATACGTTGATCATGAAACCAGCTACGATCAATGGAATAAAAACATTAACCGCATATATTTAGTAGAACGGGAAATGCCTAACGGTCCATCACCCTACACACCCGGACTGTTAGCAGCGGCAATAAAAAGTCAGTGCCCGGAAGTGGAAGAAGCAGGAAGAATGAATACGGCGCTGTTTCAGATCCCGTTTTATACTGCGTCAGGAAGGTTCCTGATCAAAAAATGGGTAGGTGCCGATTATTCCATCGCCAAAATATTAGGCATTAAACCCAAAGGTTTTAAGTTAGACCCTAACAGTACTACTCCCACTACCCTGCTTTCAAAAGAAACGGCTGACATCCTGTTTCCTAAACAAGGTGATGTTATAAATAAAACAGTGAACATGATGTCGAAGTCGGGAATGCCCTTTATAGTTGCCGGCGTAGTTGACGTACCCGGTAATACCAATTTCAACTTTGATTGTATAGGTTTCTCCAATGATATTACTTCGGGGAAAGACCAAAGCTATGCAACACAGATCTATCAAACTTATTTACTGGTAAGGCCCAATACGGATGTTAATCTGCTTTCAAAAAAAATAGATAAAATATACAGAGAAGCCGCATTGGCAGATACTAACTCCGTAGTTAAGGAAGCCTTAAACCAACAAGGTGCAGCTATCTATTTGGATCCCTTAAAAAACCTGCATTTAAAACCGCATTATGGTTCGCATGTAAACAACCAGATCGTAAATAGTTTGATGGTGCTGGCTATTATTATACTGATCGTAACAGGCGTTAATTTTACCAATTTGTATGTTTCTCAAGCTAATAAACGTTCAAAAGAAGTCGGAATTAAAAAGGTTAACGGCATTGTAAAAAGGCAGATAGCTTTCCAATTTTTGTTGGAAATATTTATTCAATGTGTTATTGCTTTAATCACCGCCTTTGTAATTGTAATAATTGGCTTTCCCTATTTCAATCAGTTATTGCGGGTTAATCTATTAATGTCGGGTATTAACGTCAGTATTATATCCCAATTGCTGCTTACATTAATCTCTCTTACGTTATTAGCGGGAATTTATCCGGCCTTAGTAATGGCAGGCTTTAAACCGACCGAGGTACTAAGCAGCAATCAGTTTACCGGAGGTGGCAAACTATCCTGGGTTCGAAGTTCAATAACAGCGCTTCAGTTCACCTTTGCTATAGTTTTCATCATAACACTGATAGTTATTAATCAGCAGGTTACTTTTATGAAAACGAAGGACCCCGGTTTTACGGCTAAGCAAGTGGTTTATATAGATAACCTCAGCCTGTATAATAACCCCAGAAAATTCGAAGCTGTGCGTAACCGTATAAAAGCTATACCCGGCGTAAAAAATGTAACTGTTGCATCAAATGTACCTGGTGGTATAATGCCCGCTTCACATGAATATGAGATTCAAAATAAAGCGGTTTCCATGAATACTATTAGTGTGGACTATGATTATTTTAAAACTTTAAATATCCATTTTGCCGAAGGTCACGCTTTTTCATCACCCATACCTGGCGACTCTACAAACGCAGTAATTAACGAAACTGCCGCTAAGTTTATGGCTTTAAAGAAACCTACCGGTGAAACGATAGAAGGATGCGGAGGCAAATACAGAATAATAGGCGTGATTAAGGATGTTAAAGCATACGGATTTGAAGGAAACATTCAGCCAACGGTATACTTGATGAACGATAATTGCGGCTTATCTAAAACCCAAATTATGATAAGTGCTGAAAACAAAGCAATACCGGGCATGCTGGCGACTTTAAGCCGTGAATGGAAGGATATTAACACGCTCGACGGAGATAATTTTAATTACCATTTTCTTGATGAATTATACGGACAGCTTTTTGTAAAGCAGGAGCAATTACAAACAGTGCTTACGTTTTTTTCGGCATTGGCTGTATTTATAGCCGCATTAGGATTCTTTTCATCTGCAGCACACGCCATACGTTTACGAATTAAAGAGATTGCTATTAGAAAAGTATTTGGTGCAACAGGTAAGCAGTTGACGATGGTATTAAGCAAACCCTTTTTCTATATAGTTATAATTGCGAATATTATAGCCTGGCCGGTTTCATTGATAATTGCGCACAAATGGTTAGAAACATTTGCCTATAGGATTAATATATCCATAATTCCTTTTGTAATTGCGCTGTTCATATCTATAGCTATAGTTATTTTAACGGTATGCTTACAGATAGCCAGAGCGATAAGGTTTAACCCGATAGTGAAACTGAAGGTTTAAAAATGGTTTTAATAAAATGGTTAAAATTAAAGCATCTGGGCAGGTTGATCAGATAAAAATTTGATCATCACTTCGATTACTTTCGGGAAGTGAAAGAACCCTTTTATTCCTTATAATCGATCAAACCATTGACCAGTTTTTGCCATTGCGGACCTGACAAACCTACCCGGGCCATCAGCGCGATGGCGGTATTACGGATCTTGTCATGCAGATCCACATCTCCGTTGTTAGGCGTTTCGTTTCGTCCGTGTGCGCCCGCGCTTACTGTTAAACCGTCTCGGCGCACGATAAAGGTACTCGTAGATACATCTTTAAAAAAATGCGCGATCGTCTCATCAGCTTTCCGCGGATCAGGAACTGGCCTTACCGTCATCAACACATATTCCTCCGCCGTATGCGCACTGCCTTCCGAAATCAGCTTTTCTATCATTACCCATTCCTGTCCGTCGCCTGCATCAGAACCCGGCCCGGGCAGGTTTATACTAAAGAAAAAACCTTCTTCCGCCATTACTTCCACTTCCTGGCCCTGATTATTGCAAAGCGTAAACTTAGCGGATCCGGCACCAGCATAAGCATGCCAGTTGTTCACAGACAATAACCTGCCCGCGGAAACTACAAACGCCTGGTGCGCTGCTTCTACATCTTCAAGTTTTTGTTCATGTGTAAAGTCCGTCTGCCGCCCTGTTTCCTGCTTAGGCAATTGCTCCATTGCTGTTTTCATGTGGAAATAACTACCGGAACACCTGTCTTGTTTTAGAGAGTTTATAAAAGGATAAACATCCGCTTTCCTCGCTATATTTTGTTTATTGCTAATAACTTACCTAAAATTAGGTCTCATTCTTAGATATAACTTGAAGAAATTAGGCTGAAATAAAAAGAAAAACCCTCTAAATCATACAATTTAGAGGGTTTTGATACTACTTAGTATCGCTTGTTGTCGGGATGGCAGGATTCGAACCTGCGGCCTCCACATCCCAAATGTGGCGCGATACCGGGCTACGCTACATCCCGAAAGGGTCTGCAAAGGTAGCTTTTTTAATAAAGCACACAAATTTATTTTTAAAGAATTTACATCCATTGGGCTAATCTATTCATTAACAAAAGCTTATTTTTTTATCTGGTGCAGGTACATCATTATTATGCTTTAAAAAGCATGGTCATTATAGCAGTTTTGTTACTTAAGCATAAGGTGCTATATATAGTTATCACAAGTATTAAATCTTTTATATTTTACTTAAATTGCGTTTTATTGATAACTAAAACTAAACATGAATAAACTTTTAAAAAGTTCACTTTTAGCGCAATCGGTGTTGTTTCTCACCTTTGCGGCGTCGGCACAACAAGCCAAACCTAAACTTATAGAAAAGATCACCCGCAAGGGTACAGAGATAGTAATTCCTTATGAGAAGTATAAACTTCCTAACGGACTAACCGTGATCTTAACGGAAGATCATTCCGACCCTTTGGTACACGTAGATGTTACCTATCATGTAGGTTCTGCAAGGGAAGAGATCGGAAAATCGGGGTTCGCCCACTTTTTTGAACATATGATGTTCCAGGGATCAGATCACGTTGCTAATGGCGATCATTTTAAGATCATTACAGAAGCAGGCGGTACGTTAAACGGATCAACCAACCGCGACCGTACAAACTACTACGAAACCATTCCTGCTAATCAGCTAGAAAAAGTATTGTGGCTGGAATCTGACAGAATGGGATTTTTGCTGGATGCCGTAACCCAAAAGAAATTTGAGGTACAGCGTGCAACCGTTAAAAATGAGCGTGGTCAGAATTATGACAACCGCCCGTATGGTTTGGCCAGCGAATACACTTCAAAAAATCTCTATCCTTACGGTCATCCCTATTCGTGGTTAACTATAGGTTATATCGAAGATTTAAACAAAGTAAACGTAAACGACCTTAAAAACTTTTTCCTGCGCTGGTATGGTCCTAATAACGCAACATTAACTATCGGTGGCGATATTAATCCTAAACAAACACTGGAATGGGTGAGCAAATACTTTGGCGATATCCCTTCCGGTCCGACAGTTAAAAATGTATCACTGCCTGCACCTGTGCTCACCGCAGACCGTTACGTTTCTTATACCGATAATTATGCAAAATTACCTTTACTTTCCATCACCTACCCCGGTGTAAAAATGTATGATAAAGATCAGGCCGCTCTTGATGTACTATCCTCAATAATCGGTCAGGGTAAAAACTCTATTTTTTATCAAAAATTTGTTAAAACGCGTAAAGCTGCACAGGCTTTCATGAATTCATCAAATACGGAGTTAGCCGGAGAAATTACTGTCAGAGTGGTTCCATTCCCCGGACAAACATTGCCCGAAATGAAAAAAATGGTGGATGAATCTTTTACTGAATTTGAGCAAAAAGGCGTAACTGATGATGACCTCACACGTTTTAAGGCGGGTGCTGAGTCGAGTTTTATTAATGGTTTAGCCAGTGTAAGCGGAAAAGTATCCGAATTAGCTGCAGCGCAAACATTTACAGGAAATCCTAACCAAATCGGACGCGAATTGAATGATATACGGTCGGTAACAAAAGAGGATGTAATGAGGGTTTACAACCAGTATATTAAAAATAAAGCTGCCGTAATATTAAGCGTATTGCCAAAAAGCGGCGATGTTCAACCCGCTGGAGCTGACAATTATACGGTAGATACCACCCACTATAAAGCGCCGGATTACGGTTATAGCGGATTAGCTTACCACAAACCAACAGACAATTTTGACAGATCGGTAAAGCCTGGTACAGGGCCAAATCCGGCTATTAAGGTCCCTCCCATCTGGACTGCTACAACCCCTAACGGTATTCAGATCATCGGCACACAAAATACCGAGATACCTTCTGTATCTATGTCGATGTCCATTAAAGGTGGTGGCTTGTATGCTATAGACCATCCGTCCAAAGCTGGTTTAGCTAACATAGTGGCCCGCATGTTGAACGAAGAGACCAAGAATTATACTGCCGAACAATATAGCGCAGAGTTAGAAAAACTGGGCAGTCGCATAGGTGTATATGCCACAGATGATGATATTACAATTACTGTTTCGTCGTTAACCAAAAACCTGAATAAAACCATGGCTTTATTACAGGAAAAATTATTTAACCCGAAATTTACTCAGGACGCCCTTGACCGTAACAAAAAACAAATACTGGAAGGCTTTAAACAGGCCCGCACGCAGCCTGCAGGTGTAGCCACAAGGGTTTATGAAAAAATATTGTATGGAATAGATAATGTGCGTACTATTTCTACCGATGGCAATGAAGAAACTGTTGCCGGTATTACCTTACAGGATGTTCAGGATTACTACGATAATTATCTTTCTCCATCAGCAACACAAATAGTGGTTGTAGGCGATGTTAACCAGGGCACAGCACGAGGCAGCCTTGCTTTCCTTAATAGTTGGAAAGCTAAAAAAGTAAATCTTCCTACTCCGGCTGCAGGTAACACCTTTGATAAAACAACGCTATACCTTGTAGATATACCGGGAGCGGCTCAATCAGAGATTCGTATAGGTTATCTGGATAATCTGAATTATGATGCAACCGGCGAATACTATAAATTGGGTATAACTAATTATATTTTAGGTGGTGCATTTAACAGCCACATCAACCTTAACTTGCGTGAAAACAAAGGATGGACCTACGGTGCACGCTCCGGATTCAGCTCCGGTAAATACGGTGGTGATTTTACAGCATCGGCAGGTGTACGTGCATCATCAACCGACAGTGCTGTGGTTGAATTTATAAAAGAGATAAAAAATTACAGGCAAAGCGGTATTACGCCGGATGAATTAAAGTTCACCCAAACATCTATAGGCCAAAGCGATGCACGCCGATACGAAACTAACGGGCAAAAAGCGGCATTCTTATCACGTATACAGGAGTATGGACTTAAACCATCTTATGTAGAAGAGCAAAGCAGTATATTAAATAACATTACATCAACCGAAATTAATCAACTGGCTAAAAAGTATCTGGATACCGACCATATGATAATTTTGGTAGTGGGTGATAAAGCCCGGATTTTACCAGGTCTTCAGCAATTGGGTTATCCTATTATTGAGCTTGACGTCGACGGCAAGCCCATTAAATAATAAGTTTTATTTTTTTTTCGAGCCCCGCTTTTAAATAAGTCGGGGCTTTTTTCTATAATCAATATTCTGTAAATTGTTCATCTGGATAACACCATAGCCACCGTTCCCCGGGTTGGGCGGATGCAATAACCGGATGCTGGCTGGAATGAAAATGTTTGGTCATATGCCTGTTAGGCGAGTCATCACAACATAAAGTAACACCGCAAGTTTGACAAGTGCGTAAATGTACCCACCTTTCATTTTGCTTAATACATTCCTCGCATACAAAATCGTCGCTTAACTTAACCTCGGTAATGGCTTGCAGATGTGTGCACATATCCTTATTGTACATACTACTTATTTAAAAGATTGAATATTTAATACAATATACCATCAAATTTATAACTAAGTATATGCTTTACATATTCAATTTTCATAAAAAACAGATTGACTTGTGATATTTTAAGCATTTTAATCTAACATAAAATGCTGAATTTTTTAATTATTGTTGACAACATAAACTGTGCAAAAACCTTAATTAACACTATTAATCCGCTAATAATCAACAGTTATTCATGTTAATAATGTGTTGTTAAATGTTAATAAGCTGTTAATAAAAAGATATAAAATATCCTTGACGCGATATTCATTATCTTCCTATATTGTAATCAACAAGAACGACGTACTTTGACAGCCTTACAGGATACAGAAACTGAACTCGGGTGAGCCTTCGGGGGAACTAAAGATCAGGGAAGTACCTGAACTATAAGAACAGAAAGATTGGCGAAAGCAAATCTGAAGAGAAAATAGTTATAAAGGTATTATTTGATCGCAATACTCTATGGAGAACGGCGAAATAAATAATGACCTTGAAGCAATCGGCGTTAGCAAATATGGTATTCGGCATTCACCACGAATAAAGAGTTATCAACGTTGCACGAATAACGACAGAGTCGACTTCCCCTCGGGGTATTGACAACACCAAATTTCGTATAAACGATTACTTTCCTGCATCCGCAAGGATGAAGAAAGTTTTAAGAGTATAAACGATTTGATGTAGTTATATCCGCAAGGAGACAGACAAAGTCCGCAAGAGTAATACAATGATATACCGGCATTAGTGGTAATAATGATACAGGAGTGTTTGCAATAACAAAGAAGAGATCAGGTCGGTTAAAACTACACAAAACTTGTTGCTCCTGAGCGGCTATGGCTGTTCATGGGGTCAGGAAACGGAAGTCACATTCGCAAGAACAGGCTTCCGTTTTCCTATTTAAGGGTATTCTATCCCTTGATTCGGTTAATCCTCTTTAATCTTTTAAAGGCTTTTTCAGCGGCCATCAAAAAAGATAATCAGGAAAATTTTTTTTCTAATTATAGGCCGATTATCATAATACAGGTTTACAGTAAATGCAAAAAGTCCCTTTGTAAACAATAAGTTCACAAAGGGACTTTGAAGTTTTGAGTGATTCCATCAGGATTCGAACCTGAGACCTACTGCTTAGAAGGCAGTTGCTCTATCCAGCTGAGCTATGGAACCTTAGCATTTTTCGCGGTGCAAATATGCGAATTTATGCCCGAAACAACAACTGCATAATTGTAAAAGAATAATTAACGTTGTGAACACTTTATATCAGTTAAACACATACTTTTAATAATTGTTAAGTATTGTGTATTATTACAAGTTTTAAATAACAGCTGGCGTCATATACTCGGGGTTTACATGTTAAAAACACAGTTGTTTATTTACTTAAAAGTTTTTATTAAAACGTTTTAAATATTTTGCTTTTCGCATAAAAAAACGCTTTGTGCTGTATTTTTTATAAAAAAAAGCTTTAAAAGTTTCAGGTGTTTTTTTTACAATAAGTTAATCATACTTTTAACCTAATTTTTTTCTTTAAAACATATTCTATGATCATTATTGCTGACGGTGGCTCAACCAAAACAAATTGGTGCCTGGTTACTGAAGAAGGTAAAAAGGTGTACTTTAACACTGAAGGTTACAACCCTTATTTCTCCGGAACAGATTATATTATTCAATCATTAAACAATAGTTTACCAACCGATCTCGAAAAAGATAAGATTACCGAAGTTAATTATTACGGTGCGGGCTGCTCAACCCCTGAGATGCGCAAGATTGTTGAAGTGGCCATGCAGGATGTGTTTTCCAAATCGAAAATATATATTGGTCATGATCTGCTTGCTGCCGCACGTGCGCTGTTAGGCAATAACGAAGGCTTTGCTGCTATATTAGGTACCGGCACTAACACCTGTATTTATGATGGCCGTAACGTAGTGAATAATATTGATTCCGGCGCTTATATACTTGGCGACGAAGGCAGTGGTTGCTATATAGGCAAAAAGTTATTGGTTGATTATTTAAGAGGATATATGCCCGAAGCCGTTCGGAAGAATTTTTGGGAAACCTACAAACTTACCCCTGACGACGTAAACGAGAAAGTTTACACTGAGCCACGCGCCAACAGGTTTTGCGCCAGTTTTAGCAAATTTGTTTATGATAATATTGTAAATATTGAATACTCCAGGAAACTGGTAAGAACCTCATTTGAGGATTTTTTCCGTAACCTGGTTACACACTACCCCGATTATCAGAAATATACCTTTAACTGTATCGGTTCTGTAGGCTATAACTTCCGTAATGTATTGGAAGAAGTAGTTACTGAGAACGGTATGACAGTAGGTAACATTATACGTTCACCAATAGATAATTTAGTAAAATACCATTTAGAATTGGCACCAAGCCAGTTATAACAAACCAATTATAAACAAAAAACCGAATCAAAAATTTGATTCGGTTTTTTTATGGATATACATGCAATAAACTATTGCACCAAGTTCATTTCATTCTGAAATATCTTCGCGTACTTCCGTCGGTCAAACTTATATAATTTAGCGGCCCGGTATGATACGCCTTTTTGCTTTTCATCAAGCTCCTTTAAAAAACCGTAGCTAAGCATTTTTTTTCGGAAGTTCCGTTTATCCAGCTTTTTATTCAGGATAGCTTCATATAATGATTGCAATTGGGTTAAAGTGAATTTCTCCGGCAGCAGTTCAAAAGCTATAGGCTGATAATTCAGCCTGCGGCGTATTTTATTAAATCCGGTATTAAAAATTTCGCTATGGTCAAATGCAAGTTTAGGCAAATCATTCACTGAATGCCAAAAAGCTTTTTTGGCATACTGTGTTACAGGTTTTACCTCCTTTTGCCCATTGATACGTATAAGCGCATAATAAGCCACAGTAATTACACGCCCCTGTGGGTGGCGGTTAACCTCCCCAAAGGTATGAAATTGCTGCATATGCAAATCGCGAAGGCCGGTAAGTTCATATAGAATACGCTCCGCGGCATCATCAATACTCTCGTCCTGCTCAACAATATAACCGGGCAATGCAAGCCAGTCTTTAAAAGGCTCCTCATTACGTTCAATGAGTAATATCTTTAATTCCCCGGCGTCAAAACCAAAAATTACACAGTCAATAGAGAATACTGAATCAAATGTAGGTAACTTTACTTCCAATAGTTGATGTATTTAGGTTAATTGTTTAAATATATAGCGTTAATTCTTAATCTAAAAATAAATAAATAAATTTAATGGTGTAATTTAGACACGCTATATTCGTGGTTTTTAAATTACTTGTGTAAAGATGCGTAAAATTTCAAAAATAGCTGTTCTTACTTCTGGTGGTGACGCACCCGGCATGAATCCCTGTATTAGGGCGGTAGTAAGAACCGGCATATATCATAATTTGCAGGTTGTAGGTATAAGACAAGGATACCAGGGGCTTATTGATAACAATATGTACGACATGACCACACGGTCTGTAAGTAATATTCTTAATTTAGGCGGAACTATATTAAAAACTGCCAGATGTATTCCTTTCAAATCAGATGAAGGGATGGAGATTGCCTATAAACATCTTAAAGAACACGGTATTGATGGCCTGGTAGTAATTGGTGGTGATGGTACTTTTACCGGTGCGTTGCGTTTTTCAAGAAAGTTTCCGGATATATCAGTAATAGGTGTGCCGGGTACAATAGACAATGATCTTTACGGCTCAACATATACCCTTGGGTTTGATACTGCCACTAATACGGTAATTGAAGCTATTGATAAAATAAGGGATACGGCAGATGCTCATGACAGACTTTTCTTTATAGAGGTAATGGGTCGTGACTCAGGTGCTATCGCCCTCAGGGCCGGAATATCCTGCGGCGCTGAAGCTATCCTTCTGCCCGAAAGAGCTACCGCCATAGATAATTTGATAGAAAATCTTAAAGCCGGTCAATTCAATAAAAAATCATCAAGTATTGTTATTGTAGCTGAAGGCGATAAAACAGGCGGCGCTTATGAACTTGCCGAAGCGGTGCGTAATGAAATTAAATTCTACGATGTTAAGGTGACTATTTTAGGGCACCTGCAACGTGGAGGAAGCCCGTCGGCATTTGACCGGATATTGGGCAGCAGGTTAGGTTATGCCGCTGTAAATGCCCTTATAAAAGGCGAAACGCAAAAAATGGTTGGCCTGGAGGCTAACCATATTAAATTAACAGGCTTAGAGGAAGCTTTGAACCAGCATCAGTTTAAATTGGAAGAGGATTTGATGGAGATGTCGGAAATACTATCTATATAAATGATAGCGGTTGTATATAGCGGATCAAACAATGCTGAATGGCGGCTGGCTGGTAAAGACCGTACTATTGCATCGTTCAAAACCAATGGAATTAATCCATATTTTAACGATGAAAAGCACATTATACACCTGCTTAATAAAAATATCAACCTGATACATCACGCCGAAGAGATAAAACGTATTTACTTTTTTGGAGCGGGGGCATCATCTGATGAACTAAAAAAGGTAGTTTATAACGCGTTTTCGGCTTTCTTTAAATTTGCCCGCATCAGCGTAGAGCATGATATTGTAGCCGCTGCTATTGCATGTTGCCGTAACTCACCGGATATTGTGAGCATTTGTGGCAGCGGTTCAAATGCAGCATGGTACGACGGCAAAAAAATAAAACCAAACAACTATGGCCTCGGTTATATATTAGCCGATGAGGGATCAGGCAACTGGCTTGGCAGGCAATTGATTAAGGCTTACATGAACGAAACGCTTCCGCAAAATATCCGTAAAAAATTTATTGACCGTTACGACATTGACAGAAAAACGCTTTTAGAAAAAGTTTACAGGCAAAAGCAACCTGCTTTGTATTTAAGCTCATTCAGTGAATTTTATGTAGACAACAAAAACGACGATTATCTGCGTAATATCATAAAAAAGGGTTTCACTAAGCTAATACATACCTATTTGTTACCTTTGCACAAAGAGCACCCCGGAGCAGCTGTTCATTTCGCAGGGTCGGTATCATCAAACTTTCAGGAATACCTGTACGAAGCTGCCACAGGCACCGAAATTAAAATAGCAACTATTATTAAAGAACCTATAAACAATTTATTGACGTATTATTCAAATAAAAATTAGAAAAATTATGAAAATAGGAATTAACGGCTTCGGCCGTATCGGCCGTTTAGCTTTCAGAGCTGCAATTGAACGTGAGGGCATTGAAGTTGTTGGTATTAATGATCTTGTTGAGCCAGATTATATGGCTTACATGCTTAAATACGATTCAACTCATGGTCCTTTCAAAGGAACAGTTACTGTAGAAGGCGGCCACCTGGTAGTTAATGGTAAAACCATAAGAGTAACTGCTGAAAAAGATCCGGCAAACCTTAAATGGAGCGAGGTTGGTGCCGAGGTGATCATCGAATCAACCGGATTATTCTTAACCAAAGAAACAGCACAAAAACATATAGACGCCGGTGCAAAAAAAGTAGTAATGAGCGCACCTGCTAAGGATGACACCCCTACATTTGTTATGGGTGTAAATCATAAAAAACTTACGGCAGATCAAACTATCGTATCAAACGCATCATGTACAACGAACTGCCTTGCTCCTATAGCTAAGGTTTTAAATGATAAATTTGGTATCGAGGAAGGTTTGATGAGCACTATTCATGCGGTAACAGCTACTCAAAAAACGGTTGACGGCCCATCGGCTAAAGACTGGAGAGGCGGCCGCGGAGCGTACCAGAACATCATCCCATCATCAACAGGTGCTGCCAAGGCAGTAGGGCTGGTTCTTCCGGAGTTAAAAGGTAAATTAACCGGCATGTCTTTCCGTGTACCGGTGCCTGATGTTTCGGTTGTTGACCTTACCGTTCGCCTTAAAACACCGGCTTCTTACGAAGATGTGAAAGCTGCAATGAAAGAAGCCTCAGAAGGTGACCTGAAAGGTATTTTAGGTTATACTGAAGATGATGTGGTATCTGAAGATTTTAAAGGCGATCCACGTACATCAATATTTGATGCCAAAGCCGGTATATCATTAAATGACAACTTTGTTAAAGTAGTATCATGGTACGATAACGAGTGGGGTTATTCTAACAAACTGATCGATCTTATTCAGGAAGTTGGCAAACACTAAGTTTAACAATTCGTATAAACAGCAAAGCCCTCGTTTTTTGAGGGCTTTGCTGTTTATATTTAATAATTTATTGATCACATTAATTCCCCATCATTTTTAACATGCCATGTTTTATAGGCCATGTAATAAAGTGCCAAAGTGGGTATAATATAAAATAACGCTCCGCCAGTATTTACTTTAGGATAATTATTAGCTAAAGTGTACAGTAAAAGGCCTAAAGCTACAGTACCACCAACTAAATACAAATAAAAAAATTTACCACTCATTCAACTGTTATTAATGTGATTTATTAGTCTTCGTCTTCTCCAATCCTTTTAAATATGGCTACACCCAACGGCGGGGTGGTAACATTCATGGAGTATTCTCTGCCGTGCCATGCTTCAGCTTCTGCTTCTATGGGCTCAAAATTAATTAAACCACTCCCCCAATATTGATGCTCGTCGGAATTAAAAATTTCTTTCCATAAGCCTTTTTCAGTTACACCTATACGATACCCCTCATGAATAACCGGGGTCATATTCAAAACTACTATCAGATCATTTTCCCTGTCAATTCCTTTGCGGACGTAAACTATCACAGAATCATCAAAATTGCCGGCATCTATCCATTCAAATCCTGTCCAGTCAAATCCCTTCTCATATAAGGCGGGCTCAGACCGGTAAAGTTTATTTAATGCTTTTACCGTCTCCTTTATCCCCTGATGGCTGTCATACTGTAATAAGTGCCAGTCTAACGAATGCTGAAAATTCCACTCGGCACTCTGCCCAAACTCACTCCCCATAAATAATAATTTGGTGCCCGGATGAGTAAACATAAAGCCATACAACAAACGCAGATTAGCAAAACGCTGCCAATCATCTCCCGGCATTTTTCCTAACATAGATCCTTTACCATATACCACCTCATCATGCGAAAAAGGCAGCATAAAGTTTTCTGTAAATGCATAAACCATACTAAATGTAAGCTGGTTTTGATGATATTTACGATGAATAGGATCATGCTGAAAATAGCCAATAGTATCGTGCATCCACCCCATCATCCATTTCATACCAAAACCTAAGCCACCTGTATAAACCGGCCGGCTTACCCCGGTAAATGAAGTAGATTCCTCGGCTATGGTTTGCACATCTGGAAAATTGCTGTAAACGGTTGTATTAAATTCTTTTAAGAAAGATATAGCCTCCAAATTTTCATTTCCGCCATAAATATTAGGCTCCCATTCACCCTCATTACGCGAATAATCCAGATAAAGCATAGAAGCAACCGCGTCAACTCGTAAGCCGTCTATATGATACCTATCCAACCAGAACAGGGCATTACTTATCAGAAAAGCACGCACCTCGTTACGGTCGTAATTGAATATAAAAGATTTCCAGTCGGGATGAAATCCCTTACGTACATCAGCATGCTCGTATAAATGGGTACCGTCAAAATTGTATAAACCATGCACATCTCCGGGGAAATGCGAAGGCACCCAATCCAGTATAACACCTATCCCCTCTTTGTGCAACTGCTCTATCAGATACATCAGATCCTGCGGTGTACCATACCGTGATGATGCCGCAAAAAAGCCGGTGATCTGGTAACCCCAACTCGGATAATAAGGATGCTCCATTAAAGGCATAAACTCTACGTGGGTAAATCCCATTTCCTTTATATAAGGCACCAACTTTTCGGCAAGATCACGGTAGGTTAAAAATTGATCAGGGCTTTCCAATCCCCTTGCCCATGAACCTATGTGCATTTCATACACTGAATAAGGTTTATCTAAACCTGTATGCTTGTAACGTTGCGCCATCCACTCCTTATCGTCCCATTCATAATAGGTATCAGCAACAATTGATGCGGTGTGCGGCGGCAATTCCCATCGTAATGCAAAGGGATCACTTTTTTCCAGATCTTCGCCTGTAGAGGAATTAATAAAATATTTATAAGTTTCACCTACTCCTACATTAGGGATAAAACCTTCCCAAATGCCAGATGCATCCCAACGATAGTTTAACGGATGCGAGCCACGATTCCAGCCATTAAAATTGCCTATAACCGAAACATATTGTGCATTTGGCGCCCATACCGAAAAGTAAGTTCCAACTATTCCCTTATGCTCCACCACGTGCGAGCCCAGCTTTTCGTACAACTTATAATGTTTACCGGCTTTAAAAAGGCCGATATCAAAATCAGAGAAACGGCTATATGGTTCAACTGCGTTTATTTGATTAACATCATTGCTTTTTACGGTTTTCGGTGCTGACTTTTTTGCAACTGCTTTTTTAACTGCAGGAGTTTTTTTGTCCGTAACTTTCTCTTTAGCTGGCGAAGCGGCTTTAGTTTTTTGTATTTTTTCTGGCTTTAATTCAGCCTCGGTTTTTTTAGTTTGCTTTGCCATAATCAGATAGCTTTTTCAGAGCTTGGGTTAATTGGTACGGAGTTGGTTACTCTCCTGGTGAATCAAATATATAATTAAAGAACATACTTCATCACCAGTTGTTTATACTAAACTAAAATGGCAGTGTTAAACTGCCATTTTTCTACCTAAATATTTCTATTTTCTTAAAGTTCTTCCTGAATTTGAACTCATAAGTTTTGTCTTTGTTGAATACTATATCTTTTACCTCTGTGCCATCTGCAATAATTTTTGCAGGCTTAAAAGGCAAACCATTTAATTTCAGATGATAGCCTTCATATCTTGGTGTGTACAGCCCCTCCATACTTTGCTGTATGGTTAAGCTGTCGGCGGTTCCATTTACCAAAAATTTCTTCTCGAGATATATATCCTGCTCATATGCAAAAGTTTCTCCATAATCTTCAAACAGGAATGACCTGACATCTGAGTCGCTGTAATATATATTTAGCTTTACTTCTTCAATATCTTTTTCACCTGTATACTGCATTACCGGATACTCAGGGATAACAGACCCGGCTTTAACAAATATCGGCATAATATCAAGCGGGGTTTGCACAGCTAATTCCCTTCCGCCGTCTACCATTTCCAGCGTCCAGAAATCGTACCACTTACCTTTTGGTAAATACACGTTACGCGACTGCTGACCGGGGTTTAACACAGGGCAAACTAATATTTTATCTCCAAACGTAAACTCATCCTGGCGGAAATGATTAGCCATTTCGCTCTGTTCGTGCATTACCAGTGGCCTTAATATAGGGAAACCATAGCGATAATGTTCCCAAAATGCCGAATACAAATAAGGAATTAAACGATAGCGTAATTCAATAAACTTACGGTTAATGGATGTAAAAGGCTCGCCAAAGCTCCAGGGTTCGCGTTCTTTAGTGTCACCTGCGGAGTGCGCGCGCATAAATGGCGAAAAGCTGCCTAACTGTATCCAGCGCGTAAATAACTCCCCATCAGGTTCACCGCTAAAGCCGCCTATATCTGTACCGCAGAATGATATACCGGATATAGACAGGCGCTGTAATTGGATATTTCCTAAACGTAAATGTTCCCATGATGCCACGTTATCACCCGTCCAAACAGAAGAGTAACGCTGCACTCCTGCATACCCGGCACGTGTAATGGTAAACGGCCGCTTGTTTTTCATTTGTTTTCGCAAACCCTCATAAGTAGCGCGCACCATTTGCATGCCGTATACATTATGTGCCTTACGATGCGACCCGCGATAACCATCATATTGATGCCTTACATCATCCGGGAAAGTGCCGGAACCAAATACAGCAGGCTCATTCATATCATTCCACACTCCTGCTACACCATAGTCAACTAATTCATCGAACAGGTTACCCCACCAGTTACGCACCTCGGGGTTGGTAAAGTCCGGAAACTGGCATCGACCAGGCCATACATGGCCTTCCATAAAGTAATCATCACAGCGGCGGCAAAAATACCTGTTTTCTTTACCCTCTTTAAATACTGCATAATTATCATCAACCCGTATACCCGGATCAATAATAACTACCGTTTTAAAACCATTTGCAGCCAGATCACTGATCATTTTCTTAGGATCAGGGAAATACTTACGGTTCCAGGTAAAACACCGATAACCATCCATGTAATCAATATCGAGGTAAATGCCATCGCATGGAATTTTATTCTGTCTGAAACCGTTGGCTATTACCCTGACCTTATTTTCCGGATAATAACTCCACCGGCATTGGTGATAACCTAAAGCCCAGCGGGGAGGCATTGGATGCTTACCGGTTAATATATGGTAGTTTTTTACCACATCCATCATATGCGGACCGTGTATATAATAATATTGCAGTTCGCCGCCATCAGCCCAAAAACTGGTTTTGGTAGCATCTTCGGCGCCAAAGTCAAAGTGGGCTTTAAAGGTATTATCGAAAAATATTCCGTGAGCGATTCCTTCATTTACACTGATGTAAAACGGAATAGACCGGTATAAAGGATCCTGATTCCAGTTAAACGAATAAGCATCCGTATTCCAGTTTTTAAGTCGTTTACCCCTCAGGTTAAAATCAGTCGCCTTATCACCAAGTCCGAAGAAGCTTTCTTCATTATGGCACTCCTTGGTACAAAAAACATAATAACCACCAAACTTTACATTTTCTTCCCAGTGCATAGGGGTGGCATCTGTACTGGTAACGTGGCCTGTATTATCCGAAAAAGATATGTGAAAATCCTGTTTACGTATATGGCAGTTTACAAGCTCTGTTGACACCCTGAATTCCGTTTCATCCTCAAATAATGAATATTCAACTGCTTCCTGTGGTAGTTCAGGCACGGCATAAGAAAACTCTTCGAGAAAAACGCTGTGAGGCGCCAATCTTACCCTAATAATGGTTTTTGTAACCACCACTACCTCAACATTTGCGTCGCCATCGGTAAAATAAAACCTGTTATCTATCTGCTCAACATGATTTGGTATCCCCAGATATTTTTTTACAATAGGCTTTATCCCCTCTGCCGGATTATTTAAATGATGAAACTCTTCTTCCTCTAAAATTTCTTCCGCGGCAAGTAGCTGGGCTGTTAATAGTTCGGGGTTCGGTATATTTTCTTCCATATATATTCTTCTGTATTCCAATTACCTTATAAAGGTAACTAACAAACCTTAAAGTTGATTTGCTTTAATGTTTTATCTAATAAACGATTTATTAATGACTTTTCAAGTTATAATTAAGCCAAAACGCTGCATTGCTTAACTAAATTAAAAGTGCAGCAGTAATCCGCTCGAAGGTTGTAAATGTATTTTGAGCCCTGTTGCGATGTCCTGTGTATCAAATATCCTGCCGCTTGAACTATCCGTAAAGGTAATGTTTCCGTGTACATTAAGCTTTTTTAACAGGTCTTGAGGAAATTTAACAACCATCTCTTTTTCGTGTCTGTTAAAATTTACCGCTACCAGAACACGTTGGCTTTGGGTGTAACGTACAAAAAAATAAAGCTTTGTATCAAATCCGGGCTGATGTTCATTAGCCACCATCAACTCATAAAAGTCTCCCTCTCTTAACGCTTCATTTCTTTTTACACAATTCAAAAGCTTACTGTAAAAATTTCTAATTTTATTTTGATTATCAGACAGTTGCAGTTCATTAAACTCTCCATTATTAACCCATTTCTGATATTCCGGCATTCCCCAGTAATCAAAAATAGTGGTGCGCCCGTCATCACCGCTAAATCCCGATGCACCAATAGCGGGTTCACCCACTTCCTGCCCAAAATATATCATTACCGGACCAGTAGATAAAGTGGCACTTACTATCATCCCGGGAATTGCTAAAAACGGGTCGTTAGCGAAATAACGGCTGGCAATACGCTGCTCATCATGGTTTTCCATAAACCGGAGCATATGATCTTCCAGACCACAGGTATCATGGTTCCAAACAGCGTTTATCCCCCAGGTGCTGGCACCCCATTCATCACAGGTAAGTTTCCGTATTATTTCGTAAAGGCCTACCTTATCGTACAAATAATCAAAACACCCCTTATTAATATAATTATCATATTGGCCTTTATCATAGGCCTCCCCTATAAATATCAGTTCAGGATAATTTTTCCTCAGTTTGGGGATGAGCCACGACCAAAATTCCACAGGCACCATTTCTATCATATCACAACGGAAACCATCTACTCCCATATCGCTCCAATAAGCTAATATATCATATAGCTTGTTCCAAAGCGGTGGCTCGCTTGTAAAATGTATTTTCTCTCCATTAGGATTATATACGCCATAATTAAGCTTAACCGTTTCAAACCAATCATTGATACTTGGGGCAGCGTTAAAAACATCGTTACCGGTGGCTTTGGCAGGATATTCGTCAAATTTGCCATCCTTTAAAGGATGATGAAACTCATCACCACCTGGGTTATAACCTATTGGTACCACAAAATGCTGATCCGGGATGTAATAAAAATCATTTACAGGAGAAAAGCTCACCGAGGCATCATCATCCTGACCCAAATCCCGTACGCCATCAGGCTTAGCATCCGAGGCATAGGTGCGCGCTACGTGGTTAGGTACAAAATCAATAATTACCTTTAAGCCGTTGCTATGCGTACGCGCTATCAACTGTTTAAATTCACTTATGCGATTGTTTACATCTACTGCCAAATCGGGTGCTATATCGTAATAATCTTTTATAGCATAAGGCGAACCTGCGCGACCTTTAACCACGTCGGGATCATCAGCTTTAATACCGTAACGGCTATGATCCGTCATGGTGGCATGCTCAATAACACCCGTATACCACACATGGCTAAAACCCATTTTATTAATTTCAGCAAGTGCCTTATCAGTAATATCATTTAATTTACCAACACCATTCTCTTCAACAGAGCCATTTACTTTATTGGTTGATTTTACATTGCCGAAAAGCCGGGGCAGTAACTGATATATAATTAACTTATGATTTTTATTTGTAGACATTAAACTATTTTTAGGCGATATTATTTAATTTTTAATAAATAGTTCGCTGTTAGCATCTACCTTGTATTTAATGTTATACAACATGATATCGATGCTTTGTTCGGAAATATTTTTGATCAGCACACCTATTTTATCTGCTTTCAGATTTAATAGCACTCCCCTGAAACCGATCTGAAAAGATAAAGCACGCCATTCCTTTGGCAATAGCGGAGCAAACGAAAGCGTATCATCCTTTACACGCATACCGCCAAAACCTTCTACAACAGCCATCCAGGTGCCTGCCATTGAGGTAATATGGCATCCATCTTCGGTATCGTTATTGTAATCGTCAATATCCAAGCGTGAGGTACGCAGGTAAAATTGATATGCACGCTCTACATCGCCTAATTTGGCCGCCAATATAGCATGTACACATGGTGAAAGGGACGACTCGTGTACCGTACGTGGTTCGTAAAAATCATAATTGCGGCGAATGGTATCTTCATCAAACCTATCCTCAAAAAAATAAATTCCCTGCAAAACATCCGCCTGTTTAATAAACACCGACCGAAGGATTCTGTCCCAACTCCATTTTTGATTGATGGGCCTTTCCGATGATGGCAGATCGCTCACCAACAGTTGCTCTTTATCCATAAAGCCGTCCTGTTGTAAAAACACCCCGCTTTCCTCATCAGCGGGGAAATACATTTTACTTATAATGTCTTTGAATTTGTCAGTTTCGACAGTCTCCTTAAAATTTATTTTTGAAACAAGCGCGTTATATTTAACAATATCGTCCTGCTTAACCTTATCAATAACCTCTAACGTGTATTGCATGCACCAAACCGCTATGGTATTGGTGTACCAATTATTATTAACATTATTTTCGTACTCATTAGGCCCGGTTACGCCCAGCATTACGTATTGCTGCCGCTGCGCAGACCAAGTTATTCGCTGCGCCCAAAACCTCGAAATAGCGATCAGCACCTCTAACCCGTAATCGGTCAGGTAGCTTTCATCGCCTGTATACCTTGTGTAGTTGTAAATGGCAAAGGCAATTGCCCCGTTGCGGTGTATCTCCTCAAAGGTTATCTCCCACTCGTTGTGGCACTCGGTACCGTCCATAGTTACCATTGGGTATAAAGCCGCGCCATTGTTAAAGCCTAATAGTTTGGCATTAGCTATGGCTTTATCCAGTTGCTTGTAACGATACAGCAATAAGTTACGGGCTACTTTTTGCTCGGCAGTGGCTAAATAAAAAGGTACGCAATAAGCCTCGGTATCCCAATAAGTAGAGCCCCCGTATTTTTCCCCGGTAAACCCTTTAGGCCCTATATTTAGCCGGTCATCCTCTCCGGTATAGGTTTGATTCAATTGAAAAATATTGAAACGTATCCCCTGTTGCGCTTTGGCATCACCCTCAATAATGATATCATTATGTTTCCACTTTTGGGCCCAGGCAACGGCCTGTTCCGCAAGCATGGTATCAAAACCCTTTTGGCTGATGTGCGCTAAAACATCAGCGGCTCGTTTTTCTAAGGCGTCGGCAGGGTAATTTTGTGATGATACATTTGTAGCATATTTTATCAGTGTAATTGCCTCTCCTTCTTTAACCTGTAATTTCACCTCGGCGCCGATATATTTTTCTTTCTCAACAGGCGATGAGGTAAATTCAATAAAGGATTCATTTTTTATCAGGCTAAATTTCATGGCTGTGGCTACCCCAAACCCGGTTTTTTTGGTGCGCAACTGCACAAAGGCGCCATCATTACTATGATCCTTTTTTACTTCGTCCCAAAATTTTTCGTCATAGTTGGCATCTGTGTTTACAACGTCGCCATCTATAAAAGGAGTAATAATTAAATCACCGGAAAAATTTACAGGTATAATGGTGTACCTAATGGCTCCGCACTCATCATCCACCATACTGCAAAAACGTATCGCATCTACCTTAATTTCCTTTCCTTGTTCGTTTCTTACATGGAAAGTTCTTTTGAGATATCCCTCCCGCATGTTCAATTCACGCCTGAAGGCTAATATTTCGCATTTAGCCAGGTCGAGTTGCTCACCACCTATGTTTACATCAATACCTATCCAATTCGCGGCATTTAAAACTTTAGCAAAGTATTCAGGATAACCGTTTTTCCACCAGCCTACACGTGTTTTGTCCGGGTAGTAAACACCGGCCACATAATTTCCCTGTAAGGTTTCACCGCTGTAGGCTTCTTCAAAATTGGCTCGCTGCCCCATGCGGCCATTACCTATACTAAAAACACTTTCGGCTATCTTATTATAAAGTGGATCGAAACCTTCTTCTATTATTTTCCATTCATCAACCTTAAAATAATCTTTCATAACAGTGCCCTTAATATGCGCTAAAATAATATAATCATTTATTTTAAAAGGCGTTTTTTACATAATTGATCATACTTGCATCTTACAACATTTAGGTATAAATTACGGCACCTTTATGAAAAACAGTATCTTAATAATAGGTGCAGGTGCGGCCGGTTCAATGGCTGCATACCTTTTATCAAAAGCAGGCAAAAATGTAACTTTACTTGAAGCCCGTAACCGGGCCGGCGGCAGAATATACACCTTAAATGATATTTCCTTTTTCAATCACACAGAGCTCGGCGCTGAATTTATTCACGGTGATTTGCCTGTTACTATCAATCTCTTAAAAGAAGCCGGTATCTCGTATCGTTCAGCAAATGCGGAAATGTGGCAATTCCGTAATAATTGCTTTGAAGCAAACAGCATGGTGATAAATGATTGGGACAAGCTGTTAGAAAAACTTAATGAGCTGAAACAGGATACTAACATTTACGATTTTTTATTAAAGGAGTTTCCAGGTATTAAATATGAAGAGCTGAGGGATTCTGTATGGAAATATGTTTCCGGATACGATACCGCAGACCCACGCCAAGCCAGCGCATTTGCTTTACGTAAAGAGTGGCAAAATGAAGAACCGGATACACAGCATCGCGTAAACGGCGGATATGGTGCAGTTATAACTTTTTTACTTAACCAGTGTAAAGCTAACGGCGGTGAGGTTTTTTTTAACACTGTTGCAAAAGAAATTAAATGGCAAGACGGAAAGGTAAGTGTTTTTACAACCGACGGAAAAGCTTATGAAGCAGAAATATTAATAATTGCCATACCGTTAGGCGTTTTGCAAGCTAAACACTCACATACGGCAACTGTTACTTTTAACCCGCCGGTGCCTGAACATCTATTTGCTTTGAAACAGATAGGCTTTGGCTCGGTTATAAAAGTGTTATTTGAATTTAAACGATCATTTTGGTTGGACACCAAAATTCAGGAAACAACAAACCACAATATTAATGCGATGGGGTATCTTTTCTCAGATCAGGAAATACCCACCTGGTGGACACAGGTGCCAGATAATTCAAACGTACTTACCGGATGGATAGGCGGTCCTGCTGCTCACAGCAAATTAAACCTCACAGATTCGGACATAGCATTGCAGGGCTTACAATCATTATCAGTGATTTTTAAGTGTACAGTACAGGAATTAAAAGGCGAGTTAATTGCTTCACGCATCATGAACTGGACCGCAGACCCGTTTACGCTCGGCTCGTATGCTTATGATATGATTAACTCGGCTGATGCACGCAAAGTATTAAATACCCCGGTAAGCCATACCTTATATTTTACCGGGGAGTATTTATATGAAGGTGCAGCAATGGGTACAGTAGAGGCTGCACTAAGCAGTGCGACTTATGTAGCTAATAAAATATTAGGTAATAAATAAACTCTGTCAGGATTGTTGTCCTGCCAGCAGGTATAAAACCGCCATACGGATAGCTACGCCGTTTTCAACCTGCTCCAGTATAATGGATTGCTTACTATCGGCTACATCGCTGGTAATTTCCACTCCGCGGTTAATCGGGCCGGGGTGCATAACGGTAATCTCTTTGTCGAGTGAGTCAAGTATCTGCTTATTTAAACCGTACAGCATGGTGTACTCCCGCAGTGAAGGGAAATATTTAATATCCTGCCGTTCCAGCTGTATGCGCAGCATATTGGCCACATCGCACCAGTTAAGCGCTTTACGGAGGTTATGCTCTACCTTAACCCCTAATGAGCCAATATATTTCGGTATTAAAGTGGTAGGCCCGCAAACCATCACCTCGGCGCCAAGCTGTTTGAGGCAAAGAATGTTGGATAATGCCACACGCGAATGCAGTATATCCCCTACGATCACTACTTTTTTACCTGCTATATCGCCACCAAAACGCTCTCTTATAGAAAAGGCATCCAATAAAGCCTGCGTGGGGTGCTCGTGGGCACCATCGCCTGCATTTACTATCTGTGCCTTTACATGTTTAGATAAAAATATACCTGCCCCGGCGTAAGGGTGGCGCATTACCACCATATCCACTTTCATGGCCAGGATATTATTAACCGTATCAATAAGTGTCTCGCCCTTGCTTACTGATGAAGAGGATGCCGCAAAATTTATCACATCGGCTGACAATCTCTTTTCTGCAAGTTCAAAAGAAAGGCGTGTGCGGGTCGAATTTTCAAAAAAAACATTAGCGATAGTAACGTCACGTAAAGACGGTACCTTTTTTATAGGGCGGTTTAGTACAGTTTTAAAATTATCGGCTGTTTCAAATATCAGTTCAATATCTGAACGGTTCAAATCCTTAATTCCTAAAAGATGCCTTGTACTTAATGCCATTTTATTTCGCTTCAGATACTAATACTATCCTGTCTTCTCCGTCGGTCTCTTTCCAGCTTACCACTACTTTTTGCGATGCTATTGAATCTACCTCTATTCCCACATAATCTGCAGCAACAGGTATATGTCTGGAATAACGACGGTCTACTAATGCCAACAACTCTACCTTTTCGGGCCGGCCGAATGCCTGCATGGCATCCATGGCAGCACGAATGGTACGCCCAGTCCACAGCACATCATCCATCATTATTACCTTTTTACCTTCAATAATAAAATCTATTTTAGTTTGATTAGGTACAAGCGGAGAATTACGCCTGCGGAAATCATCGCGGTAAAATGTAATATCCAGATCGCCCTGTTCTATTTTGCTGCCGGGTAATATTTTTCTTAGTTCTTCGGCAACACGATAAGCCAAATATATACCGCGGGGCTGTATGCCTATCAGTACCGATCCTGAAAAATCATCGTGGTTTTCTATCAACTGACGACATAAACGCTGTATTGTTATTTGAAATTTCTGACCGTCGAGCAGCGTTAGGTTTTGCATCGTGTGGGTGGATTTGGGCAAATATAAAAAAATACTTTGTGTTCAATTAGTAATTTTTCAAAGCACTAATAGGGTTTTGAAAAATTATACTTAATAACTAAATTTATAGGACATATACCTTGTCATGATAAATTTGGTAAAGATCACTCGTAAGACATTCCTTGCAATCTGCCTTTTACTTATTTTGGCTTTCAAAACTGATGCGCAAAACATCGACAATTTAAAAAACCTCTTGCAAAAGGCGCAAAACTACAATAGCCGCTTCCCCAAGGAAAAGTTATATCTGCAGTTCGACAAATCCTACTACACCCCCGGCGATACTATCTGGTTTAAAACATATCTGTTTAACGCCGCAACTTATACACCTTCTGCCTTGAGCTCTAAATTATATGTAGAACTTATTAACGATAAAGATAGTGTGGTTAACCGATTTGCGGTTCCGCTATATACGGGACTTGGCCAGGGCACTATTTTTCTGGATGCTAAATTACATGATGGTACTTACACCGTAAGATCCTACTCTAACTGGATGCAGAATTTCGACAAGAGTACGTTTTTCCGGAAAAGTTTCTATATCGGGAAACCGGCTGAAAAAGGCAGTTACCTTGTAAATGAACAGCATACTATAAAAACCGTGTCCACAGGCAACCAGATCGACCTATCAATAAAATTAACCGACCTGGATAAGTTACCACTTCCTTATGCGGACATCGATCTGAAGATAACTAACGGTAAAAAAAGTCTGATGCATACCAAATACCGCACAACAGATGATGGCAGCTTTAACACTTCCTTTGTTATGCCCGATAAAATGGATACGGACGGCCTATCCATGCAGATAACCAATAAAGTCTCCGGCACCACCACTACCTTTCCCTTTTATCCGGGTGGCAAGCTGCAAAATATCGACCTGCAATTTATGCCGGAAGGTGGCAATATTATTACCGGCCTGCGAAATAAAATAGCTTTTAAAGCTATAGGCGAAGATGGCCTGAGTGTTGCTATAAAAGGAATGATATTTAATAACGAGGATCAACAGGTGGGCACTTTTCAGTCGTTGCATAAGGGCATGGGTAATTTTTATCTTTTTGCACAGCCTGGGCAAACCTATACAGCCAAATATGAAATAAACGGCACCACACATACAGTACCATTACCCCTGCCTAAGCAAACAGGAATAGCATTAGCCATTCATAATATTACCGATCCGGATTCCATCCGTATGTTTATTACCACTGCTCCCGGAATAAAGGCAGATGGTAATTACACCTTAATAGCGCAAACTAATGATGGGGTTTACTTCGGGTCGCATTTAAACTTGAACGCGGGTTACGATAATATCCGGATCGCCAAAAGCAAATTTCCATCAGGTATAGTGAGTTTCGTAATATTGGATAGCACCTATAAACCAGTATGCCAGAGAAAAATATTCATTAACCATCACGATCAATTAACTCTTGAAGTTGCCACTGATAGCATAAAATATCAGCCTAACGATAGCATATCAGTAAAATTAAATGTGTGTGATGTAGCAGGCAATCCGGTACGCGGGAGTTTTTCAGTAGCAGTGACCGATGATTCATTTGTTACTAATAAAAAATACAATGATAATATAAATAGTCATCTGTTGCTTACGTCTGAATTGAAAGGCAATATCGAGGATCCGGCGTGGTACTTTTCCGACGATCCGGAAAGTGCCAAAGCCCTGGATGATCTGATGCTTACCCAGGGCTGGACGGGATTTGACTGGGATACTCCGGATGTGTTTAAAACTGAGCCTGCATTTACAGCAGAAACTGACAACGAGATTTCGGGCAGATTGCAAAAACTTTTCAAAAAACCTATTAAGGATGCTAATGTTAAATTATTCTCGATAAATAAAAAATATGGGATTATATTAGCTGATACCGTAAGCAACGCTAACGGCGAGTTTATGTTTCATGGACTACCTGTTGTTGATACCATAGCTTACACTATACATGTAACTGATAAAAAAGGAAAAGAAATAGCGGCGAATATTATACTCAATGAGTTTACGCCTGCACCTGTTACCTTAACAAATACCCTCCGGACAATGCCCTGGAATGTTCAAACTACCGACACCCTTATGCTAAACTACTTTAATCGTAAAGATCAGGCTCAACTACAGGGGATAAATCCATCAGATGTTAAGGGCAAATTATTAAAGGAGGTAAAAATAAAAGGAAGTAAGCCAATGGTAAGAGTAGGTGATGAATTTGGATATGTATTAAAAGAAATTGATGAGAAAGAGCTTATAAGTTCCGGTAAGAAAAGCATTTCCGAATTATTATATCAAAAAATAGCGAATCTTCATTTAAGTTTTATATACAGAACGGATGTTTTTTCTAAAACATCATTACATAAATATGAAAATTACGTAGCTGGACTTGATTTGATAGCCGATTTTTATGTTGACGGACAAAGTGCAATGCGCATGTACGGGTTTGATTCAACCGGAGATCCTAACGGCTTCAAAGATTTTATTAGCGGTTTTATCAATTATTTAGGAGCCGATGATGTTAAAGACATTAAATTGTTAAGTGGTTTTCGCGTATTTATTAGCGTAACAACCCGCAGTGGAAAAGGACTGTTCACCAGAACTTCACCGGGTACTATGGCTTACCGTCCTGTACCTTTTTGCATGCCCTTACAATTTTACCGGCCACGTTATGGCGTAAAGAATGCGGATGCTGATACTCAACGCCCTACACTGCACTGGGAACCAAATTTAATTACAGATGCACAGGGGAACGCTACTTTCTCTTTTTATGCGGCTGACAAACCGGGTAGTTACACCATAACTATTGAGGGTGCTGATATGAGTGGCAGCTTTGGGTACAAAACCAGTAAAATACATATAGGTAATTAAAAATAACAACTAAACAAAAAAGGCCTTCCGGATAACCGGAAGGCCTTTGAATATTTAAAAGGAAACCTTATTTAGCTTCTTCTTCCTCTTTAGTTTCGGCAGGGGCTTTAGCTTCAGTTGGCTCCTCTGCTTTTTTAGCAGGAGCTTTTTTAGCCTTGTTCTCAGCACCTTCCATTTGCTCTTTTAACTGAGCAAGTACACTAAGATCACCTAAAGTTGATTTTTCAACCGATTCTTTCACTTTCTTAACCGCGTTGTTAGCAGATTTTGCTTCTTTCTTACGATTTTCGAAATCCTGTACTCTGGCATCAGCACGGGCTTCTTCCCAGATACGTGAGTGTGAAATTACGATACGCTTGTTGTCCTTGTTAAACTCGATAATTTTAAACTCAGCAGTTTCTTCTGCTTTAAGGCTCTTGCCATCTTCTTTTACCAAATGTTTGGTTGGGGCAAAGCCTTCAACACCATAAGGTAGAGCAACAATAGCGCCTTTATCGGTAACTTTTAATACGGTACCTTCATGTATTGAATCAATAGTGAAGATGGTTTCAAAAGTATCCCAAGGGTTTTCTTCAAGTTGTTTGTGGCCTAAGCTTAATTTACGGTTCTCGATATCCAATTCTAAAACAACCACTTCTAACTTTTCACCAACTTTAGTGAATTCATTAGGATGATTTACTTTTTTAGACCATGAAAGATCAGAGATGTGGATTAAACCATCAATGCCGTCCTCAAGCTCAACAAATACACCAAAGTTGGTCATGTTTTTAACAGTTGCAACATGTTGTGTACCTACGGCGTATTTCTCGCCGGCATTTTGCCATGGATCAGGAGTTAATTGCTTAATACCTAAACTCATTTTGCGCTCTTCGCGATCAAGGGTTAACACCTGTGCCTCTACTTCGTCACCAACTTTCAGGAATTCCTGAGGGTTACGCAGGTTTTGAGACCATGACATTTCTGACACGTGAATTAAGCCTTCAACACCCGGAATAATTTCAAGGAATGCGCCGTAATCAGCAACGGTAACAATTTTACCTTTAACCTCTGAACCGATCTGGATGTTTTCATCCAATGACTGCCAAGGGTGTGGAGTTAATTGTTTTAAACCAAGAGCGATACGTTTTTTCTCATCATCAAAGTCAAGCACAACAACGTTGATCTTTTGATCCAATGATAAAATTTCTCTCGGATGCTCAATACGGCCCCAAGATATATCTGTAATGTGCAATAAACCATCAACACCACCAAGGTCAATAAATACACCAAAATCGGTAATGTTTTTAACAGTACCCTCAAGTACCTGTCCTTTTTCAAGCTTAGCAACAATTTCTGTTTTTTGGTTTTCCAGATCGTCCTCGATAAGCACTTTGTGCGATACCACAACGTTTTTAAATTCGTGGTTTATCTTAACAACTTTGAATTCCATTGTTTTGCCCACATAAATATCATAATCCCTGATAGGTTTGATATCAATTTGTGAACCTGGTAAAAAGGCTTCAACGCCCATTATATCAACAATTAAACCACCTTTAGTTCTGCTCTTAACAAAACCTGTGATAATTTCATCGTTATCTAATGCAGAATTAATTCTTTCCCATGATTTTTGAGTTTTTGCACGTTTACGTGAAAGCACTAACTGTCCGTTAGCATCTTCCTGCGATTCAACAAAAACTTCAACTGAATCACCAACTTTTAAGTCTGGTGTATCACGGAATTCAGAAACCGATACTAAACCGTCTGATTTAAAGCCAACGTTTAATACAACATCTTTGTTATTGATGCTTACTACAATACCGTCGATGATCTCACCTTTAGTAATTGAGCTGAATGTACCATCGTACATTTTTTCCATCTCTTCACGGTCGGTGTCGCTGTAGTTACCAAACTTTTTCTCGTCTGCGTCCCAGTCAAAATCTGCTGGTGGGGCGGCGGCGATCTGCGCCTTAATCTGATCAATGAATGCTGAATCAGCTTCTGATTCAATCGTTTCTTTTGCTACAGGTGCATCTGTTGTGTCCAGTTCAGCCTGTTTTGCTTTTAATTCTTTTTCTGCTTCTTGTTTTTTTGCCATTAAATAATTTTTCTCCTTTTTCCCAACATTAATTGGGACTGCAAAGGTAGGGATATAATTTTAGTTGAAAAAATATAATTTAATGTTAAATATTGATTTTTAAGCGTTTTTATTAACATCCGCTGCAAATTTTAACACTTTTATGGCGCAAAAATAATGTTCAATGGGAATTTTAGGCTGATTAACTTTAGAAACAGGTAGGTTTAATTGTAAAATTTCGATCTCAAAAGCTCAGTTTTTCTTCTATTTCTGTATATATCTGCATAAAGTTATCAAAAATAGCAGTACGGTAATTTAACACTACGGCAGTAATTCCGGCTTCGTTTTCTAACGAAAACGGGTTAGCCCATACGCGCATACATATTCTTTTTAACGCATAGGTCACCTGTTCAATTTCACTATATGAGCGTAAGTAGCGACTTTTTTTAAAATCATCAAAAAATTTAAAGAAAAGCAAAGGTTGTTCCATACCGGCAAATACCAAAAAATCGTAAATTATACGCTCGCTGCAGGTATTTAAATGTTCATAAAAATCACCCACCTTAATTTTGTGTGTAGTAAGCAGCAAATTATCCAATATCAATTCAATACCAATGTGCCCTAAAAAGAAAGGCTTTACAGGTGAGCCTTTTAACGCTGGCAGCAATTCCTTTTTTAACTGATGAGAATGCGTTTTAAAAAATTCTGAAGAATGAAAGTATTTATCTACAAGCAAATGTTTATTCCAGCCATTTATAATTGAATTTACCGCGGCATTATTGTGCACAAGGTCTTCTGGATGCAGAACAATAGTTTTATCAGCATTTTTTAACAGATCGGGCAATACTGTTCCTAAAGTGTAGTAACAGTCAGTTGTATCCCGGTCAAAATAATAATGCGACAAAAAATTCATAGATGTATAGTAATGTCCTATTGGTACAAAATAGAAAAAACTATTCAAATTACAATAAGGCCGCGCGGATAATAAAAACCGGCTGGTACAAAATTCATGCAACAGATTAATTCTAGTATATTTGCCGTTTTTGAAAGCTATAATACACTAATGAACTTTGTAGAAGAATTACGCTGGCGGGGCATGTTGCATGATATCATGCCCGGAACTGAAGAGTTGTTAAATAAGAGTATGGTTTCGGGTTATATTGGATTCGATCCTACTGCCGACTCATTACACGTTGGCAGCCTGGCGCAGATCATGACATTGATACACTTTCAGCGTGCAGGGCACAAACCTTTTGCATTAGTTGGCGGCGCAACGGGTATGGTTGGAGACCCTTCAGGCAAATCGGCCGAGCGTAATTTACTATCCGAGGATGTTTTACAACACAACTTAAATGGTATAAAAAGCCAGTTAGAGAAGTTTCTGGATTTTAGCAGTGGCGCCAATAGTGCCGAAATGGTAAATAATTACGACTGGTTCAAGGATTTCTCGTTCCTTAACTTTATACGCGATGTAGGTAAGCACATCACCGTAAATTATATGATGGCGAAAGACTCTGTTAAAAACCGCATCAACGGTGATACCGGAATGTCTTTTACTGAGTTTACCTATCAACTGGTACAGGGTTACGATTTTTATTACCTGTGGAAACATAAAAATTGCGCCCTGCAAATGGGCGGAAGTGATCAATGGGGAAATATTGTTACCGGAACCGAACTGATACGCCGTAAGGATGCGGGTGAAGCATACGCTTTAACCACACAGCTAATTAAAAAGGCTGACGGAAGTAAATTCGGGAAATCGGAAGGTGGAAACATCTGGCTGGATGCTAAAAAAACCTCTCCGTATAAATTTTACCAGTTTTGGCTTAACACCAGCGACCAGGATGCCCAGGCTTACATACGCATTTTCACCTTGTTTGACAGGCAAACTATTGAAGCGATAGAAGCGGAACACAACGTAGCGCCGCATATGCGCGTTCTACAAAAGGCATTGGCAAAAGATATCACCATACGCGTACATGGCGAAGCCGGGTTTGAAAAAGCGGTTAAATCCTCTGAATTTTTGTTTGGTAATACAGGTATCGAGTTTTTAAACGAACTGAACGATGAAGAGGTGCTTGCATTATTTAGCGGCGTACCTAATTATGAGGTAAATTC
This sequence comes from Mucilaginibacter segetis, assembly GCF_016522075.1. Classification (GTDB taxonomy): domain Bacteria; phylum Bacteroidota; class Bacteroidia; order Sphingobacteriales; family Sphingobacteriaceae; genus Mucilaginibacter; species Mucilaginibacter segetis. Next base: position 720,078 of record NZ_JAEHFW010000003.1, on the reverse strand, counting down.
AAAAGATTTTGAAACCGGAATAAACATTGTAGACCTGCTGGGCGGACAAACCGCGGTATTTAATTCAAAGGGTGAAGCAAAAAAAATGATACAAGGCGGAGGCGTTGCCATTAATAAACTAAAGGTAGATACCATAGAAGCCGTTTACGTTACCGGAGACCTTATCAATAATAAATACCTGGTAGCCCAAAAAGGCAAGAAAAACTACTTTTTAATAATCGCCAAATAGCATACAGCTGCTTAAAACTTATATGGCTTTACAGATCGCTCAGTAATTCGAGTTTTTTGTTGTTGTACTCTTCTTGTGATATTAAACCGTTTTCGAACAGGGTTTTAAGTTTTTTCAGTTTTTCTGTTAACTCATCGGGTTTGGCCGGTGTTTCAGGTATAATGGTAAATGGTGTAAGTTCGGGTAACTCTTGCTTTTGCGGTTGTGTGGGAACAGGCTGAAAAGCAACCTGCGCAGCATGATCTATTTGTAACGAGCCCGACTCCGCACGTTTTTCTTCAAGCTCACGCTGGCGGCGGGCCTCACGTTCCGCCTCTTTGCGCTCCTGTGCGTACTGATAAAGTTTACGCGCCTGCACCTTCGGCAAATAATCTACACCCATTTCAGCGCCATTAGTAGTTTTTGCACTAAATACCGCTCCTATTATCTCTTCTTTAGTGTAAACTTCTACAATGTCTTTCCAAACAAAATCAACAAATTTTATAGACAGCCCTAAGTTAGCAGGTGTAAAAAACAGGACGCGTTTATTAGTAAGGGCAATACAGTCAGGAAACAGGTTTACTATCGGTTTTTTTTGGGTGGCTATATATAGTATCTCCTCACCGGTAGTAAGCAGATCAACCAATCGGCTGTAAACTCGTTCTACCGCTTTAGGGTCTTGTTCGTCGTGCAAAAATTTTTCGATCATATTAATTGATATATACTTATCAACGCAAAAATAAATATATTATGACACTTACAATATTAATTGTTTTAACCAACCAGTAAATTGCATCCGCGTATGTCCGAATTATCAAAACGGCCAATAACCTCAAACGCCCCCCCGGCATAAACCCTCCCCAGATCCTGCGTAGCAATAAATGAACAGGAGTTGATATTTGCCAGATCTATAATGTTTATTCCCCCGGTTTTACCGGTTTCAATCAAAGTTAACGGATCATTGGTATCGCGTGTAATTATCCTCATCCAAGGCGGACAGTTAAATATCCCCTGTCCTTTAGAGTATGCCTGCGATAACAACTCCGTCATTCCATATTCTGAATGAATAGCATTCACCCCGAAACCCTCGCACAACATTTGATGCAGTTCTTCACGTATCATTTCTTTCCTCCTGCCTTTCATCCCCCCTGTTTCCATTACGATCAGTTCCGGAAAATTTATGCGATATTTTTCAATAAAATCAAGCAATGCAAAAGTTACCCCTATCAGTATTGTGGGATTGCCCTGTTGCTTTTGCCGTGTAAGCTGCTGATAAAGTTCATCGTGATTATACAGGTAAAAGCCGCTGTCGGCATTAGCTGACTGTGTGATCAAATCCTGCGCCATATAAATAAGCGAAGATCCTTCACGCTCCAGGTACGATGGCAATAAGGCGAGAATGGTGTATGTGGTAATATCGCCATAAAACAGCGCAAAGGCTTCACGAAAACTTTGAATGTACCAGTTTACATCGGTAATATTATGGCAACTGGTAACCATACCTGTAGTGCCCGAGCTGGTGAATACCACCTCCGCAGATTTATCCCCGGTTGTTATATTGTGCGATTTAAAAAACTCTACCGGTAAAAATGGTATTTGTTCAATTGTTGTTATTTCGTCCGCCTTTAAGTTTAGCCCTTTTATAAATTGCTTATAAACCAGATTATTTGCCGCCTGATATTTAAATACGGCTATAGCAATATCCTCAAAATCCGCTGCGGAGTTAACAGAAAACACTTGATCTTTACCGGGTTTTTTCATTTCCCACAAAGATAAGTAAGAATTTGGTGTCCATTCCAAATTCATCATTGGTTGAGCCAGTTAAACCAGTTATTAATTATATATTCATATCGCAATACTTCATCAGCAATTACGCCCGATACAATTTTCCATTCTTTTAACTCCGGAATAAACTCAGGCAAAGCCATACCTGCCCGTTCCGCCGCTTGTGTATAAAACGCAAATTTAGATGGATGATGCGGTGTGCAGGCATTGAAGGTAAAGCCAAAAGCATCCATAGTTAATACCGCTGCCGTAAAACCAACACAATCATCTAAATGGATAAGGTTAACAGGAGCCAGTCCGTTGGGAATATTTTTCTTTCCCGCAAAAAAACGTGCCGGATCGCGGCCCGGCCCTACCAGGCCGCCAAAACGGATAATGGTTGACTTAAATCCGGTTTGTTTCCTGAACAGATCCTCAGCGACAAACAATATCTTTCCTGAACTACTAACAGGCTGCGGATCGGTATGCTCATCAACTTCTCGGTTAAGATCTGCATACACACCGGTAGAACTTATTAATATAACTTTATTTATAGCATTACGCTCAATAGCGTTAACTACCGTTTGTAATTTGGGGATATATTGTTCCCCCTCGCCCGACCGCGCTTTAGGGGGTATGGCAATTATTAATATATCGCACTTAAAAAAATCATCCGCAAACCTCGATCCATCAGCTGAAAGGTCTATTAAAAAAGGAAGAATACCTTCAGCTCTTAATGATGGCAACTTTTCTGCCGTAGTAGTAGAGCCTTTAACCGTATGGCTTTTAACCAATTGTTTCGCTAACGCCGTTCCGTACCAACCGCACCCTAAAATACTTATAACCATAACGTGCTAAGTTAGTAGCCTTAATTGAAATCCTTTAACAGATTTTGCATTTACAAACAATAAATATTAGAAATCACCTGTTCCATTACCAAAAAAGCGGAACACTTTACCATAAGACACAAGTATCTTTTAATCAACATCTTATTGGAATCATATAAAGTGTTTTACTTTATAAGCATACAATTAATAAAATACAACAATTTGATATACAGCGTGTTCCGCTTGTTCCGTTTTTTATATACACACCAGCGGAACACCGAACAAAAAAACCACAAGATTAAGATGGCTTATTATATTTGTACATGGATAATCAACAAACGCTTCCTGTTTTAAATGATGCAGAGCTAAGGGTACTTGGCGCGCTGATGGAAAAAAGCAAAACCACGCCCGACTATTACCCCATGACGCTTAATGGCCTCACTGCGGCATGTAATCAAAAATCTGCCCGTAAGCCTGTGGTAGACTACGACGAAAGCAACGTGACCCTTGCACTTGATACACTAAAAAGAAAAGGGCTGATATCAACCGCTACCGGTGGTTCCAGCAGGGCAGTAAAATACAAACACAACTTCGCCATTGTTTTTCCACTGGCACCTGCAGAAGTATCGGTATTATGCCTGCTGATACTAAGAGGGCCGCAAACACCCGGAGAAATAAACACCAATTCGGGCCGTATGTATGAATTTGAAAACCTGGATGAGGTACAAACCTTATTGGAGAAACTTGCCTCGGGCGATGCACCTTATATTGTACAGCTACCCAAGCGACCCGGGCAAAAAGAAGCGCGATACAGGCATTTGCTTGGCGGCACCATACCCGAGGATGATGCACCAGATGATCAGCCGCGCCGCTCTTCGTCGGAAATGGAAGAACGTCTTACAAAAGTAGAAGTCGAACTGGCAGAATTAAAAGAAGCTTTTGATAAACTGATGAAAGAATTAATGTAAGCCTAAAACGGTAGGTAAACCATCCATGCTTACACGGTTCTTTTCGGCCTGGTAAGTTTCAATACCTTCGGCACCTTTATTATCCGCCCATTTAACGGCCTGGTCGCGTTCACCTGAATATTCATAATAAGGCACACCGAAACCACAGGAGGTTTGCACTTTGTGAATATCAGCCACTATAATTTGCCTTGTTGCAAGTGGCAGGTTAAATAATGCTGAAAGTTCATCCCATTCATCGTCACCGGGCAAAACGGTATATCCCTTACCATATAAACGCAAAATATTAGGCGGTCCATCAAACGCACAAAACATAATGGTGATACGGCCGTTCTCCAGCATATGTGCCGAGGTTTCGTTACCGCTGCCATTAATATCCATATAAGCTACCCTGTTATTTGCCAGCACTCTAAAGCTATCCATTCCTTTGGGTGATAAATTAACATGCCCATTGGCAGCCAAAGGTGCTGAGGCGGTAAAAAATATCTTTTGCTGTTCAATAAATTCCCGGTGGAGTTCGCCAATTTGATCGAAAAATTTACCCATTATAATTAATTTTATTAGAATCAGTTATTTTGTTCTCTATTCGCCTGTCGGGGATAAACCATATACAAGCCACAAGAATATACAATGCAAAACCAAACCAGGCATGTATAAAGGATGCGCCAATAGCTGTAATATATATCCCTATAGATATCTTCCCTTTCAGGTCAGATCCTAAAGCCTTTGCCAGTAAGGAGTTTTCACCATGATGATAAATAAGTACCTTCACCAAAATACTGTAAGCAATAGCGTTCATCAGCAAAACTAAACCATAGCATACCACCGGCCATTTAGAAAAATGATTCTCGCCCATCCAGGCGGTAACAAAAGGAATAAGAGACAACCAGAAAAGTAAAAATAAGTTAGCCCAAAGTACACTGCCCGTTACCGATCGTACCGCGTGCAGCATATGGTGGTGATTGTTCCAATAGATGCCTATATATATAAAGCTAAGTACATAGCTTAAAAACACCGGCAAAAGGGGCTTAAGGGCTTCAAAACTATCACCATGCGGAACCTTTAACTCCAAAACCATAATGGTGATAATGATAGCTAAAACACCATCACTAAAAGCTTCTAACCTACCCTTATCCATTTTACATATTTTTTAATACACTTATTATATTAAGTAGGCTGCAATATCGGCAGCAGCTTTATCATTTCAAATTCCATGGGCTTATATTTCATACTACACTCCGCCAAAAATTGAGAAACCACCATCCACACATATCATGGAACCTGTAACAAATGCTGAAGCATCGCTTAACAACCAAACCAGCGCCCCTATCAATTCATCAGGATGCCCGAAACGCTTAAAGGGGGTTTGATTGATCACCAGTTCACCTCTTGTGGTATATCCGCCTTCGGGTTTGGTTAATAAATCCCGGTTTTGTTCGGTCAGGAAAAAACCGGGTGCAAGGGCATTCATCCGTATAGCATCGCCGTAACGGTTAGCCAGTTCTACCGCGAACCATTGTGTATAGCAGTCTACCGCTGCTTTGCCCATATTATAACCCAGTACTTTGGTAATGGCCCGTTTAGAATTCATGGATGATATATTGACTATGCTCCCCTTTCCTGTTTTGGCAATGGCGGCACCAAAAACCTGAGTGGGTATAAGCGTACCCCATAGGTTCAGTTCGGTCACCTTTTTCATACCGTCAATATTCATTGTAAAAATATCGTCTCCGGGTTGTAAAACACCGTCGGGCATATTACCGCCGGCGGCATTTACCAATCCATCCACCTTTCCGAAAGCAGCTATTACTTTATCACATGCGGTTGTCAGTTCGCTTTCGCTCATAACATCAGCGATAAGAGCTATGGCCTTGCCTCCAATTTTATTTATAGCATCGGCACGTTCCTCCGCAATTTTCCTATTACGCCCAAGTATACCCACAGCACCGCCTGCCTCTACTATGCCATTTACAAAAGAATTACCTAAAATACCCGTACCACCGGTTACAACTATTACCTTCCCTTGTAATGAATACCTGCTTTCTAAACTCATATGTGTTATTATTACCTGATATCTGTTATGCTCAATACATCCATATCAGTATAGTCGAGGTTTTCGCCTGCCATACCCCATACAAAATTATAGCTGGATGTCCCGCTTCCGGCATGTATGCTCCATGGGGGCGATACTACAGCATCGTAATTGTTCATTAAAATGTGTCTTGTTTCCTGCCCCTCTCCCATGTAATGAAACACGCGCTGCCCTTCAGGAACGTCAAAATAAAAATATACTTCCATTCGCCTGTCGTGCGTATGAGCAGGCATGGTATTCCATACACTCCCGTTCTGTAAAGTGGTTAAGCCCATTACCAATTGGCAGCTTTGTATTCCCTCTGCATGAATATACTTATTTATTACCCTTACGTTTGAAGCCGAGGTAGTGCCCGCTTTTACTTTTGCAGCTTCACTGTTCGTCATCAAAACAACCGGGTATCCGGTATGAGCCGGGGTAGACAACAAGTAAAAAACCGCCGGATCCGATGCATTAATACTTGAAAACTTTACTGACCTTGCCCCTTTGCCGATATACAGGCAATCTAATTTTTTTAGTTGAAAAGATTTACCATCGACTGTTATTAGCCCGTCACCGGATACATTTATTATACCCATCTCACGGCGCTCCAAAAAGTAATCGGCTCGCAGATTGGCGTAGTTTTCCAGTTCCAGTGTTTTATCTGTGGGGTTGGCTACACCCACAATCATACGATCGTAATGGGTGTAAGTGCAATTAATGGTATTGGGCTGCACCAATTCATCAATTAAAAACCGTGACCGTATTTTTTGAGTATCGTAAGTTTTAAAGTCTTCGGGATGTACACTATGGATTATTTTCAAGGCGATAATTTTTATATTTAACTTTAACAAGCAGAATAGACCTGCTGACACACCGGGTTTAAGGCGCATCCTATAAATATCCGAAGCTATGAAACATTTGGCAGCATACAAAAACTTGATGCACTTATTACATTTGAATAACTACAATTACCTGAGCCAAAAAAAACCAACCATTCGGATGAGCAAAACCGTCAAAATCGATTTAGAGAGATGACCTTTATGGCACCTTATATAAGCAGTATTGCCCTCACAGATAGTGACATCATAGACAGGTATAATCCCATCAACTAATTAAACCTGATTATTTAACGGACTTATCTTAATATCAAATATATCTTTCAAAGCCATCTTTGCGGCATAATAACCACACATACCATGTACACCACCACCGGGTGGTGTTGATGAGGAACATATATAAATACCCTTTGCCGAGGTTTTATAAGGTGAATAACGTAATGCAGGCCGTGTAAATAATTGCCTGATATCAATAACACCACCGTTTATATCACCACCTATATAATTGGGGTTGTATTCCTCCATTTGCTTAGTATTCATAACATGTTTTGCCAATATACGTTCTCTGAAACCCGGGGCAAAGCGTTCTACCTGACGTTCAATGGCATCCGTCATGTTTTGGGTAGAGCCATTATGTACGTGGCAGTAAGCCCAGGCAGTATGTTTACCTTCCGGAGCGCGTGAGGAGTCAAATAAGCTTTGCTGGGCAAGCAATACAAAGGGCTTTTCGGTATGCTTCCTTTCCCAAACCTGTTGTTCTGAATTTTTTATTTCTTCAAAGGTATTTCCTATATGTACCGTTCCGGCCCTTTTACAATCTTCGGCGGTAAAAGGTATGGCATCATCCAGAGCCCAGTCTATTTTAAAAACACCCATTCCGTAACGGTATCGCTGCAGTTGCCATTTATAAATGGATGAAAATTTATATCCGGCTATTTGTAATAGCTGTTTCGGCGTCACATCAAATAATACCGCGTGGGCAGATGGTAGTTTGCTTAGGGAGCTTACATAGGTATTTGTTTCTATTTTCCCTCCTATTAACAGGAAATAAGATGCCAGGGCATTTGCTATTTGCTTTGAACCGCCTTTGGGCACAGGCCAGCCACCAAGATGTCCGCAAGCCATTAAAACCAATGCAATTGCTGAAGTAGCTGTATTAGTAAGTGGCTGCATGGAGTGCGCCGCCATTCCTCCGATTAAAGCCTGCGCATGCGTTGATTTAAAGCGCCCCGCCAAATAAGTAGCAGATGGCATTGCCTTTAAACCAAAAGTGGCTAAGGCAAGCGGATGTTCAGGAATATGTAACGGACCTAAAACGTCTGCAGCAATCAAAGGCCAGGCAGCTACAACTGATCTCATCAGATCAGTATAGGTTTTTTGGTCTTCTCCTAAAAGCTTTGCGGTATCTTCAATATCTTTTTTTAACGTAACAGCGGTGCCGCCGTCCAACGGATGGGCAGCAGCTATTTCGGGTTGTATATAATTTAACCCATGTTGCGCTAATGGCAGCGTTTTAAAAAAAGGGGATGCTGCTGCCAATGGATGAATGGCCGAGCAAATATCATGAGTAAAACCAGGTAAAGTTAATTCTGCCGAGCGCAGGCCACCACCTATTTCGCTTTTGGCTTCTATAACAAGTACCGACAGTCCATTTTGCTGCATAAGTATTGCTGCAGCTAAACCATTTGGCCCCGAGCCAACTATAACAGCATCAAAATCGCGTTGCTCACGCTTCATTAATTAAATTTAAAAATCTGAATATATAGTTGGGTGCAAAAATATAATATCAGCCTTTGATACGTTATTTTGAAATTCGGCCCTTCCGGAAAGATCCTTCCATTGCGGATCATTTGAAAACGCGTCCCAATGTTTGTCCCTGTCTTCCTTACTATTAAAAGTAGTTAAATACATCAGGTTAGGCATGTGGCTACCTGCTATTACATCACCATAAAATACAGGGTTAAATTTCAGCCTGTCAAATAAGTCGGTCTCGCCGCTATTAAACATCCTTACCTTATTATAATGATATTTTTCGGTGGGGCTTTCGTAACTTCTTAATTCATATATCCGGTCATCATGGTCGGCCGTAAGTTTTGGCGCAGCAGGAAAGGGTCTGGTAGCAAAGGCTTTTAAGACGATGGTTTCCATTCTAAGATAAGGCGGATTCTTAGATTCGGCATCAATATAATTTTTACCTGAGATAGCCGCGCTGTCTGTTTTATAAACATTCGCATCAAACGTTTCCATGCTCTTCCATGACACAAAAGGAATAAATACGTAAGTACGCAAATCAGTGGTATCATTCCCCACCGGTTTAAAAACACCTATATCCTTAAAGCCCATTTTGTGCAAAGTGGGAAGATACTGATCTTTTAAGTAAGCATCGGTAAGTTGCTGCTGCTCCTTATCCTTAAAATGGTAAATTTTTATTTGATAATAATAACCGCTTTTTGCAGCACTTGCATTTAATGCAGGCAGCAATAAAACGGCAAACAATAACAACGCAGTAAAACAGAAAAACTTTTTATAAGACATTTTTGGTTTTTTTAACAGATAGGGTAAAGTTATTCAAACTTAACCTATTAACCAGATTAATTTGAGGATTTATTTGGCTCCCATTTTTCCAATATGTCCATAATCTCCTGTAGTTTCAGCGGTTTACTTAGGTAATCATTCATACCGGCTTCAATACACTTATCTTTATCTTCACTCATTACATTGGCCGTCATGGCAACTATAACCGGCTGATGATCCATATTTTGACGTATAAATCGCGTAGCTTCCAACCCGTCCATGTCCGGCATCTGCACATCCATTAGTATCATGTCATACTTTTTATTAATGAGCGCGTTTATACATTCATGGCCGTTATAAACTATATCCGGATCGTAACCCATTTTATTGAGTATGTATTTCGCCAGCTTTTGGTTTACGGCATTATCTTCAGCGATCAATATTCTGATGGGATGGTATTTGGCAAAATCTTCAGAAAAAGGGGTATGCACAGGCTGGGGTGTCTTTTTAACCTCTCTTTTTATTTTTAACTGTTCTATGATATGTTTATAAAGTAGCTGATGTTTTGTTGGCTTGGTTAACGCTACGTTAAACAGATGCGCGTTTTTACGGCTTTGCTCATTACCCATTGACGTAAGCAGGATAACAGGCAATTCAGGTTGCTTTTCCCTTATTTCCCGCGCCAACTGTATACCATCCATTTCGGGCATGTTCATATCCGAAATAACCAGATCGATCTTATCGGCCGAGGCCAATTCTTTTAAAGCCTCCTCACCCGAAGCAGCCATTACCGGAATAAAGTTCCATTGTTTAAGCTGTTCCTCTAAAATTTCCCGGTTCGTTAAATTATCGTCAACAACCAATATGCGCTTATTTTGTATCTCGGCAATATTCACATGCACATAGTTACGCTGCGACTTGCTTCCCGGCATAGCTGTTATGGTAAAGGAAAAGATAGTTCCCTTACCTACGGTACTTTTAACACTTATTTGGCCTCCCATCAGGGCAACCAGCTTTTCGCTAATAGCCAGACCCAGCCCTGTGCCCCCATATTTACGGGTAGTGCTCGAATCAACCTGTGAAAAAGCCTTAAATAAACGGTTCAGTTTATTGGGTGGAATACCTATTCCGGTATCGCGCACTTCAAATAATAATTCCAGCTTGTCTTTTTCATCACTTTTGAGTTTAACACAAATAAACACTTCTCCATGAGCAGTAAACTTAACCGCGTTACCTACCAAATTTATAAGCACCTGTTTTAAGCGTAACGGATCGGTAATTATTTGCGCGGGTACGCTATGCTCTACCTGATAAACCAGATCCAGGTTGGAGCGTGCAGCCTTTTCGGCAAATACATCAAGTACATTTTCTATACAATCGCGCAGGTCGAAATCCTGCTCATCCAGTTCCATATTTCCGGATTCGATCTTGGAAAAATCAAGGATATCATTGATCACATTTAAGAGGGTATCGCCGCAATTCTTTATTGTTTCGGTATATTCCTGTTGTTCGTGATTTAAAGGAGTGCTACCCAAAAGTGTTGCCATACCCATTACCCCGTTCATCGGTGTACGTATCTCATGGCTCATGGTAGCTAAAAAAATACTTTTTGCCTTATTAGCCTTCTCGGCTTCTTCGCGTGCCTTTTCCGCATCCTGGCGTAATATTCTTTCACTATCAGTCATCTCCCGCAGCCTCTCTGTACGTTCTTCTACCTGCTTTTCAAGTGCCATTTTTTGTACCTTAATAGACCGCAAACGCAATATGAATGTAAGGTATACTAAGCCAATGGCAATTATTATAACCAAAGTCTCAAACCACCAGGTTAACCAAAATGGCGGCAATATGATAATCTGCAGTCCTGAGGAAACCGGAGACCACACACCCGCGGTGTTTTGATATTTTATTTTGAATGTATAAGTTCCGGCAGGCAAATTAGTGTAGGTAGCTGAATGGCGTGAGCCTATATAGTTCCAGTCTTTATCAAATCCTTCTAAAATATAAGCATACTTTTTCTTATCGGCAGATGTATAATCCAACGCGGCGAACTCCAGGGTAATTACCGATTGTTTATAATTAAGTGTTATGCTTTTGGTATTACCTATGCTTTTATTTAAAGGTGAAGTGTCGCTCTTATCTTTGCCGGGCAATACAGTTTTATTAAATAATTGAAAAGCCGTGATCACCAGCGGCGAAAACCCTTCCGGCTCAAGTATTTGCCCTGGCGAAAAAACATTAAAACCGTTTACCCCACCAAAATATAATTTACCCGAAGCACCCTTTGCTGCCGAATGTCCTTTAAACTCATCTTCCTGCAAACCATCCTCAACCGTATAATTTTTAAAGACTTCCGTAACGGGGTCAAAAGACGATAAACCATTATTACTACTTACCCATAGCAGGCCGTTGTCATCTTCGCGCACAGCATATATAATATTACTGGGCAACCCGTTTTTGGTAGTATATACTTTAAATTTTTTAGTGGAGGGGTCAAGCTTGTTAAGCCCGTTAAATGTACTCACCCAAATATTGCCCCTATGATCCTCGTAAATATCAGGAACGTTATCATCACTAATACCATTTGGGTTGGATGCATCATGCTGAAAACGGGTGAAATTTTTAGTTTTCCTGTTCAACAGGTTAAGGCCGCCATCAAAAGTACCTACCCATAAATTTTGATGACTATCTTCAAACAAGGAATATACCCTATCGCTGCTGATACTATGCGGATCATGGGCATCATAACGATATACCGCAAATTGTTTAGTTTTTTTATCGTAATTATCCAGGCCATCATTATAGGTACCTATCCAGGTTGTGTTATCTTTTCCAAAAGTAAGCGCATATATGTTATTGCCGCTTAAACTATTAGAGCTGCCTGCTACATGTTTCAGGTTGGTAAATACATTGGTTTTCTGGTCATATATGCTTATCCCATCGCCCCATGTACCAAACCAAAAATCTCCATCTTTATCCTGGTTTACTGTAAGTACATAATTGCCCGTAAGGCTGTTTTGGTTGGGTTTATGAACAAAATGCGTTACACTATCTATACGGAAATTAAACTTGTTCACTCCGCCTCCGTCAGTTCCTACCCACAAATTTCCCTGCGGATCCTCATACAAACCCAGCACAAAATCATTTGAAAGACTGTTTACAGATGAGGTATGCCTGTAATGCACAAAACTGGCAGTGCTTCTTTTGTACAAATTAATCCCGCCGCTAAACGCCCCAAGCCACATATTGCCATGCGTATCACGACAAATGCTGTATATGGAATTACCAGTGATACTGTTCTTATCAATATCATCATGCATATAGGTGTAAAATCTCTCGGTTTCCGGATTTAATATGCAAAGGCCACCATTTTCGCTGCCTATCCAAAGATTACCGGTTTTATCCATATTCAAGCTATAAATGGTATTGCTTGATATGGTGTTCTTTAGCTTTTCGTCGTGTTTATAACGGGTGAATTTATGCGTATTCAGGTCAAATAGGTTAAGTCCGTCATTTTGCATACCTATCCATAAACGTTCCTTACCATCTTCAAAAATGCAACTTACGTTATTACCCGACAGGCTGTTAACGTTATTGGGATCGTGTTTAAAACTGGTAAATTTTCCGGTTTTTTTATTTAGTAGGTTTAATCCTCCGTTACCCGTACCCGCCCAAAGTTTATCATTCTCATCTATAAAAACCGCCGTAACCGTATTGTCGCTTATACTGCCCGCATCATTGGGGTTATGCCTGTAATGGGTAAACTTATTTGTTTTGATATTTAAACGGTCAAGCCCGCTTTGTCCCGCAATCCACAAGTCGCCTGTTCTTTTATCTACTGTTATCTTATTTAAAATATTATCAGAAAGGGAATTAGGGTCATTATCATTATGACTGTATCTGATGAATCTCCCTTTGTTACGGTCAAATTTATTTAAACCAATTATAGTTGCCACCCATATATTCCCATCCATGTCTTCGGCAATATCAGCTATCATGCTGCTGCTTAAAGATGTGGTATCCTGAATATCATGTTTGTAATAGGTAAAGTTATATCCGTCGTATTTATTAAGACCATCCCGCGTACCTACCCAAATGTAACCATACTTATCCTGTAAAATGCTGCTGACATTTATTTCTGATAAACCCTGGCTTTTCCCTAAATGCTCAAACTTAAGGCTCTGACCCTGGCCAAAACCATAATAAGCATATAGCATAAAAAAAATAAGTATAAAACGTTTATACATTAAATGCAGGGGGATTATTACTTCCGGTAAAGTTTTATTAAAGGCTTATATATTTGGCTGTTATACGTAACAGGTTAAAATAAGTTTAATATATTAAATAATAGAAAAAATATTAATTTGTTATTAAAGGAATTGACGGGAAGTAACAACAATAAAAAAGCCTCAAACATCTTTAAGATGCAGAGGCTTTTTTGGATTTAAATTAAGCTCTATGTTTTATAACTCCCTAACCCATATGTTGCGGAAACTTATAGGTTTACTTTTATCGCCATGCGCCTGCAATTTGATAGGTGCCGGGCCGTGAGCCCTGCGGTAGGCGGCTTTACCTATGTATTGAGTAGGGCCCATTAATTCTACATTATTTTCAACTAATACGCCGTTAAATAAAACGGTTGCCTTTGCCGGTGATTTTAATGATCCATCGCCGTTAAATACAGGGGCTGTCCATATTACGTCATAAACGTTCCATTGGCCCGGTGGCTTTGTGGGATTAGCAAGCGGAATAAATTGTTTGTAAATGCTTCCCGCCATACCATTAACGTAAGTTTTGTTTTTATACGAATCTAAAACCTGTAATTCATAACCATCATCTCCTTTACCTATTGATGCCAAAAATACCCCGCTGTTACCACGTGCCTGGCTTGTGCCTTCAATATCCGAAGGTTCGCGCCATTCAATATGTAACTGGTAATTACCAAATGATTGCTTAGTTTGAATATTACCCGTGGCTTTATTTACGGTAAGCACGCCGTCTTTAACAAACCATTCAGCTGGAGTACCCTTTTCCACATCTACCCATTGGTCAAGGTTTTTTCCATCAAATAAAACTATCGCATCTGAAGGGGCATCGCCAACGGTTTTACCCGGGGTAACAACCGGCGGAGCAGGGTCCCAAACTTCGGTATCCTCGGGTTTAGCACCTTGCTGGGCGTTTGCCATTAAAAAACTTCCTGATAGTAAAGCAGTAAGTATGATCTTGTATTTCATTATATAAGTATTAAGTAGTGTATAAATTAAATATGCAGCACATTTTTCATATACGTGCAGCTTTGTGCAATGCTTTTATAAGGATCAATATTGATATAATTTTCCTGTTCAACAATATAATGCTTGATACCAGCCAGTTTGGCTTTGCTCAATATCGTTTTAAAATCAATGGTACCGCTGCCTATCTCAGTGTTCAGGTTATGATTAGTTTTATCCATATCTTTTATGTGTACCATAGCAAAGCGGCCAGGGTGCTTTTCAAAAATAGCTACCGGATCCTGCCCTGCGCGAACTACCCAGTAAATATCCATTTCCATGTTTACTAATTTGGGGTCGGTATTGTTAAGCACGGTATCATAAAAAGTAGTGCCTCCAACCTCTTTCCACTCAAAGTTATGGTTATGGTACCCCAATTTTAACCCATGCTTTTTGCATATCTCGGCAGCGGCATTTAATTTTCCGGCAATGGTTTTAAAATCTTCCGCGGTTTTAATGAAATTGTGATTTAACGAGGGTACAACAATATAGGTTTGTCCTGTTGCCAGGGCCGCATCTATATAGCTATCGAAATCATCCATTTTACCGCTTCCGAAGTATTGATCTAACCCGTAATGTCCACTTGGAGTTTTTAATCCGTTAGCTTTCAATAAATTACTGAATGCTTTGGCATCTAATCCCCAGAAACCATTTTGTTTAGAGTAGCCAAAGGTTTCTACCTCTTTATACCCTGCCTGGGCTATTTTAGCGATTACGCCTTTTACATCTTTAGGTAACTGATCGCGTAAACTATACAATTGCAAACCCGGCCCGTTCTTGGTTTTTGCCGAAGCTAATTTGGGCGCAAGTAAAACACCTGCCGACAATAACCCCGCCTGTGCTAAA
Source organism: Mucilaginibacter segetis (assembly GCF_016522075.1). Classification (GTDB taxonomy): domain Bacteria; phylum Bacteroidota; class Bacteroidia; order Sphingobacteriales; family Sphingobacteriaceae; genus Mucilaginibacter; species Mucilaginibacter segetis. The sequence goes on along the minus strand of NZ_JAEHFW010000003.1, from coordinate 704,777 downwards.
AATGATCTTCTGGTTGACATATATTTTTTAGTTTATAAATAAAACGGTTAAATTCACCTAAAAGGTATAAATTTAAACGTCACATATCTGTATCGCCTTACGCAGCGATGCTATTTTATCTTTTTGTGCAGGTACAAATTCCTGACCTACAAAACCTTTAAAGCCTGTGGCTTTTATGGCACGCATCACTGCCGGATAATATAATTCCTGTGTATCATCTATTTCGTGACGGCCGGGTACTCCTCCTGTATGAAAATGCGCTATATACTGATGGTGGTCGGTAATATTACGTATAATATCCCCTTCCATGATCTGCATATGATAGATATCAAATAATAATTTAAAATTATCGGAACCTAATCTTTTAGCCAATTCCGCACCCCAGGCGCTATGATCACACATATAGTCTTTATGATCAATTTTGCTGTTAAGCAACTCCATACATAAAACTACATTATGCTTTTCGGCTAATGGTAAAAGTTGTTTTAAACCTTCCATGCAATTTTGCAGACCGGTTTCATCATCCATACCACGCCGGCTTCCGCTAAAACATATAAGATTGGTATAGCCTGCCTTACCCACCAGCGGAATCATTTCGCTGTAGTTTTTTATTAGCGTACTATGATATTTTTTATCATTAAACCCTTCCGTTAAGCTTATTTCAGCTCCGTTGCACATGGGCGAATGCATGCCGTGCTTTTTTAGGATTGGCCACTCCTTAGGTCCGCAGAGGTCAATACCTTTTATACCTATCTCCTTAGCAACTACGCAAAGCTCATCCATACTCAGCTCGTTAAAGCACCAGTGCGATACGGAATGGTTAATGTTACCCTTTAGTATATTGGTCATCAATTCTTTATCGTCTGCTTGTTTGAACGACGACAACAATCCGGACGCACCTATTGCAGCTGTGCCCGCCAGCAGGCCCTTTATTGCCGTTCTTCTGTTTGGATCAGTTGCCATAATTAGATCTCCACTTGTGCGTCAGGTTCGTTAATGTTTAAACCGGATTTGTTTTGTATCTGATTTTTGTCTTTAAAGAAAATGATGAAAACTAACAACACTACTGCCGAAATACCGGCAGGTATTAACCAGATAGTTTGCCAATTATGTGTTGTGGCGGAAGTTTTCCAATTTTCTACTATAGGACCAGATATATAAGACCCTATTAACATTCCCACACCGTAAGTTGCCAGGGTAATAAAACCTTGTGCAGCACTTTTAAAACGTTCGCCGGCAAGATTGTCGGTATATATTTGACCTGTTACAAAGAAAAAGTCGTAACAGATACCGTGCATTACAATACCTCCAATTATCATCCAGTAATTTGCGCCGGTATCGCCGTAAGCAAAAAATATGTAGCGTAGCGCCCAGGCGAACATACCTACTGCTAACATTTTCTTTACGCCGAGCCTTACAAAAAATAAAGGCATAAGCGCCATAAACGCCAGCTCAGACACTTGCCCCATCGACTGGATACCCGCTGCCGCTTTTACACCTATTTCATTTAAGAATGGATTAGTAAAATTGTAATAAAATGCCAGTGGTACACAAATAGCAACCGATGCGATAAAGAATACCAGGTATGATTTGTTTTTTAACAATCCTAACGAATCCAGCCCCATAATATCGCCAATGGTGGTCTTCTGACCTTTTTTAGCAGGCGGGGTTGATGGTAGTGTAAAACTCAATAGTCCTAATACCAATGAGGCTATTGCCGCCATTTTAAAAGTAAGTACTAACGAATTACTTTGCTCCCAGCCTAACCAGCCAATAGTTAATCCGGCAATTATCCACCCAAGGGTACCTAAAATACGGATTGGAGGGAATTCCTTACTCGGATTAGTCATTTGCTTAAAAGACACGGAGTTAACTAATGCCAGGGTAGGCATATAAATGATCATGTAAGCCAATATGAGCGGGAAAAAACCTTCAAAATTAGGCACTGTGGTGATATAGTATAACAAAGCCGCGCCTGTTAAATGCAAAATACCCAGTACTTTTTGAGCAGAAAAGAATCTGTCGGCAATAAGGCCGATAATAAACGGCGCAATAATTGCCCCCCACGATTGCGTTGCATAAGCATTACCATTCTGCACATCAGTGGCTGCCAACGTTTTGGTGAGATAAGTTCCCATTGTTACAAACCATGCACCCCAGATAAAAAACTCCAGGAACATCATGGTGGATAACTTAACACGTGTTGTTAAGGTCATAATTGGTTATTGTTTAAAATTGGTTTGGTTGGGTTATTTTACTGACAAAATATATTTCACCATTTCTTTAGCGTCATCCATGGAAAGAGAAGGATGCGGTGTCATGGCAATGTTACCCCAGTTACCAGATCCGCCGGCTATTACCTTTTTTGCTAACGTTTCTTCATCAGATGATGAATATTTTTTTGCTATCTCTACAAAAGCAGGCCCTATAACTTTATCATACGGTTTATGGCATGTATTACAGTCGTTATTGGCCATCAATTGTGCTCCCTTACTTTCCGGTGTACCGCTATTATCATTTATACCTATTTTTGTAGCAGCAGTATCATTTGCCGCACTTGATTGCTGCGCGGTAGCTGTTTGATTGCTTGCATAAGCGCTATCGCTGTTAACCGCCTCGCTTGTATTGCTGTTACCACCACATGCGGCAATAACCAGACACACCCCTAAAACAACAAATATTTTTTTCATGTAAATTATTTTTTATATCCCTAATAATGTTTTGTTAAATGATTCATCCGTTCCTGTTGATGCAAAATCATCAAAGGTACGGTCGGTTACTCTTATAATATGATCCTTGATAAATTGTGCTCCCTCGCGTGCCCCGTCTTCCGGATGTTTTAACGCACACTCCCACTCCAGTACTGCCCAGCCTTTATAATCATACTGGGTTAATTTGCTGAATATGGCCTTAAAATCTACCTGCCCGTCGCCTAATGAACGGAAACGCCCCGCACGGTTAACCCAATCCTGATATCCCCCATAAACACCTTGCCTTCCGGTAGGGTTAAACTCGGCATCCTTTACATGGAACATCTTGATACGCTCATGGTAAATATCGATATATTCCAGGTAATCTAAAGCCTGCAATACAAAATGCGATGGATCATACAATAAACATGCGCGTTTATGGTTATTTACCTTCTCTAAAAACATTTCGTAAGTGATGCCATCATGCAGATCCTCACCCGGATGTATCTCATAACAAAGGTCAATATCATGCTCATCAAATACGTTCAGTATAGGTTCCCAACGTTTAGCCAGTTCTGTAAAAGCAGTATCAACCAAACCTGCAGGGCGTTGTGGCCACGGATAAACGGTTTGCCATATTAATGCACCGCTAAAAGTAACGTGCGCGTTCAATCCTAAATTTTGGGATGCCTTTGCCGCATGCTTTAATTGCGATACTGCCCATTTTTGCCTTTCGGCAGGGTTATTACGCAATGCCTGTGGTGCAAAACCATCAAACAACTGATCGTATGCCGGGTTCACGGCAACCAATTGTCCCTGTAAATGGGTGGATAATTCAGTGATCTCTAAACCGGCTTCGTTAACTATACCTTTTATTTCGTCGGCATAGGTTTTACTTTCGGCTGCCTTTTGCAGGTCAATAAAACGAGCATCGTTGGTTGGTAACTGCACACCTTTATAACCTAAACCTGCTGCCCACCGGCAAATAGATTTAAGATCGTTAAACGGCGCCTGCTCACCAATAAATTGCGCTATAAATATTGCCGGTCCTTTAATGGTGTTCATATATTATATCTTATAATCGGTCCACTTTTCGTTACTCTGGTTGGAGGCCACCACATTATCAATAAATGCCATTCCTCTCACGCCATCTTCAATTCCAGGAAAATCAAGCCACTCCTTTTCAGGTTCCACGCCTTCAATCTTAGCGCTTAACGCTAAAGCGAAGTTGCGGTACAAGTTGCCGAATGCTTCGAGGTACCCTTCGGGATGCCCTCCGGGGGTACGGCAGTTATGGGTAGCATATGATGATAGTCTGTCAGTATAACCGCTACCCGCCCTTAATATTTCGGAAGGTTTATCCAGCCATTTTAATATCAGGGTATTAGGTTCCATTTGTGCCCACTCCAAACTACCATTTTCACCATAAACTCTTATTTTGAGCGCGTTTTCTTCACCTGCGGCGATTTGCGATGCGGTTAAAACACCAGTTGCATTATCTTCAAAGCGTAGCAATACAGCTCCGTCATCATCCAGCATACGGCCTTCAACAACAGTGTTTAAAGAGGCATTAAGTTGTGTAATTTTTAAACCGGAAATATATTCGGCCAAATGTGCAGCGTGGGTACCAATGTCACCCATACAACCACTTTTCCCGGATTTAGAAGGATCGGTCCTCCAGGCGGCTTGTGCATTTCCTTCACGTTCGGATAAACGGCTTAACCATCCCTGAATATACTCCACATATATCTTCCTCACCTTACCTAAAGCACCGGCTTTAACCAATTCCCTCGCTTCTTTTACCATAGGGTATCCGGAGTAAGTATGGGTAAGCAACAGCATTAAACCAGTTTCTTCCACCTTTTTCTTTAGCTGTTTAGCCTCATCAAGGGTAAAGGTAACCGGCTTTTCTATTACTACGTTAAATCCATTCTCTAAGGCGAGCATAGCCGGAGCAAAATGCGCAAAATTCGGGGTAACAATTGTTACAAAATCCATCCGTTTATCAGCCGGCATTTGTGCTTCGGCTTTAAACATTTCTTCATAACTGGTATACGTTCTGTCTTCGGGCAAAAAAAGCATCCGTCCGCTTTCAATCGCTACATCGGGATGCATGCTTAAAGCGCCGCATACCAATTCTATCTGGCCATCCATATTAGCGGCGATCCGGTGAATAGCCCCTATAAAGGCATCCTTACCGCCACCTATCATGCCCATGCGTAATTTTCTTTTACTCATAGTTAGTGTTAATGTACTGCTAAGAAACTAAAAAATTATGAAAGCGCCCAGGCTCTGTCACCTTTTTTATACGGAATGCAACCTTCATATTTTCCAGGTACCGGTACATAACGCAATGCTTTAGTACAACCCAGTTCAGATGTAAAGTATCCCAGCAGCGTTAACTGCTTCATCATGGTGAAGTAATGATTAGGATCATCCGGTTTTTTAGTTTTTGAGTAATCCTTTTGCTCCTTATCCAGATCAGTCAGCAATTCAGTTTTTTGCTTAGCATCCAGATCCATGAACTTTTTGTTGAATTTTTTATTAGCTGCGTCATCAACCTGTGAAATACCCTTTATAAATACCTGCTGATCTTCAGGCGTATAGCAATCTTTGACCATAACCGTCATAAAATCACCTATTTTTGTAGCCTTTGCACCAGGTGTAGATGTTTCGGGCAGTATGGTTTCCCCTATCTCGTCCAAAAACGGAACATTGTCCGCAGTGAACAAGCCATCTGTTTTTTTAACGTCTGATTTACAGCCTGCAATAAAGAATTCGGCACCAATTACGGTTCCCCCTAATATAAGGCCGACTCTGCTTATGGCTTCTCTTCTATTCATTTTATATTGAATTTGTGAATTACTGATTTACAATTAGGCTTTTAATTCAAACCCATTCCGGTACTCGCGTTTGATATATTGGTTAACCGGATCAAAATTGGTCACCCTCATGGCCTGATTATCCCAAGTTAACTTAATATTACCACCCGGAAGATCGTGTCCGCGAACTGCAAGGTTAGCCATTAACAATGCTTCGGTTAACGGACCGGCTTTATCAAATGATGAGCTTAACTCTGTTTTACCATAACCGGCTAAACAGCCTTCAACCCATTGCGCATAGTGTCCGTTTGCACCACCTGGTACACGCTCGTATATCTTAGGTGCGTTTGCAGTTGCAGTACGTTCTTTTGGCAACAGTGTAGCCGCATCAGAGTAGGTACTGGCATACATTTTTCCTTTGGTACCTATAAACAAGGTTCCGTTACCTTCTTCACCACCCCATTTTTCACTTGCACCTAATTCTATCGGTCTTTCGGGTTGTATACCACCGTCCATCCAATGCAGGGTAACATCGCCCTTGGTTTTATTTGTTTTAGGGAAGGTTAAGGTAATGTGGCTTGACGGAGGGCAGCTTTCCGGGAAAACGCCTTTCTTAAATTCATCAACATATACACTACCTACGCTTGCCTGTACATCTTTTGCATACTGTATACCTAATACACGGAAAGGCGCTTCAACCAAATGGCAACCCATATCGCCAAGGGCGCCGGTACCGTAATCCCACCAGCCGCGCCAGTTAAACGGAACCAGTTTATCAACATATTCTTTGTAAGGAGCAGTACCCAACCATAAGTTCCAATCAAGTTCCTTTGGAACGTTAGGGTCCGGCGCAGGCCATTTTATTCCTTGCGGCCATACAGGGCGGTTTGTCCAGCAGTAAACAGTATGCACATCGCCAATCAGGTCGGCATCATACCATTCAGCCATTAAACGCGTACCATCGTTTGATGCACCCTGGTTACCCATTTGTGTAACCACTTTATATTTTTTTGCAGCTTCCGTTAATAAACGGGCTTCCCAAATATCATGTGTTAAAGGTTTTTGCACATATACGTGCTTACCCAGTTGCATGGCATGATATGCAATAAGCGCGTGGTTATGATCGGGCGTGGAAACCGATATGGCATCAATATTTTTGTGCTCCTTATCATACATCTCGCGCCAGTCTTTATAGCGTTTAGCTTTAGGGAATCTTTTTACAGAATTTGCCGCTCTGCGATCATCCACGTCACACAAAAAGGCGATGTCAGCTTTTCCGCTTTTGGCAAAATTAGCTATATCACTTTCGCCTTTACCACCCACACCTACACCTGCAACTATTAGTTTGTCGCTTGGCGCAATAAAACCGTTACCACCTAAAACAAAGCGTGGTACTATCATAAAACTTGCAGCAGCAACCGATCCGGTTTTTATAAAATTACGTCTGGACGGGTTTGCGGCAGTAGATTCTTTCTTTTCAGTCATGGTTATTTTGTATATTTTGTACTATTAAACATTACCTTTTTTTAGTTCTTTAACAGCATAGTCAGCTGCCCTGGCAGTAAGCGCCATATATGTAAGCGATGGATTTTGACATGCGGTTGATGCCATTGCGGCACCATCTGTAACAAATACATTTTTAGCATCCCAAACCTGGTTCCACTCATTTAATACAGATGTTTTTGGATCACGGCCCATACGAGCGGTACCCATCTCGTGAATACCACGACCTAATACCGGTTCCATACTATAGGTATTTACATCCTTAACGCCAGCAGCTTCCAGCATTTCTTTAGCATCGTTCATCATATCGATACGCATCTTCCTTTCGTTTTCCTTCACTTCCGCATCGATAGCCAATACCGGCAGTCCCCAGGCGTCTTTCTTGGTTTTATCCAGGAAAACTTTGTTTTCGTGATAAGGCAGTGTTTCGCCAAAACCACCCATGCCCATCGACCATTCTCCAGGTTCAGATAAAGCATCCTTAAACGCCCCACCGATGCTCATTTCGGCAATATCACGGCTCCAGCCTCCGCGGCTCGCACCGCCCTGATACCCAAATCCACGAATGTAGTCGCGTTTTTCGCCATTAAGATTACGGTAACGAGGAATATAGATACCATTGGCCCTGCGACCGAAATAATACTTATCCAGATAACCTTCTACTCGGCCACCTGCGCCTACATTTAAGTGGTGATCCATTAAATTATGGCCCAATTCACCGCTGCTGCTACCTAAACCATCAGGCCAGATATCAGTTGCGGAATTCATTAATATCCACGCTGTATTAAGTGTAGACGCATTAACAAATATTATTTTAGCGTAAAATTCATACGTTTTGTTGGTTTCAGCATCCAATACTTCAACACCTTTAGCCTTTTTGGTATCCTTATCGTATAATATGCGGGTTACTATTGACCACGGGCGCAATGTTAAATTACCTGTTGCCATAGCCGCTGGTAAAGTTGCTGACTGTGTACTGAAATACGCTCCAAACGGACAGCCTAACCAACACTTATTACGATACTGGCAATTTGTACGATTATTATGCGGTACAGTAATATTAGCCGTACGGCCAATGATCATGTTACGTGCTTCTTTATAATGTTCTTTTACGCGTGCAGCCACATCTTTTTCCACACAGTTCATTTCCATGGGTGGCATAAAATCACCGTCAGGCAGTATAGCTAAACCGTCCCGGTTACCTGAAATGCCTGCAAATTTCTCAGCATGGCTGTACCACGGAGCCAGATCTTTATAACGTATTGGCCAGTCTACCCCGATACCATCTTTTGCGTTTGCTTCAAAATCCACATCTGCCCAGCGGTATGACTGACGACCCCACATCAGGGAACGGCCACCTACATGGTATCCACGGAACCAATCGAAACGTTTAATCTCAGTATACGGACTTTTTTTCTCGTCCACCCAATAATCAAGGTTAGTCTCATTTAAGGGATAATCACGTTTTAATACAGGATAATCCTCAATCATTTTTTGCGTACGACCACCACGGTGCGGAAATTCCCACGGCCCTTTAGTTGCGTTTACATAATCCTTGATATGCTCGATATTTCTACCGCGCTCCAACATAATGGTTTTTAAGCCCTTTTCGGTCAGTTCCTTTGCGGCCCAGCCACCAGAGATACCTGAACCAATGACTATAGCGTCATAAGTGTTTGTAGACATAAAAGTATTGCGTTATAAATTTTTGTTTGTATTGGTTGCTTCGCCTAATGTATGAATAAAAATTATTTTACAAATATTTTTCAATGTGTTTTTTTCACACATTAAGTATAAAATTATCTTTTAAATATAAAGAACGGGTCAAAATAAAAATCCCCCATATTAAACGGGGGAATACTTTTGTTATACATTTCCTTTTTTCATTTCGCTTACCGCATGGTCAACAGCGCGTGCTGTGAAAGCCATGTAAGTTAACGAAGGGTTTTGGCAGGAAGTAGATGTCATGCTGGCACCATCGGTTACATAAACATTATTGCAGGCATGTAGCCTGTGCCACTTATCAAGCATTGATGTTTTAGGATCATTACCCATACGCACTCCACCCATTTCATGTATATCAAGACCGGGGTTACGGGTATCGCTATGCGGCTGGATATTGGTAAACCCTGCCGATGTGAACATTTCGGTCATTTGCTCCAGGTAATCCTTTTTCATTTTTTCATCGTTGTCATCATAAGCAACTGACACTTTTAACAATGGCATGCCCCATTCGTCCTTTTGTTGTTTATCTAAAGCTACATAATTAGTCTCTTTAGGTATAGTTTCGCCCATTAAATGTGAACCAACCCTCCACGGACTCAGATCTTTATTCACCAGATTTTTCTTCAGTTCCTCACCTATCCCGTCAGAACTTCTTTCATGCCCGCGGTAAGCGCTGAAACCTGCTGCATAACCCCGTAAAAAGTCAGTTTCCTGTTTATAAACATTCCGGAAACGCGGAATATAGCCACCACCAGCAGGGTTACGCCCGTCGGTAGTTAAATCTTTAAAACCATCGTATTCGGCGCTGATATTTGCTGAATAATTATGGAACGCCACATATTTACCTAATACCCCGCTATCATTACCCAAACCGTTAGGGAAACGGTCAGATGTTGAATTAAGCAATACAAGGTTAGTATTTAATGCTGATGCATTTACAAAAATAATATCTGCATAATATTCAATTGCCTCTTTTGTATTGGTATCAATAACCCTTACACCTGTAGCTTTGCCTTTTTTGTCATCATAAATAATTGATTCTGCTACCGAGAAAGGCCTTAAAGTACATTTACCCGATTTTAATGCCCACGGAATTGTTGAGGAATTACTGCTAAAATACCCCCCAAACGGGCAACCACGCTGGCAAAGTGTACGATTTTGGCACTGCACACGCCCCTGATCAAAATGTATTTGGTTAGGTTTTGATAAATGCGCGCAGCGTGCACTTATAACGTGCCTATTTTTATAATGGCTTTTAACGTGTTTACTAAAGTAATTTTCAACACTGTTGAGCGGATACGCCGGTAAAAACTCACCATCAGGCAGTTCGGGTATGCCATCCCGGTTACCGGATATACCGGCAAATTTTTCAACATAGCTATACCAGGGTGCAATATCTTTATAACGGATAGGCCAGTCAACGGCATAACCGTCACGGGCAGGGCCTTCAAAATCAAAATCGCTCCAGCGTTGCGTTTGCCTCGCCCACATTAACGATTTACCGCCTACCTGGTAACCGCGTATCCAATCAAAAGGCTTTTCCTGCACGTATGGATGCTCTTTATCTTTCACAAAAAAATGCATGGCATCTTCGTTAAAAGCATAGCATCTGCTTATTATCGGGTTGGCTTCCCTTATGTCATTAGTCACCACGTTGTGATGTTCAAATTCCCAGGGATACATGTTAGTGGTTGGATAATCCTTTATGTGTTTAACATCCCTGCCACGCTCCAGTACAAGAGTTTTAAGCCCCTTATCAGTTAATTCTTTTGCTGCCCAACCGCCGCTCATTCCCGAGCCTATAACAATGGCATCAAAAGTACGTTCCTTAACACTATCAATATTTAAATTAGCCATATCTTATTAAACTGCCGCTTTTTCTTTTACCGGAAAATATGCGTTGTATCTGCCGGGTACTAGTTCATATACTATTTGCTTGGTCATGAAATACTTAGAGGTGGTGTACGCAAACACAGTTTGCCCTTTAAGCATACTATAAAAAGTAAAAAGTTTAGCGTCATCTTTCTCTTCATCAGGTTTACGATCATGTGCCCGTTTATCAATATCGCTTACAAATACCAGTTTTTCCTGCGGTGAGCAATCCACAAAATCATGTCCGTGCTTTTTCTTAGCAGCTTCATTAAATTCTTTCATTCCCGCAACAAAAGTTTCCTGTCCTTCTTTATTAAAACAGTCGTCAACCATTTTTAATACAAAAAGGTGCAGTCCAAGTTCTTTAGAACCGGGCGTATCAGTTTTAGGGATAATAACATCGGCAACATCAGCCACCAATGCCTGCTGTCCCGCATCCAGATCTATATGTTTTAACTTTACTACAGATTTGCCTTTATCATTTAGGCACGAAGGCAGCAAAGCTGCACCGCCAAACAATAAAGCCATATTCCTTATTGCGCTCCGTCTGTTAATTTTAAAATCCAACTTTTTAGGTATTACAATTTGAAAACCGGGTGATATTTAATAAGAAACAAGCTGATATCCTGCGGTTCATTAACTTAAACTTAAATATAGAATTTATCGTGTTAATAACCCCATTTTTTCATGGTTTGTAAATCAATTTTTACACAATCAGCCGGATCAAGTCCCTGATAAGACTCCTGTTCAATTATTAAATGAGAGGTACCGGCCTTCTTTTTTGAAGCTTTCAATATCTCTTTTAATGGCAAAACGCCCTTACCCAGTATGGTACTTTCGTAACCGGTGCCTAAATCGCCTCTTTCTTTACTTTTTATTTCATCTTTTACGTGCATAAGTTCGAACCGGCCTGGATATTTGTTAATATACTCCATCGCATTATTAGTTCCGTTATACATATTGCCCATGTCCAGTTGCTGGGCAACTAATTCCGGATCTGTATTTTGGAGGATAAAATCAAACAAATTGCTATTGCCTACCATTGTTGTAAACTCGAAATCGTGATTGTGGTATCCAAATTTCATGTTTGATTTTTTGCATAGCTCCCCGCTTTTGTTGAATTGTTCCATAAACCGCTTCAGGCCATCCATATCACTTCTTAAACTTTCATCTAACCACGGGCTTATCACATATTTCTGACCCATAGTGGCGGCATCTTCAACCGTATATTTCCATGCATCAGTAAAATCATTTTTTGCATTATCCCAATGTTGGGCGGTCATTACGGTATGTCCGCTTGGCATTTTCAGCCCCAAACCATCCAATAATTTTCTAAACTCCTTTGCTGAATAACCATAAAATTTACGGTTAATATAATTAGCATGCTCCACATGGCGGTAACCCATATCAGCCAGTTTCTTTAAAGTACCGGATGGGTCGGTCATCATGGCATCCCGTACCGAATATAATTGCACACCTACCCGCTGTATCACTTTATCGTTTGCAAATAAAGTTTCCGGCAAAAGTGCCGCGGCGGTAACTGCCATGGCAGTATTTTTTAAAAAGTCTCTTCTTGATGATGTCATTTTTTTAGGTTTTATTTTTTTGCGATTGGAAATACCGGAAATAACAGATCTGAATTACTTACAAAAGCTATATGCTCGCTATCCGGGCACCATGAAGGTGTATTGATAGTGCCTTGCCCGCCATATAAGTAAGCTACTACTTTTGATGGCCCACCGCCTGCAGGCATTACCCTTATATATACATGCTTGTAAAATGGATGATCGCCGGGGGCTACTTCGTTTTTAAGGAAGGTGATATAAACTATCCATTTACCATCAGGCGATACATGCGGGAACCAGTTATTATAATCATCATTGGTGATCTGAGTTTGATTGCTACCATCGGCATCCATTCGCCAAACCTGCATCAAGCCAGAGCGTACAGAATTAAAATATATGTATTTACCATCCGGAGAATATTCCGGACCGTCGTCCAATCCCTTTGCATCCGTTAATCTCACTTCGGGGCCACCTGTTGAAGGTATGCGATATACATCATATTCGCCACCTCGATCGCCGCAGAACACCAGATATTTACCATCAGGTGACCAGCCATGCATATATGATGCACCTTTGCCCGTTTGGGTAACACGCTGCGCATTGCCACCTGTTACAGGTACGGTATAGCCTATTGACGGGCCACCATCACCGCTGCTTATAGCAAGCATTTTACCATCAAAAGACAGTACGTGATCATTATTATTATTTTTCGCGTCGCCGGTATTAAGTAGAGTTGGGGTATTGGTAGTAAGATCAAATTTATACAACGAGCCCTCGCTATTATAGATCAAGGTATTGCCGTTATGCATCCAGTTGGGAGCCTGTAAAGATTTCGGAGACTGATAAACAACCCGTGTGTTTTGGGTCAGCATATTCAAAATTTCAATACTGCTGCCTAAATATTGTTTATAAGGGGTCAGATCGGCAGGTGCAGGTTTAACTACACGTACATTGCTAAATACCGCAGTTTCTGTAACATCGGGGTTATGCGAACATACAAATAAACCTACGTACACTTCATCACCAAGGTCAAGATCAACTTTTTCTTCGGGACCGAAGACATCACCCTTACGTGCTACCGACATGGTATACGTATTTCCCTTACGCTCCAATTGTATCACATCGGCACCGGTTATTGGGGATTTATGCTCTTGAGTTTCGGCCCCGCTTTCTGTACGGTATTGTAATGATGTTAACCCGTCGCCATGCACTGCTGCGCTGACATGTGCTGATGCTGAATCCAACGACTTACGCACCATAAAACCCAACTTACGATGATCTTCGACACCTTTACCTATAAAGGCGGCGTTAGTACGTAATATAAAATCACCTTTTATTTTTCGCCATACATAATGAAACTCATCATGAGTGGCCCATATATTAGTACCGGAACCACTAATATGGTATTGCTGTAACTGCTTGTCATAAGTTACTGCACCTTTATGTTTTACAATGCCGATATCGTTTTGGCCTTCAAATATGCCTTTGCTTTGCGAAAAAGCTGTTTGCATAAATAGTGCAAGCATGAAAAAAATACAAGCCGGTACGTAAACTGATCTTTTGTACATTTTGAAGTAAGGTTAATTATAATTGGTTTACTAAGTTAACCATTCATTTTATAAAACATAAGCTAAAATGTTTTTAAATGAAAAAGGATACTTTCGTATCCTTCTCTTTTAATTTATTATATAAAGCTCCTGCAAATTACTCGACAACCAGTATGGGCTTGCCGGTAGTGGGGCAAAAAACCATTTCCTTTTTAGGTTCGGCGGTCATATATTCTTTATAGAATTGCGGTTTGGAATCATGATATTTAGATACGGCTCCAATCAAGCTCATAAATTTGATGTAGTACCAGGCAGAATCAACCTGATAAGGTTTAAAACCTGAGCGTGCACTTTTCGGAAAAAGATGATGATTGTTATGCCACTCTCCTGCTACTATACCCGGCCAAAGCTGATTAACCGACATATCGCTCCAATTATGGTCTATTCCTTCACGTCGTTTATCTTCTCCTTTACCGTGCCCTTCAAAATTAAAGGTTCGCACACCTACTGCCCATACTCCGGCAGCGCCAAAAATAGCGCAAGCTAATGCCATTCCACCGGTAAAGTAAAACACCGCAAACCAAAAACTCCAGTTTAAAATAACTCCTAAAATTAAATAGAAGGGATTAGCCACAGATCCCCACTTTTTATATTGAGCATAGGTGTTAACTTTTACACCTGTGTGCTTCATCAAAGTAACACAGCGACTGTAATCTTTCTCAGACAGATCGCGTGCTATGGGCTGGTGGTTTGCATCGGCCAGAAAGCAATATAAAAATCCGCCCTGAGCGTTGTATGGGTCGCCGGGTTGATCTGATAATGCGTGATGAACATGGTGAGATATAGCATATATCTCTTCAGGAATAATTTTGAGAGTAAGATTTTGGGTGAAAAAACGCCAAAAGTTATTACGGAACTGATAAGCACGATGCGTACAATACCGATGGTACCATACGGTACCGTGTGTTCCCATTACCACCATACTATAAACAAACGCTATAAGCAGACCAGTAAATGTGAAGTACTTAAAAATAAAGAGTAAGAGAAATGGCACCAAACTTAATACCATAAGCCAGGCAACAAAAGAAAGCCAGTTTCTCCGGTCCTTAAAAACATTTAAGCGTGAAAAAAATTCTTTTATTATTTGTTTTTTGGTGGGTTTAGAGAGGTTGCCGTCATTATCCTTCCATCCGTAAGAAGGCTCTTCGAGCACATGATGTATAAATGCCATTAGCAGCGGGAGGTTAGTTTAATCAATTTAGTTTTATAATTAATTGGGATCAGTGCTTAAAGATAATCCAAATGTTTGGCATATGCTATATAAAAGATTAAAAAATTTAATAAATAATTAAATTCATAGTTAAGTGCCTGTTAATATGCAACATTTGTATGACACACGGCTTTTTATTAAACTTCCTGCTACTTTCAATGTCATTAGCGCATATACAACATTGATATGATAAAAAACTTACTGCTGCTTCTTTTTGGCCTCCTGCTGGTGCAAAAAAATTATGCACAACAACCTCGTACAATCAGCGGTTCAATAACGGATAGTTTGGGCGTTGTATCAGGCGTGAATATTAAATTGAAGTTCGCTAATGACAGTCTTTTTACCGTAAGTGATGCGAAAGGCAACTTTAGTTTTCCGGGCGTTAGCGGAACAAACATTAAACTTACAATAAGCGGTTTAGGATATAAAACATACACTCAAAGTTATGTTTTGGCCAATGATAATAAGCCTGTTATCCTAAAACCGATAATATTAAAGGTACAGCTTAATTTTTTAAATACAGTTGTAATTACAGCTGTAAACCCTATTACCATAAAGGAAGATACGGTAGAGTATAAAGCATCTGCGTATAAGGTTAGAGAAGGTTCACCAGTTGAGGATATGCTGAAAAAATTACCCGGTGTTTCTGTTGATAAGGATGGTAATGTAACTGCTCACGGCAAGCAAATAACAAAAGTACGGGTCGACGGGAAAAATTACTTTACGGGCGATGTACAAACAGCTACACAAAATCTTCCTGCTGATATAGTCGAAAACATCCAGGTTATTGACGACTACGGCGATCAGGCTAATTTAACCGGAATAAAGACCGGCGATCCTGAAAAGATATTGAACATTACTATTCAAAAAGGTAAACGCACGGGCAAATTTGGACAGGGAACTGTTGGCGCTGGAAATGATGACCGGTACATAGCCAAGCTATCGGCTAACGCATTTAAGGAAGACAGGCAGATCTCGCTGATCGGTACAATAAATAACACGAATGCCAACGCCTTTAATTTAAGCACAGGTGGCGGTGGTGGCAGAGGCGGGAGGCGCGGTGGCGGAGGCGGTGGCGACTCTCAAATAAGTACAGCAAATGGCGTTACCACAAACCGCTCAATAGGTTTCAATTATAGGGATGAATGGGGTAAAAAAATAACTGTTTATGGCAGTTATAGCTTCGCCGACAGAGATAAATTGGCCACAAGTACTTCCATTCAGCAAAATCTGTATGAATCGGGTACTATACTCAGTAATGATAACAGCATCAGCAGAACACACAACATCAATCACCGGCTCGACTTTAATCTGGAATATAAAATAGACGCTTCCAACTATCTAAAAATAAATCCAAATTTTTCATATAATTCCTCAAACGATAATACTACCGACGACTTTAGCAATACGCGCAATAACACCTTTATTACCGGTAACGAACTGGCCCTTACTAACAGTACAGCTCCAAGTGGTGGTGTTAGCTTATTATACAATCATAAATTTCATAAAACCGGGCGTAATTTCAGCATTAACACGGGTTTAAATTTTTCCAAAAACACCCAAGGCCTTAATGACAAGTATACTACGCAGCAGGATACCGTAATAACGCCTTTATATCAGCAAATAAACACGAATAATAACGCAACACGCGCCAATATACATTTATCCTATACAGAACCTATTGCCACGGGCACATATCTGGAAGCTAACTATAGTTACAGCTATGCCAATACAGATAATAATAGATATAATTATAACATTGACCCTGCAACCGGGGTACCAACGTATGTAGATTCATTAAGTACTCTTTACAATTATCAGTTCATTAACAACAGGTTCGGCTTAAACCTGCGGGGTGTAAAAACTAAATACAATTATACATTGGGTTTAGCTGTACAGCCATCCTCGTTAAATGGTCAGTCACACAATTTCCGGACATCTACACATACCTTTAATTATATACCTACGGCAAGGTTGGTTTATAATTTTCAACGCAATCATTCTCTGTCTGTCAATTATTCGGGCAGTAATAACCAACCGGGCTTTACGCAGTTACAGTTACAGCCCGATTACTCCAATCCCCAAAACAGGATATATGGCAATCCTGATCTTAAGCCCGAGTTTAGTAATAACATTAATTTCCGTTATTATCAGTTTGATATTGGCAGTGGTAATTCATTGTTCACCAATTTGTCGTTCAATAGTACGCAAGATAAAATTGTAACCAATAGCAGCCCCGTCACTCTTGATGCAAGCGCTGCGGGTAGTCGCAATAACACCGTACAGGAAACACGGTATCTGAATGCTGACGGTTTTTATTCAGCATCTGGAAATTACTCGTTCTCCAAACCATTCGCGGTACGCAAATATACGGTAACCGTAAACGGCGGGGCTAATTTCAGTAATAATATATCCTATATAGAGGATAAACTCAACATTGGTAAAAACTGGGTATTTAACCAGGGGATTAAGTTAAGGGTTGACATCGACAGTATCATGGATAGCGAGATTAGCGGTAATTATAGCATAAATACCACCAATTACAGTTTGCCATCATCCATTAACACCGATGCTAAAACACTTACCCTGGGTTTAGATGGCCGCAACTACTTTTTCAATAACCTTGTATTGGGTTATAACTTAACTCAAACCATTAACAGCGGTTTCAGCAGTACGGTAAAAGCCAATCCTACCCTATTAAGCACCTATGTCGAGTATCAGTTCCTTAAAAACAACGCCGCGGCATTCCGCTTTCAGGCTTTCGACCTGTTTAACCAAAACACCGGTGTTACACGTAGTGTTAGTGGCAGCCAGATAATTGATACACGCAGCAACAGGTTAGGAAGATATTTTATGCTGACATTCACGATGCGACTGCAAAAATTTGCCGGAAGACAAGGTGGCTTCAGAAATGGAGGCGGCAGGCGCGGTGGCGGCGGAAGAGGAAGAAACCGACCAGAATAATTTAAGCCGGTAAAACAAATTTTATAATTTTATCTTGCTTTTGATGTACAAATGTTCATATTGAAAGTTCAATTTAAACATCGCCTAAAAAAAGACTAATTAACTATGTTAAAAAAGTATATCCTATTTTTTACAACCATCTTACTGTTGAATAATTGTTTTGCGCAGGAAAAAGTTGAAACGGAAGAAAGAAAAGAGAAGATCACTGATAATGTGAGGGAAATATTTAATGTTTTAAAAAGTGACGGGTATACAAGACAAGGCTTATATCAGGCATTATACAAACGCAAAACACCGGTTGCCAGCGGCATGTATGATCATGGCAAAAAAATAGGTTTATGGCGTTTTTTTGATCCTGATGGCAAAATATTGGAAACCTATAATTACACAGCGGGCAAAATGTATTATGAGGCTAAGGAGGATACCACCTCTTATATCAGATATTTTGTGGATAAAGAGCTGGATTCTACTGATGTGGTTACTAAGCCCATTAAAATTGGTGGTCGTTATTACGGATACCTGCCTTATATCAGGTATTTTGTAATTCCTAGCGATTTTGTGTTTTATAGTAAAGATCTTTTTTCGGCTGTAGTAGAACTATTGATAAGCCCTGGAGGAAGATTGGCGGATTATAAAGTGCATTTAGTGGCTCCGGGTGTTGATAAGGCAATAAATATGAACCTGAATTTCCCTAACGAGGAAGATAAGATATTTACACCTGCCACATTAAACGGGCAGCCTATAGCTTCAAGAATTATGATCAGGTGTGTAATAAAAGGTAACGATCACATAGATTTTGACAGGTAATAATAGCAAAGCCCCGTAAATCCGGGCCTTGCCAAATTTTTAATCTATTAGTGTTGATGTTGACCATCCGGACCATGTGCGTGACCATGTGATAATTCCTCGGCAGTTGCCGGACGAACATTTAATATTTCTCCTTTAAAGTGGAGATCCTGGCCTGCCATAGGGTGGTTAAGGTCAACAATAACTGAATCTTCGGTCACTGATACAACCTGACCCTGAAAACGGTTGCCATTATTATCCTGCAAAGGCAAAACTTCACCTATTTGTGGAATTTCCGTTCCGTCAAACATTTCCTTAGGCAAATTAGCTACGGCTTCTTCATCAAATTCACCATAACCATCTTTGGCCTCAATACGGAAATCATAGGTATCCCCTGTTGAAAGGGTGCTTAAATTCTCTTCAAACTTTGGTATCATTTGCCCTGCGCCAAATAAAAAGGTTAAAGGTTGCTCCTGGGTTGCACTTTCGGTTAATCCTTCAGTTCCATCCTCTTGCTTAACATATAGGTCGTATGTTAATGATACTACGTGTTGTGGTTCAATTTTCATCTAATTTGTTTTTTAACAGCAATAATCTACCGCGCCCGATACCTTTCGGGTGTATCTCATTACTTCATTTATAATATATAAGGAATCAATTATTTATTTGTTTTAACGCATCTGCCGTATTATGTACCGGCAAGCTGCAAGTTTTATCTTTACAGATGTAAATGCGGGTATTTTCGGCAAACTTGTCTGCAAGCAAAGGTAATGTTCCTTTTTTACCGCCCAATATTATTTTGTTCGGAATATAGTTTTGCTCTATTTCGCTGCGGATATCATCCGCGTCATCGCCGGTTATGGCAACTTCATAAATGCCAAATATTTCATCCAGCAGCAGTATTGTCCAGTTTGCGTACGCGGTACTATATTTAACAAGTTGTGGTACAATATTACGCAATTGTTGGGCCGCAATTTCCGTGTAGCTTTCTTCATAAAAAAATGCACCCAGCTTTTTAAGGTTACGCGCCATAACTGAGTTAGAGGCAGGTATCACTCCGTCCATAATTTCAGATTTACGCGCAATTAAATGATGATCATCGTCAGCAGTATAATAAAACATGCCTGTATGCTTATTGTAATAATGCAAAATAGCGTAATCAGTAATGCCTTTAGCGGTTATAAGCCATTGCTCATCAAGGGTAACTTCATATAATGCAATAAACGCATCGGCTACGTTGGCATAATCATCTAAAAAGGTAGCTATTGGTTCGGTATCGCCATTTGCCAATTTCACAGGCTCTTTAAATATCCGGCTCAATTTATCGCCCGATAACATGTTATTAACTATAAAATCCGCATTGCTTAACGCCAGTTCCAGGTATTCGGGTTTATCAAACGCACGGTATGCTTCGCACAGGCCTTTTAACATCAATCCGTTCCACGATGCTAATATCTTATTATCCAACCCCGGCCTTACCCGCTTGCTGCGATATGCTAATACCTTTTGGCTAGACAGGGCAACCCGGTTAAGCATACCCTCAACGGATATACCAAGTTGCGCTGCCAGATGCTCGTCCGTATATTTTCTGAACAATACATTTGAGCTTTCTTCCTCCCAATTACCTGCATCAGTTATATTATAATAGATACAGAATAGTTCAGCCTCCTCACCAAGTATTTCTTCAATCTCCGGTTTTGTGAAAATATAAAACTTGCCTTCCTTACCCTCACTGTCCGCGTCTAACGCAGAGTAAAATCCATTTTCAGGAGAGGTCAGTTCATTTTTAACAAAAGTGATGATCTCATCTGCTATAGTTTTATATAACGGATCATTATTCCAAGTAAAAGCCTCAGCATACAGACTTAACAATTGGCCATTATCATAAAGCATTTTCTCGAAATGCGGCACATGCCATACGCCATCAACCGCGTACCGGGCAAAGCCACCGCCAATATGGTCATAGATACCACCAAAAGCCATTTTTTGTAATGTTAGTTTCACCGCCGCCGCCATTTGCCCGTCCTTCATTAAATGAGCGTAGCGCATTAAAAACTGCCAGTTAACCGGCATCGGAAATTTTGGTGCCCCCCCAAAACCTCCTTCCACATTGTCAATATATCCTCGCCAGGTATTTAATATTACTTCCAGCCCGGCTTTTGAATATTCAGCCTGCTCTTTAATAAAGGGTACCGATTCGTATTGCTGTATACCATCAGTTAAGCGCACAGCGTATTCCTCTGCTTCTTCCGGTTTTTGTTTGTAAAAGTCAGCTAAATTAAAAAGTAACGATGTCCAATCATTTTTTCTGAAATACGTACCGCCATAAATAGGCCGCTGATCGGGCAGGCAAATGCAATTAAGCGGCCAGCCTCCTCTCCCGCTCATTAATTGTACGGCACTCATATATATCTGGTCAACATCCGGGCGTTCCTCGCGGTCAACTTTTATACACACAAAATACTTGTTCATTACAGCAGCTACTGCTTCGTCCTCAAAGCTCTCGTGTTCCATTACGTGGCACCAATGGCAGGCAGAGTAGCCTATGCTTACCAATATCAGTTTATTTTCTTTTTTAGCCTTCTCCAGTGCCTCAGTTCCCCAGGGAAACCAATTTACCGGATTATTGGCATGTTGTAATAAATATGGAGAGGTTGAATTAGCGAGTTGATTCATATAAAATTAGCTGTTAGGTAAACAGGAATGTAACAATACTATGGTGATTATGGGATAAATCCTCTGCAAAGCCCGGCAATTATAAAGCGATACTTATTATTTTTTTAAATTGCCCGCAAAAAATCAATTAAATGCTATGCGAGTTACTAAATTAAACACGTTGTTTGGCGCTTTTTGTTTGCTGCTATCTGCTGCAAATATACAAGCTCAAACAACTCCTGACTCTATACAATACGATCATCAGGAACTTTTTGGCCCGATTAACTGGCCTACCACCGGCTCAGACCTACGTTCAGCAAGCGGACAACCGGGTCCTAAATACTGGCAAAACCGTGCCGACTATGAAATACACGCCAAACTTAATGAACTAAGCCAGGATACTACTATTACGGGCGATGTAACAATCAGCTATACTAACAATAGTCCTGATAAATTGGATTATTTATGGCTGCAATTAGATCAGAATCTTTTTAAACCAGACTCACGCGGAGCGGCGACTACGCCTATAAGCGGCGATCGTTTTGATGTACGTGGCTTTAGTCGTGGCGGTTACCACATTGGTTCGGTAACGGTTACCTATAAAAAACAAACCTATACTGTAATACCAGTTATTACCGATGCGCGCATGCAGGTACGTTTAAAAACACCTATGGATGGTGATGGTGATAAGATACAGGTAAAAGTAAACTATGATTTCTCCATTCCCTTTTATGGTGCCGACCGCATGGGCCGCAAAAAATTCAAACAAGGTATAGTCTACGAAATTGCGCAATGGTACCCCCGCATGTGTGTTTATGACGACGTGGAAGGATGGAACACATTGCCTTATATGGGCTTAGGTGAGTTTTACTGCGATTATGGTAATTTTGATTACTATATCACCGCTCCTGCTAATATGACGGTAGTTGGCTCAGGCGACTTGCAGAACAGCTCGGATGTGCTTTCAAAAGAACAGCAAAAACGTTTTGAAGAAGCGCATAAAAGCGACAAAACGGTAAGCATTATAAAACCCGAAGAAGTTGGCTTACCTGCTACACATCCGTTTAAAGGCGACCTTACGTGGCACTTTAAAATGGAAAACAGCCGTGATGTATCATGGGCCGCCTCTACCGCGTTTATCTGGGATGGCGCAAAGGTGAACCTTCCATCAGGCCGTAAGTGCATTTCCATGTCGGCCTACCCTATTGAAAGTGCCGGTAACGATGCATGGGGACGCTCAACCGAATATTTAAAAAATAGTATAGAAATATATTCTAAAAAATATTTTGAATATCCATGGAATTCTGCTGTTAACGTATCAGGCGTTGCATTGGGCATGGAGTACCCCGGAATTATATTTTGCTTAAGCAATTTAAAAACCCGTGGTTTATGGGGAGATATCACCCACGAGATCGGCCATAACTGGTTCCCGATGATAGTTGGCTCCAACGAGCGTAAATTTATGTGGATGGATGAAGGTTTCAATACTTTTATTAATGAATACTCAACAGAAATGTTCAACCACGGAGAGTATTATGATAGTACCGCCAGAACCGCTCCGCGCCTTGCACGTGCTATGCAACGGATGACCGATCCGCTGATGACCCCGCCGGAAGCCATGGGTTTGCGCGATTATGGCATGTATTACAATAAAACGGCCTTAGGTTTAAATATGCTGCGTAATGTGGTATTAGGGCATGACCGTTTTGATTATGCTTTTAACGAATATATTAAGCACTGGGCGTTTAAACACCCGCAGCCTTATGATTTTTTCCGTGCCATGAATGATGCAACGGGCGAAGACCTTAACTGGTTCTTTAAACCCTGGTTTTTCACCACATGGAGCCTTGATCAGGGTGTTTCATCAGTTAAATATATAAAGGATAAACCGGAGAATGGCGCACTTATCACTTTAATAAATAAAGATAAGATGGCAATGCCTGTTGATATGGTGGTTACACAAGCCAATGGTAAATCCGAAACTTTACATATGCCGGTAAATATATGGCAGCGTGGTGGCGGCACCTGGACGTTTAAATATCCGTCAACATCAGCCATAACCAGTATTGTTATTGATCCTGATATGCAATTACCGGATGTTGACCGCAAGAACAACACCTGGAAAAAATAAAATTTGCCGTTGATTTTTAAAGGACCTGCCCGACAAAGGCAGGTCTTTTTTTGTTATGGTTGATAATTATCGGGTATGCTTCAACCAATATTCTTTCGGCTTTCGGCTCAAAATCCTAATTTCGCAGTTACAGAAAAGAGGGACAGAATTTGGATTATTTACAAGGGTTAAATCCTGAGCAAAAGGCAGCGGTATTGCAAACTGAAGGGCCTGTAATGATTATTGCCGGAGCCGGATCTGGCAAAACGCGTGTTATAACTTACCGGGTAGCACACTTAATACAAAAAGGGGTAGATTCCTTTAACATATTGGTGCTCACCTTTACCAACAAAGCCGCGCGCGAAATGCGGGAGCGAATTAATCATTTAGTAGGTACCGAAGCCAAAAATATATGGATGGGTACCTTCCACTCCGTTTTTGCAAAACTGCTTCGGGTTGAGGCCGACAAAATAGGTTACCCCAATAATTTCACCATTTATGATACCGATGACACCAAAAGTGTGATACGTGCCATATTGAAGGAAATGAACCTGGACGATAAATTATATAATCAGAACTTTGTTTATAACCGTATCTCGGCCGCAAAAAATAACCTGATCAGCTGGCAGGAATATCAGAACAACGAGCAGATACAGGCCGACGATTTCTCAAGCGGCAGAGGCTTATTAGGAAACATCTACGAAAATTATGTAAAACGTTGTTTCCGTGCCGGCGCTATGGATTTTGATGATCTGCTCTTTAAAACTAACGAGTTACTCAAAAACCATCCGGAAGTGCTGAATAAATACCAGCATAAATTCAAATACCTTATGGTGGATGAGTATCAGGATACCAATTTTTCACAATACCTGATAGTTAAGCGCCTTGCAGCGGTAAACGAAAATTTATGCGTAGTAGGCGATGACGCGCAAAGTATATACGCTTTTCGGGGAGCGAATATTCAGAACATCCTGAACTTTGAAAAGGATTACCCTGATCTGAAAGTATTTAAACTGGAGCAAAATTACCGGTCGACCCAAAACATCGTACATGTAGCCAACAGCATTATCGCTAATAATAAGGATCAACTGAAAAAACATGTTTTTTCGGAAAAAGAGAATGGTGATAAAATAAAAGTAATGCGTGCCTTCAGCGATAATGAGGAAGGCAAACTTGTAGCTGAAGCCATAATGTTCCAGCGTACAACCAACGGACTTAAGTGGCACGATTTTGCCATTCTGTACCGTACCAATGCGCAATCGCGCTCAATGGAGGAAGCCTTACGCAAAGCGGGGATCCCATATAAAATTTATGGCGGGTTGTCATTTTATCAGCGTAAAGAGATCAAAGACCTGATAGCATACTTCAGGCTGACATTTAACCCTAATGATGAGGAAGCATTAAAACGAATAATTAATTATCCCAAACGGGGTATAGGAAATACCACTGTTGACCGTATAATTTTAGCCGCCGATAAACATAACCTCACTCCTTTTGAGATTATACTGCAAGCGCCACATTATATAGACAAAGCACCGGCATCGTTAAGTGCATTCGCGACAATGATACAAAGTTTCCAGGTGATCACTAAAAATCAGAGTGCTTATGAATCGGCTTTACATATTGCGCAACATTCGGGCTTGCTGAAAGATTTGTACGAAGATAAATCTGTAGAAGGGCTTAACCGTTACGAAAACATACAGGAGCTACTTAACGGGATAAAAGAATTTTCTGAAAGGGAAGATATTGAAGAAAAAGGACTGGATGTTTTTATGCAGGATGTAGCCTTGCTTACCAATGATGATAAAGACAAAGACCCTGATGCAGATACCGTTTCGCTTATGACCATACATTCCTCCAAGGGCCTGGAATTTCCGCAGGTACATGTGGTAGGATTAGAAGAGAACTTGTTCCCTTCGCAAATGTCGCTTAATTCGCGCACCGATCTGGAAGAAGAACGCCGGCTGTTTTATGTGGCGGTAACCCGTGCAGAGCATAAGTTAACGATTAGCTACGCTACATCGCGTTTTAAATTCGGTACACTGATAAGCTGTGAGCCAAGCCGTTTTTTGGATGAGATTGACGCTCAGTACCTTGAACTTGATTTTACCGCCAAGCCTGCAACTGCAAATAACTTAAGTTCCTTTGATGATGAGCGTAACGCCTGGACGAGAAAAAGTGATACATTTTCTAAACCCAAAATACCTTCAGCTCCTCCTAAAACTACATCTATACTTGCAAAAGCTCATGTACCAAGTCCTGGCTTTAAACCGTCCGATACATCCAACCTGCAGGTGGGCATGGAGGTGGAACACGAACGTTTCGGCTTTGGTAAAGTACTGAACCTGGAAGGTAACAAACCGGATGTTAAGGCCACCATATTCTTTAAAGAAATAGGCCAAAAACAGTTGCTTTTAAAGTTCGCTAAACTAAGTATTTTAAGCGGGAACGAGTAACTAAACCTCCCCGAATTTGTAGAATTATTTCCCCGTTTTACTTAACACGATTTTAACCAGGTGTTAATGCAGCTGAAATACGGGCATATTTTGCAATGGCATCAGGTTTGGTTAATAGTTAACATCCTTATTTCCCTTAATTAATAATTATGCACATCATGAGCGAAACAATAAAAAAGAAAACGAACAAATCTGCCGGTAAAAACATTCGTACACTACGCCATGAACGTGGCTGGAGCCAGGAAGATGTAGCCAGTCGTTTAGGTATATCAATACCTGCCTTTTCAAAAATTGAGACCGGCGTAACTGATATCAATTTATCCCGGCTTGAGCAGATCGCAAATATTTTTGAGGTAAGCGTGGTTAACCTGCTTTCATTGGAATATGTTGAGGAGCCGAGTACACAGGATGTAAGTTTAAGTATCATTCAGAAAAAACTCCTTGATCGCGAAACGGAGATCACAAATTTACAGCGCAAGGTGATTTTACTTTATGAAGAATTACTGAATAAAAACAATATTGCTATATAAACACTGGTGTGCTATAAACACAACAGTTATTTTATAAACCTAAACACCTTTATTTCACTTCATTTAAATAAATTAAATGAAGTGAAAATAATAGCCATTTTTTGATAGATTCAACGAAAATTACCGGGTTAAAGTCGGTCATATCTTTTTGGATTTAAAATTGCAATGGCATAAATACTTATTTAAAACAGTGTTTATGTCAAACTACCTGATATCAATTTCCAGTCATGACATGCCTAAAGCCGGCACTATTCATGACCCGCGCAGTAATCTTAAAGTTAAGGCATTCAATGTGCTGAAATCAAGATTCCGGCCACGTAAGGGTGAAGTAAGTTTTTTTGTAACTGCCGGTAACAATACCCTGGCTTTTGAAACCGAGGGATATAAAAGGCATCGCCAGTTACTTATTTTGCAAATGATTTCACGATATTGTATGTATCTGGGACTTATTGAGGCGCAAATACATAGCACCTGGCCTTGATTGACCGATTGCCGCTAAAAAACTTTTTTACCGGTATCGTTAAGCATTTCGCTCATTTCGATAATTTTTTGGTCGATATCCGAAACGCATTTATCCATCATATTAATACATTCCTGTTCATCTACCAAACCCTCTCTCTCCAAATTCATTAGCCCCCTTAATGTAGCAATAGGTCCGCGTATCTGGTGCGAAAGGTAAGAAGAATATTCAGACAGCTTTTTATTCTTGATCTGCAGGTCTTTTGTCCGTTCATCAATAATTTCTTCCAGGTGGTGATTAATACGGTCAAGATTTTCCTTTTGCCTGGAAACTTCCCCGTTAAGATCAGTAAGTTGCTCGTTGGTTTTTGCCTTACGCTTAACATTACTAATTAATAAGGCTATTACTACCAACAATAAGCCTGCAACAACCGTTACAGCCCAAAACTTTATTCTGTCGTTTTGCTGCACTTGTTGCTGCAAAGCATTCTCTTTTTCGGCTGCCTGTCTTTTAAATTGCTCCTGAATAATATTAATCTGTGTGGATTCATTTGAGGTGTGGATAAGGCTATCCTGTCTGTAAATTAACTGTAAATGGTACAAAGCGCTTTGGTAATTTTTACGTTTTGCCTCTAATTGATAGATAGTGTAGTTATAATCGGATGTTAGTTTTTCATCCTTCACCAGTTCAGAGTAAGCTAACCCCTCCTGAACAATCTTTTCTGCATCTGTAAATCTGCTTTCGGCAATGTATAATGAGGCTAATGTTAAATTAGTACTTGCCACCGGCTTGTTCAGGTCACGTTCTTTAGCCGCCTTATTGGCAGCTAATAAAAGCTTTTCAGCAGTATCGAACTGATTGAGGTGAAAATAAATCACGCCCCGGTTTTGTAAACACTGTATCATGTTTACCGTGTCGCCCATTTTCTCAAATATCAAATTACTTTTATTGTAATAATTTAGGGCCTGGTAATAACTTTGCTTACGATAGTAAACGTTCCCTATATTCATATATAACGAGCCCTTTAACTGGTCGTCATCTAACTTTTCTGCAATTCCAAGAGCTTGTTGTAGATACTCTAATGCCTTACTAAAATTATTATCGAGATATAAGTTACCTATATTGTTATATACTTTTCCCTGACTTCTGACATCGTTTATCTTTTTAAAGGCGTTAAGGGCATTCAAATAATCGTCTATTGATTTACTTGCCTGATTGAGGTAATAATTTCCTATGCCTTTTACCCTATATGCTTCGCCAATTCCACGGTAAAATTTATGTACACCGCCAACGTTATATTCAATTTCCTCGGCCAGTGCAAGCGCCTTCGCAGCATCGCTAACTGTTTGTTCAGGACTGGTTAAACGGTTATCATACGCCTGATTAATTAATTTTAACACCTCCGTTGTATCCTTTAACGCAATCGCATCAGATGCCTCCGCCTGTGTAGAATATCCGATCAGTAATAAAATAAAAAGGGTATAAAATTTATTCATCAGAACTCTATACGTTGAATTTAGGTGAAAGTTATGAAATTAGTAAGAACAAAAAACATTTTATTAAATTTAGAAAAAAAGTGTTAAGAAATTTTTTTTTAATAGTTTCTTGATAATTAAAAAACATATTTATATTTGCAGTGTTAATATATTGAATAACAATTAGTTATATACTAATGTAATATTAAATACATTTAATATATTGCTAATATAATCTGCCAAATGAAAATATAAACTTATAGTTATTTTTTTCTGACGGCAAAAGTAACATCATGTCTTAATTAACATTTTGTTGGTACAATTAATAATTAAATAAAAAAAGCTTTTAAAGCATGAAAAAGATCTGTTTGGCAACAATGATATTTCTATCCGGGACATTCACATCATGTATAAAACATGTGAATGTATATGATATACATATGCTTTTAAAGAGCACAACCGGAGTTAGGAAAGATATAGGCACAGCAGATTAAACACGAATTAAAAAATTAAAACATAAGCAAATCATGAAAAAATTAATCATCGCAGCAGCAACATTAGTATTAACCGCAGGAGTGTTACCATCATGCACTAAGCAGGCTACCGTAAAGCCTACTGCTACCGTTGAACAAAGCACAACTTTTACTAAAAAGGACGTAGGCACTGCCGACTAATTACAATACAACATCAACAATTCAATCAAATTACTACAGATCAAAAATTAACATACATAATCATGAAAAAATTAATCATAGCAGCAGCAACATTAGTATTAACCGCGGGAGTATTGCCATCATGCACCAAGCAGGCTACTGTAAAACCTACAGCTACTATTGAACAAAGTACAACAGCCACCAAGAAAGATGTAGGTACTGCCGACTAATCATTAACAATAACTATTAATTAATACAGAATAAAAAATACAGGAATTATGAAAAAATTAATCATCGCAGCAGCAACATTAATATTAACCGCAGGAGTGTTACCATCATGCACTAAGCAGGCACCAGTAAAACCAACTGCTACTATTGAACAGAGCACAGCTTTTACCAAAAAAGATGTTGGTACTGCCGACTAATTATTCGTAATAACATTTAATAACAGATCATAAACATTTAAAATATAAAATCATGAAAAAATCAATCATAGCAGCAGCTTTAATATTATCAACAGCAGCCTTATCATTTAACGCAAACGCAACTACCACTACTCCAACAAAAGCAACAATCACTACAAAAAAAGACGTGGGTACCGCTGATACTAAGAAAGATGTTGGAACTGCCGATACCAAAAAAGATGTAGGTACCGCTGATACTAAAAAAGATGTAGGAACAGCTGACTAATTAATCAATCATAATCACCTTAATAACAGACCATAAAATATTTTAAATATAAAATCATGAAAAAATCAATCATAGCAGCAGCTTTAATATTATCAACAGCAGCTTTATCATTTAACGCAAACGCAACTACCACTACTCCAGCAAAAGCAACAATCACTACAAAAAAAGACGTGGGTACCGCTGATACTAAGAAAGATGTTGGTACTGCCGATACTAAAAAAGATGTAGGTACCGCTGATACTAAAAAAGATGTAGGAACTGCTGACTAATTAATCAATCATAATCACCTTAATAACAGATCATAAAACATTTTAAATATAAAATCATGAAAAAATCAATCATAGCAGCAGCTTTAATATTATCAACAGCAGCCTTATCATTTAACGCAAACGCAACTACCACTACTCCAACAAAAGCAACAATCACTACAAAAAAAGACGTGGGTACCGCTGATACTAAGAAAGATGTTGGTACTGCCGATACTAAAAAAGATGTAGGTACCGCTGATACTAAAAAAGATGTAGGAACTGCTGACTAATTAATCAATCATAATCACCTTAATAACAGATCATAAAACATTTTAAATATAAAATCATGAAAAAATCAATCATAGCAGCAGCTTTAATATTATCAACAGCAGCCTTATCATTTAACGCAAACGCAACTACCACTACTCCAACAAAAGCAACAATCACTACAAAAAAAGACGTGGGTACCGCTGATACTAAGAAAGATGTTGGTACTGCCGATACTAAAAAAGATGTAGGTACCGCTGATACTAAGAAGGATGTAGGAACCGCTGATACTAAGAAGGATGTAGGAACCGCCGATTAATTATTTAACTATTAAATACAGTAACAAAGTTTTAAATTATAACATCATGAAAAAATACATTATAGCCGCCGCTTTAGTTTTATCAACAGCAGTAACCGCTTTGTCGCTTACAAAAACAAATAATCAAAAAGCCGAAGAAGCAAAAATAAAGTCAGAAAGTGTAAGTTTCTCCGCTAAGGATTCGTCGATGCCTAAATCAGATATTGCTACCGCTGATTAATAAATTTGCTCTATATAAAAAAATGCTGCTATAATAAAACAGCAGCACAAGGATTTATAAAAATAATACCTTTTAAATCAAGGTTAATAAGTTCTGAATTTTTCGCAGTTATCCATGTTATATGATATTGAATAATCTGCATTTTCATTTGTCTGCTGCCTGCCGGTAGCCGTGTTCAAAGTAAACGGTTTTTGTACAAGTTGTTGGGCAGAAAGTTTAAAATCCACACTCAAGGTATCTTTCATACCCTCCTGCATAAAAGTCCATACAGCGTCAATTTTATTCCCATTAATTTTACCAAGTAAAGTCCCTTTTCTGCTGTCTTTCTCTTTAGGTAACCACAGCATATCGCCACTCACTTTATCGGCATTAATTACCAGGTGTATAGCTGTAGTATCCTGATTACTTGTACCCTCGGTACGTATAAAACAGTACTCCATATTTTGAGCCGGCGTACTTAATTGTTTTGTAAGTGAAGTATCTTGCTTTACGTTTGTTAAAGCCAGGGTATCGGTATCCGATGAATTATCTTTATTGTTTCCGGCACATGATGCCAATCCTAATACTAAAATATATAAGTAGCGTTTCATAATTTTGTGTTATTATTTAATAACTACAACTTTAGCTTTAAATAGTTCATTATTATATAGTAGGTTTCCCTTTTGGTGTCTGCTTTATTCAATTTAACAAAACTAACAACCTTGCATAGTAACTTTGTTAGTTAAGTATAAATACATATCTTGCCCGCTTGTAATTACAATAAACAAATACGCTTTAATTAAATAAAACAAATTATTATTAAATCAGTTTAAACTTTAAAACTAAAAAACTTATTATGGCAGCACAAAAAGAAGGTGGAATTACCGCCTATTCAGTAAAAACGAAAACTAAGAACGTACCGATGATCGATCCTGTTATCGATATTAAGTCAGGAAGATATATTGCAACCGGCAAAGATAGCGAAGGAAACAAAATGGCAGCTATAATGGGCAAGGCAACTGCAGAAGAACATATTAAAAAAGGCAACGCTAAAAAGGGTTCAGGCTGGTAAACAAAAAATTTTAACAAATAAATAAAAAACCGCCAGAAGATGGCGGTTTTTTATTTGCACTACTTTTCCCAATATTTATAAGGCGATACCGATAAGCTTGCATTGGTAAATCGCATATCATTACTAACTTCTTTTGTAACCCATTCAGGCAGTTCAAAATACTCATTCTCATCCTGCAACTCTATCTCTGCAACAATCAATCCTTTGTTTTCTCCTTTAAATACATCTACTTCCCAAAGCTTACCCTTATAATTCACAGGGTACCTGATCTTTTCGACAGATGACAAAGCCAATTCATCCAATATCTGGTTGGCATCCTGTAAAGGCACAGCATATTCAAACTCACTGCGGCTTATACCGGTAGTTCCTCCTTTTAACGTTATAAAGCCAGAACTTTCAGTTAAGCGGATACGTATTGTACATTTCTCGTCGTTTAATAAATAACCTTGTTTATATAACTCGCCGGGTGGTTTTTTAAATAAATCCCACTTTTTATGATCAACTAAAAACTTACGCTCAATTTCCGTAGCCATGCCGGTATATGTAAAAAATGTTATAAAATGTTAAAATGATACATGTTCAACCACTCATAAAGGTAAATGTTTATATTAGCCTTGCAACACTTATAATATCATGACCTTGAAAAAAGCCGCTTTATTACTATCATTATCCATAATTTCTATACTGCCGGCATTTGCCCAAAAAGACACCGTAAGCCTTACTACCATATTAAGAAAAACATCAAAACTTACTACAGGATATCCCATAGAAAAAGTTTACCTGCATTTAGATAAGCCCTATTATGCCGCCGGTGATACCATATGGTTTAAAGCTTATTTAACGGTTGATAAGCATTCCCCTTCAAACTTAAGCAAAGTGGTGTATGTTGATATAACCAACGAAGAAAACACCATCATTCAATCGTTAAAATTACCGGTGGTTAATAGCGTGGCTCCGGGTAACATCATTCTTTCATCTGATTTATTTAAAGAGGGCAACTATCATCTTAGAGCGTATACCGCATGGATGCGGAATTTTGATCCGGATTATTTTTTCAATAAAAATATCGTGATCGGTAATTCTATCAATAATCCGTTAAATACTACTATTTCATTTAATTCGTCCGGTACAGGTAATCAATTAAATATAAATACCCATATAATTTTCAAAGACGCTGCAGATGCACCACTTGCCAATAAAAAGGTGATGTGGCGGGTAACTGCCAACGGTGACGACATAAGCAGTGGTAAAACCAATACTAATAGTTCCGGCATCGCCGACATTGCATTTGCAGGTAAGCCATCGTTATTGGAAGATGCAATATTAACAACTGAAGTTGAATTGGCCGACAGGAAAACCGTAATTAAAACATTCCCGTTAAAAACAGCGGCCGCCGAAAAGGATGTACAATTTTTCCCCGAAGGTGGCGAACTAATAAATGGAGTGCTCACAAAGGTTGCCTTTAAGGCGCTTAATACAAATGGCTTAGGCATTGGCGCTAAAGGTAATGTGATTGATAATGCAGGCAAAATCGTAGCAAATTTTACGTCGCAGCATTTGGGTATGGGCGCGTTTAATCTAATACCCGAAGATGGAAAAACTTATAAGGCTAATGTTACATTTACAGATGGAACCAAAGCGACTTACAGCCTCCCCCGCGCCAGACCATCAGGAGTAAACCTGGCTGTGTATAATGTGGATACCGCTGCAAGTATAACTATAAAGATATCCTCAAACTCACCATATTTTGATGCTAACCGCGGCAAACCTTATTACATAATTGCGCAAAGTGGCGGAGCGGTGTACTTTGCGGCCCAAACCGCACTGGCAAGCCCTGTTTACAGTGCAGCAATTCCAAAAAGCAAGTTCCCTACAGGTTTGGTTCAGCTAACTTTATTTAACGGACAGGGTACACCTGTAAGCGAGCGCGTTTTTTTTATTCAGCATCACGATAATCTTACCCTTAATCTTACTGCTGATAACAAAGTTTACACCACCCGGCAAAGAGTTAAAATAGCGATATCCGCCAAAAATAAGAAAGTGCCCGTTGAGGGTAATTTCTCTATAGCGGTAGTTGATGAAAGTAAGGTACCTTTTGATGAAAACGCAGAATCAAGCATTCTGTCAAATTTATTGCTCACGTCAGATCTGAAAGGATATATTGAAAAACCTAATTATTATTTTCTTAGCAAAAATGCCAATGCCGCACAAGACCTTGATATTTTATTATTAACACAGGGATACAGACGCATAGCCTATTCTGAGATACTTGCCGGTAAGTATCCGCCGGTATATTTATTGCCGGAGCAACATGGCATTGAATTAAGCGGCGTTATAAGGAATAACACTGGCTTACCGATAGCCAAAGGTAAATTGAGCTTACAAATACCGGCGAAGAATTTTTATGCAGAAACTACAGCTGATATGGTGGGAAATTTTAAATTCTCAGATCTGTCATTTCCTGACTCTTCCGAAGTCATAATCAGTGGCCGAAATAATGTTAATAATAAAAACCTGATGCTTACAGCTAATGGTGAAACTTATCAGGTTCCTACTTTAAACAGATATGTTAACGACAGAATTTTAAATATAGATACAGCATTTAAGCCTTACCTGCAAAACAGTAAAAAACAATATGATAATTCGCATAACTTAAAGGAGGTAGTTATCAAATCAACTACCATAACACCACGACATACAGATTATCCGTCATTAACAGGATTACCTCCAGAGCCTGATCAGGTACTTAATAAAGACCGTTTTGTCGGATGTCAGAATTTGTTATCGTGCCTGCCTTCCATGCTGCTTGGTGCAACCGTTGAAAATGGTAATATTTATATGATGAGCTCTTATAACAGTAACAATAAGTTACCCATGCAAGTATTTGTAAACGGCTTACCTGTTGATTTTAATTATCTGGGTACTATTGATGGCAGCACGGTTGAGTCGGTTGAGTTTTTTAAAAAGGATGGTCTGAGTGGAGTTAATGAAAGATATGGCACTTCGGGCATAATAAGCATAAGCCTTAAAAAAATAAAGAAAACCAAAATATCCTTTAATGAGCTGCAAGAGCTTGTTCCCCCACCCTATATTATGAAATTGAAACCCCAAGGTTATAGTATTGTACGTGAATTTTATTCGCCAAAATACGGGGTAACCGGCCAAACGGCTTTCGGTCCTGATCTGCGGACTACAATTTACTGGAATCCAAATGTAACTACCGATAAAACCGGGGCAGCGACTGTTGATTTTTTTAACGCTGATGGCCGTGGCACCTACCGTGCCACTATAGAAGGATTTGATGCTGACGGCAACTTAGGAAGATATGTGTTAAGATATACTGTAAAATAACAGCCATATTTTAAGCGCTCATATTATTAAGTTTAATTAATAATTTTATATATAAACTTAATAATAAGCAAATTATGGATTTTTCACTCGTTAACTGGTTAGCCGTTATAGTAGCGGCACTATCTGCTTTTGTAGTTGGGGGTATTTGGTATTCATCCGTTTTGTTTGGCAATGCCTGGATGATTGATAGTAATCTTACCCAGGAGCAGATCAAACAAGGGAATAAAGCTAAAGCTTTCGGCTTTACCGCGTTGTTTTCATTAATTATGGCAGCCAATCTGGCTATGTTTCTGGCTGATGCAAAAACTGATACCTCCTGGGGTGCCACCGCAGGCTTTTTAGCCGGTATCTGGACCTTTGCCGCCATAGCCATACACAGTCTTTTTGAATTAAAATGCTGGCGTTATATTTTTATAAACGGGGGTTATAGTCTTATCTCATTAACATTAATGGGGGCTATATTGGGAGCCTGGCGTTAGCACACACTATAAATTGACATTTGTATGTATTACCCAAATGAACAATCATTAAACAATGGTTGTTATTTCAATAATACAGCAAATACAATTTATTATGAATAACGACACAGCATTATCCGAAAAAACATTCAAAATTGGTAACGACCTAACCGTAAACAGATTAGGTTATGGGGCTATGCGCATAACCGGTAAAGGTATTTGGGGACCACCCGATGATAAAGCTGAAGCCATAAAAGTTTTAAAACGTGCGGTTGAGCTGGGCGTAAATTTTATTGACACCGCCGACAGCTACGGACCTAACGTATCTGAAGAACTTATTGCCGAAGCACTTTATCCATACCCGGACGGTTTGGTTATTGCTACCAAAGGTGGTTTATTAAGAACCGGCCCTGATGAATGGCCTGTAAATTCTCATCCCGACCACTTAAAAGAAGCATTGGAAGGTAGTTTAAAACGCTTGAAACTGGATCAGATAGATCTTTATCAATTGCATCGTATTGATCCTAAAGTACCGGCTGAGAAAACCTTTGAGTTTTTAAAACAGGCTCAGCAAAATGGTAAAATAAAACACATAGGCTTATCAGAAGTTAGTGTAGAGGACATAAAACTGGCGCAAACCTTCTTTGAGGTGGTATCCGTACAAAATATGTACAGTGTAGATAACCGTAAATGGGAGGCAGTGCTTAATTATTGTAATGATAATAACATCGCCTTTATACCTTGGTTCCCGTTAAATGCAGGCAATGTTGCCAGTCAGGAAAAATTAAAAAAAGTAGCCGATAAACATAATGCTACAGTTCATCAGGTAGCTTTAGCATGGTTGTTAAATCATTCGCCTAACATACTGTTAATTCCCGGCACATCCAGTGTTAACCATTTGGAAGAAAACATGAAAGCAGTGGATATTACATTGGATGCAGACGATATAGACGAATTGAACAGCATCTCCTCTCAACAATAAAAGCTCAGTTTTTTAAAACGGATGGTAATGATTTATCATCCGTTTTTTTATTATTAAAAAACAGACGTAATTTGCGGAAATGAAAAGCAAAGAAGAAATTCTTAAAAATTATTACACGTACACGCCAAACGGGGAGCCTGAAATATCAGCAGATAAATTGCTGCAAGCTATGGAAGATTACCGGGAACAAACCGAAGCAAATGCTTTTGATGCAGGCCGTTTGTTAAAAGATGATAAGGCAGATCATATACATTACCTATACCCTACCTTCGCCGATTATAAATTAAATTTAGAACGGGAAACCGATCCGCATAAGAATAATATAAAATTGGTGGCTGATAGTATTTTACCTCAATTTCTACCGGATGATCCTAATGCCCTGTCGCTTTCATTCAACTTTAAAACCGGGGGCAAACAATATTCAGCATTTTACACAAAAAACCCCGAGGGATATTGGGAATTTAATAACTACACCTAAAATTAGTCGTTATCAATTTTAGCTACCTTGAAAGGCTTGATATCAACCGTATCCCAAACCCTTTGCGTTATGTACGGCTCCGATTGTTGCCATGCCTTAAGCTCTTCCTCATTTTCAAATTGCATGATCATTACTGAGCCTACCATGTCGCCATTGTCATTTAACATCGCTCCTCCCATAATAAAATTGCCGTTTTCTTTTAGTACCCTCACACCATCCAGGTGATGAGGACGAACATCCATACGTCGCTTTAGCGCTTCGTCATCAGTATGGTCATATGCAGTTATAAGATATTGTTTCATTATTTAAAATTGTTACGTTTATACACACTGTTTTATCCCGATAATTTTATAAACCAAATATTACGATTATTTTAGTCAATCTGTAATAACTGTTAATTTCACACTACTATTAAACTGCCATATGAAAACCCGCTTGCAACAAGAATTTTTTAAAGCCTACGGTAAAAACTCAACTCAAACATATTTCTCTCCCGGCAGGGTTAACTTAATTGGTGAGCATATTGATTATAATGGCGGCTTAGTAATGCCCTGCGCTATCACCTTTGGTACCTATTTATTTGTAGCGCCAAATAGCGATAATGTGTTTCGATTTAAAAGCATGAATTTTTCTGATGAGACAGAAGTTCCCGTACATTCCGCATCATTCCATAAAAAAGATGAGTTATGGTATAACTATCCCATTGGTATTATTGATTATTTTATCAAAGAAGGCAAAAGCCTTAGTGGATTAGATATGTTATTTTACGGCGATATACCAATTGGATCGGGGTTATCATCATCCGCATCAATAGAAGTTGTTACCGCATTTGCTTTAAATGATATGTTTGATGCCGGTTATTCTAAGCTTGAGCTGGTAAAATTATCCCAGTCTGTCGAAAACAATTTTATAGGTGTCAGTTGTGGTATTATGGATCAGTTTGCGGTGGCATTTGGCGAAGAAAGCAAAGCACTAATGCTTGATTGCAACACACTGGATTACGAGGCGGTTGACAGTAATTTGGGCGATTATTTGCTGGCAATTATCAACACCAATAAACCCCGCAAATTAGCAGAATCAAAATATAACGAGCGTGTACAGGAATGTAAAACAGCCTTAACAGCTTTAAAAGCCGAACTTGACATTAATAATCTCTGTGATATTGATACCGGAACTTTTAATCAACACAAACACTTAATAAAAGATGAAACGGTATTAAAAAGGGCTACCCACGTTGTAGAAGAGAACGACAGGGTAAAACTTGCCGCTAAAGCCTTAAGTGATAACAATCTGTTGGAATTTGGCAAATTGATGTATGCTTCGCATCACTCCCTGAGCGAACTATATGAAGTGAGTGGGAAAGAATTAGATGCCATAGTTGATTATTGTAAAACCAACATTGCTGTTGCAGGAGCCCGGATGACGGGCGCGGGTTTTGGCGGATGTGCCATCGCTTTAGTTAAAAAAGACGCGTTCGAAAACTTCAGTAAAGAAGTTAGTGAATATTATACTGATAAAACAGGCTATGCACCGTCTGTATACAGTTCCTTAATAGGAGATGGTGTAGGAATATTAAAAGAAGCAGTAAAAGCTTAGTTTTGCAGCATACTCAATTTTATGCGCAAATTAAAACTCGATGAACTGAACCGGGCAACGGTTGAAGAATTTAAACAGCAGGAAAAATTGCCTGTGGTAGTAGTGCTCGACAATGTACGCAGCATGCACAATATAGGCTCCGTTTTCCGTACATCAGATGGCTTTGCCGTTTCGGCTGTTTACCTCTGTGGCATTACCGCGCAACCACCCCATCGCGAAATTGAAAAAACCGCCCTTGGCGCAACCCAATCCATCCATTGGAAATATTTTGCCGATACCGTACAGGCAGTTGATAAATTACGTGCCGACGGATACCATATTGTAGCTATCGAGCAGGCAGAAAACAGCATCATGCTTAATAACTTCGCTCCGGTAAATAATGAAAAATACGCGCTTATTTTTGGTAACGAGGTAAATGGGGTTGGAGAAGACGTAATGAGTAAAATTGATACCTGTTTAGAAATTCCCCAGTTTGGCACTAAGCATTCTTTTAATATAGTAGTATCGGCAGGTATAGTTTTATGGGATTTCTTTGCTAAATTCAATTCAAAATAATCAGTTATGAGCGCACTTGCTAAAAAGCTGTTAGTAAAACCCGGCCAAACATGGCTGATATTAAACGCTCCTGAAAGTTACTTATCCCTACTGGAGCCCCTGCCCGAAAACACGAATTTAATTTTTGAAGCCGAAGGCACTCCTGATGGTATACAGTTATTTGTAAAAAACAGTGCAGAATTAGCTGCAAACCTTAAACTGATCAGTAAAATATTAAAACCGGAAACAGTTCTATGGATCATCTATCCAAAAAAGAACTCCGGGATTGATACCGATCTGGAGATGATGGGAAGTTGGGATGAACTTAGTATATACAGTTTACGCCCTGTTACAGCAGCTGCCATAAATGAAACCTGGACAGCTTTAAGGCTAAAACCTGAGCATTTGGTCAGGAAATCAGACAGCAGCAAGGCAGCCATCAAACAAAACGATTATTCGGCGTATATCAACCCCGAAACTAAACAGGTGATACTTCCAAACGATGCTAAAACTGAGTTAGAGAAAAATCCGGAAAACCTTGCATTTTTTAACAAACTTGCCTATTCGCACAAAAAGGAATATGTAGTTTGGATACTTTCTGCCAGGCAAGAGCAAACCCGTATAAACCGTATCAACAAAATGGCGGAGATGCTTTTGGCGAATAAAAAAAATCCTTCGGATAAGTAATATTTTTACCCCACCCTTCTAAAATAAAATTTTTCAAAATTATTTGACTTATTTAAATATTATTCTACATTTGTAGAGTAAAGTATATAAATGTAGAATAAAATGAAGTTAGCTAAAGCCGAAGAACAATTAATGGAGTATTTATGGTCGATGGAAAAAGGATTTATGAAAGATATACTGGAATGCTACCCGGATCCCAAACCTGCTGCTACCACTATTGCAACTATGTTAAAACGTCTTGCTGAAAAGGGTTTTGTAGCATACAAACTCTTTGGTAATTCAAGAGAATACTATCCATTAATCGCTAAAACCGACTATTTCTCTGCACATGTAAACGGATTGATAAAAAACTTCTTTAATAACTCTGCATCTCAATTCGCCTCCTTTTTTACCCGTGAAACAGATTTATCAACTACCGAGTTAGAGGAACTAAAAAAAATAATTGAACAGGAAATTAAAAATAAGAAAAAATGACAGCCTATCTTATCAAATCTGCTATATGCTTAATACTACTGCTTGCGGTTTATCTGTTGCTTCTGGAAAAAGAAAACATGCATCGCTTTAAAAGATTTTATCTGCTTTTAGCCTTGGTGTTGGGTTTAACCTTACCATTATTAAAGATAAATATACCGGTTAAGCACGAGTCTATACCGGTATTCCACCAAATGGATAATGTACACATTTTACCTTATGTAGCTGATAATATAACCCTGCAGCCTAAATCATCAGTGATCATAACATCCCCTACTGGGCTTAATCTAAATGATTATCTGTTCGTCGGTTATATCGCTGTCACATTAATATTGCTCCTTCGCTTTGTTATTAATCTTTCAAAGATCCTGTTAAAAGCTTATAGGAATAAAAAGATACCTCAGGGCAACCTTACGCTTATTTTAATTCAGGAAAATATTATACCTAACAGCTTTTTACATTACATATTTGTGAACGAATGGAATTATCTCGCGGGGGAGATGGAGGAAGATATGCTGATTCACGAAACGGTACATGTTCAACAAAAACATTCATGGGATATACTTTTTATCGAACTGCTTAAAACCATATTTTGGTTTAACCCGGTATTTTATTTCTATAAAAAAGCCATACAGCTAAATCATGAGTTTTTGGCGGATGATGGTGTAATTAACTCCAAACAGGATATAAAAAGCTACCAGTACCTTTTACTGGCTAAAGCCGGGCTCCAATCTAACTACGTATTAGCAAGCAACTTCAATTATTCAGTAACTAAAAAACGATTAATTATGATGGGAACTTTCACCTCTAAATTACGGGCAATCATCAAAGGCATTAGCCTTGTACCTGTTACCCTCGCTTTAGTATTTGCATTATGCATGAATGCTGAGGCACAGCAAACTCTTCCGCAAGAAACTGCAAGTTCAAAAACTACTGAAATAAAACAATCTAAAGATCACCCTCCTGTTACGGTTTACAGAGACCATTATGACGCGGATAGTGTTTTTATACATTTCAGGGAAAAAGATGGTACACAATACGTTAAAGCTCTAAGTGAGCTTTCTACTAAGCAACGGGCAATTTTTGCGCATCTTACAAAAAAATATTCCATAACTCCAAAGCGTACACCAACAATTAATCAATTTAATAGTTGGAAAAACGCCTCAACTTATGGTATTTGGTTAGATGGTAAACACATTAAAAATG
This sequence comes from Mucilaginibacter segetis, assembly GCF_016522075.1. Lineage (GTDB taxonomy): Bacteria > Bacteroidota > Bacteroidia > Sphingobacteriales > Sphingobacteriaceae > Mucilaginibacter > Mucilaginibacter segetis. The sequence goes on along the minus strand of NZ_JAEHFW010000003.1, from coordinate 663,136 downwards.
CCGAATTGAACAATTACAGTGCAACAGATATTGTATTATATTACACCAGTAAATTATACGGTGCTGCAAAAAAAGGCCGGACATACTCTTATCAGGTAGATTTATCTACTGCTGAATATTACAAAAAGGAAAAAGAAAGAATAGAGAAAACTAATGCAACTAAAACAAGAGCAGACTTTTACGCTATAGCACAACATTAAATAAAAACTAAAGGCGCTTTTACCAGCGCCTTTAGTTTATGGTTATCGTTTTCAGTTTAGTAAATACTTGTTCAAACTGGTTTACGGCGTCCTTACTTTCCAATTAGAATGACCCGTTAAAAACTCGTCCACCTTACGTGCGGTTTCACCGCCATTTTTAAAATACTGAAATAAAATATCCGGGTAATTAGTTAATCAGGTTATTTTATAACCGAACTAACTGTTATATTAGTGAAACCTTACCTAAGGGACTATCACAATATAATATGTATAAACTTTACTCATCAAAAACTTCTCAAACGAGGAATTTTATCGCTACCACAAATTTCTTTAAAAAAACCTGTACAATTATTCTGTTAGTACTCCTGTCATTCTCATGCAGTTGGGCACAGCAAAAAGCCAATTATAATTTACTTTGGCGCATTAGCGGACACGGACTAACCAAGCCCTCTTATTTATTCGGCACCATGCATGTTAAAGATAACCGGGTATTCGGATTTAGCGACTCAGTTATGCTGGCCATAAAAAATTGCCAGTCTTTTGCATTGGAAATACACCCTGATACGCTGCTGAGAAAAATGTTCAGTAATATGGATGCTAATGATACCTCGCGAAACATCCGCAAAATGCTTAATGAAGAGGAGTATGAAAAACTGGCAAAGCGTTTCGAGGAAAAAAATGGCTATCCTATGGGGGAAATTGATCCGACTATGGTAGAATCTATGATTACGCCTGTAAAAAAACGCCCCAATGACAGGAAATCATTTATTGATGCATACTTGTATGGTGTTGCCCGTACAATGGATAAAAATATATATGGTTTAGAGCACATTACCGATCCGTTTTACCAGGAACTTAACTCCGGTGATGAAATTAAGTCTCGATTGCAGGATATACTAAGCGAAAGTGATGAGGAGGCATTGGATGATTTAGAGAAGATGACCAAAGCCTACATGACGGGAAACTTAACTACTATATCAGAAATATTAGGCGATGCGCAGCTAAATGACCCTGTACTTATAAGTCGTAATAATTTAATGGCCAAAAGTATAGTTAATCTTATCTCCACACAGTCGCTATTCAGTGCTGTTGGTGTAGCACATCTTATAGGAGACGAAGGGCTTATTTCATTATTAAGAAAAGCGGGATATACGTTAACACCTGTAAAAGCCACGTTTACTGGCGTAGCTGATAACTATAAGCCCGATTTTAACAAAATAAAATGGGAAACATATACTGATGAAAAGAATGGATATGCTATGGATATGCCTTCAACTCCTATCCAAACCAACGTTCTGTATGGTATGAACACGGTTATTTACCCCGACCTGGCAAATGACCTTTATTTTGGTGCATACGCTATAAAAAAGGGAACTACCGCCAGACCCGTAACCCCGGACAGTTTAATAAACATGGTGGTTAACAACTTTAAATCAAACAAAAAGAACCATATCGTAAGTAATAAAAAGGTACTGCTTAACGGCAAACAGGTTACTGACGTTATCATGGAATCTGGTGATGACATGGTACGTTTCAGGCTGATCATTGACAATAATATTTTATATTGTTTATACGCCGGCAATAATCCCAAGAGTATAAATACACCTTATGCCGATCGTTTTTTTAATTCATTTAAAAGCTTCAAAGTTGAGGAAAGCTCGCGGGCTAATTGGATAACGTTCAAAAATGACACAGCGGCTTTTTCAATCAGTATGCCTTTTACACCTCAAAAAATGGTGCAAACCATACCAAATCCTATTGATTCCCTGGGCGACCCGTACCAAATTAACATGTATATGGCCGCGGATACAGATAACCTGGAAAATTATATAGTAAGATACAACGATTATCCGAAAGGCAATTATCTTGCTGATAAAGGTAAACTGTTTGAATCAATACCCACGGAATATGGCAAAAGGGGTAAATTAATAGGCGAACCTGAAAAAATATTTAAGGATGGGTATGAAGGCAGGGCATTTACACTTATCATCAACGATAAATACAACTGCCGTATACAATTATTTGTAAGAGGTAACCGGATATATCTTCTACTTAAACAGAACCTCCAGGAGAGGTCAAGCGAACATGTTGAAGATGATTTTTTTGAATCATTCAAATTTTTACCTTATTTAAAATCCGAACTTGTACCTGCAATTTTTGATGATGGAAAATTCCAGGTAACTATGTTTAGCGACCCAAAAATGGTTACCAGTTCGCGACCAATATATAACTCATTTTTAAAATCGTCTGCAAATATCATATCTACAAATCCTGTGTCAGGCAGCGTTTATGAACTTGAGCATGCCACATTCAGCAAATATTACCGGGCAAAGGATATCGATTCTGTTTATAATTACCTTATTCCAAAATTCTCCGCCTACCCTGACTCACTTATTAAGGTTGATACCATATTAGTGAACGGGATCAGCGGTCGAGAATTTATTGTTGAAAATTCTGAAAAAGAAAAAATACGTAAAAGATTAATAATTGATAATGGCGACCTGTTCTATTTCTCAGGCCATTTATCCAAAGAAGAATTATTCGACGAAACCGCTAATAAAATTTACAACTCACTGGTTAAAAAACAAGCGAACACGCCTATTTCACTCGCATCTTCAAAAGCGGAACTCATAACAAATGATCTGGCTTCAGCCGATTCCACTACGCAGAAATATGCATATGGTGCACTTTCCTATTACGACTTCGAAAAAGACGAGTTGCCATATTTGTATAAGGCTTTGCAGAAAAACTATCCTGATGACACCTTGGCTTATGGCACAAGATCAACTATAATTCAAAAGTTCAAATCAACCAGTGATAATAAAACACCTGGTATACTTAAGGATATAGTTACCAACAAAGCAACCAGCGACGCAATTAAAGCTACTATTTTAAACGTTATAACACAGGTAGATAAAGAAAACGGTTATAATACCTATCTGGATCTTATAACGAGTATACCTGTTATAAAAACAGAAAACAGTTATCAATTATTCAGCCCTATGTATGATTCGCTGAAGTATGTAGTAACAAATTACAGTCGTATAATTCCGCTCCTTAAATATCCGGAGTACAAGAACAGTATATTGGGTGTTACACAGTCTGTTGTTAATCAAGACCAATACATTAATAGTGTAACGCCGTATTTTAACCAGTTAACGGCTACCGCCAATGAGGATGCAGAAAAATTTTTAAACAATACAGATACCACCGGAAACGAATGGGGTTTACCTGTGTACTATTATTTGCAGATTATGAATAAAATTAAGGCGCAACCATTAACAGCGCCTTTTACTGCAAAATTAATAAAAAAGGATAACTGGCGCTTAGCTGATGCGGTAAATACCAGAATATCTAACAATTTGCCCGTAGAACAAAAGCTAATTAATAAGTTAGCTGATAGTATTGATACACGCTATTCCCTGATGGAAACTTTGAATCAGGAAAATAAACTTGACAAAGTTGCTTTAAAATACCGGCAGCCTGTTGAATTTGCAAAACTAAATTTATACCAGTATTTAACCAACGTGGAAGATTACGGTAGCCTACGGGATATTACTCTTTTAGGCAATATACCCGACAAGGACGGTGCATTTTATGCGTTTAAGTTTAAATTAGATGATGACAAAACAGAATACTTGGGTGTATATGGACCTTATAAAACTGGTATCAAGTTGGATTTTAAGAGCTATCACGCATATACTACCTGGGATTCGTTACAAACCGATTGGCAAAAACAGGTAAAAGAGATGATACCCAAACTTAAAGAACAAAATGCTGCTGAGCTAAAAAACGCTGAAAAATAAAGACAAGAAAAAGGAGGGCATGCCCTCCTTTTTTAATGTTATTGATCCGAGGTTTAGTAAAATACTTGTTCAAACTGGTTTACGGCGTCCTTACTTTCCAAATTAGAGTGGCCCATTAAAAACTCGTCTACCTTACGTGCGGTTTCACGCCCTTCTGATATAGCCCAAACTACTAATGATTGTCCGCGGCGCATATCGCCTGCGGTAAATACCTTACTAACGTTTGTTCGGTATATACCCTCTTTGGCTTTAGCATTTTTACGCTCATCTAAATTAACGCCCAGTTCCTCCAACGCGCCCTCAAACTGCGGGTGTAAAAAGCCCATGGCTAAAAATACGCGCTGGCAAGGAATTTCCCTTTCCGATCCTTCCACTTCAGTGAATTTCATGGGGCGGCCCATCACATCAATTTCCCAGCTAACATCTGTTACCCGTAATGCGCGCAATTCGCCATTTTCGTCGCCTAAAAATTCTTTAGTATTAATTCCCCAGAAACGTTCACAACCCTCTTCATGCGAGCTGGTGGTTTTCAGCACCATAGGATACGTGGGCCAAGGCATATGAGGCGTACGTTGTTCCGGTGGTTGCATCATCACTTCAAATTGCTTTATAGAACGTGCTCCCTGCCGGTTTGATGTACCTACACAGTCCGATCCGGTATCGCCACCACCAATCACTACCACATCCTTATCGGTAGCTAATATATCTTCTGCATCAAAAGCAGTATGGCTAACTCTTTTATTTTGCTGTTTTAAAAACTCCATGGCAAAATAAATGCCCTTAAGTTCACGGCCGGGTATAGGCAAATTACGTGGTATGGTGGAGCCTCCTGCTAAAACTACCGCGTCATGGTTACGTACTAACTCTTCAGCAGCTATGGTTTTACCTATTTCGGTGTTACATTTAAATACCACCCCGTCCTCTTCCATTATTTTTATACGGCGATCTATCACCCACTTTTCTAACTTAAAATCAGGGATACCGTAGCGTAACAAACCACCCGGTTTATCATCTCTTTCAAAAACAGTAACAGCATGCCCGGCTTTGCTTAACTGCGCTGCGGCTGCCAACCCCGCAGGGCCCGAACCTACAACAGCTACACTTTTCCCTGTTTTAATAAATGGGGCCTCTGCTTTAACCAGATTTTTCTCGTAAGCTATCTCGATGATGTGCTTTTCAATTTCCTCAATAGCAACTGCTGGTTTATTTATCCCTAATACACACGCCGATTCACATGGCGCCGGGCATATCCTTCCGGTAAACTCCGGGAAATTATTAGTGGATGCTAATATCTGATAAGCTTCGTCCCAGTTTTTGCGATAAACGGCGTCATTAAATTCGGGAATAACATTTCCGAGCGGGCAGCCCGAATGGCAAAATGGTATCCCGCAATTCATGCAGCGTGCAGATTGCTGATTTAACTTTTCATCAGAATATAAGCCCACAAACTCATTATAGGTTTTTACCCGTTCTGCTATAGGTGTTTTTTGAGGCAGCTCTCTGTTAAATTCCTGAAATCCTGTTACTTTTCCCATAATAATTAGCTAATGGTTTGATATTGCTGTTTTTCGATCACCTTTTTATACTCTTTAGGATAAACCTTCACAAACTTGCCAGAGGCCTCGTTCCAGTTCTTTAAGATGGTTTGGGCCACCTTACTTCCTGTTAAATGAATGTGCTTTTTCAATAAAGAAATGATCTGCTCTTCATCTTTTACTGATAGCGGATCGAGGTCTACCATTTCCTGGTTACAATTTTTAGCGAAAGTATCGTTTGGATTATATACCCATGCAAGCCCGCCGCTCATTCCTGCGGCAAAGTTTCTTCCGGTTTCGCCTAAAATCAATGCACGGCCGCCTGTCATGTATTCGCAACCGTGATCACCTGTACCTTCAACAACCGCTGTAGCACCTGAGTTACGTACAGCAAAGCGTTCGCCTGCCATACCACGTACAAATAACTCTCCTGCTGTAGCTCCGTATAGTGCCACGTTACCGATAATAATATTATCCTCCGGCGTAAAAGTAGCGTTAGCCGCAGGGTATATAGCTAACTGCGCTCCAGAAAGACCCTTACCTACGTAGTCATTTGCTTCACCTTCCAGTTCAAATGAAATCCCTTTTGTGGTAAATGCACCAAAACTTTGCCCTGCAGATCCCACAAACTTGTAGTTGATGGTATTATCCGGCAAACCTGCCGAACCGTATATTTTAGATATTTCGTTCGATAGTAATGTACCTATAGTACGGTCAACATTCTTTACTTCATAAGTTGCAAACACAGGGGTTTTATCTTCCAGTGCAGCCTTTGCATTTTCCAGTAGTTTCCAATCCAGTATATCGTCCATACCATGATCCTGCTGCTCGCTATTATAAAGCGTAAGACCTTTATGGTTGGTAACCGGATGCAGTATGCCGGAAAGATCAATAGTCTTGGCTTTCCAGTTTTTGATACCATCTTTAACTTTAAGGAACTGAACGCGTCCCACCATCTCATTTACCGTGCGGAAACCAAGCTCTGCCATTATCTCGCGCAGTTCTTCGGCCATAAAGCGGAATAAATTAACCACATGGTCGGGCTTGCCGCTAAATAACTTCCTTAATTCAGGATCCTGTGTAGCTACACCTACCGGGCAGGTATTTAAATGGCACTTACGCATCATTATACATCCACCTGCAACAAGCGCGGCGGTAGCAACACCCCACTCCTCGGCTCCCATCAGGGCAGCTATGGCAAGGTCGCGACCGGTTTTTAATTGTCCGTCGGTTTGTAATACTACACGACTGCGCAATTTATTACGCACAAGTGTTTGATGAGCTTCTGCCAAACCAAGTTCCCATGGCAAGCCCGCATGTTTAACCGAACTAATTGGCGAAGCGCCTGTACCGCCATCATAACCGGCAATCAAAATCACATCTGCATGCGCTTTAGCAACGCCCGCGGCAATAGTACCTACGCCGGCTTTTGATACCAGCTTAACATTGATGCGAGCCTTACGGTTAGCATTTTTCAGATCAAATATCAGTTGCGCCAGATCCTCAATAGAATAAATATCATGATGCGGCGGCGGCGATATCAAACCCACCCCCGGTGTAGAATGCCGTGTACGTGCGATCCAGTCATCAACCTTATGGCCGGGCAATTGTCCGCCCTCGCCTGGTTTCGCACCCTGAGCCATCTTTATTTGCAATTCGTCGGCATTGGTAAGGTAATTGGATGTTACTCCAAAACGTGCCGATGCCACTTGCTTGATAGCCGACCGCATGGAATCGCCATTTGGCATTTTATCATAACGCATCTCGTCTTCCCCGCCTTCGCCTGTATTACTTTTACCACCAATACGGTTCATTGCGATAGCCATAGTGCTATGTGCTTCGTGTGATATCGATCCAAAAGACATTGCACCGGTAGCAAAACGCTTCATTATATTTTCCGCCGGTTCAACTTCATCAAGACCTATAGCTTCACGGTGGTGTGCAAAATCAAGCAAGCCTCTTATAGTAAAATGTTTCTGTGATTGCTCGTTTATTTTTGCGGCGTAGCTTTTATAAACCGAGTAATTATTAGAGCGTGTTGCATGCTGCAACAAGTGCACCGTATCCGGGTTAAACAAATGGGCTTCTCCGCGGCGTTTCCATTGGTAAATACCACCTTCCGGTAACAATTTACTCTCCGCTTCGGCGGCGCCAAAACCAATTTTATGCTTACATAATGCTTCGCGTGCAATTTCGTCAAGCCCTAAACCGCCTATACGGGTTACCGCTCCTGAAAAATAACGATCTACCACATCGCTGTTAATACCTAATATCTCAAAAACCTGTGCTCCGTGATATGACTGCAAGGTGGAGATCCCCATTTTTGAGAAGATCTTCAATAGCCCGTCGTTAACAGATTTTACATAATTTTTATAAAGTGCTTTTACGTCCAGCGTTGTCTCTAACTTCCCTTTTTCTTTAAGCGTTTCAATAGTTGAAAGCGCCAGGTAAGGGTTAATAGCTGTAGCGCCAAATGCCAGTAAACAGGCAAAGTGATGAACTTCCCATACATCCCCTGCTTCCACAACCAAACCTACTGCGCCCCGGCGCCCCTTTTTTATAAGGTGGTGGTGTACTGCAGATACGGCAAGCAACGATGGTATAGGCGCGTGCCCCGAATCTATAGCACGGTCAGAGAGTATAAGCACCTCGAAACCATCATCTACCGCATCCTCTGCATAACGGCAAAGCCTTGCAATACCTTTTTCCAGTGAGCCGGGCATACCATCTGCTATAAAATAAGTTTGCAGGGTTTTTGCGTGGAATAAACCCGTATCTATACTTCTAAGTTTTTCTAACTGATGATTTTTTAATATCGGATGTTGCAATACCACACAATGGCAATGCATCTTATCTTCATCCAACAGGTTCCCATTACTTCCGATAAAGGTTGAAAGGCTCATCACCAAACGTTCCCTTATAGGATCAATCGGCGGATTGGTTACCTGCGCAAAAAACTGCTTAAAGTAACTTGATAAATGCTGAGGCTTATCTGACAGGATGGCCAAAGGCACATCTGTGCCCATAGAACCGATAGGTTCTTTACCATCAAGCGCCATTGGCTTAATAATTGTATCAATATCCTCACGGCTATAGCCAAAAACCTGTTGGTAACGGAACACTGCTTCGGCCGAAAGGCTTGCGAAAGCCAGTCGTGGTTCCTGCAGCTCTCCTAAACGTATCTTGTAATTCTCCAGCCAGCGGCCGTAAGGCTGCTGCGAAGTAATTTGCTTTTTTATGTCATCATCGGTAATGATCTGTCCTTTTTCGGTATCAATGAGCAGCATTTTACCGGGTTGCAAACGTCCCTTTCTTATTACGGTGCTTTCGTCAATAGGAAGTGTTCCCGCTTCTGATGCCGCAATAACACGTCCGTCGTTAGTGATAACATAACGAAGAGGGCGCAAACCATTACGGTCAAGCAATGCCCCTACCAGTTTACCGTCGGTAAAGGTGATAGCGGCAGGACCATCCCAGGGCTCCATTAAGGTGGCATGATATTCATAAAACGCCTTTTTAACTGGGTCCATCTGCTCGTTACCATCCCATGCTTCGGGTACCAGCATCATCATCACATGCGGCAATGAACGACCGGAATGAAGCAGTATCTCGATAATATTGTCCAGACACGCTGAATCTGATTGGTTATTATCAATAACCGGAAGCAGCATATCCATTTCTTCCGCTGTAAAATGCGGAGACACATATGATCTTAAACCTGAATAAAACCAGTTTAGGTTACCTGTAAGCGTGTTTATTTCGCCATTATGCGCAATAAGACGGAACGGTTGCGCCAGTTTCCACGAAGGGAATGTATTGGTAGAGAACCGCGAGTGGATCATAGCAAAACCTGATGCCATACGCGGGTCGGCAAGATCTGTAAAGTATTTACGCAGCTGATAGGTAGTTACCTGCCCTTTGTAAATTATGGTTTTACATGATAGCGACGCAAAATAAAAATGTTCGCTTGCAGCCGGGATAGTTTCGGCTATCGTTTTATTAATATATCGTCTTAATACGTATAATTTACGTTCAAAATCATCAACACTTACAATAGTGTGAGGCCTTGCAATAAATAATTGCTCACAATCGGGTTCGGCCTGGCGTGCGGTTTCACCAATTACAGATGAATCAACCTGTAATTTACGATAGCCGAGCATCTGTAAACCCAGTTTATCAACAGCAGCAATAATAATTTTGCGACAGGCTTTTTTCAGCGTCGGTTCCTTTGGGAAAAACATCATGCCCACTCCGTATTCTCCGGGTTCAGGCAAGCTTATTTCCAGGTCCGAGCATTCCTCCATTAAAAATTCATGAGGAAGTTGTATTAAAATACCCGCGCCATCCCCGCTATCAGGGTCGCAACCACAAGCCCCGCGATGCTCCATATTTTCTAACATGGTTAACGCATCGTCAATAATATGATAAGTCTTATGTCCGTCAATATTGGTTATAAAGCCTGTTCCGCAGGAGTCGTGTTCAAATTCGGACCTGTAAAGGCCCTGCTGGTTTCCATCAGTTTGATCCATCGTTAAATCCGCTTATTTGTAATTATGCGTAATAACGAAATTACTAAAATTTCAATATTTTTATAAACGGTGAGTTTATTTTTAATAAATCCTAAAAAATCAACCTTTTATTGCAAATAATTTATAATGTCTACAAAAATAATATACTTAATATATGAAAATTATAATTTTTAAGGTTTATTTAATATGCACACATAGCAAATAAACTTATTAAATTAGTTTTGCAGGATTATAAATTTACACCTTACAATATGCCGCAAAAAAATAAAGCAGTTTTTTTAGATCGTGACGGAGTGTTAAACCAGGAAATGGGCGACTACGTACGCCGGTTGGAAGATTTTCATGTACTGGATAATTTTGAGACGCTGAAAACCCTGCAAGACAGAGGCTATATGTTGTTGGTTGCCACTAACCAGGGCGGATTAGCCAAAGGCTGGTATGATGAGGCCGAATTATCAAAAATGCATCAGCATTTGAAAAAAGTGTATGCGGAAAAAGGTGTACAACTTACTGATTTTTTTTATTGCCCGCATCACCCCGATTTTACCGGAGAGTGTGATTGCCGCAAACCTAAGCCCGGCCTTTTACTGCAAGGGATAGAAAAATATAACATAGATCCTTCCCTGTCATATTTCATAGGCGACCGTGAACGTGATGTGGAAGCAGGAACGGCGGCTGGCGTAACAGGCATATTAATAAACAGCGATCAGCCCTTGAGTGAAATACTTCATCAAATAGCCTAAGAATCTTATTTAATATAAATAATAACAGTTATCATTTGGTTAAAGTTGATCTTTTTGTAAACAAAAAAGCCGTTTGTAACTTTAAAGAACAATAATGGCAATATCGAGATATATAAAAAACTACGATACCTTATTAGCCTCGGCGGTGGGTTTTTATATCATCTATCTGTTTACACGGTACAGTGGCATTGGCATATCGCCAGATTCCATCATGTACACGAGCGCTGCCCGCAGTTTTGCTGCGCATGGCTCTACATTAACTTTCAACCACGCTCCTATTGTCGATTTCCCGGTTTTTTATCCCATATTTTTAGGGATCGTATTTTTTATAACAGGCATTGACCCCGTTGCGGCAGGCCCCGTATTGAACGGATTGATGTTTGCAGCAGTTATATATTTAAGCGGACTAATTATGCATCGGTTTTCGGTTGCATCCCGGTTGTATAAATGGCTTATATTGCCTGTAATTGTTTTAAGCGCGGCGCTTTTACAGGTGTACACTTACCTATGGTCCGAAACGCTGTTTATACTCTTATGCCTCATTTTCTTTTTAGCACTAAGGCAGTATTTCCTAAAATATACTTTAGGCTCCTTAATATTAGTAGCATTTATTGCTGCTTTAAGCTGTGTTACCCGCTATGCCGGCGTAACGGTTATAGGCACAGGCGGATTGCTTTTATTACTGGACAGATCCTTACCCACTAAGAAAAAGATCAATCACATCCTGATCTACGGGGTGGTGAGTTGCTCTTTATTGGTTATTAATTTACTCATCAATATATTAAGTACCAAAAGCCTTACAGGCCCCCGCGAACCGTCTATTACACCTTTTGCAGAAAATCTGCATTATTCGGGCACGGTATTTTGCGATTGGTTAACTTTAACACCCAATCAATACGCCATAGCATCACCGCTTGTATGGCTTTTTATTTTTGGCTTCACATCGGCGTTACTTTTTAATTTCATGAGAAAAAGGTTGACGACCTATGAGAACATCGCCATCACTTTTGCTTTAGTATATGGTTTGTTCATTATACTGTCCGCCACTTTCTCCAGGTTCGAGCGTATCAACTCCCGTTTACTGGCTCCTATGTTTATCCCGCTCATATGGGGCAGCACCAGCTGGGTTATAGGTATAGTTAAACGGTTAAAGTTTAAACCCAGGCTATTTGTAAGCATACCGCTGGCAGCAGTTATGTTGCTGTTTGCTTACCGTTCCTATAAAATAGATTGGCAACGCTGCTATGACCAATGCGACTACGGTAATCCCGGTTATACCGATGATGACTGGAACCTTTCGCCATTTGCTAAATTCCTGAAGGAAGACAAAGGTAAAATGTTTAAACCCGGAGTTATTATTTATTCTGATGCGCATGAAGCGGTATATTTTTTATCCGGAACATCCTCCTTTTTATTACCACATAAATTTTTTAAGAAGGACGTACAAAAATTTTATGACACCAAACACTTTTATTTAATATGGTTCAACAACGTGTATTACAAGGAGTTGCTTACACTTGATGACATTAAAAAAGTAAAGCATCTTAAATTATTAAAACAGTTTGAAGATGGCGGCATTTATGAATATAACGCGGCGGATGAACCGAATTGAATAAATGCTCACAATGCATCTGTTACATTATTTATTTTGATTTAATCAACAACTGTATATATTTGCAACATCTTATCTATAGTTATACTATAAAAATGAAAGGTTTAACACTACATCATCTTCATCTGCACCATCACCACCTTGTGGTGAAAAGATAATGTATGTTTCTACGTGAAATAACAACCTCCGTTTATTATAGTACTTTAAAATCATTTTGTGAAAACATTAAAAATAGCGATCCAGAAATCGGGTCGGCTCAACGAAAAATCCGTTGAATTATTAAAAAATTGCGGCTTAAATTTCGAAAATTATAAAAGTTCGCTCATCTCTCCCGTATCTAACTTCCCTTTAGAGATACTTTTTTTGCGTGACGATGATATCCCCGAATATGTACAGGATGGCATTGCCGATCTAGGCATTGTTGGCGAAAACGTGATAGAGGAAACCGAAGTAGATGTAAGCTACCTGCAACGTTTGGGTTTTGGTAAATGCTCCTTAAAAATAGCAGTACCAAATAACAACAGCATTCAGGAGATATCACAACTTAATGGCTGCTCTATAGCAACTACCTATCCGGTAATTTTAGGGAAATATTTGAAAGAACAAGGTATTGAAGCCGACATACGCACAATTTCCGGTTCGGTAGAGATATCTCCGGGCTTAGGCTTAAGCGACGCAATATGTGACCTGGTATCAACGGGTGGCACTCTGAAAAGCAACGGGCTTAAACCTTTTGCGGATGTGATGTCATCCGAAGCTGTTTTAATAGGCCGCAAAGGCAGTGAGAACGAAGACCTGATAATAGAACTGATACAACGCATACAATCAGTTTTACGCGCTAAGGAAACCAAATATGTGGTACTTAATGTACTGCGCGAAAACCTGGCAGCTATCACCGCTTTATTACCGGGGGTAAAAAGCCCATCTGTAGTGCCGCTTGCCGAGGCAGATTGGGTAGCGGTACATACCGTTATACCTGAACGCGATTTTTGGGACAGGATAAGCCAGCTAAAACAAGCAGGCGCGCAAGGCATTGTAGTAATGCCGATAGAGAAAATAATATTGTAGAACGCCTCTCCTTTTGGAGAGCATTTGGGGCAGGCTATGAAAACTTACAATTATTCGGCGTTAAGCAAAGCGGATATTGCCAAACTGGTTCAGCGTAATATTGATCCGGCGAATGAGATACGCACGCTGGTAGAAGATATTATTGAAAACGTTAGGCAGCATGGCGATAAAGCTTTATTAGAATATACCTACCGTTTTGATAAGGTGGAACTGGATAAACTTTATCTGGATAAAGCCGAATTAGAAGAATTGGCCAAAGCGATATCCGGTGAGCAGAAAACCGCTTTACAAACCGCTTACGATAACATCTATAAATTTCATAAAGTACAGTTAAAAGCCGAAGAACACGTAGAAACCATGCCAGGAGTTACCTGCTGGCGCGAAATACGTGCTATTGAAAAGGTAGGGCTCTATATTCCCGGTGGTACGGCGGTTCTGCCTTCCACATTTTTAATGCTGGGCATACCCGCACGCATTGCAGGCTGCAAACAAATAATAGTGTGCTCCCCTCCGCAAAAAAACGGTAAGGTAAACGCCTTTATAGCATACGTGGCGCTAATGTTGGGAGTTGATAAAGTTTATTTGGCCGGTGGCGCGCAGGCAATAGCCGCAATGGCTTATGGTACGGAGTCGATAACCAAAGTGGATAAGATATTCGGCCCGGGGAATCAGTTTGTAACCAAAGCTAAAACCATCATTCAATCTACTACTACCACTGCTATTGATATGCCTGCGGGTCCATCAGAAGTATTAGTAATTGCCGACGAAACCGCAAAAGCCGCTTACGTAGCGGCCGACTTGCTGGCACAGGCAGAGCATGGAGTAGATAGCCAGTCTGTTTTGGTATGCACTTCACAGGCCTTAGCTGATGAAGTTTTAAATGAAGTGGATAAACAACTCGTGATTTTACCACGCGCCGAGATCGCCAGACAAGCATTGGACAACTCGTATATTATTGTTACAGGCTCATTAAATGAGGCTATGGATTTTAGTAACGAATATGCTCCCGAACATTTAATACTGGCAACAGAAAGGTGGCAAACCTTAACTCCCGCTATCATTAACGCAGGATCTGTTTTTTTGGGAAATTTAACCCCCGAAAGTGCCGGCGACTATGCATCGGGTACTAACCATACATTACCTACCAGTAGTTATGCAAAGGCTTATTCAGGCGTATCGGTTGATTCATTTGTCAAAAAGATCACGTTTCAACACTTAACCGGGCAGGGTATGCAAAACATAGGCCCGTCGGTAGAGGTATTAGCGGAGATGGAAGGACTTCATGCACACAAAAATGCGGTAACTGTAAGGATGAATAATATATAACTAAGCATCACGACACCAGCCTAACAAATGAAGATACCTATTTACATATCATGCATAATTTTGGTCGTCGGATGCAAAAGCAAAGACAAACTATCTGTAAAAGATTCATTACCCCAAATAAAACCGACTATAATTGATAAAATAAACACTGGTACCACCTTATTTAAACCATACAAATTAAAAGATGGTTTTATGGTGACAGATACGGGCTATGCTGATGCAGTAGTAATGGGCGGAACTTACGCAGTAATCACCTTAAATGGGGCCTTAGTCGATACTATAGACAAAGGCTTTGGGATTAATAAAATTAATGATAATATGTATTTTTATCAGGTTGTTTCCAGCAATGGCCCGTTAGAGGATATACAGTTAAAAGCGTCTGGCTATAAAAATACTATTAACGCAACTTTTGGTGAATATAAAATTCTCACGAATGGTAAAAAACAGAAGTTTTCAGATATTGCTCCTGATTTTAACTATTATTTTTCATCACCATATATTATAAATAATAAAATCTATTACTGGCAGATCAAACAAGTAGATTCTTCAGGAATTAATGAAATTTCTGCTGCAGAATATGATCCTTCTACTAAAAACACCCGCAGTCATTTTATACAAAAAGATTTTATAGAAACCGACGATAATAATTATTTCCCTTATCCATATATTCAAAATGACACTATCTATTTTGATACGGGGAGAGGCAAACAAATGAAATTTTCAAAAGACTTTAATTTGCTTAACTAAAATGTTCGATATAAATAATCTTCTTAGAGAGAACATCAAAAACCTCACCCCTTATTCATCGGCAAGGGATGAGTATACCGGTGAGGCCAGCGTATTTTTAGACGCGAATGAAAATGCTTTCGGCTCTCCATTACATACGGCCTATAACCGTTACCCCGATCCGCTGCAATACAAAGTTAAAATACGACTGAGCGAAATAAAAGGTGTGCCGGCCCGCAATATTTTCCTGGGCAACGGTAGCGATGAGGCGATCGACATTCTTTTTCGCAGCTTTTGTAACCCCGGTGTGGATAATGTGATCATTGTACCGCCAACTTATGGTATGTACCAGGTATCTGCCAATATAAATGATGTTGAGGCCCGCAAGGTATTGCTTACGCCCGATTATCAGCTTGATATGGAAGGCATTGCCGAGGCAATAGATAAACACACCAAACTTATTTTCATCTGCTCGCCAAATAACCCTACAGGCAACTCCATTAACCGCGATGATATTGAAACGCTGCTGGCAAACTTTAGCGGCCTGGTGGTAATAGATGAGGCTTACATCAATTTCAGCAGGCAAAAAAGCTTTATCCAGGAACTTACCGAGTATGCTAACCTGGTGGTATTGCAAACGCTTTCTAAAGCCTGGGGACTGGCAGGATTACGTGTAGGCATGGCTTTCGCCAGCGAAGAGATAATTGAGGTAATGAACAAGGTTAAACCTCCTTATAACGTAAATGAGGCATCACAACAATTAGCACTGGAGGCATTAAACAATGTGCAGCAGGTAAATAACTGGATAAAAGAAACATTGGAGCAGCGCGACAACCTGGTGCTCCGCTTAAAAGAATTCGGGTTTGTGCAGGATATTTACCCTTCTGATGCTAACTTTATACTGGTGAAAACAAGCGACCCTAAAAAGATATATGATTATCTGGTAAGCAAGGGCATTATTATCCGCGACCGTTCAAAGGTGGAATTATGCGAAGGCTGCCTGCGTATTACCATTGGCACGCCCTCAGAAAACAACGTACTGATAGAAACTTTACAGCAATATAAATGAGCAAGCTGCTGCAAAAAATACTTTTTATTGACCGCGATGGTACCATGATACTGGAAACACCGGATGAACAAATTGATTCGTTTGAAAAGCTGACCTTTTATCCCGGTGCTTTACAATATCTGCCCAAAATAGCAGCTGAATTGGACTATGAGTTGATCATGATCACCAATCAGGATGGTTTGGGTACGGCTTCTTATCCCGAAGACACTTTTTGGCCGGTACACAACCTCATCATCAAAACATTCGGCAATGAAGGGGTAAACTTTAAAACCCAATATATCGATCGCACTTTTGCTGCCGACAATGCCCCTACCCGCAAACCGGGTACAGCTTTACTTACGCAGTATTTTGATACCACCAGATACGATCTGGCCAACTCCTTTGTAATAGGCGACCGTAAAAACGACATGCTTTTAGCAAAAAATTTAGGGGCTAAAGGTATTTGGTTAAACAATGATCCCTCATTAGGGGCCGGAGAATTTACCGGGAAAGAAGATATTACCAGCGCGGTTGTATTGGAAACACCCGACTGGAAAAAGATATATGAGTTTTTAAAATTAGGCGAACGGGAGATAGAACATAAACGCACAACAAAAGAAACGGATATTTACATAAAGCTTAATTTGGACGGCACAGGCGAAGCAAATATATCAACCGGATTACACTTTTTTGATCATATGCTTGACCAGATTGCCCGGCATGGCAGTATGGACCTGACCGTAACTGCTAAAGGCGACCTGCATATTGACGAGCACCATACCATTGAAGATACCGGTATTGCCTTAGGCGAAGTTTTTGCTAAAGCTTTAGGCAATAAAATGGGAATTGAGCGTTATGGTTTTTGCTTGCCGATGGATGATTGCCTTGCACAGGCGGCTATTGATTTTGGCGGCAGAAACTGGATAGTATGGGATGCCGTATTTAACAGAGAAAAGGTTGGCGATGTACCAACAGAGATGTTCTATCATTTTTTCAAATCGTTCAGCGACGCGGCAAAATGCAACTTGAATATAAAAGCTGAAGGGCAAAACGAACATCATAAAATAGAAGCTATATTTAAAGCCTTTGCAAAAGCTATAAAAATGGCTGTTAAAAGAGATGTGAACAAAATGGTTTTACCAAGTACAAAAGGGGTTTTATAATTCACCTCCCATTCCTTAACATGAGGTGCTCCAAATGACCGATAACAATCAGCCAGATACAGCTACAGCATTGCCAGGCATTTCGCCTGATGGCCCCCGTATAGGAATCATCCGGTATGGTGCGGGGAATATATTTTCGCTTACGGCAGCCTTAGAGCGTTTAAACATTCCTTACGGAATGGTGTACACGGAAACAGATTTTGAAAAATTTGATCGCTATATCATTCCCGGTGTTGGCCATGCAGGAGCAGCCATGAATAAATTGGAGCAAACTGGCCTTGTGCCCAAAATAAAGGCATTAAAAAAGCCAACATTGGGTATTTGTGTAGGCATGCAACTGTTAACCTCCTGGTCGGAGGAAGGTGACGCCGACATGCTGAACATATTCCCGGTAAAAACCCTTAAATTTGCAGGTAATACCACATTTAAAGTTCCGCACACGGGCTGGAACCAGGTGTATCAGGAAAAGGAAAATCCTTTATTTAAAAATATTCCGGCCGGATCACATTTTTACTTTGTACATTCATACTTTATTGAGTATGACCATTTATACACTTTATCATCAACAAGTTATATAAATAAATTTTCGGCATCAATTTGGCTTGATAATTTTTACGGTGTGCAGTTTCATCCGGAAAAGTCAGGTGTGTATGGCGAAACATTATTAACAAACTTCTCAAAAATTTAAATCATGTATATTATTCCCGCTATTGATATTCTGAATAAAAAAGTCGTGCGCCTTCGCGAAGGTGATTACGAACAGGTAACCGAATATGAGGTTACACTCGAAGAGATGATTGAGAAGTATCAGTCAAACGGTACTAACTTTATTCATATCATTGACCTCAACGGCGCTAAAAACGATTTCAGTAATCAGCAGTATTTATTTGATGTGATCCGTAAAACAGATATGCAGGTACAATATGGCGGAGGGATACGTAGCATTGACAAAGTGAAGGAACTGATAGATTCGGGCGTACATCGGGTAATTGTGGGCACACAGGCGCTTACCAACCCATCTTTTCTTCCGGAATTAGGTAAAGCCATCTGCGGGCGCGATAAATGCTCCAATCAGGTGGTTATAGCTATTGATGTATTGGACGAAGTAATCAAATACTCCGGATGGATGGAAAGCTCTCCTATCAAGCTAATGGACTATGTAGATAAGTGCCTGGCTTTAGGTTTTTTCAGATTTTTATGTACAGATATTAATAAAGATGGCAAGTTAGGCGGAGCCGGAGTAAAACTATATCAAAAACTGCTTGATCACTCGCCGTTTATCAAGTTAATAGCTTCCGGCGGGGTAAGTTCAATGGCAGATATTGAAGAATTGAGCAAAATAAAGGTAGAGTCATGTGTGGTTGGTAAAGCCATATATGAAAATCGCATAAGCATTGATGAAATAAAAAACTGGAATCTGGAATCATTAATGTCGATATAAAACCAAGCCCCCCGCAGCTCCCTGAAGGGGGAGTTTTTGAATCTGGCACCACGCTCCTGTAATTTATGCTCGCAAAACGAATTATTCCCTGTTTAGATGTAAAAAACGGTCGCACCGTAAAAGGTGTGAACTTTGTTGACCTGCGTGATGCCGGCGACCCGGTTGAACTGGCCTGGAATTACTCGCAGCAAGGCGCGGATGAGCTTGTTTTTTTAGATATTACCGCCACAGTTGAGCGCCGCAAAACCATGGTTGAACTGGTAAAGGCAGTAGCAAGGCAAATCAATATTCCATTTACTATAGGCGGAGGTATTAATGAGATAGCCGATGCGGATGCTTTATTGAATGCCGGAGCTGATAAAATATCGATCAACTCTGCCGCGGTGCGCAACCCCGCATTAATTGATGAACTGGCTAAAGCATTTGGTGTGCAATTTGTAATTGTTGCGGTAGATACCCGCGTAATGGATGATAAAAATATTGTGTATTTGAACGGAGGACGCCTGCCTACTGAAAAACAAACGCTGGAATGGATATTGGAAGCCGAAAGCCGTGGTGCAGGCGAAATACTGCTTACTTCAATGGATCATGACGGTACAAAGAGTGGTTTTGATAACGGTTTGTTAACTTTGGTGAACAATGCTGTAAACATCCCCGTAATTGCTTCGGGTGGCGCGGGTTCGGTACAGCATTTTGTGGATGTTTTTCAGCAGAGCGAAGTGGATGCCGCTTTAGCAGCTTCGGTATTTCATTACGGTGAGATCCTGATACCTGATCTTAAATCAGCTTTAAAGGCACATCAGATAGAAGTAAGATAAATGAACCTACAATTAATAACTGATAGGTTGATAATGCGGCCATTTTTAAAAGACGATGCGTCACCAATGATGGAACTTTACGCCGACGATGATATAAGGCGTTTCACGGGAGATGTGCCATTTAATTCACTCACTGATGCGGAAGCATTTATTGCAGGATACGATCAGTACGAAAAATATAATATGGGCCGCTTAAGTGTACTCATTAAACAAAGCGGTGAATATATTGGCTGGTGCGGTTTAAAATATATAAGCGATAAAGAACAGGTGGATATTGGATATCGGTTACTGAAACGCCATCGCGGATTAGGTTACGCTACCGAGGCAGCCAACGCAAGTTTGACCTTCGGCTTTAACACGCTTATGTTAGATAAAATTATTGGTACAGCAATGAAGGATAATACCCCTTCTATTAATGTATTTACTAAATTAGGCATGAAATACCAGTACGATCAAAGCTGCGGATGCCAGCCGGGTGTAGTATATGCTATTAAAAAAGAGGAATGGAAATAGATTTTGATAAAACAAACGGGTTGGTGCCGGTAGTGATACAGGATGATCAAACACTTGAAGTGCTGATGCTCGGTTACATGAACAAGGAAGCTTACGATAAAACAGTAACAGAAAATATAGTTACCTTTTACTCGCGCTCAAAAAACCGCTTATGGACAAAAGGTGAAACCAGCGGCAATTTCCTACATGTAAAAAACATACATATAGATTGCGATAACGATACACTGCTAATAAAAGTAAAAGCCGATGGTCCTACCTGCCACACCGGCTCACGCAGTTGTTTTAAAACGGAGTTTAATCAAAACTTTATCAGCGAATTAGAAAACATTATTGACGACAGATACACCAACCCACAGGAGGGTTCCTACATAAATAAACTGCGTAAAAAAGGGCTCAATAAAATTGCGCAGAAAGTTGGCGAAGAGGGCGTTGAAACGGTAATTGCAGCTTTAGCAGAAACAGAAACGGACCTGATAAATGAGGCATCAGATCTGGTTTTTCACCTGTTGGTACTACTGCGCGAAAAGAATTTAAACCTTGGTACAATTGCCAAAAATTTAGAAGGACGGCATAAATAAAAATTTGAGGCCATACCAAACGTGCGATAATTATTAGTTATCGCTCATCTACTAAATTAGCATATGCAAGCACAAAAAACAGCTGAACTTACCGGCCATAGTAACCCTATTTTCACATTGGAGCTTTCACAAAAACCCGGAATATTATTTACGGGAGGTAATGATAAAGGGGTAGTAGAGTGGAGCCTGAAAGAGAATGCTTTTATTAAAGTGATGTTCCCGGTGCCTGCTTCTATTTATGCGTTGCATTGCCCAGCGGGCTATCCCTTATTATTCGCGGGTTTGCGTAGCGGCGAAGTTTTGGTGTTTAACTTTATTGAGCAAAAAATAACTCACAGGTTACGTCATCATGTCAAACCTGTTTTTGACATAAAATCGGTAATTAAAAAGGACGAGTTATTGGTAGCGTCCGAAGATGGGTCGGTATCAGTATGGAGTTTAAAAACCCTTGAATTATTGCATACCATAAATGTAGCAGATGACACCATCCGTTGCATAACAGTTAATCAGCAGGAAGACAGGATTGCTTTTGGCTGCCGGGATAATCGTGTTATCATCTACGATGCTCAGGATTATAGCTTAATAAAGGTACTCATCGGGCATACCATGTCTGTCTTTGCTATAGCATTTGCCCCAAATTCCGACCTCCTGTTATCCGGCGCTCGCGATGCACAGGTAAAAATATGGGATACCAAAACCTATTCGCTTATTCATAACATTCCTGCGCACCTTTTCGCGGTAAACCATATCCTTTTCCATCCGTCACGGCCATATTTTGCAACTGCAAGTATGGATAAAAGCATTAAAATTTGGGGGGCAGATGATTTTAAACTCTACAAAAATATCAGTCGTGAAAAAGGGTATGATAGTCATGCCCTGTCGGTTAACAAACTGGCCTGGAACGGCGATCAGTTACTATCTATCAGTGATGATAAAAAAGTAATCTGCTGGGATATACAATTTTAAAAATAACGCCTTAAAGTACTCAGTTTATGAGTGTAACGTTTTTGCTCTTCCGAATAAATTCCTTCATCATCAATCCTGTCAATCTTCACCTTGCCTGAGGCATGTAATATCTGGCCATGGTTTAAAATAATGCCTACGTGGGTTATACGCCCTTCCTCATTATCAAAAAAAGCGAGGTCGCCCAGTTTCGCTTTACTTAAAGTACTTACCTCCTGCCCGTATTCGGCCTGTAAATAGGCATCACGCGGTATGTTTTTTCCACAAAGGCGGTACACCACCTGCGAAAGGCCCGAGCAATCAATACCGAAATGAGTTCTTCCTCCCCACAAATACGGCGTGTTTAAATAAGATTTGGCAATATTGGCAATATGATCCTTCTCTCCTATTTCCCCTATAATTTCAAATTTTTGGTTGCCGATAAAACTGCTTGTACCTTCTAAAAAAGCCAGTGAACTTCCGGCGGCCAAAAATATAACGGAGTTATCAATAATTTTCCAGGCCTGGGTAACGGGTCTGTAAGTTAGTTTAGCGGGCTTTTGCAGCAGGCTTTTATAAGCCATATGCCCTAACATGGTAAATTGTAACCTGTCTACCCATCCGC
The DNA here is from genome assembly GCF_016522075.1 of Mucilaginibacter segetis. Taxonomy (GTDB): domain Bacteria; phylum Bacteroidota; class Bacteroidia; order Sphingobacteriales; family Sphingobacteriaceae; genus Mucilaginibacter; species Mucilaginibacter segetis. Next base: position 640,463 of record NZ_JAEHFW010000003.1, on the reverse strand, counting down.
TGTAACCATCGATCGCCATGGTAATTTTTGCCCATTTGTTTGTCCATTCGGTTATCTCAAAAGCTTCACCAAACAATAGTTGCGATATCATTTCGCTGCGATCGCTGGGTTCCGCACGAAGGGGTACTATAGCAAGATTACAAATTCCGTATTCCATATAATGACAACTTCTACGCAAAAAATAAAAAAAAGGTTCGCATACAAAAAAAGGGGAAGCAAAACATTGCCTCCCCTTTTTTTAAATGAACTTAAATGCTATTCATCCATATGCAGCCAATCTTTTTTGGCCAGTAATTCTTCTTTAGTTTCACGTACATCCTCGTCATCCACACAGCAGTCCACAGGGCAAACAGCAGCACATTGCGGCTCATCATGAAAACCAACACACTCTGTACATTTATCCGGAACGATATAATAAATATCGTCAGACAAAGCAGCCTGGGCCTCTTCTGCGTTCAACGTATTCCCGTCGCCAAAATCAATTACTCCCTTTAAGCCCGTACCATCAGAAAAACGCCACGAAGCGCCTGCATCATAAATAGCATTATTGGGACACTCTGGCTCGCAGGCTCCGCAGTTTATGCATTCATCGGTGATTATTATCGCCATATTTTAAAAAAGTCTTATATTCTCAATTAACTTTGCCCGAAATATTCAGGCTTGCAAATATAACAAAAAAACACCTCAAGGGTTTAAAACCTTAACATATATATGTCAAAATCAGATATTGCTACTATTATAAATACTTTCAGCAGGTTAGGAGATCGCTTAAGTCATCCCGATGCAGAACTAATGCAAATAATTGAGTCGGAACGCCATTATAACGCCTGGTTTACGCCGGAAAGCGTATTAAAAGCGGTTAAAGCCAACGGCGCTATGCTAAACAGGGATGATTTAGAAAAATGGCTGAATAATTACCCCCCCGCAAATAACACATCACAGAAAAAAGTTGGTTTAGTACTCGCCGGAAACATACCGCTTGTGGGGTTTCACGATGTATTATGCGCGCTGATAAGCGGTAACCACGCGCTTATCAAGGCGTCCTCGCAGGATACAAGACTAATTAAATACGTGCTTAATTTATTAGTGCAAATAAACGACGACTATAAAAACAAATTCAGTTTTGTTGACCGTTTAGAAAATTTCGATGCCATTATCGCCACCGGAAGCAATAACACTTCCCGCTATTTTGAATACTACTTTAGTAAGGTGCCGCACATTATCCGTAAAAACCGCAATAGCATAGCCGTTTTATCAGGACAGGAAACTGCGGATGAATTATTTAAACTCGGTAATGATATTTTTGACTATTATGGCCTTGGCTGTCGTAACGTTTCAAAATTATTTGTGCCGGATAGCTATAACTTCAATTTCTTTTTTGAATCAATTGAAGGGCATCAGGCTATAATACATCACCATAAATACAATAACAATTACGATTATAATAAATCCATCTACCTGGTAAACCGCGATGAGCATTTAGATAATGGTTTTTTGTTATTAAAACCTGATACCAGGCTTACTTCCCCCCTTTCTGCCTTGTATTATGAAAATTATACCAACCAGCAACAACTGAAAGAACAATTGAACAGGCAAGAAAATGAATTGCAATGTGTTGTTACCAACATGACCCTGCAAACAAAAACACAAGTAACAGGTTTTGGCCAAAGCCAGTATCCTAAACTTTGGGATTATGCCGACAATGTAGATACGATGGAATTTTTGTCAAATCTTTAAAATTACAATACCTTTGGGCGAAAGCAAAAAGGCAACAAAAAAACACCTGTTCATAATAGCTTTTAAGGCTGAACTTTAAAATGTATATAATAAAAGTAAAAGGCGTAGCTAAAATTCCGGATTATGTACAACTACGTGATGATAAATTTACGTTGCTTGCATATTTCAGAGTGGACAGGCCCGAAAAATCATTAGATAAAATAGGGCTTAGTGATAAATACGATTATATTATGAATCTTATCAAAGACCTGCCCTTTGGTAAAATATTAAAATTGGAGCTATAAAAATGATCGAAAACACCATAGTAAAATTAAACGGCGTTGATATTTTTCAGCAAAAACACCTGGTACTGTCAAATGTAAATTTACATATTGACAAAGGAGATTTTATCTGGCTTATCGGGCAAACCGGTTCAGGAAAAAGCAGTCTGCTAAAAATATTATATGGCGATCTGTACATTTCAAGCGGCTCGGGTTATGCTGTTGGGTATGCTTTAGGCAAACTGGCCGACAAGGATATACCTTTTCTGCGTCGTAAGCTGGGTATAGTTTTCCAGGATTTTCAATTACTTACAGACCGGTCTGTAGAGCAAAACCTGCAGTTTGTTATGCGCGCCACCGGCTGGACAGACAAAAAACAAATAGCCGATCGTATTTTAGATGTACTCGAAAAAGTTGGGTTACGCTCCAAATTAAAAAAGATGCCGCATGAGCTATCAGGTGGCGAGCAGCAGCGAGTGGTTATAGCCCGTGCACTGCTTAATAACCCCGAGATTATATTAGCAGATGAACCAACCGGAAATCTTGACCCCGATACTTCAGAAGAAATTGTTTTATTATTAAAACAGATCAGTTTATCGGGAACAGCAGTGGTAGTTGCTACGCACGATTATCATATTATCCGCACCTTTCCTTCGCGTATCATTAAATGCGAAAACGGCCGCGTACTCGAAGATGTTAACATCGGATAAATAGCAAGACGGAAATCGGATCGCTCATTTTTATATGCTTTTATAAGGTAAATACTGCCATTTTTTTGCATCAAAAACACAAAAAAAACATTTTGGCTGACAGCTTGTCGCGTTTATGCTGATGGCAGGATACTTGATTAGCACTATCAGTTATGAATTTTAATGACATGTTGAAGAAAAAGAATAAAGAAAATTCAAACAAACCTGAAAATATGGTTGAAATGGAAAACGAAAACGGACAAACTGACGCGCAGGAGCAGGAAAATTCTGCTGAAAAGGTAGATGAAACACCGTCGGCTGAGGATAAATTTAAAGAAGAATTGTCACAGGCAAATGATAAGTATTTAAGGCTTTATGCCGAGTTCGACAATTTTCGCCGCAGAACGGTAAAAGAACGTGAGGAAGCCCGCAAAACCGAAGGTAAAGATGTAATTGTGGCATTGCTACCCGTACTGGACGATTTTGAACGCGCATTGCGCTCAATGGAAAGTGCGAACGATATAATTTCAGTAAAGGAAGGTGTTTCGCTTATACAAAATAAGCTGAAAAACATCCTTACCCAAAAAGGCTTGCACGAAATGCAGTCCTTAGGTGCTGATTTTGATCCTGATTTGCATGAAGCCATTACCAACATACCTGCACCAAGTGACGATATGAAGGGTAAAATATTAGACGAAATGGAAAAAGGATATCAGCTTAATGATAAAGTTGTACGTTTTGCCAAGGTAGTAGTTGGAGCCTGATCATAGATCAACGCTGATATTCAACTAATTATATACAAAAACACGAATTCGAAATCCGAAATAAAATATGGCTAAAAGAGATTATTACGATGTGCTTGGTGTTACCAAAGGGGCTGATGCTGATGAGATAAAAAAAGCATATCGTAAAATGGCTATCAAATATCATCCAGATAAAAATGAGGGAGATAAAGCGGCCGAAGAAAAGTTCAAGGAAGCGGCAGAAGCTTACGAAGTATTAAGTTCTCCCGAAAAACGCCAGCGGTACGACCAGTTTGGCCATGCGGCAAATGCGCAATCAGCAAGCGGTGGCGGCTATGGCGGCGGCATGAACATGGACGATATATTTAGCCAGTTTGGGGACATTTTTGGCGGCGGCAGTCCATTTGAAGGTTTCTTTGGTGGCAGTGGCAGGCAAGGCGGCGGCAGACGCGTGGCCCGTGGTAGTAACCTGCGCATTAAAGTACGCTTAACACTTGAAGAGGTTGCCAACGGCGCCGAAAAGAAAATAAAGGTAAACAAACAAATAATTTGTAAAACTTGTGACGGTACAGGCGCTAAAGACAGGTCATCCTTCCAAACCTGTAAAACTTGCGGAGGTGCGGGCTCTGTACGCCGGGTAACCAATACCATTTTGGGCCAGATGCAAACTACCAGCACCTGCCCTACCTGTAACGGCGAAGGTTCTGTTATTACTTCTAAGTGTAATGTTTGCCACGGCGACGGTGTTGTACGCGGCGAAGAAACCATTACCATTAATGTACCTGCAGGTGTAAGCGAGGGTATGCAACTCAGCATGAGTGGCAAAGGGAACGCTGCTCCGCGTGGTGGTGTACCGGGTGATCTGATCATCCTGATAGAAGAAATACCGCACGAAACTTTAAAGCGCGACGGAAATAATGTGATATATGATTTGCATGTAAACTTTGTAGATGCCGCTTTAGGCACCAGTGTAGAAGTACCTACCATTGATGGCAAGGCTAAAATTAAAATTGAGCCGGGCACACAAGGGGGTAAAATACTACGGTTAAAAAGCAAGGGCGTACCGGAGGTAAATTCTTACCACCGGGGAGATCAATTGATACACATCAACATCTGGACGCCAAAGGCGCTTAGCCGCGAAGAGCGCGAAGCTTTAGAAAAATTACAGGGCTCGCCCAACTTTAAACCTAACCCCGGCAAAAACGAGAAAAGCTTTTTTGAACGGATGAAGGAATATTTTGAATAAGATTATTATTACTAAAATATACAGCCCGGGATTATTGATTCCGGGCTTTTTTGTCGTATTCAGATTAGTTTTTTATTAAAAGGTATTTGTAACAAACCCACGGGGTTTACATCTAAATTACAAATAAACTACATTTTTACTATGCTGAGCATACGCAATATTGTTAAACAATACGCGGGACATCGCGCTTTAAGCGATGTGAGTTTAGAAGTTGAAAAGGGAACCATTTTTGGTTTATTAGGGCCAAACGGCGCCGGCAAAACTTCGCTCATCCGTATCATCAATCAAATTACAGCACCCGATTCAGGAGAGATCTACTTTAACGGCGAAAAGCTTAACCAGTCGCACATTGAACGTATTGGTTACCTGCCCGAAGAGCGCGGACTTTATAAAAAAATGGAGATAGGTGAGCAGATGATCTACCTGGCCCGTTTAAAAGGCTTAAGCCGAGCCGAAGCCACCAAACGAATAAAATATTGGTTTGAGAAACTGGAGATACAGGGTTGGTGGAATAAAAAAATAGAGGAACTCTCCAAAGGGATGCAGCAAAAAGCCCAATTTGTGGCCACCGTGTTACATGAGCCTGATCTGATCATTCTGGATGAACCATTCAGCGGGTTTGACCCCGTAAATACAGAGGTAATTAAGGACGAAATACTGGAACTTAACCGTAAGGGATCAACCATATTATTCTCCACCCACCGGATGGAATCTGTTGAGGAATTATGTAATTCTATTGCACTCATTAATAAATCACACAAAATATTAGATGGCAGGGTAAAAGATATTCGCAACTCGTATCGTAATAACACCTACCTTATTGAATATACAGGCTATAAACTGGAATTTGATGGATCGCAGCCGTTTGAAATTTTAAAAGAGCAGCTTAGCGATGATAACAGCCATATGTTAAAGGTACAGCTTAGCGAGGCACACTCATCAAATGATGTGTTGCAGTATCTTATACCAAAAACACATATTAATATGCTGCAGGAGGTTATTCCGAGTATGCACGAAATTTTCATTGAAAAAGTAAACCAAAAAAGATCAGGCGATGAATAAAGTTTTACTGATTATACAACGCGAATATTTAGTTCGTGTTAAAAAGAAATCATTTATAGTGATGACCCTGCTTGTACCGGGATTGATACTGGTAATGTATGGCATAATATACCTGATAGCCACCAATAGCGACGAATTGAATAAGGAGCGTACAGTTAGGGTGAAAGATGATAGTGGCGTATTCCAGGGTAAATTCGAAGATCATAAAAATATAAAATTCCAAACCACGACGGAAGGCATAACCAAAGCGAAAGATGACCTGCGTAAAAATGAGGATGATTTTTTATTGATCATTCCTGCCAATTATGAAAAAAAGGATGCCGTAAAGATCTTCTCTAAAAAGAAACCAAACTTTACCATAATTACAGACATCAACGACCAGATGAGCGATATCGCATCGGGCAACAGCATGGTAAAGGCTGGCATTGATACGGCTAAACTGCATGCAATAAAAAGCGATATTTCCATTGATGCACGGCAAATCACCGATAAAGGTGAAGAAGACTCCAGCATTGGCGCCGCTTATGGTGTGGGTATTGCAGGAGCTATTCTCATTTATCTTTCCTTGTTTATATATGGCGCGCAGGTAATGCGCGGGGTTATCGAAGAAAAAACCAGCCGTATAATTGAAGTTATTGTATCGTCTGTAAAGCCATTTCAACTGATGCTGGGTAAAATTATTGGTGTAGGCGCGGTTGGCTTAACGCAGTTTTTCTTATGGATCATATTATCTACTGCCGTTACTGTAGTAGCGGGCAAGGTATTTATTAAGGATGCCATTACCCAACCCCAAAAAGAGCAGGTAAGTAAAAATCAACCCGTACAGGTACATACATCGCCGCAAAAAGATTCAGCTTCTGCTTCAACGCCATCTGCTGATGTACCGCAAAGTCCGGCAATGGGTTTCTTTAACAGCCTTAAAACTATTAATTTCGGGTATATATTAAGTTGTTTTGTTTTTTACTTCCTTACGGGGTATTTACTTTACAGCGCATTATTTGCCGCAGTAGGCTCCGCTGTGGACAGCGAAACGGAAACGCAGCAGTTTATGTTCCCCATTACGCTGCCCCTGCTGTTCACCTACATCTTATCCTTTTCGTTCCTCATCAATAACCCGGATAGTACACTGGCTTTCTGGCTTTCTGTTATACCATTTACCGCCCCTGTGGCCATGATGGTAAGGGTGCCATTTGGTGTACCGGCCTGGCAGTTGGCCATATCCATGTTCATGATGGTAGTGGGCTTTTTATTTACTACCTGGGTAGCATCACGCATTTACCGTGTTGGTATTTTAATGTATGGTAAAAAAACAAGCTACAAGGAACTTTCAAAATGGTTCTTCTATAAAGAATAACATACCTGTACCTATCATAAACTAAAATCCCTTAAAGGCTAAAACTTTTACAGGGATTTTTTATTTTAAATAACATGCCTGATAAAAACCCCCATCTTAATAATAGTACACCGGTTGCCGTAATGGACTTAGGTACCAATACCTTTCATTTATTGATCGCCGAAATGCAGGGTGATGAGATCAAAGAAATTCATCATGAAACGGAAGCGGTAAAATTAGGCGAGGGCGGCATAAACAAGAACATTATACAGCCAGAGGCTTTTGACCGGGGCATTGCTGCTATGCATAAGTTCGCCAAAACAATTGAGGAGCATAAAACACAAAAAGTGCATGCCATTGCCACATCTGCACTGCGCAATGCATCAAACGGGAAAGATTTCATAAGCGAAGTAAAAAAACAAACCGGTCTGCAGATAAAGATCATAAACGGCGACCGGGAAGCTACTTATATTTACGAAGGTATTAAGGCAAGCGGCTGTTTAAGCAAATCGCCATCACTTATTATGGATATTGGCGGTGGCAGTGTGGAATTTATAATATGCGACCACCACCAAATATACTGGAAACACAGTTTTGAGATAGGAGCCGCCCGGCTAATGGACAAATTTCATCAGCAAGACCCTATACCTGCGGCATCAGTGACTGATTTATGTAAGTATCTTGACGAAAAGCTCCCATTACTATTCGATGCCGTAAAGGCCTACAACTTAACCAGCTTAATAGGATCTTCCGGAGCATTTGAAAGCTTTGCCGAGGTTATTGAAACAGAAAAAGGTCACAAATTCAATTTGAAGACCACCCCCACTTATCAATTTAAACCCGGCGAGCTTTTGCAGCTTATCAGCAGGCTGCAGGTGTCATCACATCAACAGCGTGCCGAAACCAAAGGCATTATCCCGGTACGGGTAGATATGATCGTAGTAGCGGCTTTAATAACCCGCTATATGATGCAGCAATTAAAACTCGATGATGTCATCATGTCCACCTACTCGTTAAAAGAAGGCGTTATGGTTGGGATGCTAACGTAACAGCAATTTTATAAACCTGTTTTATAGGAGTAACTTATCATTCGTATATTGCTTTGCTTAATACGATCACATGAAAAAACGTTACACCTGCTCCGTATTGTTGTTATTTTGCGCACTTGCTACCCAGGCTCAACGCAGAAGAGGAAACAATTTACCCGACACTATCATTTCTAATTACCAACCCGAAGTGTTATTTAACACCTTGCCTTATATGGATAAAGGGAATGAATTTCATTCGGCAAATGGTTCACCCGGCCCAAAATACTGGCAAAACCGGGTCGATTACAAACTGGATGTTAAGTTGGATACGGTTGCCAAAACCATCAGCGGAACGGATAATATCAGTTATACGAACAACAGTCCGGATGCGCTTCCGTATTTGTGGCTGCACATGGATCAAAACACCTATAAAGAAAACGCACGCTCAAACTTTGTAACCGGCAGGCAGGCTACCAAACATACCGACGGATACCAGGTAGAATCAGTTTCTATCCTGCAAAACGGCAAAGCCACTAAGGTTAATTATATAATTACCGATACCCGTATGCAGGTGCGTCTGCCATCAGCAGTTGCGGCAAACGGCGGCAAGGTAAATCTGCTTATCAGGTACCACTATACCATCCCCGGTAACTTTGGTGGGCGTACCGATTATGTTGACACCAAAAATGGCAAGATCTATGAAATTGCACAATGGTACCCCCGGATGTGTGTGTATGATGACTCCCGCGGCTGGGACACCGCGCCATTTTTAGGCAGCGGAGAGTTTTACCTGGAATATGGCGACATTGATTATAAGGTTACCGTCCCCTGGGACATGATCGTGGCGGGCTCAGGCGAATTGATGAACCCGCAGGAGGTGCTAACCGCCAAACAGATAAACCTTCTTGCACAGGCACGTAAAAGCGATAAAACCGTAATGATACGCAGTGCCGCTGAAATAGGCGACCCTAAATCAAGACCGGTGAGCAAAGGCACGTTAACCTGGCATTTTATAATGCATAACACCCGCGATGTAGCCTTTGGTGCATCAAATGCCTATATATGGGATGCCGCAAGGGTTAATTTGCCCGGCGGTAAAAAGTCGATGGCCATGTCGGTTTACCCGGTGGAAAGCGAAGGCGATGATGCCTGGGGACGTGCTACAGAATATTTAAAGGGGTCGATCGAATACTTTTCCCAAAAATGGTTTGTTTACCCTTACCCCGTTGCTATTAACGAAGCCGGTATAGCAGGCGGCATGGAATATCCGGGTATTGTGTTTGATGGTATCACCGATAAAGGAAAGGAACTGTTTTGGGTTACCGCGCACGAAATAGGCCACAACTGGTTTCCGATGATAGTAGGCAGCGATGAAAGGCGTTTTGCCTGGATGGATGAGGGCTTTAACACCTTTATTGATGTTTACGCATCTGATGTATTTAACAAAGGGGAATACGCTCCTAAACGCGATGGCGAATATGCTCCGCATGGCGGCAATCCGGCGGATGAGATCATCCCTTCGATAGTTGATCCTAACTCGCCAACAATTATGACACAGCCCGATGCCATATCTGAGAGGTATCGCCATCCGCTTACTTATTTTAAACCCGCCTTTGGTTTGATATTACTGCGCGAGCAAATTTTGGGTAAGGACAGATTTGACTATGCCTTTAAAAACTACATTAATAAATGGGCCTATAAACACCCACAGCCCGAAGACTTTTTCCGCTCGATGGATAACGGTGCAGGCGAAGATCTTTCCTGGTTTTGGAAAGGATGGTTCTATAACAACTACAAACTGGATATAGCACTCATAAGCGCTCAATACGTAAATGATGATTATACTAAAGGCATTAAAATAATTGTGGCCAATAAAGAAGCTATGGCAATGCCTTTTACAGTAGAAGTAACCTTAAAAGATGGGACTAAACAACGCACGTACTTCCCGGTAGAAACCTGGCTGCAAAATAAGGTTACATCTTATAACCTGCCAACCACACAACAGGCGGTAAATGTAACTATTGACCCTGATAACGCCCTGCCTGACATAAACAGAGGCAACAATTCCATAAATATAAAATAAAGCGAAAGGGGCGGTAAAAATTACCGCCCCTTTCGTATAACTATTTACAAAATTTTATTTTATTCGTTTTAACTGCTGGTACAGTTTTTCGGTAGGTAAACCAACCACATTGGTGTAAGAGCCGTTTATGCGCTCAATGCCAATAATACCAATGCGTTCCTGTATGCCGTATGAACCTGCCTTATCAAAAGGCTTATATTTATCTACATAGCTTTTGATCTCTTCATCCGTCAATTCCCGGAAGAAAACTTCAGAAACATCAAAAAATTTATTGTACTGATGCTGGTATAATAAACAAACCCCGGTTATAACCTGATGTACCTTGCCTGATAATAACCGCAGCATTTCCATGGCTTGCTCGGGAGTTTCCGGTTTACCTAATATTTTTCCGGCTACGCTAACAATAGTATCGGCAGTAATTACTACTTCATCGGTAGTTTCCTCGTCAAATGCTTCCGCTTTTTTTTGAGCAATAAACAAAGCAATCTCTTCGGGCGATAATCCCTCCGGGTACGATTCGTCCACATCTTTCAGCACCACCCTGAAGTCAATATCCATCAGCCGCAACAGTTCATGCCTGCGGGGCGATTTTGACGCCAGAATAACCTTAGGAAAAGTGTGCATATTCTAAAAACTTTTCGACCGTTAAATAAATCTACCAGCTGTAAGCCTGTTCATTCATCCATTTGCCCTGTACCTTCATTACCTTTTCAATAATATCGCGAGCACAGCCTTTACCCCCAGCGTATGGGGACACAAAAGCGCTGATCGCCTTTATTTCTTCCACAGCGTCGGCAGGGCAAACCGGCAAACCAACCAGCTTCATTACTGCCAGATCGGGGATATCATCCGCCATGTACAACACGTTTGACGGGTGAATACTTTTTTCTTCCACGTAAAGTTTAAACCGCTCAGATTTGGTATGCGCACCTAAATATACATCAGTAATGCCCAGACTATTCAACCGAAACAGCGCGCTTTTTGATCTGCTGCCCGATATAGCCGCCACATTATAACCACATTTAACTGCTAACTGCAAGGCGTAGCCATCTTTAATATTAAAGGCGCGGCTTTGTATACCGGTTTCCGTTACCGAGATAGTTCCATCAGTAAGTACCCCATCAACATCAAAAATGAAAGTGGTGATTTCTTTAAGTTTGTTTAAAAATGACTCCATTAAATGTGCTCGTTCTTATTTTATAAATATACTGATGATACGGCATGCGCAATAAGCTGCGAAAATCAAACAGAAAATTATCTTAAGCTTTAAAAAGCCGCCAATTATCGCAAAAATTTACTGATTATCACGCCACTCATATACCCAGGCAGATTGTATTTGCTCCAGGTGACCTTCATTTGATTGCTCACGTGTACCCTCAAAATTGGGCAGGGATAATACCCATTCCAGCAACTCGGTAAATCGTATGCGGTATATCTTTGATTCGTCAAAATCATCGCCAAACTTTTCATAAAGTTCAATGGCTATATCTTCATAATCGTTCCAGTGGATGGGAAGGCTGAATTTATTATCTGTCATTTGTATTTACCTTAAACGTATATACGCTACACGTTTTGCTTAATTAATTTTGTTAAGTATCACTTAGTGCCCCATAAAGGATGATTGATCAGGCAGGGTAACTTCAATATCACCATCGATGATCACACACTGGCAACCCAGACGCGAATTAATACGTGGATTTACGGCCCTGTCTATGAAATCTTCTTCCTTATCAGAAATCTCCTGGATATTATCCATGCCCTTATTAACATATATATGGCAGGTGCTGCAACCGCATACGCCCCCGCAGTTATGCTGTAATTCAATACCGTTCTCCAGGCAAACATCTAAAACCGATTCTCCTTCTGCTATAGGCAGTTCTACCGTTTCGTGATCCTTTTCCTCGAAGTTTATTTTTACTTTAAAAATATTCATTTTGGCAAAAGTAACAAAATTACTTGTCCCCGTTACGGCCATTAGTGTTTTTGATAATATCCTGACTTAGTAAGCGGTACAACTCCTGCAATTGTGGCGAATTATCCAGCATTTGCAAATGTTTCTGCATGGTTTGTTCATCCTTACGTACAGCCGGGCCGGTTTGTACTTCTGCGGGCAGGTGTTGTTTAACCTTATCAGCTGTTTCGGCTATCAGCGGACGCAGCATATTAAAATCCATGTTATGCTCCGCTAAAAGCTGCTGTGCTACGCCGTATAAATGATTGGTGAAATTACATGCGAACACCGCCGACAGGTGTAATATCTTACGTTGCTCTGAATTAACCTGATAAACATTATTGCTTACAGTACGGGCCAGTTCTTCCAACGTTTTGGTAATTAACTCATCTGCACCTTCAACACATAAAGGCACCTGTCTAAAATCAAGCTCTTTTGTGGTACTGAAGGTTTGTAAAGGATAAAATACGCCGGCATTATCGGTAAATGCCTGTAAAGTGCTTATCCCCACCGAACCGGAAGTATGGGCCATTAATATATCAAATCCGGCTAACTGCCGCGCTATCTCGCCCACTGCATCATCGTTTACCGCTATGATAAAAATATCGGTATTTGCATCAATCAGCACTATATCGTCAATAGGTTCGGCTGCTACATGATAAGCCAGCAAATTAGCTTTGTTAATATTACGGCTGTAAACCTGCACAATTTTATGACCCGCGTTTTTTAATGCGGCCGACAGGTGTGTGGCAACATTGCCGGAGCCAATTATAGTAATACGCATACTCTTTACAGGAATTATTTATATCATGCAAAATTAATTATTTCTGCTACTTTTAATTTTTTAATAAATAAACCTTCTTCCCCTAAAATGAGAACCTTAAAACGAATTTTCGGCACCTTGCTGGTGTTACTGATTTTTGCAGCTGCCGTAATTGCTGTATTCTATTTTCACTTTAATAAAGAAACAAAGGAACTTTCCTTTAATATCCGCAAAGGTACGCCCGGCAGCTATGTGGAACTAAGCCATGGTGTTACCCATTACGAACTTGACGGGCAGGACACGGGAAAGGTAGTTGTACTGCTACATGGCTTTAGCGTTCCCTATTATATCTGGAACGGAACCTTCGAACACCTTGTTGATGCGGGTTTCCGGGTGTTAAGGTATGATGAGTACGGCAGGGGTTACTCTGACAGGCCGGATATAGTTTATAATAACGACGCTTATCTTGATCAGCTAAAAGAATTAATAGCAAAACTGGACCTTACGGCACCCGTAAGCTTAGTTGGGGTATCGTTTGGTGGTGCTGTAGCTACAGATTTTACGAATAAATACCCCGATATGGTTGATAAGGTTATTCTTATAGACCCGGTATATGATTTCACAAAACCCGCCATGCCCGAACTGGCTACCGAATTTAAGGAAACTTTTACTGCTGATGACCGTGCTAAAAGTCAGTTGGAAGACTTTAAATATCCTGAACGGCATCCGGACTGGGTTGACGAGTACCTGGATCAAATGCAGTATAAAGGGTTTAGACACGCTATTGTATCAACTCAATACCATTATAAGTTTAATGCCCGGCAAGCCTATGCTGAACTGAACAGCAAAAACAAAAAAGTGATGCTGGCATGGGGCCGTGAGGACACTACTGTACCATTTACCTACAGCGACTCTGTACGCAGTGTACTAAAAACGGAGTTTTTACCAGTTGACGATGCTAAACACTTGCCTTACATGGCACAACCAGAAATAGTTAATCCGGCTTTGGTAACATTTTTAAAGAAATAGCATCTAACTATATATCAACATTAAAATAAAATGGACACTTCATTTATCACCACAGCTACCGGGTTCGACGGTTATAAGGTTGTTAAACACTTAGGTGTTGTACGTGGCATAACAGTTCGCAGCCGCAGCGTTGTAGGCAATTTTGCCGGAGGCATACAATCGTTATTTGGCGGCAGGCTTTCGGTTTATGTGGAGCTTTGCGAAAACGCCCGCGAAGAAGCTTATCATTTACTGGTACAACATGCGCAGGCAATGGGTGCCAACGCTATTATAGGTATGCGGTATGATGCTAACGAAGTTATGCAGGGGATTACCGAAGTACTGGCCTACGGTACAGCTGTGGTTATAGAGAAAGCTACTGAATAATATCTTATTAAATTTATTTAGTAGTATACGGTCAGGCTCATCATGGCGAATTTGTTGTCATGGTGAGCTTGTCGAACCATACTATAGAAATTCGACACACTCAGACCGACAAAAACCCTTCCTCTTCCCCATACCTCCTCAAATAAACTGTTATCTTTGCTTCAAATTACATTTATATGCAAGTAATAAAGCAATATATAGAAGAGAATAAACAACGTTTATTAGACGAATTATTTGAGCTTTTAAGATACGCCTCTGTTAGTGCGGATCCTAAGTATAAAGCTGATGTTTTAAACACGGCCGATTACGTAGCCAAAAAACTAATGGAAGCCGGAGCCGATAATGTAGAAGTTTGCCAAACCGCAGGTTACCCTATTGTATACGGCGAAAAGATAATTGACTCATCTAGACCTACCGTATTGGTATACGGCCATTACGATGTGCAACCGCCCGATCCGTTGGAGCTTTGGAAAACCCCGCCTTTTGAACCAACCGTACGCGATGGTAAAATTTATGCCCGCGGTGCCTGTGATGATAAAGGCCAGTTTTATATGCATGTAAAAGCTTTTGAGCTGATGATGAAAACCGATACTTTACCTTGTAATATCAAATTCATGATAGAGGGTGAGGAAGAAGTGGGATCATCAAACCTGAGTATTTTTGTAAAAGAAAATAAGAACCGTTTAAAGGCCGATGTGGTACTGATCTCGGACACCTCCATGATCAGCATGGAAAATCCTTCGCTGGAAACCGGCTTAAGAGGCCTTTCTTACCTGGAGGTGGAAGTTACCGGGCCAAACCGCGATCTGCATTCGGGTGTGTATGGTGGTGCTGTAGCAAATCCGGCTACTATATTGGCCAAACTTATCGCTTCCCTGCATGACGAGAACAATCATATCGCCATCCCGGGTTTTTACGATAATGTTATTGATTTAACAGAGGCCGAACGCAAAGCGCTCAATGCCGCTCCTTATGATGAAGAGGAATATAAAAGAGACCTTGACGTAGCCGAACTTTGGGGCGAAAAAGGCTACACTACTTTTGAGCGTACCGGTACCCGCCCTACTTTAGAGGTAAACGGTATATGGGGTGGTTATATTGGCGAAGGCGCTAAAACTGTGTTACCATCCAAAGCATATGCTAAAATATCTATGAGGCTGGTTCCCAATCAATCATCAGAGGAAATTACCAAACTATTTACAGATCATTTCCTGAAAATAGCACCGTCAACAGTAAAGGTTAAGGTAACTCCGCATCATGGCGGCGAACCGGTAGTTACCCCTACCGATAGTGTAGCGTATAAAGCAGCTCAAAAAGCTATAGCTGAAGCATTTGGCAAGCAGCCTATACCTACACGCGGTGGCGGTAGCATACCTATTGTTGCTCTGTTTGAGGCTGAGCTTGGTTTAAAAACGGTACTGATGGGCTTCGGGTTGGATAGTGATGCGCTGCACTCCCCTAACGAAAAGTATGATATTTTTAACTACTACAAAGGGATAGAAACCATCCCACTGTTCCATAAATATTTTACTGAACTGAGTGAATAAATTATTTTATTAAGCGAAACAAAATAGGATAATTATTATCGCTTTCTATGTTTTCAAATAAATCGAGATCAATATATTTATATTGAATCTCGATTTCACAATTATTAATCGCTTCATATTCCAAAAATGAATCGGTTTTTTTTGAAGTTCCCTCAATAAATTGTGGTAATATTGATATGGCAGGGTTGCTTTCATCAATTTCACCATACTTTTCAAAAAGAGCTGATAATAATTGTTTAGCAGCTGCTAAACTATATTGGGTTTTTAACAATAAATCTGTAAGTGTAAATTTCAATTTTATTGGTGCCTTAAGTTTTAATATATCCAAAATTTCGGCTTCTAGATTTATAGCTTCGTAAACTTTTAATATTATAGTTTCCATAATCAACTTAAAATAACGCTTTTTAAATTACCATTGTCATTAACCCATAGTTTAATTACACTTGTTGTTGAGTTTTTATATATTCTATAATTACCATTTTCTATATCTGTAGTTGTCGGGTCTGTCGATTGAATAATTGTAGATCCAAGACCAATTGTTACAGAACCCGATCCGTTATTAATTTCAACTCCATTTCCTGCTGTTAAATTTACACTTGTGAAGTCAGTTCCATTACCAATTGGAATTTGACCATTAGCTGGATTCATATCATTAATCAATGCAATTCTTTTTGGTGTATTGCCTGTAGGAACCAAAACAAATCTATTAGTACCAGATGAGGGACCAAATCCCATATCCCCTACCGCCCATGTTATTTTATCTGGTCCACTAACGAACTTAACAGGAGCAAAAGCCGTATTACCCGCAGCCAACTTCATAGCGCCTCCCAATTTTAAAGAATATGGATTCACTATAGTTGAATTTGTGCCAGCAGTTGGTGAATCAATATATAATGTGACTGCGTCAGTTATAGTTAAAGTATTAATAGCAGCCAGTTTAGCACCATTAATAACATTGGCATATGAATTTGTGATAGTTCCGGATGAAGTATTATCTGTTATTGTATTTCCCGATATTTTTAGTTGGATTCCTTTAGTTGCCCATGAATCTGCGCTAAATGCTCCTTGTAAATGAAGCATAGCCAAAGGTTGAGTAGACGCCGTTCCCACTCCAACAAATCCTTTAAATTTTACCATAGCCGAGCTGTCAGCAATTAACCCGTAACTACTACCAATAGTTGGATTCCCTGGCAACCCAGAAACAGGACTACTTTCAATATATATAGTAGTTGCTTCAGTTAAACTAACATCCTCATTAATACAATTTATTATATCTCCACCATCAAATGAGTTAATTGCCACTAAAGGTACTGTCTCATTTTCAATGCTTGAATAATCAGTATAGCTAGCCCCCGGTATACGAAGGTTTATTCCAGTTTTCTTCCATGCAGGAGCAAACATATTTTCACCACCTATTGTCATTTTTGAGGTAGTTTCCACATTTCCTGTTCCAAAAAGCATTTTCGAATTATTAGTTTCAACCGATGAGTCCTCAATATCTAATATTGAATTATATTTTTTTTGAATTACATTAATACTATGCTTTTCTATATTAAAATCTCCTTGAGAAACAGTATAAGAAGTATTGGATTTAGATATAACAAATGGAATAATTCCATAATCCGATTCTCGGACTCTCATAGCAATTCCACGCCAGGTTAACTTAGGCAAGTCCCCGGTTATAACTTGCTTATATACACGATGTGTTCCGGATTGGGTTCCATTTGATGTATCTACTGCTTCGCCATTAATTTCAGTAGAAATGCGAAAAGTATTTGTTGATAAGCCCGCTGAAAGGACATAATATATTTGACCTATAATTATATTTGCGGGTAATTCACCAGTTGTATAAAATTTAACAGTATCTCCTGCGATTAAGAAATGTGATGTTAATGTAATTTGAGCAGGATTTGAAATACTTATCACAGGGGCTTCAGTAAATGATTTTTCAATTGAGATCAAATCTCCGGGTGTAGTATATGAAACTGCACTTTCAGGAGAAATAAAATATAAACTATGGGTTCCGGATTGTAAGCCGGTTGTTGTATTTATGGGGGGGCCACCAGGAACATTTGAAATTTGAAAAGAAGAGCTCGAAAGTTCTGATGCAAGAACATAATAAAGCTGCCCTGCAATAATATTATCCGGTAAACTGCCAGTAGTGTAAAACCTGACTTTTGTATCTTCAGTAAATGATTGGGAAAGATTTATTGT
The DNA here is from genome assembly GCF_016522075.1 of Mucilaginibacter segetis. GTDB lineage: Bacteria > Bacteroidota > Bacteroidia > Sphingobacteriales > Sphingobacteriaceae > Mucilaginibacter > Mucilaginibacter segetis. The sequence goes on along the minus strand of NZ_JAEHFW010000003.1, from coordinate 622,412 downwards.
TCCTGGATTAGAAGAGGATATGACAGGATTACCAGCTAAAGTTCCTGGATAAATTCCCGTACTTTGATGATTAGCATTATCTACAATAATAGAGGAATTCTCGCAATCAATACAGATAATTGGATTGATTTGAGCATTTGGTTGATTTAAAACAGATGTATTAAATCCTTGCTCCGATTTAAGATTATTTATTATAACATTATTTGATCCATTTAAATTATTCAAGCAAATTGCTCCCTGTGCACAATTATCTGCTGAAAGATTATCAATATTAAGTGATTGCCCAGATTTACCTGAACTTAATGATCCTATAAAAATTACAGGACCATTTTTCATTCCCATTCCTTTTATATTTTTCACATATAATGGAACCGCCAAATCAGGGAATTCTATACCCCCTTGAGTGTAGTTTCTCATTTCTAAATTCTCGAAGAAATTCATATCCATAGGAGCTATAACATCTCCATCTTTATTTCTACAGGATATTGCCCACCCTTCTGTATTAAAAGGTTGTCCATAAAATTCAAGATTGGTTATTCCGCCAAACCAATATAATCTTGACTCACCTTTTGTTTTTTCAATTAATCTAATGCTATCTCCTCCTCCAGTTTTTTTAACGAGTTGAGATGTTGCACGATTTAAAGCTTCAAATGTACTTCCAGAGCCGGTTAATAAAACTCCTGAAGGGACATAAATTGTGTTATGTGCATATTTTCCGGGTGGAATTACAACTTTTTTAATGTTTTTATATATAACGGTTGCATAATTTAATGTAGTTTGAATTGAAAGGGTATCATCATTAGCCAATGTAGTATATGAAGTAGTTGTATACCATTCTTTATCAGCAGAGTTATAATACAGTGCATTTCCTTGTGCGCCAAACCAGCTAACACTTATCCCATCTTTTTGATCAAATTGACGCCTCCAATATCCGGACTCAATTCCCGGAGCATCGAAAATAATTCCACCATCTTCTAGGGTTATAGTTGAAGCTACCGTCTCATTTTCAAATGAACCAGTACTTGCTATTGTTATCTTTTCAGGAGTAACTGAAGCTATGACATATATTCCATTGTTATATGTCGTTCCTTGGATTGTGATAACTTGTCCATTAAGAAAGCCATGATCTACAAATGAATTTGAAGCCCCATCTGTAATTTCTACTCCGTTAAAAGTAAAAGTGTTTTCATAAGGCGTATACGAATGGCAAGGATTATCTTCATAATAAAATACCCCACCAGTTATTTGATCTGATACAAATACAATACGGTCAGCTCCATTATACATTTTTAATGAACAAATGTCAGCGATAGAAGTTAATGCCATGATAAGTAGTTTAAGGTTAATAGTTGATGTATAAATGACTAATCAATAAAGTCAATTGATAAACTAATATAAGTTTTTAAATCGAATACCTTTCACAACCCTTTAAAAACTGCTCATCTGCATCGGCCCCTATTCCTGGCTGGTCGCTGATGTTTAACTGGTATCCATCGTAAGTTACCCCGCCTGTACATGGGTCTGCCAAATGGCCAAGCATACAGGTATCCATGTCATAAAATTTAATGTTGGGGCTGGCATAAACAAAATGCAACTTAGCGCTTAATGCAATACGGCTTTCCAGCATACCCCCCATCATGCAAGGTATACCTTTTTGTTCCGCAATATCATGTATCCGCCTGGCTTCGGCTATACCGCCGCATTTGGCCATTTTTATATTAATATAGTGGCAACTATTGCTCTCTATCTGCCTGCGGGCATCATGGTGGTTGTAAACACTTTCATCAGCCATTATTTTTACGGGTGATAGCCTCATCAGTGCGGGCAATTTATCGTCATACCAGGTACGCATAGGTTGTTCACAAAACTCTATCTCATATTTACCCAATGCCTGCAAAGCAAAAACGGCATCATCAAAACTCCAGCCCTGGTTAGCATCAAGTCTTAATTTAATAGCGTAACCAATAGTTTCCCTTATATGCCTTATACGCTCCACATCCTCAGCAGCATTTTTGCCTAACTTAACTTTAATGAAGTTTGCACCGAGGGTTTTAAATTCTTTTGCTTTTCCGGCCATTTTAACCGGAGTGTTTATTCCAATGGTTATATCTGTTTCTACAATCCTTTTATGGCCGTTTAAATATTTATAAAGCGGCAATTCCGCATTTTTGGCAGCAATATCATGTAAAGCTATATCAAAGGCGCTTTTTATAGTGGTGTTACCTGCGGTAAAATCATCCAGTTGCTGTAAACGGGCGGCAATATCTAATGCGTTGGCTCCTTTCCATAATCTGGCGAATTCTTTGGCCATCATTAAACAGGTATCCTGCGTTTCGCCCACTATCATCGGAAAAGCAGAGCACTCCCCTACACCGTAAATTCCTGCGTTGGTGTGTACACGTATAAAAACGTTCTGCGCATAATTCATGGTACCCGTAGCAATAGTAAAGGGCTCCATCGGGATGCTAAAACGGTAGATATCAACTGAGGTGATGATCATGCTGTAATATTAAATTGTGTTTACTTTATTTACTAAAATAACACAATTTACATCCCATTATGTTGTTTGTACATTAAAAACAAATACGTTACATTTGCAGTACCCATTGATACTTTCATTTTGGCACTCCGGTTTTTAATCTTCTCAAAAACTGATCATGTGCCGGAAAAAACTTAAAAAAAACTTTTTATAAATATAATATGGCATTAACAACTATGCCCGGAGAGTTTGATTATAACTCTACCCGGAAAAAACTTATACTATCAGAATACGGACGTAACGTGCAAAATATGGTGAAATATATTTGCGAGCTGCCCACTAAGGAAGAACGCAACCGTTATGCACTTGTGGTGATTGATCTGATGGGTTTCTTAAACCCTCATTTGCGTGATGTGGCCGATTTTAAACATAAGCTATGGGATCACCTGCACATCATCTCCGATTATAAGATAGATGTGGATTCGCCGTACCCAAAACCAGATCCGGAAGCTATCCATCTGAAACCTGAGCCTTTAAAATATCCGAATCAGCGTATTAAATTCAAGCACTATGGTAAAACCATTGAACTGATGATAGAAAAGGCCAAAAGTATAGAAGAACCCGATCGTAAACAGCATATGGTACAGGCTATTGCCAATTTCATGAAAATGGCCTATGTACAATGGAACAAAGACTCCGTTGCCGATGAGATCATTTTCTCTGACTTACTGCGCCTCTCTAACGGTGAATTAAAATTAGACGATAGCGTTAACCTTAACCGTGTGGAGTTCCGTACCAATACGCATAACAACCAAAGTAACAATAACAACCGCGGACGTTCAAATAACAATAACAACCGCGGACGTTCAAACAACAATAACAACCGCAATAACAATAATAACCGCGGACGAAACAATAATTCAAAAAAATATTAATAAGTACACTGGCTATCAGCAGTATAATGATGGCCCCGTTTTGATCGCCGGAATTAATTCTGATTATTTTCTAATCTTTGCCGGCAACAGTGTGCAATAAACTGTTACATCAAAACATAAACATTAGATAGTTAATATATAGCATGAGAAACGCATACGAGATAAACGGCGGCAAGAAACTTAAGGGGGAAATAACTCCGCAAGGAGCAAAAAACGAAGCATTACAAATACTTTCGGCTGTTTTATTAACCAGCGAAAAAATAACCATCAGCAATATTCCTGATATTCAGGATGTGAACAGATTAATTGAACTGCTGGGTGATATGGGAGTAATAGTAGAAAGAATATCTGCCGACACCTACACTTTTGAAGCCAAGGATATCGACCTCAACTTTTTCCTTTCCGATGCTTTTAAAACAAAGGGCGGCAGTTTACGCGGCTCAATCATGATAGTAGGACCATTACTGGCACGTTTCGGTAAGGCTTCCATACCAAAACCCGGAGGCGATAAAATTGGCCGCCGCCGTTTGGATACCCACTTTTTAGGATTTGAGAAACTGGGAGCACGTTTTGACTACAACCCAGAGAACGGTTTCTTTAATGTAGATGCCTCGAATTTGCAGGGTACTTATATTTTACTTGATGAGGCCTCGGTAACGGGCACAGCCAATATAGTAATGGCAGCGGTATTAGCGAAAGGTACCACCACCATTTATAATGCCGCCTGCGAACCCTACCTGCAGCAGTTATGTAAAATGCTCAACCGAATGGGAGCAAAAATAAGCGGTATTGCATCAAACCTGCTTACTATTGAGGGCGTTAGCGAATTGCATGGCACTGAACACCGCATGCTGCCTGACATGATTGAGATCGGCTCTTTTATTGGCCTGGCTGCCATGACCGGTTCCGAGATCACCATTAAAGATGTTCATTACAAAGAATTGGGGATGATACCTGACGTTTTTAAACGCTTAGGTATAAAAATGGAGTTAAGGGGTGATGATATTTACATTCCCTCGCAGGATCATTACGAGATAGATACTTTTATAGATGGCTCACTGCTTACCGTAGCCGATGCCCCATGGCCGGGCTTTACGCCCGATCTGCTCAGCATTGTGCTGGTAGTTGCCACACAGGCAAAGGGATCAGTACTCATTCATCAAAAAATGTTTGAGAGCAGGTTGTTCTTTGTTGATAAACTGCTGGATATGGGTGCTAACATTATTTTATGCGATCCGCACCGTGCAACAGTTATAGGCCTCGATAAACAGGTGCAGCTACGTGGTATCTCCATGACCTCTCCTGATATACGTGCCGGGGTATCATTACTTATAGCTGCCTTGTCTGCACAAGGCAAATCAACCATATATAATATTGAACAAATTGGTCGCGGTTATCAGCATATCGATGAACGCCTGAGAGCTTTAGGGGCCGATATTAAATTAGTTTAGTTCTGAGTTTTTTTTGGAAAGCTGGCCGCCTAAATATTTAGGCGGCCAGCTTTTTAGCATTAAACATTTTTTTTAGCTTTAGGCCTTACTTTCAACACCAACCTAAAACTGTAAAATGCCCTACAAAAACCGGAGGTCGACATATGCAGCCTTCATACTGATATTTGTTGCGCTAAAAGTATTATTGAATCTTTTTGCCATCAGTCGCTTTGGTTTTCATCGCGATGAGCTGCTGCATTTGGTTTTAGGCGACCATCTGGATTGGGGATATAAAGAAGTTCCGCCTTTTATAGCTTTACTCGCTAACTTAACCCATTCGCTTTTCGGTTATTCTGTATTTGCTGCCCGCATATTTAGCACCATTGCCGCCGGACTTATTATATGGTTAACCGGACGCATCACCGTGGAACTGGGCGGTCGTAGGTTTGCCATTACATTGGCCTGTTTAGCACTTATTTTTTCACCTGCATTTGCAGCAAGCGAATACCTTTTTCAACCTGTAGTTTTTGATCAGCTCTGGTGGGTTTTAACCGTTTGGCTGTTTATTAAATATTTAAATACTGCCGATGTAAGATACTTGTATTGGCTGGGCGTTGCCGTTGGTTTCGGAATGCTCACCAAGTACACCATGGCGTTTTTCACGTTTGCACTTATCATTGGTATTTTAATAAGTCGCGAGCGTAAGCTGCTTTTTAATAAACATGTATTCTTTTCGGCGGCAATAGCCATAGTTATATTCCTGCCTAATGCTATATGGCAATTAACGCATCATCTGCCGGTGATAAACCACATGAAAGCGTTAAGAGAAACGCAGTTGGAGTATATTAAACCTTCCGAGTTTATTATGCAACAGCTAATGGTGAATGGCCTGTCGCTGTTTATATGGTTAATTGGTTTCGCCTGCCTGCTCTTCTCTTTTAAGCTGCGCAGGTTCCGTTTTGTGGCCATAGCTTACATCATCATATTTTTATTCCTGCTTAAAATGAATGGCAAAAGTTATTACCTTTTTGGCGCCTATCCCATGCTTTTTGCCGCAGGCGGTTTCGCATTTGAACGATTGCTTAAACGATCTTATTATGTATTACGCATAGCCGCTGTTTTATTGTTTATACTTCCTAATATTATATTGCTGCCCATTGTGCTGCCGGTATTACCTTTAAATACTACGCTTGGCTTTTTCAGGTACACTCAAAAAAATATGCCATTTTTAAATTTTATTACCACCTGGGAAGATCAAAAACAACACGCTACCACGCAGGACTATGCCGATATGCTGGGTTGGGATGAAATGGCGCAAAAGGTTGCCAAAACCTATCATAGCTTAACACCCGAACAGCAAAAACAAACGCAAATATATACTGATAATTATGGCGAAGCCGGCGCTATACACCAATACCGTAAAAAATATGATTTGCCCGATGTGGTGAGTTTAAACAGCAGTTTTACCCTGTGGGCGCCTGATAACCTTAACGCCCGCTATATCATATATGTAGATGATGATGTGAACGTGGAAAGCAGATTAAAACCTCTGTTACAGAGCTATAGTAAAACAGGCGAAGTATTAAACCCGCTGGCACGCGAAAAGGGCACAAGTATTTATCTGCTGGTAAACCCATCACCTAAGCTTAACGATATCTATAAAGCCGAGCTGGCAAAAAAGCGGATGGAATAATTATTTAAGTTTACTCATCAGGACGAAAACAAATCAGTTATTTTTGATCTTACATTAAGTGAATATTGCAACATTATGCGCGGGCTTAAAACCATTCTGTTCCTCACTATTTCCAACACCTTTATGACCTTTGCCTGGTACGGGCATTTAAAATTTAAAGACTTTTCCTGGGGGAAGAATTTAGGACTGCTATCCATTATTCTGATAAGCTGGGGGCTGGCATTTTTTGAGTATCTGTTTCAGGTACCTGCAAACCGCGCAGGCTTTAAGGGCGATGGCGGCCCGTTTAATTTGGTTCAGCTAAAAACCATACAAGAAGCTATTACACTTATTATTTTTATGGTGTTTACCTTGTTGTTCTTTAAAACAGAAAAACTTGCCTGGAACCACCTGGTAGGCTTTGGGCTTATCGTACTGGCTGTATTTGTTATTTTTAAGAAATGGTAAATTTTAATAATTTGGATGGTTAATTATCCCTTACCGGGATAAGCGCAAACTTCTGTGAATAATCGCTCGACATAAATCCCTTTGACATATTTGACATCAACCCTTCATAACGTATCCATCTGCCTTTCTCGATAGAAAAATCGGCCGTACCATTAAAAGCTACTTTCATAACCATTTTTACGTGGCCGCTCCCAAACGCTACCATATTACCACTAACATATTCACATATATCATATTTCACTTTGGCAACATGCTCACCGTTCCTGACTACTATATCAGATAGGGTGACTTCGTTTTTCTTGTAGGCACTATCGCATTGAAACGACTGATCCATTGCTATTAAATTGACATCCAAACTCCACTTATCCCCTTTTTTTACAGCCTTAACCGGTAGTTCAAAAAACACTGCTACTAAATTCTTTTGTTGATTTTTTAAATAAAAACTCTTTATGCTGCCATTGGTATTCAGTTCGCCCCTTAACATAACACCACCGGTCATATTCTGTATCATTGCGTGCATTCGGCCTAAATATGATGTATCGGCAACAGCTTTCCCTTTGGATTGTTCGGCAACCATTTCCACCGATATGCCATCATTTTTTGAGCTTTTACGCAGAAACGTAGTTATACCATTTCCACCGGATAATTCAGTAAGTTGCTTAAGGAGCTTCTTTACCTCCCCGGAAGATGAATCGCTTCCCATTACTTGATTAATTAAACCGCCATTTAGTAACACACCTTTATTATCCGTGGTATCTGTTTCCATTATTGTTTTGTAGGCAAGCACTTCACCCGGTTTTAATTTCCATTTCAAAAAAACGGTTTCAGGTGTTTGCGCAATGGCAGCCAACGAAAAGGGAAAAAACAGTAGTAATAAAAACAGTTTACGAAAATTCATAAGAGTTATTTAAATACCATTAAATATACAAAAAGAGGTACTGTACACAACGCACAGCACCTCTTTTAAGTATTTGGTTTTAACCTTAAATTAAGCCGATATCGCGTTAATGATATCGTATTGCGTAATGATCTCTATTTTACCGTTTTCATCCTCCACTAAAACGGCGATATTGTCTTTATTGATCATGCCGGATATCTTATCTATCGAGGTATTCAGATCAATAAACGGAAACGGCGCTGTTGAAATACTTTGTACAGGCTGCGATTTTATCCCCGGGTTTTCCATCAGCGAATTTAAAATATCGCTTTCTGTTATCTTACCGATAACCATACCCTTTTGCGTTACAGGTATTTGTGATATATTCAGCGATTTTATGGTATTTATAGCTTCAAGAACCGTTTTCTCACAGTCAATGGTTACTATTTCCTGATTTTCCTTTTTGTTGATGATATGGAGCGCGGTCAGTTTTTCTTCCTTTAAAAAGCCATGATCGCGCAGCCAGTCGTCGTTATACATTTTACCCATGTAGCGTGAGCCGTGGTCGGGGAAAATAACTACAACAATATCTCCTTCCTTGAAACGATCTTTCATTTGCAGCAAACCCGCTATAGCAGATCCGGTGGAATTACCCGCAAAAATTCCTTCCTTACGTGCTATCTCGCGCGTCATTAAAGCAGCATCCTTATCGGTTACTTTCTCAAAATGATCTATCAGGCTGAAATCAACATTCTGCGGCAAAAAATCCTCGCCTATACCTTCAGTGATGTAAGGATATATTTCGTTTTTGTCGAGTATACCTGTCTCTTTATATTTTTTAAATACCGAACCGTAGGTATCAATACCTAATACCTGTATATCCGGATTTTTCTCTTTTAAATAGCGTGCCGTGCCAGATATAGTACCGCCCGTGCCTACACCCACAACCAGGTGCGTTATTTTACCTTCGGTTTGTTCCCATATTTCGGGTCCGGTTTGCTCGTAGTGCGCCTGCGAATTCGACAGGTTATCGTATTGATTAGGCTTCCATGAATTAGGCACCTCCCGCTCCAAACGCGATGATACAGAATAGTAAGAACGTGGATCCTCAGGGTCAACATTTGTGGGACAAACAATCACTTCGGCACCAAATGCGCGTAAAGCGTCAAATTTCTCTTTTGACTGTTTATCGGTACTTGTAAAAATACATTTGTAACCTTTTATTACCGCGGCAATAGCCAGGCCCATACCGGTATTACCCGATGTACCCTCTATAATAGTTCCGCCGGGTTTAAGCTTACCGCTTTTTTCGGCATCTTCTATCATTTTAAGAGCCATACGATCTTTAATAGAGTTACCGGGGTTAGTAGTCTCTATTTTTGCTAAAACCGTTGCAGGAATGTCCTTAACTATCTTATTTAATTTTACCAGGGGCGTATCGCCGATGGTTTCCAGTATATTATTGTACCACATAATTCAAGTTCTACTTAGCAGATATACAAAACAGGTTAGTTCCCAAAAATAACTTTCCGGGCGGATATTATCGTAAACGTTATGTAATTAACCGGTTTATCCCTGTTAAAATTTCAGGTGCTTAACCGTTAAGCCGCCATTTATCAGTTGTTTTAACGATTCGATACCTACACGCAAGTGTGTTTCCACAAACTGCTCCGTAACATTGGAGTCGCTTTCAGCGGTTTTAACCCCTTCAGGGATCATTGGCTGGTCAGATACCAGTAGTAAAGCTCCCGTAGGTATCTTGTTGGCAAAGCCAGTGGTAAATATGGTAGCGGTTTCCATATCTATAGCCATGGCCCGTAAATCTTTCAGGTATCGTTTAAAATCTCTGTCATGCTCCCAAACACGTCGGTTAGTGGTGTAACAGGTTCCGGTCCAGTAATCGCGTCCATAGTCGCGTATGGTGGTTGATATGGCCTTTTGCAGCGCAAATGATGGCAGCGCCGGAACTTCGGCAGGTAAATAATCGTTTGATGTACCCTCGCCCCTTATAGCTGCAATGGGTAATATCAGATCGCCTACTTTATTCTTCTTTTTTAAACCGCCGCATTTTCCTAAAAATATTACGGCTTTTGGTTGAATAGTAGTGAGCAGATCCATAACCGTAGCGGCTACCGGGCTACCCATACCAAAATTAATAATGGTTATACCGTCAGCACTTACACTTTGCATGGGTTTATCCATACCCACAATGGGGGCGTTACCATGCCATTCTGAAAACAGTTGCAGGTATTTTGAGAAATTGGTTAATATAATATACTCTCCGAATTCCTTTACCGGCCTGCCCGTATAACGCGGGAGCCAGTTAGCCACAATGGCCTCCTTGGTTTTAAGGCCGTTTTTTACGGCCGATTGTACTTCTTTTACTTTTTTCTCCGGCTTTCCGGTTTCATCTTTCTTGATATCTAATTCTTCGTTCATATTTTCTCCTTGCCTTGTTACAGGCTCTTTATTAATTTACCGGATAGTTTTTATACAGCAAACCCCGGCGTTGCACCAGGGTTCACTACTATCTCAAATATAGATGTAAACTATATTTTTATTGTTAAGCCACTTTTAACTTTTTAAGGTCCGACTTTTCAAACTTCTCCCTGGCATAATCTATAGTAACGTTTAAACGCTTCACATCATTTTTTGACGGAAATTCAAACATCGCGTCTATCATTATGGCCTCGCAGATAGAACGCAACCCTCTGGCGCCTAATTTGAACTCCATGGCTTTATCCACTATAAAGTCAAGCACTTCTTTATCAAATTCCAGCTTTACCCCCTCGTATTCAAACAGCTTTTTATATTGCTTAAGCAAAGAATTCTTTGGCTCTGTAAGAATATTGTGCAATGCATCCCTGTCCAGCGGGTTTAAGTAGGTAAGCACGGGTAAACGGCCTATCAGCTCAGGTATCAACCCAAATGATTTAAGATCCTGCGGAGTGATGTATTTATACAGGTTTTTCATATCCACCTCACCGTCCTCATGCTTAAACTTATACCCTACCGTTTGTGTACGCAGGCGGTTAGCTATCTTTTTATCGATGCCATCAAATGCACCGCCACATATAAACAGGATATTATTGGTATTTACCGTGATCATTTTCTGATCAGGGTGCTTACGACCGCCCTGTGGCGGTACGTTAACCATGGTACCTTCCAGTATTTTTAACAGGGCCTGTTGTACACCCTCGCCGGATACATCACGGGTAATGGATGCATTATCGCTTTTGCGAGCTATTTTATCAACCTCATCAATATAAACAATGCCACGTTCGGCAGTGGTTACATCATAATCGGCAGATTGCAGTAAACGGGTAAGAATACTTTCCACATCCTCGCCAACATAACCTGCTTCCGTTAATACGGTGGCATCGCATATGCAAAACGGCACATTCAATATTTTGGCCAGTGTTTTTGCCAGTAAGGTTTTACCTGTACCGGTTTCACCAACCATAATGATGTTCGACTTCTCAATCTCTACCTCCTCCTTATCAACACGTTGGTCTAAACGCTTGTAATGATTGTATACCGCAACCGATAAAACTTTTTTAGCATCATCCTGACCAATTATGTATTGATCGAGATGGCCTTTTATCTCTGCCGGTTTTAAAACAGACAAAGTTGCAGGCGATGCTTTAACCTTTCGCACTTTCAACTCCTCTGCCAGTATCTCATTAGCCTGATTCACGCATTTATCACAAATGTGTGCATCAAGTCCTGCAATCAGCATCAGGGAGTCTTGTTTGCCTGCTCCACAAAATGAGCACCTGATCTCCTTGCTGTTCTTGTTCATGTTTTTTTGTTTAATCAAAAATAGTCAAATAATTACCTGTTTTGCAAGTAAGCTAAGTAATTAACTTACAATACAATAGCAATTTATTTGCTTTTTGTTGAGTTTCCTTTTAATATTTCGTCCACCATACCAAATTCTTTGGCTTCTTCGGCTATCATCCAATGGTCACGATCTGACGCTTCCCAAACTTTTTCGTATGATGTACCGCTATGGTCAGCAATGATCTGGTAAAGCTCTTTTTTCAACTTAGTGATCTCGTGATAAGTGATCTCGATATCCGACTGCTGGCCCTGCGCTCCGCCTGATGGCTGGTGTATCATTACCCTTGCATGTGGTAGTGCCGCACGTTTGCCGTTAGTACCCGCACATAATAAAACCGCACCCATTGATGCCGCCATACCGGTACAAATAGTCGCTACATCATTTGATATAAATTGCATGGTATCATAAATACCTAAGCCCGCATATACCGATCCGCCCGGTGAATTGATATAGATCTGTATATCGCGTTTACTATCTGCCGACTGCAGGAATAGCAACTGAGCCTGAATAATGTTTGCAATATTTTCATAAATGGCATCGCCCAGGAAAATAATGCGGTCCATCATCAAACGTGAAAATACGTCCATCTGGGCCACATTCATCTGGCGCTCTTCAATAATATATGGGGTCATGCCGGTTGGCAGTTTGCTCCTGTCAACTCCGGCTATAAATTTATCTACATATAAACTGTTAATACGATGGTGCTTAACAGCATATTTACGGAATTCGTTTTTATCTATATTACTACTCATGATATGATTGTTTTATAATGTATTTAATTATGTAAAGGGCTAAATATAGTTTTTAGTTGAATAGTTTTTAAACTATAAAGTTTTTATAAAGTAAAATTAACAGCGAAGGCTTTTTATACAACAAAAGCATCTGCTTTGGGCCGATGCTTTTGATAAAAGTATAATTTATAAAAATACGCTTAGTCTTCCAGCTTATTAAAATCAGTAAACAGGATCTCTTTTTTATCAAGGGTGATCACACTCTTAATATAATCAAAAACCTTAACAGCCTTTACCTCTTCAAATATCTTGTTAGCATTCTCTTTCTCCTGCAGATATTGAACCGTATACTGAGCCAATTGCTCCTCGGGTAATGATTGCTGGCTGTACATTCTGAATTGCTGATCAAGGCTTTGTTTTGCATAAGCAAAAACCTCGTCATATTTTATTTCGATCTTGTTATCCTTAACTATTTTGTTCGCAATAAGCGTCCATTTAAGGTTTTTAGCAAAATCGGCGTAACCACCCTCCAATTCTTCTGCTGATAATTTTTCGTTAGTGGCTTTTAACCAGCGTTTCAAAAAGTCATCAGGTAATTCAAACTGAACTTTATTAAGGCTGTAGTTATAAATATCGTTCTGTAACTTACGCTCTGCATCCTGCAGCATCATAGTTTCCAGTTCTTCGGTTATTTTTTCCCTGAAACCTTCTTCGGTAGTTACGTTACCTTCACCAAATAATTTGTCAAAGAACTCCTGATTCAAATCACTCTCCTCTAAACGGTTAACATTTTTTACCGTTAAGCGGAAGTTTGATTTCAGATCAGCTGCTGTATCTTCTTCTATCTTTAATAAACCGGCTACCTTAGCAGCGTCGTTATCAAAGGCTTTCTGAATATCCAGTGTTACTTCATCACCTTTTTTTAAACCGATCAAAGATTTTTTTATCGTTTCATCTTTTATCTGGTCTAAACGAACTGATGCCGTATTAGTAATGCCATCCTCAAAAACAGAACCATCAGGCGAAAGCTGGGTTAATTCGGAATAAAGAACATCATCATCTGCCGATACGTCAGGATTTGTCATTTTGCCATAACCACGACGGATGTTTTTTATACGGGATGCTAAGGTTTCATCGTCCACCTTAATTACATATTGCGTAAGCTTATCTTTTGATGAAAAATCGATATCAAAATCCGGAGCTAAGCCAACTTCATAGTTAAATTCAAAATCGTCGGCAAAATCCCAGTTATATTCTTTTTTATCATCTTCGGTTTTAGGTAAAGGCTGGCCTAAAACTTCCATTTGCTGTTCTTCTAAGTACTTGTTAAGTGTGTCAGACAACAGGTTATTTATCTCATCAACCAAAATGCTTTTACCATACATTTTTTTGATATGAGCAGCAGGAACCATCCCCGGTCTGAAACCCGGCATCTTTGCCTTTTTAGCATGCTCTTTTATAGCTTTTTCTACCTTCGGCTGATAATCGGCCGGGGCAATATTAATTTTTACTACTGTATTAAGGTTATCAATTTTTTCCTGTGATATATTCATCTTTTTTACCGGGTATTATTTAATACTTAAAATTAAAGCTGGCATGTTTGATATAAGCCAAACACAACAGCTTTTGGAGGCGCAAAAGTACGAATTTATTTTTAATTTTTTTCTGCAACAGAATTCGGCCGGAATTTAACTATAGCATTATTTACCGGCTTTACAGTTCGTAAATAAGTATAAACAGCTGCAAGGTCTTTTTCGCTCATGCCGCCATAGCGCCACCAGGGCATTATGGTTTGAAAATCGCCCGGCTTTACCCTTGCCGGTTTAGCTGTGCTATCAGCAAATTGTCTGAAACGGGCTATAAACTGCTCTTTAGTCCATAAACCTATCCCTGTTTTTTTGTCAGGGGTTATATTGGCCGAACTTAGCGTAAAACCCGTTCCTAAATTATACTCGTTACCACCGGCAAAGTCCATCCCCTGTACGGGTTTACCTTGTACCGCTTTAGTATGGCAATCGGCACATGCGGCAGCCATAACAAGGTATTCGCCATATTTTAATGTGTTGGCAGTATCGGGTACTTTGCCAGCCACAGCCTTTTGGGGCATGGTATTTACCAGCAAATTAAGCGGAAAGTTTAATTGTCTTTTAGGAAAACTACCCGCATGTGGTTTAAGCGTACGTAAATAAGCTATAATACTATAAATATCTTCTTTATCCATTTTACCGTAAGAGGTATAGGGCATTATCGGAAAAATAGCTGATCCGTCTTTTTTTACGCCGGTGGTTATGGCGCGATAAAGTTCGCCATCTGTCCAGCTTTTTAAATTTGCCGGAGTGATATTAGGCACATATACCGTGCCCGGAAAACTCACCCGTTCATCAAATTTTTCGCCGCCGGCTCCTATTATATTAGTATCAATTGGACCTGCAAATAAATTCCATTGCCTGGCCGAGTGGCAATCTATACAAACGGAAACATTATTGGCCAGATACTTGCCCCTGGCAATACGCTTGGGCGTTAGTTCAACTTGAAGTTTTTCGGGTTTGCCAACGTTAGGCAGCGCCAGGGTGAGGTATGATGCGCCTGCTACTATAACAAGCACAACCAGAATGACAAGATATGCCATCCATTTTTTAAACTTTTTCATGATAGGGTTTAGTACAATTATTATTAATTTATTATAATAACTATGTCGTAAAATCCCCTATAAATGTTACACTTATCTTAAAAAATTTTATTCTATTTTTTTGATAGATGACGCTCCGGATTTATCGTTATTAACGGTTGATGGGTTGCCTTTATAAACGATATCAGAAGCGCCGCTTGAATGCACATCCAAAGCGTTCAAAACATTGATGCGGCAGTGGCTTGCACCCCTGGTATTAATATCGTATTTACCTACTACAAAATCCAGGGCATCAATTTTCCCGGTTCCGCTTAAATCAACATTGTGTTTGCCGGCCTGTCCGGTTAAATGCAATTCGGTAGCGCCGGAACCGCTGGTGTTCAAGGTGGCCGCATTCAGGTCCATGGTTACTTTGGTGGCACCAGACACGTCAAGATCCAGATCGCCCGTGTTAATACGTCCGTTTGAATTGATAGTTACTGCACCTGAGGCTTCAATTTTCTTCAGATCCCTTACTCCGATAGTTACCATCGTTCTGTTTACATTACAGGTGCTTCTTTTGGAATGGATTCGTAATTTACCACCATTTACACTTGTGATGATATACTTAAGCAGGTTATCATCGGCAGTAATGCTCACACCCATAGAGCTATCCTGCACCAGCGTAACTTTAAACGCTCCTGATATATCAATCCTGTCAAACTCCCCTAACTTGCGGTTATCGGTGGTTTCATTGCCTGATCCCCGCACACAGTCAAGACCGCAGGATGATAATATACTTACCGAAATTAATGCTGCTAAGGCTACAATATAAAGTTGATTTTTTTTCATGGTGGGTTTGTGTTTTAGTTAGGACTACCTTTAAGGTTTTGAAGTTACACCAAAAATAAAAAAAGCCGTCAACGTATGACAGCTTTTTAAATTATATGTTGAACTTTTTGAAAGTGGTGCTTATTTACAAACCTGCTAATTCATCACTTTTAACTCTGTAATGGCGATCTTTAACCTGGGTTTGGATAGCGTTTACAGCGGTAAAGTTATCATGTGATACCTTAGCGGTTTCGTCATATTTTAAGCTGTAATCAGTTACGTTGCCTGATATAGCAGCTTTTGCGTTATCATTAACGGTAATGCTGGCGGTGTAAGCATCTACATTTAACTGGGCTGATGAATTGTTGTACAGTTCTACGTCAAGATCAATTTTTGAAAGCTTACCGAATGATTTTACTTCGGAGTTATCATAAGCAGCAATTGAGCGCAGATCTTTTGCAGTTACCCATACTACTAATTTTTCTGCCTTGTATGATGAGATACGCAATACACCGTTTTGGTTTTGTACTAAAGCGCTTTCGGCATAATAGTGATTGTAAACTTTCACTTCGTCGGCAGTACCGTCTGATACGAACAGTTGCACATTACCGCGTAATTCAATTTTATTGATCTGGCCAGCATTGGTTAATGTGGTGATCACTTCATCATTGTTTTTTACTGAGGCATAGGTTGAATTTGAAGTTCCTAATGCTAAGGTAAAGATGGTTGCTATTGTTAAAAATACAGTTTTCATTTTATTTAATATTTTGATGGTCAATTATTTAATCTATTGTTGTTTTTAAATACACTATTATGACGACCTCAAAAACAAAACGTTACAGCCCAAATGCCCCTATTAGTTATACACCGGGTTATTATCGGTAAACGGCAGATTTGCATCGGTGAAAGGGAGTGGAAGATTGAAAGTGAAAAGTTGAAAGTTGAAAGTGAAAAGTGAAAGTTGAAAGTGAAAAGTGAAAAGTGAAAAGTGAAAAGTTGAAAGTGAAAAGAAAATAATGACTCAATGACCAATGATTAAGTCATGTACTAATTCCTCTAAAAAAAAACTACCGCACTGTGGCGGTAGTTTTTCAGAATATATGTTGAACTTTTGCAAAAGTAACGCTTACAAAATGGCAAGCTCATTATTGTTTTGAGCAGGAGCTGCCGGCAGGTTAGTAACCTTATCGTTAACTCTGGCGGCTGATAAATTTGATTGGTTCACAGTAGCAGACTGATCGTGTAACAAAGTGTACTCATTTACGCTGCCGGTCAAGTCTGCTTTTGCATGATCGTTTACCGAGATAGTAGCGTTAAAGGCATCCAAATTTAATTGTGCTGATGAGTGGTTGTAAAGGTCAACAGCAAGATCGATCTTTGAAAGCTTACCGAATGATTTTACCTGTGCATTGTCATAAGCTGAAATAGCGCGCAGATCATTCGCGGTTACCCATACTACTAATTTTTCCGGGGTGTATGATGATATGCGTAACACACCGTTTTTATTTTGCACCAGGGCGCTTTCGGAATAATAGTTATTGTAAACTTTAACCTCATCGGCAGTACCGTCAGATACGAAGAGCTGAACATTACCGCGTATTTCAATTTTGTTGATCTGGCCTACGTTAGTTAAAGTAGTAGTTACCTGATTGATGTTATGATCGTTTGCATAGGTTGCAGTTACAGTTCCTAATGCTAAAGTAAAGATGGTTGCTATTGTTAAAAATTTTGTTTTCATTTTATTAATATTTTGATTGTCAGATTTTTGTGTTTATCGTTTTTATTAAATACACACATATGACGATCTCAATTAAAAAACGTTACAGCGATTTATGCTTAAATAGACGTATGGCATGTTTATATCGGCGAACGGCTGTTTTAAGACGGCGAAAAAATCAATAAATAATGTAACGTTACAGATAATAGTGCTCTCCGTCGGTTTTTACCTTACCGGAATCAAGCAATAAACGTATGGTAGCTATCCTTTCCTTTTCGGTGCCATGCTTTAACTGGCCTACCAACTCATCTATATTGTACGATGCTGTGCTTAGGAGTTGCACAAGCTCATTAGTTATCATATCACTTATTTCGGAGGCATTAATGCTGCGCCTTTCTTCCAGGCAAATATCGCACACGCCACATTTGGGTGCATTATCCTCATCAAAATAGGCAAGCAGCATCTGGCTGCGGCAGCGACTGTGTTCTGCATAAACAAAAACGGCCTCTATCTTTTTCTTATAGTTGGCCTTTCGCTGATCAATAAAAGTTTTGTTAATAAACAAATTAGCGGCTGGCTGCCGGGCTTTTATCCAGGTAAGTTGCGGCTTATCATTTTGTGGCAAATAGGTAAGCAAACTAATATCCTGTAATTGTTTTAACCCCTCAACTACCTGTTGTACGCTCAGGCCTGTTCGCTTAGCTACTTCGAATTCCTTAAGGCGCACATAATTTTCAAATGCGCCTCCATATGATCGTAAAAGCGTTTTTATAAAATTATCCCATCCCGGGTTCTGGATCTGAAAATTGTAAAGTTCCTCGTTCAAAACCTCAAACCGGAAACGCGACGGTAAAAAAACACTCTCGTTGAACGACAAATATTCGTCCTGCTCCAAAAATTTGAGCACATTAATGGTCTTTAGGGCGTCCAGTTTAAACCGGCTGCAAAACTCTGCCAGATCGAGGTCAAAACTCAAGCCTTCGCCGGCCTCATACGCCAGCTGACAATAATTAGCCAGGTGGTGGTAAGTTTGTTTGATCTCTTTAACCGTAGGGAAATTAAGTTCCAGTTTTTTTTCCTGCCTTATACGGTCGGTAGTATGGTATAGCAATACCGCGTAAGCTTTTTGCTCATCCCTGCCCCCTCGCCCGGCTTCCTGATAATAAGCTTCCAAACTATCCGGAGCATCTTTATGAATTACAAAACGGACATCGGGCTTGTCAATACCCATCCCAAAGGCATTGGTGGCCACTATTATACGGGTATGGTTATTTTTCCAGGCTTCTTGTTTTTCCGATCGCTCCTCAATACTAAGTCCGGCGTTATAGTAATCGGCGCTGAAGCCATTCTCATTGTAAAACTTAGCAATATCAAAAGTTTCTTTACGGGTACGTACATAAACAATTCCGCTACCATTTACTCCGCCGGCTACATCTAATAATTTACGTAGTTTATTTTCGGTGTGCTGTACCACATAGCTCAGGTTTTTACGCTCAAAACTTTGCTGAAAAACTACAGGACGCCTAAACAGCAGTTTTTCCTGTATATCTTCCCGCACCTCGGCTGTAGCCGTGGCTGTTAATGCCAGCACAGGCACATCCGGGTGTAACTCGCGCAGATCGGCTATATGCAGATAAGATGGCCGGAAATCATATCCCCACTGGGATATACAGTGCGCCTCATCAACCGCGAATAAATTTACCTTCATGTATTTGATACGCTCGCGCACCAGTTCAGAAATCAAACGCTCCGGCGAAAGGTAAAGGAATTTTGTAAAGCCGTAAACGCAATTATCAAGCGCTATATCCACTTCGCGCCTGCTCATGCCCGATACTATGGCTATAGCTTCTATGCCTTTGGCATTTAAGCTCTCCACCTGATCTTTCATCAGGGCAATTAAAGGCGAAACCACAATGCATAAACCATCATTCACCAACGCAGGTATCTGAAAACACAGCGACTTACCCCCACCGGTAGGCAACAAAGCCAGTGTATCCTTACCGGCCAATACCGAAGTAATGATCTCTTCCTGCATTGGCCGGAAGGTATCATACCCCCAATATTGCTTCAATATTTTATGATGTAATTGCATTGCTGTAAACACTAATAAAGCCCGGCAAAGCGGGCTTTATTAAAGTATGAATTTACTAAAATTTATCTTTTATCCATAGGTACGTAGTCGCGGCTTTTAACGCCAACGTATATCTGGCGCGGCCTGCCTATCGGTTCCTTATTTTCTTTCATCTCTTTCCATTGCGCTATCCATCCGGGTAAACGGCCCAGCGCAAATAACACGGTGAACATATCTGTAGGGAAACCTAACGCGGTATAAATGATACCCGAATAAAAATCAACATTAGGGTAAAGCTTACGTTGTACAAAATACGGATCTTTTAGTGCAACTTCTTCCAGTTTCTTAGCTATATCAAGCACTTCATTATTGATGCCTAATTTTTCGAGGATATCATCACACGCCTTTTTAATGATCTTGGCACGCGGATCAAAGTTTTTGTAAACCCGGTGACCAAAACCCATCAAACGGAACGGATCTTTCTTATCTTTTGCTTTAGCTATCCACTTTTCAGTATCGCCGCCATCCAGCTTTATTTTCTCCAGCATTTCAATAACAGCCTGGTTAGCGCCGCCATGTAAGGGGCCCCATAAAGCCGATATACCTGCGGAAATTGAGGCATATATATTAGCATCAGACGAACCTACTATGCGTACGGTTGAGGCGGAACAATTTTGCTCATGATCGGCATGTAATATCAGCAACTTGTTCATCGCGTTTACCACCACCGGATCAAAATCCACAACCTCTGTACGCTGGCCAAAGGTCATGTGCAAAAAGTTGGTCACATAATCCAGCTTGTTTTGCGGGTAAATCACCGGATGGCCTAATGATTTTTTATATATCCACGATACCACTGTACTCATTTTAGCAATAAGTTTAATGATCTCGGTATTTATTTCTTCAGGGCTGAGTCCTTGTTTTAATGAAGCTGGATTAAAGGCCGCCAAAGCGCCCACCACCGACGAAAGCTGCCCCATAGGATGCGAATTTGACGGGAAGCCATCAAAAAACTTCTTCATATCCTCATGAACAAGGGTATGTATGCTTATCTCGTGCTCAAATTCCTTTAGTTGTGCGGCGGTAGGTAATTCGCCATATATCAGCAAATAAGCTACTTCAATAAAGGTAGACTGCTCCGCTAACTGTTCTATAGAATATCCGCGGTATTTAAGAATACCCTTTTCGCCATCCAAAAATGTTATGGCGCTTTTTGTAGCACCTGTATTTTTATAACCGATATCAAGGGTAACATACCCGCTTTCATCACGCAGTTTCGAAATATCAAGTGCTTTTTCCCCTTCAGTACCCTCTATTACAGGCAGTTCAAAGGTTTTATCACCAATTTTTAATTGAGCAGATTCAGACATAGAAAATTTTGTATTTGCAACAAATGTAAATAAATCTGCGTATTAATAGGCTTTTAGATATATTTACTATTTGTAAAATTGTTATTTACCATTATAGGTTAACACCCAATATTGTTTGGGAAAATTAAAAAAAACATTTGTAATGTCACTTAAAAGCCGGGCCCAGCAGTTACTTGAGAACGACATTACCATTTACCGATTACTTTTACTGGGGCTGTTTGTAGCTTCACCCTCTCTGCATTATTTATGCTATTACAATTCTTATGATCCTATATGGCTCAGAAGCATCAACAGTGCTTTAAGTATAACCACACTTGCTCTTTCATTTTTAGGCAACAAAAAATATTACCGCACGGTTTTATATGTAACTATAATGTCGTACGTGCTTATTAATAACTACATTTTATTAGGGGTAAACGGCTTTCAACATGTTTACTTGTTCAGTTCAATTACCATATTTATTGCTTTAACGTTATTCTGTAAAAAACGATGGGAATTTGT
This sequence comes from Mucilaginibacter segetis, assembly GCF_016522075.1. Lineage (GTDB taxonomy): Bacteria > Bacteroidota > Bacteroidia > Sphingobacteriales > Sphingobacteriaceae > Mucilaginibacter > Mucilaginibacter segetis. The sequence continues at coordinate 600,878 of NZ_JAEHFW010000003.1, read as the reverse complement.
AACCTTAAGCGTAATTAATCTTGCTGTAGTAATAAGCGCATATTATACATCAACTAATCTCTCTATTTCCCCGGGCGTGCTTATTATACTTTTAATTGTTTTTACGCTTATAGCCTATGTATCATTCCTGGTAATGATGAATTATAATCTGCAATTTAAAAAAGCGGTCAGCAATGTGATGCAGCTTAATAAAGAGCTGTTAATAAACGCCGGGAAACTACGCAACAGTCAGCAGCAACTGCATGCCCTGATAAGTTCTGTTAACGACACCATATTTGAGTTGGACGAAAATAAAATTTGCCTTAATGTATGGTTTGGCCCGCAAACACCATCTTATTTAAAACAAGAACATTTTTTGAATAAGCAATTAATGGATATAATGGATCCAGCGCAAGCCAACGCCTTTAATGAAGTATATGATTATGTAATTGAACATAAAAAAAGCAAAACGCTGGAATTTCCTTCTATTTACGGCCAGCCTAAATGGTTTACCGCTAAGGCGGCCCCGGTTTTTGATGTTGACGGAAACTATACAAAGCGTATATCGGTATCGGTAACAGATATAACCGAACAAAAGCAATATGCCGATGCCTTAAGGGAAAGTGAAAAATTGCTGATACAAGCGCAGCACATAGCTAAAACGGGCAACTGGTGGCACGATAGTGAGGCCCGTAAATCTTACTGGTCTGAAAATTTATATGCACTACTGGAGATAGAAAATATCCCGGATGGTCTGTCGATATTCGAATACTATGCAAGCCTGATACATCCGGATGATGTTGAAAATGCGAAAGATTATTTAATAAATATAGCCAAACGTCCGGAAAACAGCCTCGAGCATAAATTCATTACACCTAAGGGTAATTTAAAATATATAAAAATATTACGCGGCGACCTGCAAACAAAAGACGATGGAAAGTTAAAGCGTGTTGTAGGAATTATTCAGGATATTACTGAATCTAAACTGGCAGAAAAAGCTGTTAAAATAAGCCAGGCAGAATTGATTGAAGCACAAACCATTGCTAAAATTGGCAATTGGAAATGGGACAGTAAAACCAGAACGTTAGCCTGGTCTGATGAGGTGAACAACATTTATGAAATAAATTTACACCGTGCCAAACCCTCGCTTTACGGCAGGTTGTTATTAAAATACATCCATCCGGACGACAGGTATATAGTTGCCAACCTGTTTGACAACCCCGATAACGGCGGCAGATCATACGAATATCGTATAATAACTCCCAGAGGTAACTTAAAATACATCAGTGTTATTGTTGGTAAAAAAATGTATAATGATGACGGTACTCTGCGAAAAACCATAGGCACTTTACAGGACATCACCCAACGCAAAAAAGCGGAGTTTAATTACACAGCTACCGAACGTAAATACCAATTAGTTTTAGAGACCATCAAACTCGCCGCGGTATCATTAGACGCCAACGGAAACATTATATTCTGTAATAAATACTTAGCAAACTTACTGGGTTATAATCAGAACGAAATATTAGGGATGAACTGGATGGAAAATTTCATCCCAGAATATATTAAGAATGAACTCGCCGATTGGTTCGTAAATAACTCCGTAAAGGCGCATTTTATTAATCCGGTAATTTGCCGAAATGGTGAAACACGTATCATTAGCTGGCAAAACACCATAAGTTATAATGAAAACGGCACCATAAAAGAAACCACCAGCATTGGAGAAGATATTACCTTACAGCAAAAAGCACATGAAGAATTAATATCAGCTAAGGAACAGGCGGAGCGATCGTCTCATTTTAAATCGGAGTTTTTATCCATCATGAGTCATGAGATAAGAACGCCAATGAATGCGGTAATAGGTACAACCAACCTGCTTTTACAGGAAAACCCTAAACCCGACCAGTTAGAATATCTGAACACGCTAAAGTTCTCCGGAGAGAATTTATTGGCCATTATAAACGATATATTGGACTACAATAAAATTGAGGCCGGAAAGCTGTCGCTCGCGCGTCTTCCTTTTAACATTCAGCAACTGGCACATAACATCCGCAAGTCATTCTATACTAAGGCAATTGAAAAGAACCTGCAGATCATATTAGATATAGATGATACCGTTCCCGAATTGTTAATAGGCGATCAAGTACGCTTAGGGCAGATCCTGATCAACCTGGTAAATAACGCTATAAAATTCACTAACGAAGGCAGCGTATGCATTACGCTTAAATGCTTAAAGTTGAGCCAAACACAGGCAGGTGTTAGTTTCACCGTTACCGACACCGGCATAGGTATAGCATCCGAAAACCTCAACAGAATATTTGAGCCGTTCATTCAGGATCAGCACGTTATAAATAACGACTATGGCGGCACCGGCCTGGGTTTGGCCATTACTAAACGCCTTATCGAACTTTATAACAGCCACATCTATGTAAAGAGTCAACTTGGGGCAGGCACCACTTTTAATTTTGATATTTTGTTTGATAAGGCGGAAATGAAAATTCCTGAGCCTGCCACGCAGGGTATACTTATACCGGTTGCGAATGGTTTAACCGGAAAAAGAATACTGGTAGTAGATGATAATAAGATGAACTTACTGATTGCGGCAAAATTTCTGAGAAAATGGCAGGCAATAGTTGACGAAGCCGCTAACGGGCAGCTCGCAGTTGAAAAGTGCAGCGGCAATAGTTATGATATTATTATTATGGACCTGCAAATGCCCATAATGGATGGCTTTGAAGCGACCAAACATATATTAAAATCAACACCAGGTATACCAATAATTGCGTTTACAGCTGATGCCATGCCCGAAACACATACTAAGGCATTTGAAGCCGGCATGGTTGATTATCTTACCAAGCCATTTGTACCCGATGTGCTTTTTGAAAAAGTACTAAAGTATTGCAGTTCACAGGTATCTGCCGATAAGGTTTAGTTGGTACGTATGGCTTCTACAGGGTCTAATCTTGAAGCAAAGTAAGCCGGTACAATACCTGATATGATACCGATCGCCACAGAAATACCTATACCGAATACAATGTTTTTTATATCAAGCACAATTTGCAGGTCGGCCGCAGCCTTTACCGCGAAAGTACCAAGGTAAACCATAAACAGCCCTATAAAGCCGCCCAGCAGGCATAAAACTATAGCCTCAATCAAAAACTGCAGCATGATGAAGTAATTTTTTGCGCCTAAGGATTTTTGGATACCAATAATATTGGTGCGTTCCTTTACAGATACGAACATGATATTAGCTATACCAAAGCCACCCACTAATATGGAAAAACCACCAATTATCCAGCCTGCTATATTAACAATACCAAATAACTGATCCAGCTGATTAGAAAGTATGGTTGATTTATTGAGCGAAAAATCATCTTCACCACCGGGGCGAATGCTCCTTATTGAGCGCATTAGTCCACGCAGTTCGCTCTCTACTTCAACATCGCTCAGGTTATCTTTACCTCTTACTACTATCTGCGGGTTATACCTGTCGCTCTCAATATCTATTATGTTTTTAGCAAAATTAAGCGGTAGCAATATTTCGTTATCGCTTGTTATACCTAAAATATCTTTACCTTCCTTTGCAAATACACCAATAACAGTAACCTTACGGCCCATAATTTTTATCTGCTTGCCCACGGCATTACCATTCGGGAATAAATTATCAGCAATATCATACCCTATAATAGTTACCGGGGCTCCTGTTCTCGATTCAATATCCGTAAAATACCGGCCGCTCTGAAAGTCGAAGTTCCAGGTTTCATCATGATCGTGTGAAACCGCGTCAATCTGTGCCCCGTCAACTGTATTACTGCCATATTTTACGGTACGGTTATCAATACTGATCTCATATGATATAGCCTTTGCGGTTTGGCTGCGGCGCTGTAATTGTTCAAAATCCCTTAATTTTGGAACCGGACGCTGCATGTACTTCCACCAGGGGAACTCCCCGTCAGATACCCACGGCCATTTTTGTACGTAAATACTGTTACTGCCTAATTTATTTACACTTTGCTGCAGGTTATTACGTAAGGTATCAACTGCAGAAAACACGGCTATTATGGTAAATATACCTATGGTAACACCAAGGAGCGAGAGTATAGTACGAAGCTTATTTTGCCTTAGCGCATCAAAGGCAAACAAAAAACTTTCACGAATGAGTTTTAATATGATCATGTTGAACGAGGGATTTCAGTACTTAGACTGCTATTAAGCGGTTAAGTTACAGTAATTTTTAATATAAAATATACGGCTCTTTTTTAACATTCCTAAAAATAAATCTCAAAAAATCAATAAAAAACCTTACATTTGCGCCCTAAAAATCGTATACATCGTATGAAATTATCCCAGTTTAAATTCAATTTACCGGAGTCATTAATTGCCGATACACCATCAGACATTCGTGACGAATCACGTTTGATGGTTTTACACCGCGACTCAGGAAAAATTGAGCATAAAATATTTAAGGATGTACTTGATTACTTTGATGAGCAGGATGTTATGATCCTTAACAACACCAAGGTATTCCCTGCCCGCATGTATGGCAATAAGGAAAAAACAGGTGCAACCATCGAAGTTTTTTTACTGCGCGAATTAAATAAAGAATTACGCCTTTGGGATGTTTTGGTTGATCCGGCACGTAAAATCCGTGTGGGTAATAAATTATATTTTGGCGATGATGACCTGCTGATAGCTGAGGTGGTTGACAACACCACATCACGTGGCAGAACCATTCGCTTTTTATTTGATGGTACTGACGAGGAATTCAGAAGAAACGTAGAGATTTTAGGAGAAACACCACTACCTAAATATATAAAACGCAAGGCTACCGCCGAAGATAAAGAGCGTTACCAAACTATATTTGCCAAACACGAAGGAGCTGTTGCCGCTCCTACTGCAGGCTTGCACTTTAGCCGTGAGCTGATGAAACGCCTGGAATTAAAGGGTGTGGAATTTGCTGAGGTTACCTTACACGTAGGATTAGGCACCTTTCGCCAGGTTGAGGTGGAGGACCTTACCAAACATAAAATGGACTCAGAACAGTTTATAATTGAGCAGAAACAAGCCGATATTGTAAACCGTGCTATCGAGAAAAAGAAACGTGTTTGTGCCGTGGGTACCACCTCTATGCGTACAATCGAATCGGCTGTTTCTGCTGGTAAAACGCTAAAAGCTGCTAACGACTGGACCAGCAAGTTTATTTTTCCGCCGTATGAGTTCAGTATCGCCAACTCCATGATCACTAATTTCCATACTCCGGAGTCGACCTTGTTAATGATGATAAGCGCTTTTGGCGGTTATGAGCAGGTAATGCACGCTTATGAAGTTGCGGTTAAAGAAAAGTATCGTTTTTACAGCTATGGTGATGCCATGCTGATCATATAAGTTATATATCCAAAATTTACTAAAAAGGGCTATGAGAAATCATATCCCTTTTTTTGTGAAATGTTTATACCTTCATTATTATTACAAAACGGGTATGGATATAATTAAATACATGCTAACATTATTTCTAATAGTTATCGTTTTATATATTATATGGAAAGTAAAATACAGCAAATACAATTACCTTAGCAAACACGGTATATATTCTACAGCCACTATTTTGAACATCATACAAACCAACTCATGGTCTGCATCGTCTAACAGTTCAGAAAAACTTTGGATATTTGAAATTTCAATTTCCATTCACGAACCGAATGAAATAAACCGAATTGTTAACTTACGACAGGAATTTGCATCTTCAGAACAACCCGAAATCAATGAAAAGGTTACTGTGTGGATAGATCCTGAGGACAAAAATAATGTTATGATAAGAAACGATGGGTTTAAGCCAAATAGTAAAGTAACCCTTTTGGGAATTGATATACCTTACAGAAAAACCTCAGTTAAAATTAAGCAATAAGTTAGCTCATTTTTGAATATGTCCATTTCTACAGCGCATAATTCTAACTCTCAATCTAAAACTTACGCCGTTATAGTAGCCGGTGGTACGGGTACACGTATGCAGTCTGTTGTACCTAAGCAATTTTTATTGCTCAATAATCGGCCCGTATTAATGCACACTATAGAAGCATTTAGTAACGGCCAAACCGCCCCGCAAATTATTGTAGTACTACATGCTGATTATCACGAAATGTGGAGAGAATTATGCCTTGTGCATAACTTTACTATACCACACCTATTGATAAATGGCGGCGAAACACGTTTTCACTCTGTAAAAAACGCTATTGACCAGATTTCCGAAAAAAATGTGCTAATTGCTGTACACGATGCTGTACGCCCGTTAATTAGTGAAAAAGTAATTCAGGAGGCTTACCAAAGTGCACTTGATAACGGTACGGCAGTAACAGCCGTTAAAAGCCGCGATTCTGTAAGGCAGCTAAAAGAAGGCACCACAACAGCGCTTAACCGCGACGAGGTGTATCTGATACAAACCCCACAAACATTCCGTTCAGCGCTAATTAAAAAGGCATATGAGCAGCCCTATACCGCCTTATTTACCGACGATGCATCCGTTGTGGAAAGTTCAGGCATAAAAATAAATCTTATTGAAGGCAGCCACAGTAATATTAAAATAACTTTCCCCGAAGATATAGCCATTGCCGAAACCCTTATTAAACAAAAAAGCCATCAGCTATAAAACTAATGGCTCGTATTTATTAATAAATACCTTATCAGGCCCTTCTTATCACCCCTAAAAGCAAAGCTACAATGGCAATAACCAATAAAATGTGGATTATACCACCAGCATTTGCGTAAAAAAATCCGAATGCCCATCCTATTACAAGGATAACAGCAATTATGTACAATAAACCTCTCATGTTGTAATGTTTTTAAGTTGTTAAGTATTAAATGTTATAAGTTACGCTTAACAATGCCAAAACCATTCCAAAAAGGAGTTCAAACAAAAAAAGCACTGATTTTCAGTGCTTTTTTTATATTCAGGCGTTTTTTAATATTCGTCTTCGTTAAAAAAGAAGTCATCCTTTGTAGGATAATCAGGCCATATCTCTTCAATATTCTCATATGGCTCACCATCATCCTCCAGGGCCTGCAGGTTCTCAATAACCTCAACGGGCGCTCCGGAACGAATGGCGTAATCTATTAATTCATCTTTTGTTGCCGGCCATGGCGCATCTTCCAAATGGGATGCAAGTTCAAGTGTCCAATACATGTCTTTATATTAATTGGTAAATTATACTTTTTCGCAAAAGTATAATATTTTTAAGTTGATTATTACTATTTTTTTGTAATTTTTTTAAACTCTTGCAATCCACTGATTTTCAGGTATTTTATTGTCATTACCAATAGCACGCGCTAAGGTAAAAAGATAGTCGCTAAGCCTGTTCAGGTAAATATTCACCCGCTCATCAACCTGGCTTACCTCAGCCAGATGAACCGAAATACGCTCTGCCCGCCTGCATACACATCGCGCTATGTGACAATACGATACCGTTGTGCTGCCGCCGGGTAATATAAAATGCCTTAATTCGGGCAGTTGTTCATTCATGGCGTCCATTTCTTTTTCCAGCAGCTCAATATCCGCATCCGTCAGATCGGGGATCACCATTTTTGATTTTTCCGGATCGGCCGCTAACGAGGCTCCAATGGTAAAAAGCCTGTCCTGTATTTGCTTTAGTATATTTTGGTAGTGTTCGCCTATTTCCTGATCACGAATTAAACCGATATAGGAGTTAAGTTCATCAACAGTACCATAGCTCTCTATCCGCAGGTGATGCTTGGGTACGCGGGTACCGCCTATCAGCGAGGTATACCCTTTATCGCCGGTTTTAGTGTATATCTTCATATATGGTTATAATTAAAAATATTTAACAACGTTTCTTCTTTTTGTGCGAAATATAAGTTGTTTAAACTTAAACTTGCAGTAGGTGTTTTGCTCAAATATATATTATTTATAAACTATGAAACCCATGGTATCAACCGCCAAACTGGCCTTTACAGGTTTATTTTCCGTAGTGCTGTTAAGTTTTAATTGCGGCAACAGCAGTAGTTCATCGGCCGCACACAAAGAAACTGAAGCTTCTGTCGCACCCCGGCCTTCCTTTTCGGCGCTATTAAGCGAAAAACAGTTTAATGAACTTTTTCCGGAACGGAATAAATTTTATACTTATCAGGCATTTATAAAAGCGGTGAATGAACTGGCCAATATCAAGGTAAAGGTGGTAAGACGGGCGGTATCCGTTTATCAGTTTACCCGAACAGACAAATCTACCGGCAAGGCAACAGTTGTGCGCCAGGATGGGGATTGGGATGAGGCCTGGGCCAAGGTTAAACCCGACAGCACTTACACTGTTGATTACGGTAATTTTTGCACCGAAGCAGATGCTCAAACCAACAAACGGGAACTGGCGGCTTTTTTTGCCCATATAGCGCATGAAACACGCCACGGCCAAAACGGAAGCTATACCGATGGTTTAATGGAGTTGCATGAAGAGAATACCGCATTAAACTATATAAGCGACAGTGACGAATACCCACCCGTAAAAGGAAAAAAATATTATGGTCGCGGCCCTATGCAACTAAGCTATAATGGCAACTATGGTTACGCGTCTGATTGTATTTTTGGCGATAAAAACATTCTGCTTAATAACCCCGACCTGGTAGAGACCGACCCCGTAGTATCATTTAAAACCGCTATATATTTTTGGATGACACCCGAAACCCATAAACCATCGGCCCACGATGTAATGATAGGAAAATGGCAGCCCTCTGCCGATGATAAGGCAAAAGGGCGTGTACCGGGCTTCGGTATGACCATTAACATTGTGAACGGAGCCGTAGAGTGCAACCAGGGCGAAGATATATACAGCATGCACGATCGTATTGGTTTTTACCAGTTCTTTTTAAAGGAATTAGGAGCCAGCGATAATAACTGTGCTTGTTCATGCGGTAGCATGGCGCCATACAGGTAACTTTTCTTTCATCCTGTTTCCTATTAAATATTTAATAGTAACTTAAATTTTATAGTTTTGGTTATTAGTGAAACGTGTCATAATTACTGGCTTTTATATTTTGCACTTTTTGAATGCATTTGCGCAAAGTTCTGCTCAAAAACATAAAGAAGATGCACTTAGCAATAGCTACTTTTCTTCAACAGAATTAAAGCCTGAGTTTCTTAAGTATAATTTCTCGGAGATATTTACCCATACCAAAAACTCTGACGTTTATGGTTTTATAGGGGACAATTATCAGCGTATTCGGGTGAAATTCATTTCTGTCGAAAAGAATCCGGTACATGCCGACACCTATAGCATTTACGGAAAATCAATGGTTAAGAATAACATTGATGAATTTTACGGAGTCATAAAAATAACAAACATCCGGGCTGTAAAAAACATCTCATACGGAGTTGACAATGAATACAAAAGCAAGGGCATTAAGGGTGAATACACTATAATTGGCGATTACTTATTAAAGGAAAATAGTCAACAAACTCATTCAGGTGTACTTAAGGGATGTTTTATTTCATATTTCTATATCGATAATAAAAACGCGCTCCGTTACGACGATATAAATTTTAACGCCGACGGTTATTCAAATAATGAATTTGTTGGTGAATGGATAAGCTATAATGGTAAGCTGATAAAAAAATGCAATTGGGGAGATTTTAGAATACCGGATTCGGGTGATTTAGATATTGGTGCGGCAGAGTTTTCGCCTGCGACTAAATATTTAACAAATGGCTGGCAAACTCTTCGGGATATAGAAAACCCTGCTTCTAAAAGGATTGAAAATATAAAATGGTGGGAGTAACCTTTTGAATTAAACAAAACAACCACCCTATTTTAATAAGCAAATTCCTTTTTATTAATTTAGCACAACTATATTAATAAATGGATGCACTACCTTTTAATGCTACTGACTTAAGCGCGGCCGATATTGAACACTTTCAATCAACTCACCGTGAACTAAAAGCTAAATTCCCTGTTCAGCATACCGGCTATATTAATTTCCATCTGGAAGATTTTGAAGCCTTTAATGCCTATCACAGCTTTAACGTTCGCGATTCGTATGTTATAAAAAACGGCTACAGCGACTGTTATCTGCTTTTTGCGGACACTCATTTAAAAAAAGTAATTTCAAAAAGTAAAGTAACCGACGTTTATGAACACCAAACCTGGGCACTGGCCTATTTAAAACACGATTTGGGCCGGGTAAAAATACGCCCCGAAACGCTGGTAGATAAAATAGCAGAGCTGATACACCCCATTGAACTTGATTTTAAGGAAGATAAGGCTTTTAGCGACACTTTTTATGTATTGGTTGATGACCATGAAAAAGCAGTAAAAGGTATAGACCGCACCTTCCGTAATGCGGTGATGGATATACGCGAAGATGATTTCGTGATAGAAATTGTAAATCACACGCTTATCATCGGCAATAAAAAGCCGGTATCGCCAAAAAAAGCTGTTTATATGGCTGAATTTGTTTGCAGGCTGGCAGCGCTGAATTGTTAAATATCAGGTCGCTGCTACGTCGCGGTTACGAACGGTTTGTATATTTTCGTTCATAGAATCATTTTCCACCAATCCATCGCGCATACGCACAATGCGGTGAGCATGCAGGGCAATATCCTCTTCGTGCGTAACCAGTATTATAGTGTTGCCTTTAGCGTGAATATCTTCCATCAGGCCCATAATTTCTATAGATGTTTTGGTATCCAGGTTACCTGTGGGCTCATCTGCCAGTATGATCGACGGATCATTGATCAGCGCGCGGGCCACAGCTACACGCTGGCGCTGCCCGCCTGATAGTTCGTTAGGCCGGTGATCCATACGATTTCCCAGTCCTACATTTTCAAGCGCGGCCTTTGCACGTGCCTGCCTTTTCTCTTTATTTATCCCGGCATACACTAAAGGCAGGGCAACATTATCAAGCGCACTGTTACGCGGTAAAAGGTTAAACGTTTGAAAAACAAAGCCTATCTCATTATTACGTACCTCCGCCAGTTCATTGTCTGACATATGGCTTACATTAATACCGTTCAAAATATACTCACCTTTGGTTGGCGTATCCAAACAGCCCAGTATATTCATTAAAGTGGATTTGCCGGAACCTGAAGGACCCATTAATGCTACAAATTCGCCTTTGTTAATGGTAAGCGAAACATCTTTAATAGCATGTATGATCTCGGCGCCTATAACATACTTGCGCCCGATATTTTTTATGGTAATTAATGGTCCTGCTTTACTGGTATCTATTGGCTTCATCCGTTTTTATTTTCTTTGACAATAGGGCGGTGTAAAATGTTACAGATATATCGATAAAAGATAAAAAAGTAGCTCTGTGCGGTTGCCACCGTCTGCTACCCTCTTTAGTTTACTTGTTGATAACTTTAGCCACCAAAAAATATTTATCGTCGTGTTCAGGTGCGTTTTTTAGCGCTTCTTCGGTTGTAATATCCTGTTTAACCACATCTTCACGCAAAACATTCACTTCCTCGGTCATATAAACCAAAGGTTCAACCCCGGCGGTATCAACCTCATTCAGCTTATCCATAAAGCCAAGTATCTTGTTCATATCCTTTATCATCTCCTGCTTTTCGGCATCAGCTAATTCAAGCCGGGCAAGGTGAGCTATTTTATCAACTGTTTTTTCGTCTATGGTCATCCTTCAAATTTATTATTAATAATACTGTGCACCTTATCACGCAAAGCATCAGCGTCGTCCAGTGTTAAATGTGCAGTTTCGATAGGGCTGTGTACAAATATATTACAAACGCCGGGTTTTGAACCATGTTCTAATCCATTATCCCATAATACCCTCCAGGTATTTAATGACGTTACCGGAATTATGGGCACTTTTTGTTCAATAGCCAGCCTGAACGGTCCGTTCTTAAAAGCGTGTAAATGCGGGGGGTAGCTGTCAGGTATGGTAGCCTCCGGAAAAATGATCATCGTAACATTATTTTCTAACCGCTCCATAGCCAGCTTAAATGCCCGGAACGAAGCGATCTTGCTTTCCCGGTTAACCGGAATATCAACAGAGCGGAAAAATAATCCGGTAACCAGCCCGTCCAGTAATTCCTGTTTGCCCATAAAACAGCAATTGCTTTTTACAAGCAGGCTCATGGCGGTAATATCCAGGTTAGAAGTGTGATTTGCACAAACGATATAAGTTTTATTCCAGTCGATAGGTTGCTCAAATTCAAAACTGTATGAAATGCCTACCATAAATGAACTGACGAAGCCCCATGCCCTGCGCAGCCTGTTCATATACACGTAGCGGGATGGTTTACGGGAAAAATAGTACAAAAAAGGCCAAAACAGGAAATAAAAAAATGCAACACTACCTTGATACAGGTATACATGCACTTTCTTGAATATCATTTTCATCGCCCTCAAAAATAGAAAAAATACTTACTTTCGCCCCATTATGGAAACAGTTGTTAGTGGCATACGCTCAACCGGAAATCTGCATTTAGGAAATTATTACGGAGCAGTACAAAACTTCGTGAAGATGCAGCATGAGTATAATTGCTTTTTTTTTATCGCCGATCTGCATTCGTTAACTACGCACCCTACTCCTGCTAATCTGCATAATAATGTGAAACAGGTATTGGTAGAGTATCTGGCAGCGGGTATCGATCCGGAAAAGGCTACCATATATGTACAAAGCGATGTACCCGAAATTTCGGAACTGTATTTATACATGAACATGAACGCCTACCTGGGCGAACTGGAACGCAGCACATCTTTTAAAGATAAGGTGCGCTCACAGCCTGATAATGTAAACGCCGGCTTACTTACCTACCCTGTTTTAATGGCTGCAGATATCATTATCCATAAGGCAACCAAAGTACCCGTAGGTAAAGATCAGGAACAGCACCTGGAAATGGCCCGCACCTTTGGCAACCGCTTTAACCGCCTGTATAACCATGATTATTTCCCAGAACCTTATGCTTTTACCTTTAGCGAAAACCTGGTAAAAATACCGGGACTTGATGGTAAAGGAAAAATGGGAAAATCTGAGGGGGAAGGTAACGCGGTGTATTTATCTGACACGCCCGAAGCTATACGTAAAAAGGTAATGCGTGCCGTTACCGATAGCGGCCCTACACAGGAAAATCAGCAAAAACCACAGGAGATACAAAACCTGTTCGACCTGATGAAGGTGGTTTCATCTCCGGACACCTACACGCATTTTGATGACCTTTATAATAACTGTAGCATACGTTACGGCGACATGAAAAAGCAGCTTGCCGAAGATATGATCATAGCTACCGCGCCTATACGCGAAAAAATTAATGAGATAGCTAATGATGCGCCTTATTTAAGGCAGGTTGCGCGTTACGGTGCCGTTAAGGCCCGCGAAAGCGCTTCAAAAACCTTAAAAGAAGTACGTGAGATCATCGGCTTCCGTAACTTTTAAACATCCATTTTGCTGAGCATGGACAAGGGTTGAAGAAAATTGCAGATTTTAAGTTTTTTAATTAAGCTAAAACTGTAAATTGTAAAAATTCTTGTTCAGAGACAAATTATTATAAAATGCACATTGCTATCGTAGGAAACATAGGTGCCGGTAAAACCACCCTTACAGAAATGCTGGCCCGTAATTATGGCTGGGATCCTCTTTTTGAAGCTGTTGACAATAACCCTTATCTGGAAGATTTTTACAGCGAAATGAAACGCTGGAGCTTTAACCTGCAAATTTATTTTCTGAATAGCCGGTACCGCCAGATCATCGACATCCAAAAAAGCGGGCGCAACATTATACAGGACCGTACCATATATGAGGACGCCTACATTTTTGCCGAGAACCTGCATGACATGGGCCTGATGACCACCCGCGACTACGAGAACTACCAGAGTATGTTTGATAACATTACCGAGTTTATTAAACCACCCGATCTACTGGTATATCTTAAAGCATCCGTACCTACTTTGGTTAATAACATCCAGCGCCGCGGCCGCGAATATGAAATAGGCATCCGTATTGATTACCTTTCCAAACTGAACGAAAAGTATAACAAATGGATAAATGGCTATAATTTAGGCAAGCTGCTGGTATTGGATAAAGATAAATTAGATTTCGCCAACAATACCGAAGACATGGCCTTCATTGTTAACCTGATTGAAAGGGAGATTAACGGGTTGTTTTAGCTAAGGGTTAGTTTGCATATTACTTAAATCCTAAAACTTTCAGTTGCACCCCGGGTTTCTTTAAAAAAGAGACTGATATGTGCAAACCATTATACAAATTCCTGCTATTGATGATATTTTGCGCAGGCTTATCGGCTTGCAGTAAAACAGGGCCGTTCTCGTTTCTGAAAAAACAATCGCCGCATGATGCCTACGCCCAAAAACTGCGCGATGCCGGGTTCGCCCAAACCGCTATGGGCAGCGCCTGGCTCCAAAACGCGCAAAGCATTATCAGCACACCGCTTGATATAGCTATTCCCTATAAAGAGACAGGCTACTTTGGTCAGGAAAAAGCAACCGGTACTGCACTGCGGTTTGATGCCAAACGCGGCCAAAAACTACATATCAGCATCACCAAAAAACCCATTCAAAACTTTAATATTTACGTTGATCTGTTTAGCGTACAAACATCCGGACAGGCAAAAAGAGATGCCTATGCCGATACCTCCGGCTCAGGTTTAATTTATGAAGTAAAACAAACGGGTAAATATATTTTACGCTTGCAGCCGGAACTGCTGCGTAGCGGCGAATACACCCTCACCATAACAACCGGCCCTTCGTTAGGCTTCCCGGTGGCGGCATCGGGCAAGCCGCATATAGGCAGCTTTTTTGGCGACAGTCGCGATGAAGGCGGCAGGCAACATGAGGGCGTAGATATTTTTGCACCAAAGCGTACCCCGGCCATAGCTGCCGCTAATGGTATAATTACAAGGGTAACCGTTAATAATTTGGGTGGCAATGTAGTCTTTCTTCACCCCGATGATGAGGATTACACCCTGTATTATGCCCATCTGGATGAACAATTGGTACAACCGGGACAAAGTGTCAGGCTCGGCGATACCGTTGGCCTGGTAGGCAATACCGGCAATGCACGTACCACACCTTCGCATTTACATTTCGGCATATATACAGGCAGCGGCGCTATTGACCCGCTAGCGTTTGTAGACAGGGATATAAAACACCCGGTTACTGTTACCGCACCTTTAAATTTGCTGAATGCTACGGTACGCACGCTTGGTGAAAACGATAAAATTTATGAAATGCCCTCCACCAGGGCAGCTGTGGCAGATAATCCCGGAGTACAAACCGCATTAACTGTAAATGCCGCAACCGACAATTGGTATAAAGTTACTTTGCCTAACGGTAAATTAGGTTTTATCAGCAGCAAATCGGTAACCGGAGTAAAAACGATCCGTAGTATAACTCTAAAGACAGACCAGCCACTATATAATGCACCTGATAGCCTTAACGCTCCCCGAAAAAAAATAATTGTAAGCGGCCGTAAGGTAAACCTGCTGGCAGTATATAAAAATTACAACCTGGTAGATGCCGACGGCGAAACCGGCTGGATATATGCCGGGCGTTAAATTGGTTTGCTTTAAGTCGCTAATTATTCCTTCCACATTTATACTTTTCCTGATAAAAGCCCGCATTTTTTCTTACTTTTGTATCCCGTACACAAACATTTGGTTTCGGCATAAAACCCGGCACCTGATCTCAAAAAAATCATGACTAAATACATCTTTGTTACGGGC
Source organism: Mucilaginibacter segetis (assembly GCF_016522075.1). Classification (GTDB taxonomy): domain Bacteria; phylum Bacteroidota; class Bacteroidia; order Sphingobacteriales; family Sphingobacteriaceae; genus Mucilaginibacter; species Mucilaginibacter segetis. Next base: position 585,199 of record NZ_JAEHFW010000003.1, on the reverse strand, counting down.
GGCGTTACATCTTCATTAGGCAAAGGCATCATTTCTGCCTCATTAGCTAAACTTTTACAGGCACGTGGTTACCGCGTAACCATCCAAAAATTCGACCCTTATATCAATATAGATCCGGGTACGTTAAACCCTTATGAACATGGCGAGTGTTACGTTACCGAGGACGGTGCCGAAACCGACCTTGACCTGGGCCATTACGAGCGTTTTTTAAATACGCCAACCTCCAAAGCCAATAACATTACCACCGGCCGCATTTATCAGAATGTGATCAACAAGGAGCGCGAGGGTGCTTTTTTAGGTAAAACCGTACAGGTGGTTCCGCATATTACCGATGAGATAAAAAGAAACATCCGCATACTGGGCGATAGCGGCGAATATGATATTGTGATCACCGAAATTGGCGGCACCGTGGGCGATATTGAGTCGTTGCCCTTTGTAGAGGCGGTGCGTCAGTTCCGCTGGGAAGTAGGCCAAAGCAACTCCCTGGTTATACACTTAACGCTTGTACCCTACCTGGCAGCCGCGGGCGAGTTAAAAACCAAGCCAACACAACACTCCGTAAAAATGCTGCTGGAGTATGGCATACAGCCGGATATTCTTGTTTGTCGTACAGAGCATCATATTAATAACGATATCCGTAAAAAAATAGCGCAGTTCTGTAACGTAAACATCAACGCCGTAGTGGAGTCTATTGACGCATCCACCATTTACGATGTACCCTTGCTGATGCTTAAAGAGCAACTGGATAAAACGGTTTTAACCAAACTAAAACTACCACATAAGCTGGAACCTGATCTGGAAAGCTGGAAAGATTTTCTGGGTCGTTTAAAAAACCCTACATCTGATGTGAGGATAGGCCTGGTAGGTAAGTATGTAGAGTTACCGGATGCCTATAAATCAATTATAGAGGCCTTTGTACACGCCGGTGCCAAAAATGAATGTAAGGTACGCGTGGAGTGCATCCATTCTGAGCAACTTACACCGGGCAATGCAGTAGAAAAACTAAAAGGATTGCATGGTGTACTGGTAGCCCCGGGTTTTGGCAGCCGCGGATTTGAAGGCAAAATTGAAGCCATCCGTTACGTACGCGAAAATAATATCCCGTTTTTTGGGATATGCCTGGGTATGCAATGCGCTGTAGTGGAATTTGGCCGTAACGTTTTGGGCATGCCCGACTCTAACAGTACGGAGATGAACCCGGATACAGCAAACCCGGTTATCGGCATGATGGAAGATCAGAAAAATATCACCAACAAAGGCGGAACCATGCGTTTAGGCGCTTACCCCTGCGATTTAAAAAAAGGCACAAAAGCCGCCGCTATATACGGCAAAACACATATATCTGAAAGGCACAGGCACCGTTATGAATTTAATAACGATTATTTAAAGCAATATGAGGCCGCCGGAATGATCCCTTCTGGCATCAATCCTGAAAACAATTTAGTTGAAGTTGTGGAGCTTAAAAACCATCCGTTTTTTGTAGGAGCGCAGTTCCATCCTGAATTAAAATCCACAGTTGCTAATCCTCACCCACTTTTTATTAACTTTGTCGCCGCTTCGCTGGCTTATGCCCGCAAAAATTAGTAATAGTACGATACAATAGATAATGGATAGAAATACGTTTACAGGATTATTCCTGATCATGGTAATTATGGGGGTTGGGGTATGGTTGATGAAACCATCAGAGGCTGACATAAAAAAAGAGCGAATAGCAGTTCACCAGGATTCAATAAAAAAAGGCTTAATTAAATCACCGGCAGCCGATAGCGCTAAAACTGCCGCAACTTTTGATACCACTAAAAATGTCGCCCAAACCGATACCGCTTTATTAAAAGGCCCTTTTGGCGCGGCAACCGCCGGAAAAGCGCAATTAATAACTATCGAAAATAAAGATGTACGCCTTAAGATTTCTACAAAAGGTGGTGGTGTTTATTCGGCCGAGTTAAAAAACTTTAAAACTTTCGATAAAAAACCGTTGGTGCTTTTTAATGGCGACGAAAACAAATTTGGTTTAAACCTGAACGCCGCCGGCAGAAACATTAATACCAGCAACCTGTACTTTACGCCAAGCGCCCAAAATTTACAGGTAACAGGTAACGATTCAAGCTCAATTACTTTGCGTTTAAGCTACAGCCCTACCCAATATATTGATTATATATACTCCCTTAAAGGCGAAGGTTATAAAGTAGGTTTGGATATTGTACCTACCGGGCTTGACCAGATCATCGCTAACAGTAACACCCTTAACCTTACCTGGGCAGCCAGCCTGGATAAGCAGGAAAAAGACATGAAACTGGAACGCCAGTACTCCACCGTATATTTTAAGAATACCGAAAATGATGTGGATTACCTGAGCACCGGTAAAGACGATAAAAAAGAGATAGCCGATAAAAAACTGCAATGGGTATCATTTAAGCAGCACTTTTTCTCGAATGTGCTTATTGCCAAACAAGGTTTTAACAAAGCCGGCCTTGAAGTTACCGAAGACCCTACGGATACTGTAGAGATCAAAAAAATGCAGGCTAACCTTACTGTGGCCCGCGGCAGCAACGGCAACTTCCCGATGGAATTTTATTTCGGGCCAAACCGCTTCAGCACCTTAAAGGCACAAGGGTATGATCTGGAAAAACAGATAGACCTGGGTTGGGGACCGTTAAAATACATTAACCGTTTCGCGGTATTGCCGGTATTTAATTTCCTTAACCAGTTTAACTGGAACTACGGTTTCATCATCCTGGCATTAACTGTCATTCTTAAGCTGGTATTATCGCCGCTTACTTACAAGTCATACCTTTCAATGGCTAAAATGCGGGTAATAAAGCCCGAGATGGACGAGATAAAAGCCAAAGTTGGCGAGGATAACCCTACCCTGCTGCAACAGGAATATTTAAAGCTCTACAAAAAAGCCGGGGTAAATCCTTTAGGCGGTTGTTTACCTTTAGTGCTGCAAATGCCTATCGTTATCGCGTTCTTCCGCTTTTTCCCGAGTTTGTTTGAACTGCGCGGCCAGAGTTTCCTGTGGATGCATGACCTTTCTACCTACGATGCACTCATCACCTTCGCTCCGCTGCCATTGATCGGTTGGACACACATCAGTATCATGTGTTTACTCATGACCATCAGTACACTGATATACACCTATTTTAACAACCAGATATCGGGCGCTACCGGGCAAATGAAATATATAGGATATATTACTCCTATTATTTTCTTCGGCGCGCTTAACGGGTATCCCGCAGGTTTAAATTATTATTACTTTTTGGCCAACATGTTCACCTTTGCACAGCAGTACCTTATAAAGTTAATGGTAGACGATAAAAAGATACATGCACAGATACAGGAAAACAAAAAGAAACCTGAAACCAAAAAGAAAAAATCAGGGTTTGCTGCTAAGATGGAAGAGATGATGCGCCAGCAACAGCAGGTACAAGCCAAAAAAGGCAAGTAAATAAATTTACAACACTTAAAATACACAGGCCTGATGTTAAACCATCAGGCCTTTTTTGTAGCAAATAGTTATTATTGCAGACTAAGATTTTTTGATAACAATGCTATAAGATGAAAGATATACTATATTTTATTTCAATTATTATTTTAAATATTGCACTGTTTATAGTATTGCAGATCATGTCTCAATTCGCTCATTTTTTTCTATTTGGCGAGGGAGCTTTGAGTGATAAATTTATTGCTTGGGTATCACTATTTTTTACTATTATTCAAATAGGGATGCTTAATATTTTGTATCTAAAGCGAGTAATTATAAAAACGCAGCAATTACTTATAATAAATATTATAATTGTTGGCGGCTTATATATCTATTGTAATAAAGTTGGTGCAAATATTTAGTGCATGGAATAATGATCCCCACACTGGTCAAAGTTTAGCATAGCGTAACTTAATCGTAAAATAAGTATCACGCTTGCATTAAACGATCATTATCTTAGCAAATGTTATTTTTACTACGTTAGCTGCAAGCTTAACACATTTCAGGTCGAAATTAAAAACATAGACCAGACGGAGGCTGACAACAGTTTTACGCTGATCCAAACATTAACTAAGTAACATGAATAATAGTTCCGTAGTTGAAGCTAAATTCATAAGAGGCAAAATAAAATCGAAATCTACAACTCTGTGGATCTCAACAGATAACTTCAAAAAAGAATCTATTCAGAATAAATTTCATTTTGATGAAAATGAAAAACCAATAATCTGCTATTTCAAAAATTCGTCATATTGGTGGCTTTTGACTAATATGTTATTGGCAATTTATAATAATGATAAAATAACAAATTATAAATTGGTTGACATTGAAAGGGTCGAACTCAATAATCTTTTTGACGGAACGATTGATAAAAAAGAGTATTCGAATTTGGATTTATATATTGGTAATCAGCATATTCAGTTGGGTTTAGAAAAAGGAACTTGGCCAATAATATATAATATATTTAAATTTATCATACGCTCCCCGTCCGATGCAGGTATGTAGCATACGCTCTGAAATTTGGATACTCATGCCTTACACCTACTGGTCGAAGTTTAGCATAGTGTAACTTCGTCCAAAAATATCGCAGGCATGTTGCTTGCATTAATATATATATTTTAGCTTTATAAGACACAAGTATATATTCCGTCAAAACGATATGCTTTATTTCTAATTAGGCTATTTACGTTTAACGGCACTCCCAATAGCATACATAACGGAGCCAATAAAAAACCCATTTAGTACGATAAACCACAAAAAGTTAAGGGAAAGTTGATTACCATTGTAATTTCTGTAAATATCTGTATGATAAATAATAAACAACTCAAATACCCAACCAATATTCATTAAAAATGATAAGGTCAACAACACGAACTTGTTACGCCCCAACTTTTTGAAGAACAACAATAATGGAAGTAGAGTGTTGGCCGCAAACATTAAATAATAAGCAAAACTGTAGTTACCCATACCTCTGCCCCAAAAACTAACCATTGTGGCAGGAGAAAAATAGGCGATAAAGTAATAAATAATATTTAATCCGGCATAAACCAAAATTAGCCCTTTAATAATTGCAAAAGCATTGCGTGTATCTGTTTTTAAAATCCTACCTGCAAGCATTATAGACAGAATACTTATAAAAAGACTTTTTATAAAAATGCTATTGATAAGAGTGATTAATAGGTACAAAACTTCCATTGGCTTAAAATTAAGTGTTATTACCACAAATAGAAATGAGCACATGCTTCAATATAACAGATGCTTCCTTTTTAATATTCCAATAATCCTCGCTTGTGGTTATTTCCAGATACTTATTATATAGCCAAAAGCAGAATTCACCTATAATATTTGTATTTTTAAGTAATTAATATAATACTATAATTATATAAGAAAATAGCAATGATAACAAAATTGGAAATATGGTTACAAGTAATATTTTTCACTTGGATAATCCTGTCAATTTTTTTAATTAAAGGTCTTTTTAGAAGAACTTTGAGGAAATTTGTAATTCCCAAGTACTGGTGATTTTAAACGAAAAAATTTTATATTAGGAAGGCCGATAATTACTCGCGGATCAACAATTTTACCTTTTTATATATTTGTTTATTATTCCGATGGTTTTTTCTAAAAAAGAATTATAGTTAAAATTGATAGTGTAATATTTTTTATCAAGAAAATAACATATAGCTCCGATTTTCAACAGGCTAACACCTAAAACATGTACTTAATGTCACCTAATTTTCGTATATTTGTATAGCTCTTTAATACGGGGTCACTCTCCCGGTTTCTAACTTCGTTAAAATTTTACTTTTTACAGCACAATTTATTGCAATTTTATTTAAGTAACTAACCATCAGTGTTTTAAATAAAAAAATTTATAAAATTTAAGTCCGGCAAAACCACTTTTACCCCTCCGCTGCATTTTTTTAAGACCCCCAAACCGTATTTTAGCCTGTATACCCCGCTAAATTAAGACTATTAAAAAAATTTGATCCCGCCTTAAAACCGCGAATTAAATTTCATTTTTTCAACTAAAAATATTAGCAAATAATATTACATTTGGAACCATGTACGCCATTGTGGATATCGAGACTACCGGGGGGCATGCCAGTGCGAATGGCATTACCGAAATTGCTATCTGCATACACGATGGTAAAAAAATAACCCGCCGGTACCAAACCCTGGTAAACCCGCAGCGCGATATCCCGGTGTACATACGGGCACTCACCGGCATCACTAACGAGATGGTGCAGAACGCCCCCGTTTTTGATGATGTGGCACATGAGATTTTCCACCTGCTTAAGGGCCAGATATTTGTGGCTCATAACGTTAATTTCGATTATTCTTTTTTGCGGCATCACCTCAACGCCTCGGGTTACGAGTTGCATTGCAATAAACTATGTACCGTAAGGCTGGGGCGCAAAATAATGCCCGGTATGCTATCTTATAGTCTGGGTAAGCTATGTTCCCATTTGGGCATAGTTAATAACAGCAGGCACCGCGCAGCGGGCGATGCCGAGGCCACAGCCGAGTTGTTCAGTCTTTTGCTTAAAAATGATACGGATAACCATATTAAACTGGCGTTAAAGCAAAACTCCAAAGAGCAGTTGCTGCCGCCTAATTTACCACGTACCGATATTGACGCGCTACCCTCCTCACCGGGCATCTATTACTTCCACGACCAAAAGGGCAAAGTAGTGTATGTGGGCAAGGCTAAAAATATCCGTAAACGGGTTTGCAGCCATTTCACAGGTAATAATCCGGGTTTACAGCGACAGGAATTTTTAAAGAATATCCATCGCATCAGTCACCAGGTTTGCGGTACCGAGCTTATAGCCTTTGTACTTGAGGCGATAGAAATAAAACGCCTTTGGCCAAAATACAACCGCTCATTAAAACGCTTCGAAAATAAATATGGCATTTATGCCTTTGAGGATCAGCGCGGTTATATAAGGTTAGCGGTGGATAAACACCGTAAGCATATGCCATCGGTATATAGTTGCAACTCTTTGCTGGAAGGCCGCAATTTGCTTACTAATTTGATAGAAACGTTTGATCTGTGCCCAAAACTTTGCTTTATACAGCGGAATGATGAGCCTTGCAGTGGTAACACTCCCGATACCTGCGCTTGCGAAGGGCATCAAACTATGGAAACCTATAACACCAAAGTTAACGCGGCTATTGATCAGCTAAAGCAGGCGCTGCCTACCTTTGCCATACGCGATGAGGGCCGTACCGATGATGAGCATAGCTGTATTTTGATAGAGGAAGGGCGTTTTTATGGCATGGGCTACATCTCGCATTACTATACTGCCGATAATATTCAGCAATTGAAAAATTACCTTACGCCATACCCGGGCAACGATTATATAAAAAACATAGTTACCGGCTATGCCAGCCGCTTCCCCGAACGCAAAGTTAGTTTTAGCGCATAATTTATTTACTGCGGTCATTCTCAGAATTTCCAAACAAATAATTTTCCCATAGGTTAATAGATTATCATTTAACTACTAAAACATTATGGACAGCATTAACAAACAACAACCCGAAGATAATTTTGAGAACCTGGAAGGTAATCAGGCATGGCACAAAATGAAAGAGATGGCCGAAGATGCCTCCAGTTGCTTTTTTTGCAGCAATATTAAAACCGGCCTGCCCTTCTCCACCCGCCCTATGTCACCACAAAAAATTGATGATAACGGCGACCTATGGTTCCTGAGCGCTAAAGACAGCCACAAAAACCAGGATATTAAGCAAGACCCAATGGTGCAGCTGCTTTTCCAGGGATCGGCATATTCTGATTTCCTGAATGTTTACGGTATAGCCGAAATAAGTGAGGATAAGGAAAAGATTGATGAGCTTTGGGAACCTATATTAAAAACATGGTTTACTGAAGGTAAGGACGATCCGCGTATAAGCGTGATAAAAGTTACCCCTACCCAAGGCTATTACTGGGATAACAAACATGGTAACGCCATTGCCTTTGTAAAACAAGTAGCCGGAGCTATAGTAGGACAAACCCTTGATGATTCCATTGAAGGAAAACTGGAAGTATAATATTAAATGAGTTGACCGGGCAATCGTTATCAGGTAAGCACTGGTAGCCCGGTCAGTTCATTTTTAAATAATTTCTGCTTTTTCCAACTCGGCCTGCATCTGCTGCTGCAGTTTTAAGGCTTCAGCACGGGCGGCATCGGCAAAATTTTCATCATGGCCGGCGTATATGATCGAACGTGATGAGTTTACGATCAGCCCGCAATCAGGCGTCATACCATATTTACAAACATCCTGCAAGCTACCACCCTGTGCACCTACTCCAGGTACCAGCAAAAAGTTATCCGGCGCGTATTTTCTGATATTGGTAAATTCGGTACTTTTGGTAGCGCCTACCACAAACATTAAACGGTCGGCGCCGGCCCAGGTATTAGCCTTTTGTATAACCTTTTCATACAAAAATTCGCCTTCGGTTTCCAGATACTGAAAATCCTTACTGCCAACAGACGAGGTAAGTGCTAAAAGTATCACCCATTTGCCATCATATTTTAAATAAGGGGTAACACTGTCATTCCCCATGTATGGAGTAACGGTTATGGCATCAAAGCCCATTTCAGATATGTCCTCTCTGAAAAAGGCTTTAGCGTAATTGTCAGACGTATTACCGATGTCTCCGCGTTTGGCATCTATTATACTCAAACAATTTTTTGGTAAATATTTGTATGTAGCTATAAGGCTTTGCAGGCCGTTAACACCCCGGCTTTCATAAAAGGCAGCATTGGGCTTATAAGCGATACATAAATCATGGGTGGCATCAATTATGCGCCTGTTAAATTCAAATACCGGATCGGGATAGGATTTTAAAAATTCGGGGATCTTATCTATATCAGTATCCAGCCCTACACATAAAAAAGTTCTTTTTTGTTTGATCTGATCAATTAACTGCGGGCGTGATATCATGAAAAGTAGTTTATTAAAGGTTCAAAAAAACTAAAAATAAAAGCTAATCGGTATATTTTTTTTAATAAATTTGCATTCTAAGATAATTTCATTAAAATTGCAGAGTTTTCCCTTGCATTTTCTTGCACTAAAGAAACAATTTTTATCACCTTGTTATATTAGCTAATACATACCTGGGCATAAATTTTGCATATACAGGGTTGCAAAACAATCTTTCAAATAAAAAAATCCTTTTGAACTATAATTCATATCATGTCTGATACAATCGAATTGAACGACAAACTCGTTTCTGAGTTGCGCGAAATTGCAAAAAGTTTAGGTATAGCTGAAACAGATGAGCTCAGGAAAGCACAGCTCATTACCGCTATTGTTGAACAGCAACAATTAATAGAAACTGCACGCAAACAGCAAAATGCCGTAAATAATAATTACACTGAAAAAACCGCGGAACCCGCGGAGAAAGTTGAAAAAACACGAAAAAGAACACGCAGCGTAAAAGCAAAGAACGAACCCCGCGTTGAAGTGCCTTTAGATGACACCAACCTTTTTGAAGAAGAGGAGGACGAACCGGCAGAAGATTCAGATTCAACAAACAAGGCTGATGCCACTGCAGACGGTTCTCCGAAAAACGAAAAAACATCCTCATCAGAAACACGCACTCAAAAATTTGAGCGGCGGGTAAATAACAGCCAGCAGAAAAACCAGGAGGCTCCTGTAAATTTAGATTTTGATAATGTTATTGTAAACGAAGGTGTACTGGAAATTATGCCTGATGGATACGGTTTCCTCCGTTCATCCGACTATAACTACCTTACCTCGCCCGATGATATTTATGTATCACAATCACAAATAAAATTATTCGGCCTTAAAACAGGTGATACCGTACGCGGTAGCATAAGGCCGCCTAAAGAAGGTGAAAAATATTTCCCGCTGGTACGTGTAGAAGCCATTAATGGCCGCATACCTGCAGAAGTGCGCGACCGCGTTCCGTTTGATCACTTGACGCCGCTTTTCCCTTCCGAAAAATTAAGTTTGTTTACTGATTCGGGCAATTATTCAACCCGTATAATGGATCTGTTCTCTCCTATCGGGAAAGGCCAGCGTGGTTTAATAGTAGCGCAGCCAAAAACAGGTAAAACCATATTACTTAAGGATGTGGCAAACGCCATAGCCAAAAACCACCCCGAAGTATACCTTATTATCCTTTTGATAGATGAGCGCCCCGAGGAGGTGACCGATATGGCCCGCAGCGTACGCGCCGAAGTAGTTTCCTCTACCTTTGATGAACCTGCCGAGCGCCACGTTAAAATTGCAAATATTGTATTGGAAAAAGCAAAACGCATGGTAGAGTGCGGGCATGATGTGGTGATACTGCTGGATTCCATTACCCGCCTGGCACGTGCTTACAATACCGTTGCACCGGCATCAGGTAAAATATTATCGGGTGGTGTGGATGCCAACGCGCTGCATAAACCAAAACGCTTTTTTGGCGCCGCACGTAACATTGAGGATGGCGGCTCGTTAACCATTATTGCTACTGCTTTAACTGAAACCGGCTCAAAAATGGACGAGGTTATCTTTGAAGAATTTAAAGGTACCGGTAATATGGAACTGCAGCTTGATCGTAAATTATCTAATAAACGCATATTCCCGGCTATTGACATTACGGCATCAAGCACACGCCGCGATGATCTGTTGCTTGACCGCGATACCTTACAACGCATCTGGATACTACGTAACCACCTTGCCGACATGAATTCACAGGAATCAATGGAGTTTTTACAAGCTCAGATCCGCGGTACAAAAACCAACGAGGAATTCCTTATATCCATGAACTCATAATATCTTTACTATAATGAAGTTATAACTTAGCACAATGTTAATTTATAACTTCATTTATTTTAATATAATTATGATACCTTCAGCATTATGAAGCAAAGGGTAAAAAAACATCTTCCAAATGCCATTACATGTGCTAACTTGTTTAGCGGTTGTATAGGTATTGTTTTCACCTTTAATGAAAATTTAATTTTTGCGGCGTACGCCATTTTTGTTGCAGCAATATTTGATTTTTTTGATGGCTTTGCTTCCCGTGTGCTTAAATCGTATTCAGGCATCGGTAAAGATCTGGATTCGCTGGCGGATATGGTAAGCTTCGGCGTGTTACCATCAGCCATAATGTACGAATTACTTTTACAGGCACATCAGATACCCAATGTAAGCAGCTGGCTTAATTTCATCGCCTTCCTTATACCTGTTTTTTCAGCATTACGGTTGGCAAAATTTAATAATGACTGCCGCCAGGCCGATAGTTTTATAGGATTACCTACACCTGCCAACGCCATACTGATAGCTTCTATACCATTAATATTACAGCAGCACGCCGGCCTTACACATTATATATTAAATCCGTTCGGGTTATCATGCCTGGTGCTTATAATGTGCATATTACTGGTGGCAGAGATACCGCTGATGTCGTTAAAATTCAAGAACCGCGATTTTAATAAAAATATTTATCGTTATTTATTGCTGCTGTTTTCGGCAATACTCATTCTATTTTTTAAATTTGCGGCAGTTCCGGTGGTTATTGTTATGTATATCACCCTCTCGTTAATTCAACTTAAATTTGCAGATGACAAAATTCCTGGCTGAGATAGATGTAATGCCAAAAAAAGAAATACTTGATCCACAAGGTAAGGCTGTAACCGGCAGTATGAAAAACCTGGGTCTTTCTGAAATTCAGAACATTAGGATAGGGAAACACATTTCGCTTGAAATTGACGCGGAGAACGCGGAGATAGCCAATGAAAAAGTAGAAAAAGCCTGCACCAGCTTATTAGCTAACCTGATAATGGAAAGCTATACTTTTACGGTTAAAGCGGTTTAAAGTCCCGCTTCTTTTTCGGTTTTAATATTATTTAATGCTATTAAGTTAGCATTAACCGTAGATTTAACCTGGTTAAATTTTGTTATAATTTCCTGCGGATCCGGTGCGCCGGCTTTACACGCCAATTCCACTTCCTGTATGGTTGCCTGGCTCATTGGCATACCAAAAAAACCCAGATTAGGTTTTAATTTGTGCGATGCTGAAGCAGCTGTTGGCCAATCCTGAGTTGCAATAGCATTGCTTATCATATCAAGCAATTGAGGGGTTTGATCTAAAAACATCGCGATAGAATCAACTATGAATTCATCGCTGCCATCGGCTATTTCATATAAAAATGAAAGATCCAGATCTTTGGAGGAAGTACTGTCTGACATATAAAGGTTTAATCTTCAAAATTATAAATTTTTACTATCAAATTATCTTTTAGTTCTTTTTTGAGTAAGAAAATAGTTTTCCCTAAAACCGGATGTACAAGATCTGACGCTATCTGGTTAAGCGGTTCCAGAGTAAACCTGCGTTTATGAAGCTCAGGATGCGGTATTGTAAGTTCCGGAGAGCTAATTATATCATTACCGTAAAATAAAATATCAATATCAATTATACGGGCTCCCCACTTTATTTCGCGGCGACGGCCCATTTCCAGTTCAATATCCAAAATAATTTTTAATAATTCACCTGCCGTCAAACCTGTTTGCAGCTCAATAACCTGGTTAAGGTAATCAGGTTCATCAGTTTTACCCCATGATTGCGTTTCATAAACGGCTGATTTATTAAGCCGCTTCCCTACCCTGTTTTCAATATGCCCGATAGCTTCGTCAAGGAACAGCTCACGCTTGCCCAAATTACTGCCTAATAGTAAAAAAACATTAATCATGTTGTAACAAATATTATGGATAAAGCTCTTAATAACATTATAACCATATTGAATTACTAAGTTTGCATAATTAAAAGATTTATAATAGTTAATGAAACAATTTTTCAAATTTGTACTGGCCACAGTAGTAGGTATAATTTTAGCAAGCTTAATTCCCATATTTATATTTATTGGTATTATAGTAGCAGCCAGCGGCGATAAACCCGTTGAGGTTGACGCTAATTCAATTTTACATATTAAAATAGATTACCCGGTAAACGAACGCACGCCTAATAATCCTCTTTCGGGTTTAAGTTTTTTAGGTATTCCTGATGATAATGTTGGCTTAAATGATATACTGGCCGATATTAAGAAAGCCAAAAATGACGACAATATAAAAGGTATTTTCCTGGACGAGAGTTATATGTTATCGGGCCAGGCCACTACAGAAGAGATACGTAACGCGCTGATCGATTTTAAAAGATCAGGAAAGTTCATAATTGCCTATTCAGAAATTTACACACAAGGGTTTTACTACCTGGCTTCAGTTGCCGACAAAGTGTACTTAAACCCTAACGGAATATTTGAATTTAAGGGTTTCAGCTCCGAAGTTACTTTTGTTAAAGGCGCTTTGGATAAGTTGGGAATTGAGGCACAGATCATAAAAGTAGGTACCTTTAAAAGTGCCGTTGAGCCTTTAATACGTACCAACATGAGCGATGCTAACCGTTTGCAGGTAACCTCATACTTAGGTTCATTATACGATCATTTTTTGAGCGGCATAAGCAGCAGCCGTCACATTAATAAAGATTCTTTATTTAATTATGCCAACACCGGGCTAATTCAGGAACCTGAAGATGCCCTGAAATACAAACTGGTTGATGGTTTAAAATACAAGGATGAAATTTTAAATGATCTGAAAGCACGTACCGGCATAAGCGAAAGAAAAGATCTGCATAGTATAGAATTAGGCGAATATGCAAAAGCCAATGTTAATACAGGCGACAAAACCACTTCTCAGGATCGGATAGCCATTGTTTACGCTTCTGGCGAAATTAATGGCGGCGATGGCGACGACAACAGCATAGGCTCCGAAACAATATCAAAAGCATTACGCCAGGTACGACTGGATAGTAAAGTAAAGGCGGTGGTGTTCCGTGTAAACTCACCGGGTGGCAGTTCGTTGGCATCAGATGTAATATGGCGCGAGGTTATGCTTACCAAAAAGGTAAAACCTATCATCGTATCCATGGGTGATTATGCGGCATCCGGAGGATACTATATATCATGTGCGGCCGATTCCATATTTGCCGAGCCAAATACCATTACCGGGTCTATTGGTATCTTCGCGATACTGCCCAACATGCAAAAGTTTTTTAATGATAAACTGGGCGTAACCTTTGACGGAGTAAAAACCGGCAAATATGCCGACCTTGGTGATATCAGCCGGCCCTTAACACCGGAAGAAAAAGCCATCCTGCAAAAAAATGTTAACCACGGTTACGATACCTTTACCAAACACGTGGCAGAGGGCCGTCATAAAACCCAGGCTTATGTTGATAGTATTGGTCAGGGTCGCGTGTGGACGGGCTCTCAGGCTATTAAAATAGGATTGGTTGACCGCTTAGGTAATATAAATGATGCCGTGCGATCTGCAGCGGCAAAAGCCGGCTTAGATAATTACAGATTGGTAACTTATCCTGAACAAAAAAGTATATTCAGCAAATTTGGACAGGGCCTGAGTGCGCAGATGAGCGCGCACTTTGTAAAAGCTGAACTGGGTGATAGCTACCGCTATTATGAGCAAATAAAGGGTGTTACCAAAATGATGCGTGTACCGCAGGCCCGCATGCCTTATGATATTGTAATAAAATAAAACATTCAAAATATTTTTGGGGAAAGCCGCCTATTTTGGGCGGCTTTTGTATTTTTACCACAAACCAAATTATGGAAAACAAACCCATAGCCCGTACACTTCGCCTGCTATCGCAATTAATGGAATTGCATGGTGTAAACCCGTTCAAAATAAAATCGATAGCAAATGCTGCGTTCCGGGTTGATAAGCTCCCCTACCCAATTGCCGGTAAAAAATTGGATGAACTGGAAAAAATTGATGGTATTGGTAAAAGTATAGCCGCTAAAATTGCAGAGTTACTGGAAACAGGCACCATAACAGAACTGGAGGATATGCTTGCCGAAACCCCGGAAGGTATTGTAGAAATGATGGGGATAAAAGGCATAGGTCCGAAAAAGATCGCTACCATCTGGAAAGAACTCGGCATTGAGAATATTGGCGAGCTTTACTATGCCTGCAACGAAAACCGGCTGGTAGAAGCCAAAGGCTTCGGACTTAAAACACAGGAAGAGGTTAAACGCTTAATTGAGTTCAGGATGGCGGGGAATGGCAAATTCCTTTATGCGCAGGTAGAACAGGAAGCCAAAGAACTCCTCGGCCAGGTCAAAGGTATTTTCCCAGATGCCTTAGTGAGCATTGCAGGCGAGTTCAGACGATATTGCGAAATCATAAGCGAACTGGTGATCGTATTGGGCAGCCGGAATCAACAACTTGCTTATGATACGTTACTAAAATCAAACATTATAAAAAACATCACCGGAAAAGATTTCCATATTAACGGCGAAATGGAAAACGGTCTGCTGGTTGATATTTATTGTGTTGAAAAACGGACTTTCTACGAAGAGCTATTTTTGCAAACCGGTGATAAGGAGCATACCGCGGAAGTTTTAAAGCGTGCCGTAACGCTAACCGACCAACCGGAGAGCGAGGCGCTAATTTATACCAAAGCCGGCCTCTCATTTATACAACCCGAATTACGCGAGGGTACGGCATTTATAAAAATGGCCGAAAACGACACATTACCTGAGTTGATCCACTATCATGACCTGAAGGGCACATTACATAATCACAGCGATTGGAGCGATGGGGTAAATACCATTGAGGAGATGGCCCTGTACTGCCGGGATGAACTTAACCTGCAATACCTGGGGATGTGCGATCACAGCAAAAGCGCTTTTTATGCAAAGGGTTTATCTATTGAACGGGTGTTGCAGCAACACGAAGAGATAGATCATCTGAATAAAAAAATAAAAGACTTTCATATATTTAAGGGAATAGAATCAGATATATTGAACGATGGTTCACTGGATTACCCGGACGAAATACTGAAGAAGTTTGATTTTATTGTAGCATCGGTACATACCAACCTTAAAATGCCTGAAGATAAGGCTACCGCCCGTTTAATAAAGGCTATTGAAAACCCTTACACCACTATTTTGGGGCACCCTACCGGCAGGTTATTATTAAGCCGGAAGGGGTATGATATTGATTATAAAAAGGTGATAGATGCTTGCGCGGCAAATAAGGTGATCATCGAAATAAATGCTAACCCGGTAAGGCTCGATCTGGATTGGCGCTGGCACCGTTACGCTTTAGAAAAAGGTGTGATGCTATCGGTAAACCCCGACGCGCACCGCAACAGCGGATTTTTGGATATGGAATTCGGGATAAATGTAGCCCGTAAAGGTGGCCTTACTAAAGATATGTGCCTGAACGCTATGTCAATGGATGCTATAACCAAGCTTTTTGAAGAGAGAAAGCCTAAATAGAGCAAATTGCTACAACAAAACTGTATTGCTTAATTGCCTACCTTTATAAAATGCGAAACAGCCTCGAACAAACCTTGTTAGCTAAAATAACTGATGCGGCTGCGTTGGCCGCAAAAATTGAACATTGGAAAGCTGAAGGCAAAAAAATAGTTTTCACCAACGGAGTTTTTGATCTGCTGCATTTAGGGCATATTACCTATATGGCCAAAGCTGCTGAATTAGGCGACAAATTGGTTATCGGGCTAAATGCTGATGCATCTGTAAAAAGGATAAAGGGTGAGGACAGGCCTGTTAATGATCAAAACAACCGTGCCGCGCTGCTGGCCGCGCTTTTTTTTGTAGATGGTGTTGTTCTTTTTGAAGAAGACACTCCCCGCGATCTGATAGTTAAATTGATGCCCGATATTTTGGTAAAAGGCGCGGATTATACGGTAGAGAATATCGCGGGAGCAAAAGAGGTATTGGCAAACGGCGGCGAGGTTCGCACTATAAGCCTGGTTGAGGGCTATTCGTCCACCTCTATCATCAACAAAATAAAAGGCAAAACAGCCTAATGCTTTAATTCGCGCAGATGAAGATACTGGTTATCCGTTTTAGCTCCATGGGGGATATAATTTATACCACCCCTGTGGTACGCTGTTTAAAAAAGCAGCTACCGGATGCCGAAATTCATTTTTTAACCAAACCGGCCTTTCAATATATTTATAACAACAACCCCTATTTAGATAAGCTACTGCTTTTAAAACCTGAACTATCGGACACCATAGCCGACATTCAAGCCGAAAAATACGACAGGATAATTGATCTGCATAACAATTTGCGCACCACTATTATTAAGCTGCGTACACGCATTAAGTCATCTACTTACAAAAAGCAACGCATACGTAAATGGCTTAGCCTGAAGCTGAATTTAAAACTGGTTCCGCCGGTGCATCTGGTTGACCGATATTTAAAAGCTGTTGCTTTTTTAGGTGTAAAAAACGATGGCTTGCCTATTGATTATTATATAAAAAAGGAATATCAGCTTAGCGAATTACTGCCGCCCTCGCATCAAAGCAATTACATCGCTTTTGTTATTGGCGCTACCCACTTCACCAAACGCATGCCTAACCATAAAATAATTAATATATGCAGGCAGTTAAAGCATCCTGTGGTTTTATTAGGGGGCGCAGATGTTAAGGCTAACGGAGAAATTATAGCCGCCGCGCTCGGCGAAAAAATATACAATGCCTGCGGACAAACTACGCTGGACGAATCTGTTTTTCTGGTATCAAAAGCGGCAAGCATCATCGGTTTTGATACCGGCCTTACCCATATTGCCGAAGCATTTAATAAACCTATTGCATCCGTTTGGGGTGGTACCGCACCTGAGTTATTGGGTGTGCAACCCTATATGGTGAAAGACGTTTTGGTTGCTGAGATAGATCTTTCCTGCCGCCCATGCTCTAAATTTGGTTTAGAGAAGTGCCCTTTGGGCCATTTTAAATGCATGAATGATTTGCCCGAAACCCCTATTACCAACTTTATTAACGAGTATTAAATTTAAACTTTCTGAAACTAAATATTTAAGAAATATTATTATTTTCAACAAAATTTTAAACCATAAATCACAATGAAAAAACTATTACTTTCTATTGCATTATTTTCGGCAGTCACGACGGCTTTTGCTCAATCAGCTTCATTTGGAATAAAAGGGGGTGTTAATTTCGCGGACGTAGCAGCCTCAAGCGGCAGCTTTTCTGCTACTTTAGGCTCGCTAACTACTTTTTCGGTAGGAGCATTTACGGATATTAAAGCCGGTGCAATATCTGTACAACCCGGTATATATTATACCGGCAAGGGCTTTAAAACTGTAACTACGAGCACCGAATCGGTAAGCCTTGATCTGAAATATGTTGAGGTACCTGTTAATTTTGTTTACCACGTTCCGGCTGTAGTGGGCGATGTATATTTTGGTGCGGGTCCTTATGCCGCCATAGGTGTAAACGGAAAAGCTAAGGCAAAATCAGGCAGCGACTCATACGAAGAGGATGTTACCTTTGGCGACGGTCCGGAGGATATTAAAAAAACAGACTTTGGTTTACAGTTTATCGGAGGTTTTCATTTTTCAAAAGGGCTGTTGATCGGTGTTAATTATGACCTGGGACTTTCTGATATTTCAAACGATGACAGTACTGATGGCACTCTAAAACACCGCGTATGGGGTATTTCGGTCGGCTTCACTTTCTAAAAGCTGTTTAACAATTTAAATTAAAAGAGGGGCAAACATTGCTCCTCTTTTTTTATTCTATAATAAATGAAAAAGCTTTTATTGATACGGCATGCAAAGGCAACCCACGAAAGTGGTTATATTGATTTTGAGCGCCCGCTTACTCCCGAAGATTTACAGGAAGCCGAAGTTATGGCCTCGCGTTTGCGTGCCGAAGGCATTTTCCCTGATATATTGGTTTCGAGTCCGGCTTTGCGCACCTTATCAACAGCGAATATATTTACGCAGATTATGCAGTTGCCTAAAGCAAATACCGACAAACGTATATATGACGCCAGCGAAAATACATTAATGGAAGTGGTAAGTGAACTACCTGATAATTATTCTTTTATCGGTTTGGTAGGCCACAATCCGGGATTTAGCCAGATCTTTTATTTGTTGTGCAATTGCATTAAGGATACCCCCACCTGCACCGTAGCTGTTATAGAATTTGATGCGGATAGCTGGAACGATGTAGAGCCCTATACCGGAAAACTTATTTACTACGATACGCCGCAAGTTTAATTTATACAGTAGGTTTTACCGGGCATAGATCTTATAAAACCTTGCAATTCCATATCCAGCAAGGTCATGGTCAACTGACTCATAGGTAGTTGTGCCTTTACCGACAGATCATCAATAGCCAGCGGCGTTTGATGTTGTTTTATGATCTCATATATAACCATTTCCTGCGCAGAAAGATCAATAGGTAATACCATTTGTTCCGTTGCTTTCAGATCGCTGTGCTTTTCCCAACCTAAGCTATAAGGCAGATCGGCCACGCAAGTAAGCAAAGCGGCCTTATTATTTCGGACAAGAAAGTTACAGCCTTCCGAATATTCATCCCCCAACCTTCCCGGAAAAGCAAAAACATCGCGGTTATAGGAGTTAGCAATTTCGGCAGTTATTAATGCACCTCCCTTTATACCTGCTTCTATCACCACAGTAGCATCAGCCATACCGGCAACAATGCGGTTACGTTGCGGAAAGTTCTCCCTGTCGGGAATGGTACTCGAGGGGAATTCAGTAATAATCCCTCCGTTCTCCTGCATTTTTTGAGCCGTGGCTTTATTTTGACTCGGATATAGTTTATCCAGTCCGTGGCCCAATACACCCACTGTGGGCATACCCAACCTGATACATTCTTTATGGGCAGCTACATCTATCCCTAATGCCAACCCGCTTACAATTAATACATTATAAGATTGCAGTTCTTCCACCAACTGTTTACATAGCTGCCTTCCATAATCAGTAGCGTTACGTGTGCCAACAATACTCACTACCCGCTGTGTATTCAGATCGGCAATCCCTTTACTATAAAGTAATACCGGGGAATCGGCACAAAATTTTAGCTTTTTTGGATAGCGGCTATTCGTAAAAAAGATCACGTCAACCCCATTTTTTTCGATAAAAAACAGCTCTTCCTCAGCCCTTTTCAGAGCCCCGTCAAAATCAAGGTAACTTATCCGTTTCTCGCCGATGCCGGGTATCTGCAATAATTTGGCTTTGCTCGCTGTAAAAACAGCCTCGGCGCTACCTAAATGAGTAACCATTGCCTTTACAGACGATGGCCCTATGTTTTTGATAAAAGTAAGTGCAACCTGATGGAGTATGGACATAGTGTATAACGAAGCTTAAAAATATAAAAAAACCCAAAAGATTTATTGCAAATAAAAAACTACAAAAATAGTTTGCAAACTATATAAATAGTTTTACCTTTACGTAACTATAAAAATAGTTTGCTATGATACCAAAAGAATTAACCAAAGCCGAGGAGCAGATAATGCAGATACTATGGCAATTAAAAGAAGCGATAGTAAAAGATATTTTAGAACAAATGCCCGAACCTAAACCAGCGTACAACACCGTATCAACCGTGGTAAGGGTACTGGAAGGAAAAGGGTTTATTGACCATAAGGCCTATGGCAACTCGCATGTATACTCCCCGGTGGTAAGTGAGGAAGACTATAAAAAATTCACGTTTGATAAGCTGATGAATAACTATTTCGGGAATTCGTATAAAAGTCTGGTATCATTTATTGCTGATGAAAAAAATTTGGGTATTAAAGAATTAGATGAATTGGAAGCACTTATTAATAAACTTAAAACAAAAAAACAATGAGCTGGCTGCATTACCTTATTGAAGCAAATATTTACCTGGGAGTATTTTATTTATGCTACTGTTTGTTTTTAGATCAGGAAACGCATTATGCGCTGAGCAGGGTTTATCTACTGTTTAGCTGTATAATAGCATTTATATTACCGGTTACGCAGTTGAGCCTGTTAAAGCCTGCAGAGCAACCCGTAATACAGCAGATTAGATATACGCCCAATATAACTCAGCATGCAGCCCCGATTAATTTTACTACACCAAAACAAGCACCTGCGTTTACCCTACAGGACGCATTAATATATGCTTATACAGCCGGGGTAATTTTAGCTTTAATCGTGTTATTATACCGCTTTTACCAGTTATTTCGCCTGGCACGTGGTAACAGAGCAATTTATGCTAATAAGTTTCCGGTTATCCGCGTTAAAAATAACACTGCCTTTTCGTTTTTTAATTACCTGTTTATTGGCGATGATATTTCAGATCAGCAAACTATAATAGCGCATGAGCTGGTGCACATTAAGCAAAAACATTCCGTAGATATTATTTTCCTGGAAATCATTAAGATCATAAACTGGTTTAACCCCTTTGTTTATTTAATACAACGCAGCCTTAAAACCGTGCATGAATACATTGCCGATGAGCAAACTGCGGCTCACGAAAATGATGCCATTGGCTACTCTTCGTTTTTACTGAACAATGCTTATGGCTTGCAAGGGTCATCAATAGCACATTCATTTTTCAATTATAACCTATTAAAAAAGAGAATAATTATGTTAAACAAAAACCGCTCAGGTGGCTTAGCGAGGCTAAAGTACCTGTTATTAGTACCATTATGTGCGGGTATGCTGTGCAGTTCCACATTGGTGTTCAGTAAAGATTACGCTGTAATTGACCTGGCGTTTAAAAGCGACAAAATAAAACACCTTAAAATGACCAATGCAGGAGTTACGGCAATATCAGATCATATTATTGTTAAAGCTAAGGGTGTTTCCCAAACATTTACACCTGATAATATTACAACTGAGGATATTGCGGATATTCAGAAAAACAATCATATACAAATTGAGGTGGTAGAATATGACAGTGATTCGGCAGATCTGCCTTTTGTAAATCCGGAGGTTATTATATTAACGGATACCATACCAACTATTGAAAAACCATTACCACCCCCACCACCGCCGCCTGTTTATTTAAAACCCTCGTTTCGGGAGTTTGGGCAGTATCTGGAGTCAACAATTAAATATCCTGAAAGAGCGCTGGTTAAAAACATGACGGGTGGCATGATATTGAGCTTTAATGTTGATAATCAAGGAAAAATAAGCGGCATTAAGGAATCAGGCAGCTCTGCAAACGGCTTTTTGGAAACAATAAAAAATGCGTTTGATGCTTATACAGGTAAAATAAACGACAAACCCGGTAACTACACTATCGGTGTAAATTTTGAGATCCCGGGGAAAAAAGGAGTGCGTTTTCCAAAGCCTTCGGTTACAAAAAAAGACAATTTTATAGGTGAGATTTATGTTTTAGGGATGACCGAAAAGCAGAAAGAAGCCCTGCCCCCACCCCCACCACCTGTACAAATTAATAAAAGGCCGCCACCACCACCACCGGCTGAAGTTACAAAAAGACCACCGCCGCCGCCACCCTATCATCCGG
Source organism: Mucilaginibacter segetis (assembly GCF_016522075.1). GTDB lineage: Bacteria > Bacteroidota > Bacteroidia > Sphingobacteriales > Sphingobacteriaceae > Mucilaginibacter > Mucilaginibacter segetis. Next base: position 562,886 of record NZ_JAEHFW010000003.1, on the reverse strand, counting down.
ATTATGCAGACCTGATCAAATATGTGGCCAGACATGCCCGTTACCCTACTGTAGCCCATGATAACCACGTAACAGGTAATATAATTCTATCTATGCGGATTGATAACGAACATAGGATAACAGATATTAAAGTTAATAAGGGTATAGGTTCCGGCTGTGATGAAGAAGCAAAAAGAAGTTTAAGTACCTATCCGGATACCATTAACAGATCACCAGGTAATTACACGTTAGTTGTTACTTATAATTTATTAGATCAAAACGACGAAGCGCCTTACCCGCCAAAACCTTTGGATGATGATATTATAAACATGAAAAATTTTATAGGCCAGGTAGTTGTAGTTGGATATGCAAATTAATATTTGCCCTTAACATGGATCACCTGCTTGGTGTCAAAAAACTCCTCTTCAAAATAGTTTTTGAGGTAGAATTGCTGAACGGCTAAACCCGATTCGGCAATTTCTTGTGTAAGGTCTCCTCCTTTTAAATACAATATCCCGTTGGGTAATTTATTTTTTGATGCTTTATTGAACTTGCCTTTTACCCAGGGGTAAAAATCTTTTAATTGCGTTACAGCGCGCGAAATCACAAAATCATACTGATCTGTAACCTGCTCGGCGCGGGAGTGCGAAGCCTTAATATTAGTGATACCTACTCCCTTTGCCACCTCCTGCACTACCTTTATTTTTTTACCGATAGAATCCACCAGATGAAACTGTGTATCGGGAAATAATATGGCCAGCGGTATACCCGGGAAACCACCGCCTGTACCTACATCCAGCACTTTTTCGCCGGGTAAAAACTCCATTACTTTGGCTATACCCAGGGAATGCAGTACATGCCGCTCATAAAGCAAGTCGATATCCTTACGGGATATTACGTTGATCTGGTTATTCCAAAAGGTGTAAAGTTCCTGCAGCTTACCAAACTGCTCCTGTTGTACAGCAGAAAGTTCGGGAAAATATTTTAACACAATATCAGATGTCATCCTTATTGTAACGGTTAATGATATTACCAAGCAGGTACCGTGCTCTGAATAGTTGTGCCTTTACCGTACCCAGTGGCAGATCAAGCTGCTGTGCTATCTCCTCATAAGACTGTTCGTCAAAATAACGGAGTGTTATCAAATTCCTATATCTGGGCGGCAAGCTGTCTATCAGTAATTTCAGTTCTTCGGTACGTTGTTTTTTTATAGAAGTTTCTTCGGGGTTTAATACATCCGATTTTATTTGCAGGGGTATTTCATCCCCATCCTCATCAAGCATACCATGGATAGATTGCGTATGCAGCTTTTTTTTGCGGATAAAATCAATACAATTATTAGTAGCCACCCTGAACAGCCAGGTACTGAAAGCAAAATCGGGTTGATATTTATCCAGTTTTTCAAAAGCTTTTGCAAAGGTTTCTACCGTCAGATCCATAGCATCCTCTTTATTATTTACCATTTTAAGTACCATAAAATATATGGAATCCTTATAACGGTGCATCAGGTCGGCATAGGCTTTTTGATTACCCTCACGTGCTTTAAGCACCAATTGAAAATCGTTTTTTGCGTTCTCGGTGAAATGTGCGTTTACTTCCATCGGGTGGTTTTTATAAAAGTACCGATCAATCCAAACACATTCAGGTAGAGATAATAGATCATATCAAAAAAAGGCAAATACCATATCATGTTATTACTGCCCAGTTTTTTGAATATTTTGTAATAAACAAGGATTTGCAATAACCACCTAAACGCAAATGCTCCGATCGCCAGCATCGGTTCAAACTTAAATACAAGGCACAATATAAATAAAACATAAAACAAAAAGCCGCTTACCGCATCAAAACTTAACATGCGGCGGTGTTTATTCTTGTATATTTTACCCACGCCCATATGTCTTCTTTTTTGCCTGAACCAGCTACCCAACGTTGTTTTGGCCTCTGTGTAAGTGAAGGTATCCGGATGTATCTCAATTGCGGTATTGTCTGCCGTAGCATTTTGGTTCACGAACAGATCATCATCTCCTGATATAATATGCATATGAGCAGCGAAGCCCTTAACGCTAAAAAACAATGTTTTTGTATAGGCAAGATTGCGCCCTATGCCCATGTATGGATCGCCTTTTAAGGCTGATGACAGGTAGTTTATACCGGTTTTTAATGTTTCGAAACGAATGAACGGATTAAGAAAATTATTGCTGCGGTAATAAGGCGAGTATCCTAATACTATTTGAATATTGCCTGTAAATTTGGCGGCCATGCGGGTTATCCAATTCAGGGTTGCAGGCTTGCAATCGGCATCTGTAAATAATAAGTGTTCGTTTTTGGCGGCTTTTATACCTAATGTTAATGCGAACTTTTTGCCGGTTTTAAAACGTTCGTGCTCGGTAATGGTTACTATTTTAAGGTGCGCGAATTCGCGTTTGATATCTTCCAATACTTCATCAGAATTATCTGACGAACAATCGTTGACTATCACAACCTCATAGTTTTTATAGTTCTGCTGTAAAATGTAAGGCAGGTTTTCGGCAAGGTTACGGGCTTCATTCCGCGCGCTGATGATCACCGAAACCGGGATATCCGGATCGGGCAGAACTTCTTCAGGAGTGTATTTGGTTAGCTTGCTGTGATTACCTATTAAATAATATAGCTGAACAATAAAACAGAGCTGAAATAAAACGAAAAGCGCGACGTGTATATAAACTTCCAAATTATATAAAATGTAAATGCAAATTTGTTAAAAAATCAACGAAAAGCAGGAATTTGTTTATAAATGTTTTAATGGCAATTATTATAAAAGAGTGTTAAAGGCTGCAAAAGAAGCTTAATAATCAACAGCATAACATTACACGCTTAATATGCTACCTTTTGTTAATTTTGCAGCACTAAATGAAATTTACTCTACAAGCACAGGATGCCCTTTCAAAAGCAAGGGCGGGCGAAATAGTTACTGACCACGGCGTTATACAAACGCCTATATTTATGCCTGTCGGCACTGCCGGAACTGTAAAAGCGGTGCATCAGCGGGAGCTTAAAAATGATATTGAAGCACAGATCATACTGGGCAACACCTATCATTTATACTTAAGGCCAGGCTTAGATACGCTGGAAAAAGCAGGCGGCCTGCATAAATTTAACGGCTGGGACGGCCCTATATTAACCGACAGCGGCGGCTACCAGGTATATTCGCTAAGTGAGGTGCGCAAAATAAAGGAAGAAGGGGTTACATTCCGCTCTCATATTGACGGTTCAAAACACCTGTTTACACCTGAAAACGTGATGGATATTCAGCGCATTATTGGCGCTGATATTATTATGGCCTTTGATGAATGCACCCCCTACCCGTGCGATTATAATTATGCCAGAAGATCAATTGATATGACGCACCGCTGGCTTAAGCGCTGCTGCGACAGGTTTGACGGTACGGAAGCTAAGTATGGTTACAGTCAAACCCTGTTCCCGATTGTGCAAGGTTCTGTATATAAAGATCTCCGGGTAAAATCGGCAGAAGTTATTGCCTCATTTGAACGTGAAGGGAATGCCATAGGCGGTCTTTCGGTTGGTGAACCTGCCGAGGAAATGTATGCCATGACGGAAATTGTTTGTGATATATTACCACAGCAAAAACCACGTTATTTAATGGGTGTAGGTACACCGGTGAATATACTGGAAAACATCGCTTTAGGAATTGATATGTTTGACTGTGTAATGCCCACACGTAATGCACGTAATGGCATGCTTTTTACAAAAAACGGTATCATTAATATAAAGAACGAGAAATGGAAGAATGATTTTTCTCCTATTGAAGCGGAGAGCGATCTGTTTGCCGACCAGGTATGTACTAAAGCTTACTTACGGCATTTAATACACTCCGGGGAGATGCTTGGAGCGCAGATAGCCACCTTACACAATCTGCATTTTTACCTGTGGCTGGTGAAGGAAGCACGCAAAAAAATAATGTCCGGTGAATTTTACGACTGGAAAAAAATTATGGTGAGTCGCTTAGGTCAACGATTATAATGAAGGACATTTTAGATAAATATTTAAAGGTAATTGACTGGTATATCATCAAAAAATACCTGGGTACATTTGTATTTACCCTGATGATATTTCTGGTCATCTCCGTGGTATTTGACATATCTGAACACCTTGATAATTTTTTAACCAAACACTCTCACATTAATGAGATACTAAAATATTACGCGGGATTTATACCTTATTACATGAACCTGCTATCGCCGCTTATCAATTTCCTGGCGGTAATATTTTTTACCGCCAAAATGGCTAACCAAACAGAAATTGTGCCCATTCTTACCAGCAGGGCAAGTTTTACACGGTTTTTACGGCCGTATTTTGTTTCTGCTTCGCTTATTTTTATCGTATCGTTTTTTGCGAACCTTTTTCTTATACCCTATACCAACAAACTTAAAATAGATTTCGAGAACAAGAACTTTTTTATAGGCGACGATCCTTCAAAAAGCGAGGTACACTTACAGTTAGATAAACATACTTTTGTTTACCTGCAACGATATGAAATAAACGCGCATACGGGCTACCAGTTTATGCTGGAAAAATTTAATGGCGATACCTTAAAAGAACGGCTTACCGCACCCAGTATATCTTATGATTCTTTAAAAAACCGCTGGAAAATTATTAGTCCTTCTATAAGGCATGTTGACGGATTAAAGGAAAGTTTTGTGCAAAACGGGCCTCCTATTGATACCGTGTTGGATATGCGCCCCATTGATTTTGAGGTACATGATAATGTGGCTATAAACGTATATAGCGCCATGTCTTTAAGCACCCTTAATAAACTAATTGCCAAAGAACAGATACGCGGAAGCGGGTCTATAACGGATATGCTGTTCGAAAAATATCGTCGTTTTGTTGATCCGTTTTCATCCTATGTATTGGCATTTATAGGTGTATCCATATCATCACGCAAGGTAAGAGGCGGCGTAGGTTTACCCTTGGGGATAGGTATATTTATATGTTTTACCTACATTGTTGTTAACCGCTTTGCATTGGTATTTGCTGTAAAAGGTGGTTTTTCCCCGCTAATATCTGTATGCATACCTAACGTTATATTTGGTATACTTGGGTACTTTTTGATACTAAAAGCACCTAAGTAAATGGCGCAATCACCCGCGGTAAATGGCCTAAACAAGAACCTTGTGATCTTACATTTCACGGTTTTTGTATGGGGTTTTACCGGAATTTTGGGTCAGCTTATCTCTATTTCAGCCGTAAATCTGGTTTGGTACCGCGTGCTGATTGCCAGCTTTTCGCTTTTTTTATACTTCAAATTCAATAAAAAGGCCTACAAAATTAACCGAAAAACGGTCCTGAAAATGCTGTTTACCGGCGCATTGGTAGGCGGCCATTGGGTATTATTTTTCGCATCCATTAAGCTTTCTACTGTTCCTGTAACGTTGGTTTGCCTGTCATCCATCACATTATTTACCGCTATTTTTGAACCGCTCATCAATAAAAAAGCCATCTCTAAAATGGAAATTATTGCGGGTATATTAATAATTACAGGCATTACATTAATATTCAAATTTGAAACACAATACACTAAGGGTATAATTGCCGGCCTTATAAGTGCGGTTTTAGCAAGCCTGTTTGCCATTATAAACGGGCGATATATTAAAAATTATGAGGCACCAGTTATTGCCTTTTATGAACTATCCGGGGCATTTTTGTGGATAAGCATTTACCTATTATTTACCGGCGGATTTAATTCTGCAACGATTCCCAAGCCAGCAGACATAGGTTATTTATTAATACTCGGTACTGTTTGTACATCGTTAGCATACGTTGCAGGGGTATCAGTTATGCGGGAGCTTTCTGCATTCCGGGTGGCGTTAATTACTAATTTGGAACCGGTATACGGCATTGTAATGGCCTTCGTTTTTTTTGGCGACATGAACAAAATGACCACCGGATTTTGGGTTGGCGCGTTAATTATTCTCTCTACTATTTTTCTTTTTCCACTGGCCCAACAACGGGTAAATCGTCGCAAAAAATAATTTATATCAAGCATTACTCCCATGGGGTAGGGGTAAACTACCGATACCCCTACAGCTTGTTTTAGCCCCTCTGCGCGATCCAAATTTTTAAAGGTAGAATTTCCCGTCATATGGTTTAAAGTACGTTTATACGTAAAATATAAAAATCACATAGTGTATATACTTTAACAAGAACAATTGATAGTATAACACCTTATTCCATCCTTAAAATTTATTAAAATCCTATACATTACAACTTTAATTATAAAAAATATTTAATTAATAATCAAAGAATTATATAATTTAACTAAAGTTTTAATCAAATAAAAATATATGTTTTTAAAAACATATTACTAATAAAAATAGCAAAGCAAAAATTTATAAATTAATTAACAATATATAGTATTTATATTCAATGAGTTAAAATAATTTATATGAATAAATAATTTGCTATAAGATAATTGGTTTTAATATGCGTCATAGTGTATTGAACACAAAAATTAGAATTTCAAAATAATTGCCACATCTTGAATAATGTATACAAGCACGAAGTTCAATTGAAAATATTGACGAGAATTGACGCTAAATTGAGATAAAAAAATTGGTGTGATCCCACATTGTAAACGTGCAATTTCACGCAAACAAAACAGCCTTACGGCAATTTTGGTAGTAAACGAGAAAAAGGGCATTTCCAATAAGCGACCAAATCCGCAGATCAGTTTCAACTGCGGCTAACAAAAAAAAGGCGGTATTGATCGGGGATTTTTTTTACACAATTAAAATCCGCATCTTGTATAAAAAAATTGCAGAAAGCTCATGAGCATCAAAAATATTTTCAGCATTGTTTTAGCGGTATTGCTTACCATCATAATTATGCAAAATACCGATACGGTTAAATTCAACATCTTGTTTTGGGATACTGAAATATCTAAGGTAGCCATGCTCGGGGCGATAGCGGTAATAGCATTTATTTTGGGCGTGTTAGTGGGCCGACCTAAAAATAAAAAATATGATATTGAGCAATATCACGACAGCCTTCATGAAAATGACAAGACCGATACACTAAGTGATGAAGACCGGGATTACATCAGCTGAAAATAGAACTGCATCCTCCCCTGTTGCTCCGGGCCAAACAAAAGTATTGGCTAATTTATACATTATAAAATAACTGCCCGAATTGCTGCAAGCGCTCCAGGTCGGGAGTAGTCTCAAATATCCCAAAAACGGATGCTCCGCTCCCGCTCATACTCGCATATATGGCGCCTTGTTCGTACAGCTCTGCTTTTACGCCACGTATAACGGGATGATCAAGAAAAATATGACGCTCAAAATCGTTCCTGATATGCGTTTTCCAGTTGTTTAAGGGCATTTTTACCTGTTCATATAACGAATCATCTACCTGCATGGGTTTTACCCCTCTGTAGGCCTCCGAGGTAGATATATGCACATCAGGCATCACTAATGCCAGTTTATATGCCGACAGGTCTAAATTTATGGGTTCAAACTCATCTCCCTTATCAAACGCGAACACAGGCTTGCTTTCGATAAAAAAAGCACAGTCGGCCCCGAGCATCCTGGCGTAATCTATCATCTGATCGGTTGTTAAATTCAGCCTGAACTTTTCGTTCATCAGCTTGATAAAAAATCCGGCGTCGGCAGATCCTCCGCCCAGTCCCGCTCCTATCGGTATATGCTTGTGTAAATGAATAGCAATCGGCGGCAGGTCGAAATCCTTTTTCAACAAATGGTATGCTTTAACGCAAAGATTGGTGTGCCAATCGCCGGGGATGCCTAAACCAGATGCTTCAAAACTTAATTCATCAGCCTCTATAGCCTCCAGCACATCATAAACTTTAACCGGATAAAAAACGGTTTCCAGGTTATGATAGCCATCAGGGCGGCGCTCCGTTATATTAAGGCCAATGTTTATCTTTGCGTTCGGGAATACGATCATTCAATATTTTGATTAAAACCGCATGTATTTATACACATCAGTAGGATACCAAAAATAGATTATTTTAGTTTTATCTAGCTTTTCAAGTTAAAAATGACCGAAAAGGACAAAAATAAAGGGAAAAGGGATAAAGTTTTTATAAATTTACGATACTAAAATAATCAATGAAAAAGGTATTCGACAACGGTGTATTTTGCTATAAAACCCCTATTATATTTAAAGACAAAGATAACAAAAAGTGGTTCATCAGGTACGCTACGAAATACCCCGGTGATGAACAATTTAAAGAACTTAAAGAATATGGCAGGTTGTATACTGGAAAGTCGTTAAACCTGATTAAAAACCTACGTGAACGTGCTACTGAATTTAAAGACTGAAACTTGGTCGAATAGAACTAAATCGTATTTAGCTTCGTCAGCATTAAACCTTTCTCCTGATTGCTTCAAAGTGCTTGTGCGGTTATATTTTATTTTCATTTTTGTCGTACTTTTAATCACAGTATAAAAATACAACATAATTATCTCATTTCCAAATATTTAGATGTTTAATTGGAAGTTTTCTGTGTTATTTTTAACTATGATTTAAAAGAACATGCGTAACCCGCTAAGCTTATTCGTACAATTTATTTGTCGCTCTATTATAAAGTAGTATTTTGTCATACCAATTACTTTATTACATAAAATGAATCAGGAATATAAGCTTTATCGTATTTCACAACTACTGTCAAGGTTTAAAGAACAAGTAAAAATTTTAAATTCAAACAGTGAATTCAGCATCAACATCCATGCTGAGAATATTCTAATTCAAGTGTTAAACACCGTTTATGACTGCGATTTAGAGAATGTGAATTACAGTGAAAACAAAGTCTACCCAAGCATAGACCTACGAGACAAGAAAAGTAAGATTGCAATTCAAGTTACATCTACCGCAAATCTTGAAAAAATCAAACACACACTAAGTGAATTTGTCAATAACAATTTACATAATGAGTTCACCAAATTATATGTATATGTTATAACTGAAAAGCAAAAAAATTACGACCAGGAAAAAATAGATAAGCTTTTGGATTCTAATTTTTCATTTGATACGAAAGATATTATTGATAGAACCGATATCTATATAGAGCTTAATAAACAGAATAAATTAGATAAAATAGATAAGGTGTGTAAACTTTTGGAAGAACAGTTTGCAGACAATAAACCTGAAAAGGACAAATGGGACTTGTATTGTAAGGGATTGAATGAATATGATATATATATTCAGAATTATTACCAATATCTTGACATAAGGGGATTTTCCCCAAAAATCAACAACACAGTGGTTAAAATTTGTTTGCAGGAAATTTATGTACCACTGCAACTAAAATTTGACACGGAAGATGTTGAAAATTTTTCCGAATATGACAGTACAAAAAAAATTAAATATTCAATTGAAGAAGCATTAACTAATTTTGACAAGTTAGTAGTTTTAGGCGACCCCGGTTCAGGAAAGACCACCACACTTAAACACTTAGCATTAGCTATTTGTTTAAATAGACCTGTCAAAACCTTATTTAGTGACTTAGTTCCTGTACTAATTAAAGGTAGCGAATTTGGTAAATATGTCTTGTCAACTTCAAAAAGCTTATCAGAATACATTATCGACCATTTCGATAAAAAGTACGAGTTTCTTTTCAGTCAAAAATTGGAAAGTAACCAATTGTTGGTCTTAATAGATGGTATTGACGAGATAAACGTTACAAGTCTACGGCACACAGTGGTCAGTAGGATAAACGCTTTTATAGCACAATATCCAAATATTAAATTAGTGGTATCTTCAAGACTTGTCGGTTACAGAGAAACAAGGTTGAATGGTTTCTTCCAGCACCTTGAAGTGATTAAATTTGGAGATAAACAAATTAAACATTTCATAAAGAATTGGTATTTATCAGTTTCTTCGCAATCTGATAATAACAACGAAATAGCGATTCAAAATGCCGATACTCTTTTTCAATCGATAAAAAAAAACATTTCCGTGTTAAATATGGCAAGCAACCCCTTGCTCATAACAATAATAACTTTGATACATTATCAAGGGGGAACATTACCCGAGAGAAGAGCATCTTTATATGATATAGCGACATCTACTTTTTTAGAAAATTGGGTCAAACAAAGAGAGTCGCAAAAAAAATCAAACTTTGATAAAGAGACAATCATCGCAATCTTAGCACCAATTTCATATCACATACACCAATATTTTACCACAGGATTAATTACAGAAAGTGACCTAAAAACATTATTTCAAAAAGAATACAGGAATATATTTCCTTATCAAACAGCAAAGGAAGAATTGCAAGATATTAAGGAGATTATCGACTTTTTAAGAGAAGATGCTGGATTTCTTTTTGAAAAGGGACTGAATGAAAATGGCGAATCCATGTTCGGTTTCGTTCATCAGACATTTCAAGAATATTTCACGGCACTTGAATTCAAGACACGCTGGAAAGAAGGCAGGTTTAAGCAAGACTTCGAAGATTACGTATTGAATCCAAACTGGAACGAAGTTATCAAACTTACAGCGTCTTTATTTAAATTCAGTGAACAAAGTCGTCTCGGAAGACAGTACGCAACTGATTTTGTAAAAGATATCCTTTCGATAAAGGATTCGATTCCGGAAATGTATCGTCCTCTTAAACTGGTAGTTCAAATTTTGAAGGACGATACCGAAATTGATTTTGATTTTGTTGAGCATTTAATCGACAAAATATTTAATACTATACTTACTTTAAAGTCAGATTATCACGATAACAATAGAGAAACGCACTTATTTAGGAATTTAGTTGAAAATCTCCTTGAAACCAAGTTCTATCAAGGGTATATTTTGCAACGTATAATAAATGAAATTACTGACCAAAGTACTAATGATGTATTGAAGCAAAACCTCATTCAAATCTCAATGAATGCGGGAAATGTTCCATTAGTTCAGGAAGAATTGACGAAAATATTGTCTTCGGACAATGACGAGATTAAAATTAGACTTTATAATTACAATATTGTATATCCTGTATCCGAAATCGTATTCACTCAAAAATTTCAAGAAGAAATTGTAAAATATGTAAATTCTGAAAATTTTATCAAGACTTATTCTGGTCATCTGCCTACGCAGTATCACTGTGCATTCGAATACCATAAAAAAGGTGATAACTTTTTAAGTTTCCTTCACGAATCGAAAAACAAAGACTTGTCTCAAAAAATAATGGAACAACGGCTGTTGTCAATCAATTTAATCAGAGATGAAAAAATTAGACTTGATTTCATAAATTTCCACGTGTTCTCTATTGGATTAGACGATATCCCAACGCTAACTGAGTTTGTACACCTGTTAAAAGAAAAATACGCTGGAATTCAACTGCCGAAAATTGAAAAACGAATAAAAGAATTGGAAGATTTTGAATCGTATGGTTTAGAAGAATATGAATTACTCGACTTTAAGTCTACCAAAATTTATAAGGTTAAAACTAAAAATAAAACGTTCGCTTTCTCAAAAAACAATAAAGATTTCGATTTTCAAGACTACCCCTTTGAGAAAAAAAATTTACAAAGGTATTTTGGTAACGATACGGATACTTTTTTCACTTTTCTAAATTTAATTTTGCCGAGTAAAATTGATTTTAATCTTGAAATAAAAGTCGCAGACCTAAATACTTTGTTGCTTTTTATAAAATATCAACATACCATCCACTGGAATGCAGTTATGGATATTAGCGAAGTGTTTAGTTATGCTTTGGAAGTCTTGTTTAATTGTTCGCAATCAAATTTCATATTAATAATTAATTGGATAAAGCAATCAGATATGGGTTATAGGAGATTTGAGTTGCCTTATGATTTTGATAAACAGAAATTTATTACAAATGTCGGCTTATCTAAAATTCAAGTCTCCGACAAACTATTTTTGTTATTCTTAATCGGAGAGAAATCAGATTATGAGAATCTTATCAAGCCGACAATACAACTGTTAAAATCAACAAAGTCATTAAAAAAAGCAAAAGAAATTAAGAACATATTATATTCAGTATTGTAATATAAGTACCTAAATCAATTCAAAAAAGTATTTGATTTCCTTTTTAGTTTCAACATGTAATTTCTGGCTATAATCAGCGGTTTTTTGTGTATTAAGGTCTTATTGATTAACTAATATAATTCGGCTTTAACTACGATAAAAAATCTTAAAATAGTTGAACAACAGATTTTGATTGATGACGATAAAAGTTTGAAAAACCATCCAATGAAAGGGTACAAAAAAAGGGACAAAAACATCTAAAAAATTTAATTTTTACATTTTTAAAAATGTATTTCCAGCTTAGAAATGCACTTTATTTTTAAATTGACTTTGATTTAAGAATAGATTATTTTTATTTGTAGTGGTTTAAAAATTTGAGCGGGCGTTTGCCGGCTCCGTCAATCTAATAAAAACAAAGATGAAACAATATCTCGATCTGATGCGGCATGTGATGGAGAACGGGGCGCAAAAGCACGACCGCACAGGCACCGGTACGTTAAGCGTGTTTGGCTATCAGATGCGTTTTGACCTTAACGATGGGTTCCCGATGGTGACCACTAAAAAATTACACCTCAAATCTATCATCCATGAACTTATCTGGTTTTTAAGTGGTGATACCAATATCAAATACCTCAAAGAAAACGGTGTGCGTATTTGGGATGAGTGGGCTGATGGAGAAGGCAACCTGGGCCCGGTATATGGCTACCAATGGCGAAGCTGGCCAAAACCCGGCGGCGGCCATATTGACCAGATAAGCCAGGTGGTGCAGCAATTGAAGACCAACCCGGACTCGCGTCGCATTATGGTATCTGCATGGAATGTTGCCGATGTTAACCAAATGGCGCTCCCCCCCTGCCATAGTTTGTTTCAGTTTTATGTGGCCCCTGCCGATATCTCAAAAGGAGAAACGCGTGGGAAACTTTCGTGCCAGCTTTATCAGCGCAGTGCGGATATATTTTTGGGTGTGCCCTTCAACATTGCCTCGTACGCTTTGCTTACTATGATGATGGCGCAAGTGTGCGATCTGGACTATGGCGATTTTGTGCACACCTTCGGCGACGCGCACATTTATAACAACCACTTAGAGCAGGCAAGATTACAGCTTAGCCGCGATCCGAGGCCACTGCCGACCATGAAAATAAATCCTGACGTTAAAGATATCTTCAGTTTTAAATTTGAAGACTTCACCTTAGAGAATTACGACCCGCATCCGCATATAAAAGCTGCGGTAGCGGTATAATCGTCATTGAATCATTGAAAAACCCGTCAATGATTCAATGACTCAATGACCTAATAATTATTTCATGACCATTTCTATAATAGTAGCTATAGCAGAAAATTATGCCATTGGTAAAAACAACCAGTTGCTTTGGCATATGCCAAATGATCTTAAACATTTTAAAGAGATCACATCGGGCCGTAGTATTATTATGGGCCGCAAAACATATGAATCGGTAGGAAAACCATTGCCGCGCCGACGTAACATTGTAGTTACCCGGCAGGATATTAATATTCCGGGATGTGAGGTAGTTAAATCAATAGATGAGGGGCTGGCGCTTTGCGCGCACGAGGATGAGGTTTTTATAGGCGGTGGCGCTGAAATTTACCGACAGGCAATGGACAAATCCGATCGTATATATCTTACAATCATACATAAAGAGTTTGATGCGGATACCTTTTTCCCCGAGATAGATTACCTGATGTGGGACGAAGAAAGCAGGGAATACCACGAACCGGATGAAAAAAATCCCTTACCCTACTCTTTTATTACGCTAAACCGCCGGTAACAAAAAAACTAAATATTTTGTTTTCAATTAAAAATTTCATGCTTGTGAAATTTTATTAGATTTGCCGTCTTATTTAAAACGCTTATAAACTAATTAATTATATTTCAATACGCGATGCAAGGTAAAGGGGTTATTAAATTTTTCGCAATTCTGTTGGCTGTAGTATGCCTGTACCAGTTTTCATTTACATGGGTAGCTCAAAAAGTTGAGAATGATGCAAAAGCTTATGCTAAAGGTAATGCTGAGAAAGAAAAGGCATATCTCGATTCGATAGCTACTCAACCGGTTTACCCGGTATTCGGTCATACTTATCAGTACTGTTTAGACAGGGAACTGGCTTTAGGTCTGGATCTGAAGGGCGGTATGAACGTAACTATGCAAATATCGTTACGTGAGTTAGTACAATCGCTGGCAAATGATAATAATGATCCGGCGTTTGTTAAAGCGCTTGACAATGCACAGCAGGAAAGCGTTACCAGCCAAAAGGATTATATTACCTTATTTGTTGAGGAGTATGAAAAACTTGTACCTAACGGCAAGCTTGCTCCTATTTTCTCTAACCAGGACAACCAGGATCATTTAAAGTTCAATGCCTCAAACAGCGAGGTTGAAAGCTATCTGAAAGATCAGGCGAGTACAGCAGTACAGCAATCATACACGGTGTTAAATACCCGTATCGATCAATTTGGTGTAACACAACCAAACATACAGCTGCAAAAAAGCACTAACCGTATATTAATTGAATTACCGGGTGTAAAAGAGCCGGAGCGTGTACGTAAACTTTTACAGGGAACTGCTAAACTGGAGTTCTATGAAACGTTTGACAATACCGAGGTATACCCGTTGCTGAACAATGTAAACAGCTTATTAGGCGCCAAAAATAAATCGGAAGAAAAGGACAGCACCAAAACAGCAGAGACAACAGCTGCTGCTAAAGATACTTCTGCTAAAGGCAACTCATTACTTAGCAAGTTAAAAAATAACACTAAAAATGATTCTGCAGGCTTAAACAACCAGGCAAAATTAGCCGCTCAAAATCCTTTGTTCGCGGTAATGTCATTAGTGACCACTCAGGGTGCTAACGGACAACAGCAATTAGCTCCCGGTCCTATTGTTGGTTATTCCGCACAAAAAGACACTGCTAAAGTAAATGCTTACCTGCGCAGTGATGATGTAAAATCCATCATCCCGCGTAATATGAAATTTCTTTGGGGTGTAAAACCAATCGAAAAAACTAAAGTATTCCAGTTATACGCTATTAAACTTTCGGGTGCCGAAAACGGTCCTGTATTATCAGGAGATGTAATAAGCGATGCACGTAACGATGTTGACCAGATAAAAGGCGGTTACGAAGTTACCATGTATATGAACTCGCAGGGCGCGCAAAAATGGAAAACCATTACTGCGGCAGCCTCATCAGGCCCCAATAAAAAAGCCATAGCAATTGTATTGGATGATAATGTTTATTCTGCCCCAACCGTTCAGAACGAAATATCAGGCGGTGTATCATCTATATCAGGCGGTAACTTCACCTTAGAAGATACCAAGGATTTAGCTAACGTATTAAAAGCCGGCCGTTTACCTGCTCCTGCCCGTATTATCGGCAGCGAAGTAGTTGGGCCGTCATTAGGTCAGGAAGCTATCAGCGCAGGTTTGTTATCATGTGTTTTAGGTTTAGTGGTGGTATTGGTATTTATGATAGCCTACTACAACCGTGCAGGTACTGTAGCGGTGGTAGCAGTTATTGTTAACGTATTTTTCCTGATGGGTGTACTGATAAGCTTACGTGCGGTATTAACCTTACCGGGTATAGCGGGTATCGTATTAACATTAGGTATGGCGGTTGATGCCAACGTACTGATATATGAACGTGTACGTGAGGAGTTGGCGTTAGGCAAATCGTTACGAATAGCCATTGCCGATGGTTTTAAACACGCGCTTCCGTCCATCCTCGACTCTAACATCAGTACTTTCTTAACCGGTGTTATCCTGTTCGTATTTGGCTCAGGGCCAATACAGGGTTTCGCTACTACGTTAATGATCGGTATCGCTACCTCATTATTCTGCTCACTGTTGATCTCCAGATTAATATTTGAATGGATGATAGAAAAAGGCTGGGACATTAAATTCTCACACGCCTGGAGTTCACATACCTTTAAGAACGCCAATTTTGGTTTCGTAAAAAACAGGTTTAAATTCTATATATTCTCAGGGATATTTATAGCGGCAGGTTTAGTATCCATGTTTACACAAGGCTTTAACTATGGTGTTGATTTTAGCGGTGGCCGTACTTACATAGTGCATTTCCCTAATCAAAATGTAACTACAGGTGATGTTCAAAATGCCGTAGATAAAGGATTAGGAAGTGGCTCAATTGTAAAAACCTTCGGTGCTGATAAAATTAGCATTACCACCAATTACATGATCAATAGCACATCTTTAACTGCTGATGATAGTGTAGAGAATGCGTTAGTTTCATCTTTAAGTACAACCCCGGTTACCAAGATCACTACTAAGGATATCGTAAGCCGTCAAAAAGTTGAGGCTACCATAGCTAATGAGTTAAAGGCTTCTGCAAAGTGGACGATCATCATCGCTATCCTGGTTATATCAGCATATATATTATTAAGGTTCCGTAAATGGCAGTTTAGCTTAGGTGCGATGGTGGCAACCGCGCATGATGCCCTGATGGTATTATCGTTCTTCTCCTTATTTAAGGATGTACTACCGTTCTCTTTAGATATCGACCAGGCGTTCATAGCAGCTCTGTTAACCGTTATCGGTTATTCCATTAACGATACCGTGGTAGTGTTTGACCGTATACGCGAGTTCCTTAACCTGCACCATGCTAAAACAGATGACCCTAAAGAGGTAATTAATCACGCTATTAACAATACGTTAAGCCGTACAATTATTACGGCGCTAACAGTAGTGTTTGTGTTGGTAGTGTTATTTATATTCGGTGGCGCGGTTATTCGTGGTTTCTCTTTCGCATTATTGGTAGGGGTATTATTTGGTACCTACTCATCAATTTGCGTAGCAACCCCGGTAATTGTGGACTTTGGCAAAAAAGACCTCAGGTAATAAAAAATGACATTATATTTAAAAGGCTCCAAAGAACATTTGGAGCCTTTTTTGTTTTACAACAAACAGGTTTGTTTTTAAAAAAAATCTACAAGTTAATATGAGCCCTACTAATCAGTCCAAATTTCCGTTAGTTGTTATTATAGGTGGTGGTTTTGGCGGCCTGCAGGTTGCTAAACATCTGGCCAATAAACCCGTAGAGGTTTTGTTGCTGGATAAGCACAACTATCATACTTTTCAGCCACTGCTGTACCAGGTAGCTACAGGTAGTTTGGAGGCAGAATCCATTGGCTTCTCTTTACGTAAGAATTTTGAAGGACAAAAAAATTTGCGGTTCCGGATAGCGGAAGTAAACAGAGTTAATACGGATGCCAACACTATTGACACCACTATAGGTACCATTGCTTATGATTATCTGGTGATAGCTACCGGATCAACCACCAATTTTTTCGGTAACGAGGATGTAGAAAAATATGCCATGCCGATGAAATCAATACCGGAGGCATTAAATTTACGGTACATGGTGCTTCAAAATCTTGAAGAGGCCATTTTAAAGCCCTCTAAAGACGAAAGAATGCCATATCTGTCCTTTGTGTTGGTGGGTGCCGGACCTACCGGTGTAGAGCTTGCAGGGGCTTTGGCTGAATTACGCAATCATGTACTGAACAGGGATTATCCGGAACTGCCCAAGGATGAAATGAAAGTTTACCTGGTTGATTTTTTGCCCAAAGTATTAGGACCGTTCTCTGACGAAGGATCAAAGGCAGCCGAGGACTTTTTAACCGGTATGGGGGTTGACCTGATGCTGAACGAAAAAGTACAAAGTTATGATGGAAACGTAATAAAATTTGAGAGCGGTAAAAGCATCCGTACAAAAAATGTAATTTGGTCGGCCGGAGTTATGGGCGTTATTCCGGAAGGGATCGCCAAGGACAGTATTGAGCGCGGCAACCGCATACGGGTAGATAATATTTGCCGTGCCGCTGGCAGTACAAATATATTTGCCATTGGTGACGTTGCCGCCATGATAACTGATGAAACACCTAAAGGGCATCCGGGCGTAGCGCAGGTAGCCATACAAATGGGTGAGCTTACCGGAAAGAACATTG
The DNA here is from genome assembly GCF_016522075.1 of Mucilaginibacter segetis. Classification (GTDB taxonomy): domain Bacteria; phylum Bacteroidota; class Bacteroidia; order Sphingobacteriales; family Sphingobacteriaceae; genus Mucilaginibacter; species Mucilaginibacter segetis. The sequence goes on along the minus strand of NZ_JAEHFW010000003.1, from coordinate 544,924 downwards.
CAAGACTGGTAAACGGCGAACAGCCAAAGCCCTTTAAGTATAATGATAAAGGATCATTAGCCACTATAGGCCGCAATAAAGCCATTGCTGATTTAGGTAAGCTAAAATTCCAGGGATTTTTTGCCTGGCTGGTGTGGATGTTTGTGCACCTGATATCACTGATGGGTGGCCGTAACCGGGTAATTGTATTTATAAACTGGGTGGCCAGCTATGTAAACAATAACGGCGGAAGCAGGCTGATTATACGTAATTTTAAAACCGAAGAACTGGTGGACAAAAACGAGCAAGTTTCAAAACCTGATTAACGCCATGAATGAAACACCTGTAAAAATAACGGAATGCCCGCGTGATGCCATGCAGGGAATTGCAGAGTTTATACCAACACACCTAAAAGCCGCTTATATTAACCTGCTTTTACAGGTAGGTTTTGATACCATCGATTTCGGAAGCTTTGTATCTGCAAAGGTCATCCCGCAATTGCGGGATACCTCTGATGTGTTAGACAGGCTGGAGCTGCAAGACTCTTCATCTAAGTTATTAGCCATAATCGCCAATCATCGCGGTGCGGAAGATGCGGTGAGTTATCCGGAGATCACTTACCTTGGGTACCCGTTTTCTATATCAGAAACCTTTCAGCTGCGGAACACCAACTCAACCATTATAGAGGCTTTTGATCAGGTAAATAAAATAAACGACCTGTGTAAAGCGAAAAATAAGAAATTGCGCATTTATCTGTCTATGGGCTTTGGTAACCCCTACGGAGATGAATGGAACACGGAAATTGTGGCTTACTGGGCACAAAAAATGTTTGCGATAGGCGTAGCTCAGGTGGCGCTGTCTGATACTATAGGTGTGGCTACTCCTGAACAGATCAGAGAATTATTCCCTGCCTTAAAACAAATATCCGGCGAAACTGAAATAGGTTTGCACCTCCACTCCACTCCTGACAGCTGGCAGGAGAAAATAGCAGCCGCCTATGAGAGCGGCTGTACACAATTCGATACTGCTTTAAAAGGATATGGTGGCTGCCCCATGGCCAAAGATGAGCTTACAGGCAACATCGCTACAGAGAACCTGATAGCTTACCTTGAACATCAAAACAGCTTCACCGGGCTTAATTTGGATAAATTAGCAGAGGCTATGGAATATTCAAATAAGGTATTTAAACAGAACTAAACCTTTATCATTTTATAATGCCTGATACCGGCCTCTTCAAACTCCGGACCTGTTTTTTGGAAGTCGAATTTTTCATAAAGCGGAACGGCCATTACTTGCGCATGCAGATAAATATAATCCGCATCAGCAGGCAGATCAGCCAATACAGCTCTTACTAATTCCTGTGCCACTCCCCTGCCTCTGAATTTTCGCAACACCGCAAAGCGCTCCAGTTTATAACCTTTATCTGTTTCACGCCAGCGTGATGCACCTGCAGGCTCGTTATCAACTGTGGCTAAAAAATGGTTAGATTCTTCTTCGTGTTCCCATTCCAGTTCGGGTGGGCAATTTTGTTCGCCAACAAATACTTCGCGCCTTATGGCAAACACTTTTTCGAGATCAGCAGCGTCAGTTACTTTCTTTGCTTGTATTTTTCCGGGCATTATTATAGTGTGGTTTTGATTTATAGCTGCTTAATTTAGTGTTATGATTCTCTTCGGCAGCGTCAATTGAATGTGTACAAGTAAGGTCGTCTTCTTTTTTTGCTAAATTATATAACCTTACATAAAATTTGTGTAACTGATCGAGTTCCTTTTCACTCAGATCCTCAATATTAACCATACGGTTACTTGCTCCCTGGTGCGATGCAAGTAATTCATTTAATTTTAAATGAACAGCTTTTGAATCCTTATTCTGCGATTTCTGTATCAGGAAAACCATTAAAAAGGTTACAATAGTTGTACCTGTGTTAATAATTAACTGCCAGGTGTCAGAATAATTAAATACCGGTCCGGTAACTATCCATATTAAAATAATAGAGGCAGCAATGATAAATGCTGCGGAACTGCCGGTTGCTACGGTTGCCCAGTTCGCAAATTTCTCGAACAGATTTTTCTTCTTTTTGGCCATGATTGGTTAAATTTTTATGTATAACCTAAAAAAAGCGTCAATGTTGTAACACTGACGCTTTTTTACTCTTAACAGCTATATCGCTTATAACTTGCTGGTTGCATCAATGCAATTCAGGTCGCCAAAAGCGGTAGTTAACCTTTTAACAAAGCTATCCTCTCCCTTACGTAACCAAACGCGCGGATCATAATATTTTTTGTTCGGCGAATCATCACCATCAGGACTTCCTATTTGTGTTTGCAAATAACCTTCCTTTGATTGATAATAATCTTTTATGCCTTCCCAAAATGCCCATTGCATATCGGTATCAATATTCATTTTTATTGCACCGTATGATATGGCTTCGCGAATCTCTTCCTGGCTTGAACCTGAACCGCCATGGAAAACAAAGTTGATAGGTTTTTCGGCAGTAAGGTTATGTTTCTTTTTTAAGTACTCCTGTGAGTTGTGTAATATAACCGGTTGCAGTTTAACATTACCCGGTTTGTAAACCCCATGCACGTTGCCAAATGCAGCCGCAATGGTAAAACGCGGACTAACTTTTGATAACTCTTCATAAGCGTAAGCTACTTCTTCGGGTTGTGTGTATAAACGTGAGCTGTCAACATCGCTGTTATCTACACCATCCTCTTCGCCACCTGTTACGCCCAACTCTATCTCAACGGTCATACCCATTTTGGCCATGCGTGCCAGGTATTTGGCTGATATTTCGATATTTTCTTCAATAGGCTCTTCGCTTAGATCAAGCATATGTGATGAAAATAGAGGTTTGCCGGTTTCAGCAAAGAATTTTTCACCATGATCTAACAATCCGTCTATCCAAGGCAATAACTTTTTAGCTGCGTGGTCGGTATGTAATATAACAGCAACACCGTAATGCTCTGCCAATAAGTGTACGTGTTTTGCTGCAGACACGCCACCTAAAATGCATGCCTGTAATTTGGAGTTATCCAATGATTTACCCGCGTAAAATTGCGCGCCACCATTTGATAGCTGAATAATAACCGGTGAATTAACCGCCTTTGCCGTTTCCATAACGGCATTAATAGAGTTAGTACCGATAACATTTACAGCAGGTAAAGCAAACTGATGCTGCTTTGCCGCTTCAAATAATGCCTGCACCTGATCGCCATGCAGAACGCCTTTATAGTTTTTTAAATCCATGAGCTTATGTTTGGGCTTCGAAGTTATAAAAATTCCTGGTTTTAGCTATAAGTATATTAATATCTGCCGCAAAAAATGTGTAAATAATACACATTATAAATTATGCGGAAGAGAATGTAATTCGAAGCTTGTATTTTTTATCAAACCAGTACTTTATGTGTTAATTAATATAATAACGTATGAATTGCAAAAGAATTTTAATGCTATAGAGCAAACGCGTTTATAGAAACATTAACATTTCCAAACTTGTTATGATATTTTTTGTTTCTTTGCAATACTTGAAAGACTTTGAAAAAGACATGGCGTGGTTTAAACGAGAACTCAAAGGCATAATTACGACTACTGAGGAAAAGAAAGAAGCTCCTGATGGTATCTGGAATAAATGCCCTAATTGCAAAAAGCCCTTACATTACTCTGAACAGGTTGAAAATCAGTATGTATGCCATTACTGCGGTTTTCATTTACGTATCGGATCGAAAGAATATTTCTCTATCCTTTTTGACGATAATCAGTTCACAGAGTTATTTGGCGACCTGATATCGGGCGATCCGCTGCATTTTACCGACACTAAAAAATATACCGACCGGCTAACTGAAACCCGAAAAAAAACAGGGCTGAAAGATGCTATACGTGCAGGACATGGTACCATGAACGGGCAGGAATTGGTTATTGCCTGTATGGATTTTAACTTTATAGGCGGATCAATGGGTTCTGTTGTTGGTGAAAAAATAGCGTTGTGTATTGATCATAGTATTAAACATAAGATACCATTCCTGATGATATCAAAATCCGGCGGGGCACGTATGATGGAGGCTGCATTCTCTTTAATGCAAATGGCTAAAACATCCGCAAAACTTGCCTTGTTAAGTCAGGCAAAAGTCCCTTATATTTCTTTACTTACCGATCCTACTACCGGTGGCGTTACCGCATCGTACGCTATGCTGGGCGATATTAATATAGCGGAACCGGGCTCACTGATAGGCTTTGCGGGACCGAGGGTAATAAAAGAAACTATTAAGAAGGATTTACCTAAGGGCTTCCAAACTGCTGAATTTGTGCAGGAACACGGCTTTTTAGACTTTATAGTTGACCGCCGCGAGATGAAGGAAAAATTATCATCATTTCTGAAAATGCTGGCCCCTGCGACAAATACAGCCCCGGCAAAACCCGCCACTGCAAAAAAAAGTGAACAGGCTTAATTAGCATTGAAAATATTTATAAGAAAAGGGCGATCTGTTAAAGATCGCCCTTTTCTTTTTTGTGCCCTCTGTAAGGGCGGCTGGTATTATATATTAAGTTCCTAAACCTACTACACCTTCTTCGGCACCGCGGTCTTCAGTTCCCTGATGCAGATCGGCTAAACTACCGTCCTTATGCAGTACTTTATAATCCTTGTCCTTATCAGGTGCCAGGTTTGGTTTTTCTGTTTCGTTATTTTCAACGGGTTCATTCTCCCGTTCTATGTTATCATCCGAATAAATATCCGGCAATCTTTGGCTATTCATCATATTTCCTCCGTTACTAACCTCACTACTATAATGAAGTGCTATTTTAAATTAATTTTGTGATTAAATCCCTTACTGTAGATTATATACCTTCGGTGCCGGGTTCATGACCTACCATTCGTCCGGTAGTTCTTCCCTGCGGGCGATCTTCGAAATGCACTTTCGGTGATCCTTCCGATGGGAATTCATGTTGTTTAGGGGGTGTAACATCAACTTGTTCGCTATAGGATGCATCGTTGCCTTCCTGTTGCTGCTGACGTTCGGTTTCGTGAGGATAACCTGATTGTTCCTGTTCAGACTCCCTTTTTTCAGGTATCTCGTTCGGGTTATGCTGTTGGTTTTTACTGTTATTTTCCATGGTATTAGTTTTTAATTGTTAATTAATAAACAACCAAAACAGTACCATGTTTTAACAAACCGGAAAATAATTTACATTTTCAGGCATTTACCATACACAATTCACGCAGTTTGTTTACTGTATAGTCCACTTCTTCCTTAGTATTATACTTGGAAAACGAGAAACGAACCGAAGGCCTGTCGGGATTTGCACCAATAGCGGTAAGCACGTGTGAACCAATATCCGTACCTGAGCTGCACGCACTGCCACCTGAAGCAGAAATACCCGCAATGTCCAGATTAAACAACAGCATGTCGGCCATTTCCATCGCAGGGAAAGACACATTAAGTACAGTATATAAACTTTTTGAAGGATCAACCTCGCCGTTAAATTCCACACCGGGAACTTCCTGCTTTAATTTACCGATCATATAGCTTTTAAGCTCCTGTATATGCCGCTGATGCTCATCCATTTCGGCATAAGCCAATTCAAGCGCTTTAGCTAAACCTACTATGCCATACACATTCTCGGTACCGCCACGCATATTGCGCTCCTGTGAGCCTCCGTATATCATTGGGTTAATTTTAACCTTGTGGTTTACGTGTAAAAAACCTACACCTTTAGGGCCATGCAGTTTATGAGCCGCGCATACCATAAAGTGCACTTTAAGCTTCGACAGATCATGCGCGTAATGTCCTACTGTTTGTACTGTGTCGCTATGAAAAATGGCATTATATGCTTCACAGATGTCTCCTGCCTTTTGCAGGTCGGTTATGGTTCCTAATTCATTATTGGCGTGCATCAGGGATACAAAGCTACGGTCGTTGTCCTTTAGCAAAGTTTCCAGATGATCGTAATCCACATTTCCATTTCCGTCAACATCAGCATAACTCAGTTTAATTACACCTGCTTTTTCCATAGCCTGAAGCGTATGCAACACGGCGTGGTGCTCTAACTTGGTGGTAATGGCGTGCGTTAATTTATGATCAACAATGCCACAGCGGATAGCGGTATTATCGGCCTCTGTACCGCCACTGGTAAAAAAGATTTCGGCAGGCGAAGTATGCAATAAATTAGCAATGGTTTTGCGCGATCTTTCTATAAGCGTACGCACCTCACGACCATGTGAATGGATAGATGACGGATTGCCAAACTGACCCTCCATAACTTTGTACATCTCTTTTAAAACTTCAGGGTCAAGAGCGGTGGTGGCAGCATTATCAAAGTAAACACGCATTGCAGTAATAATTATAAATAGCAGTAACCAAAAAATTTATGCTTTCAGCATTTCATCCGGTTACTCGTTTAAATTCAAAATTTCTTTTATATCAGTTATTATTTTATTTGCCAGGTTATTCGCAACAGTTTCCGAGTTTCCCTCGGAGTATATGCGAATAATGGGTTCCGTATTTGAACGCCGCAAATGTACCCATTCTTTATCAAATTCTATTTTGAGGCCATCAATTGTTGAATGTGGCTGATTTTTGTATTTATCCTTAACTTTCATCAGCAGCGCATCAATATCCATCTCAGAGCTCAACGTAATTTTATTTTTGGAGATATAATAATTTGGATATGTGCTTTTTAAAACAGATACCGGCTTACCATATTTTGCCAGATGTGTTAAAAATAAGGCAATCCCTACCAAAGCATCACGACCATAATGCAGTTCGGGATAAATAATACCTCCGCTGCCTTCGCCTCCAATAACTCCGTGCACCTCTTTCATTTTATTAACCACGTTTATTTCGCCCACAGCAGATTCAAAATGCCCTGCCCCTGCCCGCTCGGCCACATCGCGCAAAGCACGTGATGATGACAGGTTAGATACCGTATTACCCATTGTATGCTGTAAAACGTAATCGGCTATAGATACTAACGTATATTCTTCGCCAAACATTACTCCATCCTCGCGTACAAAACAAAGGCGGTCAACATCCGGATCAACAGCTATACCAAGGTCTGCGTTCTTTTTGATAACTTCCTGGGATAATGCCCTTAAATTTTCAGGTAAGGGTTCCGGATTATGGGCAAACTGGCCATCGGGTTCACAAAACAACTTGTAAATGGTTTTTACACCCAATGCCTCTAATAAGGCAGGCACAAATATACCCCCTGTTGAGTTAACGCAATCTATCACCACGCTAAAATCGGCTTTGGTTATAGCAGCCACATCAACTAAAGGTAAGGCCAGTATCTTATCAATATGTTTTTGCAGGTAACTGTCATCACTGATCAGCTTACCCAGATCATTAACTTCGGCATAGGTAAAATCGCTGTTTTCAGCAATGCTTAAAACCTCTTTACCATCGGTATCATTTATGAATTCACCCTTTTCATTTAACAGCTTTAAAGCATTCCATTGTTTGGGGTTATGGCTTGCGGTGATGATAATGCCACCAGCCGCCCGTTCATCAGGTACGGCTATTTGTACAGTTGGCGTGGTAGATAATCCCAGATCAATCACATCAATACCCATACCCACTAAGGTTCCGGTAACTAAACTGTTTACCATACTACCGGATATACGGGCATCGCGGCCTAAAACAATTTTTTTTATGCCCGACCTTTTTACCGCCCAACTGCCAAACGCAGAGGTGAATTTAACAATATCCAAAGGGGTTAATCCCTCGCCTGCTGCACCTCCAATGGTGCCCCTGATCCCCGAAATTGATTTTATTAATGTCAAACCGAAATAAATTTAACGGCAAAAATAGGATATTTAAAGCGATAGCTTTGTAAAATTTGCAATAGTTTATGGCTAAATTTATTATTTATATTTGTTGCTCAACTCATTTTATTTGCAAAGCTAATGCCCGACCAGCTATTACAATTTGACCGGCATTTATTTCACTTCATTAATCACGACCTGTCAAACTCGTTTTTTGACTGGCTGATGCCACTTATGCGCAACGCTAAGTTTTGGATACCGCTCTATTTATTCATTATTATATTTTTTATATGGGTGTATAAAAGGCGTGGCCTTGTAATTATTGTGTCGTTAGCGATGTGTGTGGGCTTTGCCGATTTTACCAGTGCCAGCATGTTTAAATACTTTGTAAAAAGAGACAGACCGTGCCGTGACGCTATAGTTTCATCAACTGTTATTGCAAGGGTACCCTGCGGCACGGGTTATAGCTTTCCCTCTACCCATGCTACTGATCATTTTGCTATAGCTGTATTTTTGTGTTTTATTTGCTATAAAAAGTGGCCGTGGGTGATGCCCTTAAGTTTATTTTGGGCCGCTCTAATATGCTTTGCACAGGTATATGTTGGCGTACACTTCCCTGTTGATGTATTGTGCGGTGCTATTTACGGCGCGTTAGTTGGCTGGGCGTTTTCACTTTTCTGCAAGAGGGTGCAGCACGCGTTTAATCTTTCTAAAAACTGGTAAAATTAACCGCGCATTTTATCAAGCAAATCACTTAATTGGGCAGCTTCTTCTTCGGTAATGTTATTTTTAAACAGGTCTTTCACTTTTAATTCCTCATCCATTTTTGCAAGAGTTTGCAAGCCCTGTTCGCTTATTCGTATATCCACCGCCCGGCGATCGCGATTGTTGGTGCAGCGCGAAACCAGGCCCTTTTGAACCAGGCGTTCAACTATACGTGAAGCATCAGACATTTTATCTATCATTCGCTCCTTTAATAAATTAATGGTTGCCGGTTTAGGATATTGGCCCCTTAGAATACGTAATATGTTAAATTGCTGCTGAGTAAGATTATACCTTTCAAATTCGGAGCGCATAGCATTATTTAGCCAGCCATATGTATACGAGATATTGATTACCGTTTTGTGGTAATTATCTTCAAAATTGGTGCTTTTTATATCTTCCTCTATCCCCATTGTTATTGAGTACTTTACACAAATATAAATTTATTTATCTTTTGTTTTCGTCGTTTGTTTCTCTCTGCCATAATTCCAGGGGCAATGCATACACCTGTTTTTACAACAATAACCGCGTTTAAGGTGATATTCTTTTGTGAACACCAAATTACCATCGGGGTTAATGTAATAGTCAACGTTTTCCTTTTGCATCAGTTAAGCAGTTTTACAAAAATCTCATCCTTAAAATACTCCTTTAAGTGCGCCCCGTTTCCGTGCAGCGTCCATATTTGCTTAGGTTGAGTCTTACTTATGGTGTAAATAATATCGTTCCAGTCGGCGTGGTCAGATATAAACAGTGTATCGTTTGCATTTACCTGCAGATTTTTCCATCCTGAAGCAAATAAACGCTTTACTCCGGTTGCCCTTATATAACTATCGAACGTAAAAGGCGGCACTATGTAAACAAATTCCTGCTGCGTTTTCATGAGCTTACGGCTGTATATCTGATGGTTACCCAGGTTGAACCCCAGTTTTTGATAAACGGCAATAATGGGCATTATACGATGGTGTACCAAGATCTGTTTTTGCGGGGCAAAATCGTTAATCAGCCTGATAAGGCGCTGGCTTTTACCGAGGGCGTAAGCACCAAGCAGAATATTGAGCTTGATATCATTAAGCTTTTTTATTTCCTGTTCGGGGTCGGGGTGTAACACTTTCGGATCGGCAAATGTACTTTCAGTGATCAGTACATCCGCTTTAACAAATTCCACCGGCTCACAGGTGGCATCCGGCTGTAACTTATAATCGCCTGTGTAAAGGTATCTCACGCCTTCATATTCCATTAATACCTGTGCTGAACCGGGTATATGCCCTGCCGGTATAAAGGTAATTTGAACACCGTTTATATTGAATGGATGATGATAGCCCGTAGCCATTGTGCTATCCGCCATGTTTTTACCATATCTTAACAACATAAACTCGAGTGTAGCCTGTGTGGCATATACCATTTTATGACCGCTTTTGGCATGATCTGCATGGGCATGAGTTATTACCGCGTTATTTACCGGCTGCTGCGGGTCCAGATAAAAATCGCCGTATTTGCAATACAAGCCATTTTCATTAAAAAAAACAAAATCCTCGATTATCATTTACTTTGTTGCGAGCGCCAGGTAACGCTTGTGCAATTTTAACACCTGGGGTATTACCAGTTGTGTATCATCATTTATTATCACATCATCCGCCATATCAAGCTTTTGGGCTTCGGTAAATTGGCGATCATTACGTTTATTGGCTTCGTCAAAGGTGATGCCGTCGCGGGCAATCACACGTTGCAGGCGCACATTCAGCGGTGCCGATACCATCAGCGAGCGATCGCACATTTTATAGGAATCACTTTCAAACAATAAGGCTGCTTCCTTTAAAACGTAAGGCGTGTGGTTATCGCCATCAAATTTTTTAGCCCAGGCATCAAAAGCACGAAAAACCGCCGGATGCACCAGCGTATTCAATTTAACCAGCTGGTCGCTATTATTAAATACTATGGCTGCGATGTGTTTGCGATTAAGGCTGCCGTCCTCAAAATAAGATTCGCTCCCAAAAGCTGCCTTTATCTGTTCTATTAATAAACCATCGGTACTCATTAATTCTTTAGCCTGATCGTCGGCATAAAAAACAGGTATCCCCAAAACTTCGAAGATCTTACAAACCGTTGTTTTACCGCTGCCAATGTTACCCGTTATCCCTACTTTTAACATTATTTTTTAACTATAAAATCAATATTACGGGGCTCTACTTTCACAATTTTACTGTATGAGGGGATATGGGTAAGCTTTACAGGTAACACGCTATAGCCACCCAGTTTCCATTTATCCAGATCGGCAACTGCCTCAAATACATCCTCGTTGGTATCCGGATATTTTGTTAATGAGGTAGTAAACGTTACTTTAACCTTCTGTGGAAAGATCTTTACATCATAGTAATTGTGATTATTGATCAGTTTTACGGGTATTTCCAGAGTTTTCTCGGTAAACTCATCCACCGGGATATTCACCATTACACTTTTTGGCAATACTTCTAAATTACCCTCAGTAGATGGTCTTAATTTAACCCTTGCATTATAACTTTCGTTAAGGCCGTTTAATACTACAGAGTCGGTTTCCCAGGAATCTATCTTACTTAATATCTCTGCCGGGCCACTAATGGTAACAAAAGCCGGTTTAATACTCACCGGGGCCGATTGCGCAAATTGTTTTTGATATTTCAGCAAGGTAATTAACTTAACAGGTACTTTTTTTACCCGTCGACTTGAAAAGTCGAAAAATAAGGTATCCGGATTTACGGCAATTATCTCGTTGTTTATTTGCTTCTTAAAATTGATCTGTTTTAGCTGCGATGACAAAACTACATAGTTGCGGTTTTCAAGTGTATGCAAATCAACCTCGATCACCTTTTTATCATCATTCATTCTTGAAAAAAGCATTTGCCAGCCACTGCCCTGAACTATAGTGTTAACCGTATCGGACTGCAAGGGATGAAAAGCCCTTTTTTGAGGAGCATTCTTAAAGCTGATTATCTGTTTAACGGTAAACTTATACGGGTTGGATAACGCCGTAAAAACCCAGGCTAATATGGCTACCACCAGGCAAGTAATAAACGCCGAAAGGCGCCTGCGCTCGATTGCTGATAATTTTATTATTGCCATTGGTATTGCCTTTACCTGCTAAAGGTAGAGTTTTAATTTTATTAGCTGAAAATGCAAAAGCGAAAGGAAAGGCATCCGTTAACAGATTACCAATGCCTTTCGCCTTATTAAATGTTGATGTTTATTATTTGGCAGCAGCAGCCGGCGCATTAAGCGCTTTTGAGGCTTCTAATGAAACTGCCGACTTATCAAAACGGATACGGGCACCGTTTTCAACCTCTACTAAAAAGGTAGTATCGGCAACTTCGTATATTTTACCATGTATACCGGCTGTGGTAACTATTTTGTCGCCCTTTTTCAGTTCCTGTACGTATTTTTTTTGATCTTTTTGCTTTTTAACCTGCGGGCGTATCATAAAGAAATAAAAAACTACAGCAATTAACCCGAACATGATCAATTGTTGTACACCAAGGCCTCCGCCGCCCGCTTGTAATAAAATAGTTGCTATCATTTTTAAAATTTAATTTTTAGTTTGCTGTTAATACTTCGCCAATTAAATGCACCCGGTTTTCTGCCGGATTGGTGTTGGCGGTTATTAATATCTGTTTATCCTGCAAACCCATTTTTGAAGTACTGTCGAAAGTAACTTTTATGGTTGCAGTTTCGCCTGGCTTAACAGGGGTTTTTGGCCATTCAGGCACGGTACAGCCGCAAGAAGCAACAGCGTTTTTAATAATCAACGGCGATTTTCCCGTGTTTGTGAATTTAAAACCATAGGTAACCTTTTCGCCACGCTTAATTTTACCAAAATCGTGCGTCTCTTTTTCAAATGTCATTACAGGCGCATTAGTGGCACTTACATTTCCGCTATCGGCGGCTACCGCGTTAGTTGAGTCGGCTTTGTTGGTATTTGTACCGCCGGCCTGGTTGCAGGCTGTAAAAAACAAGCCAGCAACTACTGTGCATAAAAACAACTTTTTCATTTTTATATTTATTCTATTAATCCTCTGCCTATTTTTCTAATCTTATTATCGGCTTTAAGTTCAAATAAAATCTTGTCTAAGATACCGTTTATAAATGAATTACTTTTAGGCGTACTAAACTCCTTAGATATCTCCAGATATTCGTTTATAGTTACCTTCACCGGAATTGAGCTAAAATTAATAAATTCTACAATAGCCATCTTCATTAATAAAGTATCCATCATGGCAATGCGGTCGGGTTCCCAGTTCTGTGTTTTTTCGGCAATAAGCTCCTGATACGGATCATTGTAACGAATGCTTTGTTCAAACAGGTTTATAATAAACTCCCTGTCTTCCACCCAGTTGCCACTTACCTCGGCTAAATGGTTTTGCTTCGGTTCATCATTTGAAAAGTTTTTAAACGTTTTCGCTATCAAAGCCTGCAGCACCTCCTTATCAACCGGCCAGTAAATAAATTTATCTTCAAAAACCTGCTCTGCAAGTGATGACTTAAGTATTACCTTTTTAAATATGAATTTAATGATGTCCTTATCGGTATGCAGCGTATCATCCTTTTTTTCGAGATAGGCAACATACTCCGGCGATTTTTTCAGGGTTATAAATAATGACTTTGCCAGTTCGGGATCAAAAGACCAGGAAACCTTATATTTTTTTAACGCCGCTAAGTAATCTTTATTTTGATTGAGGGAAGTAATAAACCTGTTGGTTAATAATTTAACATCAGCGTTCAGATCTTCGGCCGTGGGTAAGTGCTTATTTGCACGTTCCTGGGCGTCTATGCCGGTGTATTCAACTACTTCGTTGATCAACGAAAGCATCCATATATACATCTCAAACACTTCATCTATGCTGTTGAGCAACTGCTTCTCGTGATGCTTGATATCTTTTGTAACTGACTGGTGAAACGCGTAAAGCGATTGTAACACTTTTACCCTAAGGTGCCTTCTGTTTAACATGTTGGTAAGAACGATTATCGGGTTTACCACCCGCTTTATAAATTATTAATAGGTTGATTTTACTTTCTTAATATCAGCAATACGTTTTTCGGCTATTTTGTTTGCCGAATCAATGGTAGAAATATTTTCGGCTTTAGAGAGCTTTAAAACATTCAAGGTTGCTTCGTAAATATTTTCGGTAAGCTGCAGGGTACGCTTTTTACTGAAACCCATTAACTCCGAATAGCAGTTAATTATACCGCCGGCGTTTATTACGTAATCCGGCGCAAATAATATTCCCCTCTCCAACAGCATTTGACCGTGCACCTTTTCGTCCTGCAACTGGTTATTGGCCGAACCGGCAATAATACGGCATTGCAGTTTATTAATGGTTTGGGTATTTATAGTTGCTCCCAACGCGCAAGGTGAATAAATGTCAGCGTTAATGTCAAATATGGTATTATTAGATACCGCTTCAGCACCGTATTTTTTTGACACCTGCCTTGTACGTTCACCATTAATATCGCTTACATAAACCTTTGCGTTCTCGTCCCGGAGCAGTTTAACCAGATTCTCGCCTACATGGCCAATACCCTGTACAATAACCGTTTTTCCGGTAATGCTATCATTACCATACAATTCCTTTACGGAGGCTTTAATACCCATGTATACCCCCATTGCGGTTATTGGCGAAGGATCGCCGCTGCCTCCAATAGTTTCGGGTACGCCGGTAACATGCTCCGTCTCCATACGGATGTATTCCATATCGCGCGGATTGGTACCTACATCCTCTGCTGTAATAAATTCTCCGTTAAGATTTTTAATAAAGCGGCCAAACTTACGCATCAGGGCTTCTGTCTTGTCTTGGCGTGAGTCGCCGATGATAACCGCCTTACCGCCCCCCAGGTTAAGCCCGGCGATCGACGATTTATACGTCATGCTTTTAGAAAGACGGAGAACATCATGCAAGGCCTCTTTTTCGGTCTTATAAGCCCACATCCGTGTACCGCCTAAAGCCGGCCCTAAAGTAGTATCATGTATAGCAATTATTGCTTTGAGACCGCTATCCGGGTCGCTGCAAAAAACTATCTTTTTATGACCGTAGGTATCAAGCTGATTAAAAATACTATCTGTTGTTTGTTGAGACTGCATCAGGAAGCGGAAAAGTGTAAATGTTTCGGCACTACAAAAGTAGATGTTTTTTTGGTTGCTACAAAGGTATTTGCTTAATAGTTACCCGGTAATAATCATAAGCGCCTTTGTTATGACATTTAAATGTAACTCCCTTCCTTTGTATTGTAAATATCATTGCCGTATTTTTGGCTTTATATTTCTGCTCATTTTTACCCATGAAAGAACTCGCATACCTTAATAAATTTTTTTTAAAATACCGTTGGAGGCTTGTTCCGGGTGTGCTGTTCGTTATCATATCCAACATATTCGCTGTACTGCCTGCCCAGGTTATACGTGTAGCTTTTGACCTGGTAACTGAAAACATTGGTGTTTTCCAACTATTTGCCGGGTTTAACAGGCAAAGTATTATTTATGATATTTTTGGCTCCAGCCTGATGTTGTTTGGGATACTGGTTTTAATACTGGCACTGTTACGCGGATTATTCTTGTTTTTTATGCGGCAAACCATCATTCTGATGTCGCGGCATATTGAGTTCGACCTTAAGAATGAGATCTATAATCACTATCAACAACTTTCTCTCGCATTTTACCGCAGGCACAATACCGGTGATCTGATGAACCGTGTAACAGAAGATGTAAGCAGGGTGCGCATGTACCTGGGGCCCGGTATAATGTATACCATTAACACGGTTATTCTTTTTATACTGGTGATATATGCCATGCTGAGGGTTAACGTAACATTGGCGATTTTTTCGGTATTGCCATTACCCATACTGGCGGTAATAATTTTTTACGTTAACGATGTCATCAATTTCCGCAGCGAGCAGATACAACAACGGTTATCTATACTTTCCAGCTTTGTTCAGGAGAATTTTTCGGGTATCAGGGTCATCAAATCATACGTACGTGAAAAGTTTGTACGTAAAACGTTTGCGGACGAAAGCGAAACTTATAAGGGCCATTCCATGGCAATGGTAAAGGTGCAGGCCATGTTTTATCCGCTAATGTTATTACTGGTGGGTTTAAGCAACGTTATTACCATGTATATTGGAGGCATTGAAGTAATGAAGGGTAACATTACCCCCGGTAATATAGCCGAATTTATTGTTTACCTTAACATGCTTACTTTCCCGGTTATTGCCCTGGGTTGGGTAACATCACTTATACAGCGGGCGGCAGCATCGCAAAAGCGGATCAACGAGTTTTTACATCAAAAATCAGAGATCATTTCTCCTGCGGCGCCTGCACAAACCATTGCCGGTAAAATTGAATTTCGTGACATATCTTTCATTTATCCGGATACAGGCATTAAAGCACTTAAAAACGTTTCCTTTACTGCAAACCCGGGTCAAATGATTGCTATAATCGGCCGTACAGGCTCGGGTAAATCTACCGTAGCTAATTTAATATTACGCATGTATGATACCGTAACAGGACAAATATTAATTGATGGCACCCCGGTTGATCAACTCAATTTGGATGATTATCGCTCTCAGATAGGTTTTGTAGCGCAGGAGGTATTCCTTTTTTCAGATACGATATCACGTAATATTGCCTTTAGTGCTGATGTAATGGATATGCCCAAGGTTGAACAGGCGGCCAAAAACGCGGCGGTTTATAACAATATTATGGAGTTGGAAAATGGCTTTGATACGCTTATAGGCGAACGCGGTGTAACACTATCCGGCGGGCAAAAACAAAGGGTTAGTATAGCCAGGGCTATTGTTAAGCAGCCACAGGTGCTTATTTTTGACGACTGCCTTTCGGCTGTTGATACCCGCACGGAAGAGGAAATATTAAATAACCTTGGAAATATTATGCAGGGGAAAACAAGTATTATAATTTCGCACCGTATTTCCACCATAAAAAATGCTGACAAAATACTGGTAATGGATAATGGTGAAATTGTTGAACAAGGCACCCATAACCAACTTTTAAATTTAAAGAGTGCCTATTTTGAACTCTACGAAAAACAATTACTGGAAGAAGAGGAGAGCGTATAAAGGTGGCTAAGCGGCATATATCAACCATAAAGAAAAAGTGTAATTAAATTATAATTAACACTTAACATTTAAAAAAATCTTTATATTTATGCCAACCAAAACTATTACGATAAAAAAAACTATATGGGAGATTTTGACAACAGAGAGCGTGAAGAGGTTTACTCAAAGAAGGTTAGAGCAGGGAAGCGGACTTATTTTTTTGATGTAAAAGCCACAAGATCAAACGATTATTATGTAACTATTACCGAAAGTAAAAAGCGTTTGGAAGACGGTGTATTTATTAAACACAAAATATTTTTGTATAAAGAAGATTTTGAAAAGTTTGCCGAAGGATTGAAAGACACCGTTGACTATATTAAAGAACACCAGGAAGTAGTTGAAAAACGCTACGAATTTTCTGAAGCACCGGCGGTAGCCAAAGCTGATGAAGATTTTACTTTTTAAAGAAATTTATAAAACTGAATATATCCCCCACCTTAACCGGCGGGGGATTTTTTATTAATGGCCCATAAGCGCGGCTAAACCGAGGCCCCCTATTAACATAGTTATAAAAAACAGCGCATATAATATGATTATTACTATTGTAGTAATTCCCCATAGCTTAAAAAACGATTTAAGTTTTACAAAAGCGGAGTTAGCTTTTTCGGCATCATTATATGATATACCATCTTTTATACGACTGCCAAACTGATACAGATAAAGCGAAAAAAAGAAATTAAATATGGCTATGAGGATATAAAAAACGGTCATAAAACCTCCCATACCAGCACCATAAGGCATTCCAGAATTTGGCATACTTCCCATTTTTGAGAATATGGCACCTATAAATAATGATAATAACAGTATAAAACCCGTCATTACAAAACCAACAATCCCTAAAAAGTTAGCCCATTTACCGGCTTGTTGTAAATAATACTGAGATTCGTTGGTTAAAAGCATACCCTTCTCAGCTTCGGGCTGCGTAAATTCTTCGTTAATTTCCATTGTTTGGTTTAAGTTTTAATTTCCATAAAGATAAAAACTATTAAAAATCAAACAACAATTTTTAAAGTAAAACACCCTGCATTATAATAACGGCTATTGTAAAATAGATGATAAGGCCGGTAACATCAACCAATGTTGCCACAAAAGGTGCAGATGATGTAGCCGGGTCGGCCCCTAATTTTTTAAGTAACAGCGGTAGCATTGAACCGGCTAACGAGCCCCATAGCACAACTCCTACTAAAGAAAACCCTATAGTTAGCCCTAACAGTGGCCAATGCGGCCCATACAATGTACTAAACATGCTAAATACTGCAATACGGAAAAATCCTATTAGTCCGAGTGTTACCCCCAGCATAAGGCCTGATATAATTTCGCGGCGCATAACCCGCCACCAGTCGGCAATGGTAACTTCGCCTAAGGCCATAGCTTGTATTATTAATGTTGATGCCTGTGAACCGCTGTTACCCCCGCTGGAGATAATCAATGGAATAAACAATGCTAATACAACGGCCTTTTCAATAGCGTGCTCAAAAAAGCCCATAGCGGTAGCTGTAAGCATTTCGCCCAAAAATAAGATAATAAGCCACCCTACCCGCTTTTTTACCAGCCTGAAAAGGTTGATATCCAGGTAAGGTTCGTCTAAAGCCTCGGTACCCCCTATTTTCTGGATGTCCTCGGTGTACTCTTCGTTAGCTATCCATAAAATATCATCAACAGTAACAATGCCCAGCAGTATATCGTCATCATCGGTAACAGGCAGCGCGGTACGGTTATTCATCCTGAAAACATTAATGGCTTCTTCCTGCGGACTTGCCGCGCTAAGCGCTATCAGCCGGCCATCCATCAGGTCTCTTACCTTTGTTTCGGGTGTTACCAATAATATATCGCGTATGCGTATATCATCTAACAATACACCATTTTCGTCTATCACATAAATTACATCAATGGTTTCCGAGTTTTTGCCGTAGCGGCGTATGTGCGATAATACCCGGTTAACATCCCAGTTCTTTTTAACGGCAACATAGTCGGGGGTCATCATACGCCCTACGCTGTATTCGTCGTATCCAAGTAATGACAGGGCTTCCTTACGGTCGGCAGGTGAAAGGTGTAATATCAGTGTTTTAACCGCGTCACCATGCAATTCGCTAAAAAAAGCGGTACGGTCATCGGGTGGTAACTCAACAATAATATCGCTTACCCTTTGGCCTGAAAGTTTTTTTAAAATACGCTCCTGAGTAGGAAAATCCAGTATCCGGAACACATTAACGGCCCTGTTAAGTGACAGGGTTTCTATAAACAGCGGACCGTGCTCGGGAAATTCATCAATAAGGTGTTCAACGTCAGATATGTTAAGGTTGTTCAAATAATCCTGTAGTTGTACGGTGTCTTCCTGTTCCAATAACAATTCTATTTGCTCAACCATTTCTTCCATAAAATATAACGTTTTTACATGTGAGTAATATGCTGCATAGCGTAGTAACGCTGGCAAAAGTCGTTTATTTTTTCAAAAGATAAGGTAGTTTTTTCTGTTATCTTTGCGGCTTTAAAAAGAGGCAGCAATATAGGAGCCAGGAACAAAACGCTCTTTTTGACTTCTGTTTCCGGGTTCGTGATTCAAAAAAATAAAAAAAATGGGTTTACAATGTGGTATAGTTGGTTTACCGAATGTAGGTAAGTCGACACTTTTTAACTGTTTATCAAATGCTAAGGCACAGGCTGCCAATTTTCCGTTCTGTACTATTGAGCCAAATGTAGGCGTAATTACTGTTCCGGATGAGCGGCTGACCAAGCTTACAGAGATCGTTAATCCGAAAAACGTGGTGCCTAACGTTATTGAGATAGTAGATATTGCGGGCCTTGTTAAAGGTGCCAGCAAAGGCGAAGGTTTGGGTAATCAGTTTTTAGCTAACATCCGCGCTACCAACGCCATATTGCATGTTCTGCGTTGTTTTGATAACGATAATGTGATTCACGTTGATGGCTCGGTTAACCCTATACGCGATAAAGAAATCATTGATACCGAATTACAGTTAAAGGATCTGGATTCGATAGAAAAGAAGATCCAGAAGGTTGAAAAAATGGCCAAAACGGGCGGCGATAAAGAAGCTAAAAAAACATATGATGTACTGACCATATACCGTAATCATTTGTTGGAAGGGAAATCTGCCCGTACTGCACCCGTAGCAGAAGAAGATAAGGAATACATTGAAGATATATGGCTGCTTACCGCTAAACCTGTAATGTATGTATGCAATGTTGATGAAGCATCAGTTATTACAGGAAACGATTACGTAGAAAAAGTTAGAGCAGTAGCTAAGGAAGAAGGCGCCGAAGTACTGGTTATATCTGCGCAGATAGAATCAGAGATCGCTCAATTAGAGACTTATGAAGAACGTCAGGAGTTTCTGAATGATCTGGGGTTAACGGAGTCGGGCGTTAATAAACTTATAAAAGCAGCTTACAAGTTACTTAACCTGGCCACTTACTTTACCGCGGGTGTACAGGAAGTGCGCGCATGGACCATCACTAAAGGTTTTACCGCACCACAGGCTGCAGGTGTTATACATACTGATTTTGAAAAAGGATTTATACGTGCGGAGGTTATAAAGTATGAGGACTTTGTACATTTTAACGGCTCGGAAGCGGCAATAAAAGAGAACGGCAAATTGGGTATAGAAGGTAAAACCTATGTGGTGGAAGACGGAGATATTATGCACTTCAGGTTTAATGTATAACACATTATTATTTACCGGGAGTTAGGATCACCTAACTCCCGGTATTTATATCTGCTATATTACGTTGGCTGTCATTTTTGATGAATCTCTTATATTCAGTTCGGTTTTTAAAACAATAGCCTGTGGCTCTTTGCCGTTAACTGATGAGTTAAGTTTATTCAACAAAACGGTGATCACTTTGTCGGCTATTTCCTCTATTGGCTGAGCGATGGCCGTTACCGACGGCGAGAAAAGCTGAAACACGTCATAATCATCAAAAGATACTACCGCGAGATCTTCCGGCACTTTGATACCCATGCTGTTTATAACCTTTAATCCGCATGTGCCAACGTGATTGGTGCCAAAAATAACCGCGTCAAGCTCTTTATGTTTTTTAAGGAAGGTAGTAATAGGCTTTATAATAAACTCTTCGTTCTGATTAAATACTATTTCCTGTATTATTGGTTTAAGTCCGCTTTCTTTTAAGGCATCCTTATAACCTTTCATACGAGCCGTCATTTGTGTTTGTGAGGAAGAGAACGTAACGAAGCCTATATTTTTGTAACCTTGCTGTATTAAATGGCGGGCAGCATTATAAGTGCTGTATAAATTATCTATCTCCACATAATCCGTTAATACATTGGGTAAGTGCCTGTCAAATAAAACAACCGGCATTCCATCTTTTAACAATTCGTCAATATCACCTTCAATACCCTCCGGCGGGGCAATAATATAACCATCAACATGCCTGTCCCTGAACATATTAATAAGCTCCTGCGTTTTCAGGGTATCGTTATCGGTACTGCAATAAATTATCTTATATCCATTTTTATAGGCGCGGTCTTCAATCAGTCTCGCTATGCTCGCGAAGAAAGGATTGGAAATATCTTCAACCATCAAACCGATAATATTTGACTTACCGGTGCGCAGGCTTTTGGCCAGCGAATTTGGTTTATAACCAACCTCATCTACAAACTTCTGTACTCGTTCAACTAATTCTTTCCCTATCCGCTTTTCCTGTGCGCGACCGTTAAGAATGAAAGAAACAGTAGTTTTAGATACGTTTAAATGATTGGCTATATCAACTATCGATAATTTTTTCACTTGCTATGTAATAACATCAAATATAAAATAATATTTGGAACTAAGGTGTTATTTTAACACTATTAAATCGATTTACTGCTAATGTCAGAAACACGAAAGATAGTATTACAATATCTATGCTGCCATATTTTTATTGAAATGTTTATAGGTATATCCAAATAAAAATATCACTACATAGCATATTATGGGCAAATAATAAGAAGTAGCAACATTATGGTTGGCGATGAGGCCCATCAACGGAGGAAAGATGCCACCGCCTACTACGCCCATTACGATGAATGAAGAAGCTTGTTGCGTTTGCTTGCCCAGATTTTTTAACCCTAAACTGAATATGGTAGGAAACATAATACTAAAGAAAAAATTAATAAAAAGCAGCCCTATAAATGACACCCAGCCAAAACCCTGCGCTACTATTACACACATAATTACGTTACACAATGCAAAGGTGGCCAGCAGCTTGTTAGGTGCTATGTAACGCATTAAAAAGGTTCCTGCAAATCGCCCTATCATCATCATTACCATACTGAGCGAAAAAAAGTAGCCGGCTTTTTCGTCGCTAAAATGCATCACATCATGCCCGTAGTTGATAAAGTAGGCCCAGGTACCACCCTGCGCCGCAACATTAAAGAGCTGAGCAATTGCTGCAAATACAAAGTGTTTATGCTGAAAAAGCTTTTTATCTACATGATCTTCGGGAGGTACGGCGTATGCGTCGGTAGCTATCACGTGCGGATCAGCTAACGAGGGAATCTTAACAAATGAAAAGGCAATCCCTATAAGCGCTATTACCGAACCGATAACAATATACAAATGCTTTACCGATACCAGATCGTTAGAGTGCGCCTGCCCGGCTTTTAAAATAAAATAACTGCCTATAGCAGGGCCGATAACGCCGCCTAAGCCATTGAAAGACTGTGAGAAGTTGATACGCTGGTCGCTGGTACGCTGATCGCCTAAGGAGGCTACAAAAGGGTGAGCTACGGTCTCTAATGTTGCCAGGCCACATGCCAAAACAAATAAAGCTATCCGGAAAAAATTAAACGATTCAGCGTCAGCTGCGGGTATAAATAAGAAGGCGCCAAAAGCGTATAGGAACAAGCCAAGCAAAACCCCTTTTTTATAGCCGAATTTTTTCATGAACAAGCCCGCCGGAATACCCATTACTGCATATGCGCCAAACATGGAAAATTGCACTAAACCTGAACGTGATTTGGAAATATGCAACACATTCTGAAAATGCCTGTTCAATACATCGCCGAGGGTAAGTGCTACTCCCCATAAAAAGAACAATGAGGTTACAAACAATAGCACTACCAGATACCTTTGTTCCGTAAATTTAGGTTTAGCATCCATTAATGAGGGGTTTATGTCTGGTTAATATTGGTTCAGTAAATTAACACAAAACTTTAATGCTAACAAATACCGCCATCAGTTTTTAGCTAAAGGATCGTTATATGGCTGCACCAATAATTTTATCCCATCCTTACCTAACAATTGCTCATCAAATTCAATTTTTATGGTTTTTGATTCGCCTTTCATCAGGGAAAAATAATTGTCGCTCATAATAGCGGGAAGTATCTGTTCGCCTGTTCTTTTGTTAAGCGCCTGTACCCTTATAGCAAAAGCTGCCGCTTTAGATGATACCGGGTTGGCCACCTTTACCTCAATATAGTATTTCCCATTTTCCTTTTTTGCAGTAGATGATACTTTTAAGTTAACCTTAGGCAAATTGTTTATCGCGCTAAAATCGGTACGTTTATTACCGCGCCAGTAAAAGTTATCTGAAACAAGTTTACCTGCTGCATCTGTGAGCTTCAGTCGGATGAAATGAACATCGGTTAGGCCATTGCTTTTAGGCTGGCCACCGTATACTTCAAAATCCCAAAGAGAATATCCCCATCCCGAACCGCGCTTTTGACCCAACATACGTACATATCGTGCTTTAACCTCATCAAAAATAATTTGCTGTACACCTACATGGCCTTCGCTGCCGCTGTAAACATCTTTCCATTGTTTGGCATCGTCAGATACCTGAATCTTAAATTCTTTACCAAAGGCCTCTTCCCAGTTCAGTTTAACACCGTTCACGGTTTGTTCCGTTTCCAGGTCGATGTATATCCATTCGTTATCATCGGAATTACTTGCCCAGCGACTACCGGAGTTACCATCAGTTACCAATGAAGGCTCGCCATTAGTTGTAGATGATGCAAACGCGGGCTTGCCTTTTGCCAAATTTTCGTGCTCCTCCTCAAAAGCTATGGTGAAACAATTTAACGCGGTGTTTGACAATGCGTCGATATTATTTTTTGATGTGCTATACTGCTTTACCAGGCTGCCATCGCTATTATAAACCTCGGCGGATGCGGTTAGGCCGCCTACATCGTTACGTGTGGTATTGATAACTTTAACCGAGTTATCTACCGGATTCCATTGAATATGAACAGGCTCGCAAGCTTTTTTTGCCCCCCAGTAAGCACCTGTTAAATCATAATAGTAATCATAAGTTTGCCAAACCAGTGACGGGTAAGCCGACTGGCTCATCCATGTCATGATACCGGAAGCATCTTCCCAAATATTATCCTCCCAGCCTTCGTACATCGCTTTATTGGTTTCGATGTTCAATAATTGCGCTTTGCGGCAATAGTCGGCAATACCGGTAGGCTTGCCATAGCGTTTGGTAATGGCCTCGTCGTATCTGTCGGGTCCGGCGTTAGCTGCGGAGGGTCCGAAAAAGTGCTTGTTCCACATTTCGTTGCGCGGCCACAATTTATCTTCGGGTATGAATTTCTTTAGACTTTCCAGATTGGTAAACACCGGTGTGCCTATCTCGCTGCGCAGCCCCCAGCCCCGGTTACCCCCAAAACCGTTAGGATATTGGGTAAAGTACCAGCGCGGATCAAAATTTGTCCAGGGCCCGCTGCCTGTTAAATTACCGGCATGGGAGTTAGGCTGATAGTACCTGTCGTTACCGTCATAAGTGCTGATGTCCTCGCGTAACCAGCCATTTATAGGCGGCATGGGATCTCCTTCGTTATCGCCACACCAAATTGCAATGGAAGGGTGATTACGGAACCTCTTTATTTTTTCAACTGCGTTTTCGTTAAAATTATTTACATCATCCGGCAGGTTAGGGATGGAATTGAGCCAAAAATCATCCCATACCATTATCCCGTATTTATCGCAGGCATCATAAAACTCCTCATCGGTAGTGGAGCCTATCCAATTACGGATGATGTTAAAGTTCATTTCTTTATGAAAACGCACTTTGGTATCGTATTCATTACCCTTGCAACGTAACATATACTCCGACATGCCCCAATTGCCCCCTTTCAGGAATATTTTAGTGCCGTTAACAGATACATGCAAAACATTGCCCACCGTATCGTAACTATACCTTTTGATACCGAATTTTATTTCTTTGGTATCGGCAACCTCATCGCCCAGTTTAACACTCAGTTTACAGGTATACAAATTAGGATCGCCGTAACCGTTAGGCCACCATAATTTGGGGCCATTAATAATAAGCTGTTTAAACCTTTTGCTATCCAGCTTAACATCGGCAGTACTGTTACCGCCCACAAATATTTTTTGTGAAAAGCTGATGTTACCCGGATTAATTATACCGGTTATTGTACCCGACTGAAACACCGCTGAGCTATTCTTAACTTTTACATCAACCGATACATCTGCACGTGCATTTGTAGGTAGTTGGGTGCGTATCCATGGATCATGCATGGTTAGGGTTCCGGTATTACTTAGATACACATCGTCAGTTATCCCCATATTTAAACCAGGGACGTAAGGCATCCAATCCCAGCTTGCACTGGGGATATAGGTGGGACTGGCATAATTTACCAGAGGGGTTTTAGGGCAGTAAACTAATACTGCTAATATGTTACTCCCACTTTTATTTAATAAAGCGGTAATATCATACTGCCCGCGCTGCATAAATCCATTAAGGCTGCCTATTTGCTTGCCATTCAGGTATATTTCTGCTTTACGGTTAATGCCTTTAAAATTTAACCATATCTTTTCTTTGTTAAAATTATCCGGTACGCTAAATTCGGTACGGTACCAAAAATTCCTGTCGTATTTTTTTTTGTCGACCTGGTATATATTATCTCCAAAATTGGGATCTTTTTCTAACCCATCGGCAACGTATGATGCGAATACTGTACCCGGCACTACTGCTTTTACCCAGTTTTTTGTAGCGTAACCGGCCTTATACATATTTGCGCTATCGGCACCTAGGTCCGCCTGGGCTTTTACCTTCCATATCACTTTATTATTGCCGTTGTTGAGATAATAAACACCGGTTTGCGCTGATACGCTTATTTGCAGGCAAAATAATAACAGCACTAAGCATCCCGCCTTTTTAAGAGAATAGAATTCAGATATCATGTATTTCCAGATCGTTTATATATTTTTAATTATTCGCTTTAGAAAGAGAAAAGGGTTTGTCTTCAGGAGCAAGCCCCCGGGCTTTGTTGGGTTTGTTACCCATTACGAGGTGCAGTACACCACCGTTCATGATATCAGCATGGCTTATCCAATTATGGGTATAAGGTTTACCGTTAAGCGTAGCAGATTGGATGTACACGTTTTGCTTACTGTTATTATCAGCCTCTACAGTAAATTTATTACCGTTTTCAAGTGTAATGGTCATTTTTTTGAACAGCGGACTGCCAATAACATACTGATCGGTTCCGGGGCATACACTGTAAAACCCGGCAGCGCTTAATACATACCACGATGACATTTGCCCTTCGTCCTCATCGCCGGGATAACCATCTTCGGTAGCATTATACATTTTATCCATTATCTCGCGTACATGCTCCTGACTTTTCCAGGGCTGACCAGCATAGTTATACAGATATACCAAATGATGTATCGGTTCGTTTCCCTGGGCATATTGGCCCATTTTAAAGGCTGCCATTTCGGTCATTTCGTGGATCACGCTACCATACCCGCCTACTTTGATCGTTCCCGGAGTAGAAAAAACTGAATCTATTTTGCCGGTAAAGTTATCGTTGCCACCCATCAGGTTAACTAAACCCTGCACATCCTGAAATACCGACCATGTCCAATGCCACGCATTACCTTCGGTGTAGGGGCCGCCCCAATCCAGCGGATCAAAGGGCTCTATCCAGTTACCCTCCGCGTCCTTAGCACGCATAAATCTTGTTTTGGGGTCGTAAAGATTCTTGTAATTATACATTTGCCTGCCAAAAACATTTTCGTAATGTTTATTGCCAATTTGTTTGGCTAACTGGTAGCCGCAAAAATCATCATAAGCGAATTCCAGTGTCCATGCGGTAGAGCCTTGAGTTTCTTTTGTGAAGGGCACATAACCATCGGCAAAATATTCTTTCCATCCGGGGCGGCCGTTCGCGCTTCCCCATGGACCTTTGTTGGTAGCCTCGTGATAATAAGCATCCAAAGCCTGTTTTGGATCAAATGTGTGTATACCTTTTACCCAGGCATCAGTGAGCAGCGATATAGCATGATTACCCAGCATACCGCCCGTTTCGGACGGAAATGACCACGAAGGCAACCAGCCGCATTGTTGCTGAGCCGCCAGCAGCGCCTGCATGTATTGCCCCTCCATAGTGGGGTGCATAATGGTATTCAACGGAAACTGTGCCCTGAATGTGTCCCAAAAACCATTATCAGTATACATGTAGCCATCATGAATTTTACCATCGTACGGACTATAGTAATAGGGCTTGCCATCCTTACCGTACTCAAAAAACCGATGCGAAAACAAATTAGCGTGATAAAGGCAGGAGTAAAAGGTTGCCTTTTGCTCTTCGGTACCGCCTTCTACCGCCATACGGCCAAGTAAGGTATTCCAAACCTTATCTGCAGCCTTACGGGTATCTTCAAAATTTTTGTATTTACCCAGTTCAGTATCCAGGTTAAGCTGCGCCTGATCCGGACTGATATAGGACGATGCTACTTTAACCTGCACGGTTTCGCCATTGCGAAATTGCAGGTATGCTCCCACCCCTTCTCCTTCAGCCGTCTTTTGGCCTGCTGTTGTAGTATTCTTTTTATTTTCCCATGTACCGTAAGCTTTAAAAGGCTTATCAAATTGTATTACAAAATAATTTTTAAAATTTTGAGGCGCCCAGCGGCAGTTATTCACATAGCCGGTTATGGTTCTGTTTTTCACATCTATGCTTACCGCGCTCATTTTGGTATAACCATCTAAAACCAGGTATGAGCCTTTACCTTTAGGAAAACTGAATTTAAGATGTGCCCCCCGTTCTGTAGGGCTAATCTCAGTAGTGATATTGTTATCCAGTTTTACCTTATAGTAACTGGGCTGTGCTATCTCGTTATCGTGACTAAAAGAGGCGGCCCGTTCATCTTCATTAACTACTAATTTGCCGGTTACAGGCATCATTGAAAATACCGCGTAATCATTTACCCAGGAACTGCACTGGTGCGATTGCTGAAATCCCCGTATAGTTTTTTCGAAGTACTGATACTTCCATCCGTCACCATTTTTACCGGTTTGTGGTGTCCAGGTGTTCATACTAAACGGCATGGATATGGCCGGGTAAGTGTTACCGTATGAAAATTCGAATTTAGTATTGGTACCCTGACGGGTGTTAACATATTTTACCAAATTGGCTTGCTGCGCTTTTGACAGGCTGACGCATAAGATCAAAGCAAGGCAGGTGAGTAAATTTCTTTTCATATAATTTAGCTTTTTCTGACAAGCAGAAGTATAATTTAACATATAGGGTATGATTAGTAGCGATGGGAACTATACGATCAGTCATTAAAAAGGAGGTGCTCCCACCTCCTTTAACCAACTATATCAATATAAACCCATGTATTGCTATTTTATAAGAATGTTATAAAAAACATCCGCTATGTATTTATTACCCACATCATTAGGGTGAACACCGTCTTTTGTTAAAATGCCGCTGTCTTTATTTTCCGGATTATTTTTAACATCGTATTCATGAAACATTTTGCGAAAATCTATCAACTCGCAATTGTTTTGTTTAGCCAGATCGCGTATGATCTGTGAATATTTGTTCAGATCACCATCCTGTTCGTTACTATAATCCGTTTTTTCGCCAATAGTACCGGGAGTACATAGCAATACCTTTATTCCCTTTGCCTGCATTTTTTTGATGAGCGCAGTATAAAATCTGCCAAACTTATCCCAGTCGGTACCGGTGCCAAAAAGGCGTTTATGCCAAACATCGTTAACACCGACCCATATCACTACCACATCCGGATTCTTTGCAAGCACATCATCCTCGTAGCGCAGGTATAGATCATATATTTTATTACCGCCAATACCCGCTCCTTCTACCTGGTAATCTCCGTCTTTATGTTCAGCTTTTAACCGCTGTTGTATCAGGGTAATAAAACCATTAGGTTGTACGCCATATTCGGTAATTGAATCACCAAAAAATACAATTTTGGTAGGTTTTTGAATTTGAAAAGAGCATAAAACCACTATTACTGATAACAAAAAAAACTTTTTCACGAATGTAAATTTACAGGTTGCTAAATTGATTTAGCTAAAGTAGGTGATAAAACAATTACATGCAAATTATTTATTAAAATTATTGAAATTTAACCCTTATAAAACGCGGACGATACAAATTAGGATGAACTTTAAGGTCGTTAATAAAATCAACAGAATTAATATTATAGCTGATCAATAATTCGCCTGGTTTTGAAAGGCTTGGATGCGCCTTAGCGTTATATACAACAAACGTCTTCTCGATGAGGTCGGGTTTGCAATCCCATAATTTAATAACCGGGCCGAATGGTCCTGTGGGAGACGCCCCTATCCGCATACCTACGTTAGGACTCATGCCGCCATGCTGAAAAACCAAAGCATAACGGCCGTCGGGCAGGGCCGTTAAACTTAACTCGTTAGACACCCCGTCAGTAATGTTTACTACTTTGTCGATATCTTTGTTCCATATGGAGCCGTCCCAATAGGTCCATTTGCCAAAATCCTCGAAATCTTCAGGCAGTACCCTTGCTACCATTAAATTTTTGGCTAAATCTCTTACTCCATACACATAAATATAACCATCCGGATTTGGAGCACTGGCCTGCTTAGTATTCACATATATGCCGGCCCCGAACGATCCGAAACTTCCACTTTCATCAGTAATATAAAGAGGTGTATCCTCCTGTTGTATGTTTTTATAGGGCGGCTTATCTCCCGCCGGAATTTTTATAAGCGTATTACCAACCTCTTTAAACCCAAAGGCTCCATCACTAACATTACGCACACGGTAGCCAAAAATGTAGATGTTATTATTAGCCTGATTGACAAATCCATCGCCTAACCAGTAATAGTCTGACTTTTCGGTTCGCGGCGTGTTTGGTATAAAAACAGATTCAGCATTACCCAAACTATCCCTATCCCAATAAAATCTCATTTTTGCCGCATCCGGTTTATCGCCATCTAAAATCGCGTAGGCGTTATGTATCATTTTATATCCCGGTACCATGGTTTTATTGCGAACCTTCCCTATCATGCTGTCGCTGAAAATGAAAAGGATCTTGTTGTTTGCGTGAGCTTGCTCGCCCTCCATACCGTTAAGTGGTATGGTATATATGCCATCACCCCCAAACCAGCCGGTTTGCCTTTTTAATAATGCAGACCAGTCCGGAGCAGCTTCAACGGTGAATTTAATATCTGTTAAATTCACTGTATCAGCCACTTGCTGAGCCATTGTTAATTGGACAGATATACTAATAATGAAACAAACAAAGGCAATCTTCTTCATGTAATAACGATCAATATTATAACTGGCGGGTGGTATTATTTACTTATAATATTACTACTACGGTATTTATTTACGGTTAGTATAATTAACCCGGTTATTCCGCCAAGTAACATTAAAAATCCTATAATTTCGGCTTGCGTAAAGGTAAAGCCAAAAATGGGGTAATTAAAATTTATGCGGATATGTTCTACCAAAAAACGTTCGCCACCATTTAATATCAGGTAAAGGCTGAACATTAAGCCGGGCGTTTTTATTTTTTTGCGAAAAGCCCAAAGCAGTAAAAACATACCAATACATAATACGGCTTCATACAAAGGAGTGGGGTAAACGCCATTGACCAACTGATTACAATAATTACCATTACACTCCGGAATAAGTGTACCTGCATTAATGGAATTATGAGGATATCTGAATGACCACGCCCAATCAGGCAGCCAGTTTAAAAAAGCTGGCTTTACATGCTTATTAACTATGCCCCAGTCGCCATCCCCTGCTAACTGGCACCCAATACGGCCAATACCGTAAGCAAGCATCATTCCCGGGGAACCTATATCTGCCAAATGCACCAGCTTCATGCCCCGCTTATAACCTATGTATAAATAGGTTAATGCGCCAAATATCAACCCTCCGTAGTAAGCAAACCCGTTTGATGAAAATAACGTTTGCCATGGTTTAGCCATCAACATGTCGAAATGTTCAACACTATCAAATAACTTGGCCCCTATAAAACCAAAAAAACCAACGCTGAAAACTATTAGTGGCATTAATTGGTACGGATGCACTTTTTGAGTAGTTATTACCGGTTTAGACAATTGATTCTTCCTTTTCTCAAAATATATCCAGTAACCAAATAAAATCCCGATAACTAATCCTGCAAATATGCTCCCTTGTGTTGATAAGATATATCCGCGCGGATTTGCAACGAAACTATTGTAATGAAATATTAAACCGAAAAACTTTAGCCCGAAAAAAAAGCCGAGTAAAAAATTTACCAACAGTTCAAGAAATGAAGCCGGCATACCCATAACAACTTCACAATTGAAGGCCCGTATTTTTCCGTTAGCTTCATATCTTTTGAACTCCGAAGTAAAAATGATATAGGCGAAAAAAAATGAAAGCGCTACAAAAAAACCAAAGGTTTGTACCGGGAAGGATACTCTAAAATGAAATAAATAGTATACCAGATCGCCAATGGTTGGAAACATATCGCTAATGTATTAATTACCACAGGTAAATAATAAAAAATGGTTAACGCTGCTATAACGTTAACCATTTACACATTTTATAACAATTAATTAAAAGCCTACCTGCACACCCAGGTTTATTACACGCTGATTGATGTAAGCATCACCCGCAGTGTTAGTGGAAATTTCCGGATCCTGCTGATATTTGTTGTAATTATCCCAGGTAAACAAGTTATAAGCACTCATATATATACGTGCGTTATTAATTTTGAACGGTAGTAATTTAACCGGCAACTGGTATCCTATATCTATGGTTTTTAAGCGGATATAATAAGCGTTTATTAACCAGTAATCAGAAAAATAGGCTGTTGGACTATTTACCGATGTTGGGTTTAAACCTAACCGCGGAAAATTAGCATTAACGGTATTATCCGGTGTCCAACGCTCCTGATGTATGGGTTGAAACTGACTCTGGAAAGGCTCAATACCCGTTCCGATAACTGCAAAGCTGTAATTGAATGATCCCTGGAACAGCACACTTACACTTAGCCCTTTGTAAACCGCCTGTAATGACAGCCCCAGTGAGGTATTAGGTAAATTAGGATTACCAATAGCCCTTTGATCGAATACATTTATAATACCATCACCGTTCAGATCCTGGTATTTAAGATCACCGGGTTGAATAGGGATGCCATTATCAGGAACCGCAATATTGGTGTTACCCACATTTGAACCACCATGTGCTGATTTATAGTTATCAATTGCCGCAACATCATCGGCATTGTAATATCCTAAATAGTGGTATCCGAACTGCTGACCGATAGACTGCCCCGTTCTTGCTAACCAGGGGTATGCCGGGGTGGCTTCATCCTCATACAATATTTTATTTTTAGCATAAGAGAATACTAAGCCTGCGTTATACTGCACTTTACCAATATTACTATGATAGCTCACCTGCCCGTCAAAACCCTGGTTACGTGTTTTACCGATATTAACAGCCGGCAAATCAACACCCAATATTAAAGGCACGCTACCCGGAGTTATCAGCTGGTTATAACGTATATCATGGAAGTAATCTACCGTAACAGAAACTTTATCGTTCAGTAAGTTCATATCTAAACCTATATCCAGCTTTTTGGCGCGCTCCCAAACCACGTCATAGTTACCTAACGAGCCTTCATAAATAGCATTATAGTTTTGTGCCGACTGACCGAAACTGTACGTGCCGCCAATATTATAAAACTGGTTATATACATAACGGTTACCTGGAGCAGCATCAGAACCCACCAAGCCATAGCTTGCCCGTAATTTAAACAGACTGAATGTAGGTAAGGCATCTTCAAAGAAAGACTCTTTGGCAAGGTTGTAACCCAAACTTACCGCAGGGAATATACCATAACGATGGTTTGCGGCAAAACGATCGGTACCGTTATAAGCTACGTTAAAATCTACAAGGTACTTTTGTTTATAATCATAACCTAATTTACCCGATACACCACGGAATTTTTGAGGAACCGCCACCTGAGCTGAGGCCAGTAACGGATAAGTAAAATATGTTTGTGAGGTTTGGTTAAACAGCACTAAACCGGTAAAATGATGTACAGCGCTAAAAGTACGATCGTAATTTAGGTATAACTGTAAATTATAGTTATTTGTATTAATATCGGTATTACCTGTTAAAGCATAATTTTGATATACATAGGTTGCACCCGGCCGTAACGAATAACTATCGGTTACAGGGTTATAATGATATGCAGGAATTCCTTCATTAAAAATTTGCTTGGTAAACTGCTCAATACTTGAATAGGCTATTCTACCTGTAAGCGAAAGACCGTTTGTTAAAGCATCCAGCTTTTGCGTAGCGCCGAACAGGAAATTAAAATCTGTTCTGCGGGAGTGCTGATATCCGCCTGTGGCCAGCCTGGCATTAAGTGTTGGTAAATGCTCAGGATTAAAAGATGAATACGCGTATGAATATGTTCCGTTAGGGTTTATATACGGTGCTGTAAAAGGTGTTTCTTTAGTAAAATTATATATTTCGCCCACCGCGTTCTGATTATATGGCTGGTTAAGGTCAGAGAAACGCGTGGTTACATCTAAACGCAGATCAAGTGTTTTATTCGCTTTAAAATCAAGATTTGACCTGAAATTATATCGTTTAAAATAATAATTGGTATTCACTAAACTCTGCGGATCGGCAAAATCACGAACAAGTCCGTTTTGGTCAAGCGCGCCACCTGATATAAAATATTTTAGGGCATCGGAACCACCGGAGATGTCTAAATTCGCGTTAGCCTGATAGCTGTGTTTTTTAAATATCTTATCGTACCAGTTAACATCAGGATGTCCGTACGGGTCTGATCCATCCTGAAAAGCCTGAAGGTCTTGCTGAGTGAATGATTGAGGTATCCCATCATTTTTTTGCGCCTCGTTAATTAATAGAGCTGTTTCGTATGAATTTAAAAATTTAGGCGTTTTAGTTGGCTGCTGCTGGCCGGCCTCTATACGGAAGTTTATTTTTGGGGCACCGCTCCTGCCACGGCGTGTAGTAACTACCAATACGCCATTTGCACCCTTTATACCATAAATTGCTGTAGTTGAAGCATCTTTTAATATAGATATGCTTTCAATTTCATTAACGTTTATCTGTTGTAACTGATCATAACTGTATTCAATATCATCTACAATTATAAGCGGCTGATTACCCGCTGAGTTTAACGAACTTACACCACGTATATAAAAATCGGAAGCATCCTTACCCGGCTGACCAGAAGCTTGCTGTGAAAAGAAACCAGGCAATTTACCTGTAAGAGCATTTTGTACGTTAGCTGTAGGAACCGTACGAATATCACTTGCTGATATGGAACTTACCGCCCCGGTATTGGTAATACGCTTTTTTGTACCATATGCAACTACCGATACCTCATCCAAACCATTGGTGCTTGTTTGCATAATTATATCAAGCGGCTTATCTGCTGTTACATTTATTTCACGTGTAACATATCCTATAAATCTTACCAAAATAACTTTTGATTGCCCGGTGAGTGTTAACGTAAACTTTCCGTTAACATCTGTTATAGTACCGTTGGTTGGCACTCCCTTTTCTACAACTGACACACCCGGTAATGCCCCCGAAATATCGCGTACCTTACCCGTTACAGTAATACTTTGAGCATATACTGCCGCCGGAAGTAGAATTATTATTAATTGAAAGAAAAGTATTATTTTTCTCATAGCTGCGTAATTAATTGGTTAAATTGATTTTCAGGGATTACCATCCGGGGTTTTGTTTCATATTCGGGTTCTTTAACACTTCGTCATAAGGTATCGGATACAGATACATTTTAGGAGTATCAAATTTGGTAGTTAGTACGTTTATAGGATTATAAGTTAAACTTGAACCCAGTTTAACAATACTTAAACCTGTGCGGGGCTGGTTCATAACAGTTTCCGCGATCTTCCATCTGCGTATATCCCAGTAACGGCTTTCCTCGAAAGCAAATTCCACACGTCTTTCCTTATGTATCACTTCCCTCATTTCATCTTTTGTCATACCGGTTTTAAGGCCATATAAATTATTAGCGCCTGCTGTGATACCTGCACGTTTACGTATACTAATAACCGCGTTATAAACATCTGTGGTTGGCCCTGCTGATTCATTCAGCGCCTCGGCGTACCCTAAAACTATATCTGCATATCGCATTATTATCCAATCGGCGCTATGAGAACTATATGAATTAGTGTTTTCAAAATCGCCCATAAACTTGCGCATATAATAGCTTGTTTTGGTTTGCTGCAAAGCGCTGTTAGGTTTGCTTTGTCCCCCCTCAAAAGTTTGCAGTTGGGTATTTAGCCATTGTGCACCATTGTAAAGTATAGTGTTGGTTAAACGCGGATCGCGGCCTGCATACGGATTGTTACTATCATATCCTGATGAAGGATCAATTATAGGAAGTCCGTTCTGCATCGGGAAAGCATCAACCAAACTTTGAGTCGGGCTGGTTTGTCCTTTACCTACGGCACCTGTAAATCCAACCGGCCCGTTGGTGGTTTCTATACTGGTGTTATTACCCACCTGACGCTCAAATAAAATTTCGGAATTATTCTGGGTCAGAAAAACATCTTTAAAATTCGGCAATAATGAATATGTACCTAAGTCCATTACATCTTTTGCCGCTGTTGCCGCTGCAGCCCATCTGTCGGCGCTAAAATCAGTATAACCGGTAAGGTTATTGGTTGGATCGATATTGCCACCGTTAAACAGCGGACTTGCCGCATACAACAGCACCCTTGCCTTTAAGGCCATTGCCGAGCCCTTTGTAGGGCGATGGCTATCAGCATTAGGATCGGCTACAGGCGCTACTAATAAAGAATCTTTGATGGCATCGCACTCGCTCACTATATATTTTACACACTCATCAAATGAGTTACGGGGCAGCGCTACATTATCAGTAATGGTATAAACATGGTTACCTAATAACGGCACACCACCGTACCTTTTTAGCAACTCAAAATAAAACATAGCTCTTAAAAACCGGGCCTCACTTTTCCATACATATTTCATGGAAAAACCGTGATATTTTGCCAACACAGGTACTACATCAATGTTATTTACAAATTCATTGGTACTGCGGATACCTGAATAATAATAGGCCCACAAATTTTCATCAGTAGGAACGGTATAAGAGTTGTATGCCGCGGTTGATAATACAGTTACAGCATTTGTTGCACCCGAAGCTGAGGAGATGGCATCGTCACTCGCTGCGTCAAGGTAATCACCGGCTACGCGGTTATGGCCATTTTTAAGCATTCCGTAAATACCGTACAAATATTGCTGCGCACTTACCCCTGCAGAATCTTTGCTATCAAAAATATGACTAATGGTAACCTTATCTACCGGGAACTGCTCATATTTTTTACAACCTGCTATTATCACTATTAATGATATGGCTGCTATTATATTTTTATGATTTTTCATGATCGTTTTTTTATTGATGGCAAAAAATTAAAGCTTAATAGTTACACCCGCATTTATTACCCTTTGTATTGGATAAGCATAGCCATTAACTTCAGGATCCATCCCTTTGTAGCCATAAAGGGTTACTAAATTTTCTCCGTTAGCGAATAATCTTATACCTGATAATTTTAATTTGTGAACCCATAAGTACGGAAGGCTATATCCGATTTCGGCATTTTTAAGTCTGATGTAATCTCCCGAACGTACGTACAAGGTTGAATTTGCCGTGTTATTAGCATTACCTAATGACAGGCGCGGTAAGGTGGCCGTGTTAGCAGTTTCAGGCGTCCATCTGCCGGTTAAATTATCATATCCCTGCCCTGCGTAGGTAAGCCCTAAAAAGCCTACACCTGCAAATTCCTTAACAATTGAATTGTTGTACAGGTAATCATGATTTGCCACACCCTGCAATATCATACTAAAGCTAAAGCCTTTATAGTTGAACCCTAAAGAGGTACCATAGAATATTAATGGCTTGTTATTTCCTATAACCGTTAGATCAAACTGGTTAATAACGCCATCGCTATTCAGATCGGCGTATTTAACGTCGCCTGCCTGAGCAGTATATCCTGTTGTTGTTGCACTTGTAGCCGCCTCATCAGCATCTTTAAAAAATCCTAAAACCTTGTATCCGTAAAGTGCATTTGGTGAATTACCGGTATGGCGGGTCCAGGGATAAGGCGTGGCTATTTCATCATTATAAATAGTTTTTGAAGATTGTATTGACGCGTTGCCTGAAATGAAATAATTGAAGTTATTGATATTATTCTGGTAGGTAAGCGTTAATTCTCCGCCTTCATACTGTACAACACCTATATTCTCATATGGGTAAGGGGTGCCCAGTAATGCGATGCTATTCCCTCTTATTTGTAAAAGATCTTTATATCTGTCGTGAAAGTAATCAGCATTGATCTTGATATGCTCATTAAATAAAGCAATATCAGCTCCTATATCAATTTTATCGGCTTTTTCCCAGGAGATAAAAGGATTTGCCAACGTGTTTGCAAATACACCCTGCACATCGCTCCTGCTTGTACCTGTACTGTATGAGTAGCCGTTAGATGGGCTATACGTTTGCAAAAAGTTGTAATACCCGTAGTTATCTACATTGGCATTACCGGTGCGGCCATAAGTGGCACGCCATTTCCATGAGGATATCCAGCTAAAGTTATCTTTGATAAAGTTCTCTTTAGCCATTTGCCAGCCTAAACCACCGGCGTAAAAAATTCCATATTGCCTGCCCGGCGGATAACGGTTGTATCCGCTACGATTTACCGCGGCCTCAACAAAATATTTACCATCGTAATTATAACCGGCTTTTAACGCTTCGTTTTTAGTAACTCCGGTAAGGTCAAAGTTTAATGTTACCGAACGGGCATCATACAATAATTTACCGGTTACGTTATGTTTGCCAAACTGCCGGTCATAGTTAACAGCTAACTGGCCAAAAAAGTACCGCGCGCTTGAAACACTGTTAAAACTGTTGCTTTGTGCTACCGGCGAACCAACCGCAGCATAACTGCTGTCGGCCTTTATTGTATAAGTATTATTTTGCAAAGACCTGTTCACCAAACTCTGCGATTCAAAAGCTAAATTACCTTTGGCTTTTGCAGAAAGACCCGGGGTTATACTGCTTAAGTCATAGTTCAGATCCAGGTTGGCCAACACGTCGTTACTGTTGTTACGCAAATAGCCTGAAAATTCAGTTTGTGCCAATAAGTTGTTCGTAAACGTTGTAGTACCTGCAAAAGAGCCATCAGGATTGTAAACAGGATATGCGTTATTAGGCGTAGTAAATAAAGTGTTTAATATATTAGTATAACCCGGCCCTGGTTGTGTGCTTTGTTGTATACGCCCAAACAGTTGCAGATCAACCGTAAATTTTTTGTTGATATTTACTGTAACATCGGAGTTTATAGTATACCGGTTAAGATCGTTATTAGTATTATAATTTACGGAGGGATCGGTTTTAAACATTCCGGCCTGATCAAGGTAGTTTAATGATACACTGTACCGGGCAATGTTTGTACCTCCATTAACATTCAGCTTATAGCTGGTCATCGGAGAATTATCGCGCAATAATGTATTAAACCAATTTACATCGGGATGGTGCAACGGATCGGTATGATTACGGTATGCATTAAAATCGTTTGCGCTATAAATTGGTGGTTTACCATCATTTTGCAACGCCTCATTATACAAATAGGCATATTGATAAGCCGGCAACGGATCTGGCAACCCTAACGATTGTTGAATGCCGGATTGAGCCGTGAATGATATCCGCGGCGGACCTGCCTGCGCCCGTTTAGTAGTTACCAGTAATACCCCTCTTGAGCTGTTTATGCCCAGTAATATGTTAGATAAACCATCTTTTAAAACTGATATGGATTCAATACTTTCAGGATCAATTGAAGAAATCTCACGTTGTACCCCATCTATTATTGTTATGGGTGTTTGGCCGCGCAGGTATAAATTAAATTCCGAATTATCATTTGCGGAGTAATTATTATGCTGTACAACATTTCCCACAAAATCTGCAACGGTTTGGCCTGATGTACGTGGATTTGTAAAACCACTGTACTGTTGGGTATATAAACCTGCAAGCTGCCCCGGTAGCGCGTAAGTGTACAATGTTGCGGGAGTAGTAGTTAACTGATTGGTATAAATAGTTGAAACAGATCCAAGGTTTTTTGACTCATCAGCCGTACCATATAATACGTTGATCTCTGAAGGTGATTTAATATATTTATTCAGCAGTCTTACCGTAATTACAGTGTTATTTTTCACCTCTACTTCAGAAACATTGTAATTAGGATATTTAAATACAAGTACATTGTTTAATCCGGCGTTTACTGAGAAACTGCCGGCCTTATCTGTTGAAACAGTATCAGTTTGTCCTTTAATAATTACGCTTACGCCCTGCAGTGGATTGCCGAATTCATCAAGCACAACACCATTAACCGTACCGAGTTGTTTGTTACCGGTTGCGGTGGTATCCTGCATGGCAGCATAACCGGTTTTAACCAGCATAAGCAGCAGTAACACCAAAACGGTAAAATATTTTTTTATGTAGCAATTAGCCATTGTATAAAGTTTAAATTGTTGGCAAAAGTTAAAATATCGTTTTAGCAGATGTAAGATTTTATACAAAACAGCTTACATCCGTTTATAATTAGCTTATTATTCGCACTTAAATGTGTATACAAAAGGGCTTAAAGTATTACCATACCCTACCTTGGTTGTGCCTGTTTTATCGGTAACAAAATATTCCATTTTCACTATGGTTTGCCCATCCGGCACGTTAAAAAACTCTTTTGGCCAAAACGTGAGCTGATATTTATTACTGGTAGCCGATGTTTGGGCCATCTTGGTTTTTTCAGTTTGCTCGCAAACCTCAATAGTCTTATTATCACTGGTGTATGCAGTAGCACATAAGTATAATTCTGTGTTACCGGTTAAAGGAGTAGCCACAACGTTACCATCGAAAGTAAGCGTAACAAAATCATTATCAAGTGATTTTGGCGGATCGATAATGGTAAGCTGCGGGTTGCAAAAATCTACCAGGTCTCCAGTACCACCGGTTACTTCAAAACAAGGGGTACTTAACTGGCTGTAATAAGTTCCGTTACCGTCACTTGTAAAGCCATTACCGGTATCTGTTATTACATAGCCTAATTTTACGAGCGTATTGTTACCATCAGCCCCTACTTTTAATTTAACATGCAGATCACCTGTAATTTCGGTTCCGTTATGTGTATAAGCTTTATCTGTTTGGAAAGGCACCCACTCCATATCATCAATAAGGTTACCTGCCAGTCCGAAAGTTTTTTTCATATATGCCGACCACGTTAACCCTCCCCCATTTTTAGGTAATGATGATTCAGGTACAATACTCATTGTGCCGTCGCCTAAAGGGCTTTTGTATGTAACGGTAGTGTTTTGTGCGCCCTTCCAGCCTTTTGGCATTAATATCCCCAAAATTAAATTATCAGGGCCACCGTCTCCTACTGTCGGAATATCAATATGAACAGTAATATCTATAGTAGAACCAACTGTGGCAGTTGAAGGCTGATCTACTCCTGTTATGATTTCGCCGCAACAGGCCAATACTACCCCTAATACTACACAGGCGCATATCATCCACAGATTTTTACCTTTTATATGTAAATATGATCTCATAATCTATTTTTCAGTTTTAAACTTATTCTCCTACTTTTTGAAATACATATACATATGTATTATTTGCACACCCCGGACTAAAAGACAAGCTTAACTGCCTCTTTCCATTAACTATAGGGTAAGTAAACGCGGTTGAAACCGGCTGCCCGCCGCTTGCGGTAAAGGTTATTTTATAAGGATATTCAGGATCATCAAGCGCAAAGGCACCATCCTTTTCTACTAAAAAGGGAAGCTTGTTAAGTAAACTATAATTTCCGGCATCAAACTTTAGCCGGAACTGGGTAAAATCAACTTTAGTAGTAAGATCGGTACCGTTACGGGTAGCCTTTATTACCTGCCAGTTACCACTAATATCTTTCAGTGCCTCTTTTTGGGGCAATACACTCTCTGTTTTACATGATGCGGCCATTAAACCGATGATCACCATCAAAAAGTGCAGCTTCTTTATTTTATATATATTTTTCATCTATTAAGTTTTATGCTGTTAATAGCCGGGGTTTTGTACTAATTCCGGTGATTTTGCCACCTCGCTTTGCGGAAAAGGCCACAAATACATAGCCGTGCGGAAATTACGCTTACGTACCGGGAAGGTGCTATACGTTACCGTGTTACCATTGCGGTTAACTTCCATACCCATAGTTTGTATGTTGTCTGTTTGCTCTGCTATCTTCCATCTTCTTACATCCCAAAAGCGCTGTCCTTCAAAAGCAAGCTCAATTCTTCTTTCATTCTGAATAACTTTCCTCATTTCTGTTTGACTTAAGCCTGCAGGTAATTGATAGGGATTTAGTCCTGCTCTTTGGCGTATAGCTTCAACTGCTGAATAAACCAAACCTGTTGGACCTTCATACTCATTAGCGGCTTCTGCATAATTCAATAGTATTTCTGCATAGCGCATTAATGGCAATACCCTGTCGGTAACGTGGGTAAAATCCTGAGCCACCGCATTAGGCGAAAGCATTTTATTAGTATAATAGCCGGTAGTTGTTCCTACGTGTACCGCATCAGGGCCGGTAGCAACACCATTATAAGTGCCCTGGTAAATATTTACAGGTGAAAAGCCGGCAGAAAGTCTGTTTTGCAGCGGCGTTTGATCGTGTATCACTGTATAATCCAATCGTGGGTCGCGGTTAGCGTAA
The DNA here is from genome assembly GCF_016522075.1 of Mucilaginibacter segetis. Classification (GTDB taxonomy): domain Bacteria; phylum Bacteroidota; class Bacteroidia; order Sphingobacteriales; family Sphingobacteriaceae; genus Mucilaginibacter; species Mucilaginibacter segetis. Next base: position 503,232 of record NZ_JAEHFW010000003.1, on the reverse strand, counting down.
GGGTTTTGCGGATCATAGCCCGAAGAAGGGTCGGTAATTGCCTTACCATTACTCATTGGGAAAGCATCAACCAAGCCCTGTAACGGAAATGCGCCGTTCTTACCCGTGCGTGATGGCGGATCAAATAAGCCTTCAAGATCTGAATTTCCGGTTGGACGCATCAATTGAAAAATATATTCGGTATTATATCTTTTAGTAAACACCGTTTGAAAACCAATTCCTGGCGTGCTGTTGTCTACATAAAGGCTATAAGTGCCTAAAGCTATTACAGCCGATGCGGCATTTTCTGCAAGTTTCCATCTTTCTTTATCATAAGCCGGATAGCCAACTAACCCGTTATTATCAAGCGCCTCGCCATTAAATAAGGGGCTTGCAGCATATAACAACACCCTGGACTTTAGTGCTAAGCATGCGCCTTTGGATGCCCGGCCATAATTTACCCCGGTTTGTACTGTAGGTAAATCCTGAGCTGCAGCATCGCATTCAGAAATGATATAATTTACACACTCTTCATAAGTGTTACGGGCAGCAGGAATCTGCTCGGTGTAATTATAAATACTATCTCCAACCAAATGCACACCACCGTAATGCTTTAATAATATGGAATAGTACCATGCTCTTAAAAACCGGGCTTCGGCTTTCATTTGTGTTTTTACAAAAGTATTTATAGGAGAACCCGGCAAATTCTTTAGTAACTGATTAACCGCCCTGATGTTATTATAACAAATTTTATAGGCATCATTTGTTACTACCGCTGCGTTAATTGTACCCGTTTCCCATGCAAGTGCAGTTGAACCGCCTGATGAATACACTTCAGCCTCGTCTGACGAAGCATCCAAACCACCATTAGGAGTTTGATTAAGCGGATTTGGACCATAAGTAAATCTGCTGGCCGAGGAACTGAAACCCACATTACTATAAATGCCGGCTAAGAAATCAACAGTATTTGCACTATCGGCAAAAACGGTTTCCTCGGTTAAGTTTGATGTTTGCGTTTGTCCTAAAAAGCCATCCTTTTTGCACGAAGCTAAAAGAAACAACATGATGAAAAACGAATAAACAACAAATTGAAAGTAATTTTTTCTCATATTATCTGTTTATTATAATAAAGCCTTTAAGCTAAATAATATATTATTTTATAAAATCAAAAAATCGTTTTAGCAAAATTTAAATCAAGTATTAATTTTTACTCCGATCTTTTAACTTAATAATTGGTTTATAATTTTTTGGCGTTAATTATTATGCTAATATAGCTTGTAAAAACGATTTAGCAAACTTTTTTTCAAGAAATTTTACTTTTTCAAATTTCTAATTAAGCCTTTTGTTTATTTAACATTTTTATAAAATTTATAATTTTTATAAATCACATTTTCAATAAACTTATCTTTCTATTTCTGATTATTAAAATATCTGCTAAAAAATAAAGCCTGGTAATTAATGGAATTTCCCCAATATTCCCATGTATGGCTGCCCGGCCTTACGGTATAATCATGCGGTATTTTACGCTCCAATAATTTTTGATGGAGTTCCTGGTTACCGGCATAAGTAAAATCATCATATCCGCAATCAAATGTTATAGCAAGTGAATTTGGCTTTAGTAAATATATCATGTCAACCACAGCGTTCTTTTCCCAGCGTTCAGGATACTCGCTATATTTGCCTAACACCTGTTCAATACCAAAACTATCAGAAAACTGCCTTATATCTACCACACCACTCATACTGCCTGCTGCGCCAAAGGTATCCTGATGTTTAATGGCTATATATAATGCACCGTGTCCGCCCATGCTTAAACCAGCAATAGCTCTCCCCTTTCTGTCTGCTATGGTAGAATAGTGCTTATCTATCCAGTTCACCAGTTCAGTTGATATATAGGTTTCATATTGCCAATCTTTATTCATAGGGCTATCAAAATACCAGCCCGCAAAATTGCCATCGGGGCAAACTATCATCATGTGATAGGTATCAGCCAGTTGAGCTATAGAAGGTACCTTCAGGATCCAATCGCTGTATTTTCCGCTATAACCATGCAGCAAGTATAGTACAGGGAATTTTTTATTTACTGTATAATCTGCCGGTTCAATAACAACCGTTTTAAAATCGGCATGCATACTGGCACTATGGGTTAGTACGGTATCTACTTTGGCGGCACTTGCGCGCTTAAAGCAAATAGCTGCTGATAATAATAATAGCGCAATAATTTTTTTAGTGTTCATGGGTAATTGTAGAAAGGTTATTTAACGGCTGTTATTTTTATGCGACGAGTTTTTGGCTTATTAACTGCATATATCTCATCTACTAAAACGTTCATTTCTTTTTGCCATGCATCGCGCACGCTTTTGTATCTGGCACGACTATAATTGTCTTTATTTCCATTAACAAAAGGGTTTTTTGCGGAATATTTTTTTACGCTATCCATAGCGGCGTTACTATCCTTATACAACATTCCTTTGTCTTTCAAAAAGTCGTATTCCATCCACTCATAATTGCGCAGGCGCCTTTCAATATCCCATCTTTCCTCGTTCATTTCCCTTATTTGTATAGCTTGCTGATACTGTGGAGTGGTGGTAATTTCGGCCATGTTAATACCATCAGCAAATTGCGAGGCAGAGAAATTCCCCATCAACTCATCATCAATAAACAAATTGTAATTACCACTTTTTAAATTTTTAACACTTAATATCTCACGGTCAAAATCCTTCATAAAAGGCACTACATTTAATGCATCCGATTGCTTTTTATGATTTCCCCAACCACGTGGAATGGTATCTAATGGATATGGTAACGAATTAGCCAAATAATTAAATGAAACCGAATTATTAGTACCTGCTATATTACTTATCTGGCAGTTTACACTTTTATCAAGCTTTTTAGCTGAGGCATTTATTTCAATATCGGCAACCGGCTTGCCGGCTAAACCCTGTGCCTTTAAGAACAGGTATGCCATAACCAGATGACCATCATTATCGGGGTGAATGCGATCATTTGGGGTAAGACTGAAGGTAGAATCCTTTTTCTGTTCTTCCAGATTAATTTTCTCCATCGGGTGATAAAAATCAACAAAACCCCAGTTGTTTGCTTTTGCAGATTCCTTTTGATGCTCTACCACCTTTTCCAATGCCTCACTTTTATGCGGATAAATATTTTTTGTGGTAAATTTTGTAGTTTCATCATAAGGCGATGTGCCGATCAATATTTTTCTGATATTCGGCAATTTTTTCAGCTTATCAACAACCTCGGCATACGTTTTATAACTATCAGCTAACCTTTTAGTGATAAAACCGTTGGTATCATCGCCGTACCATTCAAAATATCCGGTATCATTCATACCCCAGGTTAGCGTTAATACTGTTGGTTTTGTGGTTAATACATCTTCATCCAAACGATAGGCTATTTGCCCTATAACATCGCCCCCTATGCCTTTATTAAAACATGTGATCCTGCGATCAGGAAAATGCGTCATATAATACAACCAGATGTAAGAATGATAATGCCCGCCATCGGTTATACTATTACCAACAAAAGCAATCCGATCGCCCGCTTTAAAGGGCGCAATATTCTGAGCATTTACTCCTGACCATAAGCTGACAGCTATCAGCGCTAAAAAAAGTTTTTTCATGTTATTAATTAATTCCCCACAATTTATTTGGTGTTGCGCCCATGGTTAACTCCAACACACCGCCTGCGGCTATGTCTTTATAATCCAGGTAGCACTTGTTATAAGATTTTCCGTTTAGTTTGGCACTTTGGATGTATACATTGTCGGCAGAATTGCCTTTAGCCACAATGGTAAAGCTTTTGCCTGTTGCATAGGCCAGATCAAGTTTCATGGTGATCTTATCAAACACCGGGCTGGTAATTTCCTGCCTGGTATCGCCGGGGCATACCGGATGCAGGCCACTTGCCGCCAAAACATACCATGCCGACATTTGGCCCACATCTTCGTTACCTACCAATCCCTCTACCGAGTTTTTGTAAGCCCGGCGGCAAATAGCCCGTGTCCATTTCTGGGTAAGCCAGGGCATACCTAAACGATTATATAAAAACGGAACATGATGTACAGGCTCATTAGCATGGTTATAATAGTCGTTCCACATCATATTCTCCGGTGTTTTGTCAAAAAGGTTATTGAGATCAGCGATCACCTTTTGCTTACCTCCCATCAGTTGTACCATACCCCTCACATCCTGCGGTACAAACCATCCTTGCTGATACGGATTGGTTTCAAAAGTACCGTACCACTGTGTCATTCTGCCTGAATCGGGCCATGCAACCCATTTACCCTTTTCGTCTTTAGGGCGAAACCATCCTTTGTCCTTATCATAAATATTTTTGTATGACATGCTGCGCGCCATGTATTTACGCTCATCTGCCGGGTGATGTAACCAGTGGGCCAACTGCGCAACGCACCATTCGTTATAGGCGTACTCCAGCGTTTGGGCAATACCTATAGAGCCTGGCGCATAGCCTCTGTCGCCGTTACCAAATTTCTCTACCGACCCTACCGCTAAATCGTAAGCCTTATTGACATTATAATTACGGATGCCTTTAGCATAAGCATCGGCTAAAACAGATGTCATGGGATTGCCCAGCATACAGCCGGTATAGGCGTTTAAAAGTTCCCACCGTTCAAAATACCCCTTCTGTTTTTGATCGGCCAGTGTCACCATTGAGTTCACCAGATCGTTAACCAGCGAAGGATTAATAATGGTTTGCAAAGGCATTTGGCTGCGAAATACATCCCATCCGCTAAAAACGGTACGTTTTTTAAATTTATCGGTATAATGTGCCTTGCCATCGCCACCGGGATATTTTCCGTCAACATCACTGATAATGCGCGGATCTATCATGGTATGATATAAGGCGGTGTAAAAAACCGTTTTCTGCTCGGTTGTACCACCCTTAATATCTATTTTAGCAAGTGCATTATCCCACAAGTTTATTGCCTTTTGATGCAGGGCATCAAAATTCCAGCCCTTAATTTCGGTAAGTAAATTATTTTTTGCCCCGGCTATACTTATGTAAGATATACCGGATTTTAAAAGCACCTGTTCGTTGGCTTTAGTTTCAAATTCTGTATAAAAGCCAAGATGTTTACCCTGCTTTTCTTTAACTCCGGGCAGTATTGCTGAATGCGCTATCATGTCCTGATATTTTTCGCTTTCTACATCTTCGCGTTTACGGCTCTGCCCTTCGGGGATATTGGCGCTCCATACGCCATAATTTTTTATCGGTTTACTGAATTGCGCATAAAAATAAACGGTATAGTCCGCGTGTCCATCACCATTACCCCATCCGCCGCCATCTGGAGTACATTTCATCCATCCTTCAATGGTATGATCATCCACTACCCGAACATATTGCAAGGTAGAAGTTCCCCCTACCCGTCGTGCGAGATCAATTTGTATACGCGACTGTTTATTTTGCGGGAACGTAAAACGCAGCATACCACTATGTGGAGCTGCCGTCATTTCAGCTTTTACATGGTAATCGTTTAATAAAACACTGTAATAACCTGCCGATGCTTTTTCACTTTTTTTATCGTAACTTGAGCGGTAACCGGCATCCGGGTTTTCCCGTTTACCTGAACTCGTTTTAAGTTTACCTGTGGTTGGCATCACTAAAAAGTTACCCATATCGCCAAACCAGCCAATACCGCTCATTTGCGTGAAGGCAAAACCCTCAATGCTGGTATGCTCATAACTATAGCCCGAACCATTGTCGCCCCCGGTTATGGTATTCGGGCTTACCTGTACCATACCATAAGGTGTGGTTGCCCCCGGAAAAGTTTTGCCCAGGCCGTGGTAAACCCCTGCATCTGCCGCACTGGTGCTTGCACCAATAAACGGATTCACATATTGAGCAGCATTTTGCGCTTTTGCGGACGAAGCATAAACAGCCAAACCTGACAGCAGGGCTATCTTAAAATATTTTGGAATGTTTTTAAACATCTCTTTTCCTTGTAAGAATTTAGATGGTGCGGAGCCTGTAATTACAACAGACCTTATTTAGCAATTGGTTTACAAGCGTCCAAATTAGAAAGAAAAAACGATTTAGCAAATTTTATTGTATAATTTTTATATGCCGTTTATATCAATCCTTATTTACTGATTCCGCGCGCATTTACCAGTTTAATTGTGCGTACCCCAAACTTAGGTACATTGATGATGGCAGAAGTTTCTTCATTTTTTTGCGGTAACAAACTTAGCGTCTTCCTCTCCCTGCCATCTAATTCCATTAAAACAGCTTTATCCCCCATGCAATTAAAGGTAACTTTGCCGGATGTTACCGTGCCTGCATTAAACAAGCGAACCAGCATATCGTTACCGTCAAAATTAATGGTAGTGACCTCGAAACCCGCCGGTACATTTACTAAAGAACGGCTCATAACCGCTGGCTGCTTATCAGATAATACGGCTATTAATGGCTCGTTCCATTTGGTGTTATCTGCCCAAATACCTGCCTTATCCCATTTACCTGCATGGGGTATTAGTGCATAATTAATTTCTGAAGGCCCGACGATGGTATAATTGCGCCCCCATAAGCCCATACCTGAATATTGCAGCGTTAAGCCTAACGGGAAATTTTGGCCATGAGTATAACTGGTGGTATGATCGCTGAACAGAGCTATTCCATATTGTTGCTTACTATCGGTTACATCCACCCAGTTTAGGATCACATTATTCTTTATGCTATCCCAGCGGGTAAAAAAGGTATTCTTGAGTTTGCTTTCGGTAACATCAAATGGCGCGTTTTTATAAACCTTTTGTTGTTTAAGGTTAAGTGGAAATAAGGCCAGCAACTTATTACGATCATCATAAAAAGGCTTTTCGGGGTTTTCCATTTTATAAGTACCCCGCTCCGTATCTTCGCCAATACCGGGATTACCCTGCCAGTCGACATTTAACTTAATATCAATACGTGGCTGCCCCTGAGCCAGGCTGATGATTTGTGTATAGGGGTTACCTGCAATACTCCCCTTTACAGCCAGCTTTATACTCAGCGGACCATTTTGCAATACTTCAATTTTCGCGGCACTGTCTGCACTCGATCTGAAACCTCCGTCCTTATAAAAATTACCACGCAGTTCGTTAAAGCCACGGGAGTTAGCCTTATCAACAAATTCTTTATCATTGAATTGCTTAGCGATCAAAGATCTAATTATGCCCCCATGCTGCGGATCAAGCACTAATTTATACAGGTCTGTTTCCATTAAATATTTACCATCGGGCGTTACAGATATTACGGCACCTTTTACCCGGTTTAATTTTTGATGTTGTAAACCGAAAACCGCGTAGCCTATAGGCGGCACTTTAGCCCTGAACGTAATTTTATTTGTGCCAATAGGTTGAGTAATCATTTTTTTACCCGTCGCATCAGTCACGGTTACATTCTCCGCGTTCCAATTTGCGGGTATTTTAACCGTTACAGGTTCATTGCGGGTTACAGCTGTTGTATTGTAAACAGTTATATAGTGGCCGTCCGTATTTTTTTGGTCGATGCTTCCGGCTGAAAGATTAAGCAGGCTGTCGCATATATTATTAGTATAGCCCGTCCATCCGGTAACTTTATCGGCCCAGGTATTTCCCTTTTTTCCGTTATAAGGCACTATCCAGCAATCATGATGCTGTGATAACAACAACGTCCGCCAGGCCGAATCCAGCTGCTGCTGCGGCCATGGTGTGCCTGCGTATATTTTGGCAAGGGCCGCAAGTTTTTCAGTGCTAACCAATTTATTTTCGGATACCCTCACCTTTTGCGCAATTTGCTGTGTTACCTGCGATCCCCAAACTAAATTTACCAGCATATCTTCCTGCGATACCTTCCAGTTCTGCCGGGCATCGTTTTTCGCGATGTTGCCAAAATAGTTGCGCCAGGTAGTGTAAATACTTTTAATATCGCCGTGTATACCATTACCGATAAAGGGCCCACCCTTCCACCCGGCATCCTGCAATGTCATACCTATTGGGTGCGGCATGTTAGCCGCAAATGCGGCTTTGATATATGCAGGAGAGTTTTGCCAGGCAATGGTTTGCCATGTTGATTTTGGAGATAATTTTTCAACTGTATAGCGCGGTGAAGTAATAATGCTGGAACCATCCGGCCCTATCCAGTTCACCAGCTCACCATCATGCTCACGGGTATATCCCCCAAAACAAGTATTAGGATTTTTTAATGAAGCATATTTAAAGCCGAACGAGTTTAATATTTGCGGTAAGGCACTGGTAAAGCACGGCTCTTCCGATGAATAACTGGTAAATACCGCAGTAGGGAAATGGGCCTTTATCATTTTCATGCCGTAACTGAATTGGCGGATGATGCTCTCGCCCGAGATATTATACATGTAGCTTTGCGCATAGGCAGGGTTCACATATTCTATCCTGCCATTTAAGGATTGATCAGCAAAAAGCGCTTTAAAATCAGCATAAGCCTGCGGGTCAACAGATTGTGCCCTGTCCCATGTTTCGGGCTCCAGTTCAATATTTATTTTCCAGGCGGGATTTTTCTTCAGCATATCTGCCATGAACCGGGTATTCCAATCCGGATAATGCCCCCAGATACCGCCATGGTAGCCATCAATATAATAAGCCGTTTGTGCCTTCGCATTTTGCAGGCAAAACAAACCCGTGAGTACTAAAAGTAATACGTATAATTTTTTATTCATAATAGTATTAGTTGGCCTGCGAAATTTCCATCCGGTGGGTAACGGGTTTATTTATGGTGTACAGTTCATCCGTTAACAGGGCTATTTCTTTTTGCCATGCATCGCGCACGCTTTTAAACCTTGCCTTGCGATAGGTAGGGATAGTTACCGCCACAAAAAAATCCTTTTTAGCATATTTCTGCAACGAATCAACCGTTGCATCACCATCATTAAATAACAATCCCTTTGGTTGCAGAATGGAGTAATGTATCCAGTAATATTCACGTAAGCGGCGCTCTATTTCCCAGCGTTCCTCATTAATATGCATTATGGCAAGTGCCTGCTGGTATTGTGGCGTAGTAGTTATCAGCGCCAGATTAATGCCTTTTGCATAGTCATCAGCCGTATAAGTGCCTATAGTTTTATTATCAATTTTAAGCGTATAATTATTGTTTTTTAATCCCTTAACCTGTAATATCTCCTGATTGAAATCATGGGTGAAGGGTATCAGCTTTAAAGCTTCCGCCTGTGTTTTGGCAGGTTGGCCAAATCCGCTTGGAATAGTATCTAAAGGATAAGGAAGAGAATTAGCCAGATAATCAAACTTTAAACCTGTTTTAGTAAATACCGTTTGTGATATGTGGCAGTTCTCTGCCTCTTCTTCTTTTTTATCTTTGGCATTGATCACCACATCAGCTACTTTTTTGTCTGCAAGTCCCTGCGCTTTTAAAAAAAGGTATGCCATCACCATTTGTCCGTCGTTAGTGGGATGTATCCTGTCGCTGCCCTCCATGGTGAACAGGGAATCTTTTCGCTGCTCGCGTTCATTTATGGCGGTCATGGGACGGTTAAAATCGACAAAAGCCCAATGGTTTTGCACGGCAGCTTTTTGTTGTGCAACATCAATCCGTAGCAGTGCTTCGTTCTTTTTTAGCAGCGGGGTCGTTTTAATTTTTGATGTTTCGTCATAAGGCGATGAACCGATAAGGATCTTTTTAACCGCTGGATGTTCCTTTAATTTAACCTGTATAAGATCAAAGCTTTTTAGTGATTCCATAACCTTGGCGTTGTATACCGAATCGGCCTTGTCTCCTTTCAGATTTTGATAGCCGGTATCGTTCATCCCGAAAGTTAATGTAACTACTGTAGGGTGGTGTGCGAAAACGTCCGTGTCCATTCTTTCCAGTATTTGCTTTGACACATCGCCACCTATGCCTGCATTAAATACCGTGATGCGACGGTTAGGAAAATGTGTTAAGTAGTACAGCCATATATAAGAATGATAGTGCCCCCCATCGGTTATACTGTTGCCCGTAAATACTACCCTGTCACCATTTACAAAGGGTTGAATGGTCTGTGCTTTTAACGAAAAAAAATTATAACCGATAAATAAAAGCAGCAGCAGATATCTTTTCATGAAACAAAATTTAAATTGCTAAATTGATTTAGCAAATAAATAGTATTTTTTCGGTTTTTCAAAGAAAATCAATCAAACTGTTGCTTTTAAATTAATCCAAATTAGTAACAAATTAATAATAAGCTACTTAAACTAATACCGATAATACGTTTAATATGATATAAGTTTAATTCTATAAGAAAGGTTAAGTACCTGACGAATACTACTTATTATTAAATACCGGTTGACACATTAGAAATTCCCTTATATTTGCCAACCAAAGTTCCCGTAGTTCAATGGATAGAATGGCTGATTCCGGTTCAGCTGATATGAGTTCGAATCTCGTCGGGAACACTTCAAAGGCTGCATTTGCAGCCTTTTCTTTTACTTTTTTCTGTGTCTATTAAACACCTGAGGTCAAAATAGACGTCGTTCTCGGCTGGTTGGATGAAGCGCCGTATAAAGTTATCATAATAGACCTGAAAGACCTATAATTGTATATGAAAATTAAAGCGCTGATCAACTTTTTTCTCTTTATATCACTTTTAATACAGGCTAGAGCCGGATATAGCATATGTGCAGATAGCTTGACACCAATTAAATTCCCGATGGTTGTCGCATCGCCAAATAGCAAATTAAAGTTGGAAATCAGACTAAGCCCGGAAGGTGAGCTAAGCTATTCATTCGCGGCCAATTCAAAGATATTAATAGAAAATTCAATTATGGGACTAAGCGGTATCGGAAAACCTTCACCTGCCAGTGTCTCACGCAGATCCATCAGATCGGTTTGGAAACCGGTCTGGGGAAAGAGAGCCGTGGTGCCTGAGCAATTTAATGAAGCTACCCTGGATATAAAAACCTGCACACTCATCGTCAGGGCATATAATAATGGAGTAGCTTTTAAATACGAGTTCCCTAAAGGTAAAGCGATTAACGATCTCACGCAGTTTAACTTTAAGGGTGATTATACTGCCTGGTATTATAACGGCGAACGGCCCAATATCGGCCCTGAGAAATTAACGGACTGCGATAATAAACGATTGCCGGTAATGACCATTAAGGCAGATGATAACAATTACCTGGCTATTCATGAAGCTGATCTGTCATGGGGTGAGCCACTGGTATTGCAGTCTAAAAAAAGAGAAACGTTGTTTACCATTGCTTCTAAACCCAATAATGCCTGGAAGGTTATTATGTATGGTACCAAGCCCGGCGAATTGGTGGATTCGCATTTGCTGGAACTATTAAACCCTCCGCCATTAAAGGATCTCGATTACTCGTGGGTAAAACCCGGTGTTGCTGTTTGGGACTGGAGGATCGCCGGTGCGCATGTGGATGGTTTCAAATATAATATGTCGCTCCCTTCGTGGAAGCGAATGGTGGATTTTGCTGCAGCTAATAATATACGATATCTGATGCTTGACGCCGACTGGTACGGCCCTGAATTTGGTAAAGATTCAGATCCGCTAAAGGGCGGAAAAGTAGCCCAGGTACATGAGATCATTCGCTATGGAAAGACGAAGAACATTGGTATTTGGCTGTACTTAAATGATGTAGGTGGCCGGCAGTTTCCTATTGATCAAACCTTAAAGCAATACAAAGATTGGGGTGCCGCGGGTATCAAGTATGGATTCATGTCTGGCAGCCCGGCAGAAAAGAACGAGCGCACCCGGATGATCACTGAATTGTGCGCAAAATATCACCTGTTATGCGATTTTCATGACGGTCCGGTACATCCATACGGACAGATGCGAACGTATCCGAATGCCGTTACACGCGAATACTGCCAGGCACAGCTTGATGGCGCTACCGTACTTGAACCTAAGACATTTGTAACTTCAGTATTTGTAAATATGCTTGCCGGTCCGCTTGATATGAACAATGGTCTTGCCGACCTTAAGCAGCAGGGAAGAACGCATTCGCCTAACTATTCTGCCAACACGACCTTGGTTGCAGAGGCCGCACGTACCCTGATCACTTTTTCCGGTGTTACGGTTATACCCGACATCCCGGAGAATTACCAAAAGCATCCTGAGATCCTTCAATTTATTGCTGCTCAGAAGATGCCGTGGCTGGAAAGTAAAACCATTTCAGGCGAAATAGGAGAATACATCGTAATGGCACGGCAGGCTTCTGATAAAACATGGCTGGTTGCTGCAGCAACCAATGAAAATGCGCGGGAATTAGATATACCGCTTTCCTTTTTAAAAAAAGGCAAATATCAGGCACTGGTCATCCAGGATGGTGATGATGCGGATTATCGCACAGAAAACGAAAGTTATAAAACATCAAACATAAACGTGAAGCAATCTGACATCATCCATGTTAAGCTTGCACCCGGTGGCGGAGCCTGTATTATGCTAAAGCAGTGATGCGTTAAGTGAGAGGTCGTTGTTATTCAGAATATGAATCTGACATTCTATCCGTTGAACTACCGAAACAGAGGTGCAAATATTGTTATTGCTGTTAATTATTAATTGTGTTCATCCTTAGGAATTTTCACCTTATGAACTGATTATCACACGAGGTTCATCACAGCATATAAGGCAATAATTGATATGGCTATCCAAAGTATTACGCCTTGCAATAAAGGCCTGTACCCTACTGATGATATAACTGCCCTTGACAAGCCGGCACCTATTAAAAAAAGCGTTAAGGTAAGTCCGGATTTAGCTATGCTGATCAATAAAGGACTAATAGCAGATACTGACGGTACATAAGTATTCATTATCATAGCCAGAATAAATAATCCGATAAAGTAAGGAATGTGCACCTTTTTTGCACGATTTCTGAAAATAAAGGTCGACATAAAGGCTACCGGTATAATCCATAAGGCGCGGGCAAGTTTTACTGTAGTAGCCACTTCCAATGCTTTATTACCATACTTACCGGCAGCGGCAACTACCGAACTGGTATCATGTATGGCAATAGCACACCACAAACCAAATTGGGTTTGCGATAAGTTTAAATAATGCCCCACTAACGGAAAAATAAATAAAGCAACTGCATTTAAAATAAATACACAACCTAAGGCTACAGATATTTGCTTTTCTTCAGCCTTTATCACAGGCGCAATGGCTGCTATTGCGCTTCCGCCGCAAATGGCTGTTCCGGATGAGATGAGGTAAGAAGTTTTCTTTTCAATATTGAGCCATTTGCCCATAAAATAACCGAAGACAAGCGTACCCGATATAGAGGCTATAGTAAACAATATTCCCTGTTTACCAGCCTGCAAGGCGCTATGTACATTCATGCCAAAACCCAGGCCAACAACTGAAATTTGCAAGAGCAAATGTGTAGCCTTATGATTTAAATGTATATACGGATGTCCAGTAAACTGCGCTATAACCAAGCCAAGTATTAATGCCTCTAAAGGCCCTGTAATACCCGATAAGCATAGCACAATAGCAAAAATGAAGATGGTTTTTTGAACGTTTGAATTAACGTTCAAGAGTAATTTGTTACTACTGTCCAAGTGATGTGAAGTATTCATAACTAATGTTTTTATACTTCAAATATCCATCACATAGCGATTAAATTTTTATCATAAAAAGTCATGTTTAATAACTTAAAGTAATAGTTACATTTTAAAACTTTTAGCGAAATGAAGAAAGAAACTTGCCAGTTGAATAGCCTGACCATGTAGTTGAATAAAATAAAATGGCCGGAGTATGTTCATGTTTTTAATATCGATTATACGGCACTCGTTAGTTTTAAGCTCCTTTAGAATTGACTGTACCGAAAGGAAAGCCATGCAATTACTGCTAAGCAGATACGATTTAATACTCTCCGTGCTTCCCAACTGCATCTCAATATTCAGATCGGTAAGTTTAATACCATGATCTTTCAGGGCATGAGCTATTACATCTAAAGTGCCGGAACCGGGCTCCCGAAGTAAAAGGGGATAATTTTTTAGTTCTTCCGGTTTTATAGTGTCTTTTTTCATTAAAGAATTGTTAACACTACTTACCAGTACCAGTTCATCATCTAAAAAGGAATTATATTGTATTTGCGGATTACGGGAAAACCCCTCTACAATACCCAAATCTATCTCTTTATTTATTAAAGCCTGCTCAATTTGTTCAGTATTTCCGGCTATCAGGTTAATTTGTACATCTTTAAATTTCTGATGAAACTGAGCCAATACGGGTGGTATTACATATTGTGCAATAGTAGTACTCGCGCCAATACGTAAAATGCCCGCATATTTTTCAACCAGCAAGTTCATGTCATACTCCAACTCGCGGTATATGCTTGCCAGCTTTTCAGTATATTGTAGTAACACTTCACCTGCGACTGTTAATACTATTTTTTTGTTGCCGCTCCGTTCAAATAAAGATACTTTGAACTCCCGCTCCAATTCGTGAATGTGCTTGGTAACAGCGGGCTGTGTAATAAATAATTCTGCTGCCGCCCTGGTAAAATTAAGCCGTTTAGCTACTGTATAAAAAACCTGCAGGCGAAAATCGAACATAGTTTCAAAGGTAAAATAACTAAGCTATTAAAATACAACAAATCCCTGCAATTACCCGGTTTAAACTACTCAACAGGTTGCAGTATATGTTTGCCATATACCGCCAACGGAGTTAAACGATTCTGGAACATGGTTTCAATACTTTTATAAAAGGCTTTAAAGTCTTTGGCGCTGATCTGTCCCGGATAAGGAGCATAAAAATGATGGGTATTGCCATTACGCCAAACCATAGTATAGGAAGTTTTATGTTTGGCGAGGGTGGGCATTAAAACCTTCGTCCACCAATCGGCCTGTGGGATACCTTCGTAACCGGTTTCGGGTAAACAGGCCAGTTTATGGTTTTTGGCGGCTATTATATCTAAAAGTGATAAACGCTTGTCCAATTTTTGCTGATAATCTGTTACGCTTTTATAGCAATAATTATCAAAACCGATAAAATCAGCATACTTGTTTCCCGGGTAGCGTTCCAAAAATTCCGCCTCGGTATCAAAATCAGCCACTGAATAAACAATGAGCAAATTATGCAGCTTTTTGGTGTCCCTTAAGTAATTAATAGTAAAGCGCCAGAGGCTTTTAAATTCTTCAGGAGTGCAGGTATTAGCGCACCACCAAAACCAATTACCTGTAAGCTCATGAAACGGACGAAACAATACGGGGATGGCTTCCCCTGCAGGCCCTTTCAAATCGCTCATATAACCGGCAGCTTTATCCAGGTAGTTAACATACACATCGTGCGCGGCACCACCAGGTAATAATTCCTTTACAGTATGCTGTGTGGTATCCCATGCGGTTTTGCCATTAAAAGGGTTATCCATGTGCCAGCAAAAGGTATTTATGCCTCCCCTGTCGTAAGCCTCTCTTACCAGCTTTTGCTGCAATTTAAAAGGAATACCATTGATATCATTTTTACTGTCATGCTCAATTTTAGCCAGATCCCAGCCATATAATGCCGGGTAAGAACCTGTAACGCCTTTAACATCGGAACTATCCGGCTGGTAACGCCAGTTTACACCATAAGCCGTATCATCATGATGGCCAAATATCACCCCAGCGCCAACAAGCCGTTGCATGCTATAAAAAAGTTCGCGGGTTGCCGGGGTAGCTAACTTATCCGACGGAGCATACAACTGAGCGTTAACTGTAAAGCCAGCTAACAACAGCCCTGCTACTATATATAAACAATAAATTTTCCTCATTTTATTTTATTTGCGAGTTTTAAACAGGAATAAAAGCAGTAAGGCTGGTCATTTAACCGGCTCAAGAATTACATGGTGGATAAATATCAAAACAATCATCAGCCCGGCTCCTGATATATTACCAAAGCACTAATACTATTTTAACCAAAAGCAATTATTTAGCAGGATTGTTAAATAAAGACCCGGTTACCTGTATAGGTTTCTCTGAACTCTTTAGGGATACAAAACTTCTTACGCTTAAATATCCGGTTGAAATTTGAAATATTATTAAACCCGCATTTATAGGCAATTTCTGCTACGGTGGTAGTTGAATCTATCAGCATTCTTGAAGCGTGCCCCAACCTGATCTCATTTAAACTATCAATAAAAGTTTTACCTGTACGCTTTTTTATAAACCTGCTAAAAGATGCTTCGGGCATATTGGCTATACGGGCTACTTCGGCCAAACTAACCTGTTTATTATAATTATTGTTCATATATTCAAACACCTTCTCTATACGTCTGCTGTTATAATAAAACTTTTCGTTAGTAAAGCTTGGATCTGACAGCGTTTTCATATTCCGGGATACAGAAAGATCATGCAGGATAGATAAAAGCTCTAAAACAGAGTCAAACCCATTTTTCTTGTCTAAATTCAGCAATCTTTCTTTTAAAATCCGGATGGTTTCGGGCGAAAATGATATCCCTCTTTGCGAACGCTCCAGCATGCTTTTTACAAAGCTCATTTGATTACGTTTCAAAAACTTCTCATCAAAAAGATCTTTATGAAATTGAATAGTAACCTCGGTTATAGCTTCGCTTTTACATTGATGAGTAAACCACGCATGGTATAAATTAGGCCCTATCAGCACCAGTTCCAGATCTTCAATAACCTCAATATTACCGCCTACTACCCTTTTAGCACCGGCTGCATTTACAACGAAATTAAGCTCATATTCCTCATGATAATGAAGTGGGAAATCAAATTTGCTTTTTACCCTCGAAAAAATGGTAAAACAATCACTTGGGGTAAGTGGGGTTATCTCACGCATTACACTATTTGGCATGACAATAAAATAAATTACAGGCTTAAATAATTGATACGAATTTAACATCTTTATATCAAAATATTCAATACAGCATGCGCTCTAATTTTGCCACACCTTCAACTCGCATTACTATTTCAGCTGCATCATCCCCTAATACATATAAAGTTTAATTGACAGCAAACCCTTTTTACCGTGCTAAATAGAAATAAAATAAGCAAAACAGATGATACTTTTCCTTCAAAAAAACATCAAGTATTATGTTTAAAAAGTTTTAAAGATCTATTTCGATTGCGGAAGTATAATTTCAAAGTTTGCACCTTTACCCGGAACTGAATATATATTGATGGTTCCTTTTAAAACCTCTACAAGATGCTTTACCAGCGTTAGGCCAAAGCCGTAGCCCTGTTCGCCTCCTGTTCCTATAGTTGATGCTGCACTACCGTCTAATATATTTTCTATCTCTTCTTTTTTCAGACCGAGACCCGTATCAGAAACTATTATTTTGAGCAGGTTTTGTGTTTCTTTTATTTTCAGGCTCATATCAACTATTACCTTACCATCGCGCGGAGTAAATTTTATAGCATTGGAAATAAGATTCCCAACAATTTGAAGGATCTTATTTTTTGAGAACGGTATGGTAGCTGAGTCAACTGATGTATTTACGATAAACTGAATATTTTTATTTTTTGCCTGAGGCTGATAAAGCTGCTCCAGTTTATTTTTCAAAACCAGTAAATTAAACTCATCGTTTTGAAGCTTTTGCGATTTGTCTGAATCTAATATTTCATCTGCAAGCTCCAGCAATGAGCGTCCGCTTTTTTGTATCAGATTAATAAACTCTAATACTTCATCAAGTTGATTGGTATGGCCTTGCTCGCTAATTAATTGGGCCAGGCCAATTATTCCACCTAAAGGGCCGCGTATATCATGCGCCACACGTTTTTTAGTTTCATTAGCTTCATTCAATTTACCTTTAAGATTATTAATTATCTTAAAAGCGTTAAGACGATTTACTATTTCATCCGCTATTATCTTTAAAAGTTCAATTTTCTCGGGAGATAGTACCCTCACATCCCTGTCTAACACACATAAAGCGCCCAGGTTATGCCCTCCCGATGTTTTTAAAGGGATGCCATAATAGTAACGCAGCTTAGGCTCGTTAGCTACATAAAACTTATGTTTAAATCGTTCATCCTGAGCAAGATCTGTTATTTCAAAATTATCATTACCTGCTATTGTGTATTGGCAAACAGAATCTTCACGGGGCATTTGCTTAATATCAAGCCCATGATTGGTAATCGTCCATTGCGTAAAAGAGTCAATAAGGTTAACCAATGATATAGATGTGCCGGCAACTTTAGCAGCTAATTTGGCAAGGTCTTTAAAATTTTCTTCAAGATCGGTGTAATCCAGATCAAAGTCGGCCAGACTTATAATCCTGTCCATTTCATTGTGGGGGGTCGGTGTGTTATTCATTAGCAAAATGATTTGGTTAACACACTAAATACGATTTTTAGCGTATTTAGATTTTAAAAATTGCCAGTAAATTAAATTCTACTGTACAATTTTCTCCGCTCTCATCCTATCCAATAACTTTTTGGTACATATTTTTTTTCCATCAGGTGTTAAGTGATATTCGGTATCATAAAAGAGGCTGTCCGCAAAAATCATATCTGAAGGGCCATCCAATTGTTTAATTTTCATCTGCTGATTAAAGTCGCGGTTAACCCTGTTAAGGGTTGCAACTACATTCGAGCTGTAAACTGCATAATCCAGCGAGGGGTAAGAAAAATAAACTTTAAAATGATGTTTATCTGCATATGTTTTAAGATCGTTCAATAATGGGATATCAGGATTGAACTCACAACTTACAGGAGATTTTATACTAACTCAGCAGAGATGAAGCATCTATTTTACTTTATACCTCAACAATAAGTTTATTTTTTTTTGTACAAGTTTATTTGTCCCTTAAACTTCTCCTCACAAGGAGTGTTAAAATATATTGTTGTCACTATTTTTAAACAGATCTTGTTGGGTATAATCCGGATGAAGGGCAGCCTTTATATTTTCGGCTGACGGTTTAAGGTAGATGAAGTATACTATCATCAGTGAAGTAACAACCAGCAAAAACAAAATACCTGTAAGCATAAAACTAACTATGCTAAATAACGATGCGGCCTCAAGTGGTGCGTATCGTACTATAAGTGCGGTTTGATAGGCAGCTAATTTGTCTGAAAGAGTACTTACCTGCACAACATTACTGATCTTTTTGTGGTATAAAATATTGCTTACTATAATACTACCCACTGCAAATACAGGCACAATATAAATAAACGGATCGTGTGTATCGGTTACATTTATATAGATCTTCTCCGTAGTAAATATGGATATAAGCGCGAAAAGCACCTGCCCTACCGTTAATGCAATGTGAATAATTGTAATTGTTTTCAGCTGCTGTGCAACGGGTGGTTCGTTATTAGGTATGTTAGCCATTCGCAGGTTTATAAGGTATATGTAATTTACAATTTGAAATGATATTTCCTGCAATAAATTAGCAAACCTTTAAAGTTTGTTAAGTAAACCTTGGTTGTCTTTTAACCAAACCCCTGATAGCTTTCTTTTTAACGACTCCTGTATCAAGTAAAATATCTTGTCTGCGGCAGTCGGAAGGGCCAGTCCTTCTGTCCGTATATTGGATACGCAATTGCGGGCATCGTCTGTTAAACCGGGCTTTGGCTGATATGTAAGATAAGCCCCCATGCTGTCTGCTGAGCTTAAACCGGGCCTTTCCCCAATCAGCATTACCGAAAAAGAGGCACCCAGCTCGGCAGCTATTTCATCGCCTATGGCAACCCTTCCCTGCTCCACCAGGCAAATTGGCGCAAGTTTATAGCCTGCATCTGTTAACCGCGGTATTAACAATTTTAACAAGACAAGCACATTTTTATTAATGGCCGCTGCCGAAAGCCCATCGGCAATAATAATAACGATACCGTTATTAGTGATCTGATCGGCTAAGCGATTTGACGATAATTCATCCAATGACCGCCCCATATCCGGCCGCTGCAGGTATTGTTCACGATTAGTCGCCTTACTGTGCAACGCTAATACGGGCAATTTAAATTGGATTAACTCATCAGTTAACATTTCCGTATCCATACGTGAATATACAGCATCGCGGGCGTGGGCGTGGGCCATCTTAAATTCCAGCGCCGGCTTTGTAGGTATTGCTGCACCGCTGCTGCCAATACCTATACGGGCGGATGTAAATTGCCTTAAGAAACTTATTTGATAGTCTTCACTGCCGTCGGCTTTTTCTATTTCAACCATAGCCCTTTTGTTTTTTTAAGCAGATTGTTTGCCGCCAATGCCAATCTGTAACCGTTTTCATCTATTATCCCCTGTTTTATCAGCCATTTTTCAAATTCAGGTGCGGGCCGCAAGCCTAATACTTTGCGCAGGTACAAGGCATCATGAAACGAGGTGGATTGATAGTTAAGCATTATATCATCAGATCCGGGGATGCCCATAATAAAATTACAACCGGCAACACCCAGTAAGGTTAGTAAATTATCCATATCATCCTGGTCGGCCTCGGCATGGTTAGTATAACAAACATCAACGCCCATAGGCAAACCCAGCAGCTTACCGCAAAAATGATCTTCGAGCGCGGCCCTTATGATCTGTTTACCATCATATAAATACTCCGGTCCTATAAATCCTACTACCGAATTAACCAATAACGGTTTGTACTTTTTTGCCACTGCATATGCCCTCACCTCGCAGGTTTGCTGGTCAACTCCGTGATGTGCATTTGCCGATAAGGCACTGCCCTGTCCGGTTTCAAAATACATTACATTGTTGCCAATAGTTCCGCGGTTTAATGCCGAGGTAGCCTGGTGTGCTTCTGTCAGCAGATCAAGGTCAATTCCGAAGCTTGTATTAGCCTTTTGCGTGCCGGCTACCGACTGGAAGCAAATATCAACCGGGGCATTTTGATTAACCAATTCTAACGTAGTGGTAATATGGCTTAACACACAGGATTGTGTGGGAATATCAAACTGCTGCCTTAATTGATCTATCAGCATTAAAATATTCAATACCGCTGCAGGGCTGTCAGTTGCCGGATTTACCCCTATCACCGCGTCACCACTACCATAAAGTAAACCTTCAATTAAGCTGGCGGCTATTCCTTTTGCATCATCCGTTGGGTGGTTGGGTTGCAACCGGGTAGCAAAATGTCCTTTAAGCCCTATGGTATCCCGAAAACGGGTAATCACTTCTATTTTTTTTGCCACCGCGATCAGATCCTGATTACGCATTATTTTTGAAACCGCCGCCGCCATTTCCGGGGTTACAGCGTCTTCAATATTTTTTAAGATGCGGTTATCTGTTTCATCAAGTAACAACCAGTCGCGTAATTGACCAACCGTAAAATGACTGATAATTTGAAAAGCCTCTTTATTATGTCCGTCAATTATAAGCCGAGTAACCTCATCCTGCTCATAGGGAATAACAGCATCAGCCAGGAAATCCTTTAAGGGTACATCAGCCAGGGTTATCTGGGCTGCAACCCGCTCTTCGTAGGTTTCTGCCGCGAGACCGGCAAGCACGTCGCCGGAGCGGTGCGGAGATGCCTTTGCCAGCAAACCTTTCAGGTTATTAAACCGGTACACCCGCCCTGCTATGGTATGCTGGTAAGCCATTAATTTGACGCTATCGGCGTGTTTAGCATTACATCGTCCATTATTTTTACCTTATGCTTGCCCATCAGCATAAATATGCCAATGGCAATGGCAAGCCCTGCAAAAAACAGCAAGCTTATATTAAAGTTGTAATACATAATGGCAAACAGGCAAATTGCCGATATAAGCAGCGCAATGGCGGGGAATGCCGGGTAAAATATTGCGGCGAAAGGCCGTTCTAACTTAGGCTCCTTCCAACGCAGTACAAATAAGCTTATCATGCTCATCATATACATCAGCACCGCACCCAGTACAGATAAAATAATAATATCACCGGTGGTTCCGGTTAAAATTGCAATAAAACTTACCACGCCCCCTGCAATAATGGCCCAGTGCGGTGTTTTAAATGTACGGTTTACCCGCGAAAGTGGCTTTGGCAGATATCCGCTGCGTGCCATTGCATAAACCTGCCGCGATGATGCCAGTATAGTACCATGAATAGATGCTACCAGGCCAAATAAACCAATGCTGGCAAATAATTTGGTTAAGCCATTTGCCTTGCCCAGTACAATCCCTATCGCTTCGGGTAAGGGGTAATCCAGGTTGCTTAATTTTCGCCAGTCGGTAACGCCGCCTGTAAGTATCATTACCCCTAAAGCTAAAAAAACAAGTGTTGCCAAAGCCGATATATACCCCTTAGGGATATTTCTTTTGGGGTCTTTAACCTCTTCGGCTACCATTGCCACCCCCTCAATAGCCAGATAAAACCATACTGCAAAAGGCAACGCGGCAAAAACACCACCCCAGCCAAAGGGCATTGGGTTATTTAAATAGTTGGTCATTTTAAAATGAGGCGCAACTACGCCCATAAAAAGCAGTAACTCCGCTACGGCCAACACTGTTATAATTACCGAGAATACCGCAGATTCCTTTACCCCGGAAATATTTACCAGAATAAAAACCAAATTGAACATTAAGGCGGACTGCACAACGCCTAATTGCGGATATAAAAAGTGCAGGTAACTGCCTAAGGCAAACGCTATGGCAGGAGTAGCCAATAAAAAATCAACAAGCGTGGCATACCCTGCTACTAAACCGGCTACAGGCCCCAGTGCACGGTAAGCATATGCAAACGCTCCGCCGGCATGTGGTATGGCAGTGGTTAATTCGGTATAGCTAAATATAAACGTAACATACATTAAGGTAATAATTACTGTAGCTATTAAAAATCCGATAGTTCCGGAAACTGCCCATCCTAAATTCCATCCAAAATATTCGCCAGAAATAACCAATCCAACAGCAATGGCCCATAAATGTATGGGCTTCAGAACTTTTTTTAATTGTGTTGAGCCTGTGCTTTCCAAGATCTATTTATTTTTTTAGCTGCCTTTAAGTTAGAAATAAAAACAGCTTAATAAGTATTTTTTATTAAAAAGCTGTTTTAACTAAAAATATATCATTAAACAATCCTAACTGTTATTATAATTCATAAAGAAGAATAATTTAAATATAAATATTTCATTAATGAGTTTTAATGACGTTACGTAAACCTAATATTTTAATAACAGTTATTTAATATTAACCTAATTTATAAATTTGCACTCCTAATTGATTCAGAGAACGCCGTAGTGAGCAACGTAAAAATAAAGCAGGTGTGGATGGCTGCCCTTAAAGCGCCGGACAAAAGATTTAAGATATTGACCGGCACAGTGCTTATATTTATTGTGCTTTCTACCCTGCCTGCATTTTTTGGCCATATTGAAAAACGTGAAGGTATAGTTTTAAACGACTGGCTTTTGGCTCATATACCGGCTTATAATGTTTCGGTAATTATATTTGCTATTATATGGGGTATCGCAACACTTACGGTTATCAGGGCATTATATAATCCTGATATCTATATTAAATATGTATGGACTTTGCTGCTGATCAATATTGCCCGCATTATTAGTATTGAATTAGTTGCGCTTAACCCGCCGAAGGGGTTGATAAGGCTGAGCGATCCGCTTACGGGTATATTTTACGGAAACGCTAATATTACCAAAGATCTTTTCTTTTCGGGCCATACGGCCATATTGGTGCTCATTTTCTTGTGTCTGGAAAAACGCTCAGATAAAATAGTATGTTTTATTGGTATAATAACTGTGGCTATCTTACTGTTAATACAGCATATACACTATTCTATTGATGTGCTGGCTGCTCCGGTTATAGTATATATCCTGTTTACCATAACCTCTTATTTTTTGAAACTGGATAAACCCGTTAAGCTACAAGCCACCCCTGCAGTAAAAACTATTTAGCCTTGTGTTTAGCATATAATGTGTTAAATTTATAGCTTATTATATTCCAATTCTTGAATTTATTAACCACTGAATAAATGATCAAAAAGCTCATAATCATTGCTTTTGTGTTTTTTTCCGTTTGCGCACAGGCGCAGGAAAAAACACCCCGCCAATTATTCCCCGGTTTATTTGAAGCGGTGCAATCGTCGCATGTTTTTCCGGATAATAAGACCTTTGTTGATGCAACGCCAAAACGCTCTCCTGAGCTTATCCTTAAAACCTATAACGAACAAAAAAATAATACGGGTTTTAACCTTAAAGAGTTTGTAATGGCGAATTTCACAATTCCATCAGCCACACATAATTTTCAAACCGATGTCAGCGCGGGCATACGTCAGCATATTGATACACTTTGGCAGGTTTTACAGCGTCAACCCGATACTGTATCAAATTCTTCGAAACTTGCGCTGCCAAACCCTTATATAGTACCGGGCGGGCGTTTCAGGGAGATCTATTACTGGGATTCGTATTTTACCATGCTCGGGTTGCAGCAAAGTCACCAGGAAAAGGTGATCGAAAATATGATAGACAATTTCGCTTTCCTGATAAATAAATATGGCTTTATCCCTAACGGAAATCGTGCGTATTATCTTACCCGTTCGCAACCCCCGTTTTTCTCATTGATGGTTAATTTATTAGCTAAAAGCGAAGGCGATTCTATCCTTACCAAATATCAGCCTGAGCTGGTAAAGGAATACAATTACTGGATGCTGGGTGCAGATGACCTGCCACTAAACCATGCGGCGCATCGCGTGGTACGTATGGCCGATGGCACACTGATGAATCGCTATTGGGACGAAAGCGACCAGCCGCGCGAGGAATCATATATACAGGATGTTACGGCCGCTAAAAACACCAAAGAGCTTTTACCTGAATTTTATCACAATATACGCGCAGCAGCCGCCTCCGGGTGGGATTTCAGCAGCCGCTGGTTCAATGGTTCAGCGGATCTGGGTACCATTCAAACTACTCGTTTAATTCCGGTTGATCTGAACTGCCTGATGTATAATATGGAACTGACCATAGCCCATGCTTACCGCTTAAAAGGCGACGACGCACTGTATAAATTATATACTGCTAAAGCAGCTACACGTAAGAAAGCCATTTTAAAATATTGCTGGGATGCTAAAACCAGTTGGTTTGGCGATTATAACTGGACCACTCAAAAGTTCTCGGACATACCTACGCTGGCGGCCGTTTTTCCATTAGAATTTAAAATAGCAAGCGACGCGCAGGCAAAAAAAATAGCCGAGGGATTAAAAACTAATTTTCTGAAACCCGGCGGACTGGTTACTACGCTGAACTTTACCGGCCAGCAATGGGATGCACCTAACGGATGGGCACCTTTACAATATATGGCTATTGACGGTTTAGAGAATTACGGTCATCATGACCTGGCAAAAGAAATAGCTACACGTTGGCTGCGTTTAAATATCCGTGTGTTTAAACAAACAGGCAAATTGCTGGAGAAATATAATGTGGTTGATACCAGCCTTACCGCAGGCGGCGGTGAATATCCTTTACAGGATGGATTTGGCTGGACAAACGGCGTGTTATTAAAGTTAATGAACCGCTATAACTACGACAGCAAACAAGGCGAATAAATTCAAAGAATTCAGTTAGTTCTTGTTCTGTTCCGCGTGTGTGTATACAAAAAACGGAACAAGCGGAACATTCTGATAATTAAACAGTTACCTGTTTTTAATTTCTTGAATTTACTATCCCCGTACTTTATATAAACCCGGTATATATTTAATAGTTAGGTAACTAAAATTTTTTAAAAAGTGTTCCGTTTTTTAAAAAACGGAACAACTACACCTGCTGATCAGTGCGCTTTCGCAAACATTTTTTCACCTGCTAATATTTCGCAATCGAGGTGATTTTCATCGGGTGGTTTAGGACAGCTATATCCTCCGCTAAAAGCGCAGTAAGGGTTGTAGGCTTTATTAAAATCTATAACAACAGTGCCGTTGATAAAATCGCCCTCGCGCATATCAATATAACGCCCGCCCCCATAGGTGGTTTTTCCGTTGGTTTCGTCAGTAAAAAGCAACAGCAGGTAATCCTTATAAGAAGGTATTTTCGCCAGTGCCAGGCTTCGGTAAACCGTAAGCTGCATGGATTTGCCCTTCAGTTTAAAATTCAACAGAGCGTAGGGTGCATATTCGCGGCCTGTGCCGCTAAATACAGGCATAATAAAAGTGGGGGCAGCGGTTAATATTTGGGCAGCGGCGCGTACGCGGTAACTGCTGTCAGCATCATAAAAACGCAGGTATTGCAGATCCTCCTGCTTAAGCGGAGAATTCTTTTCCTGCAAAAAATCGCTTTTATAATCTTCCCTGAATTTTTCAATTTGCGCGGTATAGTTTTGCGCAAACAAATTCGCGCTCGTTAACAATAACAGTAATGGCAGATATTTCAGTAGTTTCATCAGTATTATATAAAGATGTGTGTAACCTTATAATTTTAATGGCGTAACCGTATACCCCTTTTTACGCAATTGTTCCACCAGCCCATCGGGCCCGGAAAGGTGCAGTGCCCCCACCCCTACAAATTGCCCCTGCTTTTGCAGCAATGCGGGCAAAACGGTCATCCATTTAAGATTACGGTTTTTAAGCAGATAATCTAAGTTACCAACTGCATCCGAGTAATTGTCATACAGGTATTGCAGTTTATCCAGGTCATTCCCTACCCAGGCGTCTACTTCTTCGTTCCCTAAAGTCCTCATTTCATCTTTATGGCGTATAAATCGTTTCAGATCGATTATTTGCTCTGCGTCGCTGGTTTTATTGAATAGTATATCCATTTGCTCTTCGGCGGTTTCAAACGGGGTAACCATTTTAGCATGCTGCTTACCGTAGTCGGCAAAGTAAATATCCAAAGGCGCGCCATCGTAATTGTTTAATACCGGCGGTTTATTTTGTTGTATGTATATCATTGATAAGGTAACCGTAATACTTATCGGTTTAAACTTATCCAGTTGCGCTAAGCCCATCCCCAGTGTGTTTTTAAGTTCGGCATCCAAACTGTCGCTAAAAGGTTTATCCAGCATACTGCTCAGCGTTTTATCTTTCAAAAAGCTCATGGCCTGCAGCTGCGGCAGCTTAGCAGAATCGATAAGTGTTTCCACTACCACCCCTTTTGATTTTTGCAGAGCCTGCTGCACGTGCGGCAACTGCGACATATAACCGCTTTTAACCAAATGGAAGGTACCAAACAGGTAAGAGGTATCTTTTAATCCGTTGCCTGTTACCGCGTAAAAAAGCCCCGGTTTACTCTTAACCTGCTGCGCGCTGCATATTGCCGGTAGCAGCATCCCCATAAATAATATAACAGCGATACTTATGCCCGCCTTTAATGTACGTGTGTGTATGATGTGCTTAGCTGCTTTCATAGTTCAATATCCCTGCAATGGTTTCGTTTATATATTAACACAATATAGGCAGCAATCAGCATATCAAAGCTATTTCATCCCCATAAAATGTAAAAGGTTGTTTCCTTTGCCGGAAACAACCTTTTATTATTGCCGCAAACGGCTTTAGCTGATTTATGTTATCCGTTATTAGCTAAGTATTCATCAAGGTTACCCAATCCCATAGTAAATCCTTCTTTAAAGCCCATTTTAATAATAGCTTCCATATCTTCCAGGTTATCAAAACTGATCTCAATATTCACGGTGGTTACCTTCCCGCTCTGGCTAAAGCGGGTATCCCAGTACATTTTCGGAAGATCAGGGTTCTCGTTACCTTGCGCATCACAAAAAAAGGTTTCAGTAGAAAATCCCTTTTGGTCTTCTACTGTCACAAAATTCACCCGGCACAGGGTGGTATCGCCCTGCGGCCCTATCATAAAATACAGCCAATGCCCGCAGGTTCTGAAGTCCATGGTTTTGGTTTCGGCACGGTAAGGTTTAGGTGCCCACCATTGGTCAAGTATAGCGCTATCCGTCCACGCCTTCCATACCTGCTCCTGAGGAGCATCAAACGCGCGTACTACTATTAGCTTTTTGTTTTGCTCGTCTTTTGTAAAAACGGTTTCTTTTGTATTCATATTATTGGTTTTTGTTTTGGTTCTTTAATAATACATCTAACTGATCAAAACGACTCTCCCACTGTTTTCGGAACTGCTCCATCCATATATCTACTTCCTTCATTTTTTGCGCGTTAAAATGGTAATGAATCTCCCGCCCTCTTTGCTGCTGATCTACCAGCCGGCATTCGGTCAGTATTTTTATATGTTTTGATATGGCCTGCCTGCTGCTGTCAAAATGTTCAGCAATAGCATTGGGCGTCATGGCGTTTAGCGCCAGTAAACTTAATATGGCCCTTCGGGTGGGATCGGCAATAGCCTGGAATACGTCTCGTCTCATCACACATTATATTTGCAATCGTTTGGTTGCAAATATAATGGCAACCATTCAGTTGCACAAATTTATTTTTACTTTCCTTGCTTCCTTTTTATACTACGTATTTTCACAGGAAATGTCTACTTTTCAATATTTAAGATGGTCTGATATTATAAGCAGGGGTAAAAGCCAAACTGAACAAGCCCTCGCTTTAATTGTTAATCCCCTGTAAACCGGAGGTAAATTGAATTATATTGATCTGTTATTATCGTTGATTTTTGTTGCATGCATATGGGTGAGCACTACACGCGGGTTTATCTTATCATCGCTGGTGTTAATATCATGGATAGGCAGTTTGATCATCGGTTTCCTGGGTTATAGTTATATAGCCTGGATATTATTAAAACTGTCACCATCATTCGGGGTTTGGGCTGCGCCGCTTGGATTTTTTATAGCGGTAATAATTGGCCGTGTAATATTAGATAAACTGGAGGGCCTGCTATTACATGAGGTACCTGAGCGTGCACATAATAATGTCATTAATAAAATATTGGGAGTTGTACCGGGAGTTATCAATGGCTACATATGGGCGACATTACTGGCTACTCTAATGTTGCTGATACCGTTTACCAATAGTATCTCCCAAAAAACCCGGGATAGTAAACTGGCTAGTGCATTGGTCAATAAAGTTAGCTGGCTGGATGATAAAATGTCGCCGGTGTTCAGTAACGCGTTAAACCACACGCTTAACGGGAATGGAGCCGAGCTGGGCGAAGAAAAATCTGTTAAGCTTCCGTTTACCAAGGATAACGCTAAGCCACGGCCTGACCTTGAGGCGCAAATGCTGATACTTGTAAATAAAGAGCGTACTTCACGTGGCCTAAATCCGGTAAAAGCCGATCCGGAAATGACTGTTGTGGCCCGCAAGCATTCGGTTGATATGTTTGTGAGGGGATATTTTTCACACTATACTCCTGAGGGTACCAATCCTTTTGGCCGCATGAAAAAAGGTAACATCACCTTTATTACCGCCGGCGAAAACCTGGCCCTTGCGCAAACACTGTCCATTGCACATAAGGGGCTGATGAATTCACCGGGGCATAAGGCTAACATCCTAAACCCCTCGTTCGGCAGGCTGGGCATTGGTATATTGGATGGCGGAATTTATGGCCTCATGATCACGCAGGATTTCAGAAACTGATGTCCGCCATCACCCATGTCCTCAATATCAAACAACCTTGATAACTATCTTACCCCTGTTGCCTTTTGCATTCAGTATTTCTGCTTGTTTGGCATCTTCCAGGTTTATAATACTTGAAACTACAGGGTCAACAACTCCTTTATCTATCAGTTCAGCAATTTTTTCTAAATCTTCTGCATAGGACTGTGCTGTAAATCCTTCCAACCGGATGTTTTTCTCCTTTGCATCATCTTTATACAAGGGTTGTACCGTAGTTATAAGCCGGCCACCCTCTTTAAGTACCTCCAGCGATCGCTTTTGTGTATCGCCACCTATCAGATCAAACACCAGATCAACATCCTGCACATGCTCTTCAAATCTTTCACTTTTATAATCTAAAGCTTCATCGGCGCCTAACTGTTTAACAAAATCAAGGTTTGGGGCTGATGCCGTACCTATTACAAAAGCACCCTTCCACTTAGCCAGCTGAACTGCAAAACTGCCTACCCCGCCTGACGCGCCATGTATTAATACTTTTTGATCGCGTTGTAAACCACCATACTTAAATAAACCCTGCCATGCGGTAAGTCCGGCCAGTGGTACAGCAGCCGCTTTCAGATGATCTATGCTTTTTGGTTTAAGCGCTATTTCATCAGCTTTTACTACCACATATTCGGCAAAGGCGCCGTTAATAGTTGGAAATGGACGCGCGTATACTTCGTCACCGATGCTAAAATTACGCACTTTATTTCCTGCACCCTCTATTACGCCGGAAACATCCCAACCGATGGTTAATGGTAAACTGACCGGGAATTTCTGCTGCGCCTTTCCCTCAAATATTTTCTGATCCACCGGGTTTACGCTACTGGCATATACTTTTATCAGCACTTCATCCTCTGCAGGCTGTGGTATATCTATATCATCCAATTCTAACACGTCGGGTCCGCCAAATTCATGAATTCTTATCGCTTTCATAATTATCTGTATTTAATATTTTATTAATTATATCAAACATAAACCGTGCCCGGATCAACCCATACAACACGCAAAACACCTCATATATGATCCGTTTAAGGATAGTAAATCCTCATAGGATTAATTAAAAGCATGCACGATTTACCGTAGATGTAATTTAGTTGGGCATTGAGCACATTTAACATTATATTAATATTAAGGTTCCGTTATGTTAATGCACACATAACATTCAACTAACATTTGGATAATAGTTTTGCACCTGATTAAACTCAGTCACGTGAAAAAAACATTATCAATCCTTACCATATTATTGGTAACCCTATTTTCTGCTAATCAGCTATTTGCACAAAGCACAGGTAAAATAGCAGGTAAAGTAATTGACGAAAAAAACAGCGAAACCTTAATTGGTGCCACAGTAAGCATACAAGGCACAACTTCGGGCACCGCAACTGATGTGGAAGGCCATTATGTATTAAGCGGTTTACAGCCCGGTAAATACACCGTATTGGTAAGATACATCGGCTATCAAAGCAAGTCGATATCCGACATTGAGGTAAAGGCCGATGCTACTACTCCGCTTAATATCACCATGGGGCAATCAGCCTCGCAAACACTTAACGAAGTAGTGATAAAGGCAACCTATCGGCAGGAATCTACCAGCGCGTTATATGCTATCCAAAAAAACAGCGTGTCGATATCTGACGGTATCTCTTCAGAACTCATCAGAAAATCGCCTGATAAAAACACCAGCGATGTACTCAAAAGAGTGAGCGGTACTACTATTCAGGATAATAAATTTGTGATCGTTCGTGGTTTGAGCGACAGGTACAACACCGCATCGTTAGATGGCGCACCGCTGCCAAGTACCGAGCCTAACCGTAAGGCATTCTCATTTGATATCGTTCCATCAAGCTTAATTGATAATATTATCATCAGCAAAACAGCAAGCCCCGATTTGCCAGGCGATTTTGCAGGTGGTAACGTACAAATTTTGACCAAGGACATCCCTGATCAAAATTTTATCAACTTCAGTTTAGGTTATAGCTATAATACCCAAAGCACGTTTAAAAATTTCAATACCGGTTTCCGCAGCGTCAGCGATTATTTTGGTTTTGATGATGGCAGCCGTAAACTGGTAGATAACTTTCCCACCACCAGCCAGATAGTAAACAAGCAATTGGGCTTTACTCAAAACATACAATCCATCAATAGCCTTAACAACGATTTTGGTATATATAACAATAAAGCCTTACCCGGTCAAAATTATCAGTTAACTGTAGGTAATGTAAAAGAGATTGGCGAAAACAAAAACCGCTTTGGTACTACTATCGCCTTAACTTATCGTAATTCGCAGAACTATACTCCTGATCTGATACAGAATTTTGATAACTACGATTACCATAATCAGGTTTCTAAATTCTCTACCAATGTAGGAGCGTTGGCCAACTTCGCTTACAGCTTCGGTAAAAATAAGATCACATTTAAAAATCTTTACAACCGCATATTGGATGATCAGTTTACGTATCGTACCGGTGCTAACACAGGTACTTCAAGTTCTGATAACAGGTTTTATGCTTATGATATGTTAGAAAAAGCATTGTTCAAATCAACCATAGAGGGCGACCACAGCATAGGTTCAAAAAACTCTAAAATAAAATGGAACCTGGGTTTCAGCAATGTATTGAATGATCAGCCTGATCAGAAAAAGGTAAACTACAAACAAACCAACGCAGGCGAACCTTACTACGCTACTGTAACTAACTTAGGTAAAGAAAATGCCCGTGTATTTTCTCATCTGAACGAGAACATCTACTCGGGTAAGGTTGATTATAATGTACCGGTTAATTTATTCACACAAAGTACATTTAAAGCAGGAGTTTCCTCACAATACCGCGACAGAACTTTTAATGCAAGATTCCTTGGGTTGGTGATCGACCAAAACAATCAGAACTATGACATTAATGCCATTTTACAGCGCCCTATAGAAACCCTGTTCGGTCCGAATGTAATAGCAACCGGTGTTTATAACCTCGAAGAATTATCAAACCCTACCGATAGGTATGATGCCAACAGCTTTACCAATTCTGGCTATGCCATGCTGGATAGCAAAATTGGCGAAAATGTGCGTATAGTTTATGGTTTAAGGGTAGAGAAATTTGACCTTAAACTAAATACCGAAGAAACCAATGTTGATCAGCCACGTGTTAAATTAGATAACCTTGACTTTTTACCATCTGTAAACTTTACTTATGCATTAACAGATAAGGCTAATTTAAGGGTAGCGTACTACCGCACGGTGGCCCGTCCGGAATTCAGGGAGCTGGCGCCATTCGCATACTATGATTATGAACTGTTAGCTACACAACAGGGTAATCCAAATCTACACCGCACTCTTATTGATAATGCTGATTTAAGATATGAGTTGTATCCTTCAGCCGGACAAATATTCTCGGTATCTGCATTTTACAAGCACTTCAACGGTGCTATAGAGCCGCTTATTGACGACCCTAACTCATCAACAACCATTACTTACTTTAACTCTAAATCGGCTTATGTGTACGGTTTTGAGATGGAAGCGCGTAAAACGCTTGATTTTATTGATGCTAACACATTCTTTAAAAATACTACAGCCTACGCTAACTTCTCGGTAAATAAATCAAGGGTAACTAACCCTGATGATGGTGTAACCCGTTTAGAAACTACGCGCCCGCTGGTTGGCCAGTCGCCGTATGTGATCAACGCCGGTTTACTGCATAATGAACTTGACAATAAACTATCTATAAACTTATTGTTTAACCGTTTGGGCAAACGTATATTTTACGCCGGTGGCGAAAGGTTCTCCAGCGTGTATGAGTTACCACGTAACGTACTGGATTTCCAGGTGGGTTATAAGGTGCTAAAGAGCAAGGGTGAGATCAAATTGAGCGGCAGCGATATCCTTAATCAAAAATACAATTTCGAATATCAGCTTGACGGGAAACCATACTCACCATCTGGCGGCACCACATTTAAAGCATACAACTTAGGTTCAAGCTATTCATTATCATTTAATTACACCTTTTGATTAATTAATTAGTCATTTGTTAAAGCCTATTTAACACAGGCTTAATATGCATAGCTTTTCTTTGCAGGAAATCGACAGACAAAAAACATTATGAAAAAAACATTATTACTATTAGCCTTAGGCGCCTCTGTAATTATTACTTCATGTAGTAAGAAAAGTTCTCCTATTGATCCAATTGTTCCACCAACGGATACAACTTCAACATCAACTTCAGTATCTGTTAGCGGAGACATTACTGCAAACACTACCTGGACAGCCGACAAAATTTATACTCTTAAAGGTTTTGTTTACGTAACTAACGGCGCAACCCTTACCATTGAACCGGGTACCATTGTTAAAGGTGAAAAAGCTTCAAAGGGTACTTTGATCATCACTCGTGGTGCTAAATTAATGGCCGTAGGTACTGCTTCTAAACCT
The DNA here is from genome assembly GCF_016522075.1 of Mucilaginibacter segetis. Classification (GTDB taxonomy): domain Bacteria; phylum Bacteroidota; class Bacteroidia; order Sphingobacteriales; family Sphingobacteriaceae; genus Mucilaginibacter; species Mucilaginibacter segetis. Next base: position 469,486 of record NZ_JAEHFW010000003.1, on the reverse strand, counting down.
ATTGTGTTTACTTCATCATTTGCTGCAGGTACACGTAACGCAGGCGACTGGGGTGGTATCATCCTTTTAGGTAAAGCTCCGGTTAACCAGGGCGATAACGTAAGCATCGAAGGTGGTTTGGATGCTAAAGGCGACGCTGCTAAATATATACAATACGGTGGTTCTGTTGCTGATGACAACTCAGGTACCTTAAAATATATCCGTATTGAATATGCAGGTATTCCTTTCTCACCTGATAACGAGATCAATGGTCTTACTTTAGGTGGTGTAGGTTCAGGTACTACTTTGGAATATATCGAAGTTTACCGTTCAGGTGACGACTCTTTCGAGTGGTTTGGTGGTACAGTTAACGCTAAACACTTATTAGCTATAGGTAGCTTAGATGATGACTTTGATACTGACTTTGGTTTCTCCGGTAAAGTACAGTTCGGTTTATCTCAACGTTACCCAACAATTGCTGACGTTTCAGGTTCAAACGCTTTTGAATCAGACAATGATGGTTCAGGTTCTGATAAAACTCCTCAAACATCTGCAGTTTTCTCTAACATGACTTTGTTAGGTCCTATTGCAAATGCAACTTCAGGTAACATCAATGCTAACTATCAGCATGCTGCTCAGATTCGTCGTAACTCTGCCGAAAGCATCTTAAACTCTGTATTCGCAGGTTTTGTTGAAGGTGTTTACATTGATGATTCAAAGGTAGCTACAGCAGGTTCAACTTCAACTAACTACACAGCCGGCCGTTTAGTTTTCCAAAACAACATTATATACGGAAGCAACAAAAAAGGTAACGAAGTTAAAGGTGACAACGCTACTCAAAAAGCGATATTCGAAACTACTTTAAGAGCTACAAACACTTTTGACGCATCATTATATGCTGATGCTTTAATCAACTCACCATTTAAATACTCATCTGATTTCGCTAATCCGGGCACTCCTGACTTTACAGTTAAAACCGGTTCATTAGCTGCATCCGGTGCTTTATTTACTAACGCTAAAGTAACTGACACATTTTTTGAAAAAGTAACCTACCGTGGTGCTTTCGGTACTACCGACTGGACTTCAGGTTGGGCTAACTTTAACCCACAGGCTATGGCTTATACCACTCCTGGTGCTGTAAACTAATAAATAATTCATAATTAATATAAAAAATGGCTGCCCTTTAGGGCGGCCGTTTTTGTTTTATATATTTCACTTGCAGTTTATTTTCATAAAATATTACCGGTATTAATATTATTTTGCAGCAGCAATGCAAAATACCCGTAATCCTGCTATTTTATCGCCGAAGCTTGTTAACGGGCTTATATTTATGACCATTTGCCTGATATGGGGCAGCTCGTTTATTTTAATGAAACTCGGGTTATATGATGACGACAAAAAACCACTGCTCACTGCATCGCAGGTAGCGGCCATACGCATAATTACGGCAGGGATAGTTTTAATTCCGGTGTTAGTAAGGCATCGTGCTAAAATCCCCTTCAAACTGTCAGGCTATATGGTGTTCTCGGGTATATTCGGTAGTTTTTTACCCGCCTTCTTATTCTGTATAGCCGAAACTAAAATAGACAGTGCCCTGGCAGGTACGCTTAACTCGCTCACGCCTATCTTCGCTATTATATTTGGTTTCCTGTTTTTTGGCAATCGCATCCCGTTAAATCAAATAGCAGGTATAATTATCGGTTTTGGCGGCATCGTGTTGCTGTATTTTATTCAAAAACATACAGGGGTTGGCGAAGTAAGCTACGGCGGACTGGTGATACTGGCCACCATTTTTTACGGTATAAACATCGTAGTGGTAAAGCGTTACCTCAATGGCGTAAGTCCGCTGGTTATTACCGCGTTCTCACTGATAGCCGTAGGGTTGCCATCACTCCTTATTTTATGGAAAACCGGCTTTTTTGCGCTACCGCTGCATAATTGGGTATATATAAAAGCCTGCGTTGCGGTATGCACCCTGGGTATGCTGGGCACTGCACTTGCATGGGTACTATTTTACGCGCTGGTGCAGCGTACAAGTGTATTGTTCACCACTACTGCCAGTTACGGAATACCTTTTGTAGCATTTGGCTGGGGCTGGTATTATGGCGAAACCATAACATTAGGGCAAATAGCCTGCCTGCTGGTTATTTTAGCGGGTGTTTACTTAACGCGTATTAATCTTAAAGGTAAAAACAAAATGCAACCGCTGGTCGTCGGCAAATAAGTTGCGGACAGATAACATCAGTTAAAACAAATTTATTTTAACAACTGTTCCCTGAATAAGATAAATACGATATGTCGCCTATATTTTTTACCGTCGGAACAGAACTACCCGTCATGATCATTCCTAATACTGATGCGCATGTAGACGGGCATCCGGTACTTACCTACACCTACAATATTTACCGTGATTTTGGTTTTGAAAATGCCGATACAGTTAACTATAAAAAAGAGGAGTTACTGTTGGATAAAAAACACAGCCCCAATTATCTGGGTTATATTACGTTTGAAGATCCGGGTAAATTGTTCACTTACACCGCAGATGGTACAGAAGAATTATCTGCCGACGATGTACAGGAAATAATTGAAAACATAACCCATTACCGCGATCATCCCGGTTTGTGGGATGTGCAGCATGAGTAAGTTGTACCAACACTTCTGTTAAAGGTGTTACTACCCTATCAATTCCGCGTCACAAAATAACTTTACCCTGTCCCGTATTCGTACATCTGCACATTTACCTGTATCTTTGCAGTTTTAAATTATTCATCTATGCTTAAAGGATTTTTTAACGTTCCGGAACCTGTTAACGAGCCGGTTTTAAATTATGGCCCGCGCAGTTTGGAACGTGCAGCGTTAAAAGCGGCTTTAAACGAGGCCCGCTCACAACAAGTTGATATACCCATGTATATTGGGGGTAAAGAGGTTCGTACAGGTAAACTAATGGAACTGCGTCCGCCGCATGATCATAAACACCTTTTAGGCACATTTCACTGGGGAAACAAAACCCATATAAACGATGCTATTAACGCGGCATTAGCCGCCAAGGCTGATTGGGAGAATTTACCCTGGGAACAGCGTGCAGCCATATTTTTAAAAGCTGCCGAATTATTCGCAGGCCCGTATCGTGCAAAAATTAATGCGGCAACCATGCTGGGCCAAAGCAAAAATGCTTACCAGGCCGAAATTGATGCCGCTTGCGAGCTGATAGACTTTTTGCGCTTTAACGTGCATTATATGACCGAGATATACCAGCAGCAACCGCCGGTATCCGGCAAAGGTATCTGGAACCGGGTAGAACAACGCCCGCTGGAAGGTTTTGTATTCGCCCTTACGCCATTCAATTTTACCGCTATTGCGGGTAACCTGCCTGCATCAGCAGCTATGATGGGTAACGTAGTGGTTTGGAAACCTGCCGATACCCAGGTATACGCCGCTAACGTGGTAATGCAGGTATTTAAAGAAGCAGGTGTACCCGATGGCGTTATTAACCTGATATACGCAGACGGACCTGAAGTTGGCGATGTGGTATTTAATCACCCTGATTTTGCGGGTATCCATTTCACCGGATCAACCAAGGTTTTTCAGCATATATGGCAAACTATCGGCACCAATATTCATAAATACAAAACCTATCCGCGCATTGTGGGCGAAACCGGTGGTAAAGACTTTGTACTTGCCCACCCAAGTGCCGATGTTGATGTACTAAGCACAGCATTACTGCGCGGCGCGTTTGAATACCAGGGACAAAAATGTTCGGCGGCTTCAAGAGCCTACATCCCTGCATCATTATGGCCAGCAGTTAAGGCACAGCTGCAAACTGAGATAGCAGGCTTTAAAATGGGCCCTGTAGAGGATTTTGAAAATTTTATAAACGCCGTTATCAGCGAAGTATCGTTTGATAAACTGGTTAAATATATTGAGGCCGCAAAAGCTGACAAAACGGTTGAGTTAATTGCCGGTGGTAAATACGACAAAACCCGCGGATGGTTTGTTGAACCTACTGTTCTGCATGTGCAGGATCCGTATTATGTTACCATGTGCGAGGAATTATTCGGCCCGGTATTAACGGTTTATGTTTACGAGGATGATAAATGGGATGAGATATTGAACATTGTTGACAATACATCAATCTACGCGCTTACCGGAGCTATTATTTCGCAAGACAGGTATGCCATTGCGGATGCCACCTACAAATTGCGTAACGCAGCCGGAAATTTCTACATTAACGATAAACCTACTGGGGCGGTAGTTGGCCAGCAACCATTTGGTGGCGCCAGGGGCTCGGGAACTAATGATAAAGCCGGATCAATGATCAATCTGTTGCGTTGGGTATCACCGCGTACCATAAAAGAAACATTCGATCCGCCGAAGGATTACCGTTATCCGTTCCTGCAAAAGGAAGCTTAAATGATATAAGAATCAAGAGCCAAGAATCAAGAGACAGGAACAGGCACCAAGATACAAGAATCAGGAGACAAGATACAAGGCTTAAGATTCACGGTTTAAATAAAAAAAAACACTTTACAATAAACCCCGACTTTAACGAGCCGGGGTTTATTTTTTAAGTTATTTTAAGAACAACACTATCCTTCTAATTCTTAATTCTTGTGTCTTATGTCTTGACTCCTGATTCTTGTCTCTTGACTCTATCCTCCTATTTACCAGGAGAATCAAACTTAAACACATCATCCATCTCGGAGTTATTGTCGGTGCTTACTTTAAGGTCGTTGATAATACCTGTACCTACATCATATACCCAACCATGCACACTTAGCTCCTGCCCTTTTTCCCAGGCATTCTGCACTATAGAGGTTTTACATAAGTTGTTTACGTTTTCCATAATATTCAGTTCCACCAAACGGTTAACACGCCCATGTTCATTATCAATAGCGTCAAGTTCGGCAGCGTGTAAGCGGTAAACATCCTTAATGTGCCTTAACCAGTTATCTATTAACCCAAACTGCTGGTTACTCATTGATGCAATAACACCACCGCAGCCATAATGGCCCACTACAATAACGTGCTTTACCTGAAGTACATTTACGGCATAATCCAGTACACTCAGCATATTCATATCCGTATGTATTACCATGTTGGCAATATTACGATGTACAAATATTTCACCCGGTTGGGTGTTGGTTATCTGGTTTGCAGGTACGCGGCTATCCGCACAGCCTATCCATAATACGGGTGGCTTTTGGCCGTTAGCCAGTGTATTAAAAAACTCCGGATCTTCATTTAAAGCATCGGCCACAAACTGCTTATTCCCTGCCAACAGGCTTTGGTAGTTTATATGGCTGGTATCGTGTATGGTTTTATTGTATTTAGCACACATAGTATAACGTTTTATTTAAATGGTAAATGTCGTGTATTTTTAACTACTTACGTATTAACATACGTGATAGTTTATGTAAAGCCAGCGGCGAAAGGTCATAATATAAAATGGTTAATAATATCAGCGGTAAAAAATAAAATATTGCAAAGTTATACTCATTAAACAGAAACCCTCCTGCAATACATCCCGAAAAATAAAATAACAAAATGGTGAAACGAATGTAGAGCTTGTTACGCGCAGCAACTGTTCTCTCTGTTTTAGGATGCATCCACTCGGCAACTTCGCCACCCAGATCAGTAAACAACCCCGTTAGGTGCGATGTTTTTACTATACCCCCGGATATGATAGATACCAAGCTATTTTGCAACCCCATGGTAAACAAAATAGCGCCGATAACTATTTCGCGCTCGGTTTGTGTTTCGCGGTAAAAATTATGCCCGTAAACCGCAACAAATAACAATATTATTATCTCCAATATAATAGGTATGGAATGAGCCTTGTAATAGCTTTTATCCTGATAAGAGCGCACAATAAAACTGGCTGCAAACGCCCCGGCAAAAAACATAAAGAGCCAAACCACAAATACAACTATCTCTCCTATATTCTGCTCCACCACATGCTTGGCAAGCGTAGCCACATGCCCGGTAACATTTGAGGTAAAAGCCAAAAAAGCTACTAAACAGGCTACATTAGTAATACCCGATACTACAGCGGTTGATGAAGCGAGCATCAGGTTCTCCTGCAGGGTACGTTTATCTTTTTGTTGTCTCAGCATAAACTAAATTGGACCTTGAAATCAAATTTTGCGCTAAATTAAAAAGCCCCGGCTGCAATTGCAAACCGGGGCGCGTTATATAGTAAGGGGTAGTTGCTTATTTAGCCGGCACAACGCCGTCAAGCTCGTAAACGTAGCCCAGGTTATGGGCGCCGTAACTGCTTACTTTAAGGTCTTTAACCAATCCCGTCGAAAGGTTAATTACCCAGCCATGTACTTCCAGGTCATCCCGCTCCATCCATGCATTCTGTATAATAGAAGTTTTACAAAGGTTATACACCTGTTCGCTCACATTCAGCTCCACAAGGCGGTTAAGCTTTTGTGTTTCATCGGTAATGCGGTCAAGTTCATGACTGTGCAAACGGTAAACATCCTTTATATGGCGCAGCCAGTTATCAATTAAACCAAACTGTTTGTTACTTAAAGCCGCCGCAACGCCGCCGCAGCCGTGGTGTCCGGCTACTATTACGTGTTTTACCTTCAGTACATTTACGGCATAATCAAGCACACTCAGCATGTTCATATCCGAGTGAACGCATACGTTGGCAATATTGCGGTGTACAAACACTTCGCCCGGTTTGGTACCGGTAACTTCGTTAGCAGGCACGCGGCTGTCTGAGCAGCCTATCCACAACACCTCGGGGCTTTGCCCCTGCGCCAGTGTTTTAAAAAAATCCGGTTCATCTTTCAGGCGTCTTTCCACCCACTCGGCGTTGCCGCGTAGTAATGCCTCATAGCTGCCTTTTTGAGCCAGGCGTATCTCTTTACCGTTTGGTGATGGTTTATGGTTGTTTTTATTATTATCTGTTGTAGTCATGATGAATGCTTATTTAGGGTTATACATTAAGGTTTTTAGTGATGGCACATCGTATCGTTCTTTAATATCTTCCAGATGTACCACAATGTGTTTGGTATAGGCGTTCTGTTTAAAATTTTCTATGATCTCCAGAACGTCGGGATCTATATAGCGGGAGTTTGTTCCGTCGATGATCACTTCGCTGCCCTCGGGTAAACTGGTCAGGGTAACCTGTATTGCTGCTTTGTTTAAGAAAGAAACTTCCTCTGCCAGCTTTATACGGATGGTGTTTTTATCGCCGTTCGGCACTATCTGGTAGAAATAAGGGTTACGCATATTGGTACGTAACAGGTAAAAAATACCTACAACCATACCTATACCAACACCCATCAGCAGATCGGTAAATACCACGGCTATAATAGTTACCACAAAAGGTATAAACTGATTTAAGCCCTTGTGCCATATACGCTTAAACAAACTAATACGTGCCAGTTTGTAACCTACTATTAACAGTATGGCGGCCAAACTTGATAGTGGTATAAGGTTAATTAACCCGGGTATAAGCAACAACGACAGCAGCAATAAAAAACCATGAAATATGGCACTCATTTTGGTACGCGCGCCCGAGCCTACGTTGGCTGATGAACGTACAATAACTGCCGTCATGGGCATACCGCCTAATAATCCGCTGATCATGTTACCGGTTCCCTGCGCTATTAACTCCCTGTTAGTTGGCGATACACGTTTTATCGGGTCAATTTTATCTACAGCCTCTAAACTTAACAGGGTTTCTAAACTGGCAACTACGGCAATTGTAAAAGCCGTTATCCAAATTTCCTTGTTGCCTATCACGCTAAAATCCGGACTCTTAAACAACCCGAAGAATTCACTGGTGTTGCTTACTGTAGGTATCTGCACCATTTGCTTTGCCTGCAGGGCCATGCCCGAGCCTGAAAACAAAAGCGCAAGTATAACACCCACCACAACCACCAGTAATGGCGCAGGTATAATAGCCAGCTTTTTAACCCTTGGCCAGTATATCATTATTGCCAGCGAAATTACGCTGATAATAACCGCGCCGTAATTTATTTTACTGAAAGCGCTTATTATACCCGAGAAGGTGTTGTTATCCGCATCAGTTTGCAAAAAGCCTTCGTCTCCTTCAAAATCAGCATCGTAACCCACCGCGTGCGGAAACTGTTTCATAATAAGAATGATACCAATAGCGGCAAGCATCCCCTCAATTACCGGCGAAGGAAAATAATTGGCTATAGTGCCTGCTTTTACCAGCCCCAGAATGATCTGGAAGATACCTGCTATAAGCAGGCTAAGTAAAAACGCCTCATATGAACCTAAACCCGTAATGGCATTTAAAACTATTACCGTTAAACCGGCCGCAGGCCCTGCAACACTTAGTTGCGACCCACTAAAGGCCCCTACTACTATACCGCCTATAATACCGGTAAGTAAACCGGCAAATAACGGCGCGCCTGATGCCAGCGCAATACCCAAACATAAAGGCAGTGCCACTAAGAACACTACTATACTTGACGGGATATCTTTTTTTAAGTTTTTGGGTAAAAAATATTTCTTGAGGTTAAGACCGCCCGTAGCTGTCCCGCCTTGATCTTTTTGCATAAATGATTCGTTAGAAAATTAAACTTTGATAGAAATTGCTGTTACGACTTTAAAAAGCACATAGAAAAACATAAACTTTGCCCATCCAAAAAAAATTGAACAGGTAAAGCAAACCTATACCGGTTGGCACCGGCATAAAAAATTATGCGTTTGGAGGGGGCGTGGGTACTACAGGATGATATACCTGTGTGTAAAGGGAACGTTCCTTATTATGCAATACATTTGTTTCAACAACATACGCTATATGCGCTATGTGGTGAACATAATTCTCGTCAAAAAACTTCTTTTCTTTAAACATATCCTTTTCAGGATCATCCTTATCTGTTTTCGACTCATGCTCAAGCTGCAGGATAACTGCGCTTACGGCTTTGCTGTCCATAGATAAAAATATCGGCGCTGCTGATATAACCATCTTTAAGGTAAAGATGATCATGAACAGCATAGTTACAAGATATTTAAATTTCCGGACTTGCATTTCCACAAATATAGCAAAAATTGATAGTAAAACACCCCTAAAAGGTATTCTTACAATATAATTACTAATTTTAGCGTCAACACAAATAAACCTGATCGTGGATAAAAAGTTAGAGATATTAAAGCAAAAACGCCAGAAAGCATTACAGGGTGGCGGGCACGTACGTATTGAGAGTCAGCACAAAAAAGGCAAATTAACTGCCCGTGAGCGTCTTCATTTTTTACTGGACGATGGTTCTTTTCAGGAAATAGGCATGTTGGTTGCCCATCGCTCTACTGATTTCGGAATGGAGAAAGAACATTACCCCGGAGATGGTGTAGTAACCGGCTACGGTACAGTAAACGGACGTTTGGTATATGTTTTTTCGCAGGATTTTACCGTTTTTGGAGGATCATTATCAGAAACCCACGCCGAAAAAATATGTAAGGTCATGGATCTGGCCATGAAGAACGGTGCACCTGTTATAGGCTTAAACGACTCCGGCGGGGCACGTATACAGGAAGGCGTAGTATCACTTGGCGGTTATGCTGATATATTTTACCGTAATACTATGGCAAGCGGTGTAGTGCCGCAAATATCGGCCATTATGGGGCCCTGCGCGGGGGGCGCGGTTTACTCGCCGGCTATCACCGATTTTATACTGATGGTAGAACATACCTCTTATATGTTCGTTACCGGGCCAAACGTGGTAAAAACTGTAACACATGAGCAGGTAACCTCCGAAGAACTGGGAGGCGCAAACACCCATGCCACCAAAAGCGGTGTAACCCATTTTGCCTGCGCTAACGAAATTGATGCTATACAGCACGTTAAAAAATTGCTGAGTTACATGCCGCAGAATTGCGAGGACAGAGCACCTGCCCTGCCCTACGAAGCCGGAAACGAAACCAGAGATGCTTTAACAACACTTTTACCCGAAAACGTTTCTCAACCCTATGATATCCGTGAGGTTATTGAACAGGTTATAGATAGCGGCTCGTTTTTAGAAGTACATAAAGATTTTGCCGAAAATATAGTGGTGGGCTTTGCCCGTCTTGCAGGTCGTAGTATTGGTATAGTAGCTAACCAGCCTGCTTTTTTAGCCGGTGTGCTTGATATTAATTCATCCACCAAAGGTGCGCGTTTTGTACGTTTTTGCGACAGCTTTAATATTCCGCTGCTGGTGTTTGAGGATGTGCCGGGCTTTTTACCGGGTACCGACCAGGAGTGGAACGCAATAATCACTAACGGTGCTAAATTATTATATGCCTTTTGCGAGGCAACCGTGCCGCGTATTACGGTTATTACCCGTAAGGCTTACGGCGGCGCTTATGATGTAATGAATTCTAAACACATAGGTGCCGATATGAACTATGCATGGCCAAGTGCCGAAATTGCGGTAATGGGCGCTAAAGGAGCAGCGGAAATTATATTTAAAAGAGAAATTAACGCCGCCGATGATCCACAGGCCAAATGGCTGGAGAAAGAGCAGCAATATGCTGATATATTCGCTAATCCCTACCGTGCGGCAGAACGAGGCTTTATTGATGAAGTGATAGAGCCCGCAGAAACACGCATCAAACTCATCCATGCCTTTAAAATGCTGGAGAATAAAGTGGTGAATAATCCTAAGAAAAAACACGGCAATATACCGTTGTAGCTAACTTAGATTTTTGGCTAAAGCCAGTTAAAAACTCTTACATCCGTTGGCTAAAGCCAACGGCAATGAAAAAAAACAGGATAATTAATTCTATTTTCCACAGAGTTATTTATTAGTTTTTGCCAACCATAATGAGTTTATAAATGGTGTCATTATTTTTAGCTACAAACTTCAATAATATTAACAATAAACTTATTATTTCATTGCCGTCCCATTTATGGGGCGGACTATAAAAAAATCTTATTGACTTTATCCAAAAATCATCTCCGATAAGCAAGTCAGGCATCCCATTGTGTGCAATCAAGCAACTATTAAAGTCATCATTAATTTTCATTGCCGTCTCATTTATGGGACGGACTAATTTTAGCCAAAAATCATCTCCGATAAGCAAGTCAGGCATCCCATTGTGTGCAATCAAGCAACTATTAAAGTCATTCATCACTTTTCATTGCCGTCCCATTTATGGGACGGACTAATAAATTACTATATTGGCTTTAGCCAAAAATCAGAAAATGTCATTTGTAAAAGTTTGGATTCATTTAGTTTTCGCCACTAAAAACAGAGAGCCGTTGCTTCAACCAAAACTCAGGTATGATATCTATAAACACATTATTGAAAATTGAAAATTGCAAAGAGAAAGGAATTTTCCTGCAAGCTATTAATGGATATACAGATCATATACACTGTCTGATCTCATTAGGAAAAGATCAAAGTATCTCAAAAGTGGCACAACTTATTAAGGGCGAATCTTCCTTTTGGATAAACAAACATGAACTAACAGTTCAATCGTTTAGCTGGCAGGACGATTACTTCGCTGTTTCGATAAGTGAATCTCAGGTTGAAAAGGTTACTAAATATATCAAAAATCAGGAGATACACCACACCAAAAAAACTTTTGATGAAGAAGTGAAACAATTTATGACAATATATGGCTGGAATATATTTAACACCTGATCTCTAATCATCAGTTTAAAGTTAGCTGTTATTTATTTTAGTAAATTTAAAATCCCAAGTCATATTTACCATGCTCTCCATTGAACAAATACGCCCCGAGCTTACCTGGCGACTGCGACGTGAGGTGTTATATCCTGACGAGCCTTTGTTTAAAATGGAGATGGAGGAAGATAACAACGGTTATCATTTTGGTGCGTTTAACCAGGATAAACTTGTAGCGGTGATATCATTATTTAAAAATGATGCCGACTGGCAGTTCCGAAAATTTGCTGTAAGTAAAGATATGCAGTTTACCGGCGTAGGCACCAAACTGTTGAATCACATTACCAGGTTTGTTGAACGGGAAGGCGGCAGGCACTTATGGTGCAATGCCCGTTTAACAGCCACCGCTTTTTACAAAAAGTTTGGTTTTAGTGAAACCGGAGAGGTTTTTAGCAGGAACGGGCATGATTATGTCATTATGCAAAAACCAATATTATCTAATTAAAAAAAGACCAGCCTGCCTTGCGCGGAGTGGTCTTTTAACTAACTTTAACTGATCTAATTATTATGCCGCAAAGGTGGCCTTATGTTATTAAGTTAATATTAAGCAACCAATAATATTAATATTCGCTTTATCATAATTACGCTGTTCTCCTCAGCTTTATTATATTTGTGCGTAGCCACCTAATGGCTGCTTAATAAAACAAATGGCTAAAAAAAAATCTGAAAGTAAACAGCATCCTGCTGTAGTAAATAAAAAATCGCTATCGTTCTTCGAAAAATATATCAATAATTCATCGCCCACCGGCTTTGAATGGAAGGGTCAGGAGTTGTGGCTCGATTATTTAAAACCTTACATTGATGACCATTATGTAGATAATTATGGTACTGCCGTAGGCATTATTAACCCCAAAGCCGACTACAAGGTGGTTATTGAGGCCCATGCCGACGAAATATCATGGTTTGTAAACTACATTACCAATGATGGTTTAATATATGTGATCCGTAACGGCGGATCAGACCATCAGATAGCCCCGTCAAAAAGGGTAAACATCCAAACAGATAACGGCGTGGTAAAGGCCGTATTTGGCTGGCCCGCCATACACACCCGTCTGGGTGGCGAAAAGGAGGAATCGCCTTCACTTAAAAACATCTTCCTGGATTGCGGTTGCACCAGCAAAGACGAGGTAGAAAAATTGGGCATACACGTTGGCTGTGTTATTACCTACGAAGATGAGTTTATGGTACTTAACGACCGCTATTACGTAGGCCGCGCGCTGGATAACCGTGCAGGTGGCTTTATGATAGCCGAAGTTGCCCGTTTACTTAAAGAGAATAAAGTTAAACTTCCGTTTGGTTTATACATCGTGAACGCCGTACAGGAAGAGATAGGCCTGCGCGGTGCCGAAATGATAGCGCACCGTATAAAGCCAAACGTGGCTATTGTTACAGATGTTACCCACGATACCGGAACACCTATGATCAATAAGATAACACAGGGTGATCTGGCCTGCGGTAAAGGGCCGGTAATATCTTACGCCCCGGCTGTACAAAATAACCTGAATAAATTACTGATAGAATCAGCTCAAAAAGCGGATATCCCTTTTCAACGCCAGGCATCATCGCGCAGCACAGGCACCGATACAGATGCATTTGCTTACTCTAACGACGGGGTACCTTCCGCATTAATTTCCCTGCCGTTACGGTATATGCACACTACGGTTGAAATGATACATAAAAACGATGTAGACAATGTAATACGCCTTATTTATGAAACCCTGCTGAACATAAAAAACGGACAGGATTTCCGCTACATCAAATAATTTCTTAAAACATTTAAGCGTATTCTGTATTTGTGTATAACATATACATTACATATAATAAATTTACTTAAACATGAAACCTACATTATTAATATTGGCCGCAGGTATGGGCAGCCGTTATGGAAGTATGAAACAAGTTGACGGTTTTGGCCCCAACGGCGAAACCATTATTGACTACTCCATTTACGACGCTATTAAAGCCGGGTTCGGAAAAGTATCCTTCATTATCCGGGAGGAATTTCTGGACGACTTTAAAGCCATATTTGAGCCAAAACTTAAAGGAAAGGTTGAAACCGATTATATATTTCAAACTTACGACCTGAAACCTTTTGGTATTGATGAAACCATAGAGCGAGCCAAGCCCTGGGGAACAGCACATGCAGTATTAGCCTCACGCGATCAGGTTCATGAACCTTTTTGCGTTATAAATGCCGATGATTTTTACGGATATGACGCTTTTAAAAAAATGGCCGATTTTTTAACTACCGAAGCCGCTGATGACCGCTACTCGCTTATCGGGTACCAGATAGACCGTACCTTGTCTGATCATGGTTCCGTATCGCGCGGGGTGTGCCAGGTAGAAGATGGTAACATGGTTGCCATTAATGAGCGCCTCAAGGTATATTTTAAAGAAGATGGCTCAGTAGTTTATGAAGATAATGGCCAGGAAGTTCCCCTTCCGTCAAATACACGTGTATCCATGAACTTTTGGGGTTTCACACCTGCCATATTTGAACAAAGCCTGGATCTGTTCAAAAAGTTCGTGGCTCAAAATAAAAACAATCCTAAAGCGGAATTTTTTATACCGCTGGTTGCTGATGAACTCATAAAAAACAATACTGCTACATTTAAAGTAATACCAACCGCAGAAAAATGGTTTGGTGTAACTTATAAAGAAGACAAACCTATTGTAGAAAATAACATTGCAGAGCTGGTAGAAAACGGCACCTACCCTGCAAACCTTTGGGAATAATATAACAGCTTTTTTTAATAATTTTAAATCCTGATGCGCGGTAATATTTACCGTGCATTTTTTTTATATATATTTTTATATATCAGTAATACTTATATATTTGTTATAGGTAATTAATACATAATCAATACAATAACCCCTGATTGTATGGTAGCAGCATTTCCTGATAAGGATATTCATCATAAGAGGGCACACACCCGTTTTAAATGTCCGAAATGCAGAGCAGAATTTGACAGCCGCATTCCCCGGGGTTTTTGGGTTAAAACATTTTTTTTCTGGCTGCCGGTAAAAAGATATATATGCTACCGATGCAACCGTACCAAATATTTTTTGGGCAAATAGCGTGCGTACCCCAATTTTTTTCTGAAAAACTCTGAAAGTTATTATGCTTATTTAAATATTTCTTATAATTGAATTATAACCTACAAATAATTCAATTGCAAACCACCACACATTCTATGGATACCCGTTGCCCTAAATGCGGTAAACACTTTCACCATAAATTACGCAGAAGCTGGGTGGTAAAAAAGCTCTTGTTCTTTTTACCGCTTAAAAGATATTTTTGCGCTAATTGTAAAAAAAGCATGTATATATTAAAACGCAGCTGATCAAATATTTATATATATTAATATTTGGTACAGGTATTGCTATTCACTGTTAATAATATGTATTAATGCTGATACAAAAAACAATTGACATGAGACGGATACTGGCGGTGGATGACGATAAAGATATTTTGGAAGTACTCCAGTTGATTCTGGAAGATTCCGGTTATGAAGTAGAAACACTTTCTGACGGTCATTTTTTAATGGATAAGATAAGGGATACAAAACCCGACCTGATTTTGCTTGATATTATGCTGGGCAATTTAGATGGCAGGGAACTTTGTAAATACCTTAAAAAAATTGACAACACCCTTAACATTCCTGTTATTTTAATATCGGCAAGCCATACAGTTAACACCTCTCTAAACCAGGAAGGCGCTCCTAATGATTTCGTTGCTAAACCTTTTGATATAAGTACACTGCTCAGTAAAATAAAAACGCAGCTGAACGCAGCTTAACACTTATAACTTCCCACTTTCGGCCAGTTCCTCATCAATTTTTTTATTCCATTGCTGCTGCATATAATTATTTATGCTGTGCGCTGTTTCCGCATCATATTGTTTTTGCAATTTGTCCAACTCTCTTAATGCATCAAAATAAGCCACATTTATAGGGCCGTCATAGTTTTCAACGCTAAGTTTCTGCGCAGCTAAATTTTGTTTAAAATGGTTAGCTACAATTTTCGCAATATCAAAATGCCGCTGTTCATGGTTTAACCCGTACCCATTGCGAGCCTCGCTTTTTACCCAGTTTGCACTTTTAGGCGCATAAACCTTAAGATAAAGTTTAACATAAATAATACCTTTAATCAGTTTTACTTCTTCATCGTAGCCTATGCTTGCAAATATTTCGGCACTATGTTTTGTAGAATATTGTGGTTTTTCAAGGAAATCAGTCCATTTTAAAGGTCGGTTAGCATCATAGTAAATCGTATCGCCTTCAGCGGCCGTACTGTAATCGTCAAAAGATAGTTTTACATTTGTTGCAAGCTTAATATTATTATCAGCCTGCACATTTATCCAGTTGTTTATATAAATTAAACTATTGCTGATCACAGTACGCAATAAAGGCTCAATTTGCTGAGCCGGCCCCGCGTTACGTTCATAGGTACTGCTACTGGTATAATCATCCAGCTTAATAAATATATCATCCTTTTGCAATCCAAAGGTTAACGAAAACGTAATATCCCCCTTTACCCGGTTGGCATTTATGGGCCTTTCGGTAATATTTAATGCTTTAAGCATAACTGCTACAGGCCGCATTTTGGTGTTTGCCGGAAAATTAACATCAAAAAAACTCTTCAGGCACTGCAATGTTCCCCCCTTCAGGTCAACCTGTACCGGCTCTCCTTTACCGTCGGCAGGTTGTAACTTACCAATGGGGCCTTTATGTGCACGCTCGTCAGTAAAACTGGTAATATAAAACTCCGCATTACCCACCTTTACAGGCTCATTTTGTAATACGATCTCCTCCCTGCCCTGCCCATCCGGACCAAAAGCACAGTAACAATTACTTCCTGCAAATAACAGGCTGCTGATAATAAATAGTTTTAACAAGTACTTCGCCATTCTTTACATAAACGATTTTGGTATATCAATATTTTGCAAAACTCATTTCAAATAACGCCCGTGATATTGCCTGCATTTACTATTTTTGCATGGCAGCTTCCAAAAGTTTTCCACAAGCATACCAGCAAAACACAATCAACGTTTGAAAGAAAAACGTTTTCCACATTTGTTAATTACTAATGTGGATTGCATTTTTGCGTTTAGCTATTTTAGCATCATCATTACTATGCGCTTATATGACCAAATTTAAATACATCACCTTAATAGCACCGGTATTTTTAGCCCTGCCATCACTTGCGCAGCAAAACCCATCCTATCAAACCAACCGTATCTACCTTAACGCTGGTGAACTGCTTGATAAAGGCAAGTATGCCGATGCTGCTGAACAATATCGCCTGGTAGAACAGTCCCGGCTTAAAACAGGCACACAATCTAAATTTGAATCGGAGCTTTCCCTCCTTAAAGAGAACGCACAGTATTACGAGGCACTTTGCGCGCTGGAACTGGATAACGATGATGCTGAAGGGATGTTTACCCGCTTTATTAACGAACATCCTGAAAATCCGCTGGCTAAAGTTGCTAACTTTCAGATTGGCAGATCATATTTTAAACAAGGTAAATATACCGATGCCTTAACCTGGTTTAACAAGGTAGAAGCGGGTGAACTTACCGGTAGTCAGAACACGGAATATAAATTCCGTAAAGGCTATGCCTATTTTGTAACCAACGATTATAAAAATGCGCAGGTACTGTTCAGTGAGGTAAAAAATAAACGCTCATCATTTACTGACGATGCCACTTATTATTTTGCCTATATAGCTTATTTGAATAAAGATTACCATTTAGCACTGGTAAATTTTGAACGTTTAAAAAATTCTAAAAAATACGAAGACAGCTATCCGTACTACATTACCGCCGTATATTTTTTGGATAACCGTTACGATGATGTACTTAACTACGCCATCCCGATCATAAACAGCACCCATCAGCAAAACGAAACTGAAATGCTGCGCATTATTGCCGCCTCGTATTTTGCAAAAGGCGATTATCCTAACGCGGTTAGCTATTACAACCGTTTTCAGGCGCAGGATGAGGGCCGTACCCAAAACACACAGGACAGCTACCAAATAGGTTACGCTTATTATAAAACAGGCAACTATAATAAAGCGGCAACGGTGTTAGAGAAACTGGTGGCCCAAAATGATAATTACAGCCAGAGTGGTAATTATACACTTGGTGATATATTCCTGAAACTGAATAACAAACAAAGCGCGCGAAATGCCTTTCAGGTAGCCTCAAAGCTAAGTTTTGACAGACAACTACAGGAAGATGCCTTGTACGAGTACGCCAAGCTATCGTACGAACTTGATTTTAACACTCAGGCGCTTGATGCTACACGCTTATATTTGAAAAATTATCCTAATTCCAAACGTACTGATGAGGTAAAAACGTTATTAGGCGAGGAACTACTTAACTCACGCAATTACAAGGAAGCGGTAGAAATTCTGGAACCGATACCTAACAAATCACAAAGTGCTTTAGCAGCCTATCAAAAAGTAGCTTATTACCGGGGTTTGGAATTTTATAATGAACGTGCGTTTGAAAATGCCATAGGCATATTTTTGCGCTCGTTAAACAACCCTATCGACCCAAAAATAGAAGCGCTTACCAATTACTGGATGGCAGAGTCGATGTACGAAGTGCGTAAATACACCGAATCAGTAAAAACCTTCGAGCATTTCTTAAGCATGCCCGAAGCAAAACAAACCGATGTTTATAACTACGCTAACTATGCGCTGGCTTATGCGGCTTTTGGCGGTGAGCAATACGGTAAAGCAGCCAGTTATTTCGAAAAATTTTTACGCGGCGGCGTTACCGATAAAAACACAGAAAACGATGCCATAAGCCGCCTCGGCGATAGTTATTTTGTTTTAAAAAGCTATGGCAAGGCTATGGAGTATTATAATGATATTATAGCACGCCAAAGCCAGGGGCAGGATTATGCGCTGTTTCAACGCGGTATAATACAAGGCCTGCAAGGGTCACAGGACGCAAAAATCAGCACACTTACTGATGTGCTAAACCGCTTTCCTAACTCTGATTATGCTGATGATTCGGCTTTTGAGATAGCTTATGCTTATTTCCTGAAAAATCAGGGTGATACATCGCGAACCGAATTGCAGGCCATGATACAAAAATATCCGCAAAGCAGTTACGTACCACGCGCCTATACTACCATAGGCTTAATTGATTATAATGCCGGTAACGATGATGCCGCTGTAGAATCCTTTAAAAAGGTAGTACACGATTATCCGTCGAGCGATGAGGCACGTACTGCACTTAAACAAATAGAGAAGATATACACCGATAAAGGCGACGCGCAAACCTTTATTACCTATGCAAGTACAACTCCTGTTGGTAATTACACCACGTCCGATCAGGAAAGCATTATGATAACGGCCGCCAACAACCTTTACCTGCGTGGCGACTGGCGCGGCGCAGCCGGTGCGGTGAACGCTTACTTTGATAAGTTCCCTTCCAGGCAGATCTATGAAAAGCAGGCCAGGTTTATCCGCGCGCAAAGTCTGGCTAATTTAGGCGATTACGAT
Source organism: Mucilaginibacter segetis (assembly GCF_016522075.1). Classification (GTDB taxonomy): domain Bacteria; phylum Bacteroidota; class Bacteroidia; order Sphingobacteriales; family Sphingobacteriaceae; genus Mucilaginibacter; species Mucilaginibacter segetis. The sequence continues at coordinate 450,332 of NZ_JAEHFW010000003.1, read as the reverse complement.
AACGCTGTTATTGATTACAATGTGATACTGAACGACTGGACCAGCGCTTATACCGAAAAATCGCTTATAAGCATGGCTAAACTGTACATGGCGCAAAAGAAATATAATGATGCTATCGTGTTCCTGAAAAGGCTGGAAACCAATTCAGAATACAAAGCCGATTATACCTTTGCTATAAACAACCTGTTGTTAAGTTACTCGCAGATAGACATGCCCGACGATGTGCTTAAATATGTTACGCTGGTACGTAACAACGAGAAATCCGCACAGGAGGATAAATATAAAACCGGGTTATATGCGGGCAAGGCGTATCTGCAAAAAGGTGATACCACATCGGCAGTAAACGAATTTGACTATACGCTCAGTAACACCAAAACCGTTGCAGCGGCTGAGGCCAAATACAATATTGCCAATATTGAATACCTGCGCGGCAAATACAAGGCATCGCAAAAAACCTGTTTCGATCTGGTTAAAGAACTGCCCAATTACGATTACTGGGTAGCACGTACCTACATTTTGCTGGCTGATGATTATGTAGGCCTTAAAGACGATTTTCAGGCAAAGGCAACCCTGCAGAGTATTATTGACAACTATAAAGGCAATGATGACATCTTAGAGATTGCCAAACAAAAACTGAGCAGGCTTGCCCCGCAAACCGACGCAGGGCAAAAGCCGGATACTACTACTACGAATGAAAATAATTAGCGAAACAAAGAATAACAATACACGACAAGCAATGAAATTAAAATATACAGGCCTGCTGCTTACCTTGTTAATGGTAGTTTACTTTGTTCCCGCAAATGCGCAAACAAAGCCCGTTAAAAAGCCGGCTAAAGGCACCGAGTCGCAGCAAAAAACTTCAGCAAAAAACTTAGGCGATGCAGCGGCTAAAACCACTGCAGATACTACTAAAAAAGGCGGGCAGGGCAATACCCCTGCAAATGGCGGCAGCCTTTCCGAAGAGATTGTTGTAACTACGGCCTACAAACCTGTTTTAGCCGAGGCTGTAAAAATACGCCGCAACCCCGATCTGGAAGATAAGGTTCCGTTTAAAGCGCCGTTAAGCTATTCCCCACTTGACAAAAAGCTTACCCAGGATAACAACATCCGCCAGCTGGAAGCCATGAAAAGACCTGCCGAGCAGGATTCAGCCTTGCTTAACAATTATGTGAAGGCCGGCTTCGGGAGTTTAAAAACCACCTTTGCCGAAGGTTATTTTGCCAATGGCCGGGATGAAGCACTGCAAACCGGGGGATATTTTAAGCATCTTTCGCAGCAGGGTAATATTTACAAGCAAAACCAAAGCGTTAACGAGTTAGGCGTATTCGGCAAAAGCATTAATGACGAAAACACCCTGAGCGGCCGTTTGAATTACAAACGTATGGGTACCTACTTTTATGGGTTCGATCCGCTTAACCCGCCTGTAAATTTTGAGCCTGCCAGGCAAACCTTTAACACTTTTGGTGCCGAGGGCGAACTGGCCAAAAATTATCAGGATGTTGAGAACGCCTTTACTTACGCCTTAAAGCTTAAAGGCTATATTTTCAGCAACGCATTTAGCGCTAAAGAGAACAACCTGGTACTTTCAGGTTTTCTTAACAAAACAGTTAACCAGTTTTATGCCGGTGTAAGCGGCTCACTTGATCTCAATACGCAAAAGGATAGTTTATATTCTATCAACAATAGCCTGTTAAGAGCAAACCCTTACATTAAGTTCCAGGGCGATAATTACAAGATAGATGCGGGTGTTAACCTGGTTAAGGAATTTGGCTTTTCCTCAAGGTTCTTCGTTTTCCCTGCAGCAAAGCTGGAGTTCCAGGTAATACCTAAATACGTTCGTTTATTCGCCGAGGCTAAAGGCGATGTCAACCGCTCATCATTACAGGAGTTTAGCGAAACCAACCCTTTCATTGGGCAAAACATCAACATACTTAACTCGGTCGATCAGTTAGATATCACCATCGGTTTAAAGGGCACCTTAGCACCGGGCTTAGGCTTTAAGGCCGCTGTTTTCCGCGATAACGTAAAAAACCTGCCGTTATTTGTAAGTAACTTTGCAGCAGAGGGTAATAAATACCAGGTAATATATGATGGCGGTAAAGCGCGCATCAGCGGTTTTAATGGCGAGCTTGACTTTAGGGCCAGCGATAACGTAGATATATTTGGCCGTGTAGAGTTTAAAGATTACAAACTGGCTACCGAGGCAAAACCATGGAACCTGCCTAAATTTAAACTTACAGCGGGTACAACCATACATATCAACAATAAAATTGATGTTACCGGCTCTTTGTTGTTCCGTGGCGCTACTATCGATCCGCAACCGGGTTATGGCAGTTCAGCTTCAACAACGGTGTATTCCAATATCGCATCGTTTGCTGATCTTAACGGGGGCTTATCCTACAAGGTGAATAAAAATTTCTCGGTATTTGTGCAGGCTAATAATATTTTAAACTCATCAAATCAAACGTGGTTATATTATCCAAACTATGGTTTTAATATATTTGGCGGCGTTGGATACAGCTTTTAACATTTTTTGTTGTTTTATAATAATCCGTACTTTTAGCGAATGGATGTAGGCTATTATATAAGTGAGTTGCTGGGGCAGCACGGGGATGTAAATGTACCCGGTTTGGGTTATTTTGCCTATACCCGCGTAAACGGACGCTACGATGCAGCCGAATCAAAATTTTATCCGCCCGGGTATAGCGTACAATTCGATCCGCAATCATTTGAAGACGATACATTGGCGGAATATATAGCCGTTAAAAAAAACATATCCATAGCATCGTCTAAGTATTTTACCGAGAAATTTATAACCGCGCTGAAACAAAATGCGGTGTCCGGCAATGCACAGTTATCAGATTTAGGCTTTTTCAGTATTGAAGGAACAAACCTTTTTTTTCATCCTAACAAGAATGAAATTCCGGGACCCGATTTTTTTGGTTTCCCGGTTATAGATGTGGCAAAAACAGGCGAACAAAAACCTGTAGCAGTTACCGAACCTGTTGCCGTACCGCAACGACCGAAAGAGATACTTACGGAAATTATTAAACCACTGCCGGTTGGTCCGCAGTTTGAATCAGACCGGGCGCATGAGGAATATTTGGTGGAACTTACCACTAAGCGCCGCAGAAAAACAACCTGGGTGTTTATCGGGCTGGCGCTCGCTTTTACCGCGTTGGTGGCATTCCTTATATACCGGTATGATCCTTCTGAATTGAGCCTCATGCAATGGGGATCTGAAAAAAAGGCACCTGCACCAAAAATACAGGTATTACCCCCTACCGATACACCAAAAAAACAGGAACCTGAAAAGGATACTTCTGAAATAATTACACCCGTTGCAAAAACTGATACGTTAGCAAAAACAACCGCTGCAAAAACTGATACGATACCACTTCCCCGATGGGAAATTATGGGCGGAACATTTAAAACACTCAAAGAAGCAAACCGCTCCATACAAAACTATAAAACATTGGGTGTAGAAGCCCGTATTGCTGATGATGTACCCGGGCCAAGAGTACATATTACCCTAGGCACCTTTAAAAAACGCAGTGAAGCAATGACCGCCATACGCGAGTTGATAGACACAAAAAAAGTTAGTAAAGACATTTATCCATTAGAAATTAAACCAAAACTATGACGCTATTATTGCAGGTTGCAGATACAGCCGCACGACTATTAGACACCACTACCCAGGCTGCTACACAAGTATCACAAATACCTGATCAGGAATTAAGGTTTGGCGACCTGCTTATAAAGGGTGGCTGGATAATGTTACCCATAGGGCTATTATTAGTGCTTGCGCTGGTTATATTTTTTGAACGTTACTTTACCATACGTAAAGCTGCTAAAAATGAATCACACCTCATAAAACAGGTACGCGACAGTATTGAATCGGGTAACCTGCAATCGGCAATAGCTATTTGCCGCAACAGTAATTCACCACTGGGCCGTATGTTACAAAAAGGACTGCTACGTATTGGCAGGCCTATAAAGGATATTGAGGGCGCGATAGAGAATGTTGGTAAATTGGAAGTTGCGAAGCTGGAAAAAAACATCAGCATAATAGGCATTGTAGCCGGTATTGCACCCATGTTTGGTTTCCTGGGTACCATTGCAGGGGTTATCAAAATATTTTACGACATATCAAAAACCGATAACATCAGCATGGGTGTGATATCCGGTGGTTTGTACGTAAAAATGGTAACATCGGCAGCCGGACTATTGGTAGGTATAATTGCCTATGTATGCCATAATATACTGAACATGATGGTTGACAAGATGATATTAAAACTGGAAACCGATGCCATTGAATTTATAGATCTGTTAGAAGAACCAAGTAAATGAATCTGAGAAAAAGACAAAGAGGCGCTGCTGCGGAGGTACACACCTCGGCAATGAACGATATTATGTTTTTCCTGATGTTGTTTTTCCTGATAGCATCAACAGTTACCAATCCAAACGTTATAAAACTGATGTTGCCCAAATCATCAAGCGGGCAATCGGTTTCCAAAAAAACAATTACGGTATCGGTAACCAAAGATCTGAAATATTACGTTGATAAAAAGGAGGTGGCTATTGATAACCTGCAAAACACCTTATCAGGCTATAAATCATTAGCTACCGAACTTACTATTATCCTGTATGTAGACAGGACTGTTGCCATACAGGATGTGGTACAGGTAATGGATATAGCGCAGAAATTGAATATTAAACTGGTTTTAGCTACCGAACCAAAAGGTTAGAGCGTTTAAAATGGAATACAGAGAAGAAAATAATTATCCCAAGGCATTTGCAGCAACAGGCATCATAATTGCCGTTGTAATGGCTTTGTGCTATTTTATTGTATTTCATTCGCCCGCCAGGCATGAGGAGGGCACAGGTGGCATTTTGGTAAATTACGGCACTACCGACGAAGGCATGGGTAACGATTATATGAGTACCGAGGAACCGTCAGTTGCCGAAAAAGCCAACAATACCAAACCCGATAAAGTTACCGACGCCCCAACTACCGAACAAAAAGTACAGGAAGAAAGCAGCGATAAAAACATTGTAACCCAAAATAACGAAGATGCGCCCGAAGTAGTTGCCAATACTACAAAACCAACTAATACTGTAGCTACGGAGCAAAATAAAAAAGAAGCCAAACCAACCGTTAACCAAAACGCCTTGTATAAGGGTAGTGCCAACAAAGGTACTGGCGAAGGTGACGGAACCGGTAATAAACCCGGTAACCAGGGCAAGCCAACAGGTACAACACTTACCAATAATTATAACGGCACCGGATCGGGCAATGGCGGCGACCTTAACCTGTCGCAGCGTAACTTTGTGCGCAAGCCCGATGTAAAGGACGATCATCGACGCACCGGAAAAGTGGTTGTAGATATACGGGTAGACCGCGATGGTAACGTAATATACGCCCGCGCCGGCGCCCGCGGAACAACTATTACTGATGCCGACCTGTTGAATAAATGCGAGGAAGCAGTAAAAAACTCCAAACTTAACTCTCTGGATAATGCGCCCGATACTCAGATAGGTACAGTGGTTTTTGTGTTTAAGGTAAATTAAAATTTAAGCGTTTTAAGTACCGGTTGCCTGAGTAGCAGGAGCAGAATTTTGAGTGGTACTTGCAATAAATCATCCTTTAATTATTTATAAATTTACCCGCTTTCCATAGCTATGGCCTATGGACTATGGACTATGGACTACCAAAACACCCTCCATTACCTCTACACCCGCCTGCCCATGTTTACCCGGGATGGTGCTTCGGCATTTAAAAAAGACCTGACCAATACGCTTGCTCTGTGTAAACTCCTCGGCAATCCTCAGCACAGGTTCAAAAGCATACACATAGGCGGCACCAATGGCAAGGGTTCTACCTCACACATGCTCGCAGCCATACTGCAAACTGCGGGGTATAAAACAGGCCTGTACACCTCGCCACATTTAAAAGATTTCAGAGAGCGCATCCGTATAAACGGCGAAATGATAAGCGAACAAACCGTTATTGATTTTGTGGCGCTGCATCAAACGGATTTTGAAAACATACAACCTTCCTTTTTCGAGATGACCGTTGCCCTTGCCTTTGATGTATTCGCCAAAGAGCAGGTTAATATCGCGATAATAGAAGTTGGCCTGGGGGGCAGGCTGGATTCCACCAACATCATCACCCCCCTTTTATCTGTTATTACCAATATAGGTTGGGATCACATGAATATGCTGGGCAATACCCTGCAACTGATAGCTGCAGAAAAAGCAGGCATTATTAAACCAAACGTACCCTTAGTAGTGGGCGAATACCAGCCCGAGGTAGCAGATACCTTTATAAATAAGACGAAAAAGGAAAACAGTGAAATGGTATTCGCATCCGAAGAATGGGGATTGATTGCTGCTGAAAAAGATGGCAATTACCTGGCCGTGGATATTCAAAAACACGTATTGCCAACCTTCGGCCTTTCGGATGATCCGGTGCTGCATCTTCAGCTCGATCTAACCGGCACCTATCAGCTTAAGAATTTAAAAACTGTACTTTCAGCCGTGCAGGAACTAAGGGAACAGGGTTTTACCATTACTGATGAGCATGTTGTAAAAGCACTTAAGCAGGTAAAAACCTTAACCGGCCTGCATGGCCGTTGGGAAGTGATCAATAACCAACCATTAACCATTTGCGATACCGGCCACAACCCGGATGGCATACAGGAGGTATTAAAAAACATTGCTGCAGTAAGCTATAACAAACTGCACTTTGTAATAGGCGTAGTTAATGATAAGGATAGCGCTAAAATTCTGGCTATGCTGCCTAAAGCTGCCGTGTATTATTTCTGTAAACCTGATATTCCGCGCGGACTGGATGCTGAAACGCTAAAGCAACAGGCGGGCGTATTTGATTTGCACGGAGATGTTTATCCATCGGTACAAAGCGCCTTGCAGGCTGCACAGGCTAACGCTGCTGATACCGATCTGGTTTTTGCAGGAGGCAGTACATTTGTAGTTGCAGAGATCATCTGATCGGCGGCGGTTGATAAGCCTTATTAAAGTTTACTGGTGGTTTTCTTTAACAATTATTAACATCCACAGTCTAAAAACTTTATAAAATAAGCCACATATTCGCATAAACCTAATCTGCCAACATGAGATACACCCTTTTACTGTTTGTTCTACTAATTTCCGCAACTGCCTTACACGCTCAGGACGCCATGATAAACGGCAAGATCACCGATGATAACGGCAATGCTGTACCGTTTGCCACTGTATACATAAAAAATACTACTAAAGGGGCCTCAGCAAACAGCGATGGTGAATACACACTTACCTTAAAAAAAGGAACTTATGATATACAATATAAAGCGGTAGGCTACAAGCAGGAAAGTCGTAAGGTTAACCTTACAGCAAACCAGCAACTAAACGTAGTTTTAAAAACGGAAGAGTATCAGTTAAACGAGGTAACGGTACATTCCGGCGGCGAGGATCCCGCCTATGCCATCATTCGCAAGGCCATTAAAAAAAGAAAAAGTTATCTGAACCAGGTAGATGCCTTTACCTGCGAAGTTTATATTAAAGGTTTACAAAAATTGCTTGCAGCGCCAAAAAAATTCCTGGGCTTTGATGTACAAAAAGCTACACGCGAAGCCGGTTTAGACTCCAACCGAACCGGTATCATTTACCTGTCGGAGTCGCAATCAAAATTTAGTTTCATGCAGCCTGATAACGTACACGAGGAGCTGGTCTCTTCTAAGGTTTCGGGTAGTAACAAGGCTTTCAGCTATAACCGGGCCTCAGACATGAAGGTTGATTTTTACGAAAATCTGCAATACTGGGACGGACTTAGTAATCGTCCGCTCATATCACCCATTGCAGATAACGCCCTGTTTTACTATAAATATACCTGGATGGGCATTTCCATAGAGAACGGCGAAACCATTAATAAAATACGGGTTACACCACGCCGCGAGCACGACCCATGTTTTAGCGGTTATATATATATACTGGATGACAGCTGGCGACTGCAAAGCGTTGGGCTTTACATTACCAAAAAAGCCAACATTAACTTTGTGGATACCCTTAAGGTAGATCAGCAATTTTTTCCGGTAAGTAAAGACGTTTGGATGCCTGCTTCTGTTAAGTTTGAATTTACAGGTGGCATATTTGGTTTTAAATTCGGTGGGTATTTTATCTCGCTTTATAAAAATTATGACCTTAATCCCCAACTCAATAAAAAGGATTTTAACGAAGTATTAAAAATAACCAAAGGCGTTAATAAAAAAGATTCTACCTATTGGGAGCAGGAACGGCCTATTCCGCTCACCGCCGAAGAAAAAACCGACTATCAGAAAAAAGCGGTACTGGCTGCCAAACGCGAATCAAAACCTTACCTCGATTCATTGGATAGTGTAAACAATAAAGTAAGCATTGGCAAGCTGCTATTGGGCGGGTATAATCACCGCAACCGCTACGATCATGAATATTATAACTTCAATTCGGTTTTGGGCTCCCTGCTTTATAATACCGTGGAAGGATTCGCTATTGACTACGGCGCATCCTTCACCAAACAGATAGACAGTGCCAACAATCGGTATCTATCGGTATATGGCAAGGCACGGTATGGCTTTTCCAATCATTTATTTAACCTTAACGGCGGCATAACAGTACCTGCCGGACCGGTTAACCTTAACTTTACAGGCGGCTCTGACGTGCTGGATATGAACAACCGCAATTCAATTACCGACTTTAACAATACTATACATAGTTTATTTGCCCGTGAGAATTTCGAGAAGCTTTACCAAAAGAAATACGCGGCTGCTTCTGCATCAACCCGTATTAGTGGAGGCTGGCTGGCCAGCGCATCGGTAGAGTGGGCTAATAGAAAATGGCTGCCAAACACTTCCTATTTCAGTATCTTCCATCCGGCCAACCGCGAGTATTCGTCCAATAATCCGTTATTACCTGCGCAGGATGTTCCGCTCTTTCCGGAGAATCAATCTTTTAAGATAGGTTTCCGTACTACGTATAACTTCAGCAATAAATATGAAACCTATCCTGCAGGCAGGCGTTACCTGCCATCAAAATATCCTACTATTGGGTTATCATTTACAAAGGCGGTAAAAAATGTCTTAGGTGCTGACGCCGATTATAGTCTAATTTCTGCCGATGTGACCAAATCCGACATTCCGTTGGGGATGTATGGCCGCACATCATTTTATATAGCTGCCGGTAAGTTCTTCGATGTAAAAAACATCTATTTTACCGATTTCAGGCATTTTAGCGGCAACCAGGCATTATTTTATAAACCCGGGGAAAGCAAGTTCCTGCTGCTTGATTATTACAACTTCAGCACGGGCAACAAATACCTGGAGGGCCATCTCGAACATAATTTCTCAGGCTTTATTTTTAATAAGATCCCCCTTTTACGATCGCTTAAATTGCAGGAGCTGGTAGATGTGAATTACTTAACTACCCCCACCCTGAAAAATTATACCGAACTGGGCTTTGGCATACTTACACCAGCAGGCATTCGTATCATGTATGGCACTACGCTTAGCGGCAATAGTTCTGTTAATTCAGCTATAAGAATAGGGATAGGCTTTTAGTAACTAATAGCTAAAGGTAAGGTATATTCCACCCCATTGATGCGACCGGCTATAGGCGGTATTTAATTCACTTGTTCTGCCTGAATTAAATGCCCAGGTAATATTAGTGGTTAGCGTTTTACAGGGCAGGGTTACCCCTATGCCACTCTCCCATTCTAAAATAAAATGATTTAACTGATTAAAGCCCAGTGTGTAATCGGAGTGTGAAAACCCACCGCTTAATAATTCATTATACAACATTACAGATGGTTTTACCCCGCCGAAAACAAACAGCTCAAACTTCCTCTTCTTCTTTGCATAGATACCTTTGTTCATGTCGCCCATCGGATTAAAATTCATATACCAATTATCATTATTCAATATCCCTAACCTGCCGCCTAATTGCACATTAGCACCATTATAATAACCGGCCATTCCCTGCCATCCCCACTTTAGCTCATAAAATGTATTGCCGCCTGGCGAGTTCGTTGTCAGCAATTTTTCGTAACTAAGCGAATATAGTAATGTCGGCTCACCGCCATCTGATATCTGATGCGGCCACCCTCTGGGTATAAAGGGTTCGTGGGTATTTCCGTCATTCATAAGTTTATGAATAGCCGTTTGCACGGTTTGCCCCAGTCTAAGCCCCAACACTCCGTAAACAAAATCACTGGCGTAAAGCTCATTAGTGCTTCCGTTTAAATAAATCTGCTTGGCTGATAAGCCTAACAAAAACGCGTAGGGCCTGTCGCCTGCAATTACATCATAGCTTTGCAGATCATCGGGTGTAAAGGCGGTACCATTAATAGATAAACCTGGCGACAGGTGATCTACCTCTGCTTTATATACATACCTCCCTGTAAATAGTTTGGTTAACCATTCCCCGGGTTTAAAAAGTAAAGTATGTTCCAATTTGGGGTTAGTAAATCCGCCGCCAAAACCCATTGTATAATTCTGATCGCGCGCGTTAGAGAACTGAAGTATTGGGTTCAGGTCTTCATCCGTATAGATCATTATACTGCGGTTTTGCTCACGTAAAGAATCAGTTACCTGCGCTTTTGCCATATAACAAGCAGCGCATAATAAAACAATTAAAAATGTAGTTTTCATTTTCTAAAAGCTGGTTGATTTCTGAATTGTGCATCTGCACTGTTGCAGGCATTTATCTTTTCGCATATGCCATTACTGCTTAATTCCATATATACAGGTTGTTGATCGGCCTTAACATTTGCTTTAACCCGCTGAAGTGTGTTATAATAATTAAGCGATGCACCCTGTGTGCAAACCCCGAATAAGGCAGAAGTAAATACGGATCCGTCTGGTTTCGATACCGCGCGTTCCCCATCCAGGCTGGCACCTAAATAAATTATCTGGGCGTTAAGCTTACTGATGTCAAGTCCTTCGGCTAAATTAAAATCGTTATTTATACTTTTTTCACCAGTTAAAGCTGGCAACGTGCCTCCATCGCAGCAATCAGCTATAAAAACAATATTTACTTTTTTGGAAAAGCCGGCAAACTTATTAAACAGCTCATCATCTACCAACTGGCCATCGTATAATAAAATAGTTTCATCTAACGTATCCCCGGGATGAATAGCGGCTTCGTCATGGTTGCTATCGTAAACCTGGCCCCCGTGGCCTGTAAAATACAAATACAGATAGTCGCCATCTTTTAAATTATCCGCATAAGATTGTAGTTGAGAAAGCACGTTCCCCACGGTCGCGTCGTTACTTCTTGTTAATATGGTGATATCATTACTCTCTACGCCTGCCCTTTTAACCAGGGTTTCCATATTTTGAATATCCTTGCTCATACCCGGATTTCTTGTAGATATACCAACAAGCAATGCAAATTTTTTTGTTTCAACGGGTGCAAATTCAGCCTTCTGAGGGGTGAATGGTTTGTAAATAATAAATAATGTGGCGGCAAGTAATACTATAAAAACAATAATATATATGGTTTTGCGGCGCATATTAAAAAAGTGATAAGAGGTTAACTGAACTATACTTAAATTTAGCTATAGGTTTTTAAATTTCACCCCGTTAAAACACCTGATTTTTACACCTCAAATCGCGGTGTTTTTTCGTTTCCCAGTATTTTTATTTCTTGTCACATTTTAACAATCTCCCTTCTCACATCTCAAACAAAAACTTATCTTTGCCCATGCAAGAAAAAATCCTCATTCTTGACTTCGGTTCGCAATTTACCCAGCTTATCGCGCGCCGTGTCCGGGAACTCAATATTTACTGCGAGATCCACCCCTTCAACAAGTTTCCTGATATTGACGAAAGCGTAAAAGGCATTATCCTTTCAGGCAGTCCCTATTCCGTTCGGCAGGACGATGCTCCTTATTTTGAGTTCGCTAAATACCATCAGCAACTGCCCATTTTAGGTGTATGCTATGGCGCACAGCATCTGGCTCATTTTAACGGTGGCGAGGTAATGGCTTCCAGCACCCGTGAGTATGGCCGTGCTAATCTGGATTACATTAAGCAGGAAAACTCTTTGTTTAAGGATGTACCGGCGGGGTCGCAGGTATGGATGTCACACGGTGATACCATTGCACGCCTGGCCGATGATTTTGAGATCATAGCGAGTACTGACAGCGTAAAGGTGGCCGCATTTCAGATCAGCGGAACAAAAACTTACGGTATTCAATTTCACCCCGAGGTAACCCATAGTATTGATGGTAAACAATTACTGCAAAACTTTTTGGTAGATATTTGCGGATGCATACAGGACTGGACACCTGACTCCTTTGTAGAAACCACCATTGCCGAACTGAAAGAAAAATTAGGTAATGATAAAGTAGTGCTTGGCCTTTCGGGCGGAGTTGACTCATCCGTAGCTGCGGTATTACTGCACCATGCTATAGGTACCAATTTACATTGTATATTTGTTGATAACGGCCTGCTGCGTAAAAATGAGTTTGAATCTGTTTTAGATTCATACCGCCATATGGGGCTTAATATAAAAGGGGTTGATGCCAGACAGCGTTTTTATGATGCGCTGGCAGGGTTAACCGATCCGGAGAAAAAACGCAAAGCCATAGGCCGCGTGTTTATTGAGGTTTTTGATGATGCCGCGCACGAGGTACAAGGTGTTAGCTGGCTGGGCCAGGGCACCATATACCCGGATGTAATTGAATCCGTATCGGTTAAAGGGCCATCGGCAACCATTAAATCGCACCACAACGTGGGTGGCTTACCTGATTTTATGAAACTAAAAGTGATAGAGCCGTTAAACACCCTGTTTAAAGACGAAGTGCGTAAAGTAGGTAAGGCTTTAGATATTGATCAGAATATTTTGGGCAGGCATCCATTCCCGGGGCCGGGCCTGGCTATCAGGATATTGGGTGAAATTACACCCGAAAAAGTACAGATACTGCAAGAGGCAGATGCGATTTATATCAACAATTTGCGTGCTGCGGGTGTTTATGATAAAGTTTGGCAGGCAGGCGCTATTTATTTACCGGTACAATCGGTAGGTGTAATGGGCGATGAGCGTACTTATGAGAACGTAATTTGCCTGCGTGCGGTAGAATCGTTAGACGGTATGACGGCCGATTGGTGCCATTTACCCTATAACCTGCTGGCAAAAATCTCCAACGAGATCATTAACAATGTAAAAGGAATTAACCGGGTAGTATATGACATCAGTTCGAAACCACCGGCTACTATTGAATGGGAATAAGTGGCTGATATTTTTTTTAGCGGCAACAATGGCTGCCTGCTCGCCAAAAGTGAGACAGACACCTAAACCCACACCTATACCACCACCGCCAACAGAGAAAAACCCGTCTAAACCCGAAAAACCCGTTGAAAAAAAACCGGTAAAAAAACATACAGATAAACCCGCGTCTATATCAATGATATTACCGCTGGGACTGGATCAGTTAAGACCCGGGCAACAATATTCAGCCGCTAACTTAACCAAAGCCAATATGGCTGCGGAATATTACCAGGGGTTTAAACTCGCACTGGATTCATTGGCTACAAGCACCGGTACCGACTATAAGCTGGAGATCTTCGACTCTAAAGACAGGGTTGCAGAGGCGCATAGCCTGGGTTATAATCCGCGTATACGTTCGAGTGATCTGATAGTAGGGCCTGTTTTCCCCGAGGATATCAAGGCTTTTACATCGGTACTCGCCTCAGCTAAGCAACCTATAGTATCACCGCTTTCGCCCTCAGCACCATCCACCTATAAAAATCCGCATCTGTTAACCATGACCCCGCCGCTGGAATATCATGCTGCGGGCGCGGCCACCTACGTTTTTGAACGTTTGCGCCCCAAAAAAATATTCATACTTAAATCCGGTTACAGCGAGGATAACGATTATATTATACCCTTTAAAAAAACGATAGATAGCTTAAGCAATAAGCACATACAGGTGATAAGCACCACCGTTGTGCATGGCGACCTGAAAGGGTTAATGCCTCAGCTATCAAGAACGGCTGATAATATTTTTATCATACCATCAACAAAGCAGGCTTTTTTAACAATTACTTTGCGCTCGCTTGAGGATCTGTCTGATGAGTACCCCGTACAGGTATTCGGCCATCCGAACTGGGAGAAATTGACCTACTTAAAGGCTGCACAATTACAGCATGTTAATACCCATATCACCTCATCATACAAGGTGGATTATAAAAGTGTAGCTACCGTAGTTTTTTTACGGAATTATCGTCGTGCCTACCATACCGAACCTACCGAATACGCTATAAAAGGCTTTGATGAAGGCTTATACCTGGGCCAACTGCTTGCCGACGGGGATGATCATATCAAAAAACCTGATGAATATAACTACTTAGGCCTGCACAACGATTTCCATTTTGTAAAAGTGCCGGGACAAGGTTGGGTAAATGCCCATGTTGACATATTGAAATACGAAAACTTTGAACTTAAACGGGCCGAATGAAAGCCATTAATCAGCTTAAAACGTTTCACACAATTTTGGGTGCCTACCCGGCTGAAACGCCTTTAAGTAAATTTTTACCGGGCTTTTATAGGCAAAACAAGCAAATGGGCTCTACCGACAGGCGTGTGGCAACAAGGCTTATTTATAATTACTTCCGCCTGGGACGTGCGCTACCCGATCTGCCGGCTGAGGACCGTTTAATGGTTACCGAATTTTTGTGTAACACACAAACCAATTCCTTTTTGCAGCATTTTAAACCGGAGTGGGCTGCCTGCATAAGTTTTGATACTGATGAAAAAATAAAGCTGATTACTGCCGCACACCCCGATTTTAATTTGAATGATGTATTTCCCTGGGTGGGTGAGTTATCCGCGGGCATCAATAAAGCATCTTTCTTAAAGTCCATATTCATACAGCCCGACCTTTTTATTCGTATAAATGCAGGCTTTGATACGCAGGTAAAGGCTGGCCTTACCAAAGCAGGTATAACTTTTAAAGATGAAGGTAATGGCTGCATCTCCTTACCGAACGGCACCCGCTTAGAAGCCATATTCCCAAAGCATAACTGGTTCGAGGTACAGGACCAGTCCTCACAGCAAACCGCTCAATTTTTCAAACCAGAAAAATGGGACAACTGGTGGGATGCCTGTGCAGCATCTGGCGGCAAATCGCTGCTATTGCACAGCTTGCAACCTGATATTAAGCTGGTGGTGTCAGATATCCGTGAATCTATCCTGGTCAACCTCGACGAACGTTTCCAGGAAGCAGGCCTGCGCAGGTATCAGAAAAAACTGCTCGATCTCACCGAAAATAACGATCAGGTTTTACACAACTACGAATTTGATGGTATTATACTGGATGCTCCTTGCAGCGGTTCAGGCACCTGGGGCCGCACCCCTGAAATGATCAGCCAGTTCGATATTCATAAGACCGACTTTTTTAAGCGCCTGCAGCAAAGCATAGCGCGCAACGTGGCCAAACATTTAAAACCGGGCAAGCCAATTATCTATATCACCTGCTCAGCCTTTAAAGCCGAAAACGAAGCCATTGTAGATTTTATGGTAAAAGAGCTTAACCTGCAGCTCGAAGAAATGCAGGTGTTAAAAGGCTACGAACATAAAGCCGATACCATGTTTGTGGCAAGGCTGATAGCTTAAGAAGAGAATAGACATAAGAGTTAAGTGACAGGGGTCAAGGTATAAGAGCCAAGAGTCAGGATAAATGAATCAGGATCGCTTTTAAATCATTTATTCCGGCATTCCTTTCTCCTTCCCATCTATACTACAGCCCCGAATTACTCCTGAACAATTTTATAGCGATCGCCAATAAGATAATACCGAATGCTTTGCGCAGAATATGCAGCCCTGTGGGGCCTAACAACTTTTCGAGCCAGCGTACATTTTTAAGCACCAGGTAAACTATCAGCGTGTTTACTACAATGCCTACAATAATATTTTGAGTTTGATACTGCGATTTTAGCGATAAAAGCGTGGTCATGGTGCCTGCACCCGCAATAAGCGGGAAAGCGAGTGGTACAATAGATACCGCCTCGGGCATTTCTTCCTTAAAAAAGTTAACCCCCAATACCATTTCCATAGCGATGATAAAAATAACCAGGGAACCCGCTATCGCGAATGACGAAATATCCAGCCCGATGATCCCTAATAATTCATCTCCTAAGAAAAGGAAAGTTATCATTAGCACCAATACGGCTATACTTGCCTTCTCCGACTGTATATGCCCTGCACGCTTGCGCATTTCAATAATAACCGGTATGGCTCCCAGTATATCAATAATGGCGAAAAGGATCATGGTTACAGAAAGGATCTCTTTGAAAACTAAAGGATGCATGGTATTGTCAGTTTTGTTCTTTTGATTTTAAGCGAATACTGAACAAAAATGCAATTAAAATATAGAAAGACGATAAAAAGAATACGCTATGTACCGATATTACTGTAATTAATCCTGCACTAACCGGCCCGAGAGTTTGCCCGATGGAAGCGTACGACTGATTGATCCCCATGATTTTGCCATGCGTACCCTCTTTATTATGGTCGGCAATTATCGCATTCAGCATAGGGTTGCGCAAGCCGTTAAATAAGCCATAAAAACCAACGCATATCGCAAATACCAGCGTACCCATAGCAAAGCCGGCTACTACCATAGCCCCAAAACACAACATGGTAGAAATGAGCAATATCAATGATTTGGACGAAATTACCTTAGTAACCAACGGTACCGCCAGCTGCATTAAAATGCCGCTTATTCCAAATCCGGCATAAAACAATCCTATTTGTGATGGACTAAGCTTTAACGAATCAACACTGAAAGTCTGAAAACCTATCAGCATGGTAAATTGTGCCATGGTAAGTAAAAACCCGGTGAATACCGCCGTACCAATTACAGGAGTCTTTAATACCGTTATCAGCGATATAAAATTGAAGCTCTGCTCTTTGGTATGGGAGCTTTTGCCCTTTCTTTTATTAGTTTCTTTCAGAAAAAAAAAGGTAAGCAGTATACCAATTAATGCGATACCGGCCGCAAAAAAGAAAGGCACCTGTATACCAAATTTACTCAGTAACCCGCCTATAGCAGGCCCTATAACAAAGCCAAAACCAAATGCCGAACCTAATATGCCGAAATTGCGTGCACGCTCCTGCGGCGATGATATATCAGATATCATGGCCTGCGCTACAGAAATATTACCACCGGTAAGTCCATCAAGTATGCGGGCGGCGAATAATATAAAGATGCTGTTGGCCAAACCAAACATCAAAAAAGATGCGCAGGTGCCTGCCAGGCTGATGATCAGTATAGGTTTACGGCCAAACCTGTCGGACAGGGAACCCAACACCGGCGTTGCAAAAAACTGCGCGATGGAAAACGCGGCCGTAAGCAAACCGATGGTTTGCTGCGTAACACCAAACTTTTTACCATACGGATAAAGCAATGGGATAATAATACCAAAGCCCATTGAGTTGATTATCGCGATAAAAACAAGTACCCATAATATTTTATTGATCTTCATCCGGCGTGTTTTCTTTTTACTCCTTACAAAAGCGATAAAAACAAAAAAGGTTCTGCTGCGGCAGAACCTTTACATTATAATGGGATAATATTACTCCATAAAATTAGGATTCGGCGGATCGTCCACCCCTTCAACTTTACCATGCCTTACATGCGATCTTTTAACACTGTAACCAAAGTAAATAATAAAGCCTATTAACAACCATACTAATAATCGTAACCAGTTCTCTAAACCTTCGCTGGCTATCATACAGGCACAAATAGCGGCACCCAGAATACAAACTACCTGGTAAGCCGGAGTCCTGAAAGGTCGCTCCAAATTCGGATCGGTTTTGCGGAGGATAAATATACCTATACAAACCAGCACAAACGCAAACAGTGTACCAATACTCACCATTTCGCCCACAACGCTATCCGGAATAAAACCTGCAAATAACGATACGAACACAAAGAACAACCATTGTGATTTATAAGGAGTACGGTGTTTCGGATGTAATTTTGAGAAAACAGGCGGAATTAAACCATCAGTACTCATGGTATAAAATACACGGGTCTGGCCCATCAGCATCACAAGTATTACTGATGAAAAACCTGCCAGAATTGCTACGGTAACTAAATTAGCCAGCCAGTTATAACCCGGCATAGCATGCTTAATAGCATAAGTTACTGAGGCTTCTTTACCTTGTACTAAAAAGTCTTTATAAGAAGTTAATCCGGTTAATACGTGAGAGAATAATATGTATAGTGCAGTACATATCACTAAAGAGATAAGAATACCTTTCGGCATATCTTTTTGCGGATTTTTAGCTTCCTGAGCGGCAGTTGATACGGCATCAAAACCGATGAACGCGAAGAATACCACACTCGCTCCCCTTAATACACCGAGCCAGCCATGATTAAAGGTATCGGCGTAGTTAACTACACCCGTACTGGTAGTAACACTACCCTCATCCGCAGGGATCATGTAAGGAGTATGTAAAGCAGGGTTAATGAATTGCCATCCTAAAGAGATGATCATTAACACGATTGCTACTTTCACAATTACAATAACGTTATTCACAATTGCCGACTCAGACATCCCGCGGATAAGCAGCATGGTAAGCATCAGCAATATAAATATGGCAGGCAGGTCAATCATACCCCGCGTACCAAATTCACCAGCGTACATACCGCTATGCAGGTTGGCTACCTCAAACGGCGAGTGAGAGAGGGAGTATGGTATGTGAACGTTAAAGAACGTATGCAAAAATTCATTAAAATACTGTGCCCAACCTATAGATACCGTGGCGGCTCCCAAAGCATATTCCAGCACCAGATCCCATCCTATTATCCAGGCGATAAGCTCGCCCATAGTAGCATAAGAGTAGGTATAGGCCGATCCGGCTATAGGTATCATACTGGCAAACTCTGCATAGCAAAGTCCGGCCAGCGCGCAACCAGATGCCGCTATAATAAATGAAATGGTAACTGCCGGTCCGGCGTGTTCACCTGCTGCTGCTGCGGTCCGCACAAAAATACCCGCGCCAATAATGGCACCGATACCCAGGGCAATAAGCGAACCCAGGCCAAGCGTTCGTTTTAAGGTTTTCTCTGTCTCCCTCGAGGCAGCCAGTAACTGCTCGATCGGTTTCTTAATAAATAACTTCATTTTAATTTTAAGTAAGATCAGTAATAGTTAAAATCGTGTTGTCCCAAACGTACTTAAATTTATTGAAAAGATAAAGTACAGAATGTAACAACAGCATAGTTGTTAATAACGGAATTAAAAATTGTTAAAATGACTTAATTGACCACCGCTATCATTTAGTTGCTTGTAAGCATTTATCCTATAGCTTTTATAATAAACAATGGGGTAATTACCAGGTTAAGTATCAGCATTATTACCCCTAAACCAATGTTAAATGTGCCTCCTTTTTTAAACAGGGCCCAACCCAGTATAATACCCCCGAATAAAAGCATGGCGGCGTCAAAATAAACCATAAAGGAAATGTAGGGAATATGAATATCTATTTTGAATACATCAAATATATCCGGCAGGTACAGGTAGATATCATATAAACATAATAGATATAAAACTATACGGAATGCTTGCTTATTCATACAAAAACTTATCCATCTAAAATAAACAAAAAAAGCCGCCCGGTTGGGCGGCTGTATGCAAATAGGATTACAATTACGCTTTTTTATCGGTCTTGATCACGTGTGTGATCATCGATTGCACCTTCTCCTGCTTTTGGATAAACTTGCTGTTATTATCCGCTTTATTCAGGTGCGGGGCAATAACCAATGACACTATGGACATCAGTTTGATCAGGATATTCATGGACGGGCCCGAGGTATCTTTAAACGGATCGCCCACGGTATCGCCTGTTACCGATGCCTTATGCGGTTCAGATTTTTTGTAGTATATCTCGCCATTTATTTCCACCCCTTTTTCAAATGATTTTTTGGCGTTATCCCATGCACCGCCGGCATTGCTCTGGAAAATTCCCATCAGCACACCCGATACAGTTACACCTGCCAATAACCCGCCCAGCACTTCGGGTCCAAATGCAAAACCTATAACAATAGGGGTTATTAAAGCGATCATGCCAGGGGCAACCATCTCACGGATAGAAGCCTTGGTAGAAATGGCCACACATTTTTCATATTCGGGCTTAGCCTTGTATTCCATTATACCCGGTATCTCTCTAAACTGGCGTCTAACCTCTTCTACCATCGCCATAGCCGCACGGCCTACAGCCGATATTGCTAACGCCGAAAAGATGAAAGGGATCATACCGCCTACAAATAAACCTGCCAATACATTAGCTTTGTAAATATCAATATGCTCAATACCTGCTACACCCACAAAGGCCGCAAACAACGCCAGCGATGTTAACGCGGCCGAAGCTATTGCAAAACCTTTACCGGTGGCTGCTGTAGTATTACCCACGGCATCCAAATTATCTGTACGGCCGCGCACTTCTTCGGGAAGGCGGCTCATTTCGGCAATACCACCCGCGTTATCCGCTATCGGCCCAAAGGCGTCAATAGCTAATTGCATGGCGGTGGTTGCCATCATACCGGCTGCGGCAATGGCCACACCATACAGGCCTGCAAAAAAGTAAGAACCGTATATACCGGCTGCTAAAACTAAAATCGGCAACACGGTTGATTCCATCCCTATGGCTAAACCACCTATAATATTTGTGGCATGCCCGGTTGATGATTGTTTAATAATACTCATTACCGGACGCTTACCCATTGCGGTATAGTACTCGGTAATAATGGACATCAGCGTACCTACTACCAATCCCACAAGTATGGACATAAATACGCCGGTTTTAGTAAACACCAGTGAACCCGCTTTAAGATCGGTAGTACCCGGAATAACATCCCTGGTTAAATGGAAATTACCATCAGGCAGCATCCACATTACCACAAAATAAGTAGCAATTGCTGTTAATATGATGGATGTCCAGTTACCAATATTTAATGCTTTTTGTACACTGTCGGTTTCCTTTTTTATTTTCACCATAGATGCACCAACAATAGAGAAGATCAACCCTAATCCGGCTATCACCATAGGTAAAAGTACCGGGGCAATACCGCCAAAATTATCAGGCGACACGATCTCGCGGCCCAGAACCATGGTAGCAAGCATAGTAGCTACATAGGAGCCGAACAGATCCGCACCCATACCGGCTACGTCACCCACGTTATCGCCTACGTTATCGGCTATTGTTGCCGGGTTACGTACATCATCTTCGGGGATGCCTGCTTCCACTTTACCTACCAAGTCGGCACCTACGTCGGCAGCTTTGGTATAAATACCGCCACCTACACGCGCGAAAAGCGCTATTGATTCTGCTCCTAACGAAAAACCCGCCAAAACATCCAGCGCTTTGGCCATTGCCTCACCGTTAACACTGCTGCCTGCTACCTGTACCACATAAACCTGGTAAAACACAATAAACAGCGAGCCTAAACCGATAATTGCCAAACCGGCAACACCCAAACCCATAACGGTACCACCTGTAAATGACACCTTTAAGGCTTGCGCCAAACTGCTTTTTGCCGCCTGTGTAGTACGAACGTTTGCTTTGGTAGCTATACGCATACCTATAAAACCCGCAAAAGCTGATAAGAAAGCTCCTATCAAGAAAGACACTGCGATAACCGGGCTTGATGTGGCCACAGTAGTACCCGAGTACGCCAGCAATAAACCGGCAACTACTACAAAGTAGCCCAGTATCTTCCACTCTGCCCGCAAAAATGCCATTGCCCCATCAGCAATGTACCCCGCCAGTTGATTCATGGAGGCATCACCCGTTTCCTGTTTGGTTACCCAGGCAGATTTTACTGCCATCACCAGTATCCCGATAAGTCCAAATACAGGAATTAAATAGATTAAGTAATTGTTCAAAAGATCCATATTTATTAATTAGTTTATAATGTGCTGTACAATTTTACACGTAGCGTGTAAATATAATTGGCTCACGCAAAATAGTAAAATTAATTTCTCCGCAATAGCCTGTAATAATTTAAAGTTTTTGAATAGCTTAGGACTTTAAACTCAACTATTGATGGCAAAAAACACAGGTCAACCTAAAATGAAGCACGAGCTGAGCCTGCTCGACGGCACTATGCTGGTATCAGGCTCCATGATCGGCTCCGGTATTTTTATCGTAAGCGCAGATATTATACGTAATGTAGGCTCATCGGGTTGGCTAATTGCGGTATGGCTCATTACCGGTTTCATGACCCTCACCGCGGCCCTTAGCTACGGCGAGTTAAGCGCCATGTTCCCCAAAGCGGGCGGCCAGTATGTTTATTTAAAAGAATCATATAACAAGCTTATAGCCTTTTTATACGGATGGAGTTTTTTTGCGGTGATACAAACAGGTACAATAGCCGCTGTTGGCGTGGCATTCTCTAAATTTACCGCCTACATTATGCCCGGTTCTTTAAAGTATCTGGTTAGTGAAGACTATATCGTATTAACTACAGGTGCCTTTAAAATCAGTTCGGCACAGCTCGTATCTATCCTGATTATTATCTTACTTACCTATATAAATACTCGTGGTGTTAAAGAGGGTAAGCTTATACAAACCACCTTTACCCTTACCAAAATTTTAAGCCTGTTCGGGTTAATAGGTTTTGGCTTTTTAGCATTTAAAGGTGATATATGGAACGCCAACTGGACCAATGCCTGGGATCTGCACCATCTTAATACCGATGGTACCTTTACCAGCCTTACTATGGGTGCTGCACTGGGTGCCATAGCCGCTGCCATGGTTGGATCCATTTTTAGCAGCGATGCCTGGAACAGCGTAACCTTTGTAGCCGGCGAAATGAAAAACCCCAAACGCGATGTGGCACTCAGCATGATGTTCGGTACTATTATAGTTACGGTAATTTATGTACTGGCTAACGTAGTATATACAGGCGTACTTTCGTTACATGATATTGCAACTGCCGACAAGGATCGTGTAGCCGTAGCGGCATCGCATGTTATATTTGGTAACGCGGGTACTTACGTTATCGCGGTAATGATCATGATATCTACCTTTGGCTGTAATAACGGATTGATACTATCAGGCGCCAGGGTTTATTATACCATGGCAAAGGACGGATTATTCTTTAAACGTACCGGTACGCTAAACAAAGCATCTGTTCCGGCATTTGGGTTATGGATACAGGCATTGGTTGCATCGGTACTTTGCCTGAGCGGTAAATACGGCGACCTGCTGGATATGATCTCCTTTGTAGTAGTGCTGTTTTATATACTTACCATAGCGGGCATTTATATTTTGCGCGTAAAACGCCCCGCTGCCGAACGCCCGTATAAGGCATTTGGCTATCCGGTATTACCCGCCATGTATATTTTAATGGGTATAGCTTTTTGTATTTTATTAGTTATTTACAAACAGGAATACACTTTATATGGTTTAGGTATTGTACTGATAGGAATTCCTATCTATTTTATATCACAACGCAACATCACGAATGAGGATAAACCGGACTTGGTTAATTAGTTTTTTATTTATTGTTACCAATGCGGCACAGGCACAAACCCTGGAACAAAAATTACAAACCGCATTTGAGCGATTGCAGCAGGACGATCAGTGTAAATACGCTACGGTTTCCTTAACGGTTTTGGACACAAAAACTGGCGCACAGGTTTTTGCGGCAAACTCCGAATTGGGCCTTAACCCGGGTTCAACCATGAAAACCGTTACCAGTATTACCGCATTTAATGTTTTAGGGAAGGATTATCAGTTTAAAACACAACTGGGTTATACAGGTACTATCGCAGCTGATGGCACACTTAACGGCGATATTGTTATAAAAGGTGGCGGCGACCCTACCCTGGGCAGTTGGCGCTGGGAAAGCACCAAAGAAGCGCACGTATTATTTTTAATGACGGATGCCATAAAAAAGGCCGGTATAAAAAGAATAAACGGCAGTATAATTGGCGATAACGGGGAAATTAGTCATCAAACCATACCGGATGGATGGATATGGCAGGATTTGGGCACATATTATGGCGCGGCCATTGCCGGACTTTGCTGGCGCGAAAACCAATTTGATATAAAGGTACATACCGGCAGCGTTGGCGACCCGGTTACCGTTACAGGCACAGCTCCCGATATGCCTTACCTGAAATTTAAAAGTGAACTAACAACAGGGGCCGCCTATACCGGCGATCAGGCTTACCCTTATTTACCTGCTTTTAACAGCAATGTAATGCGCGTGCGGGGCACATACGCGGTTGATCAAACCAAAAACAGGGTATCGGCATCCGTACCTGATCCGGCTTATGATGCCGCACTGCGCCTTTCAGATACCCTTAAAAGCATAGGCATACCGGTGATGGAACTGCCTCAGTCATCACTGATGTTGGGCGAACAGGGTAAACCTGTACCACAGGCTACCCGAAACCTAACCATCATTAACTCTCCTGAATTAAGCAAAATAGTTTACTGGCTCAACAAAAAAAGCATTAACCTTTATGCCGAACAATTATTGGTTACCCTTGGCGCTAAGCTGGGTAAACCGGCTGATCCTAACAATGCCGTACAGGCATTAAAGGATTTTTGGGAAGCCCGTGGTATCGATCCTAACTCTATGAATGTGTTTGATGGCAGCGGCCTTTCGCCTCAGGATCATATCACCACGCTGACTATTGCCCGCATATTACGCTCCGCCAAAACAGCAAGTTGGTTCGATTACTTTTACGACAGTTTGCCCATATACAACAACATGCACATGAAAAGCGGCAGCATCAACAGTGTACAGGCCTACGCGGGTTACCAAAACCATGATGGCCGCGACCTTTGCTTCTCCATTATGGTAAATAACTATAATGGTTCCGGCAGTGGCATACGTTCAAAAATGTTCAGGCTATTGGATGAATTGAAATAATATGGACCCAAAAATCATGTTAAATTAATACCATGCTGATAAGAAATCAAATTTAATTCCTTTACGGTTTTAAATTGCTTATCAGCTGTTATGAGTGGCATATTATAAACTATTGCGGTAGCGGCAATTAAAGCATCAGGAAGTTTTAAATGATATTTTCTCCGGATTTCAACATACTTTTCTTTGATCAATTTATTAATTGATAAGATAGAACAGTCATTTAAAACTTCCACTATTTGTGATTCTTCTTTTGAACTAATATTCTTAAACCCCAGGAGTTCCAGTTCAGTAATAAATGAAAGATAAAGGTTTTTTCCTTGCAGAATTTGTTCTAATGTATCACTACCATCCAAAAGGTATAAGATGATGTTAGTATCAACGAGTATCTCTTTCCCACTCATCTCTTAATTTTTCCTGGATAGTTAAAGCATCCCCTTTAAATTTCAATGTACCATTGTATTTTTTCGCGTTAAATCCACCTAAAGCTTTTTCTTTATATAAAGCTTTTTCGATAGCATCAATCTCTTTTTTGCTGGCACCTTTTTTTAACACTAATACCATAATATCCTTATTTATAACAAAAATAACAAAAACACTTTTATAAAGCTAAATACTTTTCAGGACTTAATACTGCCTGCTTATTGGGCTTTACACCGAAGTTTTCGTATGTTTATATAGATATATAACGTCAAAAAAAGGTATTATTTTGAGCAATAATCGGGTTTTTGCGCTCTGGTTTCTAACTTAAGTTTGTGTTATAATTTTCGATCATGGAAACGCAAAAAAATATCAATTACGAGCGCATAGCCGAAGCCATTAACTATATAAGGCTGAATTTCAAAAGCCAGCCCAATCTGGATGAGGTAGCCGAAAAGGTAAACCTTAGCCCTATCATTTTCAACGCATGTTTACGGAGTGGGCGGGCATCAGTCCAAAAAAGTTCCTGCAATACCTCAGTCTGGATTATGCCAAAAGCATCCTGAAACAACAGCAGGCCACCCTTTTTGATACCGCTTACGAAACCGGACTTTCCGGAACCGGTCGCCTGCACGATCTGTTCATTAATATTGAAGGTATGACCCCGGCCGAATATAAAAACGGCGGCCGCGAGCTGAACATCAATTATAGTTATGCCGAAAGCCCTTTCGGTAACATCATTGTAGCATCAACCGCAAAGGGAATTTGTCACCTTGCCTTTGCTGATGACCGCGACGAGGCCTTCAGCCAGTTACATGTGCAGTTTCCGAACGCGGTTTACACACAGGTGGTAGATATGGCACAGCAAAATGCCCTGCATATCTTCACTAAGGATTGGTCGCAGCTGCAGGATATTAAACTGCATTTAAAGGGTACGGATTTTCAATTAAAAGTATGGCAGGCCCTGCTCACCATCCCGGTAGGCGGATTAAAAACTTACGCTACCGTTGCCGAAAAAGTAAAAATGCCAACAGCAAGCCGTGCCGTGGGCAGTGCTATTGGTGCAAACCCGGTAGCCTTTCTTATCCCCTGCCACAGAGTAATTAAATCAACCGGGGAGTTTGGCCAATATCATTGGGGAGCCAACCGTAAATCGGCGATCATAGGCTGGGAGGCAGCGAGTTTAAGCACCATAGAAGTTTAACGGGATGGATATAAAGCAAAGAATTGAAGCGGCCCACTGGGCAGAGGTAACCGAAAGTATGAATGAGAGAGGTTATGCCTGCATTCCAAAAATACTTTTAACAGAGGAATGCAATAGCCTGATCGCAAGTTATGCGGATGACAGTTTGTACCGCAAAACCATAACGATGGAAAAGCATGGTTATGGCCGTGGGCAGTATAAATATTACAACTACCCGCTGCCCGGCATAGTACAGCAATTACGTGAAATGGTTTATCCGCATATTGCGCCCGTTGGCAATAACTGGATGGATGTATTAAAAATTGAAAAGCAATTCCCTGCTGCTTTAAACGATCTTACTACGCTTTGCCATGAGCATAGCCAAAACCGGCCTACCCCATTAATATTAAAATACGCGCAGGGTGGTTATAACGCTTTGCATCAGGATCTATACGGCGAGATATTCTTCCCGATGCAGGCGGTGGTATTTTTAAGCGAGGCGGGAAAGGATTACCACGGAGGTGAGTTTGTTTTGGTAGAACAACGCCCCAGAATGCAATCGAAACCTATTGTACTCAAGCCCGGCAAAGGCGACATGCTGATATTCACCACCAATTTCAGGCCGGTGATGGGTAGCCGGGGTTATTACCGGGTGAATATGCGGCATGGTGTGAGCGAGGTAATAGCAGGTAACAGGCATACGCTGGGCATTATTTTTCATGATGCGGCATGATAGCACATACCGAGCTTGGAAACAACCTTTTTGGCAGGGCCCGACAACTAAAATATAAATTAACCAATGGCGAAATACGCTTCGCCGGAAACCGCAAACTAAAAATTTATGGAACGTTGCAATGCACATCGGGTAAGCGGATGAAAGCGGCGAACCGGATTTTCTTTATCAGCGAAACTGAGGCCTTAAATAACGGATACCGCCCTTGCGGGCACTGCATGAAAGTAAAATTCCTGATATGGAAACGCCTTAACGTATAATGTAAATAGCATTATTACGTTAGCTGATTATATTTGTTGAAAGTTTACCTATGCTGAAAAGATTGTACCTGCTGCTTATAGCCGTTTTTATACTAAGCGCGGCAAAAGCGCAAACTGCCGACGATGTTTATAACAAATATCTCGATTTTAATCTGGCCCGACTGCAGGGCGAAACGTCAAAGGCTATGGATCTGGGGCAGGAAATTGCACCTAATTCGGATAAACTTACCGATAAGGCACGTATAAGTTTTTATTACTCTATCGGCAAGTTATATGAGGATGACAGCCAAACCGGCAAAGCTTTAAGTTATTACGAAAAAGTGGCCGCTGCAGTACCGGATTATTATGTAGTGCAACGCGCATTAGGATATATATACGCCAAACAGGCCGAAGCTATTGCCGATAAGCTTAACGCGGCAAAGTCGGACCCGGCAGAAAACAAAAGACTTACTGCACTTTATACCGAAGCGGTAAAGAAGGCATTACCCCATCTGGAAAAGGCTCAGGCCTGTGATCCGACTGATGAAACGCTGGCGCGTATAAAAGTGCTCTACAAAAACATTGGTGATACAAAAGCAGCAAGTACATTAAAAGCCCGTTTGGCGGCAATGGCTAAAAACTGTATCGATCTCCTCTCCGATCAATAAATTTAAAACTCCAATGGTTTACCCTGCTGAGGATAAATAATATTTACCCCAAGCTGATTCTCTGCCTTTATTTCATTTTTTATTTTTTTGATGCTTGCCTTTGGTGGCTTAACATGCGTTACCACTACATTTAAACCGTTTAAGGGCATACCCGTAATTTCCTGCAACCTGCCAAGTTCGGTCATTAGCAAGTGTGGGGTAAGGTGGCCAAACAAACTTTTCTCCGGTTGCTCATCCGGGAACGACACCTCTATCATTATCGCTTTTAACTTATGGGCTTTTATTAACGGCGCAACCGCCTGCCAAAGGTTTTGCAGGTTATGGCTCTTCTCTACCGTATCGGCCCCGGTATCGCCAAGGTACAACAGGTAATTGTCCTTACTCCTCACCAAAAAAGCGGCGCTCTGCAAATTGGAATGACTCAATTGGTAGATCTGCACCTGCATTTCGGTATGGGCAATGGCTACCTCGTTACCGGGAGCTAAGGACTGGTAATGATATTTTTTTAACAGTGGCGCTTCTCCTTCATCCGCGAAATTGGCCCAGCTTTCCCAGGTGAAATAGTGAGTTTTTATAGTTTCGAGGCAGCTTTGCAAGCCGTATATGGTTTTGGTACTGTCGTCGGGGGCGTTGATGATCAGTCCTGCTACATGGTCAAGGTGGGCATGCGAAATAAAATAGCCTTTAATGTATTGTTTCAATACCTGTTCGGCAGGTACGGTAAAAGTTTTACTGGCAACGGCTTTAACAATACCATCATGCAGTGTTCCGGCATCTAAACAAATATAATTAGTTGAGCCAACAGGGGCTACCATGTAAGCGGAGAGGTTGCTTTCATCTATACCGCCTTTAACACCCAATGGCACCACACGGAAAGCGGTATTACCCTGCGCGCAAACGCAAAATGGCAACATTAAATAAAGCAGGAATATGGTTATGTTTTTATACATATATATAGAAGTATACACCTTGCAAATTACTAATCAAACAGAAAATACGGTCGATAATTTCTGCGGATTTATTACTTTGGCATCATGAAAATCAGCCGTATTGCCGCTAAAACCATTGTACGCATATTTTTAATATTGTTACTGGCGGCGCTTATACCGTTTATAAAAGGCGATAATGAAAAACTAAAGCACCTTTATTTAATGCCCGCTCATATCTGGACACTGGCTTTCCCTATATTGCTTATTCTCGGTTTTATTGTTCTGCTGGTGATGTGTACCTTAAAAAAATACAGCAAGCCCGATCTTAACTGGCTACTGTTTATCAACACACTGGTGCTAATAGCTTACGGAGTAACTTTATATATAAGCATAAGCCGTCTCATCAGTTAATATTATTCGGTTTTCATTCTTTTTTCCGCCGCTGGTTTATACTCATAATCGCCGCCAAGCAGGTAACCCCAGGGCTTTAGGCTATCGATACGATCAAACACGATCTTAAATATGGCAATTACGGGAATGGACAGGAACATGCCCGACAACCCCCACAGCATTTCGCCTAAAATAATACCTATGAAGGTGATCAGCGCGTTCAAACGTACTTTTGAGCCAACTATTGCCGGCAATAAAAAGTTAGCGTCAACCGCGTGTATACAAACCACGCTTATAGTAACTGCCAGGGTATCGCTTAAAGTACCTGTGGCAAAGGTTACAATAACGCTTAAAAGCAAAGCAGTAAAAATACCCAGGTACGGAATGATATTAAAAAGCCCTACAATTAAACCTAATAAGGTGGCGTATTTAATGCCGATTATCCAAAAGGCGGCCATAGCAGCGCTGGATACAATGATCATCTCCAGCAACAGCCCTAAAATATACTGGCGCAGTATGTTTTGCACATTCTCCACGATATCCATCACCAGGCTGGAGTTATCTCCTTTAAATACCGCTATAGTAAACCTCAACAGCAAGCGTCTGTAAAACAATATAAAAAAGGTAAATACCAATATAAACACGTAAAACAGCACCAATGATGATATGGCGCCGAATGTAGTACCTAACACCGTGCCGCCCGAAGCAATTATTTTTTTGGTGGTATTATTTACATAAGCTATCTGTTTGGTTTCGGTAACGTGGAAGGCGTGTTGTATCCATTCCTGCAGATCTTTTAACGATTGTGACACCTGGCTTTGCAGCATGGGCCAGTCGTTAGCGATATTTGATATTTGCGCACCTACCATATACAGTATACCTCCAACAAAAATCACCATTAACAGTATCGACAAAAAGGAAGATGCACTGCGGGGCAGCCGTAACTTCCGTTCGAGCAAATTGGATACAGGCAAGAGTAAAATAGCGAACAGGAAACCAAAAATAAGCGGGTCTACCAGTTCCTTGGCTGATATAACCAGATAACCAAGTATGCAAAAGCCGATAAGAATGAGGGCGAGTCGTTCATAAAACGGGGCTATTGTTTTTTTTGTCGGCATGGTGTATTAATATATTTTTTAGTTGGTACCTGATTATAAATGTGCGATAAATAACTTATAAATTATTGTTTATTTTCTCTATTATGCCGGCTATGTAGTTATCCACTATTTTACCCGGCTGCTTACTGAATTTTTTTGTGGCGCGGTTAGCCAGTATCACGTTAAATGATATAGCATGATGTCCCAAACTTTTTGCCAGTCCGTAAATGCCGGCGGTTTCCATCTCCAGGTTGGTGATGCGTTTTTCTTTATAAGCAAAGCCTGCTATCATATCCATTAAACCGGGTACGGCCGTTAAGGCCCTTACCTGCCTGCCCTGCGGCGAGTAAAAGCCCGGCGAAGTTATAGTGATACCCCGGGCGATATCTTTAGCCAGCTTATCCAGCAGCATGGGTGATGCCGGGGCCAGATAAGGTTTCATAGCAAAATGAGAAGGGAATACCGACGTAAATTCGTTAAGCATTTCCTGCTCAGCTGCATTGTTTTCTGTTTTGTAGAAACCCATCAATGCATCCAAACCAAAGGCCGCTGATGATACAAGCAAACTATCCACCGGTATATCGGCTTGTATGGCGCCCGATGTTCCTATACGTATAATATTCAATTGCTTTAATCGTGCATTTGGCGTTCGTGTGTTAAAGTCGACATTGACCAGCGCGTCCAGTTCATTTAGTACAATATCAATGTTATCGGTCCCAATCCCGGTAGAGAGTACCGTTATCCGCTTTTTACCAACATATCCGGTATGCGTAATAAATTCGCGCTTGCCTTTTTTAAGCTCAATACTATCAAAATACTTACTCACCTCACCAACCCTGTCCGGGTCGCCTACGGTTATTACGGTATCAGCAACATCCTCCGGCAGCAGGTTTAAATGGTAGGCGCTGCCATCAGCATTCAGTATAAGGTCCGTTTCCGATATAATTTCCATACGCATAATTAAACACAGCAAAACTATTATAGTTATTTAAACTTTATTATTTTTTTTAACTAACAAACACAGCGACATGTATATACTTTGGCAGTTATTTTGCTAATATTTTTATGTAACTAAAACTTAATAATCATGGCAAAGTATTCAGAAAAAGCAGGAGAAAAGGTTGAAAAGACCATGCACGAAATGAAGGAAGGAAAACTGAAAAGTGGCAGCGGTAAAAAAGTTACCAGTAAAAAACAGGCCGTGGCCATCGGTTTATCCGAAGCGCGTAAAGAGGGAGCCAAGGTTCCCAAGAAAAAATAATTGCTGATACTTTAAAAGCCCGGATGCGGGCTTTTTTTATTCGCGGTAATCTTTATAAAATTCGTTGGCTACCCAATCTTCCAGTTTACCCTCTTTATCCCGCTGTATCAACCGGTCTACATCAAAATCCTTTCTTTTGGTGGGCTCTGTTGAATATTTGGCCATCATGGCGCGCAAAGCTACTAAGGTGGCTTTGTTAACATCAAAATCTGCCTTGTGCTGCAGGGCGTATTTAGAGTATTGCGCCATATAAGTAAAACCAAGTTCAGGGTTCCTGTCTGATAGCAGCATTACCGATTCGGTAAGCCTTACGGTAACGGCGGGCGTACCTTTTACCCAGCTTAAAAAAAATTGGGTAGCGGCTTCCCGCTTTTTTGGCTGTGCGGTCCAGGGCATCTGGTTCATCCAATCGGCAATCTTTATAATTTCGGGTTCGTAACGTGCATAGTCTTCATCAGAATTAAAATGATAATTTTTGGGTATATCAATATTCTGGGCAGATGCCTTTATGCAGGTTATTAGCAGCAACATAAAGCCCGATCTGATGATTTTTTTCATTATTTTAAAGCCTGAACCCTATTATTAGGCTATTATAAGCTCAACTGAAAATTAAGGAGTTCTTTTTTAATATCAAAATGTTGTTTTGATGATTTGATTACCTTTTATTTCATTGTAAAGGCATCTATAATTTGCATTAATACAACTGCCTCGTCAATAGTGCAGGGATTTGGCCCCTCATCCTTAAAATAGGCAACTATCTTTTCTATCATGGGCTGCTGTATATGTTCCGGATGGGTAAAACTGATAGTTTCTTCGCCTGTTTCAGTTTTGCAGGTTACATACTTACCAAAAAAAGGAAAGGTAATGCGTCCCTTTGTGCCGATGATCTCGCAGGTATCCGTAGTTTCGCTTTCGGCAACATTAAAGCACCAGGAGCCGTTAACCACCACCTTGTTCTTAAATACTATACTGCCACACACATGGTCGTCCGCTGCGCTGCTGTGTGCCTGGTTTAAACTATAGCCGCTGTACTTTTCGGGCTCACCAAAAAAATAAAGCATCAAATCGAGCTGATGTGGTGCCAGATCATGAAAATATCCTCCTCCGGATATTTCCGGCTGCAGGCGCCAGTTGGTTTCGCTGTCGGCAATCAGTTTTGGTTCGCGTTTTTGCCACATCCTTATTTGCACGGTTCTTACCTCACCAACGGTTTCGTTTTCCAGTAAGGTTTTTACATGCAAAAACATGGGCAGGGCACGGCGATAATGGGCAACGGTTAACTTAGCGCCACTTTGCCTAACTGCATCCGCCATGGCTACAGCTTCCTGCGCATTGCGGGTAACGGGTTTTTCTACATAAACATTGATGCCCTGTTTGATAGCTGCTAAAGCATATTCCAGATGAAAGGCGGGCGGGGTAGCTATAGAAACCGAATTAACGTCCGCATCATTCATCAACTCCCCGGCATCGCTATACCAGCGGGGTACACCGTGGCGTTTGGCGTAGTCGGCAGCCTTTGCGGCATCGCGGCGCATAACCGCTACCAGGCTGCTGTCTTCGATTTTATTGTAGGCTTGTCCGCTTTTTACTTCGGTAACATTGCCGCATCCAATTATACCCCATTTTATCGCACTCATTTAGTAGCTGTTTTACTTTATCATTGCCAGTAACTCGGCATCACTAATAATTGGTATATTTAGTTTGGTGGCCTTTTCCAGTTTGGCCGGACCCATATTATCACCGGCAACCAAGTAGTTCAGTTTAGCGGATATACTGCTTAAAATTTTACCGCCGTTCTGCTCTATCATTTCTTTAAGCTCCTCGCGCGAAAACCTTTCGAACACGCCTGAAATAATAAAGCTTTGCCCGGCCAGTTTTTCGCTTGCCAGCTTTACTTCGCGCTCCTCGGCAACAAACTGTAATCCGCTTGCCTTAAGTTCTTCTATTTCCCGGCGATGTGTTTCATCAGCAAAATAAGTGGTAATACTTTGGGCTATGCGTTCGCCAATTTCGTCGGCAGCGGTAAGCTCTTCGGTACTTGCTGCCATTAAATTATCAATATTTTTAAAATGGGCAACCAGCTTTTTGGCTACCGTTTCGCCTACATAGCGGATCCCTAAGCCAAAAAGCACTTTCTCAAAAGGCATCTGTTTAGATTTCTCTATACCTTCCAGCATATTATTGATGGATTTTTCGCCAAAGCGGCCCAACTGTTTCAACTCATCCGCATGCTGATGAAGGTTGTACAGATCGCTAATATGGGTAATAAATCCTTTTTGATACAGGGTATCGATGGTTTCATCGCCCAGGCCATCAATATTCATGGCCTTACGACTAATAAAATGCTGCATTTTACCTACTATCTGCGGCGGGCATCCTTCGTCGTTAGGGCAGTAATAAGCAGCCTCTCCCTCCTGCCGCAACAGTTCGGTGTTACAAGCCGGGCAATGGGTAATATAGTAAATGGGCTTGGCACCGGGTTTACGCTTATCCAAATTTACGCTGATGATCTTGGGGATAATTTCGCCGCCCTTTTCCACGAAAACGGTATCGCCTTCGTGCAGCTGCAGCCTTACGGTTATTTCGTCGGCATTATGCAGGGTGGCGCGTTTTACGGTGGTGCCGGCCAGCTGTACAGGTTTTAAATTAGCTACCGGTGTAACGGCTCCGGTACGGCCAACCTGGTAAGTTACTTCTAACAGTTCAGTTTCTACCCTTTCGGCCTTAAACTTATAGGATATGGCCCAGCGCGGCGACTTAGCGGTAAAACCCAGCTCGTGCTGCTGCGCGTAACTGTTCACTTTAATAACAATACCGTCAATATCATAACTCAGGCCAAAACGGTCTTTATCCCATTTGGTAATAAATTCCATTACCCCGTTAATATCGGTGCAAAGCCTGCTGTGTTCGTTTACATGAAAACCCCATTGCTTTACTGCCTGCAGGCTTTCCCAATGAGTTTTGAACACCGGTTTATCCGTATATAAAAAGTACAGAAAGCAATCCAGCGGGCGTTTAGCCACCTCGGCAGAGTCCTGCAGTTTTATGGTACCCGATGCGAAGTTACGCGGGTTTGCATAAGGTAATTCTCCGGCATCTATACGCTCGTTGTTTAATCGTTCAAAAGCCTTAAGGTGCATAAAAACCTCGCCCCTTATCTCAAACATATCCGGATAGTTACCGGGTGCTAACTTTTTGGGTATGCTGTGTATGGTGCGGACGTTGGTGGTTACCTCATCGCCTTTGGTGCCATCGCCGCGGGTTACCGCACGCAGCAGTTTGCCGTTCTCGTAAGTTAAGCTCATGGATAAGCCGTCGAACTTCAGTTCGCATACGTACTCAAAGTTATCGCCTATGGCTTTGCGCACGCGCTGGTCAAACTCCAGCAACTCCTGCGCGTTATAGGTGTTCCCTAAGGATAGCATTGGCCAGCGGTGCTTTACTGTAACAAACTCCTTGGTAATATCGCCCCCTACCTTTTGGGTTGGCGAATCGGGGTCGGCAAATTCCGGAAATTGCTTCTCCAGCACGTTTAACTGCTCCAGTTTTTTATCAAAATCGAAATCGGCAATGGTTGGCATTGCCAGCACATAATAGTTGTAATTGTGCTGCTTAAGTTCGGCGGTAAGCGACTCAATCAGTTTTTTTGCTTCAGCGGGCGACATGGAAACGAAGATAGTTTTTTTAGCTTACAGTAAATAAAACATAGCAGTGCATTTTACTAATTTGCTGGTAGCCTGTATCAATACTTTATCGTGATCACCACGGGGTAATGATCTGACGGGGTGCGGCCATGATAGGTATTGGTAAGTATACCATAACGGGTAACCTTAAACTGTTTGCTCACAAAAATATGATCGATACGGCTGTGGCCTGCGGTATTGGCATCAAACCCGTTAAAGGTGTTTGACGGTGCCAGTTTTACAGGCGATAATTCGTAACTATCCTTAAATAAGCCGGAATCGTTCAGCACCGCATAACTGTCGGAAGTTTGATCAACATTAAAATCTCCGGTCACAATGGTTGGGGTGTTACCCGCCATTTCGCGTACTTTGGTTAATACCAGTTTGGAACTTTCTTTACGGGCGATAACACCTATATGATCCATATGGAGGTTGAAGAAGAAAAATTTAAAGCCTGTTTTTTTATCCTGAAATTCCGCCCAGCTGCAAATACGGGGTAATACCGCGTCCCAGCCTTTATTTGGTCGGTCGGTAATGGTGGACAGCCAGAAATCGCCGCTTTTGAGGATCTTGAATTTATCAGCCTTATAAAAAATAGCGGAATGCTCTCCGCCATTTTTACCGTCATCGCGTCCGGCTCCTATCCATTTGTAACCCGGCAGGCTATCGGTGAGGTTATTCAGCATGTGGTAAAGACCTTCCTGTGTGCCAAATACGTCCAATTCATTAAACATGATGAGCTGCGCAATATTGGGATACCGTTGCCGCCAGCCGTTGCCTGCAATGGAATCAGATTTGGCATCGTACCGCAGGTTATAAGTACCTATATTTAATTGCTGTGCCTGTGTTAACGAGGTGCTGGCCAATAGCAACAGGACAATAATGATGAATTTGTTTTTCATGGATGATTTGTTTTATAGTTATTAATTTTAGTTTCGGCTAAAGCAGCAGACAACTGTTGTTTTATATGTTGGTTTAACCATCGGTAATGATCCTGTTTTTGAAGTTTCAATATTAGGGAGCTTATGTTTACGCTGCAATAAATTTTTAATATTTATTGCTACACTTCGCCTTCGCGCTTTCTGATAAACCATTCGGTGCTCAGCAATAATACTATCAGCACGAACACCCATTTAATATCTATCAGCTCGCTGTAGTGTTTATCTTCGTAAACCACGGTTTTAATATTTTCATTCTTACGGATAAGCCCGGCCAGTTGATCAATCTGCGATGGATACAACATTTGCCCGCCCGACCGTGCCGAGATGCTTCTTAACAAAGCATGATCCGCAGTGCTTTGCCGCGCCTCCAGATTGAGCGGTTTAACGGTTATTATCCCCTTGGCGCTGTATTGTTCTTTTCCGTTTTTAACGTTTGCCGCGTAAGTATAATCGCCCACGGGCAGGCTGCCCGCGTTCAGCTGATAACTTTGCCCCGAGCGTGTAAATAAAAAGCTGTAGTTTTTACCATTCTGATTTTTAAGATTAATACTTACATCCGGGGTATTGATGAGTTGCAAAGCATCGTTATATAATTCGGCATTCAGCAGGATATTCTCGCCTTCGTCAAACACTTGCTTAGCAGGATAAACCCTGAACCTGTTACGGTTGGCATTGGCGGTTAAATACTGTACAATTTGCGTAAGCAATTCCTCTACCGCATGGTGGTTACCATAGGTTTGGTAACCCGCCAGTTGCCAGCGCCATAAACCCTCGCCTGCCAGTGCCGCTGTACGCCTGCCGTCGGCTTCGCTAAACGCCAGCAAGGGATAATTAGTGGCAATATTCCCTATTTTTTGTTTCAGCAATACCGATGCGGATGCCGGGCTTTGGTAGATACCAAAAGGTGCCAGCAGGGGCGGCATTTTACTTATTTTGTTTTGGGTAGAATCCGAGAGTGTAAAGGCTGAAAACCCTGCGGCGGGCTGCGCGAAAACTTCCTGCGCATCAGACCGCGAGGTACTTATCTGTATTGCTTTTTGCGCGTTATTAAACCCGTTAACGTCAGTTTGCATGCCTGCTATATACCATACGGGCATTTTACTATCGATAACTGACTTTAACCGGGGGTAGCTTGCTGCCGAGGGCTGGTAAAGTATAGCCATGCTATAATCGCTGAGCTTTAGCGAGGCGAGGTCATCTGTTAAGCCGGTAGTTACCTCAAAGTTCTTGTCGCTTTCTATACCCTGTTTTATCACGCTGATATCAGGGTGAGGTGCATCATACACCAGCAGTACCTTTTGGCGGGCGTCCAGCACTTCTACATAAAAGGTTTCGGTATTGTTTTGCAGGGATAGCTCGTTACTTACCGCGCTCAGGGTTACCGTAAACTTGCGCATCCATTTTTTATCGGCATTCAGTTTCAGCTGAATTATCTTTTTAAAAGCATCTGATGTTATGCCGATATTTTGGCTGTGTACCTGCCTGCCATCTTCAGTTACGGAGAGGTGTATGTTTTCGCCCTTGCTCTGGTAGGCTTCTGCCAACAGCTCCACCTCAAAATCGTTACCCAAAAAAGCGGTCTTATTATAGTTGATGTTGCCGATAAGCAGATCGCGGCGGGGTATGGTATCACCTTCGGCAATGGTATAAATGCTGGTTTTTATATTGCGCGCCTCGTATTGCGGATCGGCGCCTATGTTATACAAACCATCGGTAGCCAATATCAGCGCGCCTATGTTGCGGTTCACAAAACGCTCATTAAGCTGGCGCAGCGCTGCCGAAATATCGGTTTGCCTGCCATTATACGTGTTCGACAAACCATTGTGCAGCTCCTTGTCAAAATTAAATTCGTGTACTTCGTATTCGTTGCCTAATTGGTTTTTAAGGGAATTTAAAGCCCCGGCAGTATTAGGTTTAGCCGGAGTTTTCCCAAATAACTTTATGGATTGTGAATTATCCTGAGCAATTAATATCAATGGTTTTTGGGGCAGATAACTTACCGACTTAATCAGCGGGGAAAGTAATAATACTGCTATGAGGGTAACCACTATGGCTCTTACGGCAAAAAGCGCATACCGTGCCTGCTTTGCCAGCCGCACCGGCTGCCGGTACATCAGCCAGGCGTATAACAAGCCAAGCACTAAACAGGCAGGCAACCACCATCCGGAAACCGATTCCCAGGTTAGTGACATCTTTTGTGAATAGTGAGTTGTGAATGGTTAGATAAACGCATAACATCCATACCCGCAAAATGCGAATTTATTGTGAATGGAATGAATTAAATCCCAACAAAAAAGCCAAAACCCGAATGGATCCTGACTTTTGAATTTTTAGTTTTGAATTTAAAATTAAAGCATTCCGCCGTCAACAGGGATAACCTGCCCGGTAATGTAAGCGGCCATATCTGATGCCAGGAAAACACAGGCATTGGCAACGTCTTCAGTTTCGCCGGCACGTTTAAGCGGGATAGCCGCTGCCCAACCCTCTACCACTTTAGGATCCAGTACTTCGGTCATTTCGGTGCGGATAAAACCCGGTGCTACCACATTGGTACGGATATTACGTGAGCCTAATTCCTTAGCTACCGATTTTGAGAAACCGATGATACCTGCCTTTGAAGCGGCGTAGTT
Organism: Mucilaginibacter segetis; assembly: GCF_016522075.1. Taxonomy (GTDB): domain Bacteria; phylum Bacteroidota; class Bacteroidia; order Sphingobacteriales; family Sphingobacteriaceae; genus Mucilaginibacter; species Mucilaginibacter segetis. Next base: position 411,233 of record NZ_JAEHFW010000003.1, on the reverse strand, counting down.
AGATTGCCCGGCATTACCTTGTACCCCTACTACCGAACTCATGTTAATAAACACCCCCTGGCGGTTTTTCATCATGATCTTAGATGCCGCTTTGGTTACATTAAATATAGATTTCAGGTTAACGTTCAGCACATCGTCCCATTGCTCTTCGGTCATGCGCATGAGCAGGCCATCCTTGGTGATACCCGCGTTGTTCACTACAATGTGCAGTGTGCCAAAATCGGCCACAATATCGTTGATCAGTTTTTCGGCCTCGTCGAATTTGGATGCATCGCTGCGGTAACCTTTTACGGTAGTGCCAAAGCCTTGCAGTTCCTGTTCTAAAGCCTGTCCTTTTTCAACAGACGATAAGTAAGTGAATGCTACGTTGGCGCCATGCTCGGCAAATTTCTCCGCTATTTTACGGCCTATTCCTTTAGATGCGCCGGTGATCAGCGCTGTTTTTCCTTCCAGTAATTTCATAGTTTTATTATGATTTTGCAGGGGGTGAAGATAGGGAATTAGTAGGAAAGTCGGAAGTCCGGAAGACCGAAAGACGGGAAGTCCGGAAGACCGTAGTAAGTCAAGTAGATAGTAAAAACACGATCATCTATGTATTACCCTTACATGAACCTGTTTAAAAGCTGTAGGTTAAAAATAAATTACCCGCGTACGAATTAAATGCCTTAGTAGTTGAGCCTCCGTACCTTGTGTTATAACTGGCGCCTGATATGCCCAAACTGTACCTTGCCTCTATCCCTATGCTGATTTTTCTGTTGATGGCACAGTTAAAACCCAGTTTTGGCCCCAGGTAGGATATTTTTGAACTTGACGATACGTAACTGTCCGTATACGCCCCGTCCGTTGCGTACATTTCGTATTTGGTGAACATCACCCCGCCGTTTATACCCCCGTAAACATCAAGCAGGCCGGTTATGGGTAGTTCATAGCCAATGCCTGCATACAGCCCTATTCCCTGGTAATTGCTATATGTTGCGGTGAGGTAGGTAACATCATCATAAGTGTAGGGGAACTCGCTTTGCTTTGGTTTGTAACTGCGGTAATCTGCCGTGCCGGTATAGATAACATTACCCATGCGCCGGGTAACGGTAGCGCCAAAAGTTGGCGCGGCGTTATAGGTTTCTTTAAGATCGCCGAGGGGAGCCTCGTAACCGCCACTAAGTGCTACCGACCAGCCATCCTGCCGGATGATACCACCGCTATTGTAGCTATTGCCATGCATTACATCGCCATCGGCATTCATGCCCTTACTTGATGAGTGCTGTGCTTTTGAAGGCGACCAAATGATCATAAAAAAGGCAAAAAGGAATAAGTAAACCCAACGGATGGGCTGCTTAGGCGGATGAGGGTACATTTTGTGAGATAAGATTTAGTTTAGTGTACTAAACTAATGCAATTACCTGAACCTGAGAAAAAAAACAAGGAAATTATTTATAGGGTGTCTTAATTTTTGTGGGTGGACAGGCTTAACGTGTTTTAACCGTCTTAATTTGTGCAGGGGCACAGGCAAAAAGCTGTAATGAGTGTCTTAATTTTTCTGCTCAATACCTATTTAACTAACTGAAATACAAATAATTAAATATTAAAAACAATAACTGTACCGTAAAAAATATGCGGTTTTGGAGGATTTTGAAAGAGTGAGGTTATTGGGGATTAAAAATCCTGTGGTGTTATATACAAATATACGAAAAAACAGACAATCTTTCAATAACTTCATTGTAATATTGCCTGTTTCCTTTAGTTAAAATTCAAGGCGTAATAAACTCATGCATAGTATCAACCATTCATATAATCACATGGAACTAATACACATTGATGACTAATACATTCATATGCGTCTATTACATCGTGGCCACCGCAAACTCGAGGGCATTGACTGTCAGTACTACAGTAGTTACCCCCACCTTTAATTGCTTTCATTTCGTGCCTTGTTAAGGCTTTCTGGTTGCTTTTAAAATCTTTCATGGTTTAATTTTTAGTTAATTATAATCACATATTAACTAAAGGTAAATACAATATTTCTATAAAACAACATAAATAAATATTTAATCTCTTAATTTTTATCTTAAATCTTTATTGTACTCCTGCTGCAATTCCAGCAAACAGGCGGCGCATAAGCAGCCTTCGTATAATTCGCTTATGTATTGCACTTCGTTAAGGGTTAGCTGCATGGTACTGCACTGGCATGTGGTGAATAAATAAAGATATTGAGACCCAATAATAAAAATTTCTTGTATATGTTGATGCTTTACAATATCTAAACCTAAGGCAATTTTATCAGTAATCCATATTAATAACGACCAATAAAATTGCCTTAATAGCATTAAAAACTAAATACTACTCCATTTCCGGACATACCACCAGAACACACTGGTGTAAGCCTTCCGTTACCGCCACAGCCGCCGGGGCCAAGTGGTATAGTTACCGTCAAACTTGTGGTGTTAACGGAAAAGCTGGTACCGGTAGAGCAATAATAATTACCACCACAGTTAGTATAACTGGGGATATCACCTGATATACTAAATGTAATGGTTACAGTATTATTACCATAGTTATAGCTTTTATTAATATTAGATATAACCGTTGAACATGCATACTGCTGTATTGAATTTGTTTTTACAACTACTTTTTTATTAACCGGTTTTAGCACTGTGAATGAATAAACAACAGCTAAAACAAGGCCTGCTATGAGGCTGTAAATTACTTTTCTTTTCATTTTTTTAAGTTTTAATTGGTTAAAACAATAATTGAATAGTACTGTAACTAGATCACTGTAATAGTTAAGCTAACTAAACGATAAAGGGTGATTAGGTGGCGATCTTTCTTCCATAATAACTAAATTTATTTTATAGTTAAATATAACTTCATTAATTTAATTAATCAAACAAATTGATTTAATATTTTAACTAAAGTTAATAATTAATTATAAACGAAAGTCGTTGCTGATGGTGAGATCAAATCTTTATATGCACTTTGACATAAATTAATGTACAGAACTTATAGCTGCGGTCAAATCACGGATAGGATTTTCCGTTATAAGGCTTCCCTATACTCCTGCTGCAATTCCAGCAAGCAGGCGGCGCACAGGCAGCCTTCGTATAATTCGCTTACGTATTGCACTTCGTTAAGGGTTAGCTGCACGGTACTGCACTGGCATTTGGTGAATGCATTAGCCTTACATTCAAATTTCGCGCCGCAACGCTCACAGGGGATGATCTCGTGTTTGGGCATGGTAATATAAGACCGGATGTCGGGAGGTCCGAAAGTCCGGAAGATGTTTTTTTGTTTTAACGCAAAAAGACCCGCAAGCTATACCGCCTGCAGGTCTTTTTTTTATCTAACGGACCTTCCGACTTGCGGATTTCCGGACTTTCTATGCTGAACAAGTAACGCAGCCTTCTTCCATTGAACAGGTAGGGCCTGCAGGTACATCGTTATTCACATCGGCAACAACTTCGGGTATTACAGCGTCCATATTTTTGCCGCCCTGGTTCTCAACCGTAAACTTAACCGCTTGCGATGCTGCCTGTGTGCGCAGGTAATACATACCTGTTTTAAGGCCCTTTTTCCATGCGTAAAAGTGCATCGAGGTTAGTTTTGAAGCATTGGGCTGGTTAATGAACAGGTTAAGCGATTGCGACTGGCAAATGTACGCGCCCCTGTCGGCAGCCATATCAATAATGTTACGCATCTTAATTTCCCATACGGTTTTGTACAGTTCCTTAATATCTGCAGGAATTTCAGGGATATCCTGTATCGATCCGTTCGCTCTGATGATTTTATCTTTCATGGCGGTGGTCCATAAGCCCAGGTCAACCAGATCGCGCAGCAGGTGCTTGTTCACAATAACAAACTCTCCGCTTAATACACGGCGGGTGTAAATATTAGAGGTATAAGGCTCAAAACATTCGTTGTTACCCAGTATTTGTGAGGTAGAAGCGGTAGGCATTGGTGCTACCAACAGCGAGTTACGCACACCGTGGTTCATTACATCTAAACGCAGGTTTTCCCAATCCCAACGGCCGCTTTCAGGTTTTACACCCCACATATCAAACTGGAACTGTCCTTTTGATAAAGGCGAGCCTTTAAACGTTTCGTAAGCGCCCTCTTTTATCGCCAAATCCTTAGAGGCGGTCATGGCGGCAAAGTAAATGGTCTCGAAGATATCTTTATTCAGTTGCTTAGCCTCTTCGCTCTCGAACGGCATGCGCAGGGCAATAAAGGTATCGGCCAAACCCTGTACCCCTAAACCTATAGGGCGGTGGCGCAGGTTAGAGTATTCGGCTTCTTTAACCGGGTAATAATTATTATCGATGATCTTGTTCAGGTTAAGTGTAGCCTGGTAAGTTACCTCGTATAATTTATCATGATCGAACCCGCCATCAGTAATATAGCGCGGCAGGGCAAGCGATGCCAGGTTACAAACCGCAACCTCATCCTTAGAGGTGTACTCGATAATTTCGGTACAAAGGTTAGAGCTTTTTATGGTACCCAGGTTTTGCTGGTTTGATTTGCTGTTAGCGGCATCCTTATACAACAGGTATGGTGTACCGGTTTCTACCTGTGAATCCAGCACGGCGAACCAAAGTTCCTGTGCTTTTATGGTTTTACGGGCACGGCCTTCTTTTTCATATTTTTCATAAAGGGCTTCAAATTCGTCGCCAAAGCAATCGGCAAGGCCGGGTGCTTCATGCGGGCAAAACAGGCTCCAGTCTTCGTTAGCTTCCACACGTTTCATGAACAGATCCGAAACCCAAAGGGCGTAGAACAGATCGCGTGCGCGCATTTCTTCTTTACCATGGTTTTTACGCAGATCTAAAAACTCAAAGATATCCGCATGCCAGGGCTCTAAATAAATAGCGAAAGCACCTTTACGTTTACCGCCACCCTGATCAACATAGCGGGCGGTATCATTAAATACGCGCAGCATAGGAATGATGCCGTTGCTGGTACCGTTAGTGCCGCTGATGTAGGAACCGGTGGCCCTTACATTGTGGATGCTTAAACCTATGCCGCCCGCGCTTTGCGAAATTTTAGCGGTTTGTTTAAGTGTATCGTATATACCATCAATACTATCATCCTGCATGGTCAATAAAAAGCATGACGACATTTGCGGTTTTGGCGTACCGGCATTGAAAAGGGTTGGCGTAGCATGGGTGAACCAACGCTCGCTCATCAGGTTATAGGTTTTTATAACGCTGTCGATATCGTTTTTGTGGATACCTACCGATACACGCATAAATAAATGCTGCGGGCGTTCTACAATTTTACCTTCTATTTTTAACAGGTATGATTTTTCGAGGGTTTTAAACCCGAAGTAATCAAAGCCAAAATCGCGGTCGTAAATAATGGTGCTATCCAGTAATTCGGCGTTATCCCTGATAACCTCGTAAACATCATCAGCCAGTAAGGATGCCGGTTTGCGGGTTTTTGAATCCACATACTCATACATCAGCTTCATGGTCTCGGAAAACGACTTGATAGTATTTTTGTGCAGGTTACTTACCGCTATACGTGATGCCAGCAGGGCGTAATCAGGGTGCTTGGTGGTTAACGATGCCGCCGTTTCGGCCGCCAGGTTATCCAGTTCTGACGTGGTTACCCCGTCATACAAACCCTCGATCACCTTTTTGGCAACATCTATAGGGTCTACCAAATTAAAACCATAGCACAGTTTCTCTATCCGTGCAGTGATCTTGTCAAATTTTACGCTTTCTTTTCTGCCGTCGCGTTTTATTACAAACATAATGGTAAGTATTTAGTAATTAGTATCAAGTATCCAGACCTGATCTATTGTTTATTTTGTTAACACCTTTTATTATAATCCTTAGTACTTGTATAAGTTTTAAGCAGACTTGCTACTTGACACTTTATACACTTATACTGCTTTAAAAGTCCTCGTCCAGTGAAAATGATTTGCTGTCTGCCGAGGTATTCATTACGCCGCTTTTCTGGTAATCGCCTACCCTTTTCTCAAAAAAGTTGGTTTTACCCTGCAGGCTTATCATCTCCATAAAATCGAACGGATTAGTAGCGTTGTACACCTTATCGTAACCCAGCTCGCCTAACCACCGGTCGGCCACAAACTCAATATACTGGCTCATCAGCTTGGCGTTCATCCCGATCAGGTTAACCGGTAAAGCATCGGTAACAAATTCCTTTTCAATTTCCACCGCATCGGTAATAATTTTAGTAGCCGCCTCTTTTGAAAGTTTATTTTCCAGCATGCTGTACAGCAAACAGGCAAATTCGCAGTGCGAACCCTCATCACGCGATATCAGCTCGTTACTAAAGGTAAGCCCCGGCATTAAGCCACGCTTTTTAAGCCAGAAGATGGAGCAGAAACTACCGGAGAAGAAGATACCCTCTACAGCGGCAAAGGCCACCAAACGTTCGGCAAAAGTTCCGTTATTTATCCAGCGCAGCGCCCAATCGGCTTTTTTACCTACACAAGGCACGGTATCAATAGCGTGGAACAAGCGGTCTTTTTCTACTGCATCTTTAATATAAGTATCAATAAGCAGCGCGTATGTTTCAGAATGGATGTTCTCCATCATGATCTGGAAACCGTAAAAGCAACGCGCCTCGGGTAATTGTACCTCGCTCATGAAATTGATGGCCAGGTTCTCGTTCACTATACCATCGCTGGCGGCAAAAAATGCCAGGATGTGCGATATAAAATGTTTTTCGCCGGGGTTAAGCTTTTCCCAATGTTTCATATCGTCCGAAAGATCGATCTCCTCGGCTGTCCAGAAACTGGCTTCAGCTTTTTTGTACATTTCCCATATAGCAGGGTACTTAATGGGTAAAATAACAAAGCGGTCCTTGTTCTCTCTTAATAATAATTCGGTTTCCTCGGGCATCTCAAAAAATGTTTTTCAGTGTTCAATAACTCTTCAACAACTCATCTTATAGCTGTAAGACATACGGTTAAATTAGAGACAACAATTCCACGCGAGTTACCTGCTGATGAAAAATGTCATCATTTTAAACTCGTTCAAAACACCCTCACTTGATCCTTTTTAAACTAATTTAACTTTAACCTTATCCCCATGCTTTTACATGGGCCTCCGCTTTCACCGGCAGATAAACCGGTAATTGGATAGCGTTGAAAGAACTTATGCTTCAAAGATAGGGCATCCGCAAGTTTACAGGTAGTCTAAGTTTTTAACATCCCCTATAAGTTATAAACAAATAAATATTTTTTGGAATTTATTGCACCATCGCCTGTAAAAGTCAACCAACTATGCTGCAAGCAATTAATAAATATTAACAGATGAAAAGCAACTTTTATTTAACACTAAATTAATTGTTTGTTAACCGCGGACAGCCGCCAAATATGACATTAAAAACATAGTACATTCACCTATGAAAAACATTATTTTTATACTGATTTTAAATTGTGTATACGGCAAAATTTTGCAGATATAAAAATTGTGGAAAACAAAAAAATGATGCCACCAAAAGCAGCATCATTTTTATAAATTTTGACGTGGCGTTTTATTTTAGTTCATCGGCCGGTACAAATTTCATTGATACGGAATTTACGCAATGGCGCACATTTTTGGGTGTGAGGTATTCCCCTTCAAAAACGTGCCCGAGGTGAGCGCCGCAATTATTGCACAGGATCTCAACCCGCCTGCCATCGGCATCGGTTTCGCGCCTTACAGCTCCGGGTATCTCATCATCAAAACTCGGCCAGCCGCAGTGCGATTCAAACTTCGACTCGGAAGTATACAAAGGCGCGTCGCATCTTTTGCACACATACACCCCCTGTGCCTTATTATCCAACAGTTCACCCGTAAATGGCCTTTCGGTACCCTTATATATGATTACCCTTTCCTCTTCGGGTGTTAATTTGTTATAGTCCATAATTTTTATCTCGTTTATATTTTTATGCCCAAGCGCGGCGTTTCAGTGTTATCAATATACGACAATTTGCCGCGTTTATTTGTTTGCCACGTAATGTTTACAAAGGATTGACTTTTTGAATTACCGTAAAAAAGGGCAATCAATTTATGGCTGATATTGTTTAATTTTAAACGTAAAAGTATAGTAGATGCATCTGTTAACCCTTATCACTTATTTTATACTGCAAGGCCACCCGGATATTGGGCCACATACAATGCAGCCTGAAACAGACACCCTGGCTATAGATACCTCGCGTTATGCGGTGTTAACATACACTAAAAGCCGTGATAGTTTCTTGTTTGACAGCGATGTAAAACCGGCAGATCTGTCGGCAGCGGAAATTGCCAAAATTGAGAAAATCATACGGGTAATGGTAAAGGAGTATAACAAGGCAAACAATAAAACCGACAAATCGCAGCCTGTGGTGTTGGTTCATGATGCTATTAAAAAACCCGGCAATTATTATAAGCAGCTTATAGCCGTTACAGATAAAAAAGGCGAAAAACTGGTTTGGGTAAATTGCTTTTGTACCCCGCACGAAAAAAAATACTGGAAAAAAGGTGTAGTAATGGTATTAGATGGCGGACCCTGCTTTTTCAATATCAAAATAAACCTGAGTACCAATACGGTTTTAAACTTTAAAGTGAACGGAACTTCATAACTGTGTTTACTGTTTACAGTAATAAACCCTTTAAATAAAAGATCCCGGCCAAACATGACCGGGATCTTTTTTTAGTTCCTGACACTTAGTGTCTTGAATCTGCTATTTTTTTGCTAATTCTTCGGCCATTGCCGCGCCAATTTCAGCAGGTGATTCCACTACGCGGATACCACACTCGGCCATAATTTTCATTTTAGCGGCAGCGGTATCATCGGCACCGCCAACAATAGCACCCGCGTGACCCATACGGCGTCCCGGAGGCGCGGTTTGGCCGGCTATAAAGCCCACAACAGGCTTAGTACCGTTTTCCTTTATCCAGCGAGCGGCTTCAGCTTCCATACCGCCGCCAATTTCACCTATCATAATAATACCATGGGTATCTGGGTCGTTCATTAATAATTCCACTGCTTCTTTGGTTGGGGTACCAATAATAGGATCGCCACCAATACCAATAGCGGTAGTGATACCTAAACCTGCTTTAACCACCTGGTCAACAGCTTCGTAAGTTAATGTACCCGATTTTGATACCACACCCACATTACCTTTTTTAAAGATAAAGCCCGGCATAATGCCAATCTTGCTTTCATCGGCTGTAATAATACCGGGGCAGTTAGGTCCAATTAAACGGGTGTCCTTATCGGTTAAGTATTCTTTCACCATTATCATATCCTTAGTAGGGATGCCTTCGGTGATACAAACAATAACCTTAATTCCGGCTTCGGCAGCTTCCATTATCGCATCAGCGGCAAAGGCAGGCGGCACAAAAATGATAGATACATTAGCTCCGGTTTCATCAACCGCGTCTTTAACAGTATTAAATACGGGCCTGTCCAGGTGGGTTTGGCCACCTTTACCCGGTGTAACACCGCCAACTACCTGTGTACCATATTCAATCATCTGGGTAGCGTGGTATGTACCTTCGTTACCTGTAAAACCCTGAACTATAACTTTGGAATCTTTATTTACGAGAACACTCATTGGTTTTTTTATTTTGTATGGCAAAGCTAAAGTTATTGGCTTTAAAGTCAAATTAAATTTTGCCCTATAAAAGCGATTGCGCCATTTATCATTAAAATTTACTTTAATGTTATTAATAAAGCGTGTTAAAGTATGTTAAACGGCGAGCATAAACAGCAACGTTCATTAACTTTACGGAACCTAAAACTGTAGATAGATGAAATATCTTTTATTTGTCGCCTTAAGTATTTTATTTTTTAATGCCGGTGCGCAGGATATAACGGGCAACGTAACCGACAGATCTACCGGCCGCCCCCTCCCCTATATTTTAATAAGCGGCGGCAAAAGCGCTGTTTACAGTGATGCCGACGGCCACTTTAGCCTGCCGCCCAATACCGATACCATCAGCATCAGTACTATGGGGTATAAGCCTTACAAACACGCCATCAGCAAAATTACCCGCAAAATAAGTGTACAGCTTGAGCCGGGATCTATAGAGCTGAATGAAGTGCATATTATGGCAAAAAAGAACTTCTTTAAAGATTCCCTTAATACGCGCCGGGAATTTGAACGTACGTTTAACTACCAGCCCACCCGGTTTTCGGATATCTTCCGACCTACATCAACCAACGTACCCTTCGCGTTTGTTACGGTGGATGTTTTTAAAATTATTGATCTGCTGAACAGGAAGAACGACCCGCAATTGAAACTGAAAAAGCAACTGCTGAAAGATGAAAGAGAGAACCACATAAACCAGCGTTTCAATAAAAGCATGATAAGTAATGTATCACAGTTAAAAGGTGATTCGCTCGAAACATTTTTGGTAAGATACCGCCCATCGGTACAGCAAATAGACCATCTTTCGGATTATGAGCTGATACAATACGTTAAGGAAAAAACCGAAGAGTTCCGGGCTGACAATAATTCCGGGGGTACGGCCCTGATACTACATTAGCATAAAATCTAACGCGCCGATAATGATAAGTAACATCCAGGTTAATAAAAACAGGAGTATTCCCTTTCGCTGTTTTAACTTATCCTTTTTTATAATCCCTGGTATAAAATTAGCAAGTGCCAATCCCATACCTGTAAATATTATAATAACTTTTATAAAGGTTAATATCATTCTTCTGCATTTTTCCAGCCGGTAAATTCACCCTCGCTTTTAGATACCACAATGGCAGCTACGCCATTGCCTATCACATTGGTAATGGCCCGTGCTTCGGACATGAACCTGTCTACCCCCAGCAATATCGCCACGCCTTCTACCGGTATAACCTTTATTGCCGCCAGTGTAGATGTAAGTACAATAAAACCACTGCCGGTAACGCCTGCCGCACCTTTTGAGGTGATCATTAATATGCCTATAATACTTAACTGCTGCTCCAACGATAAGGGGATATGAAACACCTGCGCCAAAAATATAACCGACATGGACAGGTATATGGTGGTACCATCCAGATTAAAGGAATATCCGGCCGGGATCACCAGCCCTACAACTGATTTGGAGCAGCCAAACTTTTCCAGTTTTTCCATCATACCCGGTAACGCGGGTTCTGATGAGGATGTACCCAACACAATAAGTATTTCTTCTTTAATATGTTTAAGATACTCCCACAGGCTGAACTTAAATACCCTGCAAATAATATTAAGCACCACAAATATGAACAGCGCCATTGTAATATACACCGATGCCATTAACAGCGCCAGCGGCTTAAGCGTTGACAGACCATAGGTACTGATGGTATAAGCCATACCGCCAAAGGCACCCAACGGAGCCACCCGCATTACGATCTTCATGATATTGAAGAACACTTTTGACAGCTTATCAAATGACCGGATAACGGATTGCCCTGCCTCGCCCATACGGCTAAGGCCGAAGCCAAATAATATGGCGAAAAAAAGTATCTGCAATATATCTCCCTGTGCAAACGCCTCAAACACATTGCCGGGTACAATATGCGCTATAAAATCGCCCCAATGCATATCGGCAGCGGCTTTTTCATACACGTTAAGTTTGGCGGCATCTGCAGCAGCATGATTTATAAAGCCTGCTCCGGGTTTAATTACATTAGCCACTACAACGCCTATAAGCAAGGCAAGCGTGGTAACCAGTTCAAAGTAAAGCAGGGCTTTTCCGCCAACGCGGCCCACTTTTTTCATATCATTCATGCCGGCTATGCCCAGCACAATGGTGAAGAAAATAATTGGCGCTATCAGCATAGTAACCAGCTTGATGAATATCCCGCTGATAAGTTTGGCCGTGGGTGCAAAATCCTTGAAGTACAGGCCCACCAGCACCCCTAATAAAATGGCGACTATAACCTGAAAGGTAAGATTACCAAATAAGCGTTTCATTAATAAGTAAATGGTTAGCCGCGAGGGTTTAAAATTTAATTCAGATCGGTTACAATATAAGATGTTTTATTTTAAGTTGGTATAGTTGGGTATCAGGAAGTCCGGCAGATGGTAAGCAGGTATTATAAATGGTCCAAAAATCTCATTCGCCAACTCTCTGCTTACTATTATATCTTCCCGGTGATGCCGTTGTATATCATCTGGATGGCTAAAAAGGTAACCACAATAGCAAAAACCCAGCGAAGCCAGCCTGATGATTTGGTGTGTACCAATATTTTTGACCCTGTTAAAGCACCCAACAGTACACCTATCACCACCGGCATAGATAAACCCGGATCAATATACCCTCTTTGCAGGTAAACTACCGCGCTTGCCGCAGCGGTAACGCCTATCATAAAATTACTGGTGGTAGTTGATACCTTAAAGGGTATCCGCATAATGCCGTCCATAGCTATCACCTTTAACGCGCCTGAACCAATACCCAGCAAACCGGATATAATACCCGCGAAAAGCATCATGAAAAAACCACCGCCAACGCGCGTAACGCCATATTCAATAGTTTGGTCGCCATCCGGATAGCTGCCGTTAAGTTTCAGTTTTTCGGCCAGGTAACTGGGTTTATTGATGATATGCTGCGCCTTTTTTTGCAGAGAAGATATGGCGGAGAAGATAAGGATCAGCCCGAATAAGATAGCGATATATTGCGTAGGGATATACACCGCGAGCAAAGCCCCGGCCAATGCGCCCAGCGTAGTTGCTATCTCTAAAAACATTCCCAAACGTATGTTGGTGATGCCCTCTCTGACGTATGCCGCAGCCGAACCTGACGACGTGGCGATTACCGAAACCAGCGATGCGCCTATGGCATAATGGATATTTACCCCTAATAAAAGGGTAAGTAACGGTATAATAACCACCCCGCCACCAAGGCCTGTGAGTGAACCTAATAAACCCGCGAAATAAGCGCCGAAAAGAATAATGAGAGTAAATACAATTACGGACATGGAATGCTTTAAATGTATTAAAGCCGTAAAAGTAACAATAACTTTAGTACATGGCTAAACTGCGGGGCCAATAATTTGACCCGCCGCTGTAAATAAATAAATGAACTTAGGTTATATTTGGCAAAAACCATAACACCTGCCAATGGGGTACAATAGTTTACAGGCCTGCCTTACCGATCTTGAAAAAAACGGCCATCTGCTTAGAATTAAGGAAGAAGTTGATCCTTACCTGCAAATGGCCGCCATCCACCTGCGTGTTTTTGAGCATGAGGGGCCTGCTATATTATTCGAGCGGGTTAAGGGCAGCAAATTCCCGGCGGTATCCAATTTATTCGGCACGCTTGATCGGTCCCGGTTTATCTTCAGGGATACGCTGGATAAGATCAAAACCCTGATAGATATTAAGAATGACCCTATTAAGGCGATAAAACATCCGTTTACCTATGCCGGTACAGCGCTTACTGCCTTATCGGCCCTGCCTATGCGTACAGGTCGTAGCGCACCCATAAATTTCGGCAAAACTACCATAGGCGCGTTACCTCAAATTGTTAACTGGCCAATGGATGGCGGTCCGTTTGTAACCATGCCTCAGGTATATACCGAGGATGCAGATATGCCCGGCATCATGAACGCCAACCTGGGTATGTACCGTATACAGTTAGGCGGCAACGATTATGTACAGGATAAAGAGATAGGCCTGCATTATCAGTTGCACCGTGGTATAGGGGTGCATCAAACCAAGGCAAACGCCAAGGGGCAGCCGTTAAAGGTGAGCATATTTGTAGGAGGGCCGCCCTCGCACCCTGTCGCGGCGGTAATGCCCCTGCCCGAAGGTTTATCAGAAATGACCTTTGCGGGTGCTTTAGGCAACCGCCGTTTCCGTTATTTTTATGACGATGAGGGCTTTTGCATTTCTGCCGATGCTGATTTTGTGATCACCGGAACGGTAATGCCTCACGATAATAAACCCGAGGGCCCTTTTGGGGATCACCTGGGGTATTATAGTTTAAAGCATGCTTTCCCGTTGATGAAGGTGCATAACGTTTATCACCGTAAGGATGCTATATGGTCGTTCACGGTAGTTGGGCGCCCCCCGCAGGAAGATACCAGTTTTGGGGCGTTGATACATGAAATAACCGGAAGCGCCATCCCTAAAGAAATACCCGGTCTGCATGCCGTTAACGCGGTGGACGCGGCAGGTGTACACCCTTTGTTATTTGCCATAGGCAGCGAGCGTTATACGCCTTATGTTAAGGAACGTCACCCACAGGAGATCATCACTATTGCCAACCATATTTTAGGCAAGGGCCAGTTAAGTTTGGCTAAATATTTATTTATTGCCGCCAAAGAGGATAATCCAAATTTAAATGTAAACGATATAGGCGGATTTCTAAAACATATTTTACAACGGATAGACCTGACACGCGATCTGCATTTTCATACCCGCACCACTATTGACACCCTGGATTACAGCGGCGAAGGTTTAAACTCGGGCAGTAAAGTAGCCGTTACCGTAGCCGGAGATATAAAAAGAGAGTTATGGACGGAACTGCCCTCCTCCTTTACCCTGCCCAAATTATTCGTGAACTATAAAATGGCCATGCCGGGTGTACTGGCCGTTGAAATTCCAAAAAATATCCGCACAAGTGATGTGCCATTAATGTTGGAAATATTACAGGAGCATTTAGCCGGGGCCGAATTAAGCGGCCTGCCATTAATGGTGCTTTGTGACGATGCCGCATTTACCGCCCAAAATATCAACAACCTTGTTTGGGTAACATTTACCCGCAGCAACCCTTCGCACGATATTTACGGTATTAACAGCTTTACCGAGCATAAGCATTGGGGATGCCGTGGTCCGCTTATTATTGATGCCCGCATAAAACCACATCATGCCCCTGTTTTGGAGCGTGACCCAGCAGTGGAAAAACTGGTTGACAAGATGGGCGAAAAGGGCGGTGCTTTACATGGCATTATTTAATTAACAGTTGTAACTTTAGGCTAAAGCCATTCTAACATTTTATTTACCGTTGGCTAAAGCCAACGGCAATGAATACAGTTGAAATCTCACATAAGAATAAATAAAAAAGCATATAGCCTTTAGCCACAATTATTGAAATTAGCTAAAGCCAACGGCAATGAATACAGTTGGAATCTCACATAAGTAAATAAAAAAGCATACAGCCTTTAGTCACAATTATTAAAATTAGCTAAAGCCAACGGCAACGAACGCCGGAACTTTATAAAAAATTCATTACCGCCTCATTTATGGGGCGGAATAAATAAAGGGCATATCGGCCTTAACCAAAACCTGGGCATTTTAAAAAGTATATACCCTTACCACTATTTAAGTAAATTCTTAACTTAGCATCCTTTTAATAACAACATGAATAGATTTTATGGAACGGGAGTAGCAATGGTAACTCCTTTTCAGACAGACGGGCAAGTAGATTACGACGCACTAAAAAAACTGATCAACTATCTGATAGATGGCGGCGTGGATTATTTAGTATCATTAGGTACAACCGGCGAGAGCGCCACATTAAATAAAGAAGAGAAGAAGCAAGTTTGGGCATTTACAGCCGAAGTGGTTAATAGGCGTGTACCGCTTGTTGCAGGTATTGCAGGTAACAATACCCACGAAACTGTTGCGCAAATAAAAGCGTTTGACACCACCGGCTACGATGCCATATTATCGGCCAGTCCGCATTATAATAAGCCTACGCAGGATGGTATATACCAGCATTATAAAGCTATTGCAGAGGCATCGCCCCTACCTGTTATTTTATATAACGTACCCAGCCGTACAGGCAGTTCTGTTAGTGCCGAAACCACAGTAAGGCTGGCAAAGGATTTTAAAAACATTATCGGGATAAAAGAGGCCTCAGGTAATTTTGAATTGCTGAACCAGTTAATGCGCGATAAACCCGAAGACTTTTTAGTCATATCCGGTGATGATCCTATTACCCTGCAAATGATAGCTATGGGTGGTGTAGGGCTGATCTCTGTTGTGGGTAACGCATTGCCTGCCAAGGTATCCGGTTTGGTACGCTCCTGTTTAAGCGGCGATTTTAAAACCGCGCAGCCCGTACATTATAGCTTAGTAGAATTTACCCGCCTCATGTTTACCGAAGGTAGCCCCGCGGGGATAAAATCTGCCTTAAAGCAACTGAACATTTGCGGCGATACCTTACGCCTGCCGCTGGTGCCTGTAAGTACAGCCACTGCCGAAAAGATAGGCGCTGAATTACAAAAACTCCGCTAAATAAAAAATCCGGCTGTTATCAGTCGGACTTTTTATTGAAAGTAAAACGATCTTTCTGGTTTAATTACGCTTTGTTTTTTGCTTCCTGAACTTCCAGGCGGATAGCTTGTGCTAAATTTTTAAGGTCCTGCATACCTTTACGAACACGTGTACCAGCCGCGCTGTTACCCTTGTTGTAGAATTTGTCAGCATCAGCTTCAAGGGATGCAACCAGCTCTTTTACTTCAGTAAATTTTTTCATTGTGAATACTCCTTTTAATTTATGAGGTTTATTGTTTTAATTAAAGCTAATCTAACGGGTTTTTTTTTAAATAAAAACTTTTAGCATATAAAAATAGTGCCTCAGAAGCGGTTTTTTTCCACATTTTGAACTTATTTGGTGCAAAAACACGCTTTTATTTTGTGTGCTTAAATGCTTGCTGATGCAATAGAAAAATTGTTTTGCTAATATTTTTGCATAATCTGCTATTTATTTGCTTAATATTTAACGTATTCATAACTATTAATTGATTTTATTAAAGAAGTATAACAATTTAATTATTGCTTTTTATATCTGTTTATTCACAGCTTACGCTTTGTAATAAAAATCTTTTAATGTGCACCGGTGCCACTTTTGTAGTGTTTACCCATCCTTTTATTGCAAAAATTCCAATATAATTCGGTTTAACAGCAAAGCTACGTGCCGCGAGTTGCTTAAATGCGGTATTTACCGCTGCGCCGCCGGCATATAAAAACCGATAATTTACTCCCTGTTTCTCTATCCTCAGGGCCGTGTGTTTTAAATTCGACAATAAAACCGGATTAACTGCCGAACTATCAGGTGTTAAAATTGCCGCATGTGCAAATTCCTCGGGCTTACGGCCGCCACCCGGCGAATATATTGCCTGCACTATCACTTCCTTAGGCCGCTTAAATCCTCCAAAAAAATCGTTATAGGCTAATGATATACGAATGCTCGGGCTGTTAAAGGTGGTATCCTCCATTAACAGTAAGCCGGCCTGCTGCCATTCGCCCGATGGTATAAAATCCTGCATTTGCAGTTCGGTTATAAAGCAGCCGTTTGGAAGGTCCGTCAATAATAAGTTTTTTATAGCAGGTGCGTGTGTGCCGTCGGGCCAGTTATCGCCCGGCAGGGTAAATAGTGTTATACCACCCTGTATAGTATCGCGTTTATGCCAGTACCGTTCATCCTTGTTTTTTACTTGCCAGCCATGCTGTATTAATTTCGCCGCTGTTACATCAGCAAAGTTTTCATCTATGTTAAAACTACGGTTGCGGAATATCCAGATAAAAAAAGCTGTCAATATTAAAAACAAGGCGATTATAGCAGGCCACCAGAAATATTTTTTACGGACAGGTACAGCTAATAATTCATTTTTTAAATACCTGTTGCGGTACATAAACCAATACGGATGATGCCCCTCATTATCTTTCCGTTCTATCTCGTTAGTATAAGGCGCTTTAAGCACATACCGGGCCAATGTATCCATTGATGCGATAGAGGGATTATCCTGCCGGGTACCGTCTAAAATAAAAAGCGAGTAATTTTTTAATGTGCGCCAGCCTATGGTAAGTCCGGTTTGATCCAGTATCTGCTGGTAAAATAGTTTCCCTTCTGTTTCCGTAAGAGGTTGCGTAAGCAACTGTCCGAAGCAGCGCGTATAAGCCTCGCGGTATAAGTTGGAAAAAATGGTTAAATCGGGTTCTTCCATTGCAATTTCTAATGGTAAATATACAATTTCGGCAGGTTTCCGTTCGGTTACCGCCATATTTATTGCACTAAAAGCAATTTTACAGCGATGCAATTACGTACACTAAAGCTGTAAATTTTATGAGATACCTTTTAATTCTCTGTTTGTTGATTTTAACTACCGGGGCCAACGCGCAACTTTTACAACTGCACTATGATGCACGGCACACGCTGGATCCGGAACGAAACCCTAAAAATTACGCGACACTTTATTTTGAATATTTTAAACCCGCGGCAAATTCCGACACCACCTTTATTAAACGCGGAGCCTTTTTGCTTAAACTGCAAGCCGATTTTACCGGCGATAAAGCGAACATAGGCAAGTATTACATGCAGGTGTCACAGGAAGTTCGCTTTTGGCAACCAAAGATATACCTGAACCTCCAGTATAGCGGTGGTTTAGGGGTTACTGAACCCAAACAATACAGCTACTATATTTTAAACACCTATTCAGTTGGAGTAAGCTACCCCTTTAAGTGGGGTAGTGCCTATATGAGTAGTGTACTTAATTTTAAGTATGTACCTTATGCCAAACCCAGTAAAGATTTTTTATACACGCTGTACTTTTACAAGGGGTTATTTAACTATCGTGCGGAATTTTCGGGCGATTTTTCTATATGGACGGAAAATAAAGATCATGGTGATGAATATACAGCCGGTTTACAGGGCAAACGTTTTTTCTTTTTTGCCGAGCCTCAATTTTGGTATAATCTGAATAAAACCATTGCCTTAGGAACAAAGGTGAATACCAATTATCACGTACTAACTACCGATAATGTATTACAAATATATCCTACGGCGGCCATACGGGTTAAGCTATAGGGCATAAAAAAAGCTTTACGTTTCCGTAAAGCTTTACACTATATATAAAAAGATCAGTTAAGCTATTGCCATTTTGTTCTCTTTGTAAGCACCTGCTTTAAGTTTGGCTGATACTTCGCTAAAGGCATCCAGCGTACGGTTCACATCTTCGATGGTGTGTACTGCTGTAGGTATTAAGCGTAGCTCTATCAATCCTTTAGGGATAACCGGGTAAACCACTATAGAGCAAAATATGCCATGATTTTCGCGCAGATCCATAGTTAGGCTGGTAGCCTCATTTAAGTCGCCTTTTAAAAACACGGGGGTAACCATGGTATCTGTAATACCGATATCAAAACCATGCTCTACTAATCCGTTTTGCAGGGCTTTGGCAATAACCCATAAGCGTTCGCGCAGTGCAGGATTTGATTTTAGTAACTCAAAGCGCTTTTTAAGACCCAGTACCATTGGCATTGGCAATGCCTTTGCAAATGTTTGCGAGCGCATATTGTAACGCAGATAGTTAATGATCTCCGCCGTTGAAGCTACGAATGCCCCGATACCTGCCATTGATTTAGCGAACGTTCCGAAATAAACATCAACCCCGTCAATACAATTCTGTGCCTCGTGAGTACCGGCCCCGGTGTTACCCATAGTACCAAAACCATGCGCATCATCTACCAGTAAACGGAAGTTATATTTTTCTTTTAAAGCGATGATCTCTTTCAGCTTACCCTGCGCGCCCGACATCCCAAAAACACCTTCGGTTATTACCAGGATGCTTCCGCCGGTTTGTTCCACCATGCGTTCGGCACGTTCCAGTTGTTTCTCACAGCTTTCAATATCGTTATGTTTGTATACAAAGCGTTTGCCCATGTGCAGCCTTACGCCATCAACAATACAAGCATGAGATTCTGCATCATAAACAATAACATCATTACGGTCAACCAGGGCATCAATAATTGATACCATTCCCTGATAACCATAATTCAGTAAAAAAGCGGCTTCCTTGCCCACATAAGCACCCAGATCATTCTCCAGTTCTTCGTGATGTTTGGTATTACCAGACATCATACGCGCACCCATGGGGTATGCCATACCATAATCTGCAGCAGCTTTAGCATCAGCTTCCCTTACTTCGGGATGATTAGCCAGACCGAGGTAGTTATTCAGGCTCCAAACCAAATGTTCTTTACCGTTAAACTGCATATGAGGTGCTATCTCTCCTTCTAAACGCGGGAAAGAAAAATATCCGTGCGACCATTGCTGGTGCTGCCCTATCGGGCCGCCCATGTTCTTATGTATTTTATCAAACAGATCCAAATTGCTATTTCTTAATTGTTAAAATAATTGCAAATATACGGCTTAATCCTCTTTTATCAAACGTTATAACTTTTTATGATAGTTTATAACAAAAAAGCCCTTGCGTTATACAAGGGCCATATTTGGGTTTAGATTAATTAGTCTACATTATCGTGCAGGAAGGAATTATTGTTCCTTATCTCCGTTTTACCCTCGCTGTCTGTTAACAGGGAAAACCTTGATATCTGGCTTTCGTCTGAAGCGGGAGTTTCCTGCAATGCTATTTCCTTACGTTTATAAGCGGGGATATTCTCCAGTTCCTGGATATTACCGTTACGTAACTTCATACTCAGATCCTTAAGCCGCATAATGCGCTCGCGCGACTTGCGTAATTGCTCCTCAATAGATTCATCGGTTTTATGCTCATCCGCATTAACAACCGGTTCCGGTTCGGGTTCCGGCTCTTTCTCTTGTTTTGCAGGTTCAAAGTTCATTACCGATTCGGCAACCTTAAATGTAAACTCTGTTTCAGATGCTTCTGTTTCGTCAGCAGCCGGCGTTTCTTCGTTCAAATTATACCTTACCACATCATCGTCGTCTTCCTGCTGCTCTTCGCGGGCAAACAGATCAAACAAACCTGTTTGTTTGGGCTCCTCCTTGGTTTTTAAATAAGGCTGTGCTGAAGTTGGTTCGGCTTTAACCGGATTATTAATAAACTCGTTAACAGGTTTAACCAATGGGGCACTCTCCGGTACCAGCATTGATACTATCTTTTTGTTGCTGTTCTCTTTCTCACGCTCGTCCTTGGTTTGGAAACCGGTAGCGATAATAGTAACTGATATCTGGTCGCCTAAATTCTCATCACGGCAGTTACCCCATATCAGGTCGGCTGCTAAGCCTGCTTCTTCCTGTATGTAATCGGTGATCACGCTCACCTCATCCATGGTCACCTCTTTATCGCCTGAACTGATATTTAATAATATATAGCGTGCACCCTCAATTTCGTTATCTTTTAACAACGGTGATGACAATGCGCCTTCTACGGCCTTTAATGCCCGGTTCTCACCATCGGCAGCGCTGCTGCCCATGATAGATACACCGCTGTCTTTCATCACGGTGCGCACATCTTTAAAGTCGACGTTTATATAACCCGGCAAGGTGATAATTTCGGCAATGCCCTTAGCGGCAGTTGTTAATATATTATCGGCCTGTGCAAATGCAGAACCCAGTGTAAGGTTGCCGAATATCTGACGCAACCTGTCGTTTGATATCACCAGGAAAGAGTCAACATATTTTTTCAGCTCTTCCATCCCTTCTTCGGCCTGCATACGGCGGCGTTTGCCTTCGAAAGAAAAAGGTGTAGTAATAATACCTACGGTAAGTATATCCAGTTCGCGGGCAGCCTTAGCAATAATAGGGCTTGCACCTGTACCGGTACCACCACCCATACCTGCTGTAATAAACAGCATTTTGGTGTTGGGGCCAAGCATTTGTTTAATATCGTCGATATTTTCGATAGCCGAATTTTTGCCCACTTCCGGGATAGAGCCGGCACCCATACCTTCGGTTAAACTTGCGCCTAATTGTACCTTATTAGGTATAGGGCTAAGCTCCAAAGCTTGCGCATCCGTATTACAGATGATGAAGTCAACACCTGTTATTCCCTGCCTGTACATGTGGTTTACCGCGTTACCGCCACCACCGCCAACACCAATTACTTTGATGATTGACGATTTTTCCTTTAACATCTCAAACTGCATAATCCTTGTTTTCAGCTATATGTGATCCGATGATTAGATAGATTTTCTTAACGTAATAATAACATTTTTTCCACAACGTTTTTCCACAAATGTCAATAATGTGGAAAAGTTACCCGATGTGAATAATTATTTCAAAAAGTCCTCATCTTTGATATCATCCTTAATAAATTTCTTTCCTGATTCTAATATTTTACCCAGCAATCCGAATTTACGGTCATCAGTGTACTTTGCTTTTTCCACTTTGGCAGTTATTGGCGCCTGTACAGTATTGTTATATTCCATTTTTTGAATACCCTTAATAAGCAGTCCTATACCTGTTGCAAAAGTGGGACTTTGCAATTCCTCAAATACCGGTTTTGGCAGCACCTCATTTTTAGCCAGGTGTTCGTTAGGGTAACCTACGCGGCAATCTAACCCGGTAACGTATTCAATTAACTGGGTTAAATGCTTTAACTGAGCGCCACCTCCTGTAACCACTATACCTGCTATCAGCTTTTTCTCGTAGCCGGATGATTTGATCTCGTAATAAACATGCTCGATGATCTCTTCCATACGGGCCTGTATCACAAAGGCCAGGTTTTTTACTGATATTTCCTTGGGTTCGCGGCCACGTAAGCCCGGTACGCAAACAATCTCGTTCTCTTTGTTTTCCTCAGCAAGTGCCGATCCGAAACGCACCTTTAACTGCTCGGCAATGTTGCGCATTACAGAGCATCCTTCGCGGATATCTTCTGTTACACTATTACCGCCGAAAGGAATAACCGCCGTATGGCGAATAATACCTTCGTGGAAAATAGCAACATCGGTTGTACCACCACCAATATCAACTAAAACCACCCCTGCTTCCTTTTCTTCATCACTCAACACAGATTCTGATGAAGCTAAGGGTTCTAATATCAGCTCCTGGCTTTCCAGCTGGGCTTTGTTTACACATTTAACAATATTTTTAATGGCCGTTACCTGGCCGGATATGATATGAAAATTAGCCTCGAGCCTTACACCCGCCATACCTATAGGATCTTTAACACCCGGTTCATTATCCACAGTAAACTCCTGCGGCAATACGTGGATGATCTCCTCGCCCGGAGGCATTACCAGGTTGTACATATCCTCTACCAACTTATCAATATCTCTGCGGCTTATTTCGCTTGACAGATCCTTACGGGTTATAAGGCCGCGGTGCTGCAGGCTTTTTATATGCTGCCCCGCAATACCCACGTTAACTATCCTGATCTCGACGTTAGACTGGGAGCCGGCCACATCAACCGCCTGCGTTATTCCCTGTACCGTTTTGTCAATATTTGAAACCATACCTCTGGTAACTCCTGCCGATTCGGCTTTACCAATACCCAAAACCTCAATTTTGCCATTTTTACTGCGGCGGCCAACAATAGCGCAGATCTTGGTGGTACCAATATCAAGCCCTACTACAATTGGCGAACTTTTTTCCTGTGTTGAACTCTTGTCCATATTACTTGTTTTTATAGATGTGTCTTGTTGTTCAATTTTTAATGATATAAGCTATCGGGTGCCAGCCGTGCCGAATCTTTTTTAATACTGTCCATTTTAATGGTTGCGATCCTTACCGAATCGCGGTGTGCTTTTTCCCTTACTTCCCGCAATGAGTCAAGCAAGGTTTGGTTCTTAACGCCTATTACCTGGTTGCCGTATTTAATGTTGATGAGCTTATAAGCATCCCACCCTACACGTGGTAAAGCTTTCTCGTAAAACAGTTTAAGGTTATTAAACTTGGTACTCAGGGAATCGGCATTACCTAATAATATCCTTTGATTGCCTACCCTTGGTATCAATTCTATTTCACGCTCCGGTGTAACATATATTTCTGAAACCTGTGCATCCCATAACGGATCGTTATGTATAAATGTGGCTGTTTTAAAAACATCATGCGCCAGTTTTGTTTGCAGCGAATCTACCTTATTGGCAAAAAGTTCATCAATATATCCGTTGGCCACCAGCACACGTGATGTAAAATTTGGCGACAACGGGATTTTTAATCCATGCTGATCTACATAAAAATCCTGATCGAAACGGTTCATTATACGCAGGATAGGCTGGCGCTGGCTTACCTCGACATGCAGGGTGCCATCCATATCGGCATAAACCTTGGCAAATTCAATAAAAGGATTTGCCTTAAGCTTGTTTTCCAATCCGTGTATGTCAATATTATCAATGCGGCGACCAACCAATGTATGGCTGCTCATTTCTAAAATATTATCTATCTCCTGCCGGTCAATAAAATACTGGTTGCCGGGTATAAACACCTTGATGGTTTTACAAACCACTTCAGATTTTTTTACCTCGATGAAACTCATAAGCACCACCAATCCGCCCAGACTGATAAGCCAGCCAAAGCCAATTAGTATCGGTTTCCATATGCGTTTCTTAAACATTTTCTAACAGTTGTTTTAATGGCGTAACTAACTGATCTATATCACCTGCACCTACAGTTAAAAGTAGTTCAGGTTTTTCAAATCGCACAATATCAAGGCTTTCTTGTTTTCCACATTTTCGCTTATTCCACAATTTCATGCGGCTTAGTAACATATCCGCATTAACACCCTCTATAGGCAGCTCACGGGCGGGATAAATATCCAGCAGTAAAAGCTCGTCAGCCATGTCAAGTACAGCGGCAAAGCCATCCGCAAAATCGCGTGTGCGGGTATACAGGTGCGGTTGAAAAATAACCGTAAGCTTTTTTTCAGGGTATAATTTTTTTACGGATGTAATGCAGGCCCTCAACTCTTCAGGGTGATGCGCATAATCATCAATATATATATGCTTTTCGTTT
Source organism: Mucilaginibacter segetis (assembly GCF_016522075.1). Classification (GTDB taxonomy): domain Bacteria; phylum Bacteroidota; class Bacteroidia; order Sphingobacteriales; family Sphingobacteriaceae; genus Mucilaginibacter; species Mucilaginibacter segetis. The sequence goes on along the minus strand of NZ_JAEHFW010000003.1, from coordinate 386,655 downwards.
TTTACTATATACTCAAAACGGCGTTTTATCCCTTTAAAAGAACCTAAGGCTTCGTGAATGGCAGCGGCAGATACATCTAAACGCAGGCATGTTTCAATTGCGGCAACCGCGTTCTCGATATTATGCACCCCTGCTATACCCATTTTTATATCGGTTATAGTTGTTGACGGGTCGCTGAAATCGAAATAAAAGTTGCCGTCCTCTATACGGATATTACTTGCCTTTGCGCCTGCCTCTGTCTCAATACCGTATGTAAAACCTTCGCCAAGGAGCAATCCCTTTTTATAGATCAGCACACCACCCTGTTTTATTTGCGATGCAAACAGTCGGAATGATTCTTCCAGATGGGAATGGTCGCCATAAATATCCAGGTGATCCGCATCCATAGAGGTCACTATAGCTATATCCGGGTGCAGTGTAAGGAACGAACGATCGTACTCATCAGCTTCTACCACCAACAAATTACTTTTACCATATAATACATTGGTTTGGTAGTTTGATGATATGCCGCCCAAAAATGCGGAACAATCCTTACCTGCATCTTTCAGGATATGCGCTATCATCCCTGAAGTGGTAGTTTTGCCATGTGTGCCACCAACGGCTATGGTAAATAAATCTTTACTTATCATTCCCAATACCTGCGAGCGCTTATACATTTCAAAACCCTTGTTTTTGAAATAATTAAATATCACCGAGTTTTGCGGCACAGCAGGTGTATAAATAATAAGTGTACTTGCAGAGGGCTCCAGAAAACTCATGGGTATCCAATCCTCTACATCCTCAAAAACCGCATGTATACCTTCGTTATGCAGGTCGTCGGTTAAGGGGGTAGAAGTTTTATCGTAACCGCATACCACGCAACCTAAATGATGGAAGTAGCGTGCAAGGCCGCTCATGCCTATGCCCCCTATTCCTATCAGGTAAACGCGTTGTATGTTGCTTAATTCCATTTTTTCTTCTCTAAAAAGAGCCGCTCCCGTTTTACCGGGAGCAGGCCCGTTTAATTGTTGTTTGTTATTTGGATAACCTCTTTGGCAATAACTTCGTCAGCATCAGGCAGGGCCAGACTGCCGATATTATCGCTTAATTTTTTTTGTAATTCTTTATCGTTTAATAATTCCAATGCTTTATCAACCAGTTTTTCTTCTGCGTTTCTGTCGGCAATAAAAATGGCGGCGCTTTCCTGTACCAGGGCCAGCGCGTTTTTGGTTTGATGATCTTCGGCCACATTTGGCGATGGCACCAATATCACCGGCTTTTTCACCACACATAACTCGGCAATGGTACCTGCCCCAGCCCGCGAAATAATCACATCGGCGGCAGCATACGCCAGATCCATACGGTTTAAAAACTCTACCACACATATATTAGGGTGGCGATCGGCACCTAACTGATCCGTTATGGTCTTATAATAAAACTTACCGGTTTGCCATACCACCTGCACATCGGCAGCTATAATTTTATGGAGCCCTGCCAGTATGCTGTTATTTAATGTACGCGCCCCAAGACTGCCGCCCGTTATCAGGATGGTTTTCTTAAAGGCCGAAAGTTTAAACAACTCCAGCGCCTGCATGTGCTTACCCGCAATATTTACCGACTCCCTGCGGATAGGGTTGCCTGTTTTAATAATACGATCAAACGGAAAAAACTTTTCCATCCCATCGAAGGCAACACATATCTTCTCTGCTCTTTTGCTCAGCCACTTATTAGTAATACCTGCATAGGAGTTTTGTTCCTGTATCAGCGTTGGGATACCCCGCATGCTGGCCGCATATAGTAACGGCCCTGATGCATAACCCCCAACCCCTACTGCGGCATCGGGTTTAAAATCCTGAATTATTTTTAAGGCTCTGCGTACGCTATTCATTAACTTAACCGGAAACATCACGTTTTTCCAAAAGGCTTTACGCTGTATGCCCTGAATATCAAGTCCGATAATATTATAGCCTGCCGCGGGAACTTTTTCCATCTCCATACGGCCACTCGCCCCAACAAATAATATTTCAGTCGCTGGATCGAGCTTTTTTAAAGCGTTGGCAATGGCAATAGCCGGGAAAATATGCCCCCCGGTACCTCCACCACTTATAATAATTCTCTTTGCCATGCTTTAACTAATAAAATCCCTCTATATATTAATACTCTTTTAAGCTTCTCTTATTTCGCCAACCACTACTTTTTTAGGTTCATCAATATCTCGGCTAACTGATAGTATTATACCAAATGCTATACTGGTAAATAATATGGATGTACCGCCCATACTAACCAATGGCAGTGGAACCCCCGTTACCGGTCCCAAGCCTACAGCCACAGCCATATTGGCAAAAGCCTGTATGGTTAAGCTGAAACTAAGGCCAGCGGCCAATAACGCTCCGAAGGCCTTTGGCGCCTTAGTTACGATCTTTATACACCGGTACAGTAAAAACAGATAGATGCCCACGAGGGCGAAACCGCCAACAATACCGTACTCTTCCACTATAGTGGCGTATATAAAATCCGAATAAGGGTGCGGTAAATAGTTACGTTCCGTACTGTTGCCCGGCCCTTTGCCAAACACCCCGCCGGTTGCAATAGCTATTTTAGAGTGATCGGACTGGAATGATTTATCCGGATCTGCTTTCTCCGGGTGCATAAAAGTATCAATACGCGTTAAGTACATGTGCCTGCGGGGGCCTAACAACATGATACCCGCCAGCAGCACCATTCCGGCTACACATACTACCGAAATTTGCTTAACACTTATGCGCCCCATTATCAGCAGCAATATACTTACCCCAAAAAGCATTAATGCGGTTGAAAGATTGGCCCATGCAATAAGCACAAACACCAGACAAACCGAACCCATGATAGGGATAAATGATTGCTTAACGTTTTTAATATTTTCCTGCTTGCGCGATAAAGTGCGTGCCAGATAAGTTATTAAGGCCAGTTTTGCCAGATCGGAAGTTTGAAAAGTAAGCCCTGTGCCGGGGATGGCTATCCAACGACTGGCATCATTTACATGGTTACCAAATACCAGCGTATATAACAATAACGGGATAGTAATGATCATGAGCAATTTAGAGATGCCCGCATACCACCTGTAATCTAACCTGTGAGAAATGTACATCAGTGCGATACCACCAAACAGCATGGCCATGTGCTTCATCAGGTATGACTCCGCACCGGTATTGTGCTTGTAAGCTATGGTACCTGTGGCACTATAAACCGCCAATAAGGATAACAGCGATAACAATATCACGATAAGCCATATCCAACGGTCACCTTTTACGTTATTTAGTATCTGGTTCATCTTTCTAATTATAAACTAAAACAACTCTGCTCATCTGCATATCTTTCCTCTTAACATCCTCTCATCTGCATATCCGCACATTTACAACTCCTTCACTGCTTCTTTAAACTGACGCCCCCTATCTTCATAGTTCTTAAACAGATCAAAACTGGCACAAGCCGGCGAAAGTAAAACCGTATCACCCTTTGTTGCCAGATGATAAGCCACCTGTGCCGCTTCCTGAGCCGATGAGGTATTTACTATAACCTCTACATCGTCCTCAAAAGCATCATGAATGCGCTTATTATCCTTACCTAAGCATACAATAGCCTTTACCTTTTGCTTAACCAATTCGCGCAGCATGCTGTAGTCGTTGCCTTTGTCGACACCGCCAAGTATAAGTACCACATCAGTGGTCATGCTCTCTAAAGCGTACCAGGTAGAATTTACATTGGTAGCTTTTGAATCGTTTATAAAACTTATACCCGATATTTTGCCAACCGACTCCAGCCGGTGCTCAATATTGCTGAAATTACCCATGCTCTCGCGCATTGAATCGCTGCGTAATTCCAGCACTTTTGCCACAATGCCCGAAGCCATAGAATTGTAAATATTATGTTTACCCTGAAGGGCCAATTCATTAATTGACATTTGAAAATGTTGTTGGTGTATGTTAATGACAATATTGTCTTGTTCGAGATATGCTCCCGTTGTAATTTTTTTCTCTATTGAAAACGGCAGTTGCTGTGCCGCTATTTGTTTGCCTTGCAAAACCTTTGCGGTTTCAGCATCGTCGGCGCAGTATATAAAATAATCTTCCCCGGTCTGGTTCTGTGATATCCTGAATTTGGATGCCGCGTAGTTTTCCAGCTTATAATCGTATCGGTCCAGATGATCCGGAGTAATGTTGAGCAGAACAGCAATATCCGCCTTAAACTGATACATGTTATCCAGCATAAAACTGCTGATCTCCAGCACATAATAGTCGAAATTTTCGGTAGCTACCTGATAGGCAAAGCTTTTACCTATATTACCCGCCAACCCTACGTTTAACCCGCCATTTTTCAGGATATGGTAAGTAAGGCTTGCCGTAGTTGTTTTACCATTTGAACCAGTAATGCATATCATTTTAGCATTGGTATAACGGCCTGCAAATTCTATTTCAGATATCACGGGGATATTCCTCTCCAATAAACTCTTTACTATAGGCGCCCTATCAGGTATACCGGGGCTTTTTACTACCTCAACCGCGCTCAAAATTTCCTCTTCGGTATGTCCGTTTTCCTCAAAGCGAATGTTCCAACTTTGTAACTGCTTTTTATAATGGTCGGCAACCGGGCCAAAATCAGAAACGAAAACATCATACCCCTTTTTTAGGGCAAGGTAGGCCGCGCCAACGCCGCTTTCGCCTGCGCCGAGTATGGCTAACCTTTGGGATGATATGTTATTGTTTCCGTTCACTTAATTTATTATCTATCTTTTATCTCAACTTTAATGTGATCACCGTAATAATGGCCAGCATGATACAGATGATCCAAAACCTGGTTACTATCTTTGATTCGTGGAAACCCTTTTTCTGATAGTGGTGATGCAGTGGCGCCATTAAAAATATCCGCCTGCCTTCGCCAAAACGTTTACGTGTATATTTAAACCAGCCTACCTGTAAAATAACTGATGCGTTCTCCACCACGAATATTCCGCACAATACGGGTATCAGTAACTCCTTACGTATCATAATAGCGAATACCGCTATAATACCACCAATAGCCAAACTGCCGGTATCACCCATAAAAACCTGCGCCGGATAGGAGTTATACCACAAAAATCCCACACATGCTCCTACAAACGCCCCTGCGAAAATTACCAGCTCACCCGAATTAGGGATATACATAATATTAAGGTAATCAGCGATCAAAGTGTTACCCGATACGTAAGCCAGTATAGCAAGCGTAAGCCCGATAATAGCCGAAGTACCCGTTGCCAGGCCATCGATACCATCGGTTATGTTAGCACCGTTTGATATGAAGGTGATAATAATGATAACAAAGAACATGAATACCAGTAATCCGTAATGTTCGTAACCCGGCCCTAAAAACTTTAACACCTTTGCATAATCGAACTCGTTGTTCTTATAAAAGGGCATGGTTGTTTTTGTGGACTTTATATCCTGCGTAAGCACCTGTTTATCGCCACGCATATGAAAATCAACAGGAGCATCATAAGTAACCGGCAATTTAACTTCCTGCCGCATGGTGATATTATTGTTGAAGTACATGGTATAGCCAATAATAAGTGCTAAACCCACTTGTCCGGTTATTTTAAACTTACCCGCTAACCCCTCTTTATTTTTTTTGAATACTTTGATATAATCATCCAGAAAACCAATTGCACCCAACCATACGGTGGTAATTAGCATCATGATAACGTAGATATTATCTAACCGGGCAAATAACAGCGTTGGCACCAGTATACCCAGCAAAATAATGATACCCCCCATGGTTGGTGTACCCGATTTTTGCATCTGCCCTTCTAACCCTAAATTCCTTACTGTTTCGCCCACCTGCTTAAAACGTAAATAATCAATAAGCCTGCGGCCATAAACTGTGGTAACCAGTAAGGATACAATTACAGCCATAGCCATACGGAACGTAAGGTATTGGAACACCCCCGTACCGGGAATACTGTAATTTTTATTCAGATAGCTAAACAGGTAATATAGCATTGGCTTTGAAATGTGCAGATCTGCCCGTTCAGCTTTTAAGGCCTCCGGATTTGCAGATTTGCGGTTATTATTATAAGGTTATTTAGTTCATCAGTTTAAATTGTTCCAATAGTTCTTCCATATCATCAAAGTGGTTTTTTACACCCTTTATCTCCTGATACTTCTCGTGCCCTTTACCTGCAAGCAGGATAATATCCCCCGGCTGGGCCAGCATACAGGCGGTTTTTATAGCCTCTCTTCTGTCGGCAATACTAAGCGTATGGCGTTTAAACGCAGGGTCTACACCTGCCTCCATATCTTTAATAATAAGCGCCGGATCTTCGGACCTCGGATTATCGGAAGTCAGGATCACCTTATCGCTCCACTCGCTGGCCACTTTGGCCATCACCGGCCTCTTGGTTTTATCCCTGTCGCCGCCGCAGCCTATTACAGTGATCACCTTTTCGCTGCCTTTACGGATGTCATGGATAGTGCTTAACACATTTTGTACAGCATCCGGCGTATGCGCGTAATCAACAATACCCACGGTTTTATTAGGCGCGGTAATATAATCGAACCTGCCCTCGGCGCCAGACAATTTACTCAGGCTTACCAGCACCTTAGCTTCGTCCTGCTCCAGCAGCATGGCAGTAGCATATACGGCCAATAAATTATAGGCATTAAATGTACCCACCAGCTTAAACCACACTTCCTGGTTATCAATATTTAAAAACAAGCCGCTGAACTGATTTTCAATAATGCGGGCTTTATAATCGGCCATGCTTTTAAGGCCATACGTTTTTTTGTGGGCGGCGGTATTCTGCAACATAACGCTGCCGTTTTTATCGTCGATGTTTGTTAAAGCAAACGCGCTTTTTGGCAGTGTATCAAAAAACTGCTTTTTGGCTTTAAGATAACTTTCAAAAGTTTTATGATAATCCAGATGATCGTGGGTAAGGTTGGAGAATATACCGCCGGAAAATGTAAGTCCGTTTATACGATGCTGGGCAACCGCGTGTGAGCTCACTTCCATAAAACAATAATCGCAGCCTTCATTCACCATATCGCTCAGTAACTTATTCAGTGCAACCGGATCAGGTGTGGTATGCGTTGCCGCTATTACCCTGCCGTTGATCTGATTTTCAACAGTTGACAACAGGCCGCATTTGTAACCCATATCGCGGAACAGCTTATATAATAAGGTAGCAATGGTGGTTTTTCCGTTAGTGCCGGTTACCCCTACCAATTTTAAGTTAGATGATGGGTTTTCGTAAAAGTTCGCGGCTATGATGCCCAATGCCTTCGCCGAATCGGCCACCATTAAAAAATCGACCTCTCCGGTTACATGCGCGGGCAGTTCCTCGCATATTACGGCAACGGCGCCATCTTTAACAGCTTGTTCAATATAATCGTGCCCGTCAACCAAGGTGCCCTTCATGGCTACAAACAAGCAGCCCGGCACAACCTTTCGCGAATCAAAAACAATTGCTGTTATATCCACATCGGCACTTCCCTGTAATTCGGTAAATGCCACCCCCTCCATTATATCGCTTAAATATCTCATTGCAATTCAATTATTATTCTTGATCCTTTAGGTATTAAGCTGCCACCCGTAACTGATTGACTGATTACCGCACCGCTGCCCCTCGCCGTCACCTTATAACCGGCATTACCCAACAGGTAAAGCGCATCGCTAAGGCCCATACCCGTTACATCCGGAACTGTACCTGGTTTATACTTGTTATCCTCGAAAGCTATACCGTTACTTGTATCGATACCTGTAGCGGCCGCATTAGCAGATGCATATAAGGGTTTAAGTTTAAATGTGCTGTAAACCTTTTTAAGCGCCTGCATATTGCCGGGCTTGTACTTTGGCAGTGTTGTATTACCAATAAAATGTACCGGAGCAGAATTTAATTCCAGATCGCTGGCAAAAACCTTATCGGCTATCTCTTTAAAAACCGGACCCGCTACCGATGCACCATAATACCCGTTCTTAGGATCGTTAATAACCACTATCATGGAGTATTTAGGATGATCTGCCGGAAAATAGCCGCAAAACGATGCCTGATATTTCCGGTTAGCCTTATAACCCTTATTATCATCAGCAACCTGAGCCGTACCCGTTTTACCGGCTATTTTATAAAGCGGGCTATATATTATACTGTGACCGGTACCGTCCTCAACTACCCCTTCCAGCAGGGCATGCATCTTACGCAGGGTTTCTTCCGAGCATATTTTTTGGTTAACCACCCGTGCATGGAATTGTTCCACAGGGTTACCCAGGCGCCTTATCTCTTTAACAAAAATTGGCGTAATATTTTTACCATTATTAGCAATGGCATTATAAAACGACAACATTTTTAATGGTGTAAGCTGCATTTCATAGCCATAAGCCATTTGCGGCAATGTTAAATTCTTATTCCAACTTCGGAAGGTGGGGTTTTTTACCACAGGTTTGGCTTCGCCGGGTATCTGAAGCCCCATACGTTCGTTCAAGTGCCAATCGTATAAATGATCGGTAAAACGTTCCTGATCTTCGTGATAACCCTCATACACCATTCTGGCTACCGCCGCGTTTGAAGATTCCTCAAAAGCTTTTTTTACCGTAATGGTACCAAGGCCCATATGCGAGTCCTTAATAAGATGGCCGGGAACCTGGTAGGTGCCGGTTTGTATCATATCGCTGGTATCTACCTTATGATCCTCGAACAGCGCCATATAAGAGGCCACTTTAAATGTTGATCCCGGATCCTGGTTACCGGCTATGGCGTAGTTAAATTTTTCGCGGTATTCGCCGGGTGCCACTTTGGTAAAGTTAGCAATGGCACGTACCTCACCGGTGGCAACTTCCATCAACACAACCGTACCGTGGTCGGCGTCACTTTTTATCAGTTGTTTCTCTAACGCGCTTTGCGCCACATCCTGGAAATTAACATCAATGGTAGAAATGATATCCGCGCCTTCTTTTGGCTCAATCTCATCCTCATTATTTATAGGCATCCATACACCACCCGCCATGCGGCGCTCCAAACGTTTTCCGCTTTCGCCATCAATATAACTGGCGTAAGCCCCTTCGAGCCCTACACCGTTTTTTACATTTTTATTTTTATAACCTATGGTACGCGATGCTAATGAATGATACGGAAGTATGCGTTTGTTTTCCTGAACAATAATAAGCCCGCCTTTGTACCTGCCCATGTTAAACACCGGAAACTGGCGAAGCTTTTTAAGCTCGTTATAACTTACGTTGCGTTTTATCAGCTGATAGCGCGCCTTGTTTTTACGTGCTTCGCGAAACATCCTGGAATACTCACGTGCAGATTTATCGCCATACATGGCTGATAATTTCATGGACAGGGAATCAATTTTATCGTCAAAAACCCTTTCGTCGGCTATTCCGGATGCCAGCATATCCATACGTAATTCGTACTCAGGTACGGATGTAGCCAGCAAACTGCCATCAACGGCAAAAATATTACCACGAGCGGCTGCAACATTCTCGTACCGGGTAGAAACCTCGGCCGACATTTCTTTCCACTTAGCACCCTGCACAAACTGAACCCTGCAAAGCTGAAAAAGTACCGCCCCGGCAAATAAAAGAATAAGGCCAAAAGCCAGGTAAACTCTTAGTAAGATATTGGTCCTGATACTCATTGCTGTGCCTCCTCCTCTGCTATTTTTAACGGCGGCTCAACAGGTGTTTTTATACCCAGTGTATCAACCCGTTTAGCAACCTCTGTTAATGTACTTTTGTAAGCCAGATCAGCTTTTGTGCTTTTATATTCCCAGCTCAGTTCTTTTACCTCTTTACTTATTTTAGCTATATCGCGAATATTATTCTCGGACATGTGCCTGTTACCTATATAAAGCATGCACAAAAAAACCACGTATAAAATAAAAGGCATTGCGCGGGTTGCATCCTCGGTAGTAATGGCACCCTTGGTTAAAAATTGAATTACAACATTATCCTGAAGTTCCTTTTTAGGGCGTTCTTCCACGATAAGCTCCTTTTCAGCTAATTCTTCTGCCTGAATTTCTGTACGTAAACGGTTGGTCATCTTTTTACAGCTATTCTTAATTTGGCGCTGCGCGCCCGGTTGTTATTAGTTATTTCTTCACTATCTGCAGTTATGGCACCACGGCTTACCGCATTATATGGTTTATTATCATTCCCATAAAAATCCTTCTCTACCTCGCCGCTGAACTTTCCCTTGGCTATAAAATTTTTCACCAGGCGATCTTCCAGCGAATGGTAAGACATTACCACCAGCCTGCCGCCGGTAGCCAGCACCTCTGCCGACTGGATCAAAAAATCTTTTAAGGCTTCCAGTTCCTGGTTTACCTCTATCCGCAACGCCTGGAAAACCTGTGCCAGGTATTTGTTTTCTTTACCGCGTGGTATAAGGTTACTTATGGTGTTTTTCAGATCGGCAACGGTAATTATCGGGCCGTTAAGCCTTGCAGTTACTATGGTTTTAGCCAGCGATTTAGCATTTTGAATTTCGCCGTACATACCAAATATGCGGTGCAGTTCTGCCTCCGAATAATTATTCACCACTTCCTTAGCGCTAAGTTCTGCCGACTGGTTCATGCGCATATCCAGCTCTGCATCAAAACGAATGGAAAAGCCCCGCTCCGCCTGATCGAACTGGTAAGAGGAAACCCCGAGGTCCGCCAGTATACCATCAACAGGGATAGCGTTATGCAAACGGCAAAAATTCTTCAGGTATCTGAAATTCTGATCAATTAAAGTAAAGCGTTCATCATCTATAGCATTTTGCTGCGCATCGGCATCCTGGTCAAAAGCCAGCAGGCAGCCATTATCACCCAAATGCTTCATGATCTCACGCGAATGTCCGCCACCGCCAAAGGTTACATCTACATAGGTACCGTCGGGTTTAATTTCGAGCGCTTCGATGCACTCCGCCAGCATAACAGGAGTATGGTAATTACTCATACATCCTCCTCACTTTATTCCCCATTACTTCCTCTGCCAGTTCAGCAAAGTTTTCCGGTTCGTTGTTTACCATTTCCGCATGTGCCTTTTTATCCCAAACCTCTATTTTGTTGAGCATACAAGTAAGCACTACATCATTACCGATGCCCGCATATTCCTGTAAATTTTTCGGTAAAAGCACACGCCCGGCACTATCGGGTACCAGCGTGGTGGCCCCTCCGGTAAAATATCTTACAAATTGTATACTTTTTCTATCGTATTCGTTAAGTTTGCTCAGTTCATCCAGTTTTTTGTCCCATTCCTTTTTGGTGTAGATAACAAGATACTTTTCCAGGCCGCGATTGATCACAAGCGCCTCTGTTTCAGCTTCGGGAAGCTGTTTTTTGAGGCCAGCGGGGATCATCATGCGACCTTTGGCATCCAGTTTACATTCAAATTCACCGGTTAAGTAGGACATTAGCTTGGCTAAACAATATTTGTAACGTAAATGTAGGTACTTTTACCACTTTTTAACACTTTTTACCACCAAAAAGTTTTCAACACTTTTTTGGTCAATTTTTCTATTGCGCGTTTTTAATAATTTTTATACAGGTAAAGGCCATTTTACCGTTCCTGAGCTTTGTTTTTGATACAAAACGGCTTTTAGTATATCAGGAAATAGTATGATTTCTGATGAAAATCAGACCCCGTCTATCGGAAGGAATAAGGCAAAATTTTTACGCAGAAGGGTACAGATAAGGTGCTTTATTTGCTTTTTATAGACCAGCGACGGTTTATCGGAACGTATAAGATTCCTCGCTACTGCCCGTATGACAACGTGGGTTGGTATAGTTACCTCTGCATGGCAAATAGAGGAAAACAACCTGTCATTTCGAATGAGCGATAGCGAAGAGAACTATCTCTTGAACGGAGTGAAAAAAACTTAAACAAGCGATGGTTTATCGCAACGTATACAATTCCTCGCTACCCCCGGATGACAAGATGAGGGACCAGTGGGATCATTACCGGGTGAACAAATTTTTTATCTTCCTACCAAATAGAGCTTAGTGGTGTTAGTACCATGTTTTTAATATCGGCCTGATTGCTAACCACCTTTAAATGTGTGTAGGTTTTTGAAGGGAAAAATATACCGGTCATGATAGTCAATCCGCCATCGGCAAACAGCTCAACTGATGAGGCATCCATAACCAGTTCTACTGTTGATGTTGATGAAGCGGATAAACGCGGTGCATAGGCCATATTGACAAATTCTTTATTAAAAGCTATCTCTCCTGATCTCGATCTGTCTATATAATACCTGCTCTTCTGTCTGTCATAACCTATTATCAGTTTTTCACCTGCATCATTAGAAAACTCGAGGGAATAATCATTGATTTTGGTTACATCAAACTTAAGCGTGTATTGTGCAGGAAGCTTTGCGGTTGCAGGGTTTATTCTTAACGATTTTGATGCAATACGGCCTAACTCCTTCACCGGGGTGCCGGTCAGGAAAATATCAGACCCAACCTGTTTCAACGACAATTCGCGCGGAATGGTCATGGCGTTGCGCCAGGTTTTGGTTGGCACCTGGTTGGCGTATATCCAGTTACTCATCCAGCCTAAAAATATTTTACGATTGCCTGTGTTTGACCACGTTACCCCTGCATAATCATCCGGTCCGTAGTCTATCCATTTGGTATTGGTGCTTACCGGGGTAAACGTATGACCGTTAAACTCTCCAACAAAATATTGCGTGGCCGAGCCGCCGTTTTCGCCACCCGGATTAATGCTCACCAGCAGCACCCAATACTGTTTACCGTTTAACTGCAGCGATATCAGATCAGGGCATTCCCAAACCCCTCCGTGTGCACCAACAGTTTTACCGAACTCACTTTCTTTTGTCCAGTTTTTCAGGTTTTTAGAGGAGTAGAAGGTTATCCTGTCCTTAGTGGCCAGGCTCATTACCCATTTATGCTGCGGTGCATACCAAAATACTTTAGGGTCTCTGAAATCTTTTATGCCTGGATTTTTAAGTACCGGGTTAGCGGCATATTTAGTCCAGGTTTGCCCTGCATCTAAACTATAGGCCAGGCTCTCATTCTGAAAAGTATTTGACCCGGATTTTTCACCTTCGGGATCGTGATGGGTAAAAATAGCTACCAACGGCGTTTGCCCGTTTTTACCAAACCCGGATGTATTATTTTCATCAACTACCACGCTGCCGCTGAATATATAGCCCAGTTTATCGGGATACAGCGCAATGGGCATTTGTTTCCAATGGATAAGATCAGTACTTACGGCGTGGCCCCAATGCATTGGCCCCCAAACAATATCATCAGGATAATGCTGGAAAAATAAATGATAAGTTCCTTTATAAAAAACCAACCCGTTAGGGTCGTTGGTCCATTTAGCTTTGGGTGAAAAATGCACCTGCGGACGGTAACCTTCGTGATATACTTTGGCGGGGGTTTGTGAGCAAACAGCACCAGCCGCCAGCATAAGGCAACCGATAAGGGGTAATTTAAGAAGGTTCATACTAAGCGGTTTACGGGTATAATATTACGCATAAATTGGCAAAAACCGTAACCGAAGAAAATAGTTTAATTGAATTGAACCGTTTCCGGACCGGAAATCCTTGCTACATGGCATTGGCACTTGCCGCCTGCTAATTTCTCGATAACGGATATGGTTTGGCCGGTAGCGGCATAAGTAGCCGTAACACGGATATCATCGCCTTGGGCAGATATTTCATTAAGATTGGTATCGGAGGCAAATATGGTGAAATGGCTACCGGGCAGTTGGGTGGGCGTAGGTAATGGCTGAGTGAGTTCTTTATTAGTTCGCAAATTAACTACTTTAAGACCGGTAACATCCACTCCATTACCCTGGTTGTCTTGAAAAAAGATACCTATCTGTGTGTATATCTGGGTACAGGCCACCATGCCGCAGCCTTTATTACCTCCATTTTTACAGGCTGATATTCCTACAAGTAATACTAATGCAAAGCAAATTCTTTTATACATCTTAATTAGTTTTTATATGCTATTACGTACGGGTATAGGGTAATGATACAAACAAATGAATTTAAAGCATACGTTAACCAACCGGGAATATAAATAGTGGTTTTTCAAACGTTTTTATATTTTTACCGCTATACAATATCAAATCAAACTAATTTTTAATTATGAAACTATTCAAATCATCAGTTCTTGCAATTGCTATTCTTTCATCAGTAGTGCTGTTACCGGCCTGTAAAACCAAAAAAAAGGTGGTGGCTGCCAAACCAACGCCTGCTGCTGAACCTGCAAAACCTGTTGTTGCTGAAACACCAAAACCTGAACCTGCAAAACCTACTCCACCGCCACCTGCACCAAAACCTGATTATAACTTTAAAAACATACAGTTTGAATTCAACTCAGGTATATTAAAAACTGATGCTTACCCTATTTTGGATAATGCAGTTACCGAAATGAAGAAAGACCCCTCGGTTAAATTTGTACTTAATGGCAATTCATCAGCCGAAGGTACTACTGAGCATAACATGGCACTGTCTGTTGAACGTGCCAACTCCGTAAAAACCTATCTGGTTAACAGCGGCGTTAATGCAGATAACCTGATGGTAAAAGGCTATGGCGAAAGCAAACCCGTAGCTCCTAACACTACCGAAGAAGGCCGGGTATTGAACCGCAGAGTAGAGATAAAAAAACTTAACTAACATATTTCCTTTTAAACCTCCCCTTTCGGGGAGGTTTTTTATAAACATCATTTAATCTTTCCTTTCTCTCTGAAAAAGATTCAGGAAGAAACATCCAGCCCTTGTATCTGCACCTTATATTGTGCAGGCAATAGTGCTCCTTTTAAGGGTTTATCCAACTTTATCAACCGGAAAAATTTATAGATGGCTATAATAGGTGCCAGCCATCGCATACCATTTATACCAATTAAACGGGTTACTAAAGGCGGGCATACCAATAACTGCACTTGCTTAACTAATAAATAGCGTATTAAACCTAAATGCTTTTTATACTGACGATAAAGGTCGGTTGTAAATTTGCTTTTTATCAGATCGGCGTGTAAATGCTGATTACGCATTATCTGCCATTGGCGATAGCTTTCAGGCAAGCCTTCCAAACCCATGCGCTGGCCCACTTTGTTGAACACCCTGAATACTTCCTGTTTTTCGGCCGCGGTTAAAGGTCGTTCCAGCAGTTCATAGGAACGTACCGAATAATCTATCAACATAAATAAAACATCGCGATAGGCCCATGCGGGTATTTGCGCTCCACGGGTTTTCTCTACCGATTGATGGATGGCTGTTATCTTGTCTATTGCGGCAAGCGCATCGTCATTGCTTGAAAATATGATTTGCCTTGCATAAGTGACCGTAGAGAACAACCGCCCCAACGGATCGGCCGGTAACCTCCCTGTAAAATACAGCCAGTCTACCGCTTTATTAACTGCAAATTCGGCAGCCGCTCCCGCAAAAATAAACAGTACCGTATCTGCCTTTCCCCATATATGCCGTACAATTGAATTTTTATCTACAAAATATTTCATCCTTTATGTAACGTTAAAATACCCCAAATATTAATGCCCTCTAAATTTCTCCGGAATGTGTTGGAGTGAGGTTAATAATTCGATAAGCTCCAGGCCAGCCGTTCGTAAGCCAACACCAATATAATACCCAGGGTATATGACAATATATCCCCCCACTGAAATGTAGTGCCTATTATTATACGCGCCAAATTATTATTTCCCCAATCCAATACTTCTACTAAATTATAATATTGTGATATCTCTATGGCGTAGGCAAACAGCAATACGCTGAACGCAATAGAGCGGGCATCCTTTTTTATAAAAGTTTTAACCATACAATACAGCATTATCACCACCAAAAGATCCCCGCCATAAGGGCGCAGCAAGTCGTCGTGAATACAAGCGGCTATCCATACCTCGGTTGCCAGCAATACCAGGGCAAACCATGCATATTTTTTATTAAAAGTGAGCACATTAGAGTCCATTTCTGTCCAGATATTTTAGGTGTTTAACATTGGCATAAGCAATAAATAACGGGATGATGCCCAGCAACCCGAAACTACAATCAATAAAGCGCCAAAACCATGGTATGCCGCGCACAGCACCTGCTATAAATGCCAGCGGAAACACACACAAACATGCCAGCATTCCGAATTGTATTACCCACAAGTTTTTTACAGGATCGCGAAGCGGCCCTGCAAACAGCAGGGCAAGCATAAGATGGGCAAAAGCCAGCCAGTCGGTTCCGTAACTCAAGAAGGGGTATTGCGCATTACTTACGACAATTGCATGGTATACGGTTTGCAGCCAATGTTGCGCGACAACAGGCAACCAATTGCCATTGTTAGTAAGCCAGTTAAGTTCCGTTTGCAGCGGAAAAGCCGTAATACCACTAATAGCAAGCCCTGCAATAACTATCCAAAGGCATATTTTAATACGCCGCATTAAACGATGGTAGTTTAGGGTACGTTTCAATTTAATAACCGGGCGATGTTTTTTTGGCGTGTCCGGTGAAAGATCCTTTTGAGTTATATGACAGGTATTCATTGGTTATTTTTTTATTTGTGATGGATTATTATTAAACAACTCTTTAGTTATAAGCAACCTGAATACTTTGCTGTGGAGGGCCTTTGGCGTTGCAGCATTCACGTTTACCAGGTAAAACCTGCTTTTGCCTTTCGCAGCATCCCACCGCCAGGTTAACTGATCGACCGTTTTAAGTTTTCCGTTATCAAACCACCAGGCGGCATATATCTTATCTTTTTGCTTTTGCAGGGTGGCCATGTAAATATTGAAGCCTGCTACCCTTTCCTTTTTTATTTTTTTAAACTGGTAGCCGCTACCTGTCCAACATACCATCGGGTCGTGTTCGGGTGCATAAAACGATGTTGGTTTAATGTAGATCAGGGCCTCCTTATTTTCCAGTTTAATGATCCCGTTGTCCATTGCTGTTTTCATATAACCTTTTAGGCGGATATTATCAGATGGGACAATAAGTTTATCGGCATTTATAAGATGAGTGGCCAAAAAGAGTACATTAGCCAGCAGTATCAGATGTAAAAGCGGATAGCGTAAGCCACGGTTATTGGTTTTTGTATTTAACAGCGGCGCACTTATAGCCTCTTTACCCCATCGCTTAACAAACGGCCTGAGGCATACCAGCAAAGGAAGCATCACATATATTATTAAACACCCAATGCCCACCAGGTCATGAAAAAAAGTACCCGGCATAATTTTAAAGTTCACCAGCAACATTATCCGGAAGAAATTACAAACGATATTTAAAAGCACGGTTACCACGCATACCATTAATACGTGTATAAAACGAACCTGCTTACCCAATTGCCTTTGATAAAAAGTTAATAAGAACAGGCCTATCAGTAAAGACATTACCAGCATATTTAAGCCCGCGCACGCCGGATCTACAGAAAACTCATAATTGCCACTTACCAGTTGGTTACCTTCGGCGGTAATATTCGCGCCGGAAAAACTTAGTACACGGGCTACCATATCACTTACCCAAAGCCTCGCCGGAAACTCTGCCAGATGCGTAATGTGAGCAAACACCGGTGAAATAAGCACCAGGAAGAACAGCAGCATATTGTTCAGTTTACCTATGCTATTTTCTATCAGTAGCAGCAGCGCAAATAGTGCGGCAATAAAGAACATTGTGTTTACAGGAGCCATAACAGCCAACACTGCTGTTATTAGTGCCGGGAGTAAATACCTTAATGAAAATTGCCGGATGTTAACGGTACTTAACAGCCCTGCTATTATATTGGCGTCCCACACAAAATACCCGGGGATAAACCAAATAGTTATTAACAGGTATATAAGCCCTAATAGCATGGCGTAGTTAAGTTTATGATACTGCTTTAAGGGTATTGCTAACATGTTTACAGTTTTTGGGTAGCTATTTTTTGTTTGGTAACCATGTAGATAACAACACTTGCAGCCAACAGAATCAGTAACCACTCCTGCGGTTCAGGCACCGCACCTGATGATTTCATGGAGGCATTTTGTAAACTGTTCTTGTTTTCTTCGATACCAAAACGCTCATAATCCTTTGGGGTTTCCAGCACTATTAGACTTGATACCGGCGACACTACATAAGCCTGTTCCGCTTCGGCAACTATAGAATCCGGCACCTCATTTTCATTAAAGTAACCCGCGGCAACCTGTTTCATAATATCATTGTAGGCAAACAACCGTAAAATATGATCGGGAGCGTGACCTGTATTTACCGCTACGCCCTTGTTTATAATCAGGCCGGCGCTACTAATTACTACTGTCGTGCTATTTTCCGCGTTATGTATAAAACGGTGTTTATCAAGCAATTCCGAAAGCTCTGCTAAGCTGCCATTAGCGTAGTTAAATACCCGCAGTTCCTTTAATGCTTTAAGGTATGGGCTAAGCTGATAACCAATATTAAACAGGCGTATTTGTCCGGGTTGATGTTTCAGATATGCTGTCATATCCTCTGCAAAACCACTCCCCACCAGATCGTTTAAATTGGGTGAAGTATCGGTGCTTTTAGATACCAATAAAGCAGTAGCAGGATGACCGATCTTATTAACAGGGAAAAGACTAAAATTCTCTTCTTTCAGCAGGTCGAACAGTTCATCGGCATTTGCATCGGTAAGTTTAACCAGCTTATCGTAATAAATGTAAACGGGCTGCTTTTTAAAGCTGGTATAAACCTGTTTAAATTCATCCTTTGTCCACGAGCTGTTTACATCCAAATAAATAACATCAGGTGTAAATGCTTCATATTGCTGACGGTAATTACTTACCTGATAGCGGGCTCCACCGAAGGTAAAACCTGTACTTTTTAATGCAGGTGCATCGCATGCTATTTGCCAATTCGGCTCATAAGTGCTGTTTGATATATATCTATCAACACCGGCTTGTTTAAATACAGATGGCATTTTCAGGTTCATCGGTTTTTCAGAAAAGCTTATCTGTGTGGTCTCAAGAGCATTTGCCGCCTGCGGGCCGTCAAAAAAAACGTTATCATAAACCAAATGATTTCCCTGTTTACTAAGCGGACTTGTAATTCCTATCCTGAATTTACGGTTTTCCTGGGAGGTACAGGGGAATACCCGCACACTTATGGTGTTACCTTCCTGCCAATGTACCACCGATGGGTCGTGTTGTTCTACTCCCACCACCTGCTGATAGGCCGAATCTGCTTTTGCCTTGGTGGTAAGTCGCGATTTTTCTTCCCTGCCATTTATCCATAACGATAGTGAACTTACCACAGCTCCTTCCGGCAAGTGGAAGGTATAAATGGCCTCCTGCTGATTCCACGCCCAACCTGTATTGTTTTTTATGGTGAGTGTTTTTTCGGTATATGCTAAGCGGTATTCCGGAAAAAGTTTAACGTTACTGATAATGCTTATTGTCTCCAGATTATCGCCTGACCATAACCTTTCCTGCGCCTGGTGGCGGGAATTATACATCGCCTTTAAAATGTTGATCTGCTCCCGTTCATCTAAATTTGGTTTTTTAAAAAACAAAGTTGCCAGTACTACCAGCGGGTCATGCTCTCTTCGGCCATCGAATGAACGTGAAGGCATGCCGCCCCAAAACCATGAACCTCCGGGTGCCACCTCGTGATAGATCAAACCTGTTTTTAGAATACGTTCGGCAAAAGGTGAATTTTTTATTTGCTGACTAACGGCTACCCATGCGGGCAAACGCCCCTCATCAAGAGTGTTTTGGTTGATAATAAGGTTGATCTTCCGGTTGGTTTGGCTCCAGTTTATTAAAAAGACAACGGCAAACATAATCGGCAATACAAAGCCGGATATGGCCATGTATAATACTTTTTTATCCTGCTTATATGCTTTAATGATGATAACTATTGTAACCAGCGCGAGGCAAAATGGCACATAAGTATGCAGCGAAATGCCAATAGCAAGAATACCTACTAAACCAATAACGTACAGCGGTAACAAATAGAGCGAGTAATAAGTAAACAACAGCAAGGCTGATCCCGTAAAAAAAAACACTATATACTTTACTGCATTCCCAATTACCTCAAAATAGGCCGATACTATTAATACCACACATGACAATACTATCCACACGCTAAGCCAGGTTACGGAATCTTCAAAAACGTTCATTTCGCGATTAAGTGCGAAGGCACTAATGAACCATAATAGCAACAAAAATACCGTATGCTGAATTTTACCCTTGGATAACTTGCCTTTGTGTGATGTTGCGGTATGTATCCACACTACCAGTAAATACCCGGCAGATAGCATATAATTAATAAAGAAAGCGCCAAAGAAGGAGGTATCGGTAGAATAGCTCCCGGTTAGCATAAAAATGGCCGACGACACCGCCACCAGGATAAGGCCGGTTAATGATACCCTGTCATGTAATAAGTTGTTGATCATTTTTTCCATTTTATATATATTAAAAGTACTTTGAATTGCAAAGTTATTAAGTAAAAAAATTACAGTTTTTGCTGCTTTATTAAATTTTCGAGCGACTGCAGATGTTTTTTAAAAGCCGCTTTTCCCAAATCCGAAGCAAAATAACGGGTGTTAGGTTTTCGCCCTAAAAAGGATTTGTTTATGGTGATGTACTGCTCCTTCTCTAACGCCTTAAGATGCGATGCCAGGTTACCATCGGTTACTGCAAGCAGTTCCTTCAGCGAGTTAAAATCATAACTCTCGTTAGCTACCAGCACACTCATTATCTGCAAGCGTACGCGGTTCTCAAAAGCCTTATCAAAATCAGTTAACGTAACCTTCACCTGTCGTATTTAAAATGCATAATAGTACCATATAAAATATGCAGCACTCCAAAGCCTAATGCCCAAAAAAGCAAACCATAGCCCGGCAACAGGGTAGCCAGCAGGCCCAATCCTATGTCACACAGGCCCAGCCATTTTACATCCCCGTAAGTGTAACGACTGGCGGCAACTAATGCCAAACCATAAAATATAAGGCATCCCGGCGATATAACTCCGTAATAACCGCGGCACAATAATAATAAAACAAAACAACCTCCGGTTAATAAAGGTAAAGCCCCGTTCTTCAACAGCATCTGGCTGCTTTGGTTCCAAACACTTTCACCTTTTTTTGCCGCCTTGCGCACAGTAAGCCAGACGCCTGTACCAATGGAGCATACCAATACCGCACATGCTATTAAAAACAACTGTACCACAAGTGGGTCGTTATAGCGCACATAAACTACCTGTGGCTCGCCGGTATAAATAAGCTTGTAGGCTAACCCTGCCCCTATCAGCGCATAAATTCCGGCCATAACACCAGACAAACCGCTGAGCGATATGAACTTGGTTGAGCGCTCCATTATGCTGCGGATGGAGGCGATCTCAGCGTATAAATCTTTATCTTCCATTATAAAGTACTTTGTGTTTCAAAGCAACATAATTAATTTGATATCTGCAAATGATATTTTAAAAAATATTC
Organism: Mucilaginibacter segetis; assembly: GCF_016522075.1. Lineage (GTDB taxonomy): Bacteria > Bacteroidota > Bacteroidia > Sphingobacteriales > Sphingobacteriaceae > Mucilaginibacter > Mucilaginibacter segetis. The sequence continues at coordinate 365,266 of NZ_JAEHFW010000003.1, read as the reverse complement.
GGTCCTTACAAAGGAAGTTTAGCACGCTGCCTCACTCCCTTTTACCTATTTCTTTTGTAAGCTTATAGGTAAGCACAGCAAGGATTGTTACCACTATCAAAATTGCTGCCCATATTAACCATTTGGGAACATGCTGTTCGCTATCCGCAATTTTTCTTTGATATAACGGATTAGGAGTAATTTTTCCGGTAGTTAGCAAGGGTATCTGCAAGTGCAGACTGTCTGCAAAATACCCAAGATCGTAAAATGGTTTCATAGCTGTACTATCACCAAATAAAAGCTGGTAGGTATCGGCTTTGTTCAAATAGGCAACTAAAGATTGATTTAACTGATAGGCAGTTATATTTTCAAAAGCTAGTGGCGGGTTATCTTCATTTTGTATCTCTAATTCTATCTGTTTGGCACGGGCAGAAAAGTACAAATCATTACCGCCTGCAGAACTGATTACTGTATCGCCCAAAAACGTGCGATTTTGATTTTCAACCGCATAAATAGCAATAGCACGTTTAAAGAATTTAGTTACTGCTATATCAAAATGTATTTTATTAATGGTATAGGCATTACTTAAACGAATATGAACGCTACTGATATTGCCACTATCCTTTTGGGTAAAGGTTAGCCCTTTTAAGGCGGTATATTCGGGATTTACTTGTTGAAGTTTATATATGCCTGCTTCTAAAATAGCTACAGGTGCCTTTTGCCTGTTATTTACCTGTATCTTAAAATAATGATAGGTGCTGGCAGGAAAATTCAATAACTGCTCATAATTCCCATCAGCGTTATTGCCTGGTACTGCACTGCCAAGTTGAGCATCTTCGGTTATGGCGTACCACCTGGTCATGTCATCGCTGCCCAGCACACTAACCATACGCTGAACGCTTGTATTACGCATCTTCAGTATAAGCCCGTTAATGGTGGAGCGCAACTTATTCTCAGCTATATAGGTAGTCACCGTATCCGGTTGCGATGCAGGTACTATTTGTGGAAAAGAAATAAAACTATCGCGATAATTACGCTTTAGTAAATCACCAAACACATACGGAACAAATTTTCCCTGCCCGTCAAGTATCCTTAAGTCGGACAGATCATATTTACTTTTTGCAATTACAGCAGGCGGTAAATTTATTTGGTAAAAACCAGCAGTATCCGGCTTAGGCAATACTGCCCGGTATTTAAAAGTATGCTGTGCGAAAACTACATTTATGCTATTTAAAACAATAACCAACGTTAATAGTAGTTTATTCATCGTTCTTTTTAATTTCATCACTAACAATTATTTTTTTCACTTTTTGATACATAAAAGAAACGATGAGCAGCAGCACCCCCAAACTAAAAAACGCTGCTATTTTACCGGCAGGCGGAATACCGCGTATATCAAATACAAATAATTTAACAAGTGTTATGGTAAACAGGGTTAAGGAGATGATACGTAAAGTACGCACCTTACCACGCATGCCCAATATCATAAACGCGAAGGATGATAGTCCCCACAATATAGGTAAGCCAACCTTTATGTATACCGTTTGTATATTGCTAAGTGCAATACCCGGTTTATAGAAAAGCATATTGCATACAAGGCTTACTTCCAAACTTAAAAATAATACTACAGCGCCGGCGAGTATCCAACTAAGGGCAGGCCGCATAGCTTCATCAATATTACTACGGCACAGGCTTATTAACTGATAAAATAACATACTTATAAAAATGGCACCCAGCCAATGTGCTGCAAAATGCATTACAGATACCTTATGTTCAATAAGAATATTGTATTGCACATTAAATAAAACAGGCATCGCAAACAAGTATACAATTATGCAAATAGCCATAACTCCAGCAGCTACCGGCCACATAAACTGCAAGTTCTTTATCCGCTTTGTTAAAATATAAAAGGAAAATATAAATGCCGGTATATACATCATTATATAAACTACGTTTAGATCAATGTTAGGATAGCGGTTAGAGAATTGATGGTTAACCTCCAGCAATCCGCTTAAAAAGAAGAATATAAAGGCAATATATTTAAAAACAGTTGGCGGCAGGGAAATCCCATAAACGGGTTGGCTACTATCTTGCTCCACCAATCTACTGAGCAGATAAAAGCTCAAAGCAGCTACTACGGTAGTAATAAAACCCTTATTAGCAATAATAGTTAGCGTTAAATATGATGATCCATATAAATTCACCCAATCCAACATCAGGCTTATCAGCATGGCACCCGCAACAATTAACGAGGTGAGTTTCATTAACCGGATATTGGATTTTAAATAAAGCCAATAAAGCAGTACGGTTTCCGCGGCCCAAAACAGCGTAATATAATGTCCGTTAAGTTGTATAGGTGCAGTTAAGGATATAAAAGTAAGTGTGATACCAATAAGCAAATAAAGAATATTATTATCTGCCTTTTTATTCCTGAATAACAGAAATGATAATATTAGGTTTATAACGGCCAGCGCGGCAGAGAATAAACCACGCATTTGGTGTTGATGCATCGCACTTAACAAATACAACCCTAGGGCAAAATACAGGCCCGTGTTAACAAGCAAGATTGTAAAATCGCTTGCAATAAACTTCTTGTTCTCTTTAATATTATTAGCAACATTTATGCTGAAAAACATTAAATACAATATCCCTGCATACCAAAACCCTGTTGAATAGGTTGACTCAGTTAACGTAGTTAAAGTGGCTAAAAACACAATTGCAGTTAGCCCGAATGCAGTTGCATTAAGTATACGCCATGATTTGTTGTAGGCAATAACCAACAATCCCGCGTTTAATATAACCAGGTAGGTAAAGAATGCGATGTAATTGGCCTGATCGCTGCTTACTAAAAACGGACTTAAAAGGCCGCCTACCAATGCTATTACGGCAAGTTCCTGTTTATTATACAATAGCGACAAAACAACAGCGAATGCAGTTATTACGATAAGGATTATAAATGAAGCCGTTTGATTAAAAAGATGAAACTGATGATAGGCTAATGTTATGGTAAAATATAACACAGCAAGCCCCCCGCCTACCAGTACAGAGCTAAAGGCGCGATAGCTATTCCGTAACCTATGGGCAATACCAATTAATATACCGCCGCAAATTACACCTATGCTAACTCTGCCCACCGGGCCAACCCAGTTATTATCAATGGCATATTTTACAAAAAAGCCGATAGCTAATACCAATATGGCTATGCCGATTTTATTAACCAGATTTTCGCCAATAAACTTCTCCAGATCAGGATACTGTTCAAAAAAAGAAAGCTTCCGTTCTTGTTTCTCAAATAAAGGCTCACCTGATGGCTTATCTATATGGTGCAATGATTTTTGCGTATTCGCTATATCATCATGGTGCGTTGCACTTTTCGGCTTAATTATAATTGGGGCGGGTGGTTTTATAACCGGAGAAATCACCGGCTCAGGCTTTGGTGCCTCTTCGGGGTCAGTAATAGGTTCGCTCTTGGTGGTTTTCTCCGTAGGATTGATTAGCGTAATTTGCCGGATCAGTTTTTGAAGTTCAAATAACCTGTACTCCAGTCCTGCAATTTTCTCGTTATTGGCATTTTTATTAGTGATCAGCAGATAAATAATTACCAGCAAAAGCACCACATAAATAAATTCCATATAATAATTTAGGTTTAAGCTATCTAAAGTACGATTATAATAAATATTACAAGCATACCGCTTATGCTATTTAGCGCTATGCTCGTAATGTATCTCTTTAGTCTGCCTAAATTCTTTACGCCAGTGCTTCTGCGGCATAGGCGCGGCATTTCTTTACTTCGGTTACGGCATCAGAGCCGGCCGGTATATTGTATTCCAGCTCTATAGTAGCCGGAAATTTGTAATGGTTCTTTTTTATCAGTTCCAATACCTCTTTAATCGGCGTATCACCTTCGCCCCATGGTGCGTTAGGGCCGTTATTAAATTTACGATCCTTAAGGTGCATACTGGTAATACGGTCGTGATATTTTTCAATGAAAGGTATGGGGCTGCTGCTGGTACCCGCCACATAATGGCCTATGTCTAAATTGATAGCATTATATTTTGATTGGCTAAGGGCGGTATCCCAAAGCGTTGGGGTAGCCTGTGTATGGGCGTGGTAGCCTACCAGCATTTTATGTTTGGCGGCAATGGTACCTAACCGCATGGTTTGCTCATCATCATTAGGCAACTCCACCGTAACATGGCTCACGCCTAAAGCTTTGCCCGCGTTAAAGGCGTAGTCTATCTCTGCATCGGTGTTTCGTTTACCAAGGGCATTAGGTTTCCAGGCGTAAATGGTTACCCCTGCATCGTTATACATTTTGCGCAATTGCTTAAACTTATCCATTGGCGCTTTGCTGCGCCACTCGGCTAATATGGGCGCATATTCATTCCAGTTTTGGCTGCTTTCACGCTTGGGCGCCCCTGCATATGCCTCCGCTGCATCGCCCATCAACTCAATGGCGTTTATATTACAATCTAAACAATATTTAAGCAGATCTTCGGCCGTGCCCGGCATACTACGGAAGGAGTAGGTGATAACGCCTATCTGCACACCATTAATCACCGAATTGGGTTTTGCCGTGTTACTCAGCAATGCGCTTGCAAAAGACGAGCGCGATAAAAACAAAAGGCTGGTTGCGGCAATGGCTCCTCCGCTAATAAACTGTCGCCGGGTTAAGTGCTGCTTTTTCATGAAAAATTATTTATAAGTGGTTTATTATTGGTTATACCAAAGTTATAAAATTATAAACAGCAGCAAAGGGTGTATTAAAACTGTTACCTATACCATATACCTGTGGCCCTGCGCTCTACAATAAGCTTGCACTGGTAAGTAATAAATATGTTCATGATGATCATGGTGATAATGTTGGCCCATACAGCGCCTGATATTCCCACATTATTGATAAGCCATATGGATAACGGAATATTCATTACTCCTGTAAACAGCACCATTATAAGCTGTATCCTTAACTTACCTATACCGTTAAGCAGATAGGCGTGTATAACCATCCATGTTTGCAGGATGCTGTATATAGCCATGGAGAGCGACAGTATATCGGGCACCGTTACTAACTCATGTATCCATATCTTATAAAAAAACCCCGAAAAAAAATAAAGCAGGACAGCAAATGCAGAAACATACACCCAAAGCAGGCGCATTTTGTTCAAAGACGACTTTATCCATTCAAAATCGCGGCGCGCATATGCATCGGTAAAAGCACTCCAGTAAGGTGTGATAATAATATAAAAAATAATACTGATAATAGAAAAATACTTAAAGGGGATGTTAAATGTAGTAACCGATCCGGGTCCAAGCATACGTGTGATAAGTATATTATCAGTTTCATAGAGCACAAGCGCGCCTATTTGAATTAAAAAGAAAGCTCCGCCAATGTTAAGCAGACTTTTGGCATTATTAACCAACACGGCGTTTACTCGTGGCGATATTTTTTTAAGTGAAGTATTGTATAAGTATATATTGGCTAAAGCAAGTACCAAAACCGGCGAACCGGCGGCTATAAATACTAAAATGAACAAATTGCCCTTAGTGAATGCCGAGAGTACATAAATAAGAATATAGGTAAGCGCCTGCCCCAATAACAATATTAATGACGATTTAAAGGGTTGGTGCGTAGCAATAAGTACACTATTTATAGGTTGCAGTATAAATTGCACGCAAAAGAAACCAAGCGTAAGTATAATTACCGGCCATATATTAAGCTTTACTGACAGGGGCACTTTTAAAAGATCGTTCCAGTTAAATAGAGAGCCTATACTAAAGAACAGTATAAATGTTACCGATGCTATAATAAAAAGCAGGGCATAAGTAGTACTAATATCTTTTTTCATATTAGTTTTATCGCCAAGCGCAAGTGAGTGGGCCAGCCTGTTGCGCAACCCGTTACTAAGCCCTATATCAAATGTGTTTATCCATGATACCAGGGATGCTATAGTTATCCATATACCATTTTGAACCGGATTTAAATAATCGATAGTAAGCGGTATTAACATAAAGCCAATAAATACACTTATTCCCTTTATTAAAAAAGTATAAATTATATTCCTCTTTATTTTAAGTGTCCGCTCGCTGCCTACTGTCCAAAAGGTTTGTACTTTATTTTTTAAGAAGGACAGCATCTATATTCTATAATTAATATTTTACTGATCAGCATAAAACATATTACGTTTACTCATACTTTTATAAATTTATGAGTTTGTACAGGCGCATTATACAATAATAATCAGTATTTATTGTTAAAATTCAATCAACACTAAATTTTTTATCAGCTATGGTGTATTGATTAAAAGTTGATCAGGCAAAATTGAGGGGCCAATACGGGCTTTCCAATTATTATTATCCCAGCCGATTACCGATCCGCAATTTCCGTTATTCCAGTTACTGAAGATTTCTCCGTCAGCTTTGGTCCAGTTTACTTTATTACCGCTAATAGTATTTAAGGCACATACGTATTTGCTTTGATTCCAGATGTATATCCCAACATTAGTAAAAGGCTGTTGTTTAGCATATATGGTATTATTTATTATTTTTATGTTAGTGCCACCTGCAATGGCCATACCGTATTGCCCTGGATCGACCAAAATATTATCACTCGCGGTAAGGTAGGATCCTCCGTTATCACCCAGCATAATACCGCCGCCATACTTACTGGGGCCGCCACCACGTATACGGTTACCTACTATTTGTACAGGATCATAGAAAGTACCGTTTGTTTTAAACATATTTATAGCATCCTGCGGGTCGCTTTTACCGGGGAAATTTTCCCCGCTGTTATAATTTACCCGATTATTACTGCCGCTAACGTCATCAAACTGTACAAATTGCCCTCGCGGAAATGGTCCGCGCATGTTTTTAAACTGGTTATAACTGATATTTATTCCCTGGCTCTCCAATGCATATACTCCGGTTGCAACATTTTCAAAATAACACCCCTGCACTGTTATATTACTACAATTATAAATATTTAAGCCATTTTTTATTGAATTGTGAAACGTGCTGTTTTTAATAATGATGTTGTAACAATTAGAAAGTGTGATACATGCCGATGTATCTCCTGCTATATCTAAACCGGAGATAACAGTATCGTGTAATGCAACAAGATTTAGGGGGGCTACTGCTTTATGGTTTTTGGTTTGGCCATAAACGTGACCTATAGTGATTCCCCATAACAGAGCAGCTATTATTAAATAAGCAGTTGTAAATTTATACATTAACTATAGGTTTTAAATTCCGTGGCTAAAACCGTACAGCAAACTTAATTTGAATTTTTGTTAAGTACGATCAATAATTTTTCCTTATAAACATGATATATAAAAACCGGCCCATATAGGATGTAGCGTTTCCATAAATGAATAGGCTCACGTACTAAGCGGATAAACCACTCCAGGCCCATATTTATCCAAAACTTACCGGGCCTGCGTACAGTTTCCGAATAAAAATCAAATACAGCACCTATAGAACATATAACCTTCACATTTAGTCTGTGTTTATGTGCGTAAACCCATTTTTCCTGTTTGGGTGCTGTCATCCCCACAAAAAGTACGTCAGGATTAAAATCATTAATATCGTTTATCATCCTGTCATTATCATCGTCGTTAAATTGCTTCTTAAAAGGTGGAGAATAAACTCCAACCCTGATTGCAGGATATTCAATAGCTAAACGTTTTTTTATACCATCCAAGGTTTCCTGAGAGGAGCCTAAATAAAAGCAACTTCCGGCTACGGCATTAAGTTGCTCAAGCAAATGCTTATGCAGGTCTGCGCCGGCTATTTTTTTTATTTTTCTACCCTTTAATATTTTAGTAGCTCCCACTATACCAATTCCGTCGGGCAGCAACAAATCCGACTCCACTAACACCTTTTTAAAATATTCGTCCTTTTCAGCTATAATATAAGAGTACTGATTAAGGGTATTAATAATACATTTTTGGGTTTGTTCAGTATAATCGAACCGATCTAAACTGGAGATATAAATTGAATAGTCAAATAATTTTAACGTTTCGTATCTATTCATTTTATTTCAAAAAAATATCCCATCAGCGAGAAAGCAATAACATTATCAGTAAATCAATCAGCGTTTTAAAGATTTATAAAGCCAATGCTATTATAAATCTTAATATCACTTAAATACGATGTTTTTAAACAATTTTAAATGCAAAACTGCTGAAATAGTTCGTTAACGCTAAAATTATAAATTTTATACATAAAACATCTTTCAACATTAAACTAAATTCAATACAAACAATTAAATATCTGATTGTAAATTACTTATAAATATTCTTTTAGAACTTTTGCAACTCGTTTGCAAGAAAGTTTTAACAATAATTTTCTCTTATTTATGATCAAATAATAATTACATCCCGAATATCTGCTCAAGCCTTTAAAAACATCAACCAGTTTCGCATAGTGTCCTTGTCAAAATGGTCGGTTAATTTTCCTGTCTGATCAAGATCAGGGTGCAACATAATTTCTATATTACCATTGGGCTTCCTGCCATTGTTAATTATAGTTAAAAAATGAGCAACAGTTTGAAAATTATCAGAATAGTTTAATTTGCTTTTTTTAATAATGTAATTAATGTACTGCCGGTACAAAAATTTGATGTAACTGTTTTCTCTGAAAGTTTGTGCCAGGCGCAGCTTTAAATTAAAATGCTTTGCTGTTTTAATAAATAATTTATAAAAACCCGGCAACGTATGTAAGTGATAATGTGAGTCGATGTGAGTGAGCAGAATATTATTTGCGCGAGCCTTATTTATTTGTGCATGTATTTCTTTCTCGAAAGCAATAGACATTTGTTTTGTATATAAATTAAGCTTGCTGTTAATTTTAGCAGTATCCCATTGACCATTGTTATCTAAAAAGGTTCTGCTCATGTTGGTAAGCGGCTTACCTTCTGCAAGGTTAATATGTATGCCTACGTTTTTTATGCATGAATACTGATTTATGAATTCTGCAGCTTCTTTAAAACCTGCCGTGTTGGTTAATAGCGAAGTACTGTTTATAATCCCTTGTTCATAGCTATATAAAACGGCCTTGTTGACAGAATTACTCAGCCCGAAATCATCTGCAGTTGCTATAACATTGTTTGGGATAGGCATGTTTTAAGGTGTAGTGGAGGATATATTCAGCGAATATTAAAAACTTTTAAAATTAAAAATTCGTAAATGTTATACTCTTAAAAATATAATTTATGCAAATTAAATCTTTTAAAATTTACCAAATGATATTTTTTATTATTTTCGCATGATAAAAAAGTACAAAATCAGATTTATGCTGACAAAAAAAACGTCTATTGCGATAATAATAACATTCCTCACGCATACGTTTAGTTTTCTCAAATTTCATCATTAAACTTAAGTAAAAACATAGATAGTTTTCAAAATATAACTTTGTTTATGATTACAGCAAATTTTATGTCTTAATGCCCCCTTATAAATCAAATAACGTAATATGAAATTGAAACATTTATTAACGCTGCTTTTTGTTGCAGTTATATTTTTTAACTTTTCCTGTACTGCATATAAAGATGTCCCTTATTTTCAGGACATTTCAAAAGACAGCATCAACACAGAAAATATTGAGAATTTTACACAGTTGACAATTCAGCCAAATGATTTACTGGGCATACATTTCACCAGTCTTAATCCGGACGCGTCAGCAATGTTCAATTACAATTTAGAACGACCAAACGGAAATAACAATTTGGATAAAAGCGAAGAAAATGCGGTAATAGGTTATTTGGTTGACATGAACGGAGACATACACCTACCTATGGTAGGAGCAGTTAACGTAAAAGGCTTAACTACTTTACAGACATCCGAATTGCTCGAGAAAAAACTTACCCCTTATTTAAGTCAGCCAAAGGTGGATACCCGTATTCAAAATTTCAGGATATCTGTATTAGGCGATGTAAAAAGCCCGAACACCTTTAATGTATATAATGAACGCATTACTGTACCTGAGGCTCTTTCATTAGCAGGCGACCTAAATGTTACAGGTATTCGTAAAATATTATTAATAAGGGAGATTGACGGTAAACGCACATACATCCCCTTTGACCTTACTAAGAAAGATATTTTTAACTCTCCTTATTACTACTTAAAAAATCGGGATGTTATTTATGTACAGCCCAATCACTCAAGAGTTGAAAATGACGGAACAACTTTTCAGAAAGCAAGTATAATTGTTTCATTGATGTCCGTTATTGCTATTCTTATAACCAGATAATTTATTCATTTTTTTTCTATGAGCAAGCAAACTACTCAACTAACAACCTTCACACTACCTGCATCTGAAGGGGAATCTACTTCCGGAAATTATCTTGTTAAAAAATACCTTTTTCACTGGCCCCTATTTTTGGTATGTGTTGTTGCATTTATAATTGCGGCCTTTTTTTACCTTAAAATTACCAACCCGGTGTATCCTATATTAGCTACGCTTGAATTTAAAGGACCTACAAGTTCAGAAGGTACCGTTATTAATAAAAGCGGAACAGAACAACAGTTAGATCCAATTAGCACGCCTGTTATTGTAGAAAATGAGATAGAGGTAATGCAATCAAAAAAACTAATGTATAAAGTAGTAAATGATTTGCAATTATGGGTAAATTATACATCAAAAGATGGTTCAAAATCTGAAGATCTTTATAAAAAGTCTCCCGTAAATTTTCAGTTTATAAAAAAGAATGGAAGTATTGACGGTAAAGGTGTAAAACTCGAAATATTAATTAAAAGCACAAACGCTTTTACCTTGGTTGATGATCAGAACGGTAATAAAGATTTCAAATATGGCACACCCATAAAAAGCGATTTTGGAAGCTGGCAATTGTTGCCAACTGCGGATATAAGTAACTATATAGGATCATCAATTAATGTTGTTATCCAGGATCCCGACCAGGTAGCAGATAGTTATCAAAGTAAAATAAAGGTTGAACTGGAAAATAAAGATGCTCCTTTTGTTAATTTATCCACGTCAGATGAAGTGCCAGAACGCGGTAAGGATATATTGAATGAATTGATGGCACAATACAAATTGGATGCTCTTTCAGATAAAAACAAGGATGCTCAAAAAGCAATTGATTTTATTACACTGAGGCTCGATTCCTTAAAAAAGGACCTTACAGTTGATGAAAAAGAAATCCAGGAGTATAAAAGTAATCAGGGGATGACCGATATTGCCTCACAGGGACAAGGTTTCAGAGACATTCGACAGGCAAATATTAAAGCATTGAATGAAGCCGAAATTCAATTGAGAATATTAGAAGGCATTGAAAAATCTATTGCCCAGTCGGGCGGCAAAATAAGCTCGCTTCCACCAACAAGCGCTTACCTATCCGATCCTAGTTTAATGGCTTTATATGATAAGTTAACCGACCTGGAAGTAAAAAGAACGCAGTTACTTGCTACCGTTCCGCCGGGCAACCCAATGTTTGATCCTATAAATGAACAAATACAAACTTTACAAAAAGCATTCAAAGAGAAAGTAGCTGCGTTAAAAGCTTCACAATTGGCTATAAAAAAGCAAATGCAATCATTTGATGCCGGCATACAATCGGGTTTGAAGAAAATACCTGAACAAGATCGGGCATATACTGCAATGAAAAGAAACCAGGAAAGTAAAGAAAAGATATATACATTTTTATTAGAAAAACGCGAACAAATAGCTTTGCGATATGCCTCAACTGTATCTGACGCTGAAATTGTTGATGATGCACACGCTGGCAAAGCAAAGTGGCCAAAACCTTCTATTGTATATGCACTGGCCTTAATACTGGGTTTAGGTGCACCTGTGGGATTATTATATGCACGTGAAAGTTTAAACGAACGCATAAGCAATCGTAAGCAAATTGAAGATGCCGTTAAAGTACCTATATTGGGCGAACTATCATACCAGGAAGATACCGAACCTATTGTGGTTTCACAGGGTCGTGGAAAATTTGCAATTGGGGAGCAATTCCGGGTATTACGTACCAATCTTTCGCACCTGCATGGTACAAATGATAGTGGCAGGGTAACTTTATTTACATCAAGTATTGGTAGTGAGGGTAAAAGCTTTGTAAGCTCTAATTTATCCGTTACGTTGGCATATGCATCCAGAAAAACCATCATTTTAGAGATGGACCTTCGTAAACCTAAAATTTCCGGTGTGTTTAATTTATCGCCGGAACATGAAGGTATTTCTGATTACTTAACAGAAAGAAACACCAATTTAGATCAACTTATTCAGCCATCCGGAATTCCTGGCTTAGATGTATTAAGTAGCGGCCAAATTGAGCCAAACCCTTCAGAATTATTAGAAAAGGACAAACTGGATCAATTAATCAGTTCACTTCGTGAACGTTACGATGATGTAATTATTGACTCCCCTCCAATACATTTAGTTACCGATGCTTTAATTATTGCACGTACTACAGATGCCTCTGTATATATGGTAAGGCAAGGTCATACTCTTAAAGATGAACTTGAGTTCATAAACGAAGTTGACACCTCAAACAGATTCCCTAAATTTACCATTGTGTTCAATGGTATAAAACGCGATAAGTTTAATTATGGTTACGGATACAGCAATAGCTACTATAGCTCGTATAACACCTACACTGAAAAAGAAAAGGAAAGCTTTGGCAGTGTATTAAGAGGTTTCCTAAGGAGATTTTAAAAGTAAAATCGGAAATAATCAACTTAAATTAAATGCACGTTAAATTAATAGTTATTAATTTAATGTGCATTTTTTGAACCCGTTGGATATTATTCTGTAAATTTAAAAAAGCATTTAACTGTGTGTTAAAATTTACTAACTTCTCCAATAAAACAATCATTTATATATGAAAGTTTTATACAAATATTATAACATAAAAGTATTATGTTATTAACAGTTTATTACAATATTTTTAATATTTTCGCAGAAGACTAATTACTTTAATAAATACAGACTTAATATATAATAATATTTACATGAAAGTACTTACCTCCCCATCTTCTTTTGGCCAAATATCATCTAAACCTTTTGATCTGCTAATGGCTTCAGGTTATGAAGTTATAAATAACCCGTACGGCAGAAAATTAACCGAAGATGAAGTGATAGAAATAGCAAAAGAATGCGTAGGTATTGTAGCCGGTGTTGAGCCCTTAACTGCACGTGTAATGGATGCTCTGCCAAATTTGAAAGTAATAAGTCGCGTAGGAATAGGGATGGATAGTGTGGATCTGGAATATGCCAAACAAAAGGGTATTATTGTGAAAAATACCCCGGACGGTCCTACACGCGCAGTAGCTGAATTAACCTTAGCGATGACACTCTCACTGTTAAGAAGAATACCCCAGGCAGATGCCGCTTTAAAAAACCGCGAGTGGAAAAAGCAAACCGGTAATCTCATACTTGATAAAACCATCGGCATAATTGGCCTTGGCCGAATTGGCCGTTTAGTAGCCGAACTTTTCAGGGGAATAGGTAATCCGGTTATTGGTTATGATCCCTACCCTAATACTGAATGGGCAACACAAACCGGTGTTAAACTGGTTGATTTTGAGACGGTGTTAAAAACTGCTGACATTATTAGCTTACACGTACCGGGCAACGAGGATAAATCGCCGGTAATTGGTGCAGCTGAGTTGGAAAAAGTAACAACAGGTAGTTACCTCATTAATATATCTCGCGGCGGTATTGTTGATGAAGAAGCTTTATATACTGCGCTTTCATCTAAAAAAATAGCTGCAGCTGCAATAGATGTTTTTGTTGAGGAGCCTTATAACGGGCCGTTTTGCGATCTTGATAACGTTATTTTAACCCCGCATATTGGTTCATATGCCGAAGAGGGCAAATTATTAATGGAAATTGATGCGGTTAATAATCTTCTTGAAGCCTTAAACTAAATCACTATATAAATGAATTACAAAATTGGCATAATCGGTTATGGTGTTATGGGAAAAACCCGCCGTACCGCTATTGAAGAAATTAAAAAAGGAACAGTAGTAGCTATATCAGAACCAAATGTAGGAGCTGAGGTTGACGGAATACCTAATGTAAGCCATGATGATATCATTAACAATCCGGAGATTGATGTACTTATAGTATGTACTCCTAATTTTTTAAACAAACAGCTTACCATTCGCGGCCTAAATGCAGGTAAACACGTTTTTTGCGAAAAACCACCGGCTTTTACCGCAGCAGATATAATTGAGATACAGGAAGCCGAGCAAAAAAGTGGGAAAACTCTTATGTATGGGTTTAACCATCGGCATCATGACAGCGTTTTACACATGAAACGCCTTATTGATAGCGGCGAGTACGGTAAAGTATTATGGCTAAGAGGCCGTTATGGAAAAAGCGTAACAAAAGATTATTTTAACCAATGGCGTGCTAAAAAAGAGCTTGCCGGTGGCGGTATCCTGATGGACCAGGGTATACATATGCTTGATCTGTTCCTTTTCCTGTCAGGAGACTTTGACGTAGTAAAAGCCGAAGTAACCAATTTGTACTGGAAAATGGATGTTGAAGATAACGCCTTTGTTATATTGAAGGAATCTTCAACCGGTAAAGTAGCATCACTTCACTCTACCATGTCGCAATGGCGCCATCTGTTCTCATTAGAGATATTCCTGGAAAAAGGCTATATGGTATTGAACGGGATAATTACATCTACTATGTCTTACGGAGAAGAAACATTGTCAGTTGCCAGAAACAGGTCTACTGCCCCTGCTGCAACCTGGAAGGATGAAGTAGTTACCAAATATGTTAATAATAATAGCTGGCGTTATGAGATGGATCATTTTTTTGACTCTATAGCCAACAATGAGCCGATAATATACGGCAGCTCTACTGATGCATTAAAACTAATGACAGTAATTGATAAAATTTACGAACAAAAAGATTTCTAATCAGCATTAAATTCATTTAACTACAACTAAACAATCATGGAAAGAACTGATTTATTAAAAGACTACTTACAGGATTACGTTGGCCGTTTAACCGACATTTTAAACAAAATTGATCCTGAAAAATTAGGCCAGGTGGTTACTACTTTTATTGACGCTTTTAAAAGTGGCAATACTATATACGTAGTAGGTAACGGCGGCAGTGCAGCAACAGCTTCACATATGCAGGCTGATTTTAGATTTTTTGTCCGTTATTTTTCAAAATTCCGTCCCAAAATCGTCGCCTTAACAGATAACATGCCTATGATAACAGCTATAGGTAATGATAATAATTTCGAAGATGTTTTTGTTGAACAGATGCGCGGACAGTTTGTTGCCGGCGACGTTTTAATTGCTATATCAGCAAGCGGTAATTCGCCAAACCTGGTAAAAGCAGCAGAGTATGCTAATGAATTGGGTGGCAAAACCATAGCTTTTGTAGGCTTTTTGGGTGGTAAATTAAATGAAATATCAACTGTGCCATTATATACGCCAAATCCTAAAGGCGATTACGGTCCGATTGAAGACGTACATATGATCCTGAATCACATTATAGTGAATTACCTGTCTAAAGACGAGGAGTTTTTGGCCATTCCCGAAAAATAATACCATTATATAAATGAACAGTTTATCAAGTGTTGCCATTGATCTTTCAGGAAAAACAGCATTAATAACCGGAGGAACCCGTGGTATTGGCAGAGCCATTGCCGACCGCTTTATTGACGCCGGAGCGTCAGTTATTCTTACCGGGACAAAGAAGGAAGAAATAGACCGGCTGAATGGAGAAAGTTCAGATAGCAGAGTAGCCTATTTACAGGTGGATTTTGCTGATGAAATTTCTGTAGCTGCTTTTTTAGAAAAAATTAAGGCAATAGGTAAAGTTGATATTCTGATCAATAATGCCGGTGTTAATAAAATAGCGTTGAATACAGAAACCACCCTTGACGATTTTAACTTTTTAAACGATGTTAATATCAAAGGGCCGTATTTAGTATCACGTGAGGTAAGTAAGCTCATGAAAGCCAATAATTATGGCAGAATAGTAAATGTCACCTCCATCTGGAGTGTGATAACCCGGCCGGGCAGATCACTTTATACCACTACTAAATATGCCATTGCGGGGTTAACAAAAACATTGGCCATTGAGTTGGCTGCTGATAACATTTTAGTGAATGCGGTTGGCCCGGGCTTTACCATGACAGAACTTACCGCAACAACCAATACGCCGGAGGATATTGAAAAAATAACGCAGATAATACCTGCCAAACGTTTTGCCCAACCTGTTGAAATAGCCAACCTTATTCTTTTCCTATCAAGCGATTTAAACAGTTACTTAACCGGTCAGAATATAATAATAGACGGAGGATACACCAATGTATAATTTTAAAGTAAAATCTATTATTCATGATTATGAAGTTGCCTTTATAGATAATACTAAAGAAGTTTTAAAGAACGAATTAAAAGAAGGCGATTTTATTATTATTGATAATAAAATAAAGGAACTTTATAAAGACGAACTAAACGATACCCTTGCCAGCTTCCAGCACATTGGTATAGATGCCGCCGAGCCAAAAAAGAGTTATCAGGGAGCCATGCCAGTAATTCAATATCTTATTGAAAATGGCTTTCGTAAAAATCACCGGCTAATTGCCATTGGTGGCGGTATAACACAGGATGTTACCGCTTTTATGGCTTCTATTCTTTACCGCGGGGTTGACTGGTATTTCTTCCCGACGTCTCTGCTTGCACAAGGAGATAGCTGTATAGGCAGCAAAACGTCAATTAATTTTAATGAATATAAAAATTTGGTGGGCGGTTTTTACCCTCCCAATAAAATATTTATTAATCCTGACTTTTTAAACACGCTTTCAGATGCTGAATTGAAATCGGGCCTGGGCGAAATGCTTCACTACTTCATCGTATCAAGCGAGGAAGACTTCAGACGATTTAAAAAAGATTATCCACAGGCTTTGGTTGATAAAAAGGTACTTGCAGGTATTATTGCCCGTAGTTTAGAGATCAAAAAAAGCTATATCGAAATTGATGAGTTTGACAAAAAAGAGCGGCAGGTGTTTAACTACGGCCACTCATTTGGTCATGCTATTGAATCACTCACCAATTATCGTATACCACATGGTATAGCTGTAAGTTACGGCATGGATATGTCAAACTTCGTATCGGTAAAACTGGGGTATATACCACAACAAGTACGTAATGAAGTGCGTGAATTAGTAGAAAAAATTTGGGAGGGTACAACCATAACAGATATTGAACTTAATAAGTTTACATCTGCCTTAAGCAAGGATAAGAAAAACATAGGTAAGCAACTTGGCCTTATTTTAAACAAAGGATACGGAAAAATATTTAAAGACCTTCGCCCCATGGATGATGAGTTTGTGAGTTGGTTACAGGAATATTTTGACACACAATTACAACCGCAATTTGCATGATAGTTGACAGATTAGATAATATCGATCTATACAAGAATTTATCGCCCGATATATATGCCGGGTTACAATTTTTGAAAGATGCTAAAGCTGATATAGCTGTAGGCACTTATCCGATAAATGATAATGTAAAAGCTATTGTAAGCGAGTATGAAACCGTTGCTGACTTTTCAAGGGGATATGAGGCTCACCAGCACGTTATTGATATACAATACCCCATACGCGGCTTAGAACGCGTTAAATGGTCGCCTATTGAGGGGATGAATGTTAACATTCCTTATGACGAGGTTAAAGACCGCACCTTTTACAAAGATCCATCAGCACAGGGCACTCATGTTGATATAGGCAATGGTATTTTTGCCATAATGTTTCCGGGCGACGGACACGGTCCGCAGCATTTCATAAATAAGCCAGAGTTAATAAAAAAGATAACGATCAAAATTTCTATTTAATTAAACAATGTCGCAAATTCCAAAGGTAACAGCGTTGGTGCCCATGAAAGGCCATTCAGAAAGGGTTCCGCACAAAAACATTCGCCCTCTTGAAGGAAAACCTGCCTTCCATTGGGTTATGGAAACATTATCGGCCAGTCCGTATATTAACGAAATATTAGTCAATACCGATTCGCCTGAAATAGCTGAAAGTGCTAAAGCTAATTTTGATAAAGTTAAGGTACTGATACGCCCGGACTTTTTATTGGGCGATATGGTAAGCATACAGCCGCTAATTGCCTATGATATAGAGCAAACTGATGCTGAGTATTTTTTACAGACACACAGCACCAATCCTTTACTTACAACCGAATCTGTTAACAAAGCTATTGAAGCCTTTTTTGCTCAACAGGAACATGATGCGCTTTTTTCAGTAACAGAAGTAAAGCAGCGTTTTTACTGGGCCGATGGTAAGGGAATTAATCATGACCCGAAGGTACTGATACGCACGCAGGATCTTCCGCCCATATATCATGAAAACTCCTGCTTTTATATTTTTTCAAAAACAACTAATCGTAAAATACAAAGTCGCTTAGGATCAAACCCGATGATGTTTGAGATTGAAAGGCTTGAAGCCGCTGATATTGATGACATGGAAGACTTTTACTGGGCAGAGTTTCTTTTGAAAAGAAAATTAGAAGGTAATTTATAAAATTCTATAACTAAAATCACCAACATGATAGCCGACTCATTAACCAATATTGAATTTTATAAAGCCATAAATGAGGATATATACCAGGGTTTGGTTTTTATAAAAAATGCCGATCCGGAAATTGAATTAGGGGTTTATCCAATAACAGATAATGCCAAAGCAGTAGTTATGGAATATGACACCAAAATTAAAAACGATTTTGGCTATGAGGCACATAAACATGTTATAGATGTGCAGTATTGCATAAAAAACTCCGAGCGTATCCCCTATTCAAATGTTAAAAGGTTATCTCCTAATACCGAATATGATACAGAAAAGGATTTCACCTTTTTTGATATGATAAAACCACAAGGTGAGGTAATTATAGGCAATGATATTTTTGCCATATTTTATCCGGAAGATGGGCATGCGCCGGTTTATAGTGATGGTGAACCAGGGTACATAAAAAAAATAGTAATAAAAGTTAAGGTGTAATGTTACAACGCATTATATCAAAACTACCATAATAGATAGCTATTATATATTTGTGAAAATATAAATAGTTCATAAATCGGTTGTGGCGACCTTATTACAGCAACAAGGTGGCATACTTAACCGATTTTTCTATATCAACAAAAAAAACATGAAAGATACCACCTTAAAGCAAAAGCTTAAAAATAAAGAAAACACCATTGGTTCCTGGATAACTATACCTCATCAGGCTATTATAGATATTTTGGCCGAGGCTGGTTTTGATTGGTTAACAATTGATTTGGAACATACATCAATTGATTATAATGAGCTGCAAATACTCATCGGTTTTATACAATCGCATAATATGGCCGCGCTGGTAAGGGTTAGTAAAAACGAAGAGGTGGTAATAAAAAGGGCCCTTGATGCAGGTGCTGATGGTATAATTGTACCCATGATATGTTCGGCAGAAGAAGCAAAAATGGCTGTTGAGTTTGCAAAATACCCACCTGTAGGCAAACGTGGTGTTGGTTTAAACCGGGCACAACGATATGGTTATAATTTTGAAGGCTATAAAGAGTGGGTAGATAAGCACCTGGTAGTAATTGCACAAATAGAACATATTGACGGCGTGAAAAATATTGATGCCATTATATCTACACCCGGAATTGACGGAATTATAATAGGGCCGTATGATCTGTCAGGCTCTTTAGGTATACCAGGGCAATACAATGAACCTGTTGTGCAGCAAGCACTTAAAAAAGTAGAACAAATATGTAACGACAGAAAATTCTCGATGGGATACCACGTAATTGACCCTAAAATAGAATTGGTGAAAGAGAAAAACGCTGCCGGTTATAATTTTATAGCCTTTAGTACTGATTTCTTTTTTATGGGCAGAAAGGCGAGCGAAGAAATGAGCAAAATATAATCACTCTTTTTTATAAAGTTGAAAAATAAACAATTAAATTTTAACAGAATATGGAATTCAACTACTTTAATGACGTGGTTGAGTTATTTTGCTAAATCGGGTAGTTTACTTTTAGTATTACCATTAGTTCTTAAAAAGCTCTCAACACCGGAAATTGCCGTATGGACGTTCTTTTCTGTAATACTATCCATGGCTGGTCTTGCTGATTTTGGTTTCAGAAACACTTTTGTCCGTTTATTTGCACTTGCACGCGGAGGTGCAAAAGATATAGGAGTTTTTAAATTAGAAAAAAAACAACCTGCAGAGAATTTAAAACCCCAAGCAAATTGGGATCTTATCGAAAAATTGTACTCAGCAATGGAAAAGATATATTTAAATGTATCTGTTATATTGCTCGTGGTACTATTAAGCGCGGGTACATTTGCCATTATTACTCCCATTTCACATGTTGTAAACAAGCAACAAGCCTGGATATCCTGGGCGTTAGTTGCCGCCTCTATAGCTTATGATTTTTACGGAAAAACATACAGCAATTACCTGGAAGGAATGAATGAGATAGCTCTATCAAAAAGAGTAGAGTTTTTATCTAAAGTAGGATTGATAACTACCAGTTTTTTGGTATTGGTTTTTGCTCCCACCCTGCTTAATCTTATAATATCTAACACGTTTTGGATGGTGTTTAATGTAATAAGAGATTACTATTTATGCCGTTATATTGCAGATGGCAGATATAAAAACTTTAAAAAGCATCCATTTGAGAAACAGTTTTTTTTGAAGATATGGCAGCCGGCGTGGCGGGGAGGAATATCCGGACTAATGTCACAAGGGTTAACTAATTTATCAGGAATATTATATGCACAAGTAGGAAATCCTGCAGCTGTTGCCTCGTATATGATCGGATTACGGATTATTACCGAGATAAGAAACGTATCAAACGCACCTTTCTACAGCAAAATACCGCTTATGGCAAGGCTACGTGCCGAAGGCAATTATGTAAAATTAACACAAGTTGCACAACGCGGCATGCGTATGGCACATTTAGTTTATATAGGCGGAGCTGTGTTTGTAGGTTTGTTTTTTAATTTATTTTTAACCGTAATTGGCAGCCATATACATTTTGTTGACCCTAAGCTTTGGTTGATGCTCACCTTTGCTTTTTACATACACCGTTATGGTGCGTTACATATGCAACTTTATAATACCACCAATCACATCATATCACACATAGTTGATACTGTAGCTGGTGTAATTTTTATAATAATGGCATTGGCTCTTATTAAACCAATGGGAATTTATGCCATACCGGCTGGTATGCTGTGTGGATATTTAGGGTTTTACGCATGGTATGCAGCTATGCATTCCTTAAAATCGTTGAACGTTAACTTTTTCAAATTCGAATTTAAAGTTTCCGCTATACCGGCCGGGATATTTGTGCTTTACACTGCTTTTCAATTAATAATTAAAACATAAATTATATCACATTAATTTGAGTATTAATATATGGCATCAATAATAGTTCGGGGTTATAAGCTCTTAGATAAACATATTAAAGAAATTGGAATAGGCGGCACATTTATAAAGCTGTTCAAACAAAAAACTTTTAATCATGTAAAAAAAAGTGTTACCCGTGAATTGACAATGAATAAAAGAAGCCTGCGTAACTGGAAAACCCTAAAAGGTAAGTATGCCGGCAAAAGAGCTTTTTTACTAGGTAACGGCCCATCGCTTAACAAAACCGCGCTATACCTCTTAAAAAATGAGTATACTATTTGTTTTAACAGATTTAATATCATGTTTGAACGATTATCATGGAAACCAACCTTTTACATGAATATTGACCCTTTGGTAGCGCAGGATATGGCCAATGAGATAAACGAAATCACCCCTCAGGTCAAAATAGCATTCTTTCCGGACATCCATACTAATATGCTTGATTTTAGAAAGTTTATAAAAGACCGCGAAAATGTTCAGTGGATGTTTCCGCAATATAAGGGGTTTTATTTTGATCTTCCAAGGGTAGGTTTAGGTGGCACAGTGGCTTTCCCGGCATTGCAGGTACTAACTTACCTGGGCTTTTCTGAGATTTATTTAATTGGGGTTGATATGAATTATCAAATACATAAAACCGTTAAAGATATAGCAGGAACTGATGTTGCTTCAACTAAAGATGACGATCCCAACCATTTTGACCCTCGTTATTTTGGAACAGGCAGAAAGTATCATCAACCGGTTCCGCAGATTGTAAATAACATTATGAACTCATTTGAATTTGCGGCAGATAAAATAAAACAGAACACTATTACTAAGGTTTATAATGCCGGAATAGGAAGCAAGGTTGAATGCTTTGATAAGGTGAAATTTGAAAACCTTTTCAACTTTAATGAGGAGGAGATTTACCGGCTTTTCTCCCTTTCAATTTCAAATAAATGTTCCCCCGAAAAGGTAAAGGATTACCTTACGGCAAACCAGCCAGAAGTTGAAATTAATGCTGATATAGCAAAGGAGATATTTATACTTGAAGGTGAAACAGCAATATCTTTTATACCTAAACTTGTTATGAGGTATTTACCATACGGCCCAATAGAAGGCAAGCATCTTTTTATTCGCAGGGATGTTTGGGATAAAGTAGTAAGAGAGAAATTAACAAATTAAATATATGGCAATCAAACTTAGTTGTTTGCAAAATAAAAGCATGAAAAGACTTAAATCCTTAGAAATTTTAAAAGATCAGGGACTGACAGAGTTTTTTAAACTTTGGAAAAATATTTTCACTACTAAAATAAAAAACAAGTTCTATTACAATAAGTATAAAAGCGACTGGAAAAATCTGAAGAATCTGTATCATGGAAAAAGAGTTTTTTTAATAGGCAATGGCCCCAGTTTAAATAAAACCCCATTATATTTATTGAAAAATGAATATACTTTAAGCTTTAACAGATTTAACATCCTCTTGGAAAGATTAAACTGGCTGCCTACTATGTATATGTGTGTTGATGGTCTTGTAGCTGAAGATATGGCTAACGAAATTAATCAAATGACTGATTTAGTTAAGCACTCATTTTTTACTACATCCTCTTTAACAACCAATACTGATTTTACTCAATTTGTAGAGAATAAAGCTAATGTACATTGGATGCTTCCCAAGGGAGTAAACAGTCCGTTTAACTTTGATCTGCCTTACGTAAATGTTGGTGGCTCCGTAGCTATTGCCGGCTTGCAGGTTTTGCGATACCTGGGTTTTAAAGAAATTTACCTGCTTGGTATTGATATGAACTATAAAGTACATGAAACCGCTGAGGTTATAAAAGGTAATAATATAAAATCAAAGGATGATGACGATCCTAACCATTTTGATCCCCGTTATTTTGGTGCAGGCAGAAAATATCATCAACCCAAAAAATCCATTGTAGATACCATCCTTGGCTCGTTTGAAAGAATAGCAGGAATTTTTAAACAAACTGATACCAAAGTTTATAATGCAACAGTGGGCGGTGTTTTGGAAAGTTACGAACGTAAGGAATTTAATTCCCTGTTCAACATTACCGCTACAGCAAAAAAGGATATGTTTATTGATAACTTACAATGCAAAACAACACTTAACAATATACTTAATTTACTAAACACCCCTGCAAACAATGATTACAGTGAAAGTGATGATGTAATTATATTAAATACTGATAAAGGCTGTAGTTTATTAGCAAAGCTGATATACACACATATTCCGTTTGGGCCATATAATCATAACATTTATTTTATAAATAGATCTTTTTTAAAAAACTAAATAAACTACTGTTGCATGAATTTTATTACCAGGCAAATATTCAAATCCATTAATGTATTTAAAAGTGTATTTAGTTTGGATACTAATACCCAAAAATGGAACTTACTAAAGGATAAATATAAAGGCAAAAGAGTATTTTTAATTGGCAACGGACCAAGCTTAAATGAAACCCCGCTTTATTTATTGGAAAACGAGTATACACTTTGCTTTAACCGTTTTCATTTACTTTATGAGCGCCTGAATTGGAAACCATATTTTTATATGTGTATTGACCCGGAAGTATTGCCTGATATTGCAGACGAAATTAACGCTAACCTTAATAATTATCATTATGCATTTTTTCATGCATTGCATTCATCTAAAATAGAGGATAGAGAAAACGTACTGAAAATGCATCATGTGATACAAGTGCCTTATTTCTCTAAAAGGTTGCCTTTATTCGGCTCGGGGGGTACGGTTGCTTACGCGGGCTTGCAGATGCTGTTTTACATGGGATTTTCAGAGGTTATACTTGCCGGAGTGGATCAGAATTATGTAATACACCAAACAGCCAAAAAAACCAGCGGAATAAGGATTGAGTCGCAGCAGGATGATGACCCTAACCATTTTGATCCGAGATATTTTGGAAAAGGCAGAAGATACCATCAACCCGTACCTGCAACGCAGGTTAGAATGATCAGGGCTTTTACCAAAGCTAAACAGGTAGCCGGATATTTGGGCATAAAGGTTAAAAATGCAGGTATAGGCGGCAAATTGGAGGTTTTTGAACGAGTAAACTTCAACGCTCTTTTTCATTATACAACCGAGCAGGTTTATAAACTATATGCAAAATCAATTTCAATTGAATGTTCATGGCAAAAAGTTAAGCTCTTGCTGGAAAACACCCCAAAAGCAACCATGGTTTCTGAAGACATTTCGTGCGATTATTTTGTAACTGACAAGGCTATTGGTTTAGGGACTATTCAAAAATTAATTCTTGTTTATATTCCTTATGGCCCTATTGATGAAAAATATCTTTTTATTAAGCGTTCGGCAAAAAGAAAAGTTATAGATAATTTATTAACATAGCAAAAGCTTTGTTATGTAATGCTTTAAAAGCATCATTAAATACTATTTTTGAAATTATATTTACTTCTTTAAAAAGTAACAAATCTAAATTTATTTATTTATATGCAGCCGAATTATAAGTACGCCAGTTATATAATGTTCTTTTTTCCGGCAATAATATATTTAATGCCCTTTTTTAACCGCCTGAATGTTAATTTAATGCTTATTGCATTGTTGCCATTAGCAAGTGTTGTTTTAATTAACTTCAGATTAAGTTCTGAACTAAAAACATATACCTTACTGCATATGTTTGTTTTATCAAACATGCTATACTCAGTCAAGACAAAATCTATACAAGGTCTTGCAGTAATGGCGGTTTTAATTATATATCTGCACGCTACCACCTCGTTTCCTAACATGACCTTTAATAAATTCAACAATTTATCTAAACGATTTTGTTATGGATTAGCTTTTATGTATATATTCCTTATATATATACCTCTGTTATCCCGTTACTCCTATACATTTGCGTCATGGTATCTTATCGCGTCTGGAGAAATACCACTATTGCAAACAACCATGGACGGCCCACTTCTAATAATTCTATTATCAACCCTGGTTTTCATTAGTTTAAAATTTAAATATAAAAATGTATTTGAAGCTATTTTATTGACATCAATTTTAATGATAGGCTTTTATACTTTACTGGTTTTCAATCGCAGGACTATTATTCTAATGTTTTTATTACTGCCTTTTTATATTCTTTTAAATAAACAAAAAGGTAATGCGGTACCATGGCTTTTATTTATAGGTACATTTTTAGTGCCACTAAACTTTTTGCTGATCATTAAATATGCTGCCTCCATTTCAAACACATCGCTTTTTGTTGACTTAATGGGTAGATCAAATGACTTGAATGATAAAAATGGAAGATTGGCGGGCTGGATATTGGCTACCAACGCTTATACAAATGATTTTTCGTTCAGTCGCGACTTTTTTGGATATCATGCAAATCTGATACGTAATACTGACGAACGTTACAACCACTTTCATAATGGTTTTATACAACTATACTATGAGCAGGGAATTTTCGGATTCACAACAACGGTTGCTTTGTTAATCCAGTTAGTTAGGCGCGTTAAATATTTTAAGTTATTAGATCTGAAAAGGTTTAAATACACCTACATTTTTGTATTTATGTTTACTGTGTTATTAATTTTACTGAATACAGAATCTATCTTCCGCAAAACATCTATCTTCTGCGTGTTTTTTGTAATATGTGCATTTTTTATTATCAAATTAAGCAATCAATTAAAACGTACTATTACTGTGGCAATAACAACTACTGAAGATGAAGTTACTACAATTGAGGATGTTGATTCAAACACTGATACTAGTAATAAAATATCCAAATGATCCCTATACTTAACAAAGGAATAAGTACGATAAAAAATGACGGATTGATAGTTTTTGCATTAAGAACTTTCAATTTTTCTATCGTTAAGTTCAAGCGTCTTATTGGTAAAGGAGGAAATATAGATTACAAAAAATGGGATAATCTGAAAGATCGCTATAAAGGCCAGAGAATATTTATCGTGGGTAATGGGCCCAGTTTAAATAAAATGCCTTTATATCTATTGAAAGATGAATACAAAATGTGCTTTAACAGATTTAACCTGATGTATGACCGGTTAAACTGGAAGCCGGATTTTTATACAGTTATAGATGACCTGGTGGTAAAGGATAATTATAAAGAAATAAATGAAGAAATACTTCCTTATGTAAATGAGGCCTTTTTTCCTGATATACATCCTTCCAATGTTGATTTTTTCAGATATATTGATAATCGGCCAAATGTAAATTGGTTTATAGCAGATGAACCGAAGTTTCATGCGGATTTGCCCAAATGCGGGCATAATAAAACAGTGGTTAATGCCGGACTACAGATTGCAGCGTGGTTGGGATTTACAGAGATTTATCTGATAGGAGTTGATATGACCTTTGGCGAGCAAAAAGTTAAAAAGCTAAATTCACGGGACTGGGAAGCCGGAGAAGACGACCCCAATCATTTCGATCCCAGATATTTTAAAAAGGGCCGTAAATACCATAATCCAACTGTACATGAAATGATTGAAAAATTTGAAGATGCTAAAATATTCTTTGATCAGCTTGGTGTAAAGGTTTTTAATGCAGGCGTTGGAGGTAAATTGGAGGTTTTTCCGCGAGTGGAATTTAACTCTTTGTTTAATTATACAGATAGCCAATTAATAGATTTGCTTAACTCCATTGAGAATTTGAAAAAAATTGGCAAAACGTTCACGTATATCGAGCAAAACACTGAGCATTATAAGTCTATCGAAAGTTTACCAGATATGTTTAAAACAGGAACTGATATCGGTGCTAAATTAATCCCCCAATTAATTGGAAAATACAACCCAATTGGACCGTATAAAAACCTCTATTATTTTGTAAAGGCCGAAAGTAATATCCAATTATAACTATTTGTAACCAGAAATAATTAATCTTAAGATCATAGTGCTTTAATAATATTCGTCACCTATAAAGAGAGGTGACATTATTAAACACTTTAAAAATTAATGATAGTAAAAAAAGCTTCCTTAGGCTTTAAGCCTGCTCCAAATATATATGGATAATTTCTTTTATTAAGCTTCTTTTCTAAAAAAGTTTTTCCAATTCCATCATCTATTCCCCAAAACGTAACACCCTTTACCACATCATGATTTTTCCTTAAAATTTCGAAAATATCGCCATAAATACGAGCTTGCCTATCCTCTAAATCCTTTGAATATTTATCATTGGTATGAAGTACACTTTTTATTGTAGCATTTCTGTTAAAGGTAGAAACATCTAACTCTGATATCTGAACGTCAAGCCCGAGCGATTTAAACGCATCTATATCCTGTTGAATATCCTCTTTGCTTTTACCTTCAATCCCTAGATGGTATTGAATACCCATTCCATCAATTGGAACCCCTTTTACTTTCAATCGCTTAATCAATTCATAAAATTTTTCACGTTGCTTGGTATTGTAAACACCATCATTATAATAAAGTTTAGCCTGAGGATCAGCTTCATGAGCAAATTCAAAAGCCTTCTCTATATATTCTTCTCCTAATAATGCAAAAAGTTTATCAGTGGGTCGTTCAGCCTCGTTTACCACATCCCAACTGTAAACCTTACCTTTATAACGGCCCATAACTGTAAAAATGTGTTTTCTCATCCTTTCCAGTACTACCTCCTTTGATGCAGGCTTATTTCCATCTTTCAAAAACCAGGCAGGCATTTTCAAATACCATATCAGGCAATGCCCGCGTACTAACAAATTATTTTTTTGAGCAAAATCAACTAAACTATCAGCCTTAGCCCATCGGTATTCATACTCTTTAGGATGTATCCAGGCGGGTTGCATAGCTTGTTTACCAGTTAAACTTGAGAATTGTTCCTTAATAAATGTAGTGGTTTTGGAATCTTTAAAGTCGGTCTCAGGTCGCACCGCAGCACCAATAGGGAAATAATCTTTATAAGCACCTTTTAACGTTTTATCATCTTGCTTTAAATTATAAATTTCGGTTGATTTACTTTGCCCGGATGTACGTTTATAATTAACCGCAAAAAACACACACGATAAAATAACCACAGGCAATATTACATTCCATATAAATTTCATCATATCCTTATAAATACCTATCCATAACGTTAATGCGAATTATCTATTTTATGCAAGTCAATTATTTATTAATCATATCAATATTTTTACATATAGTTTATGTATTTAATTTTAAAGATTAATACTAAACGTCAACCTCACGTTAAATGAAATTTAATTAATATTCAACTCTAGTTGTTTAAAAATGTTTAAATTTATGCCAGAAAAGTAGAAATTTTAATAATAAATAGTTGCCTATAAATTAGGATGTTATTAGTTATTAATCATATAAATGGAAATAAAACATAGTTACCGCCTAAATGCCTTTCGCTTTTTTAATGAGGCATCTTTAATTACTTTAAGCTTTGCTTTAGCCTGTTCATTACTTCAATATATTTTTCATACCAATTTACATCTGATAAATTTATGGATGTTGCCAATTCTAATTATTGGTTGGTATTTCTCATCGCGCTCAAAAAAAACCGAAGATTTAAGTACTCGTGGCATTTTGCTTGGCTTGTATAAAACTGCCAATAGTATTTTTATACAATTTTGCCTGGTAATATTATTTTTCTTTTCAGCTCATCAAACCTATAACACCCGCCGTTTCATCATAATTTATATCGGCTTATTAAGTATACTCATCCCGCTTGAAAAAATAATTTATCGCCGAATAATGCTTTTTTTGTACAAAAAGGGAGTCAACAAAAAACGCATACTTATTATAGGCGCAGGTAAATTAGGGATTGAATTCTCTAACATAATTACCCGCAACAAATATTTAGGCTATGAAGTGATTGGATTTTTAGACGACGAGCAAAAACCCAATCTTAACGGCCAGTATTTAGGTAAAACAGATATTATTGACGAATTTATTACAAATAATATTACAACCTTTGATGAAGTTGTAATAGCATTACCTAATAAAGCCCATAAAAAAATAAAAAATATAGCCGAAAAAGTAAGCAATCATGCAGTTAAGCTTCGAATAATACCTGCTTATCATGATTTTGTGACCTCCCAATATAAGGTAGGCATGTTTAATGGGTTACCGGTTATTACTATCCGGAACGAGCCGTTAGATGATATACACTTACGTGCAATTAAGCGGTTATTTGACGTGATATTTAGTTTAGCTGTTTTGATATTTGTTTGTAGTTGGTTATTTCCGTTAATAGCACTAGCTATAATTATCGACTCAAAAGGTCCGGCTTTTTTTGTTCAGGAGCGTTGGGGGCGTAAAAACATGAAAATTAATTGCTATAAGTTTCGCTCAATGTACACAACTTCAAAGGATGTTGCTGAAAATGGCAAATACCAACAAGCTAAGAAAGACGACTTACGTATAACTCCAGTGGGTAAGTTTTTGAGGAAGAGTAATTTGGATGAATTTCCACAGTTTATAAATGTTCTGTTAGGAGATATGTCTGTTGTTGGTCCTCGGCCACATCCTACCCCTTTAAACCTGGAATCAAAGGAAATAATTGATAGATATTTAGTAAGACACCTTGTAAAACCCGGCATTACCGGCATGGCGCAGGTTAACGGTTTCCGTGGCCAAACAGATGACCCCTCGTTAATGCGTGCACGTGTTAACTATGACATTTGGTATATCGAAAATTGGAGTTTATTTTTAGATGTCAAAATAATATTCCTTACCTTTTGGAAAACAATAGTTGGCGATAAAAACGCCTTTTAATAAAAATTCATAATCATTCATGTCTAAAAAAATTGCCTTAATAACCGGGATTACCGGTCAAGACGGAGCCTATCTTGCTGATCTATTATTGTCCAAGGGATATCAGGTACATGGTATCAAGCGTCGCAGTTCATTATTTAATACTGATCGTATAGATCATCTTTATCATGACCCACATGATGAAGATCAACGTTTTGTACTACATTATGGGGATCTTTCAGATTCTACTAACCTCATACGTATAATCCAACAAGTACAGCCCGATGAAATATATAACTTAGGTGCTATGTCTCACGTAAAAGTTAGCTTTGATACGCCCGAATACACAGCTAATGCTGATGGCATTGGTACATTAAGGATATTAGAGGCTGTAAGGTTATTAAATTTAACAAAAAAAACCAAAATATATCAGGCATCTACTTCTGAGTTATATGGCTTGGTACAGGCAGTTCCCCAATCAGAAACAACACCTTTTTATCCGCGCTCACCTTATGCCGTTGCTAAACTATATGCTTATTGGATAACCGTAAATTACCGCGAAGCATATGGAATGTTCGCCTGCAATGGTATTTTATTTAATCATGAAAGCCCCCTGCGAGGCGAAACATTTGTAACCCGCAAAATAACGCGTGCAGTTGCTAAAATAGCCATGGGTTTACAGGAAAAAATATTTCTAGGTAATTTAGATGCGCAACGCGACTGGGGACACGCAAAAGATTATGTAGAGGCCATGTATCTGATATTACAACAGGAAACCCCTGAAGATTATGTTATAGCAACAGGCATAACAACCCATGTACGAGAATTTGTACGCCTGGCATTTGCGGAAGTTGGTATACAAGTAGAATTCAAAGGTAAAGGCGTTGACGAAAAAGGATATATAGTTTCCTGCAGTAACCCAGACTACCAATTACCATCAGGTCAAGAAGTAGTTTCTGTTGATTCAAAATATTTCAGGCCCACAGAAGTTGATCTGTTAATTGGTGACCCATCAAAATCAAATAAAAAATTAAACTGGACACCTAAATATGATTTGCGGTCGTTAATAAAAGAAATGGTTGCTGCTGATGTTGTTTTGTTTAAGCGCGATAAACTTTTAAAGGATTCCGGCTACAAAATTAAAAACCAGTTTGAATAATATGGAAAAACAAGCGAAGATCTACATCGCAGGTCACCGTGGCATGGTGGGTTCTGCTATACTTAGGAAATTGCAAAACGAAGGATATACTAACTTTACTTTGCGTACCTCAACAGAACTCGATCTTCGTAACCAACAAAAGGTGGTTGATTTTTTTGCCATGGAACAACCTGAATATGTTTTTTTAGCTGCCGCTAATGTTGGCGGAATTGTTGCAAACAATACTTACCGTGCCGATTTTTTATATGATAATTTACAAATACAAAACAATGTTATTCATTCCTCATATGTAAATGGCGTAAAAAAATTAATGTTCTTAGGGTCAAGTTGTATTTATCCTAAATTGGCTCCGCAACCTTTAAAAGAGGAATACTTGTTAACCGGCTTACTCGAACCAACTAATGAACCCTATGCTATAGCGAAAATTGCTGGCATAAAAATGTGTGATGCATATCGTTCACAATATGGTTGCAATTATATCTCTGTGATGCCTACAAATTTATATGGTTACAATGATAACTATCATCCGCAAAATTCACATGTTTTACCTGCAATGATACGCCGTTTTCATGAAGCAAAAATCAACAATGCATCCTCTGTAACCATTTGGGGTACCGGAACACCAAAACGTGAGTTTTTATTCGCAGATGACCTGGCAAACGCCTGTTATTACTTAATGCAAACTTATAACGAAGCGGGTTTGGTGAATGTTGGCACAGGAAAAGATATTTCTATTAAAGACCTCGCTTTATTGATTCAAAAAATAGTTGGTTATGAATGTAAGCTATTATTTGATGATAGCAAACCTGACGGTACACCCAGAAAATTAATGGATGTTACCAAACTACACAACCAGGGCTGGAAACATACTATTGATTTAGAAGAAGGTATAAAACTTGCTTATATCGATTTTTTAAAACACCACAAATAGCGATTTATTAATAGTTATTTTTAATTTCATTTCCGCATATTTAACCGATTTTCTTAGATGTTTTAAGAATAAAACTAATCACATTTTTGCTCTTTTTATAAAATATTTTTAATATTCTAAGCAAAATATTATGCATATTTGAAAATTAATAAACTTACACGGTAAGTTTTTTAGACTTTAATAATGGTTCATCGTTACGCTACATTCATAAAAACTATTAATCTGACGGGTGATTATTTAGTTTTAAACATGAGCATGCTTGTAGCTTATTATTATCTTGCAGGTAACGTACATTTCTCATGGCTGCCTAATAAAACCTATCTTCCTATTGTTCTTATTTTTAACATTGCCTGGTTTATTGCAGCCCGTATAACACAGTTATATAACGAAGTATTAAATAAAGACTCGGTAAACACATTCAGGAACGTAATAAAAACATACCTTACTTTTATTTGCCTTATTAGTGCTATACTTATAATTATAAGCATAAAAACTTATTTTATTACTCGTGAATATTTAATCTATTCATCCGTTTTATTTGGGATATTCATAGGATTGTGGAAGTTGATCTTCCTCAGTATACGGAAAAGCGATCGTGCAATACTATATGATACACGCAGAGTAGTTATTGTTGGTTACGGTAAAAGCAGTATAGATCTTTATTATTACTTTGGATTAAACCCCGACCGCGGGTATAACATGGTAGGTTTTTTTGCAGACGACCGTGAAAGCGTGAAAGAACAGCATTTATACATGGGAAAAGTTGACGATTGCATAGATTATGTATTGGCCAACAAAATTGACGAGATATTTTGCACGTTGCCCGTATCCGAAACCGAAAAAATTGAAAAACTTATTACCAGCGCCGATAAAAATCTCATACGTTTCAAAATTATACCGGAATATTATGATTACGGTATTAAACCGGTGCTCATCCAAAGCTTTGGGCATATACCAGTAATATCCGTTAGATCGGAACCGTTAGAGAATATGCTTAACAGGTTTATAAAGCGGGTATTTGATATTTTTTTTTCTATTATCATTATACTTCTCCTGCTAACCTGGCTATTCCCGATACTGGCAATTCTAATCCGGTTGGAATCAAAGGGGCCTGTATTATTTAAGCAACTACGCTCAGGCCGTGATAACAGTCCGTTTTGGTGCTATAAATTCCGAAGCATGTATATTGATAACAGTAATGAAGAAAAACAGGCCGTTAAAAATGATCAGCGTATTACTAAAATAGGCACATTCTTGCGCCGTACAAGTATTGACGAACTTCCTCAGTTTTTTAATGTTTTGATGGGTAACATGACCGTTGTAGGCCCGAGGCCGCATATGCTAAGCCATACCACTCAATATGCACAGCTTATTGACAGATTTATGGTAAGGCATTTTCTAAAGCCGGGAATTACAGGTTACGCACAGGTTAAAGGTTTGCGGGGTGAAACCCGTACAACAGAAGCCATGCTGAAACGGGTAGAAGCTGATGTGTGGTACCTGGAAAACTGGTCGTTTTTGCTGGACCTTAAAATAATTTTCCTTACGGTTTGGAACAGTATACGCGGCG
Source organism: Mucilaginibacter segetis (assembly GCF_016522075.1). GTDB lineage: Bacteria > Bacteroidota > Bacteroidia > Sphingobacteriales > Sphingobacteriaceae > Mucilaginibacter > Mucilaginibacter segetis. The sequence continues at coordinate 331,556 of NZ_JAEHFW010000003.1, read as the reverse complement.
ATGAAAATGCTTTTTAACTAACTTATAGTTTATCCCATCCTGAGGTATTATACCTGCCATGCCAATTACTGATTATTAATGCCGATATCATACCGGGTGTTTTGAATTTTTGCGCGTTTAAATACCTCAAGGCTGCTAATAATTGCTTTCCCATTTTTTCATAGCTCATCAGGTCAATAATTTGCAATGCCTTTTTATTCATTTCTTCTTTTTCAGAAACGGGAAGATCAATAAATTTCAACAGCGTTTGGGCCATGTCGTCTATATTATAAGGGTCAAAACTGAAACCGTTTACGCTGCTTTTAAGCAGATCGCGTGCTGCATTCACCTCTTTACTTAATAAAACCGGCAAACCGGCAGCCATCGCCTCGTTCACCACTAATCCCCAGGTTTCGGAAAAACTCGGCAAAACGAAAGCATCAGCATTATTAAAATAACTGCTCAACTTATCGTTATCAACAGCAGGTAATATAGCTGCCATTTTTAAATCAAGATCCGTTATTAGTCTCTCTAAATTTTCCCGCTCAGGGCCATCCCCTATTATTTTAAGGTTGTATCCCGTATTATTTTTTTCAACTACTTGCCAGGCTTTCAATAAACCGCTTAAGTTTTTAACAGGTACCAGCCGCGCCACACAAATAATATTTTTATTCTTAAACTGCTTTATTGTTTCAGGCTTAAAAGCATTATTATTTATACATGCAAAGCCATAAAAAAATAACATTTCCGCAGTTTTAAATTCAGGATAATCTGAATCATAACTTTTAGATGGCAGCCATAGCCCGTCTGCCTGCCTTATAATCGTATCCTTTACCCATTGTATTATTTTATTTCGCTTAACTTGTAATGGACGCGCATCATCAAACATTATAAACTTGCTCTTATGCTTTTTTGCCCATGCAATGCCTATTGCTCCGGCATAAAACACAATTGACGGGCCAATGATTATATCCGGTAACAACCTATCTAAAGCTTCAAAAACCGCCGCTTTTATTTCCTCTTTATTTAAATCAGGAGCGCTCTTATCGGGGAAAAGACAGGTCCACCATGCCTGAGCAGTATTAACCGAATCAAAGGTGTAAGGCGATCCCTTACCAAATAATTCAATAGCATTTAGTGACACACCTCTGGAAGAAAGAAACTCATGCAAATACATTAGCCGCCCTTTCCAATAGACCCTGAAATCGTTATTTAATATGACAACCTTCACTGGAGCATCTATTGTTTTTTAAATTTATCCCATATAACCGGGAACAAGGTTTTGAGCCAAAGTTTAGTAAAAGCGCCAAAATAATCGGCCGGAAAATGTTTTTTTATATAATACAGGTATTCCTTATAGGCTAACCCTTTAACGTTATATAAATAATTGATACGTTTTTTTAATGAATATTTACCTGACAACCAGTTTACTCCGTGATCATCTTCGCAGTAACCGTAATAACCCGGGGCCACCAACACATCAATACCTCCCTTATGGGCACTTAAAGTGTAATCAAAATCGGCAAGATAATGCGTAAAAGCCGCGCTGAAAATACCTATACGCCGCACTGTTAATGCATCAACCAAAAATATATTTGCATTGCCTAACTGACACGGAATTGCTTTCACCTTATCGGGCTTTAGCATATAGTACGCCGCGCGATCGGGTTTATATAAAGCATGGCCACCATAACTAAGTTCATTGGTAATAGGGCTTAAGGTAGACCCTACCAGCAATGTACCCTCAGCATTCCGTTGATTATAGCAAATCATAAGTCGCTCAATGGCGTCATCCATCAGCACAACGTCATCATTAAATAATAAAAAAAGGGTGTATTCTCCTTTACTGATAGCATATTGCCAAATGGTTCGCATTCCGCCCGCCCAAAAAAGATGCCCCGTACCGGTAATTATACTTACTTGAGGATACTTATATTTAACCGCTTGCGCAGTACCATCTGTTGAAGCATCATCCAGTAAATATATATCAGAATTCAACTCGGCAAAAGCTTGTTGATTTATTAAACTGTCTAAAAAGTTTATGGTTTTGTCTTTGCGATTAAAACAAGTTATTAGAACTGCAACCTTGCGTGTGGTATTTTTTGTCATCGCATATTTCAGCTATCTAAAGTATCTATCTTATACTTAATAAACGGAACCTGCTTATCCTTCAAAAATAAAAAGATCAGTATAAAAGGTAAAAATAATATGGGTTCGCCAAAGCTTGTTATCAGCAAAATCAGGATGCAATAAATCAAATTCTCTCCTCTTACTATGTATTGCACGCAAACTTTAGCATATTTATACACCAGATAAAGGAAACCGATAACACCGAATTTGGCCAAAAAGTCGAAAACACCGTTGGATATATTCACGGTGTAGGCCTTATCCAATATCTCATTATATTTATTACTTACGCCCAGTATCAACTTACTACCGAAGGTGTCATATATATACCACATACTTGAGAAACGGTTTAGTGGTATCTCCATACGGTTGTGATGGTAATATTTTTGCAGTACCCTTAAATGGTTAAGATCGCGCATATCCTCTTTATAAGTATCTACTATTTTATCAGCCAAGAAGGGAATAAAAATAAATGCTAAAATGATAGCAGGGATTAAAATAAGTACCCATATGTTTATTTTAGGCACCCTGTACCTATACGCCATAAAAAGTAATACTAACAACCCCAAATAGTTAGTAGTGGAAAAAGTGGTAAGGTTGGCTATAATTAATATTATAGCTATTTTATCAAACTTAAACTTATTCAGGAAAAAATGATACATGAGGGTGAATACCAGGAAACACCCAAATGCACCGGGCTCCCATACAAAACCCGAGTTGCTGAAATCATGAAAGCCTTGTGTATAAGTAAACAATAAAATGTTAGTGTAACCAGGTATAGTGTTGCCTGTAGGAAAATTTAATGCCGAGAACATATTATACATCGTATCGCCTGCAATAACCTGAAATGCAAAGAATACGAACGACAAAAGCGTTAGATGTGTCATAACCTTTACGATATTGGCCAGTGCCTTTTCTTTTAAAATAACACATACTATAAACGCGAGATAAATGTACTTAAACAAAAAGATAACGTCACTTGTCAGGTATTCAGTCTCTACATCATTTACTGCCAAAAAACGGAATGCCATATAAAACAGGTAAATACCGGAAAATATGCTGATCAGTTGTATATCCCGTTTAGTAAACAACTTTTTTGATATGGCCATAGTAATCATCAACACCAAAATTATTATCCATCCTAATGTGCTTGATGATAAAACATTCGCGTTGGCCGATAGTAATAAAAAGAATAGGGTAACAAAATAATTAAGGTCGAAATTTTTAAAATCCATTTAATTAAACTTTTATGCCGATTTAGTAAGGCTATATCTAACACTCAAATATTTTACTTTGTTGCACTATATTGGTTCTTCCTCTGCAACCGAGGAGATAAACGATTGAATATCGTTAAAAAGTTGACTCTTATTTTTTATTTTTCCTACATCCCAGTTCCACCATTTGATGGCCAAAAGCTTTTCGATCTGTTGTTCGGTAAAGCGTTGCTTTAAAATTTTAGCGGGTATACCCCCTGCTATGGTATAAGGAGGTATATTTTTAGTAACCACAGCTCCGGCGGCAATAATGGCCCCGTCACCAATAGTTATTCCATCCATTATCAATACGTTATTACCTATCCACACATCATTACCTATCTTAACTATGCATTCTTTATCTTCATCAACAAATATATGATCCGGAAACAATGTTTTTTCTGTAAATGTAAAACCCGCCTGTTTTTTGGTTGAAAAAAAAGCAGGATGCGTGGAAACGAAGGTATTTGACGGATGCACACCCAAACCGGTTTGAACATTGCTCCCGATGGAGCAAAACCTGCCTGTGATGGTATTTTTTATAACTGCACCATTTGCTATATAAGTGCCGTAACCAATATACGAAGTACCGATAACAGCATTATCCCCAATTACATTTTGCCCCTCAAAAGTATTATGGATATTAAATATTACGTTACCACCAATTTTTACTTGCTTGCTGCGATTAATCCACCTGTAATAACATCTTTTTAGCAGGTTCCTCATTTCAGGATAGTAAACATGGTTAATAAATTAAAAAACATATACGCTGCGTAAAGATAACAGAATGGTATAAAACTTAAGATATATGGAACACAGGTTTAATGAAAAATTAAAAATAATGTCATTAATTTCAATAAATTAATACCGCTCATTCTTTTAAAACCAAGTATAAACATCTACTTTTAGGCAATTTTGTAGCCCAAACATACATTTATAATTACTTGCACTTTATTTGCAAACATGAGAGTTAAAAAAAGAAAAAAACAACTACTTCTTATTGATAAGATTTTCTTGACGCTAAATATTATAGTTGCCTTAGCGCTCCTGTTAAGTTATTTGGCCCCAAGTACTGATCCTCGTGATTTTTGGATAATTGCAATTTTGGGTTTTGGTTATCATTTATTAATTATTGCAAACTTATTTTTCATACTCTACTGGCTTTTCCGCAAAGCGATCTTCATATTAATCTCGGCAATTTCTATTTTTATCGGATTTAGCTTCATAATGGCAAATTATGGTTTCAGAAGCGCTACTTTACCGGCCGAGAATAAACCAGCCGGGAGTATAAGAATTATGCAATATAATGTACGGAAGTTTAAAGGAATAGACAGGTTTTATGAATCCCCGATACAAAATGAGATTTCAGAGGTTGTTGAAAATAAAAATCCCGATATTATTGACTTTGAAGAATTTTCAATTACTAAAGCAAATAAAGACTCAATTACCAACATATTTAAGCAATCAATAAAATCTAATTACTATTATTTTAAGATTTTTGATAATACTCGTTACGACTCTACAGGTAATGCGATTTTTTCGAGATACCCTATTATAAATACGGGTTACGTAGAGACAAATGGGTTTTTAGATACTAAGGCAATATTTGCAGATATAAAATATAATAAAAAAACAATTCGGGTTTATTGCATTCATCTTGCGGCTGTTAAAATACAAAAAAGAGAAAAAGGAAATATTTTAAAAGGTGATTTTGATATTAATAATTCATCTTTTATACAAAACAAATTAACAGCTGCTTTTATTTACAGAAGTTACCAAGTATCAAGAATAAAAAGGCACATTGAAAAGTGTCCGTATCCGTATATTATTACTGGTGATTTTAATGATACACCCAATTCATTTGCAGTTAATGAATTAAGCGATGGAATGAAAAATGCTTTTATTGAAAAAGGAAGCGGCTTTGTTACTACTTATTACAGCAAGTTCCCAAAGCTTCAGATAGATTACATATTGGTTAGTCCGCAATTTAATGTATTAACCTACCAGGCAATTGATAAAAAAATATCTGATCATAAGCCGGTAATAAGTGATATTGAGCTTAAATAATTACAGCGATGAATTGATAAACTAATTCAGGAAGCTTTTTTCAAACTTACTCATTACCTTATCAACATTCAGATACTCTACTGCGTACTTACGGGCGTTACGGCGTTTTTCCTCCAGTTCATCATTCAATTTAATATCAAGTATCTGCTTGGTTAATATATCTTGAATTCCTTTATCCTGTGGTTCAACAATATAGCCTATGTTATGATCTTTCACCATATCATACAAAGTAGTACCCTTAGTAGCTGTAATAATGCTGGCACCACCTACTGCCACAATAGTGGCCAGTTTTGATGGCATCACTAAATCGCCTGCATCTGCTATTTGCAAAACCAGGTGAATATCGGCCATGTTTAAAAATTCATTAAACACATTCTTTTCCTGTACCTGCAAAAACGAAATATTTGTTAGGCCTTTACGATTCGCCTGTTTCCACAATTTATCCTTATACGGCCCTGATGAACATATAATAAATTTTATATGTTCATGATCCTTCAACTCCTCGGCAGTTACCAGTATCCGCTCCAGCCTTTGCTTAACCCCTACCGCACCCGAATATAAATAAACTATGTCATCGGGTTGATAACCCCACTTAATCTTTAATTCGTTACGATTAGGCAGAGGATAAAAATAATCGGTATCCACCCAGTTCGGAAAAAATTCAATTTCCCTGTCTACCTTTTTCTTTATCTTTTTTATCATTCCCTCAGAAATACTGCTAACAAAGTCGGCACTTTTTAAAATATTATGCTCTACCTTAAATAAACCAGCCAATATCCTCTTTTTTGAAAATAGCTTCAAGTCTCGTGCGGCCTCTATCTGCATATCCTGAATATGATAAAGAAGTTTGCCACCTGTTAATTTACGCAGCATTAGCCCCAGATACGCTAAATGGAATGGCGGGGCTACAGTAACGATCAAATCAAACCGCTTATTTAATAAACCCAACTTAAATACAATAAAAAATTTTGATATCCAGTACGAAAAATCCTGCAGGGCCCTGCGTTTACCCGTTGGATTTTTAGGAATATATGATGGGCAACGGTAAATAGTTATGGCAGCATTAGTTTGCTCGGTATATATAATTTCCTTTTTATACCATAAATTATTGTAAGGTTTTTGAACCTTCCAAAACGGATAATACGGAAATGTGGTAATCACAGTACATTCATAACCACGATTTGCCAGCCACTCTAACATTTCGCCATTATATTTTCCAATGCCTATCGGCTCCGGAGAAAAGTTATGGCTAATTAATAGAATTTTTTTATTGTTCATTTATAATTATAGCACTTGGCTGGTAAGATATTTAGTTAGTAACACTCAACTTTGAAGTAAAACCCTAAATATAAAAGAATTTATGTATCAATAACTGCAAACTCTGCAACTGTTAAATATTAATACCGTTTTTCTTTTAAAAGTATATGGATTTTCACTTTATACGGTATCAGAAAAACTGAACCGTTATATTACATAATTGTTTTTTCACCTTTCCTTATTTGCAATTTCATTAGTTTTTAACACAATAAAATATTCATATATAGATTGCAGATTAGCATATGTAATGCCTGTTATACCATCAAGAAATGCCATTTTGTAAAATATCATATATAACCATTTAACTAAAGGCCTGCAAGGCAGCTTATAAAAAATCCCTTTTTGATGATACCGCCTTTCTGTAAAATCAGTACAAAAAAAAGCTTTTTTTAAGGAAAATTGCTTCGCGGTACCAATTTGTTCCATACGAATGGCAGCCTCCATCTCGGCATAGTTTAAATGTCGTGCAAGCCAAAATTTTATACCCTTACTAAAAGGGTAATGATCTATATAGCCATTTAACCTTCCAATACTTCCATCAGCCATCGAAACCGGGTTCACTAAACGTTCGTAACGCATTTTATCAGGCCGGAATAACCGAATATAATATGGTGACATTTGTGCGTGTTTTAACCATTTCCCGTTCCAGGCAAAATCTCTGCGTTGTATTTCAAATGCTACATTTACCGTATTTATAATATTAACCGATTGTAAGGATTGCTGCAACTCCGGTGACACTCTTTCATCGGCATCAATATACAGTACCCACTTATGCTTAAATGAAATATTTTTTAAACCCCAATTTTGGTGTGCCGACCAATTATCAAACTGCCGTTGGGTTATTTTTGCACCTGCGGCAAGCGCAATTTCAATAGTTTTGTCATTACTAAAGGAATCAAAAACGTGCACATCATCGCTCCAGGTAACTGATTGCAGGCACCCCGGCAAATCTTGCTCTTCATTTTTAGTTAGTATTAAAACCGATATCATTTATACTGCAGGCTTATTTAACCATCACACGTTTTTTAATAGGTTTACACGGATGCCCGGAGCATACCATCCATTCCGGCATATCCGTAATCACAACCGATCGGGCACCAATTACGCACCCATCAGGTATGGTTATCCCGGGGTGTATAAAAACCTCAGCCGCTATCCAAACATTGTCTCCAATAAAAATTGGCCGTGTAATTAAAGGTGACCCGCTTTTTGTATAATCATGCGTGCCGGTACATATATTTGCGCCCTGCGAAATAACAGAACGTTCGCCAATAGTTATTTTTCCCTGTGAGTAAAGCGTAGCTCCGCCTGCCACTCCGCATTCCTTACCCAGATCAAGATTCCAGGGCGCCCATATTTTCACACCCGGATATATGTGTACACCTTTAGCTACTTTGGCCCCAAACAATCGCAGCAAAAATGCACGCCATGCATGTAAAGGCTTAGGCGATGATTTAAATAAAAGTATATCAACAATTTGCCAGATCACTCTGGCCGCGCGATTCTTTACTGAAAATGAAGGGCCCGTGTGCGTATCCTGATTGATCATGAATGAACCGAAAATATTAGATTATAATTAATCCTTTTAAAAAAAATCAAACCCTTATTTATAAACGGCCTCACATTATTCGGCATATTATACAATTATATTATTTACTTAAACCATTACCATGATGGTTTTAAAAATTATGCTAATACCGTTTGAATGTTGGCATATATATATATCATCAAAGTTATTATAATAATATAAATACTACATCTGATGTTATTATAGTAATATTTATTTTTTAAATACTTATAGCATCTTTAAAAGCAACAGATGCCGGCCCAATTTGAAATTTATTCAAATATACCTCTATAGCAAATTTACCCATTTGTTCCTGTTCGGCTTGTGGCAGGTTAACCCAGGTAGTTAAAATATCAAAAATCCCATCCAACTTATCATTACCTATTATTCCGCCTTTACCTTGTTCTACTTCCTTATAAATATTAACCTGATCGGTTATTAAAACGGGTTTACCGCAAGCAAGCGCCTCAACCACCGCTATCCCAAAATTTTCCTGATGACTGGGTAATATAAAGGCTTCACTTTTATACAAAGCGCCCCATTTTGCAGCACCGGTAAGCATCCCCGGAAAAAAAACCTGATGCTTCAGTTCCGGATAGGAGGCAACAAGTTTTTGGATTGACAGCCCGAAAGCGGATTTTATACCCGGCCCTGCTATAACCAGCAACGGGTATGGCTTATTTTGCCTTAAGCATTCGTTAACAACAACCGCATAAGCTTTTATTAATAAATCAACCCCTTTTTTGGGGTGTATACGGCTCAGAAATATTAAATATGATTTATCTGCGACTTCGGGACATTTCTTAATAAATTCCTGATTCATAACTTCGCTATAAACCGGAGGGGGCAAAATACCATATCCTACATTAAATTCCCTTTTAGGATTATAGTTAGAGAAAGTTTGGCGTGCAAGCTCTAACTCTTTTTCACAGGTAAATAAAAGTCCATCCGCATCGTTCACAACCTTTCTTTCAAATATTTTCCAGTATAGCCAATTACGAACAGCCTTAAATTTACGATCAGGAGCGCGCTGAAAATACGGGTCGAGCATACCGTGTGGCATCACAAAAAAGCGGGGTACATTAACACCCCTGTTTTTTTTAGCGATCCTTTTCAATTCTTTCATAGCTTTCCAACCGGCATAGCTGGGATATATCCATAACCCATTTATAACAACGGCATCAAACCTTGCCAGGTTAGCCATTAACCATGGTTTTAGTTTTGGTGCATACTGCCATAAGCCTTTTGAAGGTCCGAGTGCATGGATTACAAAGTCATCTGACCCAATAAAAGGAGCATTGGGATCATCCAAACTTACAACTTCCCTGTTAATGCCTAAACGCAATATCTCGGGGTTACTGTTTCTTATACCCTGACATGGCCCGCCGCTCGCCGGATCCATTGTAGCTATAATATGCAATAACTTCATTGGCTTATATATTATAGTTATTACGAGCCAGTACACTCATAACAGCGCTTTGCACTTCACTTGCTGTTATAGATAATATGCACTTCTTTTTTTGTTCGATGCATATATCTAATCTGCAACCCGCACAATCTGTTTGATGGTATATGATATGATTAAAATTGCCCCGCGGATACCATTGCTGTGGAAAATTACGGGCAGAAAACACCGCGACACACGGAGTGCCCACAGCTGCGGCTAAGTGCATAGGACCGCTGTCGTGTCCAATAAAAACATTAGCCCTTTGTAAAACTGCTCCGGATACCCTTGGCGATGTTTTACCACAAAGGTTTAAGCCTTTGCCACCCCATGCAGCTAAACATCTATCGGCCCTTTCCTTCTCATCCGGTCCACCCAGCATTATCAGGGGCCATTGCGGTAACTGCTCTGATAATTGTTTAAGTAATGTTTCCCAGTTATGCTCCTCCCAATCATTAGCCTGCAGCTTTGTTCCGGTACTTGCAGCTATAAAGGGGCCAGGGTCGTTTAAAGCTGACAGTTCATTGCCTGCCGCTTTTAATTCTTCTTTGGTTAAACGCAGATCCCAAAAGGCATCTTCGTTTAAGGGTATATCGCCCAATACCTGCAAACGGCGCGCAAGCCTTTTAGCTTCCCACTCGTATACACCGGTTTCTGCATCAATACTTAACTGAAAATCCTCAAGAACAGCAGGAAAGCCGATCAGCGTTTTTGCGCCTGCGGCTTTAAAAAAAAGCCTGTCACGCAGGGCGGTAAGTTTTGTTTTAAATAACGTTAAAGACACACGCACACCAGCCAAATAGATAACAGTGTCAATTTTCAACGCTCTTATTTGTTTTAAAAGTTGAATTAACAAGGCCGGATCGCGTGTACCAATCGGGTAGCTAAGTACCCTGTTAAAAAAATAACCACTATTACCCAATATGCTTTGCAAGGGTGCTGCCTTACCATTTATTGGCACATTGGTTAGCAGGGTGATATCTGCCTCGGGATAAGTTTTTCGTATTTTATGAAATGATGGTAACACCATTACAGTGTCGCCCAAACTACCCAATCTATATATTAATATTTTTTGCTTTGCGCTAACCATAACTAGTTATGCATAGTTACTTGCTCGGCAAGTTCAGTATCATCTTCGTCCAAATCCTCCATCGGTGCCGGCTTTCTCATGGCCGCAATAGTAAGTCCGCCCATTAAAACACCAAAACCTAAAGCAGTTGGTTGCGCCCATTGCCCCTGTGCTACCGCCTGAAAGCTTACACTAAGCATCATCCACGGCAAAAGATTGTTTATTCTGATACGTTTAAAGGCTTCATAAGCCATTTTTAAGCAAAGATGTATACGAATACCTATGGTTAATAATCCTAATATCGCTCCCATCTCTCCTATTAACCGTCCCCATTCTCCCTCAGCTATCAAAAATTCGTCTGAGCGGCCTACTAAAAGTTGTGCACCTGCATTTGTACCCATACCTATGCCATATCCGAAAAATGGTAGTTTTCCTTCAAAGGGTTCGTTGATCCCTGCAAAGATACGGCTGATCACTGAGTTTTGAATAGATCCTTCGCTATCACTTGCGCTCTGAAACCTTGAAGTGAGCACTTCTATAGCTCTTTGAAAAAAATCAACATTACTTAACAGGGCGGCAAATATCAGTAATCCAATTCCGGCTATAGTAAACTTACCAAGGTATTTTGCATTTCCGGAAATTGATAATAAAGCAAAAAAACCAGTTAAAACAGTTTGAACGAATAAACCGCGGCTAATTGAAATAGGAATGGCTACAATTAAACTAATTGTAGAAGCAATTAAAAGCAACCGAGTGATATTATGAGGAGTTAACCAGAAATAAAATACATATACACCAACTAAGCCAAAAAACTGGGCATTACCTGTCGTGAAAGAAAATGTACCGGGTGGACGGTAATATCCCAGTGCACCGCTAAAACCACCACCCTGAGAGTCGGCACCGATGCCCCGGTTTACATAGGCAGATTGCGGACTATAAAACTGCAACACGATCAACATTGCCATAGGGATTGACATCCACAAAACTACTTTCCCAATTTTTACTACATCCTCATGGTTAAATATCTTGCCAATTAAAAAGATCAACGGAAAATGGAACATTAAAATGCGCGCGCCATACACAGCAACTACAATACTGCCGTGCCCTACAGATATAGCTGTAAACATGGCAATTACAGCTATAATTATGATCAGATAAAAATACCTGTTATTAGGCAGCTCGTTATCTCTCCAGGCTATGTATAATAGCCACATTGCCACAGGGTCGCGTACTACAAGCAAAGGAGTAGCCAAACTTGGAAAAACCCATTTACGTAAGGCTCCCTCAAATATCAGTAACACAAAATATACCCAAATACCTTTTTTTAATAAAGCATGGGTATATTCTTTATTAACAGCATTTGGTCTTGATCTTTTATGTTCGTCTAATAGTAGCTCGTCACTTATATCAATACCATCGTTGGTGTGGTTCATGCTTTAAAAACTTTATACCTCGTTATTTAGTATCAATTATAGCGTTTAGCAGTTCTTGCCCGTAAACCTGCCATGTGCGCTTTTTAGCTGTCTCCATTGCAGCACGCCCATTAAGTTCTATCTGCTGCGGATGCTGTAATATATATTCAATAGCATCTTGCAGCTTTTGTGTGCTGCCTGCATTTATTAACCAGCCGTTCTCTCCGTTATTAATTATATCAGGACCGGCGGTTCTCTCGGTGGTAATTACCGGTGTGCCTTGTGCCATAGCCTCTGTTATTACTAAACCAAACCCTTCAAATTGCGAAGGAAAAACAAGCACATCATGCTCACGCATAAGCTTTAGTACATCTTCATGCGGCATACTGGGTATCCATCGATGCTTAGCTAACTCCTCATCCAATACCCTGCAGTTGGCAGTCACTTTACGGCCAACCACAGTTAGCTGCACCTTATTACCAAAATGCTTTACTGCCTCAAAAACATCCGCTATACCCTTTCGTTGCGACAAGCCACCAACAAATAACAACTTTAATGGCCTGCGGGCCGTAATATCGGCATAATGCCTTATTTTCGCAACCTCGGGGAAAGCATAAGGTATTATTTTAACAGGTGGCAGCTCTCCCTTATAATATTTTAAAGTATCGGCAGTAAAACCACTTGCTACAAAAATACGATCTGCCAGGCGTATTTCTTCGTCTTTACGCTGCAATTTGGCATCGGAATCCTCAAAACCTGTAAGAGTCACCGCCCAATCAGGCCAGCGCTCACGCTCTGCGCCCAATAACTCTCTTGCCGCCCGCCAATAGCCTATCGGCAGATCATACAAACATTTAATATGTTGTTGTTTAGCGGCATTAAAAGTATAAGCGGCTCCGTCTTCATAGGCATAGACACTATCAGGTCTATTTTCCGAAGACAGATCCATTATTGCTGAGGCTACTTTTTTATCCAGGTCACGATAAACAGCGTCTACACTTGCCCATCCGGTTTCATGCTTCACCACGCTTTTAAGGCCCAAACGCGGCGAAAGTGTACGTGCCAGCTCTAATAAGGGATAAGAACGTATTTGATTTTGCGGAATAGGGTAACTGCGTCTTAACCATTCCTGTTTTAAGCTCGCAGGCAAAATATTAAGCCAATTTGCATTAGGGTTTGCTGCTATGGTTGTATAAAAATCACTTAACATATCCGCTTCTGATAAAGCCAGGATAAGTGCTCTCACAAATTGGTTCCCTGTAGGATGCGAAAGAACTATTTTCATAGATCTCCTGATAATAAGTTAATGCGGATCACTGTGGCTTTATACTTCAAGGCAACGTTTATATCAATTATACTATTGCAAGTATAATAATTGCATTTAATTAATTGGTGCAAATGCAGCAAATGCACTGCTTTTAACTTAGCTTTAATTTGATTTCACCGCTGCACTGCCAGCAGCTACCTTGTCTTTTGCATTACCTACCAGCCATTTAAAAAATGCGGACCATAAATGCCGCTGTTTTTCTAAAATTACCCCTATCAGCAACGAGGCTATAACCACCGAAATGATCACCTCCCATAACTGCGTTGCATCATTAAGCCTGAAACCAAATACGGCCCGCCATAAAACCAGTAGAGGGAAATGCAAAACATATAAAGGGAAGGTAAGATCAGCAATTTTTCGCACCCAGGCTGATATCCTGAGATCGGCGCTTAACGAATTACCTGTGGGTAATATCCACAAAGCAGCGGCAATAAAAACACCCACTACCCAATCAGTAACAAATTGATTGGCGTAATAAAGCGGTACATATCCTATGCGGTAAGGGTACGATGGTACAAACTCAACCGCCAGCCACGCCAATAATAATCCACCTGCCACCATCAGCCATGCCGTTACTGTTTTTACAGATGGACGTGGTAAAATGTAGGCTACATAGCCGGCCAGCCAAACAGGCATCATCAGTAATATTTTTGGGCCGGCAATTATACAGGCCAGTACAGGTAAAATAAAAGATTTCCAGCCCCCCCTTCTAAAAAACCATAAACCAAAAATGGCGTAATACCAGAATTCAAAACTAAGCGACCATAACGAGCCATTGAGGGGCGGTGCGGCAGAAAACAGCCACACCTCGTTCACGAAAAAACCGGATAGTACATATCTTACGCCCGAATGACTACGGGAATAATCCATCAATAACTCCGGATTTAGATATCCAATTACAAACTGAATAACCGCGGTTATCACCAGGGCCGGTATCACTACCGAACATAGCCGACTTAAACGCGCCTGAGCATATTGGGCGCCGCCCCGGTTTTTACTGATAGTGGTGTGAGCGATAACATAACCCGAAAGCACAAAAAATATAATTACTGCGGCGTGTGATGGTTCGCCGGGTTCATACTCCGGATGCGCCTTTGTTGGGAACCAGCGGTCAAACGCGTGGATGTACAATACGGTAAAGGCCGCGCAGATACGGAGGGTATCTAAAAACAAGCTGGAGCTTCCAATAATTACGCGCGGTTTAATTTTTAACATCCTGCAGCAGGTTGGTTATCATTACTTGCCTGGAAAAAATTGTTCATCACTTTCAGGTTATTCTCTCCAAAATATCGTTCACGGGCAAACTGCCATTGCAACGGTTCGGGGTTTAAAATACTTATTTTTTCAAGAGCCTCAAAACCCTTTTGCTTATCGTTATTGCTCCACATTACGCCTAATGCTGTGGTATTAATAAATTCGGCCAGGGTACTATCTGCAGGACCGTGGCCAAAAATTGGCCTGCCTGCCTGCAAATAGCTCGTTAACTTGGTGGGCAGGCTTGTTGTTGCAAAGGTATGTAATACATTACTCTGCGGATACATGCAATAAACAAAATTACAAGCCGCAAGCCTGGGTATTACTTCGTTCTCAGGCAGGGTGTCATAAAACAGCAGGGTGTCTTTTAAATCCTCAGGGAAAGCAGTTGTGTTTAAATGGCAGCCCCACATTTTAAGCAATACCTTTTTATTCTGCTTTGCAAAGAATTCTTTCAGCAGATGTAAAAAATCAATAAGGTCACTTTTATCATAAATTGAACCAATATGCCCCAAAATAACTTCTGATTTATCATGGTTTCCGCTACCGGGAATGATGGTATCTGCTTCAAGGTAACGGTGACATACTACACCTTCCCTGCCACTTAGCTGGCGGTAATAATTACGCATACCTTCACTTATTACATCAAAAGAATTTACGGCTTTAAGGGTTGTAACCGTAAGCTTATTAGCTAAGCCTGCCATAAAACGATAGCGAATTGATCGGGCGCAAAGCGCGCCCGCCCAATCATCATGCACAGTGAGGTGTACCGGACGGTTATTTTGCTTTTTTGTTAACTCCAAAGCAATACGTAAACCCTCGTTATGTGATACTATCCAGTAGCTGTCGCAAGCTATTGCTAAAAGCTGCTTAACTATACTATCAATGGCATCAACTTTTTTACCGGCCAGCATTTTTGCCGATAGTAAAATATCCTTTATAACAGGGCCGCCCATTACGGCTTTGCCTAAATATCCTGGCTCATAACCTGACACGGGCTGGTTGCCAATATAGCACCAGTTAACCGCTATTTGCGGCATATGGGCAGTAAGGCTACGTAATATAGCCCCGCCACCGCCAACATTTGGCGCATGAGCTGTAAAAAGGCATACTGTAGGTTTTTCCATTTAATTATTTGCAGGATTATAACCTATAAGGGCATCAGCAAATTTAACAGAAACATTTATAACGCTGTTAATATGCGGTACGCTCCTGTTAAAGTTTATACACTCCTCAAAATTACCCGTACGATATTCTACAACTCCCTCTGGTATAGCAATTGGCATCATTTTATGAGGATGCCAGGGTTTTGCAACGGATATTACCGTTAAGCCGTGTTCGCGCATAGCAGCAACTGAACCGCTCTTTTCTATTACTGCCAGCGCGGTAGCCGAAATACCATAGGTTGAATTGGCTAATATTTCTGAGATACGCTCCGGAGACTGCTCTCCCAAAACATCTACCGGCATACCATTCATTTTCCATACATTGGCCCACCGCTCCTGTTCGGCATTACCCCTGCCGATTATGGTAAGCGATACTGGTGTGTTATGTGCTTGAGCATACCTCGATGCTTCGGCCGCAAATAATTCTATAGGTGCTTTATCATGTATAGAGCCAAAAATCACCAGGGCTATTTCTTTCCTTTCGGATTCAAAAGAACGGGTTGTTACAGGTATATTGCTAAAAAGCGGCAAATAGTCCGCATTAAATCCCATTCTTTGCAGATGGCGCTGATACAAGCGCGTTTGCGTATGAATAACCTGCGGATGGGTTATTTTTATCAGTTTACGAATAAACTGTCGCTGCAATTTGCCCCACAAAACAAGCTTATTCGATTCCTCCATAGCCATACCCACCCACAATTCATGAAACATGATATGCCATTTTCTACCCTTGCTCAGCGAAAACATGAATCTACTTAATCCTAATTTTAATCCTTTAGGATGATACCCGAATGGTACATATTGTAAACTGAGCCATTGAGGATCTATTTTGTTAACAAAATCTTTAGCTATAGCTAAACGCTTTTGTTTATCATAAACAGATGGAATACGTATTACCGGTATCTGTATATTGCCCGTTTCGCTGCTGCCTTCAACTATTTCATTTATATATATATCATTAACCGCGGCGATAGCGCATTGATGACCTTTACTGATCAACGCAGCCGACAGCCGACGTGTATAATCGCCTACCCCATCCGCTCCTTCTTCAAGCGAACTGCATATAAAAATTATATTTAAAAAATTACTTGTCATTAATATTTCTTACCACTATTCGGTTTAATAGTCATTCAATTGTAGTATTAATGTTACCTAAACAAATAGTTATACTTTTATTACAAATTCTACATTTTTGAATTATTAACTTTATCGCATTAAAACAACATTTTATTGCCTTATAGGCATTATTTAACTATAACAACCTAAACATCTTATCTATGTATCATTTATATGAGTAAGCCATTTTTATATTGCAGTAAGTGCAAGCAGCCGTTCCACTATAAATTACCTACTCCGCTTATTTTTAAAACCTTACTTTTTTTTATACCCATAAAAAAGGTCTATTGTGCCAAGTGTATGAAAGCGCATTATAAGATAATGAGCGACAGTGAAATACGCAAATACCACATTTAAAACTATTGAAACAACCTGCGATAGTTTATCTCATATTGCAGATCGGTACTACGATGGCGTATCAACTTTGCCGGCACGCCCCCCACAACAGCAAAAGGTGGTACATCCGCGGTTACTACCGCTCCTGCCGCTATCACAGCGCCCTTTCCTATATGCACCCCCGGTAATATTATGGCACGCGAGCCTATCCATACGTAATCATCAATGATAACCGGCAGATCTCTTGCCGTAAAATTTGGCGAATCGGGATCATGATCTGCTGATAAGATCATCACCTCCTGCGATACGGAAACATTTTCGCCAATAGTTATCCTGCTTTTGTTATCTAAACAACACTTACCATTTATCACCGAGTTTTTGCCCAACGAAAAATGCCGGGTACAATCGAAGGTACAATCCATAAATATAGCGGAGTTTTCGCCTATGCTATATTTCATTACCCTGCGATAATAAAACAGCCTGATGGTATGGCTGGGTATACCTGCTATCCACCGGTTACAAAAATAAAGCCTGAACTCCGAAAGTATGCGCCTCATACGGTTAGTTTACTTTGACCTATTCCTGCCAAAACCTTTTTTGAATCTGCTGCAGATCAAACCGCTCCATTGCAAGTTGTTTAGCATTAGCAGCAATATCGGCTTTATTGGCTATCAAATTTAAAATATCTATTGAAAGTTCATCAGCATCCAGTTTACCGCAGCAAACAGCCGCGTTATGCTGCTGTAGCAAATGGCAAGCAGCGCTATCTGCCGGACCATGATACAGGATTGCACCCGGCGCTCCTAAATAACCCACCATTTTGGTTGACAAGCTATATAAATAGAAATCAGGGATGCTGAATTTTATGGGCAGGTACAATATATCGCTGCTATCCAGCTCCTGTTTTAACTCCGCGTCATTTAAAGATACTTCGCGATATGTAGTGGCAAACAACCGATTATCTAAAAACGGTATGCGTTGTGTTCCCCGCAAGATCAGTTGAAAAGAATGACCCTGTTTGGACAGTGCATCAAGCGCATCAGCCAATACATTAAACAGGGGGATGTAAGTAATGTGTAATAACCCCGCGAAATAGATAATCACCGGAGAGGATCCGGTTGTAGCGGGCTCTTTTATTTCCGATGCCTTTACTCCGTCAGTAATAATCTCGTAGTTATAATCACCAAATAAACGGCGGTATTCTTTGCCTAATTCGTCAGATATCACCAACCGCCTGTCGGCTTTGTTCCATAACAACTTGGCATCATCAAAAGAGGTATGGGTGGTAGTATAATGATCATGAACAGAAAGCCAGAATTGCTTATTTATGATAAATTTATCGGTACATAAAGCTGCGCAAAACGGCCCATGCTGTACCACATGCAGTACATCATACTGAATTTTTTTTGCAGCCTGCTGAACCTTACGTATGGTTATCGGCTTAAAGGTATTATACCGCAGCCATATCAGCAGGTTGCGTAATTTCCAGCGTGCCCACTTACGGGTTAGCGGTGAAGCGTAAATAATAGTTTCATCGATATTTCCCTGATGCGGTTTCAACGGTGTACCCTCCACTACCAGCGTACTTACATTTTTTTCTCTCCCCAGGTATAAACGCCTTAATATGCGGTTGCCACCGCCATTGGAGTATAAAGAGAATGGGTGAAAGGAGAGCAGTTTCAAGTTTCGGGGTATTATTGTGGCTAAAATTATCTTCCGGTAGTGTAGGCCTCTACAATTTGCCGGATGGTTTCTTCGAGTGATATAGTGATATCCCAACCCGGATAATGCTCCCGCATTTTGTTTAGGTTAGAAATATAACAAATGTGGTCGCCTATACGGTTCTCAGGTACATAGGTATATACCTGTTGTTTTCCGGTGAACTTTTCGGCTATTTTAAAAGCTTCCCATATGGAACAGGAATTATCACGCCCCCCTCCAATGTTATACACCTCGGCAATGCGTGGCGCATTTATAAAAGCATCAATAAAAGCGGCAACATCATGCGAGTGTATATTATCGCGCACCTGTTTGCCTTTATAGCCGAATACTTTATACTCCCGGCCTTCCAAATTACATTTAACCAGGTAGCTTAAAAATCCGTGCAATTCAACTCCGGAATGATTGGGACCTGTTAAACACCCTCCGCGCAGACAGCAAGTAGGTATATTAAAGTATCGGCCATATTCCTGCACCATAACATCGGCAGCAACTTTTGAAGCACCAAACAAGGAGTGCTTACTTTGATCAATAGAAAATTCCTCGGTAATACCGTTATAATAAGCCGGATCGGCATAGTCCCAACGGGTTTCCCCTTCCACAAGATCTATTGAATTTGGCCTGTCGCCGTATACTTTATTGGTAGACATATGAGCGAACGGAGATTCCGGGCAATACTGGCGCACGGCTTCCAGCAAATTAAGCGTGCCTACCGCGTTGGTATCAAAATCATCAAAGGGAATGGCAGCCGCCCTGTCATGCGAAGGTTGCGCGGCGGTGTGCACCACTGCATCGGGTTGTACCTCTTTAAGCAGGTTAAGTATGCCCTGCCTGTCGCGTATGTCTACTTCATGATGAATAAAATTACCACCGAGTTGCGTTTGTATGCGATTTTGGTTCCAGCGGGTATCGCCCTGGGTTCCAAAGAAAACCGCACGCTGGTTATTATCTACTCCATGTATCTGCCATCCTAAATTTGCGAAATGGATACATACTTCTGATCCTATAAGTCCTGATGAACCGGTTACTAGTAATTTTTTAGCCGAGTTTGCCATTAAGTAAGCGAAGAATTTATATTAATTATTCTGTTAATACCGCAATAAATTTGAAGCTGCAATTTAACCATTTATAACGGATAACCATTTTTTACGCATGGGTTGCGTTCCAACTTCATTCAACACTAATTTTTTAGCATTGTTCAAAATTTCAACAACCTTATACTGATCACGTAATAACGCAACTGATGTTCTGATATCTTTTACATTGGCAGATGTTGCCGTAAATGCTGCTTTTTTAATGTGTAAATAATCTATCATGGCTGCATATGGCGGACCAACAGCCAATATAGGCACACCGCTCGCCAGGTATTCGCCCATTTTGGTAGCGATATTAAATTGAGACATATTACGGATTTTTTCCTGAAAACTTATGGGCAATAACACCGCATTGTAATTACGCATAGCGGGCAATACCTCTCCGGGATCTATTCGCCCTTTAAAAACTACCTCTTTTAAATTAAGCGCATCGGGCAGTTTTTGTACAGTCGAGTAAATATGCAACTCATCTTTTGTTCCCTTTAAGGCATCAGCAAAAATCTTCAAAGCATCTAACTGCCAGCTTGCTACCGCTCCAAAATATCCTATCTTTAACGGACCTTTATTACCTGCATTGGTAGTGGCACCGTTCAAAAGATCGGACGAACCAAATAACACGGTGGAGCTTACGCCAAAACGATCCAGGTAAAAGTGCTGCATAGCAGGGCTTATTACAAAAACATGATTGGCTTCCTGTAAATGTTTAGCAAATACCTCTTCCACCCCATCCGGATAGCGCCATTGGTTATCGGTAAATTCTATCAGATGATCATCCATCACCCATGTTACATAGTTTACCGCACGCAAAGCTTTAAGTGCCTCCAAAGTAAACAGCGAATTGGCCCCCTGCGGACATATTAATGCAGAAAGCACCTGCTCACTCTCAAATTTTTCATTGATGATCTTGGCGGCACGTTGTGCATGCTTTTTAATAGCAGGTAGTTTTTTTGCCAATTTGGCCGATAGGGAATTACCTATTGTTTTACGCACCGTATCCCTTTCCCAAAACGATGGAATATCAATAGTACGGTTAAAAAACTCATCCGCTGCAGGCACATCAGTTGCAAAACGGTTAACATGTATGAACCACGATATATCTTTGAGCCCATCTCCAATAATGCGCTGCAGGGTTAAACCGCCCCCGTGCAGGTCGGATACCGACATTTCCGAAAGGTAAAAATCAAACTTCATAAATGGTGATCATGTGATGGATCGCGTATCAATATACCTGCTCCAAAATTCTAAATGTTTGTACCAGGCATGGCAGCCCAAAGGTAATCTGCCTTTATTTAATTTCAGTGAATCTTCTAAATTATACTCAAAGCTAAAATTCAATGCGGTAATTGGGTCGGCTACTTTAAACCAGGGGAATAATTTGGGGATAACCTCCGTCCAAACCACATCTTCGTTCAAATGGAAATCAGCAAAATAAAAGCCGAACCGACCGGTAATGAATACCTCCAACCTGCCTTTGGTCAACCCGTTAAGTTTTAACCTTAACCGCGAGGAGTGCGATAAAAACAACCGGTAAAGTAACCAGCGGAAACGGAATTTCTTCATCCCTGATAATGCCCTTATACACGAATTAATATTACGTACTGAAAAGCCCGAATTGCAGCCATGCACTAACTTAGCGCCTGGCTTTGCTTCCCAATAACCCTCAAAAAAGGGTGCACCTATAAAATCGAAATCAAAAGCCCCGGCATTTTCCAGATCCTGACTAAATATATAAGCATCCAATTCATAAGTAACCATGTAATTATAAGCAGCAAACAGGCGGTAAAACTCAAGATTCAGCTTCATTTTATTATACTGCTCAACCGATGCCAGCCAACCGGGGTCTACAGGCTTTAACAACAAACCTTCAAAAGCTGCGGTATAAGCAGAGGTATCCATCCCCTGCGGAAAAATCAGGTAGCAATTATGGCTGCTTAAATGTTTTTTGCATGCGTTTAGTGCTATTAACTCATCGGGCTGCGGTGCAGCTTTATGAACAGGTATGATTACGCATATTTTCCTTTTATTATCCATAAGCATTTATGCGGCACCTGTTATTTCAGCATCAAATTTAAACGCCGTCGCGTACGTATTTTTAAGAGGCTTAATTTGGCATTCACTTTTAAAAACCACTTATAGGATTCATTATCATCGTTGTAAAACGCTTCTCTAATTTTTATTCGTACCTCCGGTGTGAATTTAGGGCTAAAAACAACAAACTTGATGTATTTGAACAGCAGATGTGCCTTATATTCCCCTAAGGTAATTAAACGCTCCTTTTTTAATATTTTGAGTATCGCTATTTCCTCTACATAATTATTACCGCTACTGTACATTTTACCGCTTACATCCTTATCATGGTTACGGAAGTAGTTAAGCACCCTGCCTGATATGAACACTTCGCCCTGCTTAGCCATTCCTATATAAAAGAGCCAATCGCCGCACATTTTAAAACCTGTGAACTCCGGGGAAACACTTTTGTAAGCATCCTTTTTAAACAGTACCATGCTGGCATTCCAAATATCACAGCGTTCGGCCAGATGTGCTTTTATGTAGACTTTTCCGTTAACATATTCGCTGAGTTTATCATGGGTTGATATCTTCTCTATGGTATTATCGCCGCTTACCACATAACTTTGTACATAGCCTAAAACACAATCAGTATTATTATCCAACCCCTGCACAAGGGTTTCCAATAGTGTTGTCTCACACCAGTCGTCGCTCTCTGCTATCCAAATATATTTACCTTGCGCCAGCTCTATTCCCTTTTTCCATTGATGGAAAGGCCCACCACTATTTTGTTGGTTAAAAATAATATGACTCACCCGTTCATTCCCGCGATAGCTTTCTATTACTTGCCGGCTATTATCCGTTGAGCAGTCATCTAAAATTATCAATTCAAAATCCTGATAAGTTTGCGCCAATACCGAATCTATCCTCTGTTGTAAATAAGGAGCATGATTGTAATTGGGGATGACGACAGATACCATTGACATTTAATTTCCGTTTATTAACTGCGTAATTAAGTGTAAAATTGGGGGTGCAGCAATACCGATATCGTAGTTAACACTTAATTTACCGGCTTGTTCGCCCATATTTATGCGCCGGTTGTGGTTATCCTGCAAGGTCAGTATTTTTACTGCCATATCTTTAACATCAGCATACGGAACAATTAAGCCCGTTTCCCCGTCTTTAACAAACTCCTCCATACCACCAGATTGCTCAAAACACAGTATTGGTTTATTAAGCGATGCAGCCTCAATGGCCACCAGCGGGAACGGATCTTCACGAGAGGTAAGCGCAAACACATCAAACAGTTGGAAATAATTTTGAGGAATAGTTTTACTGCCGGTGAAAATAACCATATCCTTAATCCCTAACCTTTCGGCTTCGTAAGCAAACCTGCAACTAAACTCGTGCGTTACCGAGCCTACCCAAATTAATTTTATACCATTATCGGGCTGTATTTTGTTAATCTCTGCCGCAAGTGATAAAAACAGGTCTATTCCTTTACGCCAGGAGGTTAAACCACTACCGCCTACAATAAACTCATCGGTTAACCCTAATTCCTGCTTCACTTCATCTTTAGTTACAGACGGCTTTTTTATTTTATCAAGATCAATAAACTCATAAACCAAGCTTATTTTATCCGCAGGTATAGCATAATTAGTTACCAGATTATGGAGCGTGCTTTTTGATACCGCGATAAACCGGTTTACCGCAAGCAGATTTTTTGCTGCCACAAATTCCGGATAATAGTTATTTATCGTGAAATCGTTCTCGTGTACGTGGCAAATAACCGGGCACTTGAATTTTTTAAGTAAAGGTGCAATATCCAGGCATACAACTGTATTCAGGTAAACCAGATCAAAGGATTGATCCATTAATTCGGATGGAATTTGCGCCCCTTCTTCATTCTTTTTAAACACCCGCTTTACAACTCTTTGAGTAATTGTTTTTTGAGCAGGCAAATAGGTAGTAGCAAATTGTTTAAAATTATCCTCAAGGTCACCGCCGTGTTTCAGATAAACGGAAATTTCATACGCTTTCTGTTGTTTTAGCCAATTCAAAAAACTCAGCAAAACTATAGGAGCGCCGGTTCTTGAAGCATCATGACTAACAAAAAGCAGTTTTTTCATGGAGATGAATTATACGTTTATTGTAAGTGCATTTAAAATGTCCTTAGCGTAATTATAAATATTTTCCTGATAATTTAAA
Organism: Mucilaginibacter segetis; assembly: GCF_016522075.1. GTDB lineage: Bacteria > Bacteroidota > Bacteroidia > Sphingobacteriales > Sphingobacteriaceae > Mucilaginibacter > Mucilaginibacter segetis. The sequence goes on along the minus strand of NZ_JAEHFW010000003.1, from coordinate 307,094 downwards.
GGGCTGATCACAGGTGAATGCTTAAGACATGCTATGATTTTATCTGCCAGTTGCTGCGCATTATGCGGGTCAAAAAAATCAACATTTTCACTTATCTGCTCCTTATGTACAGGTAAAGCCGACAAGATAATGAACTTATTTAAAGCTTTAGCCTCTTCTACCAGGGTACTCCAGCCTTCATATAACGATGGCTGTAACAAAGCATGGCTCCCCTTCATTAACAGTAGTTGATCTTTTCTGTCTAAAACTCCTAAAAACTCTATATAATCACGTAATCCGTATTCCTCAACTTTATTACGTAAAGTATCAATATACAAGCCTTTACCCCTGTTTACTTTAATACTTCCCGAAAAAAGCACCTTAAACTTTAAATCAGGTTGTTTTTGCCTGATGATATTGAGAGCATCTAATACCATTCCCTGATTTTTATGCTCCCAAAGCTGATTAGGGCTCATCAGGTAAGGCACATCAATATGATGATTTTTTTTTACTGCGGGAATATCCTGCTCATTAAGCTCAGGCAACGAACTCGCAAATCGCATTAGTTTAATATCACATTTATAGTTAGGGTAATATCCTTTTAATTCGTTAAACAGCGCATTTGAACTAAGCACCACACGTTTATCTGACGAGGTCAGCTCCTGCTGTTGTTTCAGCATATTTGACCCCTTATCATCATAATGATCCGGAAACGCCCTGTTATTAAAATCCACCAGCCAAAACACCCTGTTTTTATAATCGTCAAAGTTGATGTCGTTAATAGTAAAACAAGGGTATAAAGTGTCTATTTTGCTATAATATTTTACTTCTCTATAAATATCCTTTTTAATTATCCGCCTGGCCAAACCATTTACCTTCCGCAAAAAAAAGTTTAGCGGATAAGGATGAAATAACCGGTAAGTTATAAATGGATATTGGATAGTTTTCAGGTAATCAACAGGTGCGTTGGCTGAATAAAATACTACAATTGCCGGCTTTTCATCTTTGGGAAGAATATTAAGTGCCGCTATTATATTATAAATGTAGTTAACAATGCCTGAATTAGATTGATTATCAAAAAAGTAATTTAACCCTATGGTAAATCTTTTAGCCATTATACGGTTGCTTTAATTTCTTTGATAAAGATTTATTACAATCAAATACAATATATTTATTTAAATGGACCTTCAATTATTGTGAATTATTTTTCTGCCAAGCAAGCTATATTATCTCTATCTGGTTTGTTTCTATATTCAGCATCTTTTTACCCCGTATAAGTTCCAGGCGTTCTTCGCCATATAACCTGTCCCAGTTTTCATCAATATATTCCCTGTAAGTAGCTTGCATAAAGCCTTCGGCACATGACAGGGGTTTCAGGTCTGCTATCTTATCCTTCCTTATAAAATAAGCATTATTTCCATTGCTGTTGCATCCTATAAAATAATAGCCTTTTTCTTCGGCTAAAATGCATAAACACTTTAATGAAGCGCCCCAGTATTGAGAGGTGGGGTCAGCATCTAATCTGTAAAAATCTTCCTGATATGGAATTGTCCACGCTTTTTCGGCACCAAAAACAGCATTATATTCTGCTATAACAATTATGGGGTTAACTGTATTTATTTCTTTCCAGACAAAATAGTCATTACCGTCAATATCAACGCTTAATATACCTATCTCTGAAGGATACCCCTTAGCCAAAAACCCGCCAATTATCTGGTTGATATTTTCTGTGGTGATAAAAGCGTGCACCGCATGCAAATTATTTGCCCATGATACAGCATCACGTTTAATATAATCTATATTTTGTTTACCGCCATCAATTACCAGCCCGCTCCATTTATTATTTATCAATAAAAATCTTGTATTGGATTCTTTATAATTTTCAACGCCAAATTCAATAAAAACCTTATTTGGAATATCTAGTTTGTTTACCAGATATTGAATTATACCATCATCTCCGAATTGGGAAAAAACCTGAAATTCAACATCAGTTATTGAATTAATTGCAGTACGCTGGTTGTTTAGATATGCCTGTATTTGACCTAAATTAACTTTCGGACTTTTCAGATCGTTACCAAATAGTTCTTTTAAATCACGCCTAACCTCGTGTACCTGATCAATAGCATAACTTTTGCCGCGTAAAAACGCTTTTATTTTTGAAAACATATTTTTTTAATTAGCAATTAACGCCGTAATCAATATTTAGTTTATCAGGTAGTTTGTTTTATTATTCGTGCCGGGTTACCCACTACAACGGCAAATGGGGGAACATCCTTAGTAATAACCGTGTTTGCGCCAATTATTGCCCCTTTACCTACAGTTACCCCTTTAAAAATGGTGGCGTTAAATCCAACCCAGGCATCATCTTCTATAATTATCTCTGCTTCGCTTATATTTACATTATCCTGTAATCCAATTTTCCGTACATGCAAAAAATCCTGATGCCGTTCTATTGAATTCAGTGGATGTGATATATTGTCGTGAATATTAACCCCGTGTGATATTAATACGTTATTGCCGATACTCACCTTAACTGATGACCATATTTTTGCAAAATCACCAATAAAACAATTTTCACCTATACTAATTTCACCGCCATGTTTCCAGGTTAACAACTCGCCTTTTATCCACGAATTATTGCCTATACTTATATATTTCTTGTCGCCACGGTTGTTAAATATCTGCACTGTGTTATCCAACCTTACTGATTCAGGATCAAAAGTAGCTGCATTAAGATAGGCCAATTGCTTTTCCTGATGTTTTTTATATTGAATTTGGTTTACTACCGATTCAATATAGCCAGCTATATATCGCTTTATTCCCATATCGCTTTTAAAATTACCGCGCCGTAATCTTTACCCTCATACAACGACAGATCAGTACCATTATCAACAATAGTTACAGAGCCAATATTCTCATGAATATCATATACCTCACCATTTTTGTTCCAGATAGCTATTACAAAATTATAATTGTTTGGAGCAATAATGCTGTCGGGCAATTTTATGCTGCCTTCAATAATATCACCATTGCCCACATTTATTTCTTTGGTAAAAGTACTTATCCGGTTCTGTAGTTTGTCTTGCAGGCCTATCCCAATTTGTATACCGGGTATATATTGCTTTACCTGTAAACGATAATTTAACCGGATAGAATCATCAAAAGATATTTTATCTGCAACTGCTCCTTCTGCATTTACGATCTCAAAATTCAGAAACTGCCCTACGGTTTTTTTCTGATCGGCAGGGAAGACAAACGTATTTAAACTGCTGTCGTTGTTATCGGCTAAATAACGGGCAACAACTTCTTGTGTTTGGTTATAACTTATAATATTACCATTTTTTAATAATATTCCTTTATTACATAACTGGCTTATCATTCCCATGTTATGACTAACGAATAAAACGGTACGGCCCTCTCCTTTGCTAACATCATTCATTTTGCCTAAGCATTTTTTCTGAAATTCCACATCACCTACTGCCAATACTTCATCAACAATTAATATTTCACTCTCCAGGTGCGCAGCAACTGCAAAGGCGAGGCGCACATACATGCCGCTGCTATATCTTTTTACCGGCGTATCTATATACCTTTCTACTCCGGCAAAATCAACTATGGCATCAAAATGTTTTTTTATTTCGGTTTTGCGCATACCCAGTATGGCACCATTTAAAAATATATTTTCGCGCCCGGTTAAATCAGGATGAAAACCAGTACCTACTTCCAGCAAACTGGCAATCCGGCCTTTAACCTTTACCGAACCAACGGTGGGTGTGGTAACCCTGCTCAAAATTTTTAACAGCGTACTTTTACCGGCACCATTCCTGCCTATAACGCCCACGGCATCACCCTGCTCAATATCAAAGCTGATATCCTTAAGGCTCCACACTACATCGCTTATACCTTTTACGGCACGGTCATTTGCTTCGCCTATTTTTAAAAATGGATCTTCTTTGCCTCGCATTAGTGCCCACCATCGTTCCAGATCACGACTTAGTGTGCCGGTGCTAAAGTCACCTAACTGATATGCTTTAGATAAATTTTCAACTTTAATAGCAATATCACTCATGCGGTGTATTAGTAGTTTATAAATAAATTTCTTTAAATGGTATCAACAAAACTTTTTTCTACTTTATTAAACACCACTAACCCTATTATAAAAATAACCACACTGGCTATAATACTATATGTAAATGCACCCGAATAAAAATGGCCCGTTCCGGTAAAACCATACCTGAAGGTCTCAATCAATCCGCTCATAGGATTAAGGGCTATTATCGTTTGATATTTAGCGGGAACGCTTGATAACGGATATACAACCGGGGTGGCATACATAAACAACTGCATACCAAAGGTTATTAAAAAAGCCAGATCGCGGTATTTTGTTGTAAGACCGGTAACTATTAACCCTAAACCTAAACCTAAAACTGCCATTACCATAACCACTACCGGAAACAACAGGATATAAGAGTTAAGACCAACATTAAATCCCTTAAAATAATAGTAGATGAGTAATAGAACAAATACCAGCAATTGCACCCCAAACTTAACCAGATTAGAAAATATTATACTTAACGGCATAATTAATCTGGGGAAATAAACCTTGCCGAAAATATTGCTATTATCCCTGAAAACTGTTGAGGTTTTAGTAAGGCAATCCTGAAAGTATGCCCAGGCAACCGTACCCGACATATAGAACAAAGCGGGTGGTGTACTGTTAGTGCTTAGTTTTGCAAGATTTGAAAATACAAAGGTGTAAATAAGCGTTGTAAATATAGGCTGTATAAAAAACCACAACGGGCCCAAAACGGTTTGCTTATAAAAAGATACAAAATCACGCCTTACTAACAGCCACAGCAGATCACGATAGTTCCATACATCCTGCAAATGGAGATTAAAAACGGTATCATGTGGTTTAATCTCCAGGTCCCATTCCTGATCCTGTTTATTTTTCTCCATTATACTTTAATAGTTATAACCATACTACGCCTGTTATGGATAATCTTGAAAAATGGTGTATTAATCTTTTTTATTTTTTTTCTTAAACATTCCACCTAAGTTCCCTAAAAAACCTTTTTTTACATTTTCATCTTCCTGTGTATAGCCGTAGCTGTAGCCGTAACCGTAACCATATCCCGCGCCGTAACCATAACCTGCCCCATAACCTTTTCCTGTGCTATTTAAAATACCGCGCATTTTTAAGCCGTTAAAAATTATATTGATGTTGGTTAGTTCGTTATTAACATATAAATGGTCGATAAGGTTAAGATAATATTTAGGGGTATATTTATGTCTTACCATATATAAACAGGCATCAACATACTTGTTAAGAATTTTAGCGTCAGTCACCAAACCTATTGGCGGTGAATCGATCAGTATATAATCAAACTCTTTCTTCAATCTTTCCATAAAAGTATCAAGCCTGCCGTTCAGCATTAACTCGGTAGGGTTAGGCGGTATGGTACCCGCCGGAAATATTACCATCCCGTTCAAACTCTTATCATCCATAGGCAATGCTATATCATCATACTCCACAAGCCCGGCCATATAATTACTGATTCCCTTTTCCTGCTTAATATCAAGCATCTTACTTATCTTAGGTTTACGCAGGTCAAACTCCAGTATAGCTACCTTTTTACCGGTTAAAGCTAAACTTACAGCCAGGTTAATAGCAGTAAAACTTTTACCCTCACCAGATATGGAGGAGGTTACCAGCAGCGTTTTTTTATCGCCTTGAATACCAATAAAATTCAATGATGTGCGCAGTGCCCTAAACTGTTCAGCTATAACCGTTCGGCTGCCATCTTTTATTACAAGGGTTTCCCCGCTATCATCATGTAATATCTCGGCCAATACAGTTGCATTGGTAGCCTTCTCAATTTCCGACCTGAACAGTACCTCCCTGTTATATTGCTCCCTTATCAACACAAATGCTACACCTGCAATAACGCCTACGGTAAGGCCCATTAAATATATATTAATTGGGATAGGCTTAACAGGCCCCCTGCTTTCCGCATAATTAATTATCCGGCTATCTGCAACGGCTGATGCTTTTGAAAGCTGCACCTCTTCCCTTTTGGTTAGCAATAGGGTATATATATTATTTTTTATGGATTGCTGTCTGCTTATCTCTAAAAATGTACGCTCTTTTTGTGGTACTGATTTAAGTAAGGCGGTATTTTGCCCGTTAGTAGATTGCAGGCGGTTCCTTGTAACAATCAGGTTTTGCCTTAATGTGTTCAGGTTTTCCAATAAACCGGGTTTTATTTGGGCTATTCTGTCCTTTATGGCTATAATGGTTGGTGAGTTTTCTCCTGCGGTTTTGCGAGCTGTGCTTAATTCTAACTCTGCACTATATAATTTATCGAGCAATTGCAGGAACAAAGGATCGGTAATACCAAAAGTAGATGGTACCAAACCGGGGGCATCACCTTTTTTTACAATGTATTTTTCAACCTGGTTCAACACATCTAATTGGAGTTGAATCTCCGAAAGCTTATCTACATTTTGCTGTTCATTACTCATAAAGGTTCTGCCTTCGGCAGATAGGTCAACAATACCCTCATCAGTACGGAATTGTTGCATTTTATTCTCCACAGCAGACAGTTCCTTCGCTACTACAATTAAACGGTTGTTTATAAAATCAAGCGTGTTGGCTGCAGTCGCGTTTTTATCATCAATGCCAGCTTTATTGTACACACGTACCAAATTATTTAATATATCTTCGGCACGTACCGGTACCTGATCTAACAATTTTAAGGCAATAAGTGATGATTGCCTTGCAGCTGAACCTACGCTTAAAGAGCCTAAAATACCTTTCGCTGCGGTGTTTAAACTACGTATTTGTAAATAGTAATCTCCCTTATATTTAACCGGGGCATCATCAGCATGCTTTACCGGATTAATAATAAAATCTCCGTAAGGTGTACGTACCGGCGTGCCCAGTTTATATTGTTGTCCGCCTATTAATACATAGTTTTTGGTGGGAACAAACTCAAATGAGATAGGAATATTACCCGAGTTTTTTAAATCATCCGGATTAAGGGCTACAAATTCAACCGGACTGGGATATATCAATATATCGCGCAATGTGCCTTTGTTAAATACCTGGGCATACAAACCTACATCCTTAGCCACCTGTTGTAGTAATATACGCGATCTTAAAACTTCTATCTCATTCTCTACAATTTTAGCCGAGTTTGATATCCCTAAAGCCTGCAAAACATCCGCATCGGTACCTCCGCTTCTTTGGTCTTTAAGTAAAATAGTAGCATTTGCCTCATATATAGGAGTTTGATATTTGATATAGAAATAGCTTACGAATAAGGATATTACTATAGTAATTACAAATATCGGCCAAAATGGTAAGTACCTGAATGCTATAGTACTGAGTGTATTTTTGGTGTTCGTTCCTTCAAAAGGATTATCAAGATTGCTTTTTTTGCCGGTGTTTTTCATTAACAAAAAGAATATTATTTAATCAATTGAAGATATATAACTAACAAAAGCGAAACAGCGCTAAAGGCGATAGGAATTAATTGGGTGGCGCGGTCTGAGCTTCCCGCCCTTGCTGCATTAGGCTGAACATAAATAATATCTTGATTTTGAAGATTATAAAGTTCCGGATCAAATATTTGGCTTTGGTTAAGGCTAAAGCGTTTATAAATTCGCTGACCATTACTCTCTCTTATCAGCAATACATTGTCCCGCTTTCCGAAGGCCGTTAAATCACCCGCGCTGGCCAATGCTTCGGGCAGGGTAATATGCTCATTAGGTACGGGTATTACCCCCGGATGGGTTACTTCACCTAATACGGTTACCTTGTAATTAAGTATACGCACATTAACTATAGGTTCCTTTGCTATTTTTCTTTTTAATAATTCCGACGCTATTTTTGAGGCCAGGTCAAACTTGGTTAAACCTTCTGCCTTTATTGACCCTAGTAGCGGCAGTTGCACTATGCCGCTTTCATCAACCAAATACCCGTTAAGAGACCCTGAAGATCCACCTGTGCTAACAGCTGTTGGCGCATTAAGCAAATGTGTGGTTGTTTCATCCAGTACTGATATGTTTATTTGTAATATATCATTTTTATTGATACTGGTTTGCAGATTTTGTGGTTGTATTTGCGAAATACTATCCCGTGCTATATTATTAAAATATGCCAGATTTTTTGAAGTCAGACATGAATTCAATGAAGTCAATACTATTAATGCTAAAAAAATATTGATTGGATAGGATGTGGTTCTTTTCATATAAAAATAACAGTTACTATGACTGCAATGTCATTATAACTAATACTGCGCAACTGCAAACTTAAAAATTATTGTTTACTAAATTTACTTTACTTTTTAAATATAAATCCGTTCGCATTTAAAAATAGTAAAATATTTCATATTTATTCACTTCTGTGCTTCTCAGCATTTTAACATCACAATTAAAATTTTCTAAAGCTCCTTTTTACTGCATTTTTAGCCAATTTACCTCTACGCAGCAAAAAATTATAATAGCCTGTAATATTATTTTTGAAACGTTCAACACCTTTGGAATAATTACCATAAACCGGTATCAAAGCCTTTGTTAAATATCCCTGAAAATGAAGTGTATAAAATTTAACCGAAGCCGGAGATTTTACATCGTCCTTTACAAGTCCGTATAAGCCGTCCCTTCTCTGTATCAGTTTTTTTATTCGGGTATATGCTGTACAGGCAAAATAATGCTTATAGCCATTAAAAGATGCATTTATATTAAAATCAAAGCCCATGCCAATACCTTCAAGAGATAATAACGGCAATGTAGCCGGCAGTGTCTCCGTTCTGAAAACATCCAGCAGTATCATATCAGATACGTTTTTATTATCAAAAAACTTACCTGCCGCGGCATCAGTTACAATAGTGCTTAATTGCTGCTCATCGGTATATTTAGCAATTACAAAATCGCAAAAACTATTAAGTAATTTACTATTCCAGAACGAGGTGTGGGCCGATGTAATACTGTTTTCTCCCTCGGCAAAAAACATCATAGTACCGTCGTAATAATCTTTAATAAAATTATTAAAAACGGGTTTAATATCTTCTAATATAAGTACATCACAATCGGCATACATAAAATTTTCTATAGCATGCTCCTTTATAAGCTCATTAATAATGAACCAACGATCAAAACAGGTTTTTTCAAAAAAGTAAGGATTAGTTGAATGATGCTTATAAACTTTATCAAATATTCGCTCCCGGTTAGCGTATCCGGATATATCAATACAGTTAAAGTTACTATACTGCTCAAAATTGGTATCAGTTAGTATAAATACATTTTCGGTACCATTACTTAACACTGCCTGCTTTAATATCCTGTCAAAAAACAGGCTGGTTTTTGCACCCAATTGCAAAAAAAAGATGGGTAACTCTGCGTCAGATAACTTCTGTTTTGTACTTAAATCATCCTTACTTTCGGCAGCATTAATACCCATTCCATTGCATTTGCTCACAAAAATAATATTTAAACGCTACTAAACAAGCTAATATCAAATACCGCAAAACCATAATAAATTATTGATTCTTTAATATCCTCTCTTATTCAGATTGGCAAGTATTGGTAAATACACTTAACTGTAAGCATAAAATATATCCATGCTTTTTGTACGGCAGGGGTGAATATGTTGGCGGAAGGTATGTGTTATATTATGCAGGTAAATTCAATCGGTATTTCCTAACACTTCATCTATAATTCCATGCGCTTTAGCTTCGGCGCCGGTCATCCAGTAATCGCGGTCAGAAGCCTTGTGCACCCAATCATAAGTTTGACCGCTATGCCTGGCGATGATCTTATACAGATCATGCTTTACTTTTATTATTTGTTGTGCGGTAATTTCTATATCTGCCGATACACCCTGTATACCTCCCGAAGGCTGATGGATCATTACACGCGAATGCTGTAGGGTGGCCCGCTTACCTGCTTTGCCCGCACAAAGTAAAATAGCACTCATTGAACATGCCATGCCAATACAAATGGTACCCACATCGGGTGTGATCAGTTGCATGGTATCATAAATACCCATACCCGAGTAAACATCTCCCCCGGGAGAATTAATATAGAGCTGGATATCCTTTTTTGGATCTACAGATTGCAGGAAAAGTAATTGCGCCTGTATAATGTTTGCCATCCGGTCTGCTACCGTTTCACCTAAAAATATGATCCTGTCCATCATCAGGCGCGAAAACACGTCCATTTGTGCTACGTTGAGCTGACGCTCCTCGGTGATGTAGGGTGTCATACTTTGAGGGATGCCTGTTGTGCGTGCCATATAGCTATCCACATGCTGGCTGCCTATACGATGGTGCTTAACCGCGTATTTTCTGAATTCGTTATCATTTAAATCCATGTTTTATTTTATTTAAACAGTTTAGCAATGCGTTGTATATAAGCCTTGTGTTTTGGCTCGGCAGCCAACTTGGCCTGTACGGCAATAATTTCGGCCTTTAAGCATTGGCGGCCATACTGCCGTATAATTTTATTGGTTACTCCCTGAACGGCCACATCCTTTGACAGATCATTATTTAACAGCATTTTGGCCTCAAACAAAAGCGCATCACCGTGGGGCATACATCCTGAAAGGTAATCGTCAATAATTTTAATATTGTTCAATGAAGTCCGCATAGTTCAATGATTTTTGTTTAACTGTTTCTCTTACTTTTTCCAGGCATTTATATTTCCCTACGGTTGCGGAGTGTGTTCCCGAATAACCAAAAAGCGTAGCGATATCACGCACAGGCAATTCATCATAATAATAAGCTTTAAGCAATTCCATGCATTTCTTGCCGGAGGTTTGCAGATAATGCAGGATTTTCAGGGTGGCAGGTTGTTCATCAGTTACCGCTACAGTGTCAAAATCATTTAAGGGCTCGTGCTTACTACTGGCTTTATAATGCTGCAGCCATAGTTTTTTGGCTATACCTAATAAATAAGCTTTCTCATTAACAATAATTTCGGCCGGTGAGGATGTGATTTTTTCATAATATATCACCAGTGAATCCTGGAAAATATCCTGGGCTTCTTCAAGGCTGCCGCCCATTCGTGCGATATAACGGACGACAGCCGAAAATGCTTTTGTGTAAAGCGCTGTAAAAAACACTTCACGCAACTCAACAGTTGATAATCTGTTTTTATTCATTGGTCATGGCTTTATAGTTAGGTGTACTTTTCATCCTAAATATCACCCATGAAATTGCAAAATATTTTTAAAGTAAAATAGTATAGGTTTTATCTATAAAATTTGAACCGGATATTAACTCGGGTCGAATTCCACTATCCATTCAATACCATATTTGTCCCTGAACATTCCGGCGTAGGTACCCCACGGGCTATCGCCAATTGGCCCTTCAATATTTCCCCCTGCCGATAATCCGTTAAATATATTGTCAGCTTCTTCACGGCTCTCAGCATTTACTACTATCTTTGATCTGTTTTCTTGTTCGTTTACCTTACCCATAAATTCTGGTACATCATTAGCCATTAACACATTGTGTTTACCAAGCGGCAGGGCAATGGTCATTATTTTGTTGGCTTCCTTTTCCGGCACCTTAAATTCGGCACTTTCCAGATCCTTGAAACGTACCACCTTTGTGAATTCGCCACCAAAAACTGATTTGTAAAAGTTAAATGCTTCTTCGGCATTTCCGTTGAAATTGATCCATGGATTAATTGTTCTCATGATTTTTATTTTTTAATGTGATTTGAATTTTCCTTTTATTGTTTTTCCGACAAGCTTAATAACAGATTTTCCAGATTTGTTAAAGTCATAGTGAAACCTATCTTGAAACCTTCCAATAATTTTTCCAATCGCTCAAACGATTCATTATAAATGGTAATGTTCACTTTTGTGATGCCATTTTGTTCGCTGAAATTATAATCCCAGTCCGAACCCGGCAGTTCCCGATTTTCGTTTTCATCTGAAAACGCGTTGTACATTTTAAAATTGGTTTTTGGAGTAATGGAAGTAAATTCCTGCACCGCCCAACGCTCCTGTCCATCAGGGCTTATCATCGCGTAAAATCGTCGGCCGCCTACCTTAAAATCCATGTATTTGGTTTTGGCGCGCATAGGTGCAGGTGCGCCCCATTGGTCCAGTAGTTCGGCCTTAGTAAAGGCATCCCATACCAAAGGCAGCCCGGCATTAAATTCCCTGGTGATGTACACCGTTTTAGCTGCTTTATCAACGTTAAAATCAAATAGCAAATCGTTGTTCATTATTTCTGTGTTTTAATTGTGGTTAATAATTGGTCAAGTTGGTTAAATTGAGTTTCCCAGTTTTGCCTGAATTGGGCTAACCAGTGGTCAAATTCCTGCATCTTTTTAGCGTTAAAATGATAATAAATCTCCCTCCCACTCTGCTCGGACTTAATCAGTTCGCAATCGTGTAATACCTTAATATGTTTTGATACCGCCTGCCTGGTCATTTCAAATTTTTCGGCCATTGCATTTGGTGTTAAAGCCTGTATGGCGAGTAAGGTCAAAATAGCACGCCGTGTAGGATCTGCTATGGCCTGGAATATATCTTGTTTCATATTTTATAATAAATTATGCAACCTTCAGGTTGCAAATATATATGCAACTTTTGAGTTGCGCAAATTTATTTTACATTATTTCCCCAAAACGTAATTCAAAGGAACATAGTTGTTTGATGGAATAAGATACGCCTGCCAGAAAGTTAATACATGCAAGTTGTCAACCTATTCAGCAGAAATTATATAACATAAAGCTGAGTAATTATATAGAAGAGTAAGTTTCCCCGCATGGGCTCGAACCACGATCATCTGAACCAGAATCAGAGGTGTTACCATTACACCACAGGGAAATACGCGGGTTTTTAACCCAACTTTTGGTAATGCAAAAATACTAAATTTTAAACACTCCAAACGCTTTTCTAAATAATGTATGCAGTTTTTCATTTAAAGGCTTTGTATTATATTCGCCTTCAACATATTGTTTGCATGAAAAGCATATTACACCCGCATAACCGTTCTGTTCTGTTCATTTTACTTTTGGCGATTATTACTATAAGTGCCTGCAACACCGAAACTAAAAAAGAAGAAACCAAAGATGCCCGCCCGTCATTTAAGTCGGTTTTTGGCAGAAGATTTACCGAAGTACGCCGGAACTTTAAATCCGGACTATCCTTTAATAATGAAGGGTATCAACTGGAACCTAACTGGCACTTCTCCTTCCCTTCCGATGATTCGGTTAATATATATAACCCCAAGCGCAAAATGTTTGTGAATGCCCCGGTGCTATTTGATCACGACTCCATTTTTAATATTGCCTGGGCGTGGCTGCGGTTGCGTAAACTAAGCCACGACAGTATTATATTTCAGGTAATGAAGGTAGAGGATCGTGCGCTACTGCGCGAAAGATCGACCGTGTTTATGACCATGTACGCTGATGATTATATTAAAAATACCCTGCATACCGATGCAGCGCATCTGATTAAACCAAACCATCTGGATACGCTGTTTATCCGCAAAAAGGTGGAAGAATCTATTAAGGATAGCACTAAGGCATTTGCTGCCCGGCAACCGGTTACGCTTACCAGTAAAAATAAATTGCTAACGGTAGAAAGAATAAGTAATACCGACGCTTACAAGTCGTCGAACGTGGTAATGGAAGATTATCTGTTACCGGAATTTAACATTGTTATCAACAAAGCGTATGATGATTTTAACTATTCGTTTTCGGCCATAGTGGACGAGAACGGAGAAATTCATTTTCGCAAATCGGTAAAATTTATTTTCCCGGAATTTGTAGAACCATCAAACCGGGCAATGCATGGTATTATCAACGGTTATTTTAAGGCGTATCTTAAATCTACTCCCGGTAAAACATTAGGGATGCCACACCCCAGTATAATTATCATTAATGTGGAAGGGTATAAATAGCAATCATTATTCATCCTTTTCCTTCAACTCGTATTTCACGGCTGATACCGCTTTAGTAATGGTAAAACCCTGCACAATTTCTTCGGGATTCTTTATTTTAGCGAGTGAGTTTATATAAGCCTCTGCCATTAGTTTAGAAATATATTCCTGCGGAAAATCGGCTTTATGTTTTACTAATAAATACCGATACTGTTTACCCTCACCTATCAGTATATTTTTGGGGTCGGCTATTTCACTGCCCCAATAAAAACCAAACTGTATATTTTTATTGGCACGACCTATGGTTATCTTACAAAATATATGCTCCATCCGCTCCGTAGGCGACCAACCAAAAGCAAGTTCATTATCGTTATCATAAATTAACTCGTTGGCGGTAGGATATCTGTCCCATACAAAGCCGCGCAGCCACAGCACCAGTTCGGCAATCTCTTCGCCAAAGGGTTGTAAAAATTTAAGCAGATCGGTAGTTTGGTCTTTACTCATAGCAAAATATTTATGCCTTATATTTTACAAAAACTACGCCATCATATATTCCACCAATAGGTCCACTTTACTACCAGCTGCCTGTTTTTTACCGTGAACGGCGAGGGGATGGAATTATCGCCATAAACAATAAAGATATCTGAAGCCGGGCGATAGCGCCATTGCAGGCGGGTGTTAATATTTACGTTATTAACCTGCTGATTATACTGCACAAAGGTGGTAAAGTATAAAGAGTTGGTGAACGTAACATCTGCACGCGGGCCAACCAGCCAAAAACTGTTTTGCCCGTAAGGCAGCGGCAGGTGCAGATCAATATAGGTTGTATTAAGTGTTAAATTAACATACGGCTGAAATCGGTACCCCACCTGCCCGCTAAGGCTCAGGCGCGTTCCTTTATCATAATAACCTCCCCACGATGCATCAAACAGGTAAGTAAACACATTTTGCGGTTTAGATACAAACTGCACATCGGCGGTGTTCCAGTGGTGCTCGGTTCCGGTGGCCAGGCTGCCCTGCCCGGTATTAGTTGGATCAAACGGGCGCAGTAGCTTTACATAAGTATCCAACCCCGAAAAGGACAGCGAACTGCGGTTACGGAAGGTGATCACGTAACTTAATATACTTTCGTTATCGGTACGTTTAAATGCCTCATCAAAATAATAGGTGGATGACAATTGTATGCCATGTATAAGCACAGCGCCTGATTTAGGGAAAAAGTTATGAAGTATAAGCGGACTGATTTTATTATATCCGCTGCGCGGCACGTAGCCAACCTCGGCATTATAATTTTTGCCTACATGTTCATCCTGCAGGTAAAGCGTCCAGTATTTACTAAGGTATTGCAGATGTCCCGCGGCTACAAAATCATGGCCTTTTACCCCCGGCGAAAATGATTTTAACCCCAACAGCTTACCCGTCCATATATTATTGGACGATGCCAGGTTATACTCCACTCCTACATTACGGTTATAAGCAGAACCCGCCACCCCGCTTGCAGGTGTGCTGCCGGTAGCATCGCGGTTAACAAATAAGATACCGATGTTAGAGCGTGAAAACACCCGGCGCTGAAAAGTAAGGATACCATAATTTTGCGCCGCTGAGGCACCCACGGTAGCCTCGCCGGTTTGCAGATCCATCACCCCTACGCGCCAATCCTTATTGATCTTGCCCGTTAAACGTGTACCAAAGCGAATAGGTGCATTAAGCCCTATCCTACGCGAAAAAAACGGGCGGATATCCGAATAACCAAAATTACTGAACAGGTCGCCGTTCTCTAAAAAGAACTGCCGCTTTTCAGGAAAAAACAGTTCATAACGGTTCAGGTTTATCACCTGCTGATCTACCTCCACCTGCGAAAAATCCGGATTTACGGTAAGGTCGAGGTTTAGTGAGGATGTAAGCGCCACTTTAGCATCGCCACCTGCATCTTTGCGCCAGCTAACAGGTGTGCCTTTCTCAAAATCTTTACTTAATCCGCCAAGCAAATAAGGTATCACCGATATATTACTACTGGCAACCGGCGGATCCTCATCCCAAACAAGTGTACCTGTGTAAGCAAGCGCGGCCGTAGGGAACTGCCGCGGTATAGGTGTCCAGCTTGATTTTTCACTGTTTACCAAATCGTTGCGGCTAAAGTTGATCCCCCAGTTACGAGTGCCTTTTTTATACCGGATACTTTTGAACGGTATAGCACATTCAAAAACCCAACGGTCGCCATAGTTTTTTACGGACGACGACCATATATTATCCCAACTCAGGTCAACCTTTCCGCCTTCGTACATGCTGCCGTCCCACTGCCCCCCAGCCGCATTGGCCCCAAAGCTAAACCCATCCGTACGGGCATCAAACGGATCAATAAAGAATATAAAATTATCGTTCTTCTGAAAATCAAAATCACGCTTAAGCGACTGCACCATATAAGGCCCGGCTCCTGGTGTATAACAAACCGCCAAAACATACAGGTTGTTATCATCATAGGTCATCCGTACCGAGGTTTTTATATTTGCACGGCTGGTATCCATCGGTAGCACCATAAAAAAATCGGCGGCGGTATCGGCGCGTTGCCAGGCGGCTTCGTCCATTACTCCGTCAATTTTAATGGCCGATGTTGCCCTTTTAATGTGATACTGATAAGCAGCGTTCTTTTTTTGGCCCAAAGCGTAGTTGCCCAAAAGGCAAAAGCAAAGCAGCAGTAAGGTGAGTTTTCCTGTTGACAATGTGTTAGGTTATGGTTCTGTTTATTTAGAAATGTGATATATACAATAATAACACTATTTATTTTAAAATGACAGGCCAATAGCCTTTAAGTATTACTTTTATATACTGAATATGAAGCAAACAGCACAACAATTATACGGCAATATCGACATTTACCTGTTCGATCAATTATTGAAGGGACGGTTTGGTGACTGTAAAAAAATACTGGATGCCGGATGCGGCGGCGGCCGTAACCTGGTTTATTTTTTACAGAATGGTTTTGAGGTTTTCGGGGTAGATAAAAACGCCGAAGCAATAAGCGATATAAAGGCACTTTCCAAAAAACTATCGACGCATAATTCCGTCAAAAACTTTGTGGTGGCCGGTGTAGAGAAACTTCCGTTTGCTGACCATACTTTTGACCTGGTGATTTGCAGCGCAGTACTGCATTTTGCTACCGATAGCAACCATTTTGATGCCATGCTGCGCTCTGCCTGGCGGGTATTAAAACCGGGTGGTTACTTTTTCGCAAGGCTGGCATCAGATATTGGTATAGAGGACAGGGTTATTCCGCTGGGTAACAGCCGGTATGCCCTGCCCGATGGCAGCGAACGCTTTTTGGTGAATGAACAAATATTAATGGAATATACCCGCGAACTGGATGGCGAATTATTTGAACCGATAAAAACCACTAACGTGCAAAACCTGCGCTGCATGACCACCTGGTGCCTGCAAAAGAAAGTGCCGAGGGTTTTTTAGATAGCTACTCACCCGACTGCGCTGTGCTGGTCCACCCTCTCTGCTACGCAAAGAGGGTGGAGAAAACATAACATTTTTTGCTATGCTAAACGTTTGCAGGGTGTATAAGATTCTTCACTATCGTTCAGAATGACAAAATCCCTCTTTCCGCTTGCGGAGAGAGAAGGTGGTCGGGCGGAGCCACTACCGGGTGAGTTAATACAAAGCCCCCATCATTACCGACAATGACTTTGCAAGTTGATATCGCGGGCAGATTCGAACTGCCGTAAAGGGTTTTGCAGGCCCTTACCTCGCCACTCGGTCACGCGATGTAATTAAAACAAAAAACTATTTAAATCAATAAAATACTATTTATTGGGCTGCGGTGTTAAACGCAGATAGGGTTTCACCTCTACAAATCCCTTAGGGAATTTTGCAGGGATATCCTCTGTTTTTATGGATGGCAGTACCACCACCTGCTCGCCGTCCTTCCAGTCGGCGGGGGTAGCCACACTGTGGTTGGCGGTAAGCTGCAGGGAATCAATCACCCGGAGTATTTCCTGAAAATTCCGCCCGGTTGATGCCGGATAGGTGATGATCAGTTTGATCTTTTTATCCGGCCCGATGATAAATAAAGACCGCACCGTTGCCGTAAGTGAAGCGTTGGGATGTATCATATCATAAGCCTCAGCTATTTCGCGGCTCTCATCGGCAATAATGGGAAAGTTAACTTCTACGTCCTGGGTTTCGTTGATATCCTTTATCCAGTTTTTGTGCGATTCTACACTATCTACACTTAAAGCGGCAACCTTTACATTACGTTTTTCAAACTCCTCCTTTAAGGATGCTGTTTTACCCAGTTCGGTGGTACAAACCGGTGTATAATCTGCCGGGTGCGAAAAAAGCACGCCCCAACCGTCACCTAAAAATTCATAAAAATCAATATCACCTTGTGATGTTTTTGCTTTAAAGTTGGGGGCGGTATCGCCTAATCGTAAGCTCATAATAATATTATTAATGGTAGTTAATATTTTAATTAATGTTCCCGAAATTTTAATATTTATCCGTAAAGTGAGCGTGCAGATAGTAACGCCTTACAACGTTATTTTCTTTTTTTAATCAGCTTATCTGTCCCCGTTTGGCGGAGCAGGAATTAGCACCTTTTACTTGCTTTTACAGCCGGTACAGGTTGCTAAGACATCATAGGGCCTTTCCCTCTGTCTTTCTGGATAAGTATTTAAAAGAACGATAACACTGCAAATGTAATTATAAAATCTATAATTCCTATAGACTTTATAATTTTTTATTAACAATGTATCTTTTATATGTTATTATGAATTGTTAAGGGGGATTATTTGCCGTTCAGTTTCTTTATCAGGTCAACTTCATCCTGTTTATAAGGGGTTCCGTCTTTCCGGAAAATATCATGAAACCATTCTTTCGGCTCGCTGCCATCTGGTATTGGGGTATCCCAGGCATAAATAGTATTGGTTTTACCCATTACAAAGCCCCAGTTAAGCGCTCCCACATTTTCCTTTTTCAGCATAGGCATAATATTGGCAAAACGGCTGTTACGCGGGCGGGCCATGTATTCGGTACATATCATTGGCTTGCCGTTGGTTTTTAACAGTTGTATGGTTTTAAGGTGCGAATTTTCGTCGGTATAATCATGATAGGTCAGCACGTCGGAGTTTGCGGCCTGGTAAGTGTTCAGATTTTCTAAATTCCAGGCCCATAATCCTGCAGATACCGGCTGCGAGGGATTAACCTCTCTTGCCCAGCCAAAGGTTTTACTTAACAAAGCCATTGATGCATCACCTTTACCGGAGTTGCCCGGTTCGTTGTACAGGTCCCATAACAGAATACGCTTATCATCTTTAAAGGTGGTCATTACATCCTTTACGTAAGCTTCCAGATCGGTATAAATACCTGCATCATTTAGCCTGTTACCCGGGTCCTGCAGCCAACCTGAGTTATGTATGCCCGGTTTTGGTGCCGGTTGTTTACCAATTTTCGCATCGGCGTTCCAGCAATCATCAAAAAAAACAAACATGGTTTGTATGTGGTGCTTATTTGCAATGGTAAGGTATTCATCTACCCGTTTTTTGAAACCCGCATTATCTTCTTTCCAGGCCAGGCTGTATAAAAACACGCGCATGGTGTTAAAGCCTATACCCTCGGCGTAACCCAGTTCACGGTCAATAGTAGCCGGATCAAAAGTATCGGCCTGCCACATTTCTAACTGGTTAATGGCAGTGCTGGGGATAAAATCACTACCGCTTATCCATTTATGCTGTGCATACCAGGTATTGGCCTTTGCTTTAGACCAAACCCTGCCATGTGCCTGCTTTTGGGCATAAACATTCAGACTGATAACGGTAGCAATTAGTAAACAACTTAAGGTGGTAAAAGGGTATGCTTTCATAACAGGTATAATTGTTAGGGTAAACTTATCAATTTAACACTAAACTTCTATAAACTGGTAGCATGTTTTTAATACTTTGTCCTTATTTTACCGAAATAGCCGCTTTAAAAGTTGCGAAAATTAAATTTCTGGTAACAGATCAGGAATCCATCATTACGCTGCGTAAACGCGGTTTTGATATTTAAACAATAAAAAAAAATAGATTTTTTTTACTGCTCAAACGCCTTACAGTAGTAATAAATTTTTCGTTTTTACGCCTCAACGAGGTTTTAGCGGTAATAAATTCCGGGGGTTATTTTGCTGATATTTCGCCACATATACCATACTATAAATATACGAAAAATGGGCGGCATTCCAGTGTTTTTATTCACCTTCTTACCGCCCATCCGTGGTATAGTTTATTTATTTTTAAGTGTTATAAAACCTTTTTAAATGTTATCCCGCCATGCATATCCACACTTATAGCATCTATTTTTCCGTCTTTACGTAAAAACTCCACACTTACCTGGGGGCCAACTACAAAAAATTTGTCCTTAGCCTGTGCTGCCAGTTCGGCTGTATCGCCACCGGGCGCCAGCACATACAACTTACCATCCTTTACGGATACCACCATCTTTTGGCCATCGGTTTCAAATGTGCCTGTGTATTGTGCTAATTCATCAGTACTCAGTTTTATCTCCTTTTTATCGGTCTCAAGGCTATAAGGTTCATTAAAAACAATAGCGATAAGTGCCCGCTCAATATGCATATCAACCGGTGGTAATAAATTACACAGAAAAATAATAGTGATATCCTCTTTAGGGTAGTGTACAAAATCGGCCATAAAGCCCTCAATGGAACCTGTATGCCCTATACGCAACCGATCGCTATCGTTATTAACTATCCAGCCTAAACCGTAACCCGGTTGCACAGGCGTAATGGCAGTTTCATAGCTTTTAACAGACAATACCTTATGCTCATCTATTGCTTTTGCCCATTTTAACAGATCGTTTACGGTAGTATATAATGCCCCTGCGCCAGAAGCCGCCGATACATTAGCGGTCTCTATCCGTTCAGTCTGTCCGGTTTCGCGGTTAAGGGTGTAGCCCAAAGCCGCATCGGTACTTTTCCGGCCCGGATAATCGATACCGGTATGTATCATTCCAGCCTTATTAAATACCCGCTGTTTAACCAACTGCGGATAGGATACGCCTGTAATTTTTTGAGCAATATATGCCAGCAGTATATAGTTAAAATTATTGTATTCAAAACGCTCGCCCGGGTTAAATGCAAGGGGTTCGCTTTTAAATGTTTTAACCAGATCTGCCGCATTATCAGCATCGGGGCTGGTTGTGCCCAGTATGCCGGAGGTATGGCTCAGCAGGTTTTTAATAGTTATTTTATCACCATAGGGAAAGCCGGGCACATATTTACTCACCTTATCTGTTAAGGCGATCTTTCTGGCTTCAACCAGTTGCATAATAAGGGTGGAAGTAAACATTTTAGTTAATGAACCCGCCCTGAATTCAGTTTGGAGGTTATTTAACCTGTTGTTTTCCTTATCGGCATACCCGTAAGCTTTTTCAAAAACTATTTCTCCTTTAATGGCTATCAGCACATTGCCGCTAAAGCGGTTTTGCTGAGCATAAGTTGTTAGCAGCCCGTCGGCCTTTTCGGCAATACTCTGAGCCATTGTTACCACCGGCACCGCCAGTAATAACAGTAATGTTAACCGTTTCATTTTTTTTAGATGTTTGTGATATTGATTATGTAATACCGCAGTTTTTGATGATCTGGCTTAACGTTTTTTGCAGTTGCTGTATATCACTATGGCTAATATCCATTAGCGCATGTTTCCTGTTATTTTCAATTACCGGCTGCATGGCCTTTAATACCTGATGTGCACTATCGGTTAAGGTTAAATTAAACCTGCGCCTGTCGTGCTGATGCATGGTACGCTCCAGATATTTCTTTTTTACAAGCAATTCTATTATCCGCGTAAGCGATGCATAATCCTTAAAGGTCATCTCAGCTATCTGGTGTTGTGAATAATCCGGATTTTCGCCTATTGATCTTAACACAAGCCATTGGTCAACCGTTACATCAAACCCGTGCGCGCTGAGTTGCTGATGTGCAAATTGCCGGTAGCTGCGTATAGCTTTATCCAAACTGTAAAACACTATTTCATTCAAATTTTCCAAAACTACATATTTTATTGATGCAAATATAATTGATATATCAATAATTAAAAATATATTTTATATTTTTTTAAAAACCAACACTAAATTGATGCAATTATGTTTCGATAAATATTTAACCTTTACAGGCTGATAAAAACCAATGTTAGACCAAAAAAATAAGCGACCTCCTTTTGATCATACCGCCTATCGTGATTTTTTGGATGATGGTGTTATTGGCGCAGCTGCAATTGATGATAAGGGAATTATAGTTTATGCCAACCAGGCCGAACTGCAATTAACAGGCTATAGCAGCGAAGAGTATATAGGCAAGCCGTTATCGGCCTTTTACAGTTCTGAAAAAGGGAATATCATAAAACTTTTACAGGAGCAGCAGGAAACAAATAACCTGGAGGTATGCGTTATTTGCAAAAACAATATTGACCGATGGGCAATTTTAACTACCCGCCATTTTACAGATGCCGATAACCTTACGTGTACCTATATTTTTAACCGCGACGTTACGCAATATAAAAAAAACGAGGACCTGCTCTGGTACCTTAATACAGCTGTTGAAGAACTGGCACAGGCACGCGATACGCATACCGCGCTGCAAAAAATATCAAAACTTATTGTACCTAAATTTGCCAACTGGTTTACCATCGATGTTTTAAATAACAACGGAACTGATTTACTGATATTGGCCCATGAGGATCCGGAGGCGGTAAATTGGGCACACTCCTACCGTAAAAATAACCCGATAGACCTTAACAGTGACCGCGGAGCGGGCGGGGTAATTAAAACCGGCAAACCATCGTTTGTGCCGGTAATAACGGATGAAATGATAAAATCTGCCATTAGTGATCCGGAGAAGCTAAAGGAGATCGAAAAAATAGGGCTGCAGTCGGTAATAACGGTACCCATGTTCAGTAAAAATGTTATTAAAGGCGTAATTACCTTTATATCCAGTATACCCGGCAAGTATTATGATGAAACCGATCTGCGCTTTGCACAAAACCTCGCCAACCATATAGCGCTGGCGCTTGATAACGCGCGTTTAAATGAAGCCGCCATTGCTGAGATACAAAATCGCAGACAAATTGAGGAAACACTTAAGTTAACTCAGGCCCAGTTACGGTCGGCATTATCATCCGGACTGGTAGGCACCTGGACACTGGATACCCAAAAAAATACACTTTATTTTGATGAGAGCATATCAAAAATGTTTGGTGTGCCCTATTCACCTGAAGGTTGCGACCCTGTACTGTTACGACAATTGGTAAATGTGGATGACATGAATGTGGCCGACCGCCTCAGAAATAAAGCCATAGCAGAACAAGGTGTTTATGAAACGGAATACCGTATTACCGTGAACGGTATTAATAAGTGGTTTTTTGTACGCGGCAAAACGGAATTAAGCAACCAAAACAACGAAAAATTACTGACCGGGGTTGTAGTTGATATAACTGATCGCAAAAGAGCCGAGGAAGCCTTAAAACAAAGCGAAGATGTATTTAAACTGATTGCTGAAACTATACCGCAGAAGCTTTTTGTAACGGACAAAACAGGACAGATAAATTATTACAATCCGCAATGGGAGGAGTTTACCGGTTACAGTATCGATAAAATAAAAGAACTAACATTAACTCATTTTATCCATCCGGATGATTTGCAGAATAATCTTGAAGCATGGTTTGCTGTTGTGGAAAACGGCGATGATTTTCAGTATGAGCACCGTCTCAGGCAAAAGGATGGTGAATACCGCTGGCACCTTACCCGGGCACTATCATTAAAAGATGACCAGGGCAGGGTAGTAAAATGGATAGGCTCTATCACCGATATACACGACCAAAAATTAAAAGAGCAGAAGAAGGATGAATTTATTAGTATTGCCAGCCACGAATTACGCACGCCTTTAACAACGGTTAAGGCATTTTTTCAGCTAGCTAAAAAACTAATTGATACTACCGACCGCTCTTTTATTTTTATTGATAAAGCCGGTAAACAACTGGACCGGTTAGAAAAGTTGATAGCCGACCTGCTTGACGTATCGAAAATTAATGCCGGTAAAATGGTTTACAACACCGAGGCATTTAACTTTGATGAGGCACTTGCAGAAGCTGTAGAGAGTGTGCAACATATAACCGATGATCACAGGATAATTGTACATGCCAATGCCAACGTCAGCTTTAAAGGCGATAAATTACGTGTGGAGCAGGTGATCAATAACTTTTTAACCAATGCCATTAAATATTCACCTGATGCTGATCAAATAATAATCAGATCTTTTGTTCAGGAAAACAACATCATTGTTTCCGTACAGGATTTCGGCATAGGCATAGCAGGCGAAAACCTCAACGATCTGTTTGAGAGGTTTTACCGGGTTGATAATACAGCAATGCGGTTTCAGGGTTTGGGCCTTGGGCTTTTTATTGCTGCTGAAATCATCAAAAGACATAATGGTAGTTTTTGGATAGAGAGCAAACCCGGCGAAGGCTCCACCTTTTACTTTTTGTTGCCTATAAACGGTAAACAGGATTTTTTAGATATAGATACCGACAATAAAACCTATTATAAAGGCAATTTTGTATCGATTAGCTATAATAAACATACTAAATGGCTGGATGTTGACTGGAAAGGTTATCAGAACCTGGAATCGGTTAAAAAAGGTTGCTTAATAATGCTCGATCTGCTGAGAAAAAACCAATGCAAAAAAGTACTTAATGATAATACGCATGTATTGGGTAATTGGTCGGAAGCGGTTGACTGGGGCAGTAGCGTGTGGTTCCCTGAAATGGAAAAGGCCGGGCTTGAATATTTTGCCTGGGTGTATTCGCCCAGTACGTTTAGCCGTATGGCCGCTGAAAAAAGCGTAGATATCAACATGGGTAAAATAACTGCGCAATTTTTTGTGGATACAAAAGAAGCCGCAGTTTGGCTCAAAAACAAGTAGGCGCCTCCCCTTCTTTATTACTTTCCTTAAATTATATAATATGATCCAAATATTATAAATAATATTTATCCTCCTATACATATATATTTATACAGCAATTTCATGTTAAACCTAAAAACCTGTTAATTAAACATTTAAACAAAATTAATTGCTTAATAATTTAAAATTCATGTTATATTCGCGCCGGATTGATAGAAGTTTTAATTTATAAACTATAACATCTATTTAGCTATATTTTTTAAGCAAATGTATTTTTGGCGCACTATTAGCATTAAAGCCTCAAATAATAAATAAATAGTGGACAGGCATTAAAAATGAGTTTTTCTGAGGATAATAAGTTTCCGGGCCTAAGTATAACTCATATTGCACATATTTTTAATAATATGAATGCCGGTATATGGGAGTATAATACCGTTACAGGCAACGCAAAATGGTCTGCCGGGTTTTATCACATGCTGGGTTATCACCCCGATGAGATAGCTTGCTCTTATAAATCCTTTTTTGAGAATTTACTTTACTATCATGATAAGGAAGTTTTTTTAAAAGCCATAAACCGCCCCGGCCAAACCAATGTACCACCCGCTCACATAAGGCTGTTAACCCGTGAAAACGGATATCAATGGTTTGAGAGCACAAGCTACCTGTATACTGTCGACAATGAACCTGTTATATACGGTATACTCAAAAACATCAATAGATATAAGTTAGCAGAGTTTAGGCTGGATCAAAAATATTTTGAGTGTTCAGAAATGGGACGTATTGCTAAAATAGGTTCCTGGGAGATAGATGCCGCTACCACGAAGCTTAAGCTAACCCGCGAAATTTATAATATTTATGAACTGCAAACCCCGGTTGAGCTTAGTGTAGATGAAGTTATAAGTTTTTTTGAGCCTAAGTATCGCCCATTAATAACACAGGCTATTAATGATGCTGTTAAATATTGCAAACCTTTTGACCAGGAAGTGCTGTTAAGAACCGCCCGCAATAATGTGATTTGGGTGCGAACAAAGGGTGTACCTGTTATTAATGATTATGGCCACTGTATTGCAGTGAGGGGAGTTTTTCAGGATATTGACGTCATTAAAAAACGCGGCCTCAGCATGCAGTCGTCTATCAATCTGTTAGATGACCAGAACAAGCGGTTGCAAAACTTCGCGTACATTGTATCGCACAACCTACGCTCGCACGCGGGCAACCTTAAATTCATGGTTAACCTGTTCGAAGAAACAAATGAAGAAGATGATCAGGCAGAGATTTTTGCACATATAAAAACAATAAGCGAAAGCTTTATGGCTACTATGGGTCATTTAGAAGAAATTGTTAAGATACAGTCAGAAATAAGCAAGGGCCGCAAAACAGTAAACTTCGAAGCTATTTTTAATAATGTATTATCGGCGCTTAAAGCTGATATAAAAACAACCGGAGCTACCATACATAATGATTTTAGCAACTGCCCGCAAATAGATTACATACCGGCATATCTGGAGAGCATATTCCAGAATTTTATTACCAATGCCTTAAAATACAAACACGCGGAGAGGCCCCCTGTTATTAACTGCCATACCCAAAAAATTGACGAGCACATTTACCTTTTGTTTGAAGATAACGGCATAGGGATAGACCTGGAAAAATACGGCGACCAGCTTTTTGGCCTATATAAAACATTCCATCAAAACCAGGATGCCAAAGGCATTGGTTTATTTATGACCCGAAACCAGGTAGAAGCCCTCGGCGGATCGATACATGTAGACAGCACCGTAAATGTTGGCACAAAATTTACAATAAGGTTAGTGTAGATTAACCTTAAAAAATGAGCGTAGCCAAAGTTCCTGTAATTGTTTGTGTAATTGATGACGACCACATTTTTACTTACGGCTTAAAAAAACTATTAGAAATTAAGGGATTTTATACGAAAACGATAGATTTCGGTAACGGAAAAGATGCTATTGACTATTTAACGAATCCTGATTATGTTAACAATTTGCCTGATATCATACTTTGTGATATTAATATGCCGGTTATGGATGGATGGGAGTTTATCCAAAATTTTGAGGAAATAAAATCCCAAACGGGCAAAAAAATCGCACTATATGTTATAAGTTCTTCTGCTGATGCGGTTGATATTGAAAGAGCAAAAAATAATCCGCACATAACGGATTATTTGCTGAAACCCCTTGATGAAAATTACCTTACAGAAATATTTAAATTACTTCAGCATACTAAACAGGCACAATCGGCCTGATGATGTTTATCCTGAATTATTCTATAAAGCTTTCGAGGATCTTAAACCCTGAAGTGGTTTTCAGTTCCACCTTATCAATTGTTTTTGGCAGCAAAATACACTCGCCCATCTTTACCTTATAGGCATTGCCATTATGTTCAATCGTATATTCGCCAGCCACACATACCTGTATCACAAAAGAATCTAAACCGGAGTAATCTTTAGTAGTGTTATGGGTAAAATCCATTACATTGGTAGTAAAATACGGGCATTTTACCAGCTTAACAGTTTCATTCTTTTCGGGCTCGTATTGGGTTTTATATTCCGGGTAATGCTTATAATCTATGGCTGCCAATGCTTCCCGGGTATGCAATTCGCGTTTATTGCCCTTATCATCCACACGGTCAAAATCATAAATACGATAGGTAATATCAGATGTTTGCTGTATCTCGGCTATTAATAAGCCTTTACCAATAGTGTGTACCCGGCCTGCCGGTAAAAAGAAAACATCGCCCGCTGCAACATCCTCGCGGTTAAGTATATCCATAATATGGCCGCTGTTTAAAGCGTCAACATATTCCTTTTCGGTCATTTCACGGTTAAAGCCCGCTATCAGGCTCGAACCCGGGTCTGCTTCTATCACATACCACATTTCGGTTTTACCGAATGAGTTATGGCGCTTTTTTGCCAGCTCATCATTTGGATGCACCTGTACCGATAGATCATCATTGGCATCAATAAACTTAACTAACAGAGGGAATATATTCCCGAAGTGGTCATAAACCTTTTTGCCCACCAGTTCCTCTTTATACTGCTCCAGCAATACCGCTAAGGATTGTCCATCCAATTCGCCGCCATCTACTACAGAAACATCCGACTTTACGCCTGATATTTCCCAGGTTTCGCCGCAATTAGGCAGGCCGCCGATATCTTTATGCAGGTAGGTCTCAATTTTGTGGCCACCCCAAATTTTATCTTTATAAATGGTTTTGAACTTTAACGGATATAATGCTGCAGACATGGAAAAATGTTTTTTTGGCTAAGTTATGGATTTTGCAGAAGCCTGAAACAAGGTTTTTGCAAAAAGTATAACAATTACCGCCATTAAGCCCGTATGCAGGTAAACTAAAGCGGGTACTCCTAATAACCAGCGCTGATTTAAAACCCCTGATTTAAGTACGCTGCCCAGCAGCATGAATTCATAAGGCATCATTATAAGCAGCGGCGCTATACAAAATACTATTGTTATTAAAAATCCGCGCTTATTAGCTATCCTTTTATATACCATGTATAACGGCGGAAAAGTAAGGGCAGATACTAACACAAACCCCGATAATTTAATTAACCACAGGGGTTGCTCTGTAAATAGCACTTTTAGCACCGTAGTTTCATCACCCTTACCCATTGATGCCGTAAACAGGCGAGCAAATGCCAGGTTGCCCATAATAAGTACGAAAGCCACCGGCCAGCGTTCTTTGTTTGATGAGCAGAGCATAAAATAACCTGCCCAAATGAGCAGATAGCTAAAAACAGGCCCAAAAACTGTTGGTAACCAGGAGTCAGGCTGCAAGTTGCAACCGTCGCAAAGAGTCCATAAGTTAAAATCCACTTGTGTTCCGGGATGACCACAAACCACATAGGCAGCTATAAGATGCGCCAACTCGTGCAGTTGCCCGGCTACAAAAACAAAGGCCATAAATGCAAGGAAATATTGCCAGCTAAGTTTAATTTTCATGGCGGGTATGACGCCGTCTGTTAAAGCAAGGTTACTAAAAGTCCCAATAACAAAAAAGTCCGCACATAAATTGTGCGGACTTCAATTATAATTAACGAATTAAAATTATTTACCCAGTTTAGCTTTCAGATTTTCGTCAATAGCGGCCAAAAATTCTTCGGTGTATAAGTAATCGGTACCGTGCTCTACTTTGTGTTTAATGGTAAGGGCAAGGTCCTTGGTCATTTTACCGCTTTCCACCGTTTCAATACATACCTGCTCTAACGTTTTGCAAAAATTGATCAGCTCCTGGTTGTTATCCAGCATACCGCGGAACTCTAAACCACGTGTCCACGCGAATATGGAGGCAATGGGGTTAGTTGAAGTTGGGCGACCCGCCTGATGCTCACGATAATGACGGGTTACCGTGCCATGCGCAGCTTCGGCTTCCATAACGGTACCATCGGGGGTAACCAGTGTTGAGGTCATTAACCCTAACGAGCCAAAGCCCTGTGCAACGGTATCGCTTTGTACGTCGCCGTCGTAGTTTTTACAGGCCCATACAAAGTTACCATGCCATTTAAGCGCTGATGCCACCATATCATCAATAAGGCGATGTTCGTAGGTTAACTGGTTGGCTTCAAAATCAAGCTTAAATTCATTATCATATATCTCCTGAAAGATATCTTTAAAACGGCCATCGTATTTTTTAAGAATGGTGTTTTTGGTTGACAGATATAAAGGCCACTTTTTCATGAGGGCCTGGTTAAAGCACGCACGCGCGAAACCCTTTATAGATTCATCAGTGTTGTACATGGCCAACGCTACGCCATCACCTTTAAAATTATACACCTCGAATGATTGCTCTTCGCCGCCATCTTCGGGAGTAAATGTAATGGTTAATTTACCTTTCCCTTTGGTTAAAAAGTCGGTAGCGCGATACTGATCGCCAAAAGCATGGCGGCCAATGCAGATAGGCGCTGTCCAGTTAGGTACCAAACGCGGCACGTTTGCCATAACAATAGGCTCGCGGAAAACCGTGCCATCCAATATATTACGGATGGTTCCGTTAGGAGACCTCCACATTTGTTTCAGTTTAAACTCCTCTACACGTTGCTCATCTGGGGTAATGGTTGCGCATTTAATACCCACACCATATTTTTTTATAGCGTTTGCGGCATCAATAGTTACCTGGTCATCTGTTTCATCGCGATATTCGATACCCAGATCATAATATTTTATATCCAGATCAAGGTATGGAATGATCAGTTTATCCTTTATAAATTTCCAGATAATCCGGGTCATTTCATCACCATCCAGTTCAACTACGGGGTTTTCTACTTTAATTTTTGACATACCTTGTTATAGTTTTTAGATTTTAACGGCTTCAAACTTACATAAAATTTTACTTGAAAAATTTTATAGCCGTCATATTAAATTAAAAAAAGCCGCACATCATTATTAAATATTATTAAAAAATATTGCCTTATTGTACTAAATTTGAGAACGTCCTAATTAAAAAATCAGAAAAAAGCACTTAAATTAACATGGTTAGTGTTGGTTTTTAAAACTTTGGTGCTATTTTTATAAAATTAATCATCTGCTATTATACCTGTAGCATTGCTATTATATTATGATAAAGCTGCTCTTTAAAACAATATTATTTACATTGTTATTAGCCTCAACTACATTAGTTACCAAAGCACAAATAGGATACGACTATGCGCAGTATGGTTTTGCCCTGGGTGTAAATGCTAATAAAGTATATGGCGATGCAGAATCGGTTAAAACAACCCCGTCGGGTTTTGTAAACTTTACCTATAACCAAACTCCCTTTATTAACTATATTGTTGAGGCACAGGCCGGACAGTTAGAAGGTGGCAGTGTTGATTCAAAATCGGGCAGGTACTTTAAAAATAATTATGCCGCAGTAGTTTTCAGAGGGCAATTACAAGCCGGCGAACTTATAGATTATTCGCAAAGCAGGTTTTTTAACGCGTTAAAAAACTTGTATCTGTCGGCAGGTATCGGGTATCTTATTAATGATATACGATCTATCAACCGCACATCATATGTTATTAACGACTATACAACCGGCGGTGAGGATAAAAGCAACGAGCTTTTTATACCTGCACGTGTAGGTTACGAATTAAAATTCTTTAATAAATATAATCAGCCATCATTTAAAGTTGATCTGGGTGTACAGTACAACCTTGACCTGAACGATAATATGGACGGTTTTACAGCGGGTGTAAATAAGGATAAACTATTACAATATTCTATCGGCTTTAAATTTGCCCTGGGCGGGGTTATCTCCTATCGCAAACAGATACATTATTAACCCATTTTATTTTGGCGGCAGGGTATTTTGGCAGGATTTTAGTATATAGTTTAAGTATAAAATTAAAAACCTATGGCAACTGATAAAAAAAATCCTGAATTTAATAATGACGCTGACGACAGGGACAGGACTCTGAAAGACAGTTTAGGCGAAACAGTTGATAACGAAGATCTGAATTATAACGAGGAAGAGAATAGTTACGAATATGACGTAAAAGGAGAGGATGAAGACTATGACCATCCCGACCCTTACGATACCGCAGCCAAAAACGGGGAAGATTACAACTCCACTTATGACGAAGCAAACCACTATGATGTGGAAGGCGAATATGACTCCAAACGCTCAATTGAAACCGATGTGGACAAATTGGGTATGCATATAGACAATGGCAAAGATGTGCGCGTTAAACCTTTAGATGAAAAGCTGGCCCACACCCCTGAAGACGACCGCGACGATCTGGATGAAGAGGGCTATCCCAAGAATGACAAAAAGTAAAATTGAAACAATATCATATAAAAAGGACGGTCTAAACCGTCCTTTTTTTGTTCGTAATACTTGAAATAAAAGTTCACGAAATACACCTCTGAATTAATATTCCTTCCCCGCTAAATGCATTAATATAAAACAACCTGATCAATCAAAATCAAGATTAAAGCGGTTTTTCAGTTCAATTAAACTGGGATTTTTATTAGCCATGTACTGGAACTTTTCCGTAGCGGTATATGGCCGTTTTACTATAGATTGTTCATCAACCCGGGCCTCCACCTCAATACTAAAATTCCTTAAAGTGGTTCTCAGGTAATTGAGCAGATAAGGGCGCTCATCACGAAACGCGGTTTCCTGTACGCGGTTGGCCAGTACAATTTCGTAATGCTCGGGCTGCAGCATTACCGGTGCGTTCACAGTAAAAATGGTAAACAGACTCATGGGTTTGCCCTGACCTTTTATTTTAGCGGCATAGTTACTCCAGCATTGCAGAAACTCGTCGTTGGTAAACGGTTCTTTATCCTCGCCTTTAAGGTAGGGGTCTTCCTCTTCGGCTGCGGCTTCCTCCACCTGCTTACCCAGTTCCTTTAAACTCGGTATTTTTACCGAAGTAGCACTGGTATGTACATTAGGGATAAAAACCTTTGGCTTGGTTGTTTCCACAACCTCTTCGGCAACGACCGGTTTGGTGGCTTGCTGCCCCGGGGCCTTATTATATGCCAGAGGTTCTTCAGTCACCATGGATACCTGCGGCTCTTCAGCTTTTTGCTGCGCCGCTGGTTGGCTTGTTACTGCGGTATCAGGTTTTTTTTTTACCTCTCCTTGCGGAGCGGCGGCGGATGCGGCAGGTAAAGCGACTAAATTAAACACCGCCTTTAAATGACACATTTTGAGCAGTGCCAGTTCTACCTGTAAGCGTTGATTTTTACTCAGCTTGTAGCTGATATCGCACTGGTTGGCAATATTCATAGCCGATAGCAGGAACGATGTTGACGATGCCTTAGACTGCCCCAGATACCGGGCCTTTATGGTTTCGCTAACTTCCAACAGCTTTACGGTTGCTTCGTCTTTGGCTACCAGCAGGTTACGGAAATGATCGGAAAGGCCCGCTATAAAGTGAGCACCGTCAAATCCTTTAGCCAGTATCTCATCAAACAGCAGCAGGGTGCCCGCAGTATCCTCGGCTAACAGCTTATCCGTTATACTGAAATAGTAGTCGTAATCTAAAACGTTAAGGTTATCAATTACTGAGCGATAGGTAACGTTGCCGCCCGAGAAACTGACGATCTGATCGAACATGGAAAGCGCGTCGCGCAAGCCGCCATCCGCTTTTTGGGCGATGATGTGCAGTCCATCGTTCTCGTAGCTTATATTTTCTTTATCAGCGATACCGGCCAGATGGGTGGCCATATCATCAACCTTAATGCGGTTAAAATCAAATATCTGGCACCGCGAAAGTATGGTTGGCAGTATTTTGTGTTTTTCGGTAGTGGCCAGTATAAATATGGCATAATTAGGTGGCTCTTCCAGTGTTTTTAAAAACGCGTTGAACGCCGCCTGCGACAGCATGTGCACCTCATCAATAATATAAACCTTGTAACGTGCCGATTGGGGAGGAATACGCACCTGCTCAATTAAACTGCGTATATCATCAACTGAATTATTGGATGCCGCATCAAGCTCATGTACGTTAAATGAATTTCCGTTTTGAAACGCTTTGCATGATTCGCATTCTCCGCAAGCCTCGCCATTAGGTTGTAAATTGGTACAGTTAATGGTTTTTGCCAGTATGCGCGCACAGGTAGTTTTACCTACGCCACGTGGCCCGCAGAACAAAAATGCCTGCGCCAGCTGATTATTTTTAATGGCATTTTTTAATGTGTTGGTAATATGTTGCTGACCAACAACGGTATCAAAAGTAGCCGGACGATATTTGCGTGCTGAAACAATAAAATTATCCACAGCTACGAAGTTAACAAGAAAATGCTTTACCCGAAAGCATCAAAAAAGATTGTGCATAAATAGGTGATGGTGTAACTCACCCCGACTGCTCTACGCTGGTCTACCTCTCTGCTTACGCAAAGAGGGCGGGAAAACCTGAAAATTTAAACTTACAAAAAAATCTAAATACCTTCTGTCCGCATTTAGAGAGAGGGTGGTCGGGTTATAGCCGCGACAGGGTGAGTCAAATATTGGCTAAAGTGCAATATTCATTGAATTCCCATTTATTGGGAACAAAAAAACGTCTTTAAGATATTAGTTTTTTTATTTAAGCCTTATTGCAGGTCATCATCAGGCAGATGGTCGTCCTCCTCCGGGTTGGGTTCATGCACATCATCACCAACTCTTATCTCATGCAGGTCGTTACGGTCAGCTGCTTCATCATCAAACTCTTCGTCCGCCTCGTCTTCTACATCCCAGTCATTATCGGCTGTTTCTTGTTCATCTTCGTCCCATTCCTGTTCCGCTACATCCTCATTCCTACCCTGGGCCTGAAAAAATAATCTGTCGAACATAAAACTTGCACCGCGCTCGTTTTGTGTATAATCATTTATAAACTCCATAGCTAAGATTTTTAATATAGATATGACAGTTTAGCCCTGTAATATGTTTTAAAATTTTAGCAATTTACTGTGTATCAGCTGCTGTAATTTCTTTTACTTTATAGTAACCTTTTGCCTGTGGAAGATACACTTCCATCTCCTGCCAGGTAATAGTTAACTTTTTACCTGTAAGTGCGGTTGGTGCTATAAACTTTTCGGAACCGGGGAACTGCCGCAGCCATAAGAATGACTTCTCATTACCATTGGAATCTGTTAATACTATATAATTAAAGCCCTTATTGTCTATTCGCTTAAAAGTACCTGTAGTGGTTAGTGCAACCGGCGTATCACCTTTTTTAGCCAGTATGGCGGCTAATTTTAAAAAGGCGCCGCACTTTTGTTTCATCAGTTCCTTACCTATTAATTCACCAACTTTTTCCCCGGCCGCATCATCCGTGAAATTCAATCCTAACTCTTCAGCAACATCAGTAAGCAAATCAGCATAATTCAGGAAACAGGACATAAAAGCATCATTGGCCTGTTCGGGCGTAGTTATCTTCGACAGATCAAGCCGGTTCATGCTGTTACACAGCGAATCTAAAAGTTTTTGCTCGGCCGGGCCGGGTTTATCCTGGGCTTTTAAGTGGGAAATAAATACAAAAGGCAATACCAGCAGTAGTAGAAGTTTCTTCATTTTTAGTGATTGATATGGTTTAGGTTGTTTTAAGCTCTAAAATACAACATAAAATGGTTTTTTAAATTAATTTTTTATCACTACATTTGCAGCCCCGTAATAGCGGGTAATTAATTAAAAATCAAAGTATAATAATGCAACAGTACGAAATCGTGATCGTTCTAACCCCGTTGTTATCAGATGAGGTTGCTAAAGAGGCTAATGCCAAATTCAGCAAAATATTAACTGATAACGGAGCCGAAATTGTCCAGGAGGATAATTGGGGTTTGAGAAAATTAGCGTATCCTATTCAAAAGAAAACAACAGGGTACTATCACTTAACTGAATTTAAGGCTCCGGGTGATGTAATTAACAAATTGGAGGTTGAGTTAAGGCGCGATGAGCGTGTTTTGCGTTTCCTAACCATTGCTTTGGACAAACACGCCATTGCTTACAATGAGAAAAAACGCAGTGGTGCTTTCAACCAAAAGAAACCAGCAAAAGTGGAGGATTCTAAATAATGGCAGATCAGATCAGATACGTTACCGCTCCTAAGGTGGAGGATAACCGTAAAAAATATTGCCGTTTCAAAAAGAACGGCATCAAGTACATTGATTATAAAGACGCGAACTTTTTATTAAAGTTTGTGAACGATCAGGGTAAAGTATTACCACGTCGTTTAACCGGTACTTCATTAAAATTTCAGCGTAAAGTTGCTCAGGCTGTTAAGCGTGCGCGCCACATTGGTTTATTGCCTTACGTTACGGACTCATTAAAATAATCAGGAGGTTTACAAAATGGAAGTTATTTTAAAACAAGATGTAAAAAACCTGGGAGATAAAGACGACGTAGTAAACGTTAAACCAGGTTATGGCCGTAATTTCCTTATTCCTAAGGGTTATGCCATATTAGCCACAGAATCTGCACGTAAAGTATTAGCAGAGAACCTGAAACAGGCTCAATTTAAACAAGATAAGATACGCAAAGATGCTGACGATATTGCTGCACGTTTGGAAGGTGTAAAACTTACCATTGGTGCTAAAGCTGGCGAAAGCGGCAAGATCTTCGGTGCTATCAATACCATCCAGGTTGCTGATGCCCTTAAAAAAGAAGGTTTTGAAGTTGACCGTCGTCGTATCACTTTTGACCAGGAGCCAAAATTTGTTGGCGAATACGTTGCTAACGTAAACCTGCACAAAGAAGTTAAAGTTCAGGTACCTTTTGAAGTAGTAGCTGAGTAATTTATAATTCCGTATTTTTATCGGGATAATAAAATTTAAAAGGTGTTTAGCTTAGCTAAGCACCTTTTTTGGTTAATATAAATGGCAAAGAGATCGACCCCGAAAAAGAAAGGCATTTTCAGAAACAGCATAGTTAAACTTATACTACGCGTACTTAAACTGGCAGCAATTGCTTTTGTAGCCGCCAGCCTGTTTGGGGTTATTTTGTACCGCTTTGTTAATCCACCGTTTACGTGGTTAATGATACAACGTGGTTTTGAACGAAAGGCCGACGGCAAGACATGGAAAATTGATAAGACCTGGGTGGATTTTGATGATATTGCCGACCCCATGAAACGCGCCGCCGTAGCTGCCGAAGACCAAACCTTTTTAGAGAACCATGGCTTTGATTTTAACGCCATTGAAAAGGCCATCAAAAAAAACCAGAAAAGTAAAAAACTGATAGGCGGCAGTACTATAAGCCAGCAAACTGCCAAAAACGTTTTTCTGTGGCCGGGGCGCAACATTATCCGTAAGGGGTTTGAAGCCTACTTTACCATGCTGATAGAGGTTTTTTGGAGCAAAAAGCGCATTATGGAGGTTTACCTTAACGAAATTGAAATGGGCGACGGCATATACGGCATTGAAGCGGCATCACAAGCTTACTTTCATAAACCGGCATCGCAACTTACCAGCAGGCAGGCGGCGGCCATAGCGGTAATATTCCCCAATCCGCGCAAATGGTCGGCAACCAAGCCAACACGTTATTTAAGGCGAAGGCAATCCCTCATCCTTAAAAATATGCGTCGCCTGGGGCCGCTGGAATTTTAATATTTTTTTTTATACCCTTTCCCCGGCGTCAGGTATTTTACTACGCTAATTATGTAGGCAGATTTGTTACTTTAGCATCAGCAAACCATCTCGTTTATGCCTAAAACCAAACTCACAAATCAGGGACAAGTTGGCCAACATATTGAAAAACTGGATGCCACTATACAGGACGCTGTACAATTGTTAAGACAGATCATCCTGAACAGTGATGATAAAATTGGCGAACACATTAAATGGAACAACCCTGCGTTTTACTATACGGGTGAAATGGAAGAGTTTGATGCTAAACAATACAAGCGTGATATTGTGGTAATGAACCTGCATAAAAACCGACTGATGTTGGTTTTTCCTACCGGAGTAAAAGTGAATGATACAACCGGGTTTTTAGAAGGCAATTATCCCGACGGAAGGCGTGTGGTAAGTTTTAAAGATATTAACCATATAAAGGCTAATGCACACCACTTAAGTAACGTAATTAAACAATGGATTTTGCTGGTAAAATAGCTGCAGGGTTTGCATATATTTAATTTGCCATCAGTACAATGAATCAGTTTATTGATATTACCGACAGAGCCGCCTTATTAAATTTACTATCCCGCTTAAAACCCGATACCCTACCGCTTTGGGGTAAAATGACACCACAGCAAATGGTAGAACACATGATAAGGCAGGTACGTTTTACCAATGGTAAGTTAAAATCAACACTTGACGTGCCTTTAGCCGAAGCTGCAAAAAGTAAACAGTTGTGGATATATACCGATGCGCAAATACCTCGCAACGTGGTGTTGGGTACGCTGCCCCCGCAATATGAATACGCGGATATCTGCGATGCCATAAATCAGCTTATGCAGGAACTAGATGCGTTTAACACTTATTTTAAAACGCCGGACGCTACCGCTATACATGGAGGTTTTGGCGCACTTACGCATGATGAGTGGCTGGTATGGCATAACAAACACTTTACCCACCATTTAAAACAGTTCGGCCTTATATGAGCCGGTCATGGTTTACTTATACTTCCAGTGGCGGGTTTTGCCCTCACTCATCCAGCTAATGCCTTCTGCTAAACGTTTATCGCGGGTGGCTTCGGTTTTGGCTTCTTCAAACCAGCTTACATATTCCTTTTTTTGCGAGGGACTGAATTTCTCAAAATGTTCTTTGGCTGCCGGATTATCTGCCAGCAGAGTGGTCAAATAATCGGGGATCACCAATTCCGTCGTTTTTGCGGCAGCCTTTTTGGGCGCGGGTTTAGTTGCTACCGGCATGTTCTTTAACTCCATAGCCTGCCTGATGTACCAGATAAGGATATCATCCTGGGGTAAATCATCCAACGTAGTCAATTTACCAATATTACCCGCATTACCGTCGGCTTGTATCAAACCATGCGGATCGGGCAGGGTATCGGCTTTCCAAAAGCCAAAGCCTGCGTGCTGTTTAAAGGCCATCATAAAGCAAAGTACACCCTTGTATTCAAAAAAAGGCGCGCTCCATTTCATGGTCTCGGTAATCTCCGGCGAGGCAAGGTGTACCAACTCACGCAAATGGGTTAATATAGGTTTGGCAAAATCGGCTGACTTTTCGATATAGGCATCAACCCGGCTATCGTACTGTTCCATAGCACTAATTTAAATACAAAAATCAATTCAGCAAAGCCTTCAGATCAGGGTGATATTGCGAGGTTAAAAACTCCGTGATGGTGAATTCAGCAAGTTTGTGCTGATAGAAAGGATCTTCGGATATGATCTTCTCCATTATTTCTTTGGATTCGGCCCTGCCTATAATTATTCCGCCCGTGCGTGGTACTTTGCGGCCGCTCATTAAAAACACACCGGCCTTGTAATATTTTTTCAAATACTTTACATGCTCGGCCATGTGCGTGTCCAGCTCATCCAGCGGAACGATATAATGCAGGTTAATTATGAACATAATTAGCTAACAACCAAATCGCCAAATAGTTGCATGTGCCAGCTATCTTTAAACGGAATTTCCCAGCGGGTTTGCAGTTCAGTTACATCCTTTACCAAATTATTAAACACAATAGTGTCGGCGGTAATTTGGCCCTGTTTCAGCAGCTCTTCAAACTCGTCGCGGTTTGCCGATAGTATCTCCTCCCCTTCGCGGTAAGCCAGGTTAAACCTGTCGAACAAGTTTATGCCGAATTGCTGCTCCAGTTGTTTCATAAAATTAACCGACTTATCAATAGAGCAACCGCTGGCACCTGCCTGGCTCTCGTCAACTATCAATATCAAAAAACGGTTATATCTTATTTGAGCCGCGGCCTTTAACTGGTTATTATGGGCCGTCCACCCGGTGGTGAAGTTATCCAGCAAAACCTGTATCTGCATCGCTTCGGCATCCGATAATTCATGATCAGCCTGATATATCCAAACTCTTGAGTGTGACGAAAATTCCATACCGCAAATTTAACCATTTTAGGTTGATAATTACCGGCTGATAACCCGCAGAAAATTATTTTACGCTGATACGACGGGAAGATGCTTCAGCGCCAAGATGTCCCGCATACGGCATCATCAGTAATAACGGTATACATTACCGTAATTGGTGTAACATCAGGATAAAAAACAAGCCCCACCTTTGTAGTGTTATATTTGATAACCTGTAAAACAGCATAACATGAAAAAAAGAACATTAGGTAACGGCGGATTAGAAGTATCCGCATTGGGATTAGGATGCATGGGATTGAGTCATGGTTACGGACCGGCTACTGCTACTAAGGACGCAATAAAACTATTACATGCTGCTATAGAGCGCGGTGTAACATTTTTTGATTCGGCAGAGGCTTACGGTCCTTTTAAGAACGAGGAACTACTGGGTGAAGCGCTTGCCCCTTACCGCGATAAGGTGGTAATAGCTACCAAATTCGGCTTTAAGGATGGAATGCCCTCAAATGGTGTGGACAGCCGCCCCGAACGTATACGCCGTGTTGCCGAGGAATCATTAAAGAGATTAAAAACAGACCGCATAGATCTATTTTATCAGCACCGTGTTGACCCCAACATACCTATAGAGGAGGTAGCCGGAACAGTTAAAGATCTGATAAAGGAAGGAAAGGTAAAACACTTCGGCATGTCTGAAGCGGGAGCAGAAAGCATCCGAAAGGCACACGCTGTACAGCCCTTAGCTGCCTTGCAAAGCGAATATTCGTTGTGGTGGCGCGAGCCGGAACAAGATATCATCCCGACACTGGAAGAACTGGGTATAGGCTTTGTTCCTTTTAGTCCGTTGGGCAGGGGGTTTTTAACCGGGGCCATTAATGAGAATACCAAATTTGATGAAACGGATATACGTAACATTGTTCCTCGTTTTTCTACAGATGCCCGAAAAGCTAACCAGGCTGTGGTTGAACTGCTTACCCGCATAGCAAACGAAAAGCAGGCTACTCCCGCTCAAATTGCTTTGGCATGGTTACTTGCCCAAAAACCGTGGATAGTGCCGATACCTGGTACAACCAAGCTGCACCGTTTAGAAGAAAATCTTGCCTCGGTGGATATTGAACTGAGCCAAAAAGAACTGGCGCAGATAGAAGAAGCGGCATCAGAAATAAAGATTGAGGGAAACCGCTATCCGGAACAAATGCAAAAAATGATCAACAGGTAAACTGACAGCAACAGTTTGGGTGGCGGCTCTTAGGAATTAGGGGTCGCTTATTTATTTGGGAGGAATTGGCTAATATTTCTATTTATATACTTTTAATTTTAAGCTCTACAATTTCATTATTAGAACTCCTTAAAATAAACACGCGGTTAAAAGGTGTTTCAATTTCAATGGGATGCTGATCTTCAAAATTAAAGTAAGATGTGATATTCATTGAATTCTCTACAATCAATAGCCATATCTCCGCATAATCTTGTTTATAATTACTAGGCTTTTTATTTTTCTTTTCTAAAATTGCTTTAAATTCAACGCTTTGATATATTCTCGGTATGGTACCACCCTGACCCGCATACCAACAAGACGTTGGCGAATGAGTGATGGTAATTGAGTCTATTTTCTTACCTCCTCCTACATCAAACGCATCATATTGAAATATCTGATACTTATCAGCTATCTGTAAATTAAGAACTTCACCAAAAACAAAATCAGCTATAAATTCACTTAAATACTGTTTATCTTCTTTTTTTAGTTGAACTGGATTTTTAGCAACCAAACCATAATCACATTTAAAATCTACATGTACAGATAAGGGCATTGAGCTTTTTTTGTTAAACAATTCCTCAGCCATAACCATAATCTCATCTGCAAATTTACTATGTGCCATGATATTAATTTTATTTACATCCTTTTCACGTATTAATCGGGTATGTTCAATACCAATTAACTTGCCGTCTATTTTTGTATAAAAATCGGGTTCAGGAGGTTTCTGAGATATACATTGTTTATCCTCTCCTAATAGAATTTTCAGAAACTGATTTACGTGATATTTTTCTATTATTATATCTGGCATTCTTCAATCATAAGTATAATAGACATTCGGTTGCGCCTAAACTTATTTAAAATTTAGCACAATATGCTATCACAGATTTATCGAACCATACATATACTGGCGTAGGCCATTTCACCTATCCTTCGACAAGCTCAGGATGACCCAAGCAATAACAAGGGCGCGTCATGATGGCTTGTCGAAACATAACGGGGCATGCCTTAACGCACATTCTTTGATAAACTCAGGATAACACGCTGAACTTAATTCTATTCATCATTTGCCTCCTCCGTTAAATGGCGCAGGTATAAAGCAGGGTTATTCAGAAAGGTTTTGGTGAGAAAATAGTGTTCGGTGTCCTCATACCGGGTTTGGTGCAGACCCGTGTCATCAACCTGATAGATGGTTGCGCCCGGATAGCATACCAGCATAGGCGAATGCGTGGCTATCAGGAACTGGGCACGTCCGCTTTTCTCAAGCTGGCTGATAGTCGATATAAAGGCCAGTATCCTTGACGGGGACAGGGCAGCTTCCGGCTCATCCAGTATATAAATACCCGACTCGAACTGATTATTAAACAAAGCCAGAAAAGATTCGCCATGCGATTGCTTATGCAGCGATTTACCGCCGTAGGCCTTTAAAATGGCCTTATCCTCAGCGGCCAATTCGTCAATATAGGAAGCAAAATTGAAAAAGCTTTCGGCCCGCATAAAAAACCCGTTGCTTATGCGGCGGGGTGTCCACCCCAGTTTTAAATGTGCCGCAAGTGGTGATTGATAACCCTGGAAGTTAACCCCGGTATTGAAGTTGTG
This sequence comes from Mucilaginibacter segetis, assembly GCF_016522075.1. GTDB lineage: Bacteria > Bacteroidota > Bacteroidia > Sphingobacteriales > Sphingobacteriaceae > Mucilaginibacter > Mucilaginibacter segetis. The sequence continues at coordinate 264,954 of NZ_JAEHFW010000003.1, read as the reverse complement.
GTTGCGGTTCCCCCCTCTTAAACTAAATCCGCATTGTTCGGCAATAGCTTCCAGGAGGGTTGATTTTCCGGAACCGTTCTCTCCTACAAAAAAGGTTACATTGCTTTTTAAAGTAAGCTCCAATCCACGGCACAAGCCCGGGATCTGCTGCAGGTAACTACCATCCTGCAAAGGTGGAAACGATATGTTGGATAAAAACGGCAAATACTTACTGTTGTTCAGCTCAAACTTACCATTCCTGTTTTACTTGTGGAAGGGTTAAGTGCAAAAGCTGAGCCTAGCCTCTCGCACATCTTTCGATAACCTCAGGATGACCCAAGAACTCTGAAACCATGTAATTTTTTTATAATCCGTTAGCCCGTACCGTAATTTCAGCGATATCCAATACCTGTATTTCCTGCTCTTTTTCGGTGTGTTTTACACCATCGCTCAGCATGGTCATGCAAAACGGACAGCCCGACGCTACAACCTGGGCGTTAGCTTCCAGCACATCGTTCATGCGTTCCATATTAATATCCTTTTTACCCGGTTCGGGTTCTTTGAACATTTGCGCGCCACCCGCGCCGCAGCACAGCCCGTTGCTTTTGCAGCGTTTCATCTCCACAAGATCGGCGTCCAGTACCTCTAAAGCAGCCCTCGGGGCCTCGTAGACATTATTGCCCCTGCCCAGGTAACAAGGATCGTGAAAAGTAATGCGACGGCCCTTAAAACTTTCGCCCCCCTCGGCCTTTAGGTTGCCCTCATTTATCAATTGCTGTATCAGCTGGCTGTGGTGTACTACCTCGTAATTGCCGCCTAAACCGGGATATTCGTTAGCAATGGTATTAAAACAATGCGGACAGCCGGTTACTATTTTTTTTATGTTATAGCCATCCAGCACCTGTATGTTAGCCATGGCCTGCATCTGGAACAGAAATTCGTTACCTGCTCGTTTGGCCGGGTCGCCCGTGCAGCTTTCTTCGGTACCCAATACCGCGAAGCTGATGCCCACGTGCTGCAGTATCTTGCAAATATCGCGGGTTATTTTTTGCGCGCGCTCGTCAAAACTTCCTGCGCAACCCACCCAAAACAGGATATCCGGCTGTTTGCCTTCGGCTGCCATCTGCGCCATGGTAGGCACGATAATTTCGTTGTTTAAAGTATCGCTCATACTATCTGTCATCCCTGTTAATCATTCTTAAATTACACCTATCTGCACATCCGCACATTTACTTATTCCAGTTAAATCGGTCGGCCTGGCTGTATTTCCATGGCGCGCCATTGTTTTCCATATTGCCGAACATATTGTTGAGGCTGGACGGGGCCTGTGATTCCTCCATCACCACGTATTGCCGCATTTGCATAATAATATTCAGCGGATCGATATTTACCGGACAGGCCTGTACGCAGGCATTACAGGTGGTACAGGCCCACAACTCCTCGCGGGTAATGTAATTATCCAATAAACTTTTATCGTCGGTATGGTCCTTGCCATTTTTATCCAGGTTATTGCCTACTTCGGTTAGTCTGTCGCGCGTGTCCATCATGATCTTGCGCGGCGAAAGCAGCTTGCCTGTAATATTGGCCGGACATACCGATGTGCACCTGCCGCACTCGGTACAGGTGTAGGCATCCATCAGGTTTTTCCAGGTAAGGTCGGTGACGTCCTTAGCGCCAAAGCGGCTGATATCCGCAGCGGGCGGTACAAAAGCAGGATCGAGCATGGCCTTTACCTCGTTAGTAACCGATGACATATTACTGAACTGGCCCTTAGGCTCCAGTTTGGAGTAATAAGTATTCGGGAAAGCCAGCAGGATATGAAAGTGCTTGGAATAAGGCAAATAATTTAAAAAGGCCAGTATACCAATAATATGGAACCACCAGCAGCTCCGCTCAATGATAACCAGCGTTCCGGCTTTTGCAGACAGCAACGGCGCTAAAAAGGTACTTACCGGAAAATTGCCCGCTTTGATATAATGCCCGAAATGCAATACCTGTAATTTATAGTCGGCGGCGTTCATGGTTAAAAAAGCCGTCATGAGCAGTATTTCAATGATGAGGATATAGTTAGCGTCAGACTTTGGCCAGGCGGTCATCTCGCGGCCCGAAAAGCGTTTTAAACGGATAATATTTCGCCTGATAAGAAACACTACGCAGGAAAGCAGCACCAAAAGGGCCAGCACCTCGAACCCGCCGATGAGCAGACCGTATAAACTACCCAGCGGAGCAGCAAATATCCGGTGCGACCCAAAAATACCGTCGATAAGAATTTCGAGCACCTCGATATTGATAATTACAAAACCCGCATATACCAAAATATGTAACACGCCCGCTATTGGGCGCCGCACCATTTTACTTTGCCCCAGAGCCACGCGGGCCATAGTGCGCCAGCGCTCGCCGGGATTATCCGACCGGTTTACCGGGCGACCTAATAATATATTGCGCCTTATTTTAGCTACGTTTTTACCGAAAAGGTAAGCCGCACCCAATAAAATAATTATAAATATTACCTGACCAATCATTATGCGTGCATAGTATTTAAAGCTAAAGTAGGGATTTGTTTTTTAATGTTTGGGCTTATACGCTTTGATTATTATAATTAAAAAGCGCACGGTTTGTTTTCCCGGTTGCTTTCATAAATCAACAGACATGTTGATGTGGCTATTAATATGCTGAAAATGAAGCGAACACATACGTACGCTGTTAAGCGTATTAAATATTGCGTGCTAAAAATGAAAAAAAACTTTACAGAAATAAAAAAAACGCTACATTTGCAAACCTTAAACGGTCGGTATCATAGCTCAGTCGGTAGAGCAAAGGACTGAAAATCCTTGTGTCGCTGGTTCGATCCCAGCTGATACCACTAAAAGACCACCTGGTCAATTTATTTAAAAAGTTTTATAAAGCCTTCAGGAATTTTCTGAGGGCTTTTTTAGTTTTAGATAAATATTTCAATTACATCATGTCATGTAGCACTCGGCTTTCGCTTGATTTTCTGTTCTGCCAAGTTTATCATAAAGTAACTTTAAATTAGTTTCAAAGGGAGGATAGACAATGTCTCCTTCCCAATTACCAGATATTATTGGAAAGTTCTCAATAAGCTTTTTATTAAATTGATACCATCCTGGTATATCCTCGGTTAATTTAATACAATTGTTATCAGACGTAAAGATGTCAAGGCAAATTTCATCGGTAGTAATCCAGTCTTCTTTATAACAAAATACGGTATTGATGTCTATCCAATTGTAATGCACCGCGCCATTTTGCTCGTCAAAATAAAAACCTGTTGCATCATAAGTGAAGAATCCGAATTCTTCTTTTCGCGTTTTGATTTGCTCAGCAAGAATTATCCTCCCAAGTTCTGAACTATGTGTAACAAAAAGATTTTTGGAATTTAGTAAACGAATCAACGTAAAAATCCCTCCGCCACCAAAAAGAATTATTATAACCAGAAAGCTGAAAGATGAATATTTCTCTGTAGTCAAAAGTGCTATTGCCACAAATGCAAAAGAAATTACAATGAGTGCAATTTGCTTCGCTCTGCTTTCCCAGGTTACTCTTTTATTGTTAAAGATTTGTTGTGTCATAAGAGATAGAACTTTATTCAATAGTTTAAGTTGATATAAATTTACACAGTTAAAAAAGATATTTCAAGCAATCCAAGTTTATACATTAAGCTACGCTTAGTAATAGAGCGATTTCAAGCAAAGTAGACCAAAATCAATTCAGGTCTTAATCCGCTATTCTTTTTAAATCATTGAAGAAATTGTGTGTTATTAATAATTCTGCACCACAAAAAAAATTCAAAAGCCTTCGGATAAAGTTCGGAGGCTTTTTGTTTTATTTCTACTATTCTTGCATGCCCTTGCATCTGTCAAGAGCTACATACATAAATTTACACAGCTATCTTTTATTTTGTATTATCATTCCATCTTATTAGTTTCAGGGCAAATTTATTCAGCTTAAATAATTAATATATGGGCGCTTGGGGTTATGGACACTTTGAAGATGATGCCGCTTTTGACTTTATGGCAGAAGTTGAAGAATCTGACAATCCAAAAGGGTTACTCAAAAATACTTTTAAGACAGCGATTGATACTGATTACTTAGATGCTGATGCAGCCAATGCTGTAATAGTTGCAGCAACCTACGTTGACAGGCAAACACATGGAACAAAGTTTTCTGCGGTTGATGACGACGATCCCTACGATGTAGACACATTTCCTGACAGACACCCTGAGATAGATCTATCCTCACTTAAAGGAGATGCCGTACAGGCCCTACAAATAGTTTTAGGCGAAATATCTGAACTAAACGAGCTTTGGTCGGAAAATGACGAACTCTACCCTGCTTGGCGACAAGGAATAGAAAAACTTATTGATCGATTACGAGAATAAAGACCGTAAAATCAAAGATTAAGTGCAATCATCTTATCTAATTAACCACTTTAAATTCAGGTTTAAATCTTCTAATCCCTTCAAATCATAAAAGAAACGGTGTATTGTGATTAAATTTTGCACCAAAAGAAAAATTAAAAAGCCCTCCAAAAAAGTCTTCGAAGGGCTCAATATTAAATTCTGTAAAGTTTGTTTTACTTCACGGGTACAAAGCGGAATTTACTTTTTTCAAAACCGATAGGTGTTGCCGGATCAAAATAATTACGGCCCAAGTAATTAAGCACGCGGCCATAACCCATTATCAGTGTGTCGCCTTTATGCAAAAAAGCAACGGGGTTAACATATTTATTTTGCCCGGAAGGGCCGCTGCTGAATGAATAGTCGGCTCTTAAGGTATCGCCCTTAAACTCGGCCTTCATTAAAGTGCCGTCGGTAGCTTGCCTTTCAACCGTACTGGTATCACTATATTTTACACTCATTTGGCCGGATATTTTTCCGTAAGTGCCAATATCAAGCGTAAGTTTGGCGCTATCCTTTTCAAAAACGGCCAGATAGTTATGCTTACCCGGTTTAAGGTGGTTTGTAAGTTCGTCCAAATTAGCTTCAGCATGTTTAGTGCCGTGGTTGCAGCCAAATAAAATCAGCGCAAATACCGAAAGGAAAAGTAATGGTTTCATGATATAAAAATGAGTTTATAGTTTTATAAATCCTAACGCTTATTTATAATTTTGCATAACTAAATAATGTATAAAATACCCTGATATTAGCTTAACATTTTAAACGATCATCCGGTAATAATGTTTAAACTTACCATACATATGGTTCAAGCATTGATGGGTACATCGCAAAAATAGACAATAGGTGTTTCATGGTTTGAAATAGCCGACCATTATGATAAGGGAATAAGTGTTACCGAACAGGAAGTAAAAGATTTTCTAAAAACTATTGATGGTTACCTAATGGGTTCACGCACTTATGAACAAGCCCTGGAGCTTTCAAAAACACATTGATGGGTTTACGGGGATGTGCCTACTATTGTGTTAACTAACCGGAAACTACCTGTTTACAGATTAATATTGAAACTTACTCCGGCGATCTGGAAACGTTGGTAAATGAACGGCTTAAACCAAATTACAATAACGTTTGGCTGGCAGGCGGTGCTGAACTTGCCAGTGCCTTTATGCGCCTGAACTTAGCGGATGAAATAAGGCAATCAGTTTTGCCCATAATTTTAGGCGACGGAATACTTTTTTTGAAAATACCGTAAAAGAACACGCATTACATCTGAAAGATGTACGGGCTTATAAAAGCGGAATGGTTGAATTGTTACGAAATAAAAAAATAATAGCCTCGGGAAATCCCGGAACTTTAATATTCTATTATCTAAAGCGTATAATTTTCCCTAAACTTTCTATAAGCCAAACTTTACATTTAAAAATCCAATTAAGTAAATTATAAAATAATGAAATTAATTTAATTATAAGTAGAAACATTAGACATTCTTTTTAGTTGTATTAATAAGCACGATCCTCAATTTTCAAAGCGAAGTCCCTAACAGTTATTTATTAATCTTCTAAAAACAATTTACTATGTTTCATCACGTAAAAGACCTACAATTTAATGCCAGGGTATCCCGCCCTGACCCACGCTTCGCCAACCTGTTACTTGAACAATTTGGTGGCGAAAACGGCGAACTTGCCGCTGCAATGCAGTATTTTACCCAAGCATTTGGCGCAAAGATGCCGCATCCCGACAAGTATGATATGTTGATGGATATCGCTACCGAAGAATTCAGTCACCTGGAGATCGTTGGTGCTACTATCCAAATGCTGCTTACCGGTGTTAACGGCGAACTTAAGGATGCTGCAGATAATTCCGAAATTATGCAGGTAATGAATGGCAAAGCCGCTAAGGAGAACATTATTCACGCGGCGTTAACTGCTAATCCTCAGTTTGCAATTATTACAGGTGGTGGTCCCACACCACGGAACAGCCAGGGCATTCCATGGTGCGCATCGTATATCGCATCTAACGGCGACCTTACCGTGGACCTGCGAAGTAACCTTGCTTCCGAATCAAGAGCTAAACTGGTGTATGAACACCTTATGAAATTTACAGACGACCCGTACATTCATGAAACACTATCCTTTTTAATGACGCGCGAAGTAGCCCATTATAAAATGTTTGAAGCCGCTTTAGAGAGCATTCAACCTAATTTTCCACCGGCTGTTTTAGCTGCTGATCCGCGTTACCTGCAACAGGCATATAATTTATCCGAAGGTACGGTCCGTGGTCCGTGGAACGAAGGGGAGATCAAAGGCATGGGTAAGGAGTTTGATTATATAGAAAACCCTGTTGCTTATGTACGCGAAACCGAAGGGCAAACCAAATTACCGAAAGGTGCCGACAAGGATCTTAAGGCAATGGAAAAAAAGAACACTGAAATGAGTGAGCTTAAAAGCAGCGAAGTAAAGAAAACGGATCCGCAAGGCGTTGCCCAATGGAGCGATTATAAAAACTAATACACATAAACCTATGGAAATCTCTGAAAAATCAATAGAAGTGATCAACGATCTGATCGAGATCAATAACGATCGCGTAAAAGGCTTTGAAAAAGCTGTAAGCGAACTACAGGAACAGAACAATACTGCCCTGAATTTTTTATTTAACAAACTCGCGGGCGAGAGCCGCGATAACGCCATCGAGCTAAGCAGCCTTGTACAGCAAAGCGGCTATGAACCGGCGGACGGAACAAGTGCATCCGGTACCCTGCACCGCGCCTGGATAGATATTAAAAACACTTTTACCGGAAGCGATCTGGAAGCTATTTTAAATGAGTGCGAACGCGGCGAGGACGCTATAAAGTCGGCTTACCGTACCGCACTTGACCCTGAGAATGGTTTAAGCCCGGATATAGTGCAGGTACTACAAACCCAGCAGATGAGTATAAACGAAGGGCACGATCTTATCAAATCTCTGCGCGACCAGATAGCATCTTTTGATGATGAGGAGAATGACATTGTAGATGAAGATTCATCCTACGACGAACCATTAAATGAATACGATAGTGAGGATGAATATGAGACTGAGGGCTTTGATGAAGAAGAGGCATGGCAAGATGAACCATCAACCGGCACAGGCAATTCCAAGTTAATGGAATTTTTTGTGAATGAACTAAAAGACCTGCTTTGGGCCGAAAAGGAGTTAGTAGACACACTACCCGATATGGCTGAAGCAGCAACTACCGTCGAATTAAAAAACGCATTTAACAACCATTTAGCGGAAACAGAAAACCATGTGACCCGGTTGGAGCAAATCTTTAGTATTTTAGGGTTGGAGCCTGACACCACAAAATGTGATGCTATGGCAGGCATAGTTGACGAAGGCGACGAGATCATTAGTGATACAGAAGAAGGTACAGCTCAACGGGATGTAGGCCTTATATTTGCCGGTCAAAAAGCGGAGCATTACGAAATTGCCTCGTATGGCGGTATGGTGAGCCTTGCTAAAACCCTGGGTTATTATGATGTTGCTGAAATACTAAATGAAACACTGGAAGAGGAAAAAACGGCGGATGCGCTGTTAACCGAGATTGCAGAAAATCATGTAAACTACGACGCCAGTACCGAACCATTGGAAGACTAACATAATAATAATAATTAAAGCTGCCCCAAAAAGGCGGCTTTAATTATTTGGAACAATGGCGAAAACCCATTCTTCCTTATTATATGTAATAGCCACAATTCATCTGAAAGCCGGATACTTTAAATTAATCTTATTTATGCTGCCGGCATCGCTATAAAAAAAGTGGTGCCTTTACCTTCTTCGCTTTCCAGCCATATACGGCCGTGGTTGGCCTTAATAAAATCTTTTGTAAGTAAAAGGCCCAAACCACTACCTTGTTCCTTTTTTGTGCCATAGTTTACCTTAATGTTGCTGGTGAGGAAAACTGCCTGTTGCTCTTTACTGATGCCTACCCCCTTATCCCTTACTGAAAAAATCACTTCCTGTGCATCAGGAGTTTGAGCAGCAACCTCTATTTCTCCTCCCTCGTAACTGAACTTAATAGCATTTGAAAGCAAATTCCGAACAATAAATTCAAAATGATCGGCATCGGCGTGTATCATTAACTTAGATGGCAATTGGGTATTAAGCCGGATATTCTTTTGCGCCGCCTGCTGACTTAGCAAATGGATGCTGCGTTCTACAATGGGCCGAACCTGAAAATCTGATGGATTTACCTTAACCCCCTGCAATTGTGATTTTCCCCATTCAAATAGTGCCTTCAATAATTCGAGCGAAGCACTTGTTTGTATGCGCAGTTCGGCTATCATACTTTTCATCTCTTCAGGGGTAAATTCTTCTGTCTCCATCATCTCGAATAACTGAGCGGCACTGCCTGCCGGCCCTTTCAGATCATGCCCTACTACCGAGAACAAAGTATCTTTCACCCGGTTAGAGTTGATCAGTTCTTCATTCAATTTTTTAAGTTCCCCATTCAATCGTTTTACCTTGCGCAGGTACAGCCAAAGTATTACTAAAAATACAATAACAACAAAAGCCAATATCAGCACCAAATGTAGTTCCGCCCTTTCCACCCTATTTACCTGCTCCAGGTTTTTTGTTTTTTCGCGCGAACGTTCTAACACGTAACTGCTATCCAGCGCAGCAATCTCCTTAACAGTATCAGCATCCAGCAAACTATCAATCAAACTGTGTTCTTCGGTAAGGGCGCTCATAGCCTCTTTATAGTTTTTTTGCTGTTGATAAATACCGGCAAGGGCTTCATAAATGCGCGCCTCCAGTTTAGGCTCATGCAGGGTACGGGCAATTTTCAGCGCCTGCTCCAAATCCTGTATACTGGTGCCGGCATCTTGCTTTTTAAGTACGCCTGCAATACCTATCAATGCCTCCGCCTGTTCGTTAGGCTGATTATATCGCTTAGCTTCGCTCAAAGCCTGCTTATATACTTCCAAAGCCTTAACCATTTGCCGGTCATCTGCTAAAACATGTCCTTCATCGTTGAGTAAACGCACCCCCCCTGATGGTTCTCCTTGCTTTTTACCTTTCCGTATACCCGTTTCCAGGTAATGCAGCGCGGTGGAACTGTCACCTTTTTCCTGGTAAAGCTTACTTATTTTTTCGAGCAGTACAAAATAGGCTTCGGGCTCGTGGTGGCGATGTTCATACTGGGTAAGGGCGCGCAGATACCAACTTAGTGCTTTTTCGCGCTCACCATTTTCTTCGGCAGTTTTACCCATGCCCTCATAAGTTTCAATTAGCCCGCTGCTATCATGGCTATCCTGATAATATTTTAGAGCCTTGTTAAAATTTTGCGTGCTTCCGTCCAATATGCCTAATTGGTCGTAGGTGTGTGCAACTCCCGCGGCATCTTGCAGCCTGCGATACAGGCCCAGTGCTTCGTTATAAAAACTACGTGCAAGTTCGGTATGGTGGTGCAGCGCGTTGATATTACCCAGTGTTACCATCAACGAAGCTTGACCCTGACGGTCATTACGCTGCTCGGCAAGGCGCATGCCTTCGTTAGCAAAATGAACGGCAGAATCAGGTTCTGTAGCAGCGTATCCCTGCGCTATGGTGCGATATAGTGCTACCTTTTCATTATCCGGTGCTGTTTTAAGACTGGCCAATGCTGAGGCTTGTTGTTGTGCAAAAGCCGGTAACGAAAAAAAACAAATAAGAACAAATAAATAGCGCATAAAACAGGGGGTTTAAAACATTTTTACGTAAAACGCCTGAATAAGTTTTTAAAACCATCCCCGAAGCCGCCTAAAATCCGCTACCTATTTACATTCCCTAAAGTTGTATTGCCCTATTTTCATAACTGCAACACTATATCACCAATGAATTTGCACCTGCTTTAAGTGAATACGTTTTCCCCTTCCAGATGAATATGCCTGTTGTACTTTGTGGCAGACTGATGCTGATGTTCCATTTACCTTTGCTTAACAGGTAGCTCACCGCAACTTTACCATCAGGGTGAGGTATCTCTCCGCTAACTTTAGTTATTGTTCCCAAATGAGGCTCAATCTTTATTTTACTGAACCCCGGAGCATAACTATCTATCCCTAATACTGTTCTGAAAAATTCAATATTAGGACTTGCACCCCAGGCATGGCAATCAGACCGGGTGGTCTCCAGGTCGGAGTATTCGGCCCAGGTGGTAAGACCCATTTTGATGTTATCGCGCCAGATACCCAACCAATTCATATAATCGTTGCCTAAACCTGCCTTTACCAGTGCCTGATGCAGGTAATATTTAAAGTATACGGTACATTGCGTTAAAGTGGTGTCCGTAAGCATATTGTGTGCTACGGCAGCCATATCGGCATCGTTTACTACACCGGTGAGTATAGCCAATGAATTGGCGTGTTGGGAATATCCCTTTTTCTCTTCGGTATCAGCATAAAGCTTTTTAGCCGGATCCCAATATTTACGTTTGATGGTGGCCTTTAACTGCGCAGCCTTTTGGTTATACAGATCAGCATAAACCTGCAAACCAATTTTCGCTTCCATTTGTGCAGCCCACTCGTATGCCCAAAGTAACTGCAAATCGTAAATAGCCGCGCTGCCATCTTTACCTTTAGGTCCCCAGCCCATATCTCCCGCCCAGTCAACAAATGTCCAGTAGGGCAGGTTTTTCAGGGAACCGTCTGCTTGCTGAAATTTACTGAAGAATTCTAATACGGCCCGCTCCCCGGTTAGTTTGCTTTTTATAAAATCGTTATCATTCCGGTACATCCAGTAATCGTGCAGCATACCTATATACCACAGCGAAAATGTAGATATGATCTGTGTGCTATGCGTAGGATAACGACTAAGTGTAACCCCCTCGGTTAAGCGGGAGTGATCCATCAGGTTAATAGCATTACGCGCCAGCCGGTCGTCGCCACTGTAGTAGTATGATATCATGGCCTGTATACGGGTATCTCCAATGTATTGCAATTGCTCGTAATAAGGGCAATCGGTATAGGTTTCCCAGGCATTTAACCGTGCGGTGCGCCAGCCAATATCCAGCATCTTTGTTATTTCGGTATCATCGGTGTTAAAAACCGCGGTTTGCTTAAAAGGATACGCGGTAAACGTACCGTATATATCATTAATTACTAACGGATCGTTTTGGGTATGCACAATAAGGCGTATGTAACGATAAGTACGGAAGTTAAGGGTAGTATATGACTGTTCTTCACTTCCATCGGCCAGCAGGCTGTCTATCCGCCCAACAAACACTTTTCCATCCACCTCATTACGATTGCCTTTGCGTGTACCGTTACTGCCCTTTTCGTAAAGCGACTCGGCGTAGCCTATTGAAATACCCGCACCTTTGCCGCCGCTAAAATTTAAAGTTACGTAGGCGTTTGTTTCATAAGTTTGATCGAGCAGTAAAGTAACTGTGGTATTTGCGGGAACTGTAACAGCTACCTTTTTTGCAGGAAAATCTGCCGGAACCGACATGCCGGTTGCTATACGTAGTTTAGGGATACGCTGATATTTAAGTTCCATAGGCGGAATAGATGAAGGCACCAGTTCCCACGCTAAACCGTCAGACATGCCCTTAAGCTTACCATCAAATAACACTGCGGCCTTTTGCCATGCGCTGTCATTAAAATTGGCGGCTTTCCAATCGCCCTTAATAGTACGGTCCATTACTACCATTTCGCCTTTGGTGGCTGCAAAAAAGAAACCCGGCACGGGTACATGCCCATAATCGCGGATAGATTTCCACGTGTTGTTGGTATTTAATATTTCTTCGGCCGGGGAATCTCCCTGTAAAATAAAAGCGGTTCGCACGGTGATCTGCGCTTCGGGACGGTACTGCGCCTCGTTCCAAACTAATGCCGATATCAAATTGTTGCCGGCTGTTAAATACGGCGCAAGATCAACCGTTTCATAGTTCCAGTAATAGGTATCGCCACGTGCGGGCCCTAAGGAAACCAGCGCACCATTAACATACAATTTGTACCTGTTATCTGCCGATACATGAACAATGAACGAAGTAGGTTTTTTTGCCAGTTCTACACTTTTGCGGAAATAAAAAATGCCGTAGTTAGTACCCGTATCACTCTGCGTAGTTATCCACTGGGCGTTCCACGGCCTTTCATTATTTGGCGCACTATAGGATTGTGCGTAACCTGTATTACTGATCCCTAAACAGGAAATTACAAAAAAAATAAAAAGATGTCTCATACTAATTGGTCAGGTAAATTGGCAGAAGTTACCTCCGGCATATAAACAGGATAAAGATAATTTCTTAAGAGACTAAAATAAGAGTTTAGACCTTATCAACTGTTATGCACTGTGCCTATAGTGGTATAGATGGCTTGTTTCCTATTATTGAATTTATCCGCACGGATATTAGGCTAATGTTGATGATTCTCCCGTCCTCGTCTATCGCGTTTTATAAACCGCTGGTTTATGTTTTATTGGGGTATATGCCATAATGTTATACCCTTTTTACAAACAATTAAGCAATATGAATGTCTTTATAATATAATTATATATACGCATATCAATGCTTAATTCTAATTACCTTATAATAAAATGCTTCAATTAAAAATCACAAGATCAATACTTTGTACGCTGTTCATATTATTTACGCTTACTTCATGCTCTAAAAAAATAACTTTTCAAAAGTCTACAGTAGTACCTGCTGCCGAAGGGCGGGTAAAAATAGATAAGGATGATAACGGCAATTACTCGGTTAATGTAAAGGTGAATAACTTGGCAAAACCTTCGCGCTTACAACCCGAACGTAAATTATACGTTGTTTGGATGGAGACAGAAAATAACGGCATTAAAAATCTGGGCAGGTTAAAAAGCAGCAGTGGTTTTTTCTCTGATGATCTGGAAGGTTCGTTATCTACCATTTCTCCTTTTAAGGCTAAACGGGTTTTTATAACCGCGGAAAATGAATCGAACCTGCAATATCCGGGTAGTATAGTGGTGTTATCTACTTCTGATTTTAATTAGGTACTGCACAGTATGATAAAAAAAATGATATCTTCATGGTATAAACGCCTGCTTTAACCGGCTATTTACTATGAAAATTATCCGATCTTTTATACTCACATTTATATTATTTATCACTGCATTGTGTTCGGTTAAAGCCCGTACTACCGATAGCCTGGAAACAGAACTTGCCCGCAAATGGGCAAACAGTAAGGCTTATGCATTAAAAATGGCAGAATTAATGCCCGAAAAAGATTACGATTTTAAACCCGTTGCCGAGGAAATGAGTTTTAAAGAACAGCTTTTGCATATTGCTGATAATATGAAATGGCTGGTATCATCATACCTTAAGGTTGATGTGCCCAAAGCAAAGCCTGATGCCGTTAAATTAAATAAAGCCGATGTAATTAAAATAATTGCGGATGCTTATGATTACGGCTTAAAAGCACATTACACGCTTTCGCCTGCCCAGCTCAACGAAAAAGTATCGTTTTTTGCCGGACCGCTTACCCGCAGGCAAATACTTATATTAATGCATGACCATCAAACCCACCATTTAGGACAGCTAATTGTTTACCTGCGTTTAAAAGGTATTAAGCCCCCGGATTATGTGGGCTGGTAATAAGTGGTAGTTACGATGCCAGCTTTTGCACATCGTTCACCAGCTGATCCAGATCAAATGGTTTGGCAATAAACCCATTAGCCCCCGCTTCATCCGCAATATGTTTACCTTCCCTGCTGGCAGAGATTATTATTACCGGTAGTTTATCAGTTTCCGGATTTTTACGCAATGTACGTAACACCTGATCGCCTGATAATACGGGCATCCATAGATCAAGCAATACCAGATCGGGCTTTTGTTTATCAATAGCCTCGTATATCTTAAGGCTGTTGCTAACAACTATAACATGGTAACCGGCATCTTCCAAAACAATCTCCAACATATCCAGTATACCTTCATCATCATCACAAACAAGTATTGTTTTATTCAGCATTACCCACCCTTTCATTAAGCGGTAATGTAAAGCTAAAGGTAGAACCTTTGCCCGGTTCGCTCTCTACCCACAATGAGCCGCCGTGGTTTTTTATCACCTGTTCACAAACGTACAAGCCAATCCCCATTCCCGGAAATTGCTGCTGTATCTCCCCTACACGATAAAACCGCTCAAAGATCCTCTTCTGATTCTCCATACTAATACCCATTCCGAAGTCTGTAACCGAAAGTTTAAGGTAATCACTCACTTTTGAAAGATAAACTACCACCTCTTTTTCATCAGGTGAATATTTTATTGCGTTAGATAACAGGTTGTTTACCACCTGTATAATGTTTGACTCATCGCCCGAAAAACTATTGGTAGCACTGCCTTTTACTACAATCTGATGCGTTTTTGTTGCAGATTGAATGTGCTCCACTGTTTCATGTACCATTTTATCAAAATCAAATACCTCTTTATGCAGCTCAATATTTCCGGTCTGAATTTTTGATACATCAAGCAGTTCTGCAATAAGGTGGTTAAGCCGCTCAATATAAACACTTGTTTTATTCAGTAACGATCTGAATTTCTCCTCAGCATCCTTAGGTATTATACGCTGCATCATTTGCACATACCCTTTTATGGTAGTAAGCGGTGTTTTCAGTTCGTGACTGGCAATCGACAGAAAATCATCCTTACGTCTTTCTATTTCGCGCCTGTCGGTAATATCTTCAATAGCTAACAATATACGGTCTTTAAACTGCCCTTCAAGCTCTATCCGATGGGCATTCAGCAACATTAATTTTTTGCCTATATGTGGGAAATCATGCTCAACCTCAAACTCCTCAACCGGATTATTGGTAGGCAATATATTTTCGAGCAGTTCCCTTAATAAAGGAATATCCCATTGGCGGTTACCCAGGTCGTAAAGCATTTTACCTTCGGTTTCTTCCTTATTAACTTTAAAAACCTTTAAAAAATGTTCATTTACACTTAATACTCTAAAATCTTTATCCAGTACAATAAGGCTTTCGCGAACAGTTTGCACAATACTGGCCAGGTAGTCTTCACTCTCTTTAAGGCTTTGCGTACGTTCTTCTATACGCCTTTCCATTAATTCGTTATTACTGCGCAGCTCCAGTTCAGCTTTTTTTCTGCGTGTAATATCGTTCTGTACACCAATAAAATAGTTGACATTGCCTTTTTCATCCTTTATGGGCGACATATACAATTCATTCCAGAAAAGCGTACCGTCCTTTTTATAATTACGTATCTCCACCACACAAGAAATTCCCTTTTCAATGGCTTCCCTTAGTTGCAAACGTTGCCTTTGGTTACGGTCATCTTTCTGCAAAAACCGACAATTATGTCCTATAATATCACGGCGTTTGTAGCCCGATATTTTTTCAAATGCACTGTTACAGTAAATAATAGGATTGTCCGGCTGGCGGTTATCAGTTAAAATAATGCCTGAAATTGAGGCGTTTAGCGCCCTAACTAAAAGATTAAGGTCTTGTTCTATAGTCCCTTCCGAAAATGAGAATTCGCCTTTATTAAAATTGTCCAATGTTGTACTAAAATTTTTTTTAAGATATAAAATAATTTTCATGCCAAATTGTTTTGTTCACTTTGTTATAGCTTTAACAATACTCTATATTTGATACGGCGGCCCAATGGATGCGCCTGCTTATTTGCCTTAAAAATGAATAACCTAACGCCCCAACAACTAAAGGCCATACCTGCTCTGAAAGATGTACCTATTGATCAGTTACAATGGTTTATTAATGAAGGTGTTGTAATTGAACTGGAAGAAGGCGAAAGGCTTTTTAACACCGGCGACCCGATTAATAATACCTTTATTATTTTGGAAGGACGAATACGCATGTGCGCTGTACAAAACGGCAAATTGCGCGAGATAACCGTTGTGGATAAGGATGGCATATCCGGCTATCTTCCTTTTTCAAGGGCCAACAAGGCTATTGGCTATGGCGAATGTGTAAAAAAAGCAAGGATATTTAAGTGCGCTGCCGATAAAGTAAACGCCGGAATAAAATTACATTATGAGCTTACGGAAGCATTAGTGCATATTATGACCAGCCGCGTACGCGATTTTACCTCCCTGCAACAACAAAACGAAAAAATGTTTGCCCTGGGTAAGCTATCTGCCGGGCTGGCACATGAACTGAATAACCCTGCGGCGGCCATTAACCGGGGCGCCTCGGCTTTAAAAGACAGGATACAACGTATGCCCGATATGTTTAAAGCCACAGCCGGGCTTAACATTCTTCCCGAAAAAATTGACAGGATACACCATATTTTGCAACATAAACTTACTGATACTAATCAGCCGGTTTTAAGTATGCTGCAAATGGCCGACCGGGAAGACGAACTTACCGACTGGCTGCTTGACCACGATATCAGCGAGTTGGATATGGCTGAGAATTTTGCGGGTTTCGGCTTTACCCCCGCGGATATGGAGCATTTAAGCAGTTGCACGCCCGCCCCACAGTTAAACGTGGTACTTAAATGGATGAACAATTATCTGCTTGCCGAAAAATTGGTAGCAGATATTACCCAATCGTCGCATCAGATATCGGAACTGGTAAGCTCTGTTAAAACCTTTACCCATATGGATAAGGCTACAGATAAACAATTACTGGATATACATGCCGGTATACGCAACAGCCTTACTATGCTCAATTATAAGTTAAAAAAGAACAGCATTACTATAAAAGAGGAGTTTGACCTTACCCTGCCTGAAGTAAAGGCATTGGCGGGTGAAATGAACCAGGTATGGACCAATATTATTGATAATGCCATGGATGCCATGGAAACAAATGGTAAGGGCATCTTGGAAATTACTACCCGGCTGGATGGTGAATTTGTTTGTGTTTACATTAAAGATAACGGCCCGGGTATCCCTGCGGATATACAATCAAAAATATTTGATCCGTTTTTTACCACAAAGGATATGGGCAAAGGAACAGGACTGGGGCTTGATGTTGTTACCAGGATAATACGCCAGCATAACGGAACGGTTAGGGTAACGTCAGAACCGGGGAATACGGTATTTACGGTGTGTTTCCCGCTAACGGATAATTAATATACAAATTTATCATTTACAAAAAGATAATGAATCTACCTATCATATTTGCCATTGATGATGACCTGCAGGTACTTAGGGCGATAAGTCGGGACCTGAAAACACATTACCGGCAGCATTACCGTGTATTAAGCACCTCATCTGTACAGGAAGCTTTAAGCAGTTTGTTAGAATTAAAAAATAAAGGCGAAACGGTGGCGCTATTTATATCGGACCAGCGTATGCCCGAAATGGAAGGCGTAGATTTTCTGTGTAAAACCACTCAGTATTTCCCGAATGCCAAGCGCGTATTACTTACCGCTTACGCCGATACCGATGCTGCTATAAAGGCCATTAATGATGTTAAGCTGGATTATTATTTAACCAAACCCTGGGACCCGCCCGAAGAAAAACTATTCCCGGTTATTACCGATCTGCTGGAAGACTGGCAGGGTAACTACCGGCCGGATTTTAAGGGGATAAAAGTAATTGGGTATCAGTTTTCTCCAAAATCGCATTACATTAAGGAATTCTTGTCGGGTAACCTGGTGCCCTATTTATGGATGGATGCCAATACCGATGAAGCCAAAAAAGTGATTCAGCTAAATAACGTGGAAGTAAAGGATCTGCCGGTTATTATCTTCGACGACGGAACCCTGCTTAAAACCCCGGCAGTTATTGATATTGCCGGAAGGATAGGCCTTAACCCATCGGTAAAAAACGAACTGTACGACGTGGTTATTATAGGCGCAGGCCCGGCTGGCCTTGCCGCTTCGGTATACGGCTCATCCGAAGGATTAAAAACCCTGCTGATAGAAAGAAAGGCCCCCGGAGGGCAGGCAGGAACCAGTTCAAGGATAGAGAACTACCTTGGGTTCCCGGCCGGGTTGAGCGGTGCGGATCTTACGCGGCGCGCTATTACCCAGTCCACCCGGTTTGGCACCGAATTTCTATCACCGCAATCGGTAAAGCAGATCAAGCTTAAAGACAGCTATAAAATAGTGGTATTGGATAATGATACCGAGATAGTTACCCGGGCTATAGTAATTACTACGGGGGTTGATTACCGGCAGCTTACTATTCCCGGCGTTGAGAAATTTACGGGCGCAGGTATTTATTACGGAGCCGCAATGACGGAAGCCGCCTCCTGTAAAGACCGTACGGTTTATATTGTAGGCGGGGGTAACTCCGCAGGGCAGGCAGCTATGTACCTTTCCAAATTCGCTAAGGAGATTTTTATATTGATTAGGAAGCCTAATCTTGCGGAAACCATGTCGTCCTACCTTATTGACCAGATAGGCGGTGTCAGCAATATAACCCTTATGCCATGCAGCGAAATAACCGAAGCCACTGGCGAAACCTCACTGGAGCAATTAAAGATCATGGATCTGAAAAGCGGAGAAACACGTATTGTTAACGCCGATGCCCTGTATATTTTTATAGGCGCCAAACCCTATACCGAATGGCTGGGGAAAGAAATTATTAAAAACAATAAAGGTTTTGTAGAAACCGGCAGGGATTTAAATACCTGCGAGGATTTTACCAGGATATGGAAAACCAATCGCGATCCGTATTTACTGGAAACCAGTTGCCCCGGTATTTTTGCAGCGGGTGATGTACGCGCAGGCGCCATGAACAGGGTAGCATCAGCAGTGGGCGAGGGTTCAATGGCCATTAGCTTTGTACATAAATACCTGAACGAGGTTTAGCATAGCATTAGCTAATAAATCAAATAACACTTAATTTAAAAAGCCTGAACTATAATAGTACAGGCTTTTTACTTTTTTAAACCGGGAATTAATAAATTAAAGAAAGCCCTCCGCCAAAACCATACTGGTTATCATAACTGGCAGACAGCGCAAAGTTTTTAGCCAGTATGTAAGATGTACCGAACTGATATTCGTTGTCGGTATTGTAGGAAAGCCCCAGTCTTACCCTTGAGGTGACCGGGATATCCTGCCGACCTATCATAAAGCGCACCCGGCCTTTATGGCTTATCCGCAGATCGGTCTGTAAAAACAATGGCAGTAAATAACGCAGCCCTACAACCCCTATCTGTTCACCATCCTTACCTGTAGGATTCCCTTTTACATCGTCACTAAAATCGCCACCCACATAGGCCGCTAAATATTGGCGATGATCCAGATAGCGTTGAAAACGTGGCTCAAACTCATACCGTCCGTCATAGCTTACGCGGAAATCGATATTGGACTCGTAGCGGGTGTTGGAATAGAACCAATCGCCGGTTATTACCTGCGACTGCAAAGCAGCCTCGCCCCATAAAAACCAATGCCGGTCATCGTTTATCAAAGGATTTGACGGCTGATATTGCGCTACCTCCTCATTACTTGGCGTATCAGCGTAACGTACTACGCGTGCCATACCGCCCATCATGTGGTAAAGCACATGGCAATGGAAAAACCAATCATGCGCGGCATCGGCTTCAAATTCTATCACCTGCGTTTTCATGGGCTCCACGCTAACGGTATGTTTTAATGGCGAATAATCGCCCTGTGCATTCAACACCCTGAAAAAATGACCGTGAAGGTGCATAGGATGTTCCATCATAGTGGTATTGTGTATAACAAACCTAACCCTGTCACCTTTTTTCACCAGTAAACGGTCCGCTTCGGACAGTACCTGATTATTTATAGACCAAACGTACCGCAGCATATTACCGGTAAGGTAAAGCTGGTAGGTACGCACCGGATGGGTATCATCAATAACGGTAGCCTTGTTTGCCTTCAGCATATCATAAGTAAGTATTTTACCTTCGCCACCCATGCTCAGCATCATGGAGCCGCCATGCCCTATTTTTACCCCCTTACCGTCATCCGGCATTTTCATATCCTGCATGTCCATGCCATCCATATCATCTTTGGCAATATCCATTTTCATGTTATCCATTTTATGCATATCATGTTTCATGGCAGAGGTATCCGCTTTCATTTTCATATCGCCCATATTCATTCCACCCATATCCATACCTTCCATTTTTGAGGGTGCCCCTAATTGCAATCCGTCGTTCTTTACCTTATCGGATGATACGGCACCCATCATCATCCCGCTCATCATGCTCATTTGTTTGTTCATGGTATGCATCATTTTAAAATAGGGCACTTTCGGAATATCAGACGCATTAAAGGTTTGCCCGGATCCAACATACGCCGACACCTTCCCCGATACATCCTGTGCGGTAGCCCTGAATTCGTAGCGGCCGGTTTCAGGAATAGTGATAAGCACATCATAGGTTTCGGCAATGCCGATAAGTAGTTTATCAACTACCACAGGTTTCACCGCCAGTCCGTCGGCCGCCACCACGGTCATTTTCCCGCCGGCAAACTGCATCCAAAAATAGGTGGATGATGAGCCGTCTATCAGCCTCAGCTTAACAGTTTGCCCGGGTTTAAATTTAGACAGATCGACACCCGTTGTACCGTTCACCAAAAAGCGGTCGTATTTTACATCAGAAATATCCATAGCGGGCATACGCATCCATTCCTGTTTCAGCTTATCCGAAAAGTAACCTTTGGATGCCGCCTCGCCATAACTTTGCACCGAGCCTTTTTGTATAGCGAACCAGTCGGTTTCGCGTTTAAGCATGCGCAGTACCTCATGCGGTTTAGTATTTGTCCAATCAGAAAAAAGCATCACCTGCTCCGGGTAATCCGTTGCTTTAGTTTGCGGCTGAATAACGATAGGGCCATAAAGCCCGGATTGTTCTTCTAAACCCGAATGGCTGTGATACCAGTAAGTACCCGTTTGCCGTAGCGGAAATATAAAAACATGGTCGGTATTGGCTTTTATAGGCGCGGTAGTTAAATATGGCACCCCATCATATTTATTAGGGATTATTATACCGTGCCAGTGTAAGGAAGCATCAACCTTCATGCGGTTATGTACGGTAATGTAAGCGGTATCGCCTTCGGTAAAGCGTAATACCGGTCCGGGAATTTGGCCGTTTATAGCCATAGCATGCGCAGGCTTCCCCGCATAATTTACTGTTGTATCGGTAATGTACAGGTCATATACCACCCGTTTGCCGGGCTTTATTTCATGATCGTTTAAGGTAGAGGTGCTGCTTTTAATAACGCCGTTTTGCGCGCGCAAACCCGCAAAAGCGCATGTTAAAATTACAATGGAGAGTATCTTTTTCATTGAGGGAGAGATATAAATAGTTAGCGTATACAAATAGCTATACACAAGCCAAAAGCATGCGGATAGCATAATAAATGTTGTTGCCTTAATTGACAACCTTACTACTAAAATTTATATCAATAACGAATGCGACTGAAGGGCAATGAGCTTACCGGCTTTGCCCGGAGGTGCTTTATCGCTTTTAAGAACCGAATATGATAAGCGTATTACATGTCTGTCTAAAAAAGAGGGGATTATAACGGGCAGGTCGGCAACTATATTTAAAGCATCGAACTGGAAACCCGTTTTTATATTTTGTTTGATCTGGAAACTGCCATGAGTTTTGCAGCAGTCGGGTTTGGTTTGCTTTCCAGCATGCATGCCCATAGCATGTGCCATATGCATTGCCGGTTGTTTAGAAAATCCCCAGGCTGCGCAATGAACAAGGCACACAAACATACCTGTACTAAGTACAAGGTAAAATGCTGCCATGCTTAAAGCTCCGAGTTTCTTCATTTATTTACCTGTGCCAAATTTACAGAAAAGGGTATTCAGAATAATTATTTGATATGCCTTTTTACAATAGCCACAAGATCCGAAAGATCAAACGGCTTTTTAAGGTATGCATCCGCAAGACCTGCCTCGGCTATTTCTTTAACATTGCTTACTGCCGAAATAATAATAATGGGAATATGTTTTGTTTCTGCATTTGATTTAAGTTCGCGGCTCAATTGCTGCCCGCTGGCATCGCTGGCCCAGTCTGTCAGCCAGTTATCAAGCAATATCAGATCCGGATTGTGCTTATCAAGCGCCTTTAATATCCTGGAATTTTCAGAAGATATTACTTCATATCCCTCCTGCTCCAGGGCATAGGTCATGGTGTCCCGGATATCCTTATCATCTTCAATAACTAAAATTTTTTTGCCCATAACATCATACCCTGATAATTACCATCCGCATACATAAATATGCTGACGGAATGACTATAATAATATAACAGCCAATGCTAAATAATTGTTTAACTGATGACTGTTAAAATTTTAACCTTATACCAATCTGGTGAGTATTTTAACCTTTGCAGGTTTATCTAATAACACCGGCGATATATGCACAAAATATTTATAATGCGGGGTTTCCATATGAGCACTAAGGGAGTCCTCATTGTTCCACTCCTCTTTTATCACATAGTTTACAGGATCATCCTTATACTGGTAAAGCTCGTACGCCACACACCCCGGTTCCTTTACAGAGGCTTCCACCAGTTTTTTCAATTCGGTATCAAACGCTCCTTCCGCATCCTTTTTACAGCAGAGGGAGGCAAGCAGGCAAACACTCATGATATTATTTTATCAGTTAACTACTAATAACTGATGATTGTTTAACACCTTTTGTAAAATTACTGTTATTATTCAGCTTTTAAAACAGTTTCTGCAGCGCGGCTCGTAGCTTTCCTTTTCGCCCAGTAATATTTTACTTTCATCGGGTACTAAACGGTAGGAGTACATGGCTGCACTTCCGCATTTAACACATACGGCATGTAACTTGGTAACCGACTCGGCTATAGACATAATCTGTGGCATAGAGCCAAACGGACGACCTTTAAAGTCCATATCAAGCCCGGCTACTATAACACGCACGCCATTATTGGCAAGAGCGGTACAAACTGCCGGTAATTCATCATCAAAAAACTGAGCCTCGTCAATACCTACAACCTGTATATCATCAGCCAGGGGCAGTATAGATGCGGCGTTATCAACAGCTTTAGAGGGGATAGAATTAAGATTATGCGATACCAGGGCGCTTTTATCATAACGTGTATCGGCCACGGGACTAAATATCTCTACATGTAATTTGGCTATACGCGCACGGTTTATCCGGCGTATCAGTTCTTCGGTCTTACCCGAAAACATCGATCCGCAAATCACCTCAATACTTCCGCCAATCTCACTTTTTCTTTTAAAAACTTCCTCGTTATACAATATCTCAAACTTTTGTGAACGGCTAATATCAGAATTTTATGCTATTTTTGATAAGCAATTTTTCTAACATCTATAAGCCATGAAGCAGCCGGAAGTATTTAAAAAGATAGGCGGAATAATACAAGAACTTAACGAACAATATGAGTATCTGCAATCTACAGTTGAAAACCTTAACGATCTGGAACTGGAATTATTTGTTGCCAACACACATTTTTTAAAAGATCACGCTGAAATTTTAAGAAAATTAAATTTGCAAAAAAGCGAAACGCCGCTGGCTTTGCCGAAACATACCGAAGAAAAACCAATAGAAGCGGAAAAACCGGCGGAAACTGAACCTAAATATTTTGAACCATTAGTACAGCAGGCCAAACCTGTTGAAAGCCGTGCGCCCTTTAAAACACCGGAGCCACAAGATAAAGAACATGTAAAATTTGAAACAGAGCCGCAGCCCCCGGCCGAAGAGCGGCTCACACTGCAGGAGCAGCTTGCTGATAAGAGAATTGATAATACGAACGATGATAACACACGCCGTGGTATAGATATATCAGGAGAAGACCGGCAGGATGATGGTTACGGCTATATTAGGGAACAACCCGATACCATAAGGCATGAGTTAGTTTTGGACGAGGCAGATACCTGGGATGATGATGACGATGAACCGATACAGGATGAGGAGCTTTTGAAAGAACTGGATGATGATGATGACGTGTATGCGGCACCTGTAAAAACCCCTGAACTTGCAAGAGAACCCGAAGCTGTAAAAGAAGCGGAATCGGATGAAGTGCCGGAGCCCCCTAAAGTGGAAACACCTGTTACCCGCACTACGCCAGCCTCTTCAGAACCTGTGAAACAAGGAACGCCGTTAACACTGAATCAAAAGATATCAGCTCAATTAAGTGAACAGAAAGTTACAAAACCTGAGCAAAGCGCGCCGCCTATAGCTAATATTAAAGAGGCGATAAATTTAAATGATAAAATGCTTTTTGTGAAGGACCTGTTTAATGGTTATTCTTTGGCTTACAGCGAGGCTATTGAAATTGTTAACCGCTTTGGCAGCTTTGAAGAAGCAGACCGTTTCCTGAAAACCAATTATGTAGAAAAAAATAATTGGGAAAGCAAAAAAGCCACAGCCGATAAATTTTACGCGCTACTTAAACGCCGTTACGCGTAAATAACCCCCATACGGTTCGAGTCGAGCTTAAGCAGGATAAACAGCAAAGTAGTAAAACTGATAAGGGATGACCCCCCATAGCTTATAAACGGCAATGGGATACCTATTACCGGCATAAGTCCTATGGTCATGGCTATGTTAATAGCTACGTGGAAAAACAAAATAGATGCTACACCATAGGCGTAAATGCGCGAGAACGGTGCACGCTGTCTTTCTGCTATCCTTATTATCCGCAGAAGTAAAAACAGGAATAACCCTAATACAACCACTGAACCTGCAAAACCCCACTCCTCGCCTATTGTACAAAAAATAAAGTCAGTGCTTTGTGCCGGTACAAATGAATATTTGGTTTGTGTCCCCTGCAAATAACCCTTCCCCCACATTTGCCCGCTTCCTATAGCAATTTTTGATTGGTTAACGTTATACCCTGCACCACGCGGATCGCTCCTCAGGCCCAGCATTTCATCAATACGTACCCTTTGATGTGGTTTTAAAGCATGGGTATATAATGGCTTTACGGCAAATACAAAACCTACCGATACGGCAAAAGCGATCACCAATTTTAACGCGAATCCCCTTTTGCGGCGTGTGAGCAACAGCAAAATGGCTGTTACCGCAACCATAGCTAAAATTATATAAGTAATGTTAAATACCAGTGCCGAAATAAAAAGGGTTATTAACAAACCAATAATGATAAGAAAATATGGCGAAAGACCCTCGCGGTAAAGTACAAATATCAGTGAACAGAAAACCAGGGTCGATCCGTCATCCGGCTGTAGTTTGATCAGCATCATGGGCAATAATATAATGGCCCCTGCCACCAAAAATGATTTCAGATCGGTTATTTTAACGTTTGTAGAGCTAAGATAACGGGCGAGTAACAAACACGTGGCAAACTTAGCAAATTCAGACGGCTGCAGCCTGAACCCCCCGCCCAGCGATATCCATGCCTGATTACCCCCTACATTACGGCCCACAACAAGTACCACAATAAGCAGTAAAATGGTTACCCCATAAAATGCGGGAGCTAGGGCCGACAGGAAACGACTCTCGAGCAACAGTATTACCGTTGCTACCATTAACGATATAATAATAAACATAAACTGTTTACCATATTCGGTTGAAAGATCTACAATACTTGCATGATCCTCATCAAAAACAGCGGCATGTATATTGAACCACCCAATTATGCACAGGGAAAGGTAGATAAGTACGGTTATCCAATCAACATTCGAAAAAAAGCTGCGCTGGTTATTCATCTTCTTTTATAATTGGCAACATTGCCGTCAACTTTTCAACTCTTTTCTTTTTATCCGGATGCGTTGACGCGCTTTTTAAATTTGACCTCTTTACGGAATCGGCATCCGCCTTTTTTAATATAACAGCCGCCGGTTTGGCAGGTGTTTTTACTTTTAGCGGCGGCAGCAAATTGGCATCCATATAATATTGGGGGAATATTCCCGAAGGGCGTTTGGTAATACTATCGCGCAGATATTTCTCTATCATAAAGCTGGCAATAGGGGCCGCCCAACGCGCACCCTGGCCTGCATGTTCAACCACCACAGCAATGGCTATTTTTGGGTGGTCGCGCGGAGCAAAGGCAACAAACACCGAGTTATCCTCGCCATGTGCGGTTTGTGCTGTACCTGTTTTACCACACATAATAATACCCGGTATTTTTGAACCGGAGGCTGTGCCGTAATCAACTACGCTTTGCATACCATCAATAACCGGTTTAAAATATTGTGAATCTACCCCTACGTAATTGCGCACCTTATATTCATCCTTAATTATCTTTTTTTCGCCGATGGCTTTTATCAGGTGCGGTTTGTAATAAAAGCCGCGGTTAGCAATGGTAGCTTCAATATTAGCCAATTGTAACGGGGTGGCATCCAGTTCGCCCTGCCCTATAGCTACAGATATGATGGTGCTTGAGCGCCAGCCTCCCTTATGATATTTTTTGTCGTAATATTTAGCCGTAGGTAAATTGCCGCTTGCTTCGGCAGGCATATCAATATCAAGGCGTTCACCTAAGCCGAATTGCTGTACTTTTTGGCGCCAGTCGGTAAAGGATGGCGCGGTGTTTTTGGCCCCGTGCGCATTCATCAGCTTATCAAATACCATAAAAAAGTAACCGTTACATGATTCTGCCACGGCCTTACTCAGATCAACCAAGCCATGCTGCTCCCCGTGGAAACAGGCAATACGGCGGTTACCGGATACATAATACCCCGGACAGTAATAAGTAGTTTGCGGTGTAATAACTCCCTCCTGCAAGGCCACCAGTGCGCTAAGCGGTTTAAAAGATGAGCCGGGGGGATAATAAGCCTGCAGCGGACGTATAAAAAAAGGCTTATAAGGATCTTTATATAGCCGGTTATAATTGGCGCTGCGCTCGCGGCCCACCAGCATATTAGGATCATAGGTAGGGCTGCTTACAAAGCAGAGTATTTCCCCGGTTGATGGTTCAATGGCTACAATACTGCCCACCTTGTTCTGCATCAGTTTTTCGCCCAGCTTTTGAATGCGCATATCCAGCGATGATACCAAACGTTCGCCGGCCACTGCTACTGTGTCATATTCACCATCGGCATACAAACCCTGCCTTACATTGCGCGAATTTACCATAAAGTTTTTTACACCCCGCTGGCCGCGTAATTCCTTTTCATACGCTTTCTCTACCCCGGTTATACCAATGTAGTCGCCCGGACTATAATAACCGTTGGAGCGCTCAATGGCACGGTCGGATACCTCACCTATATACCCCAGGAATTGTGCTGCTGAAGAATCGGGATAGGTACGTATGGGTCTTTGCTGCGGATAAAACCCCTGAAACTCAGATAGCCTTTCCTGAAACGATGCATATAATTGTGCGGAAAGCTGTTTCTCAAAAACGGATGCGCGGTAAGGCGAATATCTTTTTGCCTTGGCAAATCGTTTATCAAAGCCTTCTTTATCAATACCCAGTAATTTGCAAAACTCCACAGTATCAAAAGGTTTTACCTGTTTGGGTATTACCATAATATCGTATACCGGTTCGTTTTGAACCATAATTTCGCCATTACGATCAAGTATCGGGCCGCGTGCGGGGTATTGTATTACCTTACGGATAACGTTATTGTTAGCATATAACAGATAGCGCCCGTCAACCACCTGTATATAATACAGCCTGCCCAGCAGTATAAGAATGATAGTGATGAAGATGCCGGCTATAACATATCGCCTCTCAAAAAAATTATTCATTTACGCTCTTTCTTCCTGAAAAATAACAAGCCCGATAGTATAATCAAAAATACTGTAAATATTGAACTGAATAAAAAGCGGCTTAGTGTGTATTGTATTTCAGAAAATCGGAAAACTTCAAGATTGAATAAAAAAAAGTGATGAAATAAGGTAAGTGTAAAAGCATAGGTAAAAAACCAACGGAATCCCATAATGCTTAATGTTGGTTCGGGTTCGTTATCAAATCCTTCTTTTTGTACGGTTATACTAATAAACAGTACGCGTACAAAAGCGAGCAACACACAAGCCGCTGCATGCAGGCCGGGCGTATCATAAAATGCATCAATGGTGAGGCCCAGTATAAATGCCAGCGCAAACAGCAACAGATTAGGCGTTTCAAATGGGAGCAATAATATAAATAAGATGTAAAGAAACGGCGTAGATACGTTATAAAGAGATATATTTTTAAGCAAAAAAACCTGCAAAAAAACCAGAATGATAAACCGTATAAAATTAATTATCAATACCCTACTCATCTTTTTCCTCCTTTGCCTCTAAAGCCGCCTGCTCCTGCGCAAAGCGATTATCAATTACATAAACGTATTGCAGCTTACTAAAATCAACTGCAAGCTTTACCTCCAGATTCAGAAAAAAGCCACCAACCTTAGGTTTAAGATTACTTACCCTGCCCAACGGTATACCCGCCGGGAACAATGAAAGATCTGACGATACCACCAGTTCGCCCAGTTTGGGTTGCGCGTTATTAGAAACATCAACCAGCAAAGCTTTATCCGGATCCATGCTATCGCCCCATTCCAGGTAACCTATCTCCTTATTATCGGCCAGCATGGCACTAAAGCGGGAATCTTTATGCAGCAGGGATTGTATAATAGCCATGTGCTTACCTACAAAAACCACTTTACCAACTATACCTTTATCGCTTATTACACCCATACCTTTGGCTATGCCGTTATCGCTGCCCCGGCTTATGGTCAAATAATTATTACGCTTGTTTACCGAATTATTAATAACCTTGGCTACAATATATTCATACTGCTGTTTGTAAACAGTATCCGTAACCTGTTTTTTTGTAACAGTATCAGCATACTGCGATGAGCGGAGCTGATTGCGCAACCTTGCATTGGCTTGCGCAAGGCTATCATTAACTTCTTTTAAGGTTAGGTAGCTTTTAAGTTCATCGGCACGGGCATATAAATTCCCGGTTACCTCATTGGTGCTGTTAATAAAACTTGCTTTTTGAAAAGAGTTATATTTAACGTAGATGATGAGTGAGCTAATCTCGAAAATAAGAAACAGGAAGAATGCGTTGTACTTGGTGATGAATATCAGTAGGTTACGCATTGGCTTATAAATGGTTGATAAGGTGAGTGGTGAATGGCGCCCCTGCAGGTTTAACTACTCACCGCTCCCTCCAATTATTGCATTAAAAATTTAAAGTTTCCAATATTTTTAAGGGCAATACCTGTTCCCCTTACCACGGCTCGCAGCGGATCTTCGGCCACGTGTACCGGCAGTTTGGTTTTTGCAGCCACGCGTTTATCTAATCCGCGTAATAACGCGCCGCCACCTGTAAGGTATATACCGGTCTGATAAATATCCGCTGAAAGCTCCGGCGGTGTAATTTCAAGCGCCTTTAAAATCGCCTCTTCTATTTTGGAAATTGATTTATCTAAACAATGGGCTATTTCGGTGTATGATACGGTAATCTGTTTAGGTACGCCGGTCATCAGATCGCGGCCCTGTACGGCAAAATCCGCAGGCGGTTCTGAAAGCTCAGGCAAGGCTGCACCTACCTCAATCTTTATTTTTTCGGCTGTACGGTCGCCAATCATAATATTATGCTGGCGGCGTATGTACTGTACAATATCCGAGTCGAAATTATCACCCGCAACCCTTATGGATTGGTCGCATACGATACCTGAGAGGGCAATAACTGCAATTTCGGTAGTACCACCACCAATATCAATGATCATGTTACCCATTGGCTCTTCCACATCAATACCAATACCAACGGCAGCGGCCATTGGTTCGTATATCAGGTAAACCTCTTTAGCGCCCGCAATTTCGGCGCTGTCGCGTACGGCACGCTTCTCTACCTCAGTAATACCTGATGGTATACAAATAACCATACGTAACGACGGAAAGAACCATCCCTTACCCTGATTGATCATTTTTATCATACCGCGTATCATTAACTCGGCGGCGTTAAAGTCGGCAATTACACCATCCTTTAGCGGCCTTACGGTACGTATATTATCATGGGTTTTACCTTCCATTTGCATGGCCTGGCGCCCAATGGCAATCACCTTGTTGGTTGCACGGTCAAACGCCACTATCGAGGGTTCGTCAACTACAACTTTATCATTATGTATAATAAGGGTATTTGCGGTACCCAAATCGATAGCTATTTCCTGTGTAAAAAAATTAAATAAACCCATGTGGCGTATATTTCAAATAATCTGCAAAGTTTGTAAAAAATTGCTTAATAACACTAAGCAATTGTTATTTAAAGCGTTAAAATATTGTGTTTATTATAAACATTAAAATTAATGTTTAAAGTGACGCACACCGGTTGTAACCATGGCTATATTCTTTTGATCGCACATGGCAATGGAATCCTTATCTTTAATTGACCCGCCGGGTTGTAATACCGCAGTAATGCCTGCATCCGCAGCAATTTCCACACAATCCGGGAACGGGAAGAACGCGTCAGACGCCATAACTGCCCCGTTCAGATCAAAACCAAAGCTTTCTGCTTTTACTATTGCCTGCTTTAAAGCATCAACCCTGGAGGTTTGCCCGACGCCGCTGGCCATTAACTGGTTGTTTTTGGCAAACACAATAGTATTTGATTTGGTATGCTTAACTATTTTATTAGCAAAAAACAGGTCCTTTAATTCTTCGGTGCCTGGTTTTTTACTGGTAACAGCGGTCATTTGATCTGTACCTTCAACTACCAGATCCTTATCCTGCTCTATTACACCGTTCAGCAAAGTTTTAAATTGCTTAAGCGGCAATTCTACCGGCTGGCGTATCAGCACAATACGGTTCTTTTTTGCCTGTAAAACTTGCAGTGCCTCATCGGTATAAGCTGGTGCTATCAGCACTTCATAAAATATCTTATCAATTTCGGTAGCGGTTTCGGCATTAATTTCATCATTGGCTATAATAACGCCACCAAAGGCAGATACCGGATCGCAGGCCAAAGCATCAACCCATGCCTCCTTAATAAAGTTACGGGTAGCCACACCGCAGGCATTGGTATGTTTTAATATGGCAATGGTAGGCTCGGTAAACTCATCTATCAGCGCTACTGCCGCATCTACGTCTACCAGGTTGTTGTATGATAGTTCCTTACCGTTCAGCTTGGTGAACATGGCATCAAAATTACCATAGAAAGTACCTTTCTGGTGCGGATTTTCGCCGTAACGTAATACCTGACTTGTTTGTATGCTTTGTTTAAAAACAGGCATCGGTTCGGCATGATCAAAGTACTGGAATATGGCGGTATCGTAATTGGATGAAATATTAAATGCTTTTTGGGCGAAACGGCGACGCTGATCAATAGTGGTTTCGCCGTTTTGAGTTCTCAGGATATTTTCCATATCGCTGTAATCATCTTTTGATGCGATGATCACCACATCTTTAAAGTTTTTAGCGGCGGCACGTATTAGTGAGATACCGCCTATATCAATTTTTTCTATGATATCTTCCTGACTTGCGCCGGAGTTAACCGTTTCCTCAAAGGGGTACAGATCAACAATTACCAGATCTATTTCGGGTATTTGGTATTGTGCCAGTTGCTGCTCATCACTGTCAAAACTTCTGCGGGCTAAAATGCCTCCGAATACTTTGGGATGCAATGTTTTTACACGACCGCCCAATATAGACGGATAAGAGGTAAGGTCCTCAACAGCAATTACATCAACACCAAGGTCGCGGATAAAAGTTTCTGTGCCACCGGTTGAGTAAATTTTTACACCGAGGCGGTTAAGTTCATGAATTATAGGCTCAAGATTATCTTTGTAATAAACAGAAATAAGGGCATTTTTTATTTGAACAGGATGGCTCATTTGTACACGGAATTTTGAGCCGCAAAGGTAGTGATTACAGTTTAGAGATATTGGATTAAGCAGGAGTTTTTTTCAGATTTTTAACATGTGTTAAATATTATTAATTAAGCACATAGCAGCGTATGTTAAAAAAATCGCCAATACTGTAACTTATCTATATTAACCTGCGTAATGATTAAAAGCGCAAGAGCATGAAACCACTAACCAGAATTTTTACCGCGATGCTGATAACTATTGCTGTTATGACATCCTGCCAAAAAGATAAGCTTAAAACCACCGGCGTATCTGTAAATAATACATCATTAACAGGTAGGTGGCGCGTTACCGGGCAGATGATAAGTTCAGGAGGCCCGATGTATTGGGTGCCTGCAACAAATAATAATGAATTCCTGCAACTTATGGAAAACGGTGCTATGACCTGGACGAGCACTCCCGATTATACGATGTATATGCTAAAGGACAGTACAACCCTTACAATGACGAACGCAGCCAATACCAAGTATGAGAATTACATTTATAAAATAAAAGGTGACACACTATCTTTAGGGGCGGCAGGTCCGGTTATTTGTATCGAAGGATGCTCAATACAATTTGTTAAGGTGAAATAGTTACTATTGCCTGAATAAAACCAGTAGATAATAACCCTCCTTCAGCTAACCTTTCATTTTTTTCAACAGGCTCTCAATTACTTTCGGGAAGTTGTTATGCTCCAGCTGCTGACCTTTAAATTTTACCATTTCCAGATTATCCCCGGGTTCAATCTTAAAGCGTGATTGGTGAATGATCTCACCCTCATCAAACTCCTTATTTACAAAATGAATTGTGATACCCGATTCTTCTTCGCCGGCCTCCAGTATGGCATGGTGCACCCTGTCGCCATACATTCCCTTACCACCGTATTTTGGTAATAATGCCGGGTGCAGGTTAATGATCTTATTAGGAAAAGCATTCAGCAATCTTTCGGGTACCAGCCATAAAAAACCGGCAAGTACAATCAGATCAACCTGCAGGTTTTTCAGCAGGTTAATCACATCATCTGTTTCGTAAAACTCGTAGCGGTCAAAAATATGCGAGGGGACCTCAAAGTTATCGGCTCGTTGTAAAACGTAGGCCTGCGGATTGTTAGTAAGGATCAGAACTACTTCGGCATCGGCATGGCGTTTAAAATGCTCCATAATTTTCTGGGCATTTGATCCGGATCCTGAAGCAAAAATGGCTATTCTCTTTTTCAAAATGGCTGGTAACTTTTGTATTGCAAAATATAAAAAATATCTAAACTATTAGTTATTAACTGTTTTTTGCCGTATAAACCCATAGCGGGTTATGGTTCTGGGCTGTGTTGATGAATAATAATTTTCGATATCTCCGGTTTGCAGCACTAAAGAAAAATCGCCCAGGTTTACTATCTGCGCGTTGGCAAACGGCGTTGAACTGCCTGCCGCTGTGGTATCCTGGCAAACTATATCTGAGTTCAGATAAAGTTTAGTTGATGACAATTGCCACGTACCGTGCGCAGTAGGCTGCGGCAAACAATCAAAGTTAGTATAAGTGCAGGTGTTGTCATCATTAAAGGTAAATATCTGTGTGGTATCGCAGGCGGTATTAAGCGTATCGGTAGATATTTTGGAATCGCCTTTATAATGGTTAACCTGTAAGGTAGCCAGTTGCCAAACGCCGGTAGTAAGCAAATGCTGTATGGTGCTCTGTTTATCCTTTTTACAGGAGTTTGTTAACATGCATACGCCGAGTAAAGCAAAAAGTAAAAATGATCTAATATATTTTTTCATGGCATCAGTTAAGCAAAAATATAAATTCTGCATAGCAAAGCTACAGAAGCTGCTGATATAACTGGTTTAGCCGCTTATTATTTTAACGCGTAGCTAATGGTTATCTTAAAAAATGGTTTTTACCTTACAATTGCATTTTTCTATAACTATATATTTGTTCAACATTAAACTATAAACATTTATGATTCCAGCTAAAGGATATGCTGCCCCAAAGGCAAACGTAAAATTAGAACCCTTTAAATTCGAACGCCGCGAAGTTGGCCCAAATGACATACAGATTGAAATATTATACTGCGGTGTTTGCCACTCAGATATTCACCAGGCACGTGATGAATGGGGTGGATCTATTTTCCCGATGGTTCCAGGACACGAGATTGTAGGCAAAATCACTAAAGTTGGTAGCTCGGTTACCAAATTTAAAGTAGGCGAAATGGCAGGTGTAGGTTGTTTTGTAGACTCATGCGGCCATTGCCCCAGTTGCAAGGAAGGCTTAGAACAATATTGCGATGTTGGTATGATAGCCACTTATAACGGTCGCGAAAAGGATGGCAGCCCCACCTATGGCGGGTACTCTAACCAAATTGTAGTAAATGAGGATTACACCCTGCACATCCCCGAAAATTTACCTTTAGAAGGTGTTGCCCCCTTACTTTGCGCGGGCATCACTACCTACTCGCCGCTGATGCAGTGGAAAATAGGTAAGGGTCATAAAGTTGCCGTATTGGGCTTAGGTGGCTTAGGCCACATGGCGGTTAAACTGGCAGCATCATTAGGTGCCGAGGTTACTGTATTAAGCACCTCACCAAACAAAAAAGCCGATGCCGAAAAATTAGGCGCTCACCATTTTGTGGTTACTAAGGATGAAGAACAGGTTAAGGCTGTTGCCAACACTTTTGATTTTATTATCAACACCATATCTGCACAGCACGAGTATAATTTTTACCTGCAAATGCTGGCACTTGATGGCACCATGATATTATTAGGTGTACCACCGGAAGCGCCGCAGCTGGCCGCTTTTAACCTGATAGGACGTCGCAGAAGAATTGCCGGATCATTAATTGGCGGTATACTGGAAACCCAGCAGATGCTTGATTACTGCTCGGCACATAACATTACCTCGGATGTAGAAGTGATCAATATTGATTACATTAATGAGGCTTACGAGCGCATGATAAAAGGCGACGTACGTTACCGTTTTGTGATTGATATGGGCAGTTTATAATATTCCTTTTAAAAAACAGACAGAAAAGTCTTAAAGCAAGGGTTTGTAAGTTATTTTTTACGACCTTGTTTTAAGACTTTTTTTATTAAATCACTGATGCGAGTTCCTTACCATCAACTTAAAGCTGAATTTAAACGGGTTTTGCTTTCGCATAAATTTACGGAAAGCAGCGCTGATGAATGTGCCGGAATATTTGCCGACAACAGCCGCGACGGTGTTCACAGTCATGGTTTAAACCGCTTTACTGAATTTGTTGACCATATAAAAATGGGATTGGTTTATCCGGATGCCGAACCATCAATGGTTAATGCAATGGGGGCTTTGGAGCAATGGGATGGCAACCAGGCACCCGGCATGCTGAATGCCCGTAAGAGCATGGCAAGGGCAATTGAACTTGCTAAGCAAAACGGCATTGGTTGTATTGCTATAAAAAACACTAACCATTGGATGCGCGGCGGAACTTATGGCTGGCAAGCTGCCGATGCAGGCTGCATTGTCATTTGTTTTACCAATACCATTGCCAATATGCCCCCCTGGGGCAGTACACAACCCGGTATAGGCAACAATCCGCTGGTTATTGCGGTACCGCGCAAGGGCGGGCACGTGGTGCTGGATATGGCCATGTCGCAATATGCTATTGGCAAACTTAAACAGCATGAACAAAATAACGAGCCTTTACCCCAGGCCGGAGGATATGATAAGGATGGCAACCTGAGCACTGATGCTGCTATGATACTGGAATCAAAAAGATTACTGCCCGCCGGATTCTGGAAAGGATCGGGCCTGGCTATGCTGTTGGATATGCTTGCCACAGTTCTTAGCGGCGGTAATTCTACCGCCGCAATTACCCAGGCAGACAAAAGGGAAACAAAGGTATCTCAGGTGTTTATTTGCATTAAGGCTGATCATAATAATAATGACAGTCTTATAGAAGAGATCATCAGCTATACCAAAACCGGTGCTACAGAGCACGGTTCAGAAATACTTTATCCGGGCGAGAACACTTTACGTAACCGCGAGCGTAGTTTAGCCGAAGGTGTTTGGGTAGATGATGAGATATGGAAAACTGTATTATGGATGTAACACAACCAATTATTAATTATATTTGATCAACAAAATTTAATTATCATGGCAATTTTTGTAGCCCCTATACTGGCTGTTTTGTTTATAGGATGGGTTTTATACCATGCACTTTTAGCTAAAGACCTTAAAAAATATAAAACAGAAGCTTTTTATGGTTTCGCTTTTATAGGGGTTTGGGCAATAATTTATCTGGTTTTTATCAATATAGCTTAGTTAAGCTACCTGTTACTTTACCAGCCCCTCAAACTTTTCCCAAAAGCCATCCTTCGGTAATGGGGCCACTATAACAATCGGTTCATTTTTTACCGGATGTAAAAACTGCAGACGCCGGGCATGCAGGCAAATACTTTTGCGTAAACTGCCTCGCGGATAGCCGTACTTATTATCCCCCACAATGGGGCAGCCCAGCGTTGACAATTGCACCCTTATCTGGTGCGGGCGACCTGTTATCGGGTCAACTTCAATTAAATAATACCCGTTCAGTTCGGCAACCAGTTTATAATTCAATTCAGAGCGCAGACTGCCATTCACTTCATGATTGTGCGCTTTAGTTACATTTTTTTGCGGATTTTTAACCAGCCAGTGCACCAGGTTACCCGTTTCGGGCTGCGGGCGATTACGCACAACCGCATAATAGGTTTTATGCATATCGCGGCTCTTAAACATTTTGTTTATCCTATCTAACGCCTTGCTGGTTTTAGCAAATAGTATTACACCACTTACGGGTCTGTCCAGCCGGTGTACAACACCTAAAAAAGCGCCATTGGGTTTGTTATATTTTTTGGCGATGTATTTTTTCACCTTTTCGTCAAGCGGCTCATCACCTGTATCATCCACCTGCACAATGTCGCCTGCGCGCTTATTAACCGCTATGAGGTGATTATCCTCGTAAAGCACATCTTTATCAGTAATATCGTAACTGGTGTATATATGTTCGGGGCGCGCCATAATTTAATTCAATCCTTTAATAGTATAATCATCTGCGTATTTGCGAACCTCATTAATATTCTTCCTTATTGTTAGGGAAGTTTTTGGCTTTCACGTCATCAACGTAATGCGTTACCGCCTCATTCATAACATCGTACAGGCTGGCATACTGGCGTAAAAAGCGGGGTTTAAATTCTTTGTTTATGCCCAGCATATCATGTATCACTAAAACCTGCCCGTCGCAATGCTGCCCTGCTCCTATGCCTATGGTAGGTATACTCAGGCTTTCGCTCACTTCTTTGGCCAGTTTTGAGGGTATCTTCTCCAAAACTATACTAAAACAGCCCAGTTCCTGTAATTTCAATGCATCCTCGCGCAGTTTATCGGCTTCTGCCTCCTCTTTGGCCCTTACGGTATAGGTGCCGAATTTATATATAGATTGCGGTGTTAAACCCAGGTGCCCCATTACGGGTATGCCTGCGGTAAGTATGCGGCTTATGGATTCGGCTATCTCTACGCCACCTTCCATTTTCACCGCGTGTGCCCCCGCCTCTTTCATAATACGTATAGCAGATGACAACGCCTCCTTAGAATTGCCCTGATACGAACCGAAAGGAAGATCGACAACCACAAGCGAGCGTTTAGCCGCCCGCACAACTGACGAAGCGTGATAGATCATCTGAT
Organism: Mucilaginibacter segetis; assembly: GCF_016522075.1. Taxonomy (GTDB): domain Bacteria; phylum Bacteroidota; class Bacteroidia; order Sphingobacteriales; family Sphingobacteriaceae; genus Mucilaginibacter; species Mucilaginibacter segetis. The sequence goes on along the minus strand of NZ_JAEHFW010000003.1, from coordinate 227,246 downwards.
CGAGTGTGATGGGCAGGGTGGTTTCATGTCCGGCCATTACATTGGATGCCGAATCGCCTACCAGTATAATATCCATACCGGCATTATCTACAATGGCAGCCATTGAAAAATCATAGGCGGTAAGCATGGCTATTTTTTCACCACGATTTTTCATCTCCTGCAAAATGTGCGTAGTAATACGTTTTACTTCTTTATTTACCGACATGGTACATTGCTTTTGTTTAACGCAAAGTTAGAAACTCATCCGGTATTTCACATCTGCAAAAACTGTGCTTGCCAGTTGTGAGTATTTAAAATTTTTATTAATATTTTTAACACGCCAAATATAACCTGACCCTGAATTAATTTTATGGACCAAGAAATACACCACTGCTACTACTGCAACAAACCTCTTAATTATACCGACAGGGTATCCCGTGGATTTTACCAGCGTAAATTATTTTTCTTTTTACCATTAAGGCCCTACTGGTGTACCCATTGCCTGCGTACCACACAGGTTTGGGGGAAAAGTAGCAAGAAAAAATAAACAGTTTCATACAACTGCTTGCTGGCATATAATTACCGATGTAACAATTCGGTGGTAATAACAATCAAACCAACACTACGGGAAAAGTTACAATAAAGACGGATTATGATACCTGAAAAAAAAACAGCAAGACTAGCAGGCGCAGTTTATTTAGTTATAATAGTTAGCGGGATCTTTATTTTGGGGTACGTGCCCGATAAATTAATAAACTGGAAAAGCCCATCCGTTACTTACAATAACATTGTTACCCACCAAATACTTTACAGATTAAGCATCTTAGGCGACGTTATTTGTTATACAGCATTTTTAATACTTCCCTTAGTTTTATACCGGTTACTAAAGCAGGTAAATAAAACTATGGCCTTGCTTATGGTTATTTTAGCAGCTGTTAGTATTCCCATATCATTCGTTAATATCCTTAATAAATTCGCAGTGCTGTCGTTTACCGGCGGGGCTAATTATCTAAACGTTTTTGATACAGAAAAACTACAGGCACAAACTTTATTATATCTGCACTTTTATAACGATGGCAACCAGATCGCTTCGGTATTTTGGGGACTTTGGCTATTCCCATTTGGCTACTTAATGTACCGGTCAGGCTTTGTGCCCAAAATTTTAGGCGTATTAATAATGGCAGGATGCTTTGGCTATTTAATTGCTTTTACCGGATGGTTATTTTATCCGCACTATAATCAATTGGCTATATCATCCTATATTTCGTTGCCTGCCAGTGCGGGCGAAATATGCACGTGCTTATGGCTGCTAATTTTTGGTGTAAAAAGTAAATATATATCAGCTACCAATCCGTCAGTATAAAATGAAAACTAACTCCACAAACCTGCTGGATATAAAAGTGAACATCAAAATTAAACTTGCTGCTTTATGGGCCGCGCTGATGTTTTGCTACATCTATGGTGACTTTTTTACACTGTTTGTACCCGGTCGTATTAAAGGGCTGATGGAAGGGCACTCGGGTGCGGGCGATACAACCCCCGGTAACATTGTTAATGTATGCCCTATTGCTTTCTCTTCCTGCATTTATGACCTTCCTATCGGTTTTGTTGGAAGCCAGATTAAACCGCATACTTAACATTATAATGGGCTTATTTTTCACACTTGTAATGCTATTGGTAATAGCTGCTTCTATTGACAGGTGGATGATATTTTATATTTATTTAGGCGCTGCCGAAGTTATTATCACTTCATTAATTACCGTATATGCCTGGCAATGGCCAAAAACTGAAGAATAAAATTGAGTAGAAACATTAATCAGCCATACTGCAGTATCCAGATATTACATTCAGGTTAAAATAAATAAAAAATTATACTACTGTGGTATTCCTGTTTTATAAATAAAACTGTACTTTTGCGGCGTGAATAAAGAGGTATCTTACTTCAGCCTTCCGGTTTGTTTTCACGGAGCTTCGAGCCAGAAAATCCGAATCAATAACCCTTTCAATTTTTTTGCTAAATGAATCATTTCACCAAGTTACCCGCAGTATTGTTATTAGCCGACGGCACCGTTTTTTATGGTAAGGCCGCAGGTAAAATTGGCACTACTACAGGCGAAATTTGCTTTAACACCGGCATGACCGGTTACCAGGAAATTTTTACCGACCCATCCTACTTCGGGCAAATTATGGTAGCAACCAATGCTCATATAGGTAATTATGGTATCAATACCGATGAAGTGGAATCCGGAAACATACAAATTGCCGGGCTGGTTTGTAAGAACTACAATATACTATATAGCCGCAAACAGGCTAATGAGTCTATCCAGGATTATTTTCAGCAGCAAAATATTGTGGGGATATCTGATGTTGATACCCGCCAGCTGGTACGCCATATACGCGACAAAGGCGCCATGAACGCCATCATATCTTCAGAGATACTGGATATTGAACAACTGAAAGAAAAACTTAAGGAAGTACCCTCAATGGACGGACTTGAGCTTTCGTCACAGGTATCTACTAAAGAAACCTATACCTTTGGCAGTAAAGACGCCAAATACCGCGTAGCTGTGCTTGATCTGGGTGTTAAAAAGAACATTCTTCGTAATTTTGATAACCGCGACGTTTACGCTAAGGTTTTTCCGGCAAAAACATCCTATGCTGAAATGGAGAAGGATTTTGCCCCTACGGGATATTTTATATCAAACGGCCCCGGTGACCCGGCTGCTATGCCTTATGCTATTGATACCGTTAAAGAGATATTGAACGCCGATAAACCTCTGTTCGGTATTTGCCTTGGCCATCAGTTACTGGCACTAGCTAACGATATCCCTACCCGTAAAATGTTCAACGGCCACCGCGGATTAAACCACCCGGTAAAAAATATTATAATTGACCATTGCGAGGTAACCTCGCAAAACCACGGTTTTGGTGTAGTACAGGATGCCGTGAGGGCGAGCGATAAGGTGGAGATAACACATGTTAACCTAAACGATCAATCGATTGAGGGTATCCGTGTAAAAAACAAGAAAGCATTTTCGGTACAATATCACCCGGAATCATCTCCCGGCCCGCATGACAGCCGCTATCTGTTTGATGATTTTATCGGGCTGATGAAATAATAAATTCATACCCTGTTAATAAAAACCTTTCAGCATTAATAACTGAAAGGTTTTTTTCTGATATAATGTTTTTACTTCAGATAGTTACTACCAGTCGCTTTCCATCCGGCACGTCAAGGTTCCAGAGTTCGGCAATATCAGCCAGCTTAACCTCAACAACTTTCACCTTAAGTTTACCTTTAACGGCAAGTTCAAATGCTTCAGGCAATATATTACTGAACAATTGGCCTACCTGTTGTTTTGACCATGCACCCAGGCCCGAACCTGTAATTTGCAGATCAACACTCCTGAGGTTAGCTGCAGATAGCTGTATAATATCCCCAGCCATACTACCAACAGATACATATCTCACCCTGTTGGTAAATGATCCGTTGCCTTTTAAACAGGCCAGTATCATTTCGGCTGTATGTCCCCATAGGTAATCTATAACAACATCAATAGGTGTTGCGGCGTTAATTGCGGAAAGCTGTGACTTAAAACTTTCATCATCCTGTAAAATTGAAACCACCTCATCGGCACCAATCGATAAAAGGTAATTTAAGGATCGCGGATTTCTGCCTGTTACAACCACTTTTTTTGCGCCATAATATTTAGCAAGTTGTACTGCCACACGGCCGGTAAAACCCGTAGCGCCATTTATGAGCACTACATCGTCTGGCTTTATTTCCGCTTTAAATTTAAGTGCCATAGCAGCACCTGTTACCGCATTTGGCAAAGCCGCGGCGGTGGCATCATCAAGTCCATCGGGGATTTTCACTATGCGGCTTTTGTAGATCGTTGCTTTTTCGGCAAGTGTGCCGCTTATGCCAATGCCATATACCCTGGTGCCGTTATTAAGCAGGCAAACCGCATCACCGCCAATTACTTTTCCATCAATTGGCTGTGCCTCGCTCGAGTAGTGGTTTCCGGCCGCCCTTCCCTTATCCAAATGCTTTATGGCTACTGCCTTTACGGTAACTAAAACTTGGTCGTCGCCTTTAACTGCAGGTTCCGCGAAATCCACATACCGGGGCAAACCTCCTTTTTGATACATTACTGCTGCTTTCATTTCTCTTTATTTTTCTTTCAGACAAAATTAGAGGTACAGGCAGCCCTGTGACGATAACATATGTTATTAAGTTTAAAAATGGGGGCTACCTTTAGTCAGCTTACTTTTTATCCGGCTAAGATGCACGGTACTTACGCCAAGGTACGAAGCGATATAGTGTTGCGGCACCCGTTGAACTATATGGGGTCTTTTATCTAACAGGTTTTGATAACGCCGTTCAGGAGTATCGCGGATAAAAGAAAAAAATTCTTCCATATAATGTGTTTGCCGCTGCGCAAACATCCTCAGCATCATTTGCACAAATTCCGGCTCCCGGCTCAACTCCTCCGTTAGTTGTAGTACATAGGGTTTGGGCAGCAGGTATACAACCGATGGCTCCAATGTTTCAACAGTGAGCATGCTCGGGACATTATTTACAAAACTATCAAACGAAGTAAGGCCCTCGTTCTCGAAAAAAAACTGCACGGTTTTATCATCGCCATTATTGTTAAAAAATGCCCTTACACAACCCTTCTCAATAAAGATATAATTTTTAGATACGGCACCCTCGTTCAGTAAAATAGTTTTTGCAGGCACTTGCAGCCTTTGCTGAAACGGAAGGTATTTATCCCAAAAGGCCTGTAATTGAGGAAATTTATCTCTGAAATGAAATATCATGATTTAACAAATGTCGCATAAAAGTTAAAATAAGGCACTTAATAAAAAGATACCGTGTTTTAACGGGTTGCATTTAGGTGTTTTGAACCTGTTGAATTATACAGCAAGCAGGTAACTTTAATTCATTAAACTAAACCCCTGTATCATGAAACTTAAACTAATAACCTTTTTGCTGCTCTTCTTCAGTATTTGCAGCTACGCCCAAACAGTAGATAAAACTATCTACGATAACAGGTACAGCTTTTTAACCTCACAAAGCTTACTACAATGCAGTGGCTCGGGTGTTGATAAGGCTGGTACATTAACCGATATACCTGCCCACGTGGATTTTAAAGTAACCAAAATACTGGAAGATGGCAATTTTGTGATCCAGTTTTTGGTGTGGGAACCTAATAATGATAGCGATGCAGATATAACAGCCAAAGCCCAGTTAAATAAAAAATTTGTAAGCACCACTACTGATTTAAAAACCGGTAAACCCGGTGCAAGAGACTTATTCTTTAAGCTTCCTTTAAAGGAATTTGTAAATGGCAGCGAAAAGCGATTAACCCACCATAGCTTTACACTTGGGGCATTAGTGCTTCCCATTAAATTACGTTTTGGCGGCGATAGCCAAACACCCAACCATAAGCGCGATTTTACCTTTACAAGTGACGTAAGCATAGGCCTATCCATAGGATATAAATACTCGCCGAGTAAAAAGTATTCACATAACTTTTTAACGGGTATTTCCCTTACATCTGTAGGGGTTACGCCTGACAATACTAACAATACCGTAACAGCCGAAACCAACCTCGCGGCAATTACATGGCACGCGGGTTACCTGTTCCAGATAGATAACTTCCAGATCGGTGCATTTACAGGTATTGATTACCTGGCAGGTAACGTTGGCCGTAACTGGGATTATCGTAACAAGCCCTGGTTTGGTATTGGACTGGGCTATTCTATATTCAAATCAAAGAGCACATCAGACACGCAATTATAAGATCAGTACCCTCCTTCTACCTTCCGGATGTCTGTCAACCTAAACCACACAGACACACCCCTGCTTCGCAAAATGCGTAGCGGGGGTTTTTTATTCATCGGTGAAATATCACTTCATTCCTTTCATTCCGCCTAAAATTCCATTCACCGACATTTTTTATCCGTTCGCCTAAAAACCCTGTTCCACATGAGTGCTGCTTCACATTTTTGTAGTGTAAAACAAATCAAAAACATCATGACAGCATTACTTACACTACCCGCAATTACAACTATTGTTATTTTACTGGTAAACGCAATTATCCTGGTTCGCCTGTTAGGTAAACTGGTTTGCTAAGGCGCATAAGCTAATTTATGGCAGGCATATTGCTATAAAAACACTATGAAAAAAGGAGATACTGTACACTGGAACTGGGGCAAAGGCGAGGCCGAAGGAAAGATTGAAAAAAAATATACTAAGCCTGTTGAAAAAACCATTAAAGGCGCTACCGTAAAACGCAATGCTTCGGCAGATGAGCCCGCCTACGAGATCAAAACCAAAGACGGCGGCAAGGTGCTTAAATCCGCCAGCGAAATAAAAAAATAATACCAAAACAGTGTCACTACATTAATTATAAAAAATCCATATTTTTTTTAATTATACTTCTTCTATTAAATTTTAATTTTTCTTTTTTTATCTACCTCAACATCAGCAGCAGGATAAGCATCAACATGAGCATGAGCTTTGGCATCAAATTTTGAGGATGATGCTTTTTTTAAAGACGTAAGTAAAAGCAGAGTTAAAATTCATTTACCGTAAATTTTACGCTACTTACCGACATACCTATTGATTTTTAATAAATACATCCCATATTTACATTATGGCGAAACAACCTATTATTACAGTAAAAGATCTGGTAAAAAACTACGGCGATTTTGCTGCCGTAAAGGGTGTAAGTTTTGAAGTTTATGAGGGCGAAATATTTGGTCTGCTCGGCCCCAACGGCGCCGGCAAAACTACCACGCTGGAGATCATAGAAACCTTGCGGGATAAAACATCGGGCGAAGTTACCGTTGATGGCTTTTCGATAGACCGCGATGCCGACGATATTAAAAAACGCATAGGCGTACAATTACAGGCTGCGGGCTACTACCCTAACCTTAACCTTGCCGAACTCATCAGCTTATTTTGCGGCTTATACGGCATTAACAAATCCCCTATGGAAATGCTGGAGAAAGTAGCCCTTACCGATAAGGCGAAATCTAAATACAAGGAACTTTCAGGCGGGCAAAAACAACGATTCTCAATTGCTACTACATTAATAAACAATCCGCGTATCATATTTTTGGATGAACCTACTACCGGGCTCGATCCGCAGGCGCGGCGTAACCTTTGGGACCTGATACGCGAGATACGCGACAGCGGAACCACCATTGTTATTACCACTCATTATATGGATGAGGCCGAAGTACTGTGCGACCGTGTGGCCTTTGTAGATGGCGGACACATTATTGGCATTGATACACCCGACCATTTTATTGACGAACTGGTATCATCGGGTTTTGAGCGCAAAAAACAGGTAAAGAGCGCTAACCTGGAAGATGTTTTTATTAACCTTACCGGTAAGGAATGGCGCGAGGGGTAACCCCTGCTCTGATCCTTAAAAAGAGGAGGATTAAACTGATGCCCGCTTTTTAAAAGAGTTTATGGTTAAAATGACTTGATGAACCCTAATTGATTTAATGACATTTAAATAATGACAAAAGATAATAAACCTTACAGTAATATTGGTGCAACACTGGCCATTGCCAAAGCAAGTTTTCGTTCTATCATCCGCAGTCCCTCGGCGGTGGTATTCAGTTTAGCCTTCCCCATGATATTTATTATTGTGTTTGCTAATATTGGCGGGGGCGGCGTAAAGGTAGATGTAGGTGTGGCTAAGGGTTGTGATACCATTAACCCTGTTTATAGAGCACTTAAAAAAACAGGCATTGTAAATTTAGTGACAGACCAGTCTGCCGAGGCCATGAACAAAAACCTGGCAAAGGGCAGTATTGATGCTATTATAGATGTAAAACCCTTTGTGCCGATGACGCCGCTTAGCGTGGACGTGCAATATAGTGAAGCATCTGCCGATAAGAGCGGTATTCTTAAATCGGTGCTCAATAATGTGTTCTATAATATGCAATCCGAGCAGTTAAAAAAGATACAGTCTTATTCCGGCATTAAAATACCCCCTGCGGTCGATCTGAAAGAAACCACTATAAGCGGCCGGGCGTACAAATACATCGACTTTATACTGCCGGGGCAATTAGGCTTTTCGCTGTTAAGCAGCGGGGTTTTCGGTACGGCGTTCGTATTTATCAGCCTGCGGCTAACTTTGGTTATTAAACGTTTTTTTGCTACCCCGGTAAAACGCTACAGCATTGTACTGGGCGAGGCTTTGGCACGTATCGTTTTCTCGTTACTGGGTGCCTTGTTCATTATACTGATAGGTCATTACGCTTTCGGCTTTACGCTGATTCATGGAGTCGTCACGGTGCTTAACATGCTGGTATTATCGGCTATCGGGCTTATCATATTTATGGGTTTCGGGTTTACGGTATCGGGCATAGCTAAAAACGAGAGTACCGTACCACCATTATCCAATATTATTACCTTACCGCAGTTTCTGCTATCGGGCACTTTCTTTTCGGTAACGGCTTTTCCTAAATGGCTGCAGCACATCAGTAATGTATTACCGCTTACCCACCTTAACGATGCTATGCGTAAAGTAGCCTTTGAAGGCGCGGGGTTGGGTGATGTGAGCCATCAGCTATTTATATTATTGGTATGGGGTATAGGTGTTTACGCCGTTGCGGTTAAAACATTTAAGTGGGAATAATCTTACATATCACTAAAAAATATATTTTAAAACGCATATTAAATTAATATTACCAAAACATATATTTGGCATTAGTTAACAATAAATTAACAATGCACAAATATTTGTTTGCCGCACTAATTTTAGTGCTGTTTAGCACTGCAGCTAATGCGCAAAACTCCAAATTAGGTACTTGGGGAATTGTAACACTTGTTTTACCCGGCGACAGCACGCATAAATGGGGTGGTTATACTGAGTTTCAGGGGCGCAGCAACGGTGCCTTCAGCCAGTTTCAATATTACGAGGCAAAAATTGGCGTAAGCTACGATATCGATAAAAATTTTATAGCCCTGTTGGGTACGGGCACCTACCATACTTATGATTACACCGACTTGAGCAAAGGCCCCATTACTAATGAAACACGCTTTTGGGAGCAAATGGTGATCAATCAATACTTATCAAGACTTAAATTCGAACATCGTTACCGGGCAGAGCAACGCTGGGTAAATGGTGATTACCGCAATCGTTTCAGGTACAGGTTAAATATGTTCATTCCGTTCAATCATAATAAAATTGTAGCCAAAACATATTTCCTATCAGTTTTTGACGAGATCTTCCTGAATAACAAAACTCCGAACTTTGAGCGCAACCGTGTATCGGCTGCGTTGGGCTATCAGTTTGATAAAGCATGGATAGTACAGGCCGGCTGGGTAAACCAGTATAATTATACTACCGCCCAAACCAACGATAAAAATAACATCCTGTTAATGCTGATGTATCGCTTTCATCATAAAAATGCCAGTCCGCGTGAGCATTTACCTACCACTACTGATTAATAATCGCTATAAATACAAAATTGTAATTGCGATTTCCTGTTTTTGCGCTTAACTTAGCCACCCAAATCAGAAAAGTAACATTTCATAAATACGAAAATTAACTATGAGCTTAATAATTGATGTACATGCCCGCCAGATATTAGATTCGCGCGGTAACCCAACCATTGAGGTAGATGTAATTACAGACAGCGGCATACTTGGCCGCGCCGCAGTACCGTCAGGTGCATCTACGGGCGTACACGAAGCGGTTGAGCTACGTGATAATGATAAAAGTGTATATATGGGTAAAGGCGTATTAAAAGCCGTTGCCAACGTAAACGAAAAAATTGCTGCCGAGCTAAAAGGTGTTGATGTGTTTGAACAAAACGCTATAGACAGCATTATGATTGCGCTTGATGGTTCTGAAAATAAAGGCAATCTGGGTGCAAACGCTATATTAGGCGTTTCGTTAGCTTGCGCAAAAGCTGCCGCGCAGGAAAGCAGCCAGCCATTATACCGCTACATCGGTGGTGTAAACGCCAATACCCTTCCCATCCCGATGATGAACATTGTTAACGGTGGCTCGCACTCTGATGCGCCTATCGCTTTCCAGGAATTCATGATCATGCCGGTTGGCGCTTCATCTTTCTCTGAAGCTATCCGTTGGGGAACTGAAGTTTTCCATAACCTTAAAAAAATATTACATGACCGTGGTTTATCAACCGCTGTTGGCGATGAAGGTGGTTTTGCTCCTACTTTTGATGGCACCGAAGATGGTGTTGAAACCATTTTAAAAGCTATTGAAAAAGCAGGTTACAAACCGGGAGAAGATATTTGCCTGGCGTTTGACTGTGCCGCATCTGAATTTTATGTAGATGGTAAATATGACTACACTAAATTTGAAGGCGAAAAAGGCGCTATACGTACCAGTGCTGAGCAGGTAGAATATCTGGCACAACTGGCAGAGAAATACCCTATCATCTCTATTGAAGATGGTATGCACGAGGATGACTGGGATGGCTGGAAACTATTAACAGACAGAATTGGCGATAAGATACAGTTAGTGGGTGACGATTTATTTGTAACCAACACCAAACGTTTGCAAAGAGGTATTGATACCGATGTAGCTAACTCTATACTGGTAAAAGTAAACCAGATAGGATCATTAACCGAAACTATTAACGCGGTTACTTTAGCACAAACCAATGGTTATACTTCCGTAATGAGCCACCGCTCCGGCGAAACCGAGGATGTTACCATTGCGGATTTAGCCGTTGCCTTAAACTGCGGACAAATAAAAACAGGTTCGGCTTCACGTAGCGACAGGATCGCGAAATACAATCAGTTATTACGTATAGAAGAAGAATTAGGCGATGCCGCCCGTTTTATTGGTAAGGATTTTAAATTTTACAAAAAATAAAAAATTGCACCTGCGGGTGCCGATTTTATGAGAGCAAAGCCGGTTAACCAACCGGCTTTTTTTGTGGGTTGCCCCTTCTGCTTGGGAAACAAGGTAAATATTTAAAATCTCCATCTGGAATTCTATTTATATATTTAGATGTCGCTTTAAACAAAATCAGTGAAACAAACTATAGGTACAATACTCGGGCTTATATTAATGACTTCGACTTCCTGTGCACAACAAACTATGGATATACCACCTAACGCAACAAATAATCTAAAGAAATTTAAATTAAAAGAGAAATTTGTTGAAGACTCTACCATTTTCTATCCGGGAATTGGAGACCCAAAATTACGACCAATATTAACGCAAAAGATAAATGCAGCAGCTGACGACTTTGAGAAAGTAACGAAAAAAGATAAAACAACTGCAAAAGATTTTCAGCAAAAAATAAAGACAGGACTGGAGAGATTCAGCGATATTAATCTTGACACCGAAGACCGGGAGCGAATTTGCTTTTACTTTGAAGAATTAATGGATATTGTAGGTCTCCAAAGTTCAGATGGCCTCTTAAATACGTTCATGTATGGCTTTGACCCTGAAAAAGCAAAGCAGAAGGAATAGTTGTGTATTCAATCACCTCTTTCCGCCTGCGGAGAGAGGGTGATTCATAAAGAATATCTCAATTTTACTACCTTAGCATCGATGAAAGTAAAAGGCATTTACCGGGCTGTAATTATCCTGTTTATACTGGCAGTTAATGTGGGCTGCGATCAGGTTTCCAAAAAAATTGTACGCGCCCGGCTTGATGTTTATGATCATTACAGCTTCCTGGATCATCATTTTAACCTCATGAAGGTAGAGAACCCCGGAGCGTTCCTTAGCCTGGGCGATAAACTGGTAAACCCTTATCGCTTTATTTTGCTCACGCTTATACCGGTATTGGCCCTGCTGGGTGCTGTGGTATACATCCTTGTTAAAAACAACTTCTCTAAAACAAGGCTGGCAGGTATTATTTGTGTGATAGGCGGTGGTATAGGCAATATTTACGACAGGGTAGTACACGGTTCCGTAACCGATTTTATGCACATACAGTTCGGTTCGTTACAAACGGGAATATTCAATGTGGCCGATGTTTCTATTATGGTTGGTATGGGCCTCATCATTCTGGATACCTTTTTACGTTCCAAAAACGATGTACATCCGCAGCAGGAGTTTACCACCGAACCGGAATAAGTTTAATTAAGGGGACGTCACCATACCATCATATTAACTGCCCTAAAACACCTGTTAACTTACTTCGTAATAAATTCCGTATCTTTGTAAAAAAATAATTGCCCGTTCGCTTACGGTTTTGATTTATCAGACGACTCTTCAGATCCGCTTATGCATTCGCGTTAGCACACATACATTACAATCCAATACATGTCATTCGAAAATTTAAATTTAATTGAGCCTATACTCAGGGCTTTAAAAACTGAGGGATATACCAACCCAACACCCATACAAGCACAAGCTATACCCCATATATTACAACGGCGCGACCTGTTGGGCTGCGCCCAAACAGGCACTGGCAAAACGGCAGCTTTTGCTATTCCTATTCTGCAACTTTTACACCAGGACAGGATACAGCATAAGGAGCAGAAAACCATTAAGGCCCTTATATTAACCCCTACACGTGAACTGGCCATACAAATTGCCGAAAGCTTTAATGCTTACGGCAGGCACACTGGCTTAAAAAACCTGGTAATATTTGGCGGGGTATCGCAAAACCCGCAAACAGATGCTTTGCGCCGCGGGGTTGATATTTTAATAGCTACACCCGGCCGTTTGCTTGACCTGATGAACCAGCGCTTTGTGCATCTGGACCATATAAAAATGCTGGTACTTGACGAGGCCGACCGTATGCTGGATATGGGCTTTGTACACGACGTTAAAAAAATTATTGCCAAAGTGCCAGCAAAACGGCAAACGCTTTTCTTTTCGGCCACAATGCCAAAAGAGATACAGCACCTGGCCGATAGCATATTAAATAATCCTGCAAAGGTAGAAGTTGCGCCGGTATCATCTACTGCTGATACCATCCAGCAATCTGTTTTCCATGTTGATAAGGCGGATAAAAGGGCTTTATTACAACATGTTTTAAAAGATAAAAATATTAAAACCGCGTTGGTATTTACGCGTACCAAGCATGGTGCTGATAAGGTAGTTAAAGATCTTACCCGCGCAGGCATCACTGCCGAAGCCATACATGGTAACAAATCGCAAAATGCCAGGCAACGTGCTTTAACCAACTTTAAAAACCGTACCACCCGCGTGTTAATAGCAACTGATATTGCCGCCCGTGGTATTGATATTGACGAACTTACCCACGTAATTAATTACGAATTGCCTAACATTCCCGAAACCTATGTACACCGTATTGGCCGTACCGGGCGGGCAGGCGCAAGCGGTATTGCATTATCTTTTTGCGACAGCGAGGACGAGCCACAATACCTGAAAGATATACATAAACTAATAGCCAAGGAAATCCCGGTGGAAGAAGGGCATCCTTACCCCATGAAACAAAAAAGCATGGCCGAAAAACATCAGGAGTTATTAAAAAAACAGGGTGGCGGTAACAAACGCCCCAATGCCGGTCACCGCAATGGTAAAAAAAGATTTGGCAGTAACAGCAGGCCGGATGATAACCGCACAGGCGGCAAAAGCGGTTTTAGCGGCGCACGCCGAGGATAACCTTTAAAACATTTTAAGGCCGTTAGTATTTAATATTAACGGCCTTTTTTATGCTAAAAAAATAAAAAATGCCATATTGATACTGTTATTTAACTGCGGATAAATAAATTTGCACTACTCAAAATAAATAGATAGTTTTATACTGAAAATCTACTCCATAAAAATGGCACGCCTTATCAACCTCTTCAAGAACAAATTTTTTCTGGCAACGCTGGCTTTTTTAATATGGATGATATTTTTTGACCGCAACGATCTTATCTCGCAATACGAATACCACCAGCAACTTACGGAGTTAGAGCAAAAGCGCGATTTTTACCAAACCCAAACGGCTAAAGTAAACGAGGAATTGGATGAGTTATCATCTGACAAAGCTAAACTCGAAAAATTTGCCCGCGAAAAATACCTCATGAAAAAAGATAACGAAGATGTGTTTGTTATCGTTCACAAAAAGGACGAATAAGCATTACTTATCTTATTCTCATTTTTTATAAATCACCCTTACTACCCAGGGTATAATCAATATTGCCACAAAAAACAGCCATACCGCTTTATGGGCAAAGTTAAACGTATAACCTAATCCAAAGCGTTTACCTACTAAAAATGCAGGGTCATCAGGATTGTAATAAATAAATCCCAGTTTCCAGTATCGAGGATCGCTTCTATCTGTCGGTTCCATGGTAAAATAACTAACGCTTAAGCATATATGATATTTTTATTATCAGCCTAATTTTTTGTATCTATCTGCTCGGTTTTCAGCATAGCTTCTTTTATATACTTCACCGGGGCGCTGCCATAGCTTAAAAACTTCTCGTTAAATTCTTTCAATTTGTATTTGTCGCCCTGTTTCTTTTTCCAGGCTGTGCGCAGTTCCATTATCTCTTTATAGCCAGTGTAATAGCTTGTAAGCTGCACACTGCTTACGCTTACCCTTGTCCATTTATTATCGGCTTCGGCTTTTTGCTGAAAGGCCTCCCGGGTGAGCAGTTTAATAGCCTGCTCTTTAGTCATGCTACCGGCATGTACGCTGTAATCCAATATAGTATTGCATACCGACCGCAGGTGCCATTTATACCACATCAGGCGCATCTCGGGAGAGTCGCCGCCAAAACCCGCGTCAAGCATCATTTCTTCGCTGTAAACAGCCCAGCCCTCTACCATCGCCCCGTTGCCCAATATCGATTTAATAATACTCGGCGATTGGTTAGCATATACCAATTGGGTGTAATGGCCGGGTATGGCTTCGTGTATGCACAATATCTGTAAAATATACTGATTGTATTCGCGCAGGTAACTTTCCGCACGTGCAGCCGGCCAGCCCGCAAGGCTCCCCACATTAAAATAAGTATTACCCTGCTTGTCATAAGGGCCGGGAGAGCTTACCGATGCACCTGCTACGCCTGCCATATAACCCGGTTCTTTGCGCACTACCAGTGGTTTCGACGGATCAAGCGTAAGCAAATTTTTTGCTTTAACGAATGCGGTAAGCTTAGGTATCTCCTGCTCAATAGCTGTTTGAAAATCACCCGGAGCCACATGGCTTGCTGATAACGTGTCAATCATCATGCTGATCAACTCCAGCGAATCGGCAGGCATAGTTTTACCGCCAAAATATTTTGGCCAAAGCTGTTTGCTTAATTTAGTCATTTGCGCATGTACATATTTTTTACGCTCCACCGCTGCGTTATAGGTTTGTTGCGCGGTGCCATCGGCTTGTATGTCATACTTAAACTTCGCCTCATATAACTCCTTTCCCAATCTAAAACTTCGTGGCTTAGGGTTAGGTAACGCTTTTAACCAGGCCGCGTAATCCTTTATGGCCTGTGCCGATAATTGCGCACGCTGCAACATTTCCTTTTGTTCTGCAGCGGGTATGCGTGATTTTTTCAGCGAATCGGCAAAGTCCTTTTCTATTACACTCACCCCTCCCAGGTTTTGCTCAACAGCAAGGTTGGTAAGCTCCGTTACCGGATTTTTAATCTGCTTTTCGGCCTCTTTATAATAGTCGGGTATAAACTCCATACGCTGATAAAAACTGCGCAGGCGCTTATCCAACGGTTCATAACTTTCGTTTAAAATATAAGCGAAAGTACCAACTACATTGTACGATGCGGGATTCCACTGGTAAGCCTTTAGCTGCTCTATTTCCCATTGGGTAGCTTCCATTTGATTTTGCATCAGGTGGTAATCTATCTTATTAGCATCCGACAGGCTGTTCACATCAAACCGGCTCAATGAGTCCATTTGCACCTTAGTAAAGCTGATCATCTTTTTGCGGCTTTTATCATCAGGTACTACCAGCAGGCTATCATACTTATGATACCC
This sequence comes from Mucilaginibacter segetis, assembly GCF_016522075.1. Lineage (GTDB taxonomy): Bacteria > Bacteroidota > Bacteroidia > Sphingobacteriales > Sphingobacteriaceae > Mucilaginibacter > Mucilaginibacter segetis. Next base: position 211,344 of record NZ_JAEHFW010000003.1, on the reverse strand, counting down.
CACACTTGTGGCCCATCCCGGGTTCAGCTTCCACAGGTCATCCAAAAAATTCGCCTCGTAGGCAGTAAAGGCGGCATCGTCTTTAGCAGATATCGGGCCCGACTGTCCTTCCTTTTTGCAGGCAGAAAACGCGGTAACATACAGGGCAAGTAATAATATTTTTTTTATCACGATGGAGAGTGTTTGCTTTGGTGCATAAACTTAAAACATTTGAAATATAAATCAAACCCGAAGTTATTTTGTTAACTATAAAAACCTGCTTTTTATGAACGATGAACACAAAATTTTAATAAACGAACTGGTAAAACTACTGGAAGGCGGCGGTGCACATGCAAGTTTGGATGATGCACTAAACGGCTTACCGGCAAATTTAAGGGGAGCTAAGCCTAACGATTTGCCTTACAGCATTTGGCAGCTTGCCGAACATATCCGCATTGCACAATGGGATATGCTGGAATTCTGTCGCGACAGTGGTCACGTATCGCCTAACTGGCCTGATGATTACTGGCCAAAACACAGCGACCCTGATAATGAGGAAGTATGGAATAAAACCCTTGAACAAATAAAACGCGACCGTAATGAGTTTATACGGTTATTAAAAAGCGGCGATATCTACAAAAGTATTAACCACGGCAGTGGTCAGAATATTTTACGCGAAGCGCTGCAAATAGCCGACCATACCGCCTACCACACTGCGGAAATCATTGTGATACGCCGATTGCTCAATGCCTGGCATTAAACTGAACTTATTTTATACCCTTAATAAAATTTACAATATCATCTACTAATTCGGGCGCCAATGGTAGTTCGGGCTTGCTATAGGTGGCTATATTTTCTTCGCGGTTCTGGGGAGCCTCCTTTAGTATATGGTTCATCCCTTTTATTATAGCTAATGTAGCGTCTGATTTTGCTTTCTTCAGTTTTTCGGCGTCTTCCACAGGAACCTGTATATCACTGGTTCCCTGAATAATAAGTATCGGCATCTTCAGCTTTTTTATTACACGGGTAGGATCATACCTGAACCATGACATTAAATAAGGTTGTATGCTGGGCCGTGCTATAGGGTAAAGTGCCGGGTCTATATCATCGGTAATTTTCCCTCTTTTTAAACTATCCAGCATCTTATTAAAATTATCCACCAAAAATTTTGGTTGTGATTTTATTTGCTCGGTAACAATTTTATCAGCGGGCCGGCCGGCACCTGCAACAGATATAAAGCCCTTAACCGGCTGATCACGTGAGGCCAACATACCAACCAGCGATCCTTCGCTATGCCCCAGCACAATTATTCCTGAAAAACGCTCATCATTATTCAACATGTTTATCAGGCCCACGGCATCATCAACATAATCCTCAAAACGCAATTCGTTCTCCTTGGTTGAGCTGGCGCTGAGACCGATCATGCGTTTATCATACCGTAATACCGCTATGTTATTTTTGCCTAATGCATTAGCCAGCATTTTATAGGTATTACCGTTAAGGCCCAGTTTAGGGCTGTTACCATCCCTGTCGGTTGGCCCCGAGCCCGCAATTATTAATACCACAGGCACCTTTCCGGTTGGATTTTTAGGCATGGTTAAACTGCCGGATATGCTACCGGTAAAGGTTTTTAATAAAACAGGTGTTTCAACTACAGATGCATCCAAAGGCACAGTTGCGGCTTCCTCTTTGTAGGGGCTTAAAAGCAATCCGGTTAATTGGTTATCATCGTTTAGTGATAAGTTAAGCAGGAAAACCGCCTTTTCAAACGTAGCCTTGTATACGGCAAGCGGCTTATTGAATTTCAAAAAATCGGTTTCAGATAAGTTCCCGAGCTGTGCCTTCAACTGGGTTGTAGTAAGTGTAAATTTATCAAGCGGAAGTGCTTTTTTCATTTCGGCACTAAACATGTTAAAAATGCTGTCTGGCTTATCGGCATTATAAAATTGCCTGAATTTGTTTACCGCAGTAAAATAGGCAGGTGGTTGTATTTGGGCAAAAGAGGTAAAGCTTAAACAAAACAGTAATAATGATAATGCTGATTTCTTCATGTTTATACAGAATAATATAAATATACAATTGGCTAAATTAATAAAATAACAAAGTATATTACTTTAATAAATCATAAAGTTGCGGTAACATTTATCACTAAATTTCGTAAAAAATACTTGTTAAATATTCCTGTATGTAATAATCTTGTTATATTTAACACTTCCTTAAAAAGAAATTTATCGAAAAAAAATCTACTTGTTTTATTAATGAAGGTTAGTATCGGGTGCTTATTTATAGTATTGGTTTCAGGTATATTTAATTTTAGTTACGCCCAAAATCAATCTTCAGTTATAAGAGGGAATGTGTTAATGCAAAATAACCAGCCGGCAGATGCCGCCACTGTTATTTTACTGAATGCGCCCGACTCTTCCATTGTGCTCTCCGCCCTGGTCAACGAACAGGGATCATATGAATTTCCGGAAGTTAAAGCCGGCAGTTATTTATTGCTTGCAACACGGTTGGGATATCAAAAAACCTATTCCACTGTTTTTAGTATTGGCAATAATCAAACTGTTACTATACCGGCTATATTACTAACTGCCGATAAAACCCAGCTTAAAGAAGTGGCTATTGTTGCCCGCAAACCTTTTATTGAGGTTCGCCCGGGTAAACTTATTATTAACCCGGGGGCGAGTATTATTGCTGATGGTAAATCAGCTTTGGATATTTTAAGCCAATCGCCAGGTGTGCGGGTTGATAATAACGATAATATAAGCATCAGCGCACGCCAAAATGCCCTTATTTTAGTAGATGGCAAAACCACCAACCTTAGCGGACCCGATCTGGCATCGTTGCTAAAAAGCATGCCCGGCAATAATATTGAGCGCATTGAGGTAATTAAAAGCGCAACAGCAAAATACGATGCAGCAGCCGGTGGTATTATAAACATCGTATTAAAAAAAGGAAAAAATATTGGCACCAATGGCACATTTAATACCACCACGGGTTATGGTCGTTATTATAAACTGGGCAGTGGCATTACCTTTAATAACCGCACTAAAAACATAAATATTTTTGGTAACTATAATATTGATAATAGGAAAAATTACCACGATCTGGATAACGACCGCATAATTACCTATGCTGGCAGTAATGCCGAGTATAATTCAATGTACACAAGTATACAAAAAAGCATTAGTCATAACTTTGGTTTAGGAGCCGATTTTACGCTGGATAAAAATAATACTATTGGCTTTATTATTAACGGTTTGGTTAACGATAATGATTTTTCTAAGGACAATAAATTAACCATTACCAATAACGGCATATTGGATTCATCGGTACTGGCGACTTCAACCATTAACCGCGATTTCAATTACGTTAATTACAACATTAATTATTCCGGGAAATTAGATACGAGTGGTAAAACTTTAGCTTTTAACTTAACTTATTCCCCAAATAAACGTATATCTGCTGAGTATATTAATAATACCTTTTTAAACGCCGCGGGCCATACCTACCGCAATCCGTTATTATTACAAAACCTTTCACCGTCTGACAGGCACAACTGGACTGCCCTGCTGCAATATTCGAACCCACTACCAGGTAATTCAAAAATTGAAGCGGGTTTAAAATACAGCGCAACAGAAAGTGATAACGACCAAATATTCGGCCCGCTTGTTAATGGGAAATATATATCTGATCCTAATTTTACCAACCGCTTTATTTATAAACAAAAAATAAGCGCAGCTTATATCAATTACAGCTTAACATTAGGAAAATTTGATATAGAGGCCGGCCTACGTGCAGAACACACCCAATCTACCGGGAACTCATTATCATTAAATTCAATTACTGCTGATAATTACACTAATCTTTTTCCCAGTTTTATTACTACTTACAGAAAAAATGATAAGAACGAATTTTCGCTAACATTTAGCCGTGGTATTGAAAGGCCGGCTTATGAAAGTCTTAATCCATTTTTATATTATATAGATCTGTACAGATATAATTCGGGCAATCCTTATCTTAAACCCTCATACAGTAACAATATTCATTTGTCGCATACCTATGATCAGATATTCACCACCGACCTGTATGTTACACTTTATAATAATGCGATGTTCCCCTTTTATGAACAAAATGATAGCACAAAAGTAAATGTGGCAACCAGCCGTAATTTAGGCAAAGTGGGCAATTATGGTGTAAATTTTAACGGTTCGTTTGATTTCTTCGCCTGGTGGAACGGTTATTTTGATGCCGATCTTTCATATCAGCATTATAAAGCCTACCCTCAAAACGGAAATTTAAATAAAGGAACAGGTGACCTTATTTTATCAACATCACAAACATTTAAGTTATTACCAAAGCTATCAGCAAATATCTCCGGAGATTATGAAACTGCTACCTTTTACGGCATTAACCACTTTAAACCTGCATATGGTATCAATACAGGTGTCAGTACACAGTTATTTAAAAAAGCAGGTAAACTAAGTTTGATACTAAATGATGTATTTAACACCCGACGGGACAGGGCATATACCACTTATCTGAATCTGGATCAGCATATTAAGGATAAAAAGGAAACCAGAATTATAACCTTAAATTTCAGCTACCGGTTCGGAAAAACATCTGTAAAAGGTGCAAGCAGGCACTCAACAGGAAATGAGGTAGAACAAAGCAGAATGAATGCAAGCAGTAATTAATTTCTCTTAGCAAATTCAAAAAAATTCCCTATAAAAAAACCTTTTTTCATTACAACGAAAAGATTCTCTTATAGGGAATGGAGCGTAATATAAAAATTAATATATTAACCTATTTTAGTTGTTTTTGCTGTTAAAGTTAAAGGATCTTTTTCTTTCTTTTTGCAGGTACCGAACATGGTTTCTTCAGAAATATCAGCGCAATATTCATCAGCTTTGCAAGTAATGTTTGAAGAACAATGACGGCTGTTTTCCACTAACCCTCCCAAAACAGATTTCATTTCATTACGGGTCAATTGATTTTTTTCGAATTTTTTCATTTTAGTTTATATTAATAGTTGTAGATTTTTCGTTTACAAAGATACACCTTTTTAAGTAAAAAGAAATACATTTTTTTGTTAAACTACTTATAATTGAGTAAATTAATAATAAATTATTAACCTTTACTTTATTTTATTTTCATCAAATACACCTTTTACTTTATTGACAAAAAAGCTGCCTAATGATTCACTTTCCATCATCTTTTTATAAACGGCGGGCTTTACATTTAAGTATTGCCATACATCTCCGCTTTCCCTGAATTCCAACTCCAGCACATGCTTTTCAGCATCATAACCGATGCTCTTTAAGGCAGTTGATTCCACTGTTTTACGATGCATTATATATAACGATATATGCACAAAAAAAGTTTCAAAAAATTAACCGGCGTGGCCGCTTAACATGCTGCTAAAGATAATGAGCAGCACTACTATGGTAATAACTGTATAAAGGTGATCTTTTTCCAGTATAAAGCCAATTGCCGAAAATATAACCCTTATAACCGGGGTAGCAATGAGCAGTATAATGCCGGCCTGAATAATAGCCCTCCCCCTGAACATGAAAATACCGTTTATTATACCGGGTATACTGTGTACAAAATCGGGAACGCCATTAAAATCCCTATAATTGGCCGTTGCGCTGCCGTGGCGGTAAAGATACACTACGCCGCCAAAAAACACTATTGCAATAGATATCAGGACGCCTGCACGTAATATCCATCCAATAATGGTTTGCATATCCTTTTCCTTAAATTCACTCATAACTGAACAATTTAATGCGCATCGTCAAAACTACAGGTTAAAAAACAAGCATACAACAATAATCAATAATAGTACTGGCATACAAATACTACCTATTAAATCAACATTATCACGCTATCACTAATCCATTTTTATTAATTTCGCAACCTCACAGGCGAAAATATACACATGGACTATCAATTTAAGGATATAGAGAAAAAGTGGCAGCAGTTTTGGGCGGATAATAACACCTTTAAAGCCGAAAACAACAGCAACAAACCCAAATATTATGTGCTGGATATGTTTCCGTACCCATCCGGCGCGGGTTTGCATGTAGGGCACCCGCTGGGTTATATCGCTTCCGATATTTTTTCGAGATACAAACGTTTAAAAGGTTTTAACGTACTGCACCCAATGGGGTACGATAGTTTTGGCCTGCCTGCGGAGCAATACGCCATACAAACCGGCCAGCACCCTTCTGTAACTACCGAGGCTAATATTGCCACCTATCGCCGCCAGTTGGATCAGATAGGTTTCTCTTTTGATTGGAGCCGCGAGGTACGTACCAGTTCGCCAGGGTACTATAAGTGGACACAGTGGATATTTATGCAGTTGTTTAACAGCTGGTATAATAAAGATGCTGACAAGGCCGAAAGTATTGATAATTTGATAGCGCATTTCGAAAAAAATGGCTCAGCAGGTATCAATGCAGTGTGCGATGAGGAGATATTAACCTTTAGTGCCGATGAATGGAGCGCCTTTACCGAATACCAGCAACAAGCAGAATTACTAAAATACCGCCTTACCTATCTGCGCGAAAGTACCGTTAACTGGTGCCCGGCCTTAGGCACCGTATTAGCGAACGATGAGGTAAAGGATGGCTTTAGCGAACGCGGCGGTTACCCTGTGGAGCAGAAAAAAATGATGCAATGGAGCATGCGCATTACCGCCTATGCGGAACGCTTATTGCAAGGGCTGGATACCATTGACTGGCCCGAACCGCTTAAAGAAATGCAGCGCAACTGGATAGGCAAAAGCGTGGGAGCAAGTGTAAAATTTAGCATTACCCCAACTCTCTCCTTTGGAGAGGACTTAGGTGGGGCTAACTACATTGAGGTTTTTACCACCCGGGTTGATACCATTTTTGGTGTTACCTTTTTAGTGATTGCACCCGAACATGAATTGGTACAGGCATTAACCACGCCAGAACAACAGGCAGAGATTGAGGCTTACATCACCCAAACCAAAAAGAAAAGCGAGCTTGACCGTATGGCAGATACCAAAACCGTATCCGGTGCTTTTACGGGCAGTTATGTAACCAATCCGCTTAACGGCGAACAGATACCCGTTTGGATAGCCGACTACGTTTTGGCAGGATATGGTACAGGCGCGGTTATGGCGGTGCCATCAGGCGATCAGCGCGATTATCTTTTTGCCAAACATTTTAATTTACCGATAGTGCCTATCATTGATATTCAAAACATCGAGACCGAGGCCGACCCAACCAAAGACGGTAAATACATTAACTCCGGTTTCATAAACGGCATGGCTTACAAAGAGGCCACAGCCGCGGTAATTACCAAACTGGAAGAACTGGGCGCCGGTAAGGCTAAAGTGAACTTCAGGATGCGCGATGCCATATTTGGCCGCCAGCGTTACTGGGGCGAACCGGTACCCGTGTATTTTAAAGATGGCTTACCTTACCTTATAGATGAAAAGGAACTGCCATTGGTATTGCCCGAAATTGATAAATACCTACCCACCGAAAGCGGCGAGCCGCCATTAGGGAGAGCAACGGACTGGAAGCATCCCGAAGGGGAATACGAATTAAGCACCATGCCCGGTTGGGCAGGCAGCAGCTGGTATTGGTACCGCTACATGGATGCTCAAAACAACCGGGAATTTGCCGGTAAAGAGGCTATTGAATATTGGAAAGCGGTAGACCTTTACATTGGCGGTAGTGAACACGCTACAGGCCACCTGCTGTACAGCCGTTTCTGGAATAAGTTTTTAAAAGATATGAACCTGGTTGTGGAGGAAGAGCCTTTTAAAAAACTGATCAACCAGGGGATGATACAGGGGCGTAGTAATTTTATACATAAGATTAATTATCAAGTAGTACAAAAAACAAGTAATCCGGACGGTATTAATACAAAGTTAGGCGGTGATGATATCGTTATTGTTTATCTTTCATATGACCTTGAAAAACAGTTTTTGAATGACAAAATAAGAGTTAAAAAATTAGAAGATGATCTAAATCTTAAATATAAAGAAGATCTTGATGGAAGAGGTCTACAGATATCCCTTGTGAATGCAACTGTAACAGCTTGGCATGTAGATGTAAATATTGTAAATAATGATATTTTAGATATCGCCAAGTTTCTTGAAAACTTTCCCAAAAGTAAAGACTATAATACTGAATTTATTATGGAAGATAATAAGTTTACTTGTAGTTCAGAGGTCGAAAAGATGTCGAAATCTAAATTCAACGTGGTTAATCCGGATGATCTGATAGAACGTTACGGTGCCGACACCTTGCGTATGTACGAGATGTTCTTAGGTCCGTTGGAGCAAAGTAAACCCTGGAACACTAACGGTATCGAGGGCGTGTTTAAATTCCTGCGCAAATTCTGGCGATTATTCCATGATGCCGACTGGAATTTTAACGTTAGCGATGCCGAACCAACAAAAGCGGAATTAAAATCGCTGCATAAGATCATCCGCAAGGTGGAAGAAGATATCGAGCGTTTCTCGTTCAACACCTCGGTTTCCAGCTTTATGATAGCCGTTAATGAACTTACGGATCTTAAATGCGACAAACGCGCTGTTTTGCAGGATATGGTGATCATTCTTTCCCCATACGCGCCACACATCTGCGAGGAGCTTTGGGTATTGCTGGGTAATACTGCGGGTACGCTGTCCTATGCGCCGTATCCTAAATTTAATCCGGATTATTTGGTGGAAGATGAATTCAGCTATCCTGTTTCTATTAACGGTAAAATGAAAACTAACGTTAATCTTTCTTTGAGCTTAGATACAAAAGAGATTGAGGAAATGATATTAACTAATGCCGACGTGCAAAAATACCTTGATGGCAAAACACCTAAAAAAGTAATAGTGGTAAAAGGTAGAATAGTAAACCTTGTAGTGTAGTTTAAAAAACTGACTTAGTGTAACATATACATTACAGTTAGCACTATTTTACATAAATAAGATTTTTGCCTGTAACATTTTAGCCATTTTCGCCTCCAATTACGAAAATGAACTGAAATGAAAAGAATATTTACACTAATAGCAATCTTCTGTGTTTCCCTATCTGCTAAGGCCCAGTTTGGCATAGGCGGTGGCGGCTCAAGCGTGGTTGGTAAAATATCAGGTACGGTGATCGATTCTATCACTAAAAAGCCTGTTGATTACGCAACCATCAGCCTTTTCCGCAGTGGCAGTAAAACACCGATGAACGGCGTGCTGACCGACGACAAGGGGCACTTCCAGTTAGATAACATTAAAGCAGGCAAATACAAGATCAACGTATCCTTTTTAGGCTATCCAACCAAAACATATGACCCGGTTGAAACTACGGCCTCAAAACCGGATAATGATATGGGCGAATTACTGATAGCACCAAGTGCCAAAGCTTTAAAAGAGGTATCGGTTGTTGGGCAAGCCCCGCTTATTGAAAATCGGATAGATAAAATTGTTTATAACGCCGAAAAAGATCTTACCGCACAGGGTGGTAATGCTACCGATGTATTGCAGAAAGTACCATTGGTATCTGTAGATATGAATGGCAATGTGGCTATCCGCGGCGATGGCAATGTTAGGGTATTAATTAACGGCAAACCATCGGGCGCAACAGCTGCAAGTTTATCAGATGTGTTAAAAACTATCCCTGCCGATCAGATCAAAAGCATTGAAGTGGTTACTTCACCTTCAGCTAAATATGATGCCGAAGGTTCTGCAGGTATCATCAATATCATCACAAAAACCAAAAATGCATCAGGCATAAGCGGTTCAGTAAGTGGTGGTGTGGGTACCCGCCAAAATAACGGTAACATTAATTTAAACTATAATAAAAACCGTTTCAATTTCTCTGCCAATTTAGGTGGTAACCTTACCTGGCCGCAAACCATGACCACCGTGTTTGATCAAACCATACAAACAGCCAGCATCAATCAGCATAACTTAAATAACACCAGTAACGAAACTAAACGTCATGGTGCAAGAGGCACATTATCCGCCGGTTATGAGTTTAATGGTTTTAATAGCATTAACAGTACACTTGCTTTAAGTGATGGCGGTTTTAACACAAATGGTAATGGTGATTACAGCATACAGGATTTTAATGACCCGGCAAAAAGCATTGATTATATTGGGAAGAGTACAAATCACAATAAATTCAGCGGTTTTGACTGGAATTTAGATTATACCCATAAGTTTAAAAAGGAAGGGCATGAACTTACCGTGTCCGGCCAGTGGAGCCATAGCATAATCAAAACAGATTATACCAATTTATTTACCGCTAAGCAACCCAGCCAAATGGGAAATAATAACGGTGAAAACAATGAATATACCGCACAAACAGATTATAGTTTGCCTATTAATAAAAAGCTGAAATTTGAAGCAGGAGGTAAAACCATACAAAGGCGCATAAACAGCGATTACAACATTTTCTCGGTAGATACTGACGGCAGTAACCCGATATTGGATACCGAGAATTCCAACCTGTATGATTATAACCAAAACGTATACGCAGGTTATAGCGTGTTTACCATCACATTGCCCAAAAATTACTCGGTATTGGCAGGTTTTAGGTATGAGAATACACAGATAAAAGGCGACCCTAAAACACCTTATGCAAGTGGCTCCAACCAACAGCAATTATCGCCTTTTACCGCCAGTTATAATACCTATGTACCCAGCTTAACTATACAAAAAGTAATGGGCACAAATACTTTTAAGCTATCATACAGCAAACGTATACAAAGGCCGTCTTTACAGGTGCTTAACCCGTTCATTAACAGAACCAACATACAATCGCAATCGGTAGGTAACCCTAACCTGGCTCCTGAAGTATCGCAAACTGTTGAGTTAAACTATAATACCTTTATTAAATCATCAGTATTAAACTTTTCAGTGTATTACAAAAACACCAGTAATTTAATTGAAGGTATTGCAGTGCCAATTTCAGAGACCGTAAACGGAGAAACAGTTATTGGTACACGTACAGTTCAGAATAACGTAGCCGAAAACAACTCATGGGGTGCAAGTTTCTTCGGGTCCGTTAATCCTATTAAACCTTTAACCATTCGCGGTAGTGTAAACGCATTTACCTATCATCCAAGCGTATATGCACCTTATGTAGGTTCAATTAACGCTGATGCGCTTAAAACACGCCTACAGTACACCATGTTTGGTAGTGCATCGGTAAATTTACCTAAGGATATTATTTTCGAAGCGTTTGGTTTTGTTAACTCACCACGCCGTACCATACAAGGTTCAAGCCCTTCATTCGGCATTTATGTGTTTGGTATCAAAAAACAGTTTGACGATAAAAAAGCAAGCATTGGCTTTAACACCGTACAACCATTTGCGGTTAACAAAAGCTTTAACCAAAACATATCAAGCCCCGGCTTCAGCCAGATCAGCCGTACGCAGTTTCCGTTCCAATCATTTGGTATAACATTCAGCTACAGCTTTGGTAAAATTAAATTCAATCAACAACCTAAAAAGAACATTAATAATGATGATCAGATAGGCGGCGATCAAAATGGTGGCATTGGCGGCGCACCGGCAGGTGGCGCTCCAACAGGAACACGCCCTAAATAATCAAAATAATATATAATCCATCTACCTAAAAAGCTCCTCATAATTGTGAGGAGCTTTTTTTTGAGTGTTGCCGGATAATCAGTTCAAACAGTTTAATTGCTACTCCTCCTCCTCTACATTTATCCCTATCTGTTTCAGCAACAGTGATGCGTTAAAGGTTTTACACTCTCCGTGCTTAATTTTATAATCGAACAGCATTTCGCCGTTTTGCACCTGTATATCAAAATAAAAGTTACGCACATAAGCAGGGTACTTATCTTCTAAGCGGGCAATCTGCAGATCGTGTGTGGCTACCATGCCTACTCCCCTTTTACTTATCAGCTGCTCAATTACCGCTTTGGAGCCAAGGTATTTATCTACGGAATTAGTACCCCGCAGCATCTCATCAATCAAAAAGAAAACACGGCTATCCTTACTTACGGCAGCAAGCAGCATTTGCAGCCTGTCGAGTTCGGCTTTAAAGGTTGAGGTACTCTCTTTAAGCGAATCTTTAATACGCATATAGCTTACAATAGTAATAACCGACACCTGCATGTGCGACGCGCAAACAGGCGCACCCGCCAGCGCAAGCACGGTATTAATCCCAACGGTACGCAGGAAGGTGCTTTTCCCCGCCATATTTGACCCGGTGATGATGTCGATATGATAAGCATCCTCCAACTCGTAATTATTAGCTACACGGTTTGCAGAGCGGATAAGCGGATGAGCGATATTTTTAGCCGTTAAGGTATAACCCTCTGTATCGGCGATCAGCGGAAATGTCCACTCCGGATAATTAATGGCAGGTACCGCGATACTGATCAGCGCCTCAAATTCAGCGATCACATCAAAGGCTTCTTCCAGGTTAGTGTGGTTATCACGTTTCCAGTTCTCGATATTTATAATTTGCTTTAACGCCCATAAAAAAAACACATTCAGCACAAAGCCAACTATCATAATAAGGCTATAGCCAAGCTTGTTAATGAATTTGGATAATTCTTCTATATTTTTTGAAGTTTTGTTTTTTTGAAGTTTTCCGTTCAGCTCCAGGCACCGTTTAGATTGCCATTCGTTATTTTCAATCGCTTTAAATACAACAGCATAATTTGCCAGCACAGCCCCAATTTTATCGGCAACTGCACCCGCTTTTAAAATATAACTGCCTTTTGATACCAATATAAACATGTTGAAAAATGCTATCGCGGTAGCAACTAATGTAAAAACAGGATAAAATGCACTAACGATCAATACACCGAACAACAAATACGGCGCTATTTTAATATATATACTTAACCATTTTTCGCCGGGTAAATTTAACGGCATGCTTAAATAAATAAACAGGCGTTTCATTTGGTCGGTATCTTCCTTATTTGCAAATAGCAGCTTGGTTTGCGTATTTACCTTCCAGTCGTTTTTAGCGGATATTTCTTCTACGGCTTCCTGGCGTAACAAAATCGTGTCCTTGTCAGCAGGTGCATTTAGCCATGCCGCCAGTTTGTCATTCCCGGCAGACGTAGCTGCACGGTTTATTAAATGAAACAGCGAGTTGTTACCAAAAACGTCCAGATCTGAAGTGTAAAAGTGCTTATCGTTACTATAGTCCTGACCATTATCATACAGATTTCCTCCATTAGTTAGTCCGGCTATTTCGTTCTCATTTATCTTTTGCAGATCAAGATAATAATCGCGTTGGCTTTCGTATCCGCTTTGACGGGAAACCAGCCAGGCAAAACCAAATAGCAGAACAACAAATGCAACAGCCATAATGGTAAAAGTATCCCGGGTTATAGTAAGGTATATAGCGAATATCATCAGGCCGAAAATCCCTAACCTTAACAAAGAATAGGTATTGGCAAGTTTTTTATATTTCTCAGCCTCATTAGCTGCCGCTTCCGCCGCCTGTTTATAGTTGTTTAAAATATCCTGTTCCATTTATTTGGGGTATCGTTTTTATTTTAGATAGTTTTACAAGTTTTCAATTTTACAACAAATACATAACATTTCGGCCCTGTATATGAAGATCACTTTTATAACCGTTGGCAAAACCGAAGATGCTTACCTTAAAGATGGCATTGAAAAATATGTAAAACGCATTAAGCATTATACCAAACTGGATATTATTGAACTGGCCGAACTAAAGAACACCAAGGCTTTAACCGAAGAGCAGCAAAAAACAAAAGAAGCCGAACTGATACTTAAAAAAGTATCGCCGCAAGATAATTTGATATTACTTGACGAGGGCGGGCAGGAATTTACCTCGGTACAATTTGCCAATTATCTAAATAAACGGGCCGTAAATTCAGTAAGCAGTTTGGTATTTGTAGTAGGCGGCCCCTACGGGTTTGATGAATCGGTATATCAGCGAGCAAATGATAAATTATCGCTAAGCCGCATGACTTTTTCACACCAAATGGTGCGCCTGTTTTTTGTGGAACAGCTTTACCGGGCTTTCACCATCATTAAAGGCGAACCCTATCATCACCAATAAACGTGCGGAAATGCTGGCATGAAAATGGGTTGCACATTTTCAATAAGGTAATTTATCTGCACATCTGAAATTTGCACATCTTTAATTAACTTTACCGTATGGCTCACGATCATTCCGGACATCACCATCACGACCACACCCCGAAGCTTGACCACCTGAACACGGCCTTTATTGTAGGTATAGTGCTCAATTCGGCCTTTGTGCTTATCGAGGTAATTGCGGGCATACTCAGCGGTTCGTTATCGTTGTTAACAGATGCCGGTCATAATCTTAGCGATGTGGCATCGCTGGCGCTGGCATTACTGGCTTTTAAGCTATCTAAAGCAAGCGCAAACAGCAAGTACACCTATGGGTATAAACGGTCAACCATTATGGTGTCGTTTTTCAACGCGGTAATTTTGTTTGCCGCTGTGGGCTTCATCGTTTACGAGGCGGTTATGCGGTTTATGCAGCCAGCAAACGTAGCGGGTAGCACAGTTGCCTGGGTAGCCTTTGCAGGAATTGCCATAAACGCCTTTACAGCATGGCTTTTTGTGAAAAACAAAGATACCGACCTGAATGTTAAAGGCGCTTATCTGCACATGGCGGTTGATGCCATAGTATCATTAGGGGTGGTAATATCGGGCATTATTATATACTTTACCCATTGGTTTTGGGTAGATAGCGCCGTGAGTATTATTATAGCTGTAGTGATACTAAGCGGAACATGGAGCCTGCTTACCGATAGCCTGCGACTGGAAATGGACGGCGTGCCAAAAGACATCGACCTTGAAAAAATAAAAGCCGAACTAATGAAGGCTAAAGGCGTAGTTGATGTGCACCACATGCACGTTTGGGCGCTAAGTACTACCGAGAACGCGCTTACCGCCCACCTGGTGGTAGACCCTGAGGATATGCAAATTTTTGACGACATAAAACAAGACCTGCGTCACCGGCTGGAGCACCTGTCCATAAGTCACAGTACCTTTGAACCCGAATTTGCAGATGAAGAATGCGGGCAGCCGGAATGTTAGATAACAATATAACAAAACTTTTATATACCTAATATGAGCACCACCCGAAGAAATTTTATAGCAACAGCCGCTACGGTAGCCGCAGGCACCGCCGTTGCTGCTGCATCACCAATAATACATATGGAAAAAAGTAAATATCCCGTAGTACACCACGTATTCTTCTGGCTTAAAAACCCCGGCTCAACCGAGGATCGCGATAAGATCATAGCCGGACTAAAAACCTTGCGACAAATTGATGTTATTAAAGACCTGCGCATTGGCGTAGTAGCCAGTACCGAGAAACGCGACGTAGTTGATAACAGCTGGGCCGTATCCGAATTAATGTTTTTCAGCGATCTGGAAGGGCAGGCAAGCTACCAAAGCCACCCCATACATCAGGAATTTATAAAAAACTGCAGCCACCTTTGGGAAAAGGTTATCGTATATGATGCGGTAGACGCGGAGTAACAGCACCCATTTAAAACAAAGCCCCGATAGTATAAACTACCGGGGCTTCCTATATTTATCAAATTTGCTTAAGCTTTTTTAGCCGGCGCCTTTTTTGCTTTTGCTTTAGGGGCGGCTTTAGCAGCGGGCTCCTCAGCAGATGTTTCTTCTTTCACAGGTTCTTCAGCAGCGGGTGCTTCTTCAGCAACCGGGGCGGCGGCGGGATCGGCCTCGTTAAACAAAGGCAGATCTTTTAACAGCAGGTACCAGTTAATGATCTTCTTCATATCGCTGGCGTAAACCCTTTCCTCATCATGGTCGGGTGCAACCTCGCGGAAAAAGTCGCGCATTTTTTTCGCGTCATCTTTAACAGAAGGCACACTGTCCGAAGTTTTCATACGTTCAAAAACATCCGATAGTTTAATATCATCTTCCAAACCAAAAATGGTGATCTCATTTAAAGCCGCCAGTTTAGCGGTCGACAGGTTTGCTACCAGTTTTATTTTTTGCGCGTCCAAACTCTCCAGCACATAGCCCGTTTTGTTTTGTGCCAGCGCTTTCCACAAACCGGGTTTGCCTGATACCGCTACTATTCCGTGTAAATTCATATTATTTAGTTGCGAGTAAATTCATCGGGAAGCACTAAAAAATGCTGCTCCGCTGCTTACTATTTATTCCTCAATTATATCTATTCCTAAAATTTTATCACCTGCACGTATGTCATCAACCACATCAACGTTTTCAACCACCTTACCAAAGCAAGTGTGGTTACGGTCAAGGTGAGCCGTATTATCGCGGCTGTGGCAGATAAAAAATTGTGAGCTGCCGGTATTACGGCCTGCGTGTGCCATTGATAAAACACCACGATCGTGGTATTGGTTATCACCGGTTAATTCGCAGTCGATGCGTTTACCTGAACCGCCTGCGCCTGTACCTGTTGGGTCGCCGCCTTGTATCACAAAGTTCGGGATAACACGGTGAAAGGTAACGTTATTATAAAAACCTGATTTAGCCAGATCTAAAAAGTTAGCTACAGTGTTAGGGGCATCCTTGTCGTAGAACTGAACGGTCATGTCGCCCTTTTCGGTTTTAATTATTGCTTTGCTCATTTGTTTTATTTTTAAACAGTTGGCAAAGGTAAGTATTTGAGCGGAAAGGTGAAAGAGCGATTGGAGAATGGTGAGTAGTGTATACTGAAAAGTTAAATAATGGACGGTGTATTAGCCATATTAGCCACAATCTTTCTTCATTATACTATTATAGCTTGTATATAATACCATTTCTAATTAATCGTTACATTTGGTAACAGCAGATGAATAATTTATATAAACGGCGCTCAATTTCCTCGATCTCCCTTTCTCCTAAAAGTTTCTTGCTTTTAGCTTTTGTGCTTTTGCCTTTCTGCTTAAAAGCTTCTTCTATCCTCATCCCTATGGATGAGGATCAAAAAGATCACCTAAAATCTTACGGCATTGCCTTTTGGACGCTGAAGAACGGTGAGGAGGTGGATTGGCTGCTGAATTACCGTGGCGGCAGCTTTATGATGAAGTACGACCAAAAAGTGGAGCAAGAGTGCAAGATACGCGGCGTAAGCTACGAGGTTATACCTGATGCCAAAGTTACCCAGATATTGACCGAGGTGAGCGATCCATCGGTTAATATGGATATTGTTAAACTGCAAAAAGCACCCAAAATGGCAGTTTATTCCCCAAAAAGCAAACTCCCCTGGGATGATGCCGTAACTATGGTTTTAAAATATGCCGAGATACCCTATGATGTGGTTTATGATGAAGAAGTAATAAACGGCGACCTGCCCAAATATGATTGGCTGCACCTGCACCACGAGGATTTTACGGGGCAATTCAGCAAATTCTATTCGGTTTATAAATACGCCCAATGGTATAATGATGATGTAAAGGCACAGCAGGCTATGGCCAAAAAGCTCGGTTTCCAAAAAGTATCGAAAATGAAACTGGCGGTGGCGCAGCATATCCGCGATTTTTGCGCGGGTGGTGGTTTCCTGTTTGCCATGTGCAGCGGTACCGATACTTTCGACATTGCCTTAGCTGCCGCCAACACTGATATTTGCGGGCCAATGTTTGATGGTGATGCCGCAGACCCTGATGCGCAGTCGAAACTTGATTTTACGCAGACCTTTGCTTTCCAGAACTTTACGCTGGATATGAATCCCGATTCGCACCAGTTTAGTAATATTGATGCCGGGCCCTACCGGGATATTGACCAAAGCCGTGATTTTTTCACCTTGTTTGATTTCTCTGCCAAATGGGACGTGGTACCCAGTATGCTTACGCAAAATCATGATAAAGTAATAAAGGGATTTATGGGCCTTACCACCGCCTTTAATAAAGATAAGCTAAAGCCGGGCGTAATAATTATGGGAGAAACCAAAACAGCTAACGAGGCGAGGTACATACATGGCGAATATGGCAAGGGCCAATGGACATTTTATGGAGGCCATGACCCGGAGGATTACCGCCATGCCGTAGGCGACCCGCCAACCGATCTGAAATTGCACCCAAACTCACCCGGCTACAGGCTGATATTAAACAACGTACTCTTTCCCGCTGCCAACAAAAAGAAACAAAAAACATGACAGAAAACAAAAACTGAAGTCTTCCTTTTCGGGATAGATTTAGAGGAGTTAATTATAAAACGTCCAGGCTACACCAAACTTAAGCGACCGATCCATTTGCGGGTAACGGTTCACCGTATAAAATCCGTTGCTTAAAAGGCCCTGGTTTACATAATCATACTTAACAAAAATATTGGTTCGTTGTAAAGTAGCCTTAAAAAATATGCTCGCTACGGGATACGAGGAAAAAGTAACATCAGGCCCGTTATAAAACTGCCCTATGCTTAACGCGTACGATGGTGCCAAATATTCCGTATTAAAACGGACATTTACTCCCATTTGCGATTTCAGCACACTAAATAAGGTGGTGCCAAAATATAAACTGCTGAAAGTATACACCTCGGGCGTACGCAAAATATCATGCTGGTCAGTTTTTTGGTAAACCACATAATTATCAAAATGCAGTTTGCGCCACTGTATATTTTTACCCAAACTTATCTTCAGCAAATTAATATTGCTTGCAGCCTGTTTGGGGCTGGCATCAATACCACCCGGCTGCGATGCAAAATACAGGTAATCGGTCAGCAAAAAGTATTCGGCTTTCAGGTCAACATCCAGCAGATCGTTAATATAATTAAAAGAGAGATTGGTTGTTTTTTGGTTGGCAAAGCTGTTGTTAAAAAAATAATGGTTAGATATCCAGTTAGTATACACCATTGCCGGTGAACTGCTTTGCAGATACGCCCCTAAAACAATTCTGCCAGCTTTTTTACCGCCGGCAAGCGTCAGTTTGGCATCATATAACAGATCACCAAAACTATGGCCCTGCACTATCTGGCGCAGATCGCCCTCCAGGTTCACCTTATCACTAAACCGGTAACCTAATTTCGCTTTCAGGGTAATATTCTGGAACGATTGGTTTTGCATCCTGCTTTGTCCCAGTTCCTTTCTGCCGTACACATTTATCAGCGTGTCATTTACAAACTGGCTTATCTTATAATAATCCTGTGTAATACCCAGGTCAAGCTTCAGTTCGTTTTTTATGATAGATGTAGACTTACCCCTCAGGTAAAAGCTATAGGAAAAATCGTTTTGCAAATGCAGCACATTCAGCGAATCACGTGACCGCCCTGCGCTGAAATAATAATCCGGAAACACATTGTAGGTATCCATATCATTTTGCAGGTAGTTATATTTGCGCTGGTTAAAATAAAAAGTGTAGGCAACCTTTTGAGTAGGTAAAACACTGTTTACTTCTTTCCCGTTCTTTAGGCTATCAATATGGCCTATGTAATAAAACTGCTTAAGGTAAAGCCCGGTATTTTTCCAGTTTTCGTAACTGCTGGGCAACTTTACACGCTCTGTAGTTTTATCAAAAACCGTTTGGCTATTGCTAAAAATATCCTCCTTTTGCAGTCCTCCGGTCTCCGGCGCTTTAAGGTTATTAAACAAAATATTACCTAATAAATTATACCGCTGATTTACGGAGTGATACCAGGTAAACACACCTGCATTAAAATCGCTCACATTTTGCTTTAAAACATTATTAGTGCTGTAATACCCTTTTGATCCGTTAAAGTTAAGCAGAAAGCCTACGTTCCAGTTAGGTTTTACATTTTGAGTGTGCAAGGCTTTAAAGTATTGGTCGCCGCTGCCCAGCAAAGTGGTGTATAATGATAATAAGGTGTAAGGCACCCTTGCGTTATAATAATTAATATCCTGCGGGGTAACCAGGTAGGCGTCAAGTGCATGCTGGCCTTCATCAAACCCAATGGTTTTACGCGGGTCAAACAATAGGCTGCGTTGTGCAACACCCAAATACCCAAGGCTTATTTTAGGGCTTCGGGGCTGTTCAAGCACACTGTAGTTTTCGAAATTAGTAAGGGTAGTATCCAGAGGAAACAACCGTATGCTGTCGGAAAGCAAACTTTCATTGGTTACCCTTATAAATTTAGAATTAAATTCAATGGAATCCTTCCGGTTCTCTTCAAGTTTACGCAGTGAATCAAGGCTCACCACGCCGCCACCGGGCCTCACATTACTGCTTGTATCTCGGCTGTAAACCGGGTCGGTATTTTTCTGGCCCGGGAATGTGGGCCTGCCTGATATTTGGCCAAAAACTGATTGCACGGCAGCACATATCAATAAAACAAGTATGTATTTAAGCTTATTAGCCATTAAAGCCCTGCTATTAGTTCTTTTAGTATCAACGTTAACTTTGGTTCCGCTTCGTGTGCAACGGCCAGTATATCCTCAACCGATACCGGTTTCAAATCTTCAGGAAAACCCTCATCTGTTAAAACAGATATGGCAAATACCGGCAAACCCATATGGTTGGCTACAATTACCTCAGGTGCGGTACTCATACCAACAGCATCTCCGCCTATTATCCGTAAGTATCTGTACTCGGCACGTGTTTCCAGGTTAGGGCCGGTAACCGCTACATAAACTCCCTTATGGCAATTTATATTGTTGGCACCGGCTATTTTAAGTGCTTTGCTGATCAGGTCGCGTTTATACGGTTCGCTCATATCCGGAAAACGCGGCCCCAATTCTGCATTATTACGTCCAACTAACGGGTTTAATGGCTGCAGGTTAATATGGTCTTCTATAACCATCAGGTCGCCCTTTTTAAAATCGGGGTTTAATGATCCGCTGGCGTTGGATACAAAAAGCGTTTTTATGCCCAGCATCTTTAATATCCTTACCGGAAATGTAATTTGCTGCATGGTATAGCCTTCATAATAATGTAAACGCCCCTGCATGGCCACCACTTTTTTACCGGACAGCGTACCAAATATCAGCTTTCCGGAATGAAACTCCAGGGTTGACATCGGAAAATCAGGAATGTTAGAATACATTAACGATTTTTCAACCTCAATTTCGTTAACCAAACCACCTAATCCGGTGCCTAAAATAATACCTGCTTCGGGTTCAAAATCGCCTATGCGGCCTTTTATATAATTAACAGTATACTCAATTCTTTCTAACATAATTTAATATTAACTGGTCAAACTCAGGCTGTGCGCCGCCTAATACCTCAACACCTATGGGCAATACAAATACCGGAAGCCCCTTAAGTGCCTTCCGGTGTATCAGTAAACGCTGTGCATCCTTTTCTGTTGTAACAATAAATTTATTTTGCGCTTTACAGGCATTAAACTCACGGGCAAGTTTAGTGATATTTTTTAAGCTAAACTGATGATGATCCGGATATTTATGATGGATAACCGCAGGTGTATGTTCTTTAATATGTTGCACCAAAGGGTTTGAATTGGCGATGCCGGTAAGTAAAAAAACCGTGTCTTCATTGTTAATAACCTTGTTTACCATATTTCCGTGCAAATCCTGCAGGGGCATATATTTAATAGCGGTAAAAAATACAGGCTGCCAGTTCAAAGGATCAATACGATAGTAAGCTCTTGTTTTTTCTTCATCGGTAATAGTTGGGGGGCATTTAGTTACTACCATAATATCAGCCCGCCATCTGCCGCTGAACGGCTCGCGCAGGTTTCCTGCCGGCAGCAGCACATGTATATGATCTATCCGGCTGTAATCAAATAGTAAAATACTCAGGCCCGGCTTAACCGCCCGGTGCTGAAAGGCATCATCCAGTAAAATCACCTCATGATCTTCTTCAAGCAATTCAATACCCCTTACCCTATCCTCGCAAACGGCAACCGTTAACTCGGGGAATTTATGCTTGAATTGGGCCGGCTCATCGCCTATCTGTTTTGCCGTAGCACTCGTGTCAGCTAAAATAAAGCCGCGGGTATCGCGTCCATAACCCCTGCTTAGTATAGCTATAGCATTATCAGCTTTTAAAATTCTTATCAGATACTCCGTCATCGGACTTTTACCGGCCCCGCCTACATCAAGGTTACCAACAGAGATAACCGGCAGATCGAACTCACGGATTTTAAATATCCGGGTATCATACAACCAGTTACGGATAAGCATCACCAATCCGTATATGATAGAAAATGGCAGCAGCAGCCAGCGCAGGTATCTCATATAAGGCAACAAAAATAGTTTTTATTAAAAGCAATTCGCAATTTAAGCGCTTATCTATAACTTTATTAATGTGTTAAACAATCTGTCATGAAATATTTATTGCTGCTGCTTTCTTTTTTATTTAGTATAAACGCATCTGCCCAAACTGATAGTAAGTTAATGGACAAACTGCATCAGGCCATAAAAGGCTTTAACGGACAGGTAGGCATTTATGTACACCATTTAAAAACCGGGCAAACTGCATCCATAAGCGCCGATCTGCCTTTCCCGACAGCCAGCATGATAAAAGTGAGCATATTAAGCGGCCTGATGGATAAAATAGAAAAAGGCGAACTGCAGTATAACCAAAAACTGGTTTACCGCGATTCGCTTTTATACCCCGGTGAGGATATATTAGGCTCATTTAAGGATGGCGACACCATACAGTTAAGCAAGGTGGCCCTGCTGATGATCACCATGAGCGATAATACGGCCAGCCTTTGGCTGCAAAAATTGGTTGATGGGGCTTACATTAACAGCTGGCTGGCAGCTAATGGCTTTAAAACCATGCGGATTAATTCGCGGGTTGACGGACGCGAAGGCATACGTGCCCAATATGGATGGGGCGTAACTACCCCTTATGAAATGTGCCGCCTGTTCATCATGATAAGGGAGGGTAAGGCAATAAGCCCGGCCGCCAGCCAACGCATGTACCGTATATTAAGCCGTATTTATTGGGATGATACTGCATTATCGCAGATTCCGCCGTACGTGCAGGCAGTATCCAAACAGGGCGCGGTTGATGAATCCCGGTCAGAAACGGTAATGGTAAACGCGCCTCACGGTGATTATGTATTTTCCATTATCACCAACCATAATACCGATCAAAGCTGGACACCTGAAAACGAGGCTGATGTGCTTATCAAAAAGGTATCGGCCCTGCTATGGCATTATTTTGAACCGGAAAGCAAATGGAAACCCGCACCCGGCATAGCTAAATATATGCTGAATGAATAGCTTAATTTAATTCGCTCAGTAAATCTTCTACATCAAGGCGGCGGGTGTACATCATTAAATTACCCTGCTCATCAAGCGGCCAGTTATCACGCGGCCTGTCCCGGTAAAGCTCAACGCCATTACCATCCGGGTCATCCAGATAAATAGCTTCTGATACGCCGTGATCTGATGCCCCTGTTAAGGGATACTTCGCGTCAATCAATCTTTTTAAAATAGCCGCCAGATCTTTACGTTCCGGGTATAATATTGCAGTATGGTATAAACCCGGTGCATACTCCGGCGCGGGTGAAGCGCCTTTGCTGTGCCAGGTATTTAAGCCGATGTGGTGGTGATACCCCCCTGCCGAAATAAACGCCGCCTGATCGCCGTAAGTGGCCATTATCTCAAATCCAAGCAAGTCGCAATAAAACGCTATTGACCGTTGCAGATCGCTTACTTTTAAATGTACATGGCCAATACGCGTGTTGGCGGGTATCTTATAATCGTTCATTTATTTATAAATTTATTAGTAAAGTTAGCATGCCTTAACAAATTAATTGTGACCTAAAAGTAAAAATAAATGTTTAAACATTTATTTTTAGCGTGAAAACCTTTGCAGGTTGCTCCTATAGCAGGTGCAACATTAAAATAAACCTTATCTTTGCAGAATGATCATCAAATCTGCCGACTTTATTTGCAGCAATACTCAAATATCACGTTTGCCCATTCCCATAAAACCTGAGTATGCTTTTATTGGCCGCTCTAATGTGGGTAAATCATCGCTGATAAATATGCTTGCTCAAAAAAAGGGGTTAGCTAAAACATCGCAAACACCAGGTAAAACCCAGCTGATCAATCATTTTCTGATAAACGAGAACTGGTATATTGTTGATTTACCGGGGTATGGATACGCGCGGATATCCAAATCAAAAAAAGAGGACTGGAATAAGTTTATCCGCTCCTATCTTGATAAACGCGAAAGCCTGCAATGTGTAATGGTATTGATAGATAGCAGGCTGGAGCCTCAAAAGATAGACCTGGAATTTTGTAACTGGCTTGGCGAAAAAGGGTTGCCATTTATATTGATATTTACCAAGGCAGATAAGCAGTCGAACATTAAAACCGATCAGAATATTGCAAAATTCCGGAAAGCGCTGCTTACCACATTTGAAGAAGCACCGCAATATTTTGTTACCTCTGCCGAAACTTTGCTCGGCCGTGATGAAGTACTGGGTTTTATTGACGGCATAAACAAAAACTTTGATGCCCCGGTTTTTAATGAGGATTTTTATAAACAGTAAATACACACCCCTAACCCCCTCTCAAGAGGGGAATTATTGAATACACTTTGGGGCATTTATTATAAGGATGAAAAAATATTTATCATTAGTAACTTTTTCGCATACCATATTTGCTATGCCTTTTGCCTTTATAGGCTTTTTTTTGGCAGTAACCACCACCCACCACGTTTTTGAATGGCAGCAACTGGTTATGATGCTGTTGTGTATGGTATTTGCGCGTAACTCGGCCATGGCGTTTAACCGCTACCTCGACAGGGATATCGATGCTAAAAACCCACGTACTAAACTTAGGGACATACCGGCTGGCCGTATTAGTCCGGCGGCAGCTTTAACTTTTACCATTACTAACTGCCTGCTGTTTATTTTCACTACCTGGTTCATTAACCCCCTATGCTTTTACCTTTCACCAGTGGCTTTATTAGTAGTATTAGGCTACAGTGCCACTAAACGCTTCACCGCTTTGTGCCATTTGGTATTGGGGCTGGGCTTATCTTTAGCCCCGATAGGCGCTTATTTGGTGGTTACCGGGGCATTCGCTTTAACTCCATTATTTTTCTCGCTCTCGGTTTTATGCTGGGTAAGCGGTTTCGATATTATTTACGCATTGCAGGATGAGGACTTTGATCGCGACGAACACCTGCATTCTATACCCGCCTATTTAGGTAAGGTGAACGCTTTATGGCTATCAACAGGGTTACATATATTGTCTGCTATATTTATTGCAATGCCGGTATTTTACACCCATGTAGGCTTGCTGTATTACGCGGGTATCGTATTCTTTTGCGCCATGCTGATTTATCAACACCTGTTGGTAAAACCTAATGATCTTAGCCGCGTAAACCGGGCGTTTATGACCACCAACGGCATAGCAAGCGTGGTGTTTGCCGCCTTATTTTTGTTGGACAGGGTTTGGATGAGGTAATCACTTTTTATTACTACACTTTAAACTTTTTCAGCGCATTAACCTATACGCATTTTCACACTTGCGCGTTATTCCGCATATTTGCACATACACATCTAATAAACCATGATACATAAAAAAACACGCACCTATATACCTGCCGATCTGGAAATTAATTGGGAAACCCTGGAACCTATTTATCAGGAATTGCTTAACCGCCCCATTAATTCTGTTGAGGAACTGGAGCAATGGTTAAAAGACGGCAGCGAACTGCAGGCAGCTTTAGAGGAGGATTTTGCATGGCGCTACATCCGCATGACCTGCGATACCATGAACCCCGATCTGCTGGAAAGTTTTCAATACTTTGCTACCGAAATAGAGCCTAAAACCGCTCCCTATAATAACGACCTCAATAAAAAGCTGGTAGAGAGCGAATATGTAGATGAACTGGAAGATAAGAAATATTACATTATGCTGCGCGCGGTTAAAAAATCTCTGGAGCTTTTCCGGGAAGAGAACATTCCGCTGCAAACACAGATACAGGTAGAACAGCAAAAATATCAATCCATAACCGGTTCCATGTCGGTACAAATTGGTGATAAGGAATTCACCCTGGAACAGGCCTCCGTATTTTTAAAAGATACCGACCGTACTAAACGTCAGGAAGTTTGGGAAAAGATAACCACCCGCCGTTTAGCCGATAAAGAGAAACTGGATACCTTATTTGATCATCTGCGTGCCCTAAGGCATAAAGTAGCCCTTAACGCGGGTTTCGAAAACTTCCGCGACTATATGTTTCAGGCACTGGGTCGTTTTGATTATACCCCCCAGGATTGCTACGCTTTCCACGCCGCTATTGAAACCGAAATAGTACCTATCTTACGCGAACAGGCCGAAAAACGAAAAGAGGCATTAGGAGTTGCTATACTTAAACCCTGGGATATGGATGTTGACCCATCCGGTAAGCCTGCCTTAAAGCCATTTAGCAGCGGCGAGGAACTGGTAGAAAAATCTATACAATGCTTCAGCAACATTAACCGTTACCTGGGCGAACGGCTGGAAATCATGAAAGATAATGATCTGTTTGATGTAGAGAGCCGTAAAGGCAAAGCGCCGGGTGGTTATAACTATCCGCTTTCCGAAACAGGAGCGCCTTTCATCTTCATGAATTCCGCCAATACCTTCCGCGATCTCACTACGATGGTACACGAGGGCGGCCATGCGGTACACACCTTTTTAACTGCCGACCTGGAACTGAACGATTTTAAACATTGCCCGAGTGAGGTTGCCGAGCTGGCTTCCATGTCAATGGAATTAATATCTATGGATAACTGGGATGTTTATTTCGATAACGAGGAAGATCTGAAACGAGCCAAGCGCGATCAATTATTCGATGTACTGAAAACACTGCCATGGGTAGCCGTGGTAGATCAGTTTCAGCACTGGATATATACCAATCCCGACCATACGGATGCCGAGCGTACAGAAGCATGGTTGAAAATATACGAGCCATTTGGCGCAGGGTTCGCCGACTGGAGCGGTAACGAACTGGCCGAACAAAATTTGTGGCAAAAGCAATTACACATTTTCGAGGTTCCGTTTTATTACATTGAATACGGCATGGCGCAATTAGGCGCTATAGCCGTATGGAAAAATTATAAAGAGAATCCCGAAAAAGGCTTACAGCAATATCTGGATGCGCTTAAACTGGGTTACACCAAAACCATTACCGAGATATACGAAACCGCGGGCATTAAATTCGATTTCAGCGCCGGTTATGTAAAAGAACTCGCGGAATTTGTAAAAAGCGAAATGGATAAAATATAAGCATGACCGCACGGGAAAATATCAACCAGGCTGTAAACGCTTTTTGGACCATCCTGTGTTTTATTCCCGTGTTATGGTGCTGGTATGATGATTTTTCGCCTATACTGCTCAGCCTGTTCCTGGCGCTCAGTGTTTTGGGGCAGGCGCTTCCACTGCGTAAGTTTCAAATAAGCACCCGCCCCGCTTTTTACGAAAAGCTTGGTGCCAAAACAGTACGTAAAATGGTGCAAAACGGCGATTATGTTAACCGGTATTTGCGCAGCTCTGAACGTGCCGGCCCCATTATTAATAACCGGGAACGCGCCGCGCAGTACATAAACAGCGTTGCAGTATACCAGCGCTATCATTTAATATGCCTGTTTTTCTTTTTGTTTACGGCGGGTTACGCACTTTGGCTGCAAAGGTATGGCTTGTGCGCAGCGGTGCTAATAAGCAACGTAATTTACAATGTAATGCCTGTTATATTACAGCAGTATAATCGTGCGCGTATAGCCAAAATTACTAACTCACGGTCATTTTAAAACAATAAAGAGTAAAGGTGTAAAACTTAAATGCTTTTTATAGGTTAAAGCATCTATGAAAAAGCTAACCATAATTCTTTGCATTACCCTGTTTGGAATAAACAGCTTTGCGCAAACATTAAAACCGGTAAAAATAGATAGCCTTGTTACCGTGTCATTACCGGAGGATTATCAAAAGAAAGATACACTTGGTCAACAAATATATTCTGCCAATAGCGCTTACGGTTATATGGTGGTTATCCGTGCGGAAAACGCGAAAGGCAATACCGCATTAAAAAAGGAAAAGGACCTCAATAAGGTATTAAAAGATTATATAAAAGGCATTAAGGGTCAGGCTGAAGGCAGTGCCCAAAACGTTCGTGATACCACTATAGGCCACTTAAAAGCCAAAACATTTACCCTGCAAACAGACCAAGGTGAAGGAATAAAACTGCGTAACTTCATTATTATTTACACACAGGAGGTTACTTATACCTTTGAATATTTTTATGAAGAGATGCGGAAAGATCTCGTGAACGATGAGTATAAGGCATTTTCCAGTTCCATTAAACTATCACCACAATTACAGCGTAACGACCAGTACCTTACTGATGCAAAGGGCCTATCTACCGGCGCAAAGGTGGCCATATTTGGCGGCGGACCAATTATTATACTGGTTATTATTATTGCCATGGTACGCAGAAAGAAAAGGAAACAAGAAGAAGAAGCATAAATTTAATTGCTTTTTTACCAGTTATTATATTTGCACATATCAGAAAAGGTGTTCCGCAAGCAAAACAGCGGAACACCCTTTTTATTCATTAAAACGCTGATAATAAGTAATTTATAATTTAATACATTTATAAAAATATAAAACATTCTATTGTAAAAAACTGATAAGCAGAGTGTTCCGCTTGTTCCGTTTTTGTATACACACCAGCGGAACAGAACAAGAAAATAGTTTCAGTGCTATAATTTTCTTCGCGATAAAAGTCCGCGATTCCATCGGGACGTTTGTAAAAATGGTCTGCGATCTATCCAGCTTAGCCACAAAACAGTTACCACCGTACCAATTACCGATCCTGCCAAAACATCCTCAAAAAAATGCTGGCTCAGGTATATCCTTGAAAACCCAACCAATACAGCGATCACCAAAAACAATGCGCCCCATAATTTATTTTTAACCAGATAGGTTAACACCATACCTGCCGAAAAAGCAGTAACCGTATGGCCCGATGGAAAACTATGAGTACTTAAAATATACATATCCTTTACAAAATGGATCTGATCCAGCTTGGCCGAAAAATAAACCTTGGGGCGGGGCATGTCAAAGCTGTATTTTAATATCTGCGCCACTACTGAGGTAATAATGTAACCGGTTATCAGCAAAAAAGAAGATCGGTAGCTATAGAAAAGCAAAACAATGGCTATAATTATAATAGCAATACCATCGCCAATATAGGTTACATAAGGCATGACGATATCTGCCCAGTTACTGTACCGGGCATTAACCGCAAAAAAGATGGTTTCGCGGGTGTAAAGTACCTTTATAATAATACAGGCACATAAAATAATAAGGTATGGTAAAAAAAAATACCTGTTACGGTATAAAACATCTTTAGCGCCAGTATTCATTCCTCACAAAGTAACGTATATACTTTATCAATGCAAAAAAATGGTTATGTTTGGTAGTTAACTGAAAAAACTGATCTAATAATGTCGAAAAGCCTATTCCGCAGAAAATCTGTTGAAAAAATTTTGGCCGATGTAGCTTCCGGCTTCAGCGATGCCGAACATCCCGGAACCGCTTCCCATCTTAAAAAGGAACTGAACGTAAAAGACCTTACCCTTATGGGTATAGCAGCAGTTGTTGGCGCAGGTATTTTCTCAACTATTGGCGAGGCGGCATTCAACGGCGGCCCCGGAGTAACCTTTTTATTTATTATTACAGCCATTACCTGCGGATTTTCGGCCATGTGTTATGCTGAATTTGCGTCGCGTATACCTGTGGCGGGCAGTGCTTATACTTATGCCTATGCCTCATTCGGCGAACTGATAGCCTGGATAATAGGCTGGGACCTGCTGATGGAGTATGCTATAGGTAATATTGCCGTAGCTATATCATGGAGCGAATATTTCGTAAACCTGCTGGAAGGCTTTCATATTCACATGCCGGGCTACCTAACTATGGATTATTTTTCGGCCTTTACCGCGCATGAAAAAATACAGCAGCTTACCACCAGCGGCAATTTAGCCGAAATAACCGACAGGCTAAAAGTAGCCGCAGCAGCCTGGGCAAACGCTCCTGGCATCGGCAATTTTAAGTTGATAGCCAACATACCTGCGTTAGGTATTGTATTTATTATTACTTATCTGGTTTATGTAGGTATACGCGAAACCAAACGCGCCACAAACGCCATGGTGTATCTTAAAATAGCCATCGTTATTGCGGTTATCGCAATTGGATTTTTTTATGTAACGCCGGCTAACTGGCACCCGTTTTTACCAAACGGCTTTGGCGGGGTAATGAAAGGGGTATCGGGTGTGTTTTTTGCGTATATAGGGTTTGATGCCATATCAACCACCGCTGAAGAATGCGAAAACCCGCAACGCGACCTGCCGCGCGGTATGATCTACTCGCTGATTATTTGTACTGTGCTATATATACTGATATCATTGGTATTGACCGGCATGGTTAATTATAAAAATTTACAGGTAGGCGATCCGCTGGCCTATGTATTTGCTAAAGTTGGCTTAAAGAACATCAGCTATATAATATCTATAAGTGCCGTTATAGCAACAGCAAGTGTACTGCTAATTTTCCAATTAGGACAACCGCGCATATGGATGAGCATGAGCCGCGATGGTTTATTACCAAAGGCCTTTTCACGTATTCATCCAAAATTCCATACCCCTTCATTTGCTACAGTAGTTACAGGCTTTGTGGTAGCTATACCTGCTCTCTTTTTAAACCTAACCGAGGTAACTAACTTAACCAGTATAGGTACATTGTTTGCCTTTGTGCTGGTATGCGGGGGCGTACTATTACTCCCCCGTGAGGAAGCAGTTAAAGGAAAATTTCATTTACCTTATATCAACTCGCAATGGATAGTACCTGTTTTATTTATAGCAGGTGTTATATTTTTTAATGATAAGATCTTGAATCTGTTTAACGGTACAAACGCGCATGAACGTTTTCCTTATTTCCTGTTCATACTGTTATCTGCTACTTTAACGGTATTATCATTTATAAAAAAGCTATCCTTAATACCCGTATTAGGCTTATTAAGCTGCTTTTACCTGATGTCGGAATTGGAGTATGAAAGCTGGATCAGGTTTTTAGCGTGGCTGGTAATCGGGTTAGTTATTTATTTCACTTACGGCTATAAGCATAGCGTTATCGCTAAAGAAAATAAAGCCGCCGTTAAATAACCGGTGGCTTTACATATTTTCAGGAAAACAATGCTTATTTTATCTTATACGGTGCAACTCTACGCTATCCGGCGATGTGATCATTAACGGTACTTTCTCAATGGTTACAAAACTAAGGTCGAGACCAAAGTTGCGTTCTTCGGATAAGCTTACCTTTTTGAGGTGAACGTAGATGAACATAATAAAACGTTCATACAATGACAGTTTATGTGAACGTGACACGATCTTCTCAATCACTACAAAACGGAAATCGCCCACAATTTTATGCTTATTTAATGATTTGTAAGTGCTGGTAATATCTATTTCGCCGTTTTTAACCAAATCCTCAACCACTTTCCTGAATAGAAGGTTTATTTGCTGTTCCACCCTGAAACCAAGTTTAAAATCAATCCGAACCAGTTTACCCGGCACCAAAAAGTCTACCTCATAATCGCGGCGGTACGGCTCGTCAACAACATCAACGTGTACCAGCCAGTAAACATCAGCACGTTTAGGCTGCTTTTGTAATATGGAGTAAATGATCTTCGACTCTATTTCAGAGTTAAAGTTAGCGCTGGTCAGATATACCAGCTGTGACGCGTATTTTGAAACAGTTTCGTCGTCGCTTAGCTCCTTAAGTATATTAAAATAATCTTCTATCTCAATAAATTTAACGTAGCGGTTTTTTATTTTACGGGCAATGTACCATGTCCACATCACAATAAACAGGATAAGCCCCATACTAAGGGTAAACCAACCACCATGTATGAATTTTACCAGGTTACCCATTAAAAAGGTACCTTCAATAAATAAATAAACCGTTAAAAATGCACCTATAACATATGCAGGCAGCTTTTTACGTTGCAAGAATTTAGATACCAGTATAGTGGTCATCAGCATGGCTACGGTAATACTTAAACCATAAGCAGCCTCCATATTGGCGGAATGCTGAAACAACAATACCACTCCTATACAGCCAACGCAAAGTATCCAGTTTATACTGGGCACATACAATTGGCCTTTTTGCTCCGAAGGGTAATTGATACGTACCTTAGGCCA
Source organism: Mucilaginibacter segetis (assembly GCF_016522075.1). Classification (GTDB taxonomy): domain Bacteria; phylum Bacteroidota; class Bacteroidia; order Sphingobacteriales; family Sphingobacteriaceae; genus Mucilaginibacter; species Mucilaginibacter segetis. The sequence continues at coordinate 179,297 of NZ_JAEHFW010000003.1, read as the reverse complement.
TAGGTTCAGCCTTACGGCTTCAGCTATTAGTGTAAATGAGCCGGAAATAAGCGCCTGGCTGGCTATAATAGCCGCTACGGTTGCGATGCCTATACCATATATTAAAAACCACTGGGGCATTATTTTAAAGAATGGGTTTTGCATATTCAGATCAAGCACTTGACCATTACGGTGAAGTAACCATACCGCCTGCCCCAGATAGTTTAATATAAGGCACGATTTTACGTATATCCAGCTTATACGGATATTATCACGACCACAATGTCCGAGATCGGAGTAAAGGGCTTCGGCCCCTGTGGTACATAAGAACACCGCACCTAAAATTATAAATGCATTATAATTAGAAGTAAGTAATTCATAAGCGTAATAAGGATTAAGCGCCTTTAACACTACCGGCATTTGTACAAGGTAACTTACACCTAAAACACCCATCATGGTAAACCAAATGAACATAATAGGCCCAAACGCCTTACCTACTAATGAGGTGCCAAACTGCTGTATAATAAATAATGCTGCTATGATGCCAATAACAATTTGCACCGTAGGCAAATGCGGGTAGTAGGTTTCTAACCCCTCAATAGCTGATGATATGGTAATAGGCGGCGTAATTATACCATCTGCAAGTAAAGCGCAGCCACCTACCACTGCAGGTACTATAAGCCATTTAGCCTTCCGCCTTACTAACGAGAATAACGAAAATATACCACCCTCACCTTTGTTATCAGCCCTTAATGTAATTACAACGTACTTAAGAGTTGTTTGAAGCGTAAGCGTCCAGAAGATGAGGGAAACTCCTCCAAGTATTAATGTTTCTGAAATTCGGCTCGAGCCTACTATGGCCTTAAAAACGTATAAAGGGGATGTACCTATATCGCCGTATATAATTCCTAAACTGATAAGCAGCCCCGCGGCTGATAGTTTTTGAAGATCTTTATGATTTGACACTATGTTCTAAAAAGTTTACAAAAATATTAAAAAAATCCATTACAACTTAAACTATCGGCAATCGTATAAGTCAATAATAATTAAACAACTAACAAAACAGTATTTTGTTAAAAATTGTTAAAACTAATCATTAATTTGTAAGAGTATGGATTGATGAGCACAATATTTATATTTTTGCATACAATATAAGCTATGGGCATAAAGTTTACTAAAATTAATTCCTGGGTTACTGTAATTGTGATGGCAATAGCCGTTAACGTTGCGCTTGCGAGGGGAGTTAATGCCCAAAAAAGTGACACTTCATACTTACGCAGCATAAAAGCCAAGCCAAAAAAGCAATCATTTTTAAAAAATATGCTTCATTTGGCCCTACCACCGCTCAAACCTGCAGTGGTATCAAATACTAAAATTAATGTGTACAAACCTGATGATAAGCTACTGACCAATATTCAGGTTTATCCTAATCCAATTACCGATCAGGTTTTTAATATAAAGTATACTGTTACACGGGGAGCATTTGTAAACGTTAAAATTATGGACGTACTTGGTAACGATGTTATTACCGTACAGTCGCAACGGGTTGAAGTTGGTGATCAAACCATCAGCTATAATTTAAACAACAGACTTTCCCGGGGCTTTTATTTTTTACGCATAGCAGCCGGGACTGAAACCGTGAACCAACGCATATCCATCTGGTAATACAGGCTGCTTAATTCCATTTTAGCTTTTTGTAAGGATATATAATTTATAGCTTTGGCGTTATTATATTTACTATGAAGATAATAGCTATAGGCCGCAACTACGCCGAACACGCCAAAGAACTTAATAACCGCGTACCAACCGCTCCGGTTATTTTCATGAAACCGGATACCGCCTTGTTAAAAGATAATAAACCCTTTTATTATCCCGATTTCTCCAAAGATATCCATCACGAAATTGAGATAGTTTTAAAAGTAAGTAAAGAGGGAAAACATATCAGCGAAAAATTCGCTGGAAATTATTTTGAAGAAATAGCCCTTGGGGTAGACTTTACCGCACGCGACATACAGCAAAAACATAAAGAAAAAGGATTGCCCTGGGAACTCGCTAAAGCGTTTGACGGCTCGGCACCAATTAGCCACTTTGTACCAAAATCAAACTTTAAAGATCTTTACAGTTTAGATTTTCACTTGAATATAAATGGTGAAACCCGGCAAACGGGCAACACAAAAGACCTGCTTTTTTCGTTTGAAAGCATAATTGCTTTTGTTTCGCAATATATTACACTTAAAAAAGGCGATCTGATATTTACAGGAACGCCGCAGGGTGTGGGTAAAGTGAGCATAGGCGATCGTCTGGAGGGTTATCTGGGCGATGAAAAGCTGCTTGATTTTTACATCAAGTAGTATTCGTTCATTAAAAATAAAATTTCATCTGTTTACATGCTGCTTTCACCAAAAAAGAAAAATCCTGAACGTAATAATTCACCGCAATTCCTGCCATCAAAAAAGTTTCTTGCCACTGCATTTTTGGTAATTGCAGGTTTTTTTAGTTCCTATTCGCAGGATATCATTCAAAGTAAAATATACCCGCAAAATTATTTCCGTTATCCCCTTGACCTGGCACCAAGCACAGCCGGCTCTTTCGGCGAATTAAGGGCTTCACATTTTCACTCCGGGCTCGATTTTAAAACCAATCAGCGTACAGGGTACCCGGTACATGCCGTGGCAGATGGTTACATCTCCCGCCTAAAAATACAATATGGTGGTTTTGGGCAGGCTATATATATCACCCACCCCAACGGCTATACATCCGTTTACGGGCATATTGAAAGTTTTACGCCGGAAGTTGCCGACTACATTCGTAAGTATCAATACGATAATAAAACCTATGAATCGGACATTGAGGTGCCGCCTGCCATGTTCCCGGTTACAAAAGGCGATGTAATTGCCCACTCGGGTAACGAAGGGGCATCGGCAGGACCGCACCTGCATTTTGAACTGCGCGACACCAAAACCGAAGAAACCATTAATCCTCAGCTTTTTGGCTTAACTATACCCGATAAAATACCACCATCTATTACCGGTATAGGTATTTATCACCTGGATGGCAACCCTTTCAGCGAAAAAACACCACATGAATTTTTAACGGTAAGCGGCTCAGCCGGAAGTTATCATTTACAAAAACCTCAGGTACTGCATTTAAGCGGAAACACCGGCTTTGCCATTGCAGTAACGGATGTAAACAGTGCATCGCCTAATCATAATGGCATCTATTCATTAGAGCTTAAACTAGACGGCAATACGGTATATACTTTTACGGTTGAGCGTTTCGCATTCGATCAAACACATGCCATAAACGCCTATGTCGATTATCCAACCTATCTTAAAACAAGGCGATGGATGCAAAAGTGCTTTATTTTACCGGGCAGTCGCATTACGCTGTACCCGCAATCTGTTAACAGGGGTATTATGGCCTTTAATGATGATTTGGTACACGATGTGCAGTATGTGGTGAAGGATATTGCCGGAAATACATCTACCCTGAAACTAAAGGTACAATCAAGCCGCAAAGAGGGTATTAACACACCTGATAAACCTGAGGGAACTTTTTTCCATTACAATACCATAAATGAATTTAGTACCGACAGGGTAAAAGTGCGGATAGAACCCGGCAATTTATATGATGACCTGGATTTTGTATATTCCACATCACCGGCCAAGCCCGGCGCGCTTTCGGCAACCCACAGCATACATAATAAATATACACCCGTGCATGACGGCTACGACCTTTGGATAAAACCGGATACTGACCCCGGCAGATATGCCGATAAAGCACTTATAGTGGGTACAGGAATAGGCAGTATAGGCGGCAACTATCAGGATGGTTATGTAAAAGCCACCGCACATGCCTTTGGCGATTATTATATTAAGCTGGACACCGTTCCGCCTGTTATACGGCCATTAAATATAAAAGATGGCAGTAACATGCATGCCGTTAGAGCTATAAAATTCAGGATGAGTGATAACCTTTCGGGTATTAAAAGCTACGAAGGTAAAATTGATGGTAAATGGGTACTGATGGAACTGGGTTATAAAACTAAAATATTAAGTTATACCTTTAACAACGACATTGCACCCGGAAACCATACGTTTGAGTTAACCGTAACTGATTATAAGGATAACGTTTCTACTTTCAGGGCAGCATTTAGTAAATAATATAATTATGGCAGCATTAGCACCGGGCGAAAAGGCCCCCGATTTTACATCGAAAAACCAAAACGGAGAAACTATTTCTTTAAAGGATTTCACCGGGAAAAACGTTATCCTTTATTTTTACCCTAAGGATGACACCCCCGGATGCACCGCAGAAGCGTGTGATTTCAGGGATAATTACCAGGCACTTACCGGTAAGGGTTTTGAAGTTATTGGCGTAAGTGCCGACGACGAAAAATCACACAAAAAGTTTGAGACTAAATATACCCTGCCATTTAACCTTATAGCTGATACCGACAAAAAGATAGTAGAAAAATACGGTGTTTGGGTAGAGAAAAATATGTATGGCAAAAAATATATGGGTATTGCACGCACCACCTTTGTAATAAACACGGAAGGTATAATTGAACATGTTATTAATAAAGTTGATACCAAAAACTCAACGCAACAGGTGTTGGACCTACTGGCTTAAAGCCACTTACGTATACCAGGCAAACAAAAGCGCCTTATTTTTATTTAAAGAGAATAAAATTTAATAAATGTCCACTCAGGTAGAAGACGAAGAAATACTAAGCAAGTTCCGGGAGGAAAAAACGCGGAACGAGGCTTTTAACCTGCTGCTTAAAAAGTATCAGCAAAAAATTTACTGGCATGTGCGCCGTATGGTTATTGACCATGATGACGCCGACGACCTGGTACAGGATGTTTTTATTAAAGTATGGAAAAACTTATCCGGCTTTCGTAATGATGCACAATTGTATACCTGGATGTACCGCATTGCTACCAACGAGTGCATTACTTTTTTAAACAAGAAAAAGCAGAAGAATAATATATCGTTGGATGATGTAAATCATGAATTGGCTAACACGCTGGAGGGTTCATCGTATTTTAATGGTGAACAGGCACAAAAAAAATTGCAGCAGGCCATTTTAACCCTGCCGGATAAGCAACGGCTGGTGTTTAACATGAAATATTTTGATGATATGAAATACGAGGAAATGTCTGATGTTTTGGGTACAAGTGTGGGTGCGCTTAAAGCTTCTTTTCACCTGGCAGTTAAAAAGATAGAGAGTTTTTTACTATCCACTGATTAATTTTTAAATTAGCATTAAACCTTTTGAATTTTTATTCATCTATAACAGAGTATGAAAAGCGATATGGAGAATAAAGAGTGGGCGGACGAATATATGTCACTTAAACAGGTTAACTCAAAAAACCCGTTTACAGTGCCCGCAGGCTACTTTGAAGTGGCCGGAGATCGTATTTTGTCGCTCGTGAAATTACAAAAATTCAAAAAAGAAGATGCAGACGGGTTCAGCGTTCCGCAAAATTACTTTGATACTTTACAGCAAAACATACTAAGCAGAGTAAATATTGAACATACCGCTCCTTCAGATGGCACTAATTTTAATATTCCTGCCAATTACTTTGAAGAACTTACTGATAAAATTCAAAGCAGGATAAATATTGAACAAGCGGTAAATAATAGCCGTGCAGATTTTGAAGTTCCTGAAAATTATTTTGACCAACTGGCCGGTAACATTCAAAGCAGAATAAACATCAGTGAGTTTGCAGAAGACGAGGGATTTACTGTTCCTGAAAATTATTTCAACGATTTACACCAGCAGGTAACTGCACGTATTGCTGTTGATGAACTTATACAAACCAATACAGAAACCTTTACCGTACCTGCAAATTATTTTGAACAGCTTAATAAGAATATTGTAAATAAAACTATTAAGCATGATGATGTATTGCGTAAAACAATTGTGCGCAAACTGTTTGCTTCAAATACTTTTAAATATGCTACTGCAGCCTGCCTTGCATTGGTTTTAGGCGCAGGGTACTACTTAAATAAAAATAACGCGCAGGTAATTACCCACGACCAAAGTTACCTGCATCAACAGTTATCAGAAGTTCCTGTTGATGAAATAAAAAATTATCTTGAACTTCATATTGATGCCACCGATACACATGGCATGATGGATAATAATACCCAAATTAATACCGACGCCCTGGATCAAGACCTCCGGGATTATGTTGATATTAATTAATACTATGTTTCATGAATAAGCTGCTCAAATATATTTTTATATTATCTGTATTTCTTTTCACTATTAGTGATGCTTCGGCCCAGGTACGTAAACAAAATTTCAGAAGAGGGACAAAAAAAAGCGCCTCAGTCTCTAAACTGGAAATAGCCCGCGATAATTTTTTATCGCAACAGCTGTCCCTTACCGATGCACAATCAATTAAGTTCTGGCCAATATATCATAAATATCAGGAGGAGCTTAAAGCGGTACGCATATTAAAACGCTTAAATAATTCAAATGCCCAGGCTAACGGCACCGAGCAAATTGATAAGGAGCTATATTACGAAAATCAACTCCTCTCTATACGCAAACGCTACCGCGATGAATTTTTAAAGATACTGCCTGCCGAAAAGGTGAGCGAGCTTTATAAAAGCGAACGTGAATTTACCGATGAGTTGATAAAACAGCTCAGCGAACGTAGTGTACGCGCAGGTAATTAATTACTCTCCCTTAACATAAAGGGCTGTAAAGGTCATATATTTAACCTGCAGAACTTTACCTTTGCTCTTTAATTCCTTATATAGTATGTTAACCCTGCGCCAGCTTTTTCTTAACCACAATGCACAAACTACCGGTTTCCCTCTTTTACTTGAGTTTGAACGTGCGCAGGGGATCTATTTATACGATAAGGCAGGCACTCCGTTTATTGATCTGATATCAGGTATCGGGGTAAGTAACCTGGGGCACGGCAATCCGCAGATAATTAATGCCATAAAACAACAGGTTGATAAATATATGCACCTGATGGTGTACGGCGAATATGTGCAGGCACCGCAGGTACTATTCGCTCAAAAACTTACGCAAGTATTGCCTGATAATCTGCAATCTGTATACTTCACCAATTCAGGATCCGAAGCGGTTGAGGGGGCGCTGAAACTGGCCAAACGCTTTACCGGCAGGCAGCAGATCATTGCCTGCAAAAATTCCTATCACGGCAGCACACATGGTGCTTTAAGCGTAATGGGCAACGAGGAATTTAAGCAGGCGTATCGCCCGTTATTGCCGGGGATAAGCTTTATCAATTTTAATAATACCGCCGACCTGCAATATATCACTAAAGCAACAGCCGCAGTAATAATTGAAACTGTACAGGGCGAAGCGGGTATTCGCGTACCTGATGTGGCTTATATGCAGGCGCTGAGAGAACGCTGCACCGAAACCGGAACACTATTAATACTTGACGAAATACAAGCCGCATTTGGCCGTACAGGCACGTTATTCGCCTTTGAACATTTTAATATTGTACCTGATATACTCTTATTAGCCAAAGCGCTGGGGGGTGGTATGCCTGTAGGTGCATTCATAGCGTCGAATTATATGATGGATATGTTAAAAGAAAAGCCTATATTAGGGCATATTACAACATTTGGCGGGCATCCGGTTAGTTGCGCGGCAGGCTTAGCAGCTTTAGAGGTTTTACTCATCGGGCAATTACATCAGCAAGCAACCCAAAAGGAACAAATTTTTAAACAACAACTCACCCACCCCGCAATAAAAAACATACGCGGCAAAGGTCTTATGTTGGCTATTGAGTTCGAAAGCTTTGAACTGAATAAAAAAATAATCGACCGCTGTATACAAAATGGAGTAATTACCGACTGGTTCTTGCATTGCAGTAACTCAATGCGCATAGCGCCACCATTAATTATCACTGCTGAGGAAATCATAAAAGCATGCACCGTAATAACGGAGGCCATTGATTTTCATACACATGCACTGTAACTTTTAATTCAACCCGGTTTAAGGTTTGATATCTAACAAAAATATTACGATAAAATAACCATCGTCATTTTTTAGCGAGGTTAATTGGTATAATTTGTGCACTGTGATGCTTAGTTGTATAAATTATATCATACTGATTAAAAAAAATTCACTTATCTGGTCAGAAGTGCACACTTTTCGGGTCAGTAATGTTTTTTTAATCAGGCAATAATTACTACAATATTAACTATTAACAACTTCTTATCTACAACATGAAAATCGCCTATATTTCTACTTATCCACCGCGCGAATGCGGAATTGCTACTTTTAACCAAAACCTCATGCGTGCTATAAACGCAAACTTCCCTAACAGGAGCCTGCACGATGGTGGATATGTTGTTGCATTAAATGATTCTGAAAACCTGCAGGAGTATGAATATCCGGAAGATGTTAAATACGTTATACGACAAAATCACCAGAAAGACTATATAAGAGCCGCAAATTATATTAATACCAGTACAGTTGATGCCTGCATATTGGAGCATGAATTCGGCATTTACGGTGGCGAAAGCGGTATTTATATTTTACCGCTGATCAATCGTCTCGAGAAACCTTTGATATCCATACTACATACCATATTAAAAGAACCAAGCTATGTACAGCGAATTATTATTCGTGAAATTGCCGAGCAATCTTCTAAAATTGTGGTAATGAGTAAAAGGGCAGTAGAATTTTTAACTACTATATATGATATCCCGGCCGAAAAGATACAGATAATTGAGCATGGCGTACCTGATTTGGAAGCGCCGGAGGTTAATCCTGTAAATACGCTAAGTACATTTAAAAACCGCAAGGTAATGTTAACTTTTGGTTTGCTGAGCCGGAATAAAGGGTTGGAAACCGTAGTACGCGCATTGCCTAAAATTGTAGCCAAACACCCCGATGTAATGTATGTGGTGTTGGGTAACACACATCCGGGAGTAATAAAAAACTCCGGAGAAGAATATCGGGATCATTTAAAATCATTAGCGGCTGAATTAAAGGTTTCCCAGCATTTATCTTTTATAAACAAGTTTGTTACCGAAGATGAATTGATCAATTACCTTACTGCAGCTGAGGTGTATGTAACTCCTTATCTTAACGAGGCACAAATTACCAGCGGAACTTTATCTTATGCCGTTGGCGCCGGGGCGGCGGTAGTATCCACCCCATATTGGCATGCTACAGAATTGTTAGATAATAACCGCGGCAGATTATTCGACTTTAAAAATGCCGAAGCATTAGCCGATACCGTTAATGAATTATTGGATAATGATGAACTGCTTAATGAATTAAAGCAAAACGCCTATGAATATGGCCTGCATCTGCGCTGGCCGGTTATAGGTGCCGAATACATTAAAATTGCCCAGATAGCAGCCGCCACGCATGATTTTAGCGACAAGATATTAAAGAATAGCATAGTTGATCCTGAGATTTTGCCAAATTTTAGTTTGACCCATGTATTACGATTAACTGATGATACCGGCATTGTGCAGCATGCTAAATATGGTATTCCAAACTTAAAAGAAGGCTACTGCCTTGACGATAATGCCCGTGCGTTAATTATGGCATTAATGGCGTATCAGCGTAATAAAAGTAATGAGGCTTTTGAGTTATTACCAGTGTATTTAAGCTATATACACTACATGCAAACCGATGATGGTAATTTCCGTAACTTTTTAAGTTTCAACAGGCAATATCTTGATGAAGTGGGCTCCGAAGATTCCTTCGGGCGTACCATATGGTCATTAGGTTATTTGATAGGGTGCGCGGCAAGCAATTCTTATCGCGAGTTCGCCATGGAGATATTCCAAAAATCAATACCGCACTTTAAAGCTTTAAAACACTTAAGGGGGATGGCTAATACAGCAATAGGTTTAAGCTTGTATTTACAGGAGTATCCAACTGATGAAGGATTGGTGAACGAACTGGTAAGACTAACGCAGCCGTTAATTGATGCGTATGAAAATAATCATTCGGATGACTGGCATTGGTTTGAAGAAAAAATGACCTACGATAATGCCATATTACCTTTAGCGCTTTTGCATTCCTGCGAAATTACCGGCGATGAAAATGCAAAACGGATAGCATTAGAGAGTATGGCCTTTTTAGATAAGCTCACCCTGTCTAACGGTTATCTTAGCCCGGTTGGTAACGACGGATGGTATTACCGTGGGGGTACCTTCCCTACTTTTGACCAGCAGGCTATAGAAACAATGGCGATGGTATTGATGCATTTTCAGGCTTATCAGATATTCCGCAAGCCAAGGTATATTGAGAAAATGTTCCTGAGTTATAAATGGTTCCTGGGAGAGAACACGCTGCGTGCGCCATTATACGACCACGAAACAAAAGGATGTTGCGACGGCCTACTGCCAACAGGCATAAACCGTAATCAGGGTGCAGAGAGTACACTTGCATATTTAATATCTCATTTAACCGTGTTAAAGGCGTTTGAGCTGGAATATGAATATAATAAGGTAGCAACACAGGTAAAGGTTTGCTAAGTATGAAGGTGGCGGTTTTAGCCCCCGTTGCCTGGCGCACTCCGCCGAGGCATTACGGCCCTTGGGAACAGGTTGCATCAAACATAGCAGAAGGCTTGCTAAAACTGGGTGCAAATGTTACTCTTTTTGCCACAGGTGATTCTTTAACTGGTGGCAAACTGGAGTCTGTTTGTAGTATGGGTTACGAAGAAGACCGTACACAGGATGCGAAGGTACTGGAATGCCTGCACATCAGTCATTTAATGGAAATGGCTGATGAGTTTGATATCGTACATAACAACTTCGACTTTTTACCTCTTACTTATTCGGGACTTATTAAAACGCCTGTTATCACCACTATTCACGGTTTTTCATCGCCCCGCATCATTCCGGTTTATAAAAAGTATAATGATAAAGGTTATTATGTCTCTATCAGCAATGCCGACAGAAACCCTGAGTTGGATTATATGGCTACAGTTTACAACGGCTTAAACACTGCCGATTTTAAATTTACTGAGCAACCTAAAGATTACCTGCTATATTTTGGGCGCATACACCACGATAAAGGCACTGCAGAAGCCATTGCTATAGCCAAGAGGAGTAACAGAAAATTACTCATAGCAGGAATTATTCAAGACGATAGCTATTGGAGAGAAAAGATTGAGCCTGAACTGAATGATCAGATCCAATATATTGGCCATGCAGGTCCCGAAAAGCGCAATGAACTTTTAGGCAACGCAATTGCGCTACTCCACCCCATAAATTTTAACGAACCATTTGGAATGAGCGTAGCAGAGGCTATGCTTTGCGGCACCCCTGTTATCGCGTTTAATAAAGGATCGATGCCGGAGTTGATACAGCACCAAAAAACCGGCTTTTTAGTTAACACCATTGATGAAGCAGTAACTGCAGTTAACGACCTCAACAAAATCAATCGTAAAGATTGCTTTGAATGGGCCAATACGCAGTTCTCCGCAGAAAAAATGGTAGCGGACTATTATAAATTATATCGGCAAATATTAGCTTAAACGCCGTCCTGCTTTAACCTTTCCAGCAATTTATCAAGATCTACCTCGGCAAATGAAGTTGATGAATCGGATATACCGTAAGGGATGATCAGTTTATTATTATGAACTATAGCACCGCATGAGTATAAAACGTTAGGAACGTACCCCTCACGCTCGTCACTGTTAGGTGTTAATAAAGGCTCTTTTAACCTGCCTATTTCTACACCCGGGTCATCCAGTTTTAACAAGCTGGCACCAAGCACATAGCGCCGCATAGGCCCTACTCCGTGGGTAATTACTATCCAACCTTCTTTAGTTTCAATCGGCGAGCCGCAATTACCTATCTGTATGAATTCCCATGAAAATTTTGGCTGTTGCAATAATATCGGTTTTTCCCAGATGTTTATCTTATCTGAATACATGATGTAATTGTTACAACCATCAATACGCGATATCATTACATACTTACCGTTTATTTTGCGTGGAAACAGCGCCAGATTTTTATTTTGCGCGCCATCGCCGTATAAAGGCATTATCTTAAAATTATAAAAGTCGGTAGTTTGCAATAGCTTGGGCATAATAAGCGATCCGTCATACGCCGTATAGGTTGCATAATAAACAGATGTGCCGTCATCATCAGTAAACTGTACAAAGCGTGCATCCTCAATACCTTTACGTTCATACTCCGAGATAGGGAATATCACACGATCCGAGATATCAGTATCCAGCGAAAAAACTATCTCGTAGTACGAATCAGCCAGCCACAATACTTTATCATACTCCAACTTTTTAATGTCGCTCTCCTGCAGTTTCTGTGAGTCGATAATTATGCGCCGAAGATTTGAATATTCAAAATGGTGGTCGAGTTTTGATTCCAGCTCACTCAGCACGTCAATATTAATTTGTGTTACCGCAGCTTTATCAAAAAACAGCTTTTTATTATAAACAGCGTTGCGCACTACTTCGGCCTCGTCGATATAGCTACCTGCGGGCAACACGGTTATATTATTAAACTTATCAATTAACGCGCGGCGGAAAGTAATAGATGATATGTGGCCCTCGCCTACTGCCCTAAAACTAATAATTACCCTGCGTTCCCCATCTTCCAATTCAGTTTGATCCGGGTCTTCCACCACAGACGGGTTAAAAAAGGCTGCAGATTCTATGGAATATTCATGTGTAAAGTACGATCCTATTAATAGTTTACGATACACCGTAAGCGTATCAAAATCTATATTTAATTGCCCGAACAATGGTTTTAACTTGCTACAATGCCTGTTTAAAACCCGTGTTATATTACGATGCCTTTTTGAATATTCCTGCAGTAATGGCGATACTATACCAAAAGCTATATCTTCGCTTAAACTCATTACTTTTTGAATAACTTCCTTAGCTCTGTCGTTTCCGTTAAAAAAGAAACGAGCAATAACTCTTTTTGGATCAGGATTTACTCTTATTGGTTTTCGCTCTATAGAAAGTTTCATATAATCAATTACATTTATTCACTAACGCTATACGCAGTAAATTGATTTGGGCAAATTAAAAAACCTTTCACCAAACTGAAAGTAATTATTAATATATACGTAATTAAAAAGGCTATAAATCAATTTTCAGATTTTTTATGGATATTGTTATAGCTAAAAGGAGTATAAAGAAATTTAATTATAGCATACTCTTCCTCTTGACCAGATAAGCTTTTAAAATAGCGTTATAATCCTGATCAATATCTGTCTCAATTATATCAATATGATATTGCGCGCATTTCAATTCAAGTTGATGGCGGTAGTTGCGTAGTGCTTCGCGATAGCTATCGCGTATTTTATTAGGATGTACGCGCACCTCTTCTCCGGTTTCTATATCTATAAAATGATGCGGGCGGTTATCAAAATTAAATTCCAGTTCTTGTTGTTTACTGGTAACATTAAAAATAATTACCTCGTGCTTTTTATATTTAAGATGTTGTATAGCAGCAAACAGATCCTGCATTTTTTGCGGATCAAGGCTATTCTCCAGCATATCGCTGAAAATGATCACCATTGAGCGTTGGTGTATATCCGCTGCCAGATGATGCAGTACCTGTGCTATATTTGTAGTTACATTTTTAATCGGATTAGTGTATATGCGCTCTAATTCCGCAAACAAATAAAACAAGTGTTTAGTTGTTGACCGTGCAGGGCTCATCCAGTCCATCTTATCCGAAAACAAACACAGGCCAAAAGCATCCCTTTGCTTTTTAAACAGATACATTAATGAGGCAATGGCATATGCCGAAAATTGTAACTTGCTTAAACCTTCAGCCGGATAATTCATGGATGAGGAGGTGTCCAGCAGCAGGTAACAGCGCAGGTTAGTTTCCTCCTCATATTGCTTTACAAACAGCTTTTCGGTGCGGGCCAGTAATTTCCAGTCGATATTTTTTACCGACTCGCCGTTATTGTATAACCGATGTTCGGCAAACTCCACTGAAAAACCGTGAAAAGGACTTTGGTGCAACCCGGTAATAAAACCCTCAACTACCTGTCGGGCAAGCAGTTCAAGATTGGCCAGTTGCCGTATTTCCTGATCGGTATTTAATTGAGGCATATGCCAAGTTAGCAATTCGGTATATAAACTCCAATGCTTAATTATAACCCGGTATTTATTAAAACCGGGTATAAAAAGCTGCCTGTAAAATATGGTTAACGGTGTGCGTTTCTGCCTGTTTCAGGTACTGATTCAGGTAACCAAACTCCGCGTCAATACCTTTACTGATACGATAACCCAGAGCCACATAAGCCCAATTCTGGTCAAAAAAGTGTGTGTTTGTTTTATTTTTGTTTTGTACATTCACAAACACTTCGTTTTGCAGGGCAACAAAAGCTCCTTTTACAAAGTTTTCTTCGGCCTTAAACGGAATTACGCTTCTGGCAAAATACCTGAGTCGTTGCGAAAAGTAATGATCATTGCTGACGGCGGACGAATTCCCTTTATAGATCTGCTCTAACCGGAAACGATGCGCCAGCCCGATATTTTTGCTGATAGGATGCGAAACTATAAACTGCTCCCATGTACGGTTTTCCGGCCTGAAGGTTTTCTCCCCTCCGGCTCTGCCGTAAGATGCAACATATGCGTAACCTAAAGCTGCGGAGGTATTCTTACTAAAAAAATAATTTACCGAAGGGCGCAGCAATACGGTGTTTACATAATCGTAATGGTTTGCGGTTCGCAACTGCCCGTCAAAAGCAACGCCCCATTTTGGCGAAACCTTTTGGCTGTAAAAATATGCCGCCCAACCCGAGAATTGGTTTTCCTGAGCTGATGCGATAATGGGTAATAAAAAGGTAATAACAAGTAGTAGTAGGGGTTTTTTGTTCATGTTATATAAAATTGATGTTAAAAATTATTCTTTGAATTTCAGCAGCCTCCGTCTGCCGATGTCATAACTTAATCTGAAAGCTTCCTGATTACTGCTGTAACCGGGCGTTTGGTGCAGGCTCAGTACAAATTGCCCACGCAATCCCTTGTAAAGGAAAGGGGTGTAAATAATATCTAAACGGTTATACGTCTTTTTTTCATAATAAGCGTCGCCAAAAGTAATATGGTGCCCGTCGCCTTTGTAAAATTCATCGAACAGTGCAAAGCGTTTATAGCTTAGGTATGCATTGGCAACAAAACCCTTGGGTTTTTGAAAGCCATCTACACCGCGCACCCGTTCCAATGACAGCATGCCTCCAGCTTCAAAATTTAACGAATCCAGAAAGGTTTTATGACTAAAATTAAGGCCCAGTTTAACCTGTGCAGCGCCATTATCCTGTATATGATCGTCAGGAACAGGGATAGCGGGGCCAGCATCATGCAATAAAAAAAAGTAATGCGCCAAATAAAACGGACCGTTCAATACCGGTTGATATTTACCCGAAAATCCGAAAAGGAATTGCTCGCGATCAACATTGGTTTGGCGGCTTACCCAATCTATCCACACCGTTTCTGATACATGTTGATTATGAAAAGTGGTAAGTAAGCCTTCTATATTAGGACGAAAATAACGAAGTGTATCATTCAATAAAGCACGCGGATAATTGGTTAACAAACCTTCGCGCGGAAATTCACCCGCATTAAACAACCATTGTTTGCCCGTAAAGCTGTAATAGGCAACCGGGTTAACCCTTTTAAAAAACGGATTCCCGCCAAACTCATGCAATGCATTTACACCCACAATAAAATGGTTCAGGCTGTCCAGATTAAGGCCAACGTCAAGTGCCAGGCGTGTGCCCGAGTAGGTGTGCGATCGATTTATAAACTCCTTGTATTCACGGTTATCAAAAAAAACTGAGCCGTTAAAATGCACATCAACATCCTGCGCCATAGCAGCCGCAGATGTAAAAATAGCCAGTATTATAAAAACGTATATTTTTTTCAGCATTTGCAAATGGTTACTCTACTACAAAATTAATAAGCTGGTTATTTTTACCACCAACAAACGGATCGGTACGGATAGAAAAAAACAAATCGTACCGTGCACTTTTTTCTGGCGCGGTAACTATAAATTTATAATGCGCGGTTTCGCCGGGTTTTAATATTATATTATAAAAATCGTTTCCCGCTTTCTGCACTTCCATTAGTTTTTCGCGAATAAAAAAGCAAGCTTCAAGCCTTACTTTATGTCTCCTGGGCGAATTGCTGAAATTAATAGTAAATGGATAAGGGTTTGTAAAACTGAGGTCAAAAATTGTTTTTTGCCCCGGTGCTGATTTTATGCGGTAATTTGGCACGCTGAATTTTATTTTTTGATACGTACGCACATTGTCTACCCAGCCGCCATACCATGTACCGGCGGCAGTAATAATAGTATCAGTAGTTATACCCGGCTCCCATCCCTGCAAAACATAATAAGCTCTTTTGTGCTGTAAACTATCTTCAATAGGCCATATATCATATTGTGTACGGCGGTAATAGCGCGAATCATATGCAAATCCCTTTACCGTATTATTATAAAAATTATACTTGGATGGGTTTTGAAACCCTTCGTTAAATATCACATAATTATTGCCCGCTTTGGTATAGATAGCCTTAGCCCAATCGCTAAAGCCAAAATAACTCTTTATAGCTCCGGCCTGTTTTATAGCAGGCAATCCGCTTATAATACATAGGCGTAACAAAACAATTAATATGGTATTAGCTATCGCCAGTTTAATAAACCAGCCGGACAATTCTTCAGATCGCTGAAGATGGATGAGTGCCAACATAGCCAGCGGTACATAAGCGATAAGCGTCCAGTGGAGTTGTACCTCGCCTTTAAAGGAGGTGAGGAAGAAAAAAAACAAGATCCCTATACTGTTAAACAGCAGAGCGCGTATAAATGCATCTTTAACCTTTGTGGTAAAACCCTTATAAAATACAAACCAGCCAATAAGCGGACCGGCCATTAGCAACTGCCCCAGGGGATATTGATAAGAATAAGAAAGATCGTATTTCTCTGACGATCTCTCGCTCAAATGATAGGCAACAGAGGGGTATCCGTGGTTCATTTGCCATAATATATGGGGGATGTAAAGCACAAACGCCAACATCACAATACCCCAAAAAGAACGGCGCTTTAATAACTTCAGGTTTGATATTAAAGTAAAACCAACCAACAAAATACCGTGATACTTACTGTATAGCAGGCACGCTACTACTACCCCTAATATTAAGGTGAGCAATAAGCTGTCCTTTTCTATATATTGCTGATAAAAGAACAGGAAAAGTACCGTAAACAGTAATAATGGCGAATCGGGAGTAGTGGTAAAACCATAGATATGAAATACCAATATACCCGAGCAAACCAATATAAAACTGATGGCGGTTACGCTGTACCTTTTCAACATCAGCCACATTACGTATAACGATGCCGAACTGCTTAACACCGTAAGCAGGCGCAATCCCAATTCGTTATGTAAAATACTATAGCCTGCTTTTATGAATACCGCAACCATAGGCGGATGATCAAAATACCCCCATGCTAAAAACCGGGAGTATACCCAGTAATAGGCCTCATCGGCATGTAGTTCTAATGTTGCGGCCTGTGCTATGTTAAATACCGTCCAGCAGAACAGGAAAAGCCATACCGGCTTATCATTACGAACGTTATTACTTACACTATTTCCAACCATTTATCCGCATATAAAACGCAAAGGTAAAATAAAACAGGCAAGCCTGTAGCCGATTTAAAACGCTTTGCTATTTTTATAAACTCAATGCATTAATTGAATTTTAACATGATAAACAAAACCATAACAAACATTAAAAGCACGCGCCAACACCTGCTTGGGCTTATTGAAGGGTTAACTACCGAACAATTAAACAAAGTTCCGGAAGGTTTTAACAATAACATTGTATGGAACCTTGCCCATATGATCTCGGCACAACAGGGCATTTGTTACTTGCGTGCCGGTACAGAAATAGCTGTTGATGACAAGTACTTTAGCCCCTATCGCCCCGGCACAAAACCCGAGGGTTTTGTTGACAGCACGGAAATAGAAAACATTAAAACCTTATTGTTAAGCAGTGCAGATAAAATGGAAACCGATTATAATAACGGCATATTTGCTAATTATACCCCATGGATAGCACGGTACGGTGTTAATATTAATAACGCCGAGGATGCGATCAATTTTTTGCCTTTTCATGATGGCTTACATACCGGTTATATTATGGCGATCAAGAAATTTGTGTAGCAAATTACTAAGCACATAAAAAATGCCCGGTAAACCGGGCATTTTTTATTTAGATCGTTTTCATATCGCTTACACACCTAACAATAACCTTGTTGGGTCCTCAAGTAGTTGTTTTACTCTTACTAAAAAGCTAACCGACTCGCGGCCATCCACAATACGGTGATCGTATGACAAGGCCAGGTACATCATCGGGCGGATAACTACTTGTCCGTTTACAGCAACCGGGCGCTCAATAATATTATGCATACCCAATATAGCCGATTGTGGTGAGTTAATGATAGGTGTAGACAGCATAGAACCAAACACACCACCGTTGGTAATAGTGAATGTTCCGCCGGTCATTTCCTCAATACTCAGTTTATTTTCGCGGGCCTTACCTGCAAGCACCACAATGGCTTTTTCAATTTCGGCCAGGCTCATGCTTTCTGCATTGCGGATAACCGGAACCACCAATCCTTTGGGGGCGGATACCGCGATAGAAATATCAGCAAAGTTGCTGTATACCACTTCTTCACCTTCTATACGGGCGCCAACAGCAGGCCATTCTTTTAATGCTTCGGTAACGGCTTTAGTGAAGAACGACATAAAACCAAGACCAACACCGTGCTTATCTTTAAATTTCTCTTTGTATTTACTACGTAGTTCCATTATAGGCGCCATATCCACCTCATTAAAGGTGGTTAGCATTGCAGTTTCGTTTTTAACAGCCACTAAACGTTTAGCCACCGTTTTACGTAACGACGACATTTTTTCCCGGCGGTCGCTTCTCGGACCAGCGGGTTGAGCAGGTGCCGCAGGAGCAGCCGTCGGTTTAGGGCTCGCGGCTTTTGGCGCTTCGGCTTTAGCATTCAGCGCGTCACCTTTAGTAATTCTCCCGTCAACACCACTACCACTAACAGCTTTGGTATCAATGCCCTTCTCGGCTAATATTTTTGCAGCAGCAGGCGATGGTGTGCCCGATGCATAGGTAGTTCCTTTTGACGGACTGGTTTGCGGCGACTCGTTAGTTGCATCTGCAACTGATGTACCTGCAGGTGGTGCGCTTGGTGCAGCAGCTCCGCTACCTTCAATGGTGCATACCACAGCACCAATGGCTAAGGTATCCCCTTCTTTAGCTATAGTTTTAAGTGTACCTGCCTTTTCAGCTGTAAGTTCAAAAGTAGCTTTATCTGATTCCAGTTCGGCAATAGCTTCATCCATTTCAACAGCGTCACCGTCATTTTTTATCCAGCGTGATAAAGTAACTTCAGTGATCGATTCACCAACAGCAGGCACTTTTATCTCTAAAGAACTCGCTTCCGTGGCAGTATCTGCAGGAGTTTTTTCTTTTTCTTTTGCGGGTTCAGGTTTTGCCGCCGGGGCTGCATCAGCAGTCGCGGCAGGTGCTCCTTCGCCTTCTTCAATATTTGCCACCACAGCACCTATGGCTAAGGTATCTCCCTCGTTAGCTACTCTTTTTAAAGTACCTGCTTTCTCGGCAGTAAGTTCAAAAGTTGCCTTGTCTGATTCCAGTTCAGCTATCACTTCATCCATTTCCACATGGTCGCCTTCTTCTTTTTTCCAGGCAGACAGGGTTACTTCGGTAATGGATTCGCCTACCGGCGGAACTTTTATTTCTAAACTCATATGTTCAATTGTTGTGGTTTTATATTTTTCCCGGCTGTGAAATTAATTGAATTTTTCAAACCCGGATATTAAATGCCTTTAGCTTTTATTATCAATCTGCTCCGGCGTTTGCCATCTTTTCTGTTTCTCTTTTAATTTTTTCTTTTACCTGTTTACCGGCCGGTGTTTCAAATGCTTTGGTTACAATACGTAATTGCTGTGCCGCGTGTTGTTTTGCGAAACCGGTGGCAGTACTGCTGCCCTCTAAACGAGATATTACTGTTAATCTTAAATATTTATCATCGTGGAATTTACGGCATATATATGGCCATGCACCCATATTCTCAGGCTCTTCCTGTACCCAAATAAACTCGGTTGCTTTTTCGTATCGGGCCCTTACTTTTAAAATTTGCTGTACAGGTGTAGGATAAAGCTGCTCTACACGAACTATTGCTACATCCTTACGTTTATCTTCCTGTTGTTTTTGTAACAGGTCGTAATATATTTTACCGGTACAAAGCAGCACACGTTTTACCTTTTTAACATCAGCGTAACTATCATCTATCAGCTCGTGGAACTTACCATCGGTAAATTCCGTTAAAGGCGATACGCATTCTGCACTACGCAATAAGCTTTTTGGGGTGAAAACAATAAGCGGTTTACGGAAATCGCGATGCATTTGCCGGCGTAAAATATGAAAGAAGTTAGCCGGGGTTGTACAATTGGCTACCTGTATATTATCATCAGCGCAAAGTTCCAAAAAGCGTTCTACCCTTGCAGACGAATGCTCAGGCCCCTGCCCTTCATAACCATGCGGCAATAGCATCACTAACCCGTTGCCCCGCTGCCATTTGGTTTCGGCACTGGCTACATATTGGTCAACAATTATTTGCGCACCATTAAAAAAGTCGCCAAACTGGGCTTCCCAAATGGTAAGCGCGTTGGGGTTGGCTAAAGCATAACCGTACTCAAATCCTAAAACACCATACTCTGATAACAGTGAATTGTAAATGCTAAGCCTGGCGTTGGCGTTAATGGTTTCTAAAGGGGTGTATTCATCTTCCGAATCGGCAAGAGTAAGTACCGCGTGTCTATGCGAGAATGTACCCCGCTTAACATCCTCTCCGCTTAATCTAACCGGGAAACCATCTTTTAACAATGTACCGTAGGCAAGCAATTCGCCCATGGCCCAGTCAAATACCTGGGTTTTGTTCACCATATCATTACGATCCTGAAACAACTTTTCAATCTTCTTAAAAAATTGTTTATCAGCAGGTAAGGTGGTTATCTTATTTCCTATCTCTATTATTTCTTCTTTACTTACTGAAGTGTCAACCGAGGTGATCAGTTCTTTATGCTTCGCTATGTGCAGACCTTTCCAGGCGCCTTCAAACATGGCAATGGTCTCGGTAAAGCGCTCTTCTGATTTTGACTGATCCAGCATTACCTGTAATTCCTGGCGAAATTCCTTCTCCATTTTTTTAGCCAGCCCGGCATCAACACTGCCCTCATCTACCAATTTCTGGTTATAAATTTTCAGCGGGTTGGGATGTGCTTCAATGGCTTTATATAGCAAAGGCTGTGTAAACTTAGGCTCATCCGCCTCGTTATGGCCGTATCTGCGGTAACATAAAATATCAATAAACACATCAGCATTAAACTCCTGACGGTATTCCATGGCCAGATTTATTACATATACCAAAGCTTCCACATCGTCGCCGTTAACATGAAAAACAGGCGCAAGTACTGTTTTAGCTACGTCAGTACAATATGTACTGGAACGGGCATCCTTATAGTTGGTGGTAAAACCTATCTGATTATTAATAATCAGATGTACGGTACCGCCAGTGCGGTAACCGTCCAGTTTTTCCATTTGCAACACTTCGTAAACTATTCCCTGTCCTGCAACTGAAGCATCGCCGTGTATTAATATCGGGGCAATTTTAGAATGATCGCCATTATATTTAAAATCAATTTTTGATCGGGTCAACCCTTCTACAACCGGGTCAACCGCTTCTAAATGCGAAGGGTTAGGACATAGGCTAAGGTGAACCTTTTTACCTTTGGCAGTTTCAATATCCGTTGAGAACCCAAGGTGGTACTTTACATCGCCGCCAAATGGTGATTCTGAATCAAAATTCTTTCCTTCAAACTCCGAGAAAACTTCTTTGTAAGTTTTCTCCATGATATTAGTAAGCACATTTAAACGGCCACGGTGCGCCATACCTATAATAAACTCTTCGATACCCAGATCTGATCCGGTTTTTATAACAGAATCAAGCGCGGGTATAAGTGCCTCAGCTCCTTCTAATGAGAAACGCTTTTGCCCTAAGAATTTAGTGCCCAAAAAGTTCTCAAAAAGCACTGCTTCATTCAGCTTTTTCAGGATCACCTTTTTTTCATCAATGCTGAAAGAAGGTGTGTTACGGCGGCTTTCCATCCGCTCCTCAAACCATTTAATTTTAATGGGGTTGCGCATGTAACGGTATTCGGCACCTATCGATCCGCAATAGGTGTCTTCTAATAATTTCCGGATATCGCGCAAAGTAGCGGTACCCAGGCCAACCTCAACACCGGCATTGAATACCGTATCCATGTCGCTTTCGCTTAAGCCGAATGTTTCCAGCTCCTTACCGGGATAATACTTCCGGCGCTCGCGTACCGGATTGGTTTTGGTGAATAAATGACCTCGTGTACGGTAGCCATTTATCATGTTAAGTACGTTAATTTCCTTAATAAAATGCTCCGGGGTGTCACTAACTGCAGCTGCGGCAGGTTGTGAATCTTTGCCAAAATCAAAGCCCTCAAAAAACTTCTGCCATCCAAAATCCACCGATTCAGGGTCTTGCTGGTAGGCTTCATATAGGGAGTTGATGTAGGATGCGTTGCCGCTGTTAATATAATTCATGCGATCCATGAGAAAACCAATCTTTAAAACGGTACAAAACTAAGCATAATAGTAGAATATGCCGAAAATATATGCTATTACTTTCAATCACTTTTATATAGAATGACAGTTAGTAGATATAGTTTTAAAAAATGGCAATTAACAGCTACGTCCTTGCATATAACAAATTACATTTATTATATTTAGCTATAATAAAATATAGTGAACAATCATCCTAAAACTTTACCTGTAACGGAAACCGTATGTGCTTCTTGCGGAAATTTGGTTAATAATAAATTTTGCGCTGTTTGCGGCGAAAAACAAGTAGAAAAACACGATTTTGCCTTAAAGCATTACCTGGAAGAATCGTTAGAGGGTTTCACACACTTCGATAATAAATTTTTCAGATCAGCCAAACTGCTGATAACCCGGCCCGGCCTGCTCAGCACCTATTATTCAGAGGGACGACGGGTTAATTATATCAAACCCTTTCAGTTTTTTTTAATATGCAACTTGCTTTTCTTTTTGCTGGCGGGTAAGCTTAATACTTTTTCAAGGCCCTTTTCCACTTATTATTCCTTTGCTCCTTATAATACTTTTGGCACCCGCCCGCTTATTAATAGCATGGCGCATGATGAAAATTCGCTTATAAACATGGCCACGACATTTAATGAACGGATGGGCACCGAATCAAAGATCTATATCGTTATTTTCATTCCGGTTTTTGCTGCGGTATGCGCACTGCTTTTTATCAAAAAGAAGAAGTACTTTACGGAAAACCTTATATTTTCGACACATTTTTTTTCCTTTTTGCTGTTATTTTATTTGTTGTTTACCCTTTTAGTAGGAAAACCATTTTACTGGATAATTCACGGTAATTTTTCGGCCATGTTTGATACTGTTGCCAGTATTTTAAGCTTACTGATACTTGGTGTATATTTTGGTATAGCAGCACGTCGTTTTTATGGAGTCAGTAATTGGTATACCGCATTTTGCTCTGTACTTGTTATGGTCATATTTACAATTACGCTAATTGCTTACCGTATGGCACTGTTTTACATGGTTATATATACCATGCATACCACCTGAATATAACACACAAAAATATTTAAGAAAATTTCTGTTAACTGTTAAACTAAATAAACAATAGATAGTCTATACACAAAATGCTACCCAAACCCTATATTCATCTATGAAAAAACACTGAAGTTTATTGTTATAATGCTCTATTTATATAAGGTAGATTTTTGATAAGCTTACCCGGTTGTATTTTATACAATTGTGTGAGCTTATTTAATTAGCAGGCAATCTAAATAAACAAGCAACATCACTTTTCAATTATAAAACCAAACAGATTTACCTGTTAATGTTTATGCAATAGCTTTTGCAGAAAAGTACGCACGTATCCTAACCCTTCAAAAAGGATGGCCAGCAGGCCAATTATAACAGTAAATTGTTCAAAAGGGTTCATTACACAAAGGTATATAATACATAAACGCTTATTGCAAGATTTTGTTACGTTAGCTAACTGTTTCTGTGGCTTTTTTTATTTCAGGGCTTGCTGGCAACCAGGTAGTTATATAATCGCTTTTTGTATCTAACTGATCTGATGGCTTTGCAGCATTAAAAAAACGGTTGCTTTTATTATCGTTACCAACTCCTGCAATAAAGGCCCAGTTACCCCAATTACTTGCCGGCGAATAATCTATCAGCTTTTCCTCAAAATAAAGTGCGCCTTTTGTCCAGTCAACCTGCAAATCGTGGGTTAAGTAAGCAGCTACTGCCTGCCTGCTGTAATTGGTAATATATCCGGTGGCATTTAGCTGGTGCATAGCGGCATCAATAAACGGCACGCCCGTTTTCCCGCTTTTCCATTGCTCAAATAGTTCATCCTGATTTTCGGCCGCCTCTGGTGCTTCTGCGCTGAAACCTTGCGACCTGAAGAATTTCTGCCCATGTTTTTTAAACATAAAACGAAAGTAATCGCGCCACAATAACTCCAGCATTAATGGATCGGTATGGTTACTGGGGTGTCGGTTATGATATTTAACCACCTCCCAGTAAACCTGGCGAGGGGATACGCAACCAATAGCCAGTAAAGGCGACAACCCTGACGAATTAAACACGGCACCCCGTACATTCTTTTGATTGTTACTTTCCTGATCGGCAAAAAACTGGTGTAATTCCTGTAAGGCAACAGTTTCCCCACCTTTAAATTTAACTACAGCACGCGGGTCATCAACCGGCTCGGGTACACCTAATTCCTCTAGAGTAGGTAGTTTACCGGCATCTTTTATTTCCGGAGAGTTAATTTCATCAGGTGCGGGTGTGCAGGGCCTAACCATACTATCACGTTCTACCTTTTTTTTAAAGGTCACAAAGCTATCGGGAATATCCTTTATCGGGAAAGGCAGATCCTCTTTATGATAAAGTGTATGCCCTATAAAATGCTTCAGATTAAGCTGCAATTTCCACAAAGCTGTTTCCACCCTTTCAGATACAGCTGTTTCTTCGGGGGCAACTTCTCGGTGATGGTATACTTCGCTTATTTGGTATTCTTCAGCAAGTGCCGGCAATATTTCGGCAGGATCGCCAATGCGGATAATCAGGTCAGACCCATACGCTCTTAAGTTTTTACGAAGATCAGCTACCGCCTGCAGTAAGAACCTCACACGGAAACTTCCCGTTTTTAATATTCCTGAAAAACCAGTTGTGAAGTAATACGGATCGAAACAATAAACCGGTAAAACTTTATCAGCCTTGCGTATTGCTTCTGATAATATTTCGTTATCATGTATACGCAAATCATTCCTAAACCAAACCAGTATCGTCTTTTCACTCATATGAACAATCTAACCCAAACTTATTTGGGGTAGCCACAAAAATGCTAAATATTTACTTTTTATACGTGTATCAGTCCAATATTTGACATCGTGCCAACATTTACGGATGTTTTTGCCAATAATTTTAACAAACACAACCAAATATACTCTGTTTTACGCGTAAAATAAGCATAGGTTACAGGCGTTAATAATACATAAGCATGATATTTGCTTATTTAAAAAAACGTACTTTTATATTGCAAATCATATATATTATGGCAACCATACAGTCAATTCAAAAGGCTTACATAGATCATGTATTAACCCAGGGCGAGCAGCCAAAGTCGGTTTATGTATTCGCTAAAAAAAATAAAATGACCGAAGAGGACTTTTATCAATTTTTTGGCTCCTTTGACGCGGTAGAGCAAACCGTTTGGGCGGATATTACTAAAACCACCATTGCAGAAATAAAAACGCAGGAGATATGGATGCAGTACTCTGCCCGCGAAAAAGCACTTTCATTTTTCTATAGCTTTTTTGAATTATTAAAGCGTAATCGCAGTTTTGCTATATACAGCATAAAAAAGCACAGTGGTTTAGGCACGCCAAAAGTATTATAT
This sequence comes from Mucilaginibacter segetis, assembly GCF_016522075.1. Classification (GTDB taxonomy): domain Bacteria; phylum Bacteroidota; class Bacteroidia; order Sphingobacteriales; family Sphingobacteriaceae; genus Mucilaginibacter; species Mucilaginibacter segetis. The sequence goes on along the minus strand of NZ_JAEHFW010000003.1, from coordinate 153,203 downwards.
ACTACTAAAGATATTTTTGAAGAATTTGCCGCTGAAATACTTAATGAAGGCATTGAATCGGGAGAAATATCCGATCGTAAGTTTTTTGCCAAACGTTATAAGGATGCTTTGTGGATACAATTTGGCTTTGTGTTAAATTTTTGGATAAATGATAACTCCGCCGCTTTTGAACAAACTGATGAAGCGATAGAAAAAGGGGTTAACGTAACCTTTGATCTTTTCCAACGTTCGCCAATAGATAACTTGTTTGAATACGGTAAATTTTTGGCAAAGAATGGCGGCATAAAAGAGAAAATGGGATTTTAGCTACCCCCGCTTCTTCTTTAACTTGCCATCATTTAATTTATAAAATTACATTTAACTTGAGCAAAAGCACATCCGCAACTGTTACCGGTAAACATTACTTAGATACAAATCTGGCAGCTATTGCCGTAATATTTGACATGGACGGCACTTTAATTGATAACACCCCTTTTCATTATAAAGCCTGGGAGTTATTGTTTAAAAAACATGATCTGGGTACTTTATCACGCGAAAAATATTTAAATGAAATAAGCGGGGTACCTATATCAACCACCGTAAACCGCCTTTTTGGTGATATTTATGACGAGTCTGCAATAACTGCACTGGTGCATGAAAAGCAACTACTTTATCAGCAGGAATTTAAACCTTACTTACAACCTGTAAACGGTTTAGAAAATTTTCTTGCCGACTTAAAAAATGCCGGTATTAAAATGGCGGTGGCTACCTCGTCAGACATGGCCGATGTTAATTTTATTTTTAACGGCATTCCGTTAAAGCAATATTTTGATATTATAATTACCGGTGACAGGGTAAGCCGGCCTAAGCCCGATCCGCAGATATTTTTAAAAGCGGCAGAAGAATTAAACACTCCGCCACAAAAATGTGTGGTGTTCGAAGATTCCGTTTCGGGACTTAAAGCAGCCAACAGCGCTAACATGAAAGTAGTAGGCATTACTACGGCCCACCCTGCCAATGTAGTAAGCCAGATGGCAAACCTGGTAATAAATGATTACGCCGATATTAATGTACATAAACTGACCGCTTTATTTGATTGACAGGAGATGAGCGATAACACCCCGAAAGAACAAAATAGTATACCTACCAGCAAGGTGGAACGTAGTGCCAGGTTTGTAAAAACAGGTTTTAAAATAGGCGGCAACTATATAAAACATTATTCCAAAAAACTATTCAATCCGGATATGGATAAATCTGAATTGAATGAGGATAACGCAACAGATATATACCAATCGTTGAGTGAATTAAAAGGCAGCGCGTTAAAGGTGGCACAAATGCTTAGTATGGATAAAAACCTGCTGCCGCAGGCTTATGTAGATAAATTTACACAGTCGCAATATAACGCGCCTCCGCTGTCAGGGCCTCTTATTGTGCAAACCTTTCGTAAATATTTCGGTAAAAACCCCGATCAGATCTACGATAAATTCAACATCCGTTCCAATAATGCTGCTTCCATAGGTCAAGTGCATCAGGCGGAGATGGATGGTAAAAAGCTGGCCGTTAAAATACAATACCCCGGTGTGGGCGATTCTATCTCCTCTGACTTAAAACTGGTAAAACCATTCGCCTTCCGGATGCTGGGTATGAGCGAAAAAGAACTGGATGTTTATATGCGCGAGGTGGAAGAGCGCTTACTGGAAGAAACTGATTACGAACTGGAGGTGCGCCGTTCTATTGAATTTTCGGAGGCGTGCGCCAATCTGAACAATATTGTTTTTCCTAAATATTATCCTGAACTGTCCAGCAAGCGAATAATTACTATGGATTGGCTGGATGGACTTCATTTGCGGGAATTTTTACAAACCAACCCGTCACAGCAATTACGCGATCAGATAGGTCAGGCTTTGTGGGATTTTTATAATTATCAGCAGCACGAACTGCGTGCCGTACACGCCGACCCGCACCCAGGTAATTTTTTAATAACACCAAAAGGCAAGTTGGGCGTTATCGATTTTGGGTGTATCAAAGAAATGCCTGATGATTTTTATTATCCGTTTTTCTCGCTTACCTCTACAAACCTGTTCGACAACAGGGACGAAACCATAAAAGCATTCCGTGAACTGGAAATGATAATGCCAAACGACAGCCCTGCACAGATCGACTTTTATTACACCATGTATAAACAAATGATAAGCCTGTTTGCTCAACCTTACATTACCGATCATTTTGATTTTGGAGAAAAATTATTTTTCGATGAACTATTCGGCTTTGGTGAAAAGGTGGCCAAAATGCCCGAATTTAAACAGGCACGTGGCGTAAAGCACTTTATTTATGTAAACCGTACTAATTTTGGTTTATATAACATATTACACGAGCTAAAAGCCCGGGTAAAAACAGATACCTATAAGCCACATGTTGCGGTAGCCTCGTAGTCAACATTAAGCACAGTAAAACACCCTGCGGTTTGCTTTGTTGCACCTAACATGAAAGTGTTACTTGCCGGTGCTAACGGATACATAGGCAGACGCCTTATCCCTATTTTGCTTGAACAGGGCCACGAAGTGGTTTGCCTGGTTCGCGATAAGCGGCGCTTTCATGATCAGAATGATTACAGCGAAAAGGTAACTTTATTAACCGGCGACCTGCTTCGCGAAAAAACGATTGAAGAGTTTCCGGAAGATATTGATGCTGCTTATTATCTTGTGCACTCCATGTCGCAGGCGGCCGACTTTGCCGCGCTTGAAGCCTTATCGGCCCATAATTTTACCGAAGTTTTAAATCACACTAATTGTAAACAGCTTATTTACTTAAGCGGAATTGTAAATGATGTCGATCTGTCTAAGCATTTACTTTCGCGCCGCCATGTAGAGGATGTGCTTAAGGAAGGTAAGGCGGCATTAACCGTATTAAGAGCAGCCATTATTATAGGTTCCGGCAGTTCCTCGTTCGAGATCATCCGCGATCTTACGGAAAAGCTCCCCATCATGACCGTGCCCCGGTGGGTAAATACAAAGTGTCAGCCTATCGGCATACGCGATGTATTGGGCTATCTGGAGGGGGTAATTCTTAACCAAAAAGCTTTTAACAGAACATTTGACATTGGCGGGCCAGATATACTCACCTTTAAGCAAATGATGCTTACTTACGCCAAGGTGCGTGGTTTAAAACGTCATATTATCACTATACCATTTTTATCGCCAAAAATATCTTCATACTGGCTGTATTTTGTTACTTCTACCAGTTATTCGCTTGCGCAAAGTTTGGTGGATAGTATGAAGAATGAAACCATCATGAAGGATCATGCTATTGACGAAGTGGTAAAACGCGATTGCCTCTCCTACGAAGAAGCCTTAAAGCTGGCTTTCGAAAAAATTGAACAGAACTCCATTATCTCCAGTTGGAAAGATGCCTTGAATAACGGGTATCTCACGGCAGAATTTATGGATCAGATAAAAGTACCTCAGCAGGGAACGCTCGAGTATAAAGTAAAACACCCCTTTAAACGCGATAGCGAGGATGTTTTAAAAAACATTATGGCCATAGGTGGTAAGCGTGGCTGGTATTATTGGGACTGGATATGGAATATACGCGGATTTTTAGATAAGGTTTTTGGAGGGGTTGGCTCCCGAAGAGGCCGTACCAGCAGTGTGAACATAGCTGCAGGCGACGTAATTGATTTTTGGCGGGTACTGCTGGCAGATAAATTGAATAAACGACTGCTGCTATATGCCGAAATGAAACTCCCCGGCGAAGCATGGTTGGAATTTAAAATAATTGAACATCATAATAAAACATTCTTAAGCCAGATAGCTACCTTCAGGCCTAAAGGTTTATGGGGACGCATGTATTGGTATTTAATGTGGCCCTTCCATTTATTTATATTTAACGGGATGGCCCGCGAGATTGTTAATTTCGGCAATGGCGAAAAGAAATAAGATATAATATATATGAATAAAGGCATATTAATAACCGGCGGTTCGGGTTTATTAGGACGCGAGCTTACTGCGCTCCTATTAAGCAAAGGTTACACCGTGAATCATTTAAGCCGGACACCCGGAAAAATAGCGCAGGTTAAAACTTATTTGTGGGATATTAAAAAAGGGGAGATTGACGAAGCCTGCCTGGATGGTGTAGAAACCATTATTCATTTGGCAGGTGCAGGCATAGCTGATAAACGTTGGACCGATGAACGAAAGAAGCTGTTAATAGAGAGCCGTACCAAATCTATCGGCCTTATTTATGACCTGATGAAGAGAAAACCCAACCATGTTAACACTGTTATTTCAGCATCGGCTACAGGATATTACAGCGACCGCGGCGACGAGTTACTAACCGAACGATCTGCTCCGGCACATGATTTTTTGGGCTCCTGCTGCGTAGCCTGGGAAAAAGCTGTGGACCAAGGTGAGGCCCTGGGCCTAAGGGTAGTTAAATTTCGCACCGGCGTGGTACTTACCAAAGATGGCGGCGCATTACCCCAACTGGCATTGCCCGTAAAATTCGGTGCAGGCTCGCCCTTAGGCAGCGGTAAACAATGGATTCCGTGGATACATCACCGTGATGTAATTGCAATGTATTTGTACGGCCTGCAAAATCAAAGTTTAAAGGGTGTATTTAATATGGTTGCTCCGCAACCGGTAACTAACCAGCAGATGACTAAAGCGGTTGCTCGTCAATTGCATAAACCGATGTGGTTGCCCAATGTGCCTGCCTTTATATTAAAACTTATTTTTGGGGAAATGGCTACCGTAGTATTAGGCAGCACCCGGGTATCAGCTAAAAAAATTGAAGACACCGGCTTTAAATTTACCTTTCCCGATATTAGCGCAGCCTTAAAAGCGATATATGAATAAAGATACTGTTACTGTTTTTTGGTTCCGCCGCGATCTGCGGCTTGATGATAACGCCGGACTATACCACGCCCTTAAAAGTGGCAATCCTGTTCTACCCGTCTTTATTTTCGACAAAGAGATCCTCGATAAATTAGAAGATAAAGATGATGCACGTGTTACTTTTATTTATAATACCATTGAGGATATTAACACACAGCTGCACAAACACCACAGCAGTTTGCAAGTAATGTATGATACCCCGGAACATGCCTTTAGCAAATTGATAAAAGAATATAATATAACATCGGTTTACACCAACAATGATTACGAACCTTATGCAAAAGAACGCGATGATGCTATAAAAAAACTACTGTCAGGGCATCAAATCGACTTTAAGAGTTTTAAAGATCAGGTAATCTTCGAAAAAGATGAAGTGGTGAAAGATGATGGCAACCCTTACACAGTTTTTACTCCGTATAGCCGTAAATGGAAACAAAAGTTAAATCCATTTTATCTTAAATCCTATCCTGTTAAAAAATATCTTAAAAACCTGCTGCATGTTGAGGCTGAAAATTTACCGGAGTTAAAAACAATGGGCTTTACAGAAAGTAACCTCTCCTTTCCATCAAAAAACTATGAAAAATTTATTGATCATTACGCGCGCGACAGAGACTTTCCCGCAGTAAATGGCACCTCGCATATTGGTTTACATTTACGATTTGGAACAGTAAGTATACGCCAATGTGCCACTGATGCCAATAAAGCACATGAAAAAACATGGCTTAATGAGTTAATATGGCGTGAGTTTTATATGATGGTATTGCATCATTTTCCGCATACTGCAAAAAACTCTTTTAAACCTGAATACGACCGCATTAAGTGGATAAACAATGAGGAACAATTTAAAGCATGGTGCGAGGGGCGTACCGGTTACCCGCTTGTTGATGCAGGTATGCGGGAATTAAATGCAACCGGTTATATGCATAACCGCGTGCGTATGGTAGTTGCCAGTTTTTTAAGTAAGGATCTGCTGATAGACTGGCGCTGGGGCGAAAATTATTTTGCCCGCAAACTGCTTGATTACGAAATGGCCAGTAATGTGGGCGGCTGGCAATGGGCAGCCGGTTCCGGTACCGATGCCGCGCCTTATTTCCGCATTTTTAATCCCGAATCGCAGCTTAAAAAGTTTGACCCCGAATTAAAATATGTAAAAAAATGGGTTCCGGAATATGCTGATTTCAGCGTATATCCTAAACCCATTGTAGACCATTCATTCGCACGCGAACGTTGTTTAAAAGCTTTTAAAGCAGCTCTTAACAAATAATTTATTGGTTAGTTACCTCGGTTATCTGAAACTCAAACCGCAGGCAGCTATGCACCGGGACGGTACCTGTAATTCCGTAGCCCAACCGGGATGGTACTAAAAGTGAAATAGAAGTACCCTCAGTAGCATAATTTTCTAAACCCTCTCTCACACCTGCAACTAAATCCGCCGGAGAAAAAGACGCGGCTTCGGTTTTAGAAGCATCATCAAATACCACATTATTTAAATAGGTACCTGTATAGGTTGTAGTTATAGTTGAAAGATCGGTAATTATACCCTCTGCGCCGGTGCCGGGCACTAATACCTTATAATATAAACCAGTATTGGTTTTTGTATAACCACTTAAGCTATTAGCTTTCATGTAGTTTTGTATCACCATATCATCATAAACCTGCTGATCGTCTATCACATGTACATAATAATCAAGGCATTGGTTACCGGCAATACGGTTGTTGGTGTTTTCAACGCTACCGGTACCGTAACCATTTGTGCCATACGCCAAATGCGACGGGATAAGCACCCGCATGCTGGCGTCACGATATTTTAACAGGTTATGTATAGCTGTTTGCAAACCTTTTGGTAAATTATCCTGTGCTATGTGGCCCAGGTAATCATCAAAATGGTTAGTAATAGTATCAGTAGATACATACTTGCCGTCAAAAGTGCGCAGGGTGTAAACAAAAGATATACGATCCGAATATTCCAAAGGCACGCCATTGCCACCATTAATTATCTTGTAATACATTCCGGAAGTATCGCCACCGGTAGTATCGCGGCTTAAACCGGTAATGGAATTCGCGCTTATATAGTTTTGAATCTGGGTTTCATCGTATTCTTTAATATCCGGGTCTATACCGTTTTTTTTACACGCGGTTAAACCCGTTGCGGCAATCAGTAAAAAAGTAAAAATCTTTTGTTTCATCTATATTAATTAGTTACATCTAAAAGTTGTATATTAAAATCAACCACCGAGTTTGCTGGCAAACCTATAGAGGGTTGATCAAAGGGTCCATACGCATAACGTGACGGTATTAACAATCGTACCGTTCCGCCCTTTTTTATTTTTGGTATGCCTAACTGCCAGCCTTTTATCACCTCGCTTAAGGCGAATGTAGGATGAAAATTATTGCTTTGAGTAAATACCGTATCGGCTCCTAATATTTTACCGGTATAATCAACCGTAACACGCGTGGAATTGGTAAAAAGATCGTTGCCGCTGCCTGGCGCTATCACTACATAATAAACACCTGTTGTATCAATCCGTTTGGCTTCATCGGCCAATCCTGGCGTCGCAGCAATATAATCGGCAATTATTTGATCATCTTTAGCAGCCTGTGCTCTATAATTCGCTACCTCATCATACCCTTTTTTACAGGAGCACAATCCAACTACACACCATAAAATAAGCAGTAACCTGTTCATGCTGTTATAAACGGCAAATTTATTGTTTTATAATTCAAAAAAGGCAGCTTAACATTTTTTAACAAATAGCGGAGAGAAAAAATTGGCGTCAGGGCTTATAGTTAACGGTGAGTTGATTTATTTTTTTCAGCATATCTGTTAAATATTGCTTGTCTGCCTCGCTGATGTGCGCATTAAGGTAATTATTAAACTGTTTAACCACATCTTTAGCAAGTTGGCGCTTTTCTTTTCCCAATTCAGTCAGGTAAATTTTTACAGAACGCTTATCTCCTTTATTAGACTCCCTGTATATCAATCCGTTCTTTTCGAGCTGATTAAGCATACGCGACAGGCTTGTTGATTTAAGGCCAAGCAATGCCGCCGCGTGTGATACCGTAGTACCCTCAACATCATCAATATTAATAAGTAAATAGCCTATTGACTGAGTTATACCAAATTCTGTAACTAACTGATTATAGCGGTTAGCAACTGTTTGCCAAACAATTTTTAAAAAATAATCAATCGTCTCCTGATGTTTTACACTGCTTCGCATAACGCAACAAACATAATACTTTTTACCTACGTTAGTACATTCCGGTTTATACTGCTAAAGCAATATTTACCAGCCCATAGCCGTATCATCCCCCCGGGGATCTGCGCCCGCCTGGTAATACCCCCATTTGGTTTTCAGTATCCCGTCTACCCGCCCTATTGGGCCGCGCACTACTATTTTATAGCCTTTTTCCTCGAGGTCGGCAACTGTAAGCGTATCTAAAGCGTCCTTTTCTACATATATCTGATCCGGAAGCCATTGGTGATGAAAACGTTTCGCTGCTACCGCCTGTTGCATGCTTTTATCAAATTCAACAACATTTAATATGGTTTGAAAAACTGATGTAATAATAGTTGCCCCGCCCGGTGTACCTACTACCATAAACAACTTTCCATTTTTTTCAACAATAGTCGGCGTCATTGATGACAGCATACGTTTACCCGGTTGTATACTATTAGCCTTACCGCCAACCAGGCCAAACATGTTAGGCACACCTGGTTTTGAACTAAAATCATCCATCTCGTTATTCAGCAAAAAGCCTGCACCCGCAACAAATATCTTCGATCCAAACGAGTCATTAAGTGTTGTGGTAATAGATACGGCGTTACCATGATGGTCAACAATGGAATAATGCGTAGTTTGATCACTCTCGTGCCCTACAAACACACCGGGTTGTATACTGGTGCTGGGAGTTGCCGCGCTCCAGCTAAATGAATTCATTCGTTTAATTATATAAGCTGAATCTAACAGGCTATCTACAGGTACGTCATAAAAATCAGGATCGCCTAAATACTTCGACCTATCGGCATACACTCTGCGTTCAGCCTCAGTAACTAACTGAACTGTGGAGTCGCTGTTATGACCCCATCGTTGCAAAGGGTAATTCTCAACTGATTTTAATAGTTGCACCAGTGCTATGCCTCCGCTTGATGGTGGTGGCATGGTAATTATTTTATATTCTTTGTACTTCCCTGTGATAGGTTTTCGCCAAATCGCATGATAATTTTGCAAATCTGCTTTAGTTATAAGTCCGCCTCCTTTTTGCATTTCTGCCACTACCTTATCCGCCACCGCGCCGCTATAAAAACCGTCCCGTTCTTTATCCCTTATCAGTTCTAATGTGTTACCCAGATCTTTTTGTATCAACAGGTCCCCCTCTTTCCAGTCAGTTTCCTTTAACAGATAATTTTTACCCGGGTTAGCCTTTATAAAAACATCGTGATTACTGTTCAAATCATTAGCCAGATGCGCTGTTATTTTAAATCCGTTATTTGCCAGATCAATGGCGGGTTGTACCAATTCGGCCCATTTTAACCTGCCATACTTTTTATGTGCCTCTATCATCCCATCAACGGAGCCCGGTATACCCGATGCCTGATGGGTATACAGGCTCATATCAGGTATCACGTTTCCGGCACTATCCAGGTACATATTGGTACTTGCGCCCTGCGGCGCTTTTTCTCTAAAATCGAGCGTATTGGTATTGCCTTGTGCATCTCTGTAAACCATAAAGCCACCCCCGCCGATATTTCCGGCCTCGGGCAGTGTTACAGCCAGCGCAAACTGTACGGCTACCGCGGCATCAACCGCATTACCACCCTTTTTCAGGATCTCCAAACCAGCTTTCGCCGCATCGGGATAAGCACAAACTACCACTCCATTATGATATTCGCCACTAATATTTTGGCCCAACTCTCCCTGTGTACAGCCAATGCCAAAACACAGTATGGCAGCAACAAAAGTTATTTTATAACAGATATAATGCTTATTCATTATTTATATTTTTGCCAATTTAAATGTTTTGCAACTAAAATTCCACAAGAAATTGAGAGTTTACTACTCTTGAAAATCAATGATATAGAGGCTTTTTTAAGGTTAATCTTTTTTAAACGAGCATAAAACGCTAATTATGCCGTTATTAGCAAAACTACATTTATGAAAAAGTTCACCTTTGTCACACTAATTTTAACATCCTTTTTACTGATCTCGAAACGTTCAGACGCTCAGGATTATCAAACAGCCGTAGGCTTAAAATTCGGCGGATTTGAGAACGGGCCATCCGTAAAGTATTTCACCCAAAGCAATGTTGCCCTTGAGGGTATATTAGGGATACGCGATCATGGTTTGGTCATCACGGGTTTATATGAGATCCATCAGGAAGCTTTCAACGTCCCTTTACTTAAATTTTATTATGGCTTTGGTGCACATATTGGTTCAGTAGGTCGTGGAAATTATAAACGATTTAACGGCGACGACCAATATTACGGCAACAGTCACATTTTATTAGGTGGTGACGCAACTTTAGGTTTGGAATATACCCTTCCGGATGCACCCATTGCTATAAGTCTTGATTTAAATCCCAGGCTTGAACTGGCAACCGGTCCCTTCTTTGATCTTGCGCCGGGCCTTGGCTTAAAGTACACTTTTAAATAAAGTTCTACTTTACTATAATTATTTTTTTAGCATACACCTTTTGCCCCAAATTTACCTTTAACAGGTAAGTGCCGGGCAATTGGTTAGTTACATTTAATACAGTACTGAAGTTACCGGCACTTATAGCTTGCGATTGCTGATATAGTACAGTTCCCGCAGTATTCACTAAAGACAATTTGAGTAAGCCCGCGTCTTTAGCAACAAAAACCACGTTTATTTTATCATTTGCAGGTACAGGGAATATAGTTAAACCAATATCTGTAGACTGATCGGGATTCTTCGCTATTAACGCGTAAGAGTAACTATCCGATGTGGCAACACAGCCACCGTTCAATACTACCTGCACGATATAATTACCGCTTTGCAAGGGTGTATAGCTTTGGCCGGTTGCTCCCGGTATTACTACACCATCTAATAACCACTGGTTGTTTGCAGCAAAACTGGAATTTAATATTTCGCCGTTTTGGGTAATAACCGGTGTACTTAATTGCACAGGTTGCCTGGCTGCTGAAGGGCAACCGGCACTTTTAATATGCATGTCATAAAAATAATAATAGAAGTTTTTATAATAGGTGGTATCACTGGTATTAGTACCGGATATGGCATTGTTAGAAGCAATGCTAAATATGTTACCAATATTGAAAGGATAACCGCTTACACCACCATTATTACGATAAATGGTAGCATTTTCATAAGTTGGAGTTATGGTATATTTTCCCGCTGCCGGAAGTAATAAATTAAGGTTATAAACCTCCCCCTGATCCGCAGGATCATCAACCAACGCCCCCGCCTGAGGATTACTGCGTGTAGCAGCAACATTTAACGTTACTGATGATACCACCTCTCCGTTATCCGCTGTAACGGTGAATGTTATTTTACCGGGGTTGCCGATATATAAACGCGCTGTTTCTATAACAACGGGTACTTTAGTAGTTACAATTACCGAAGGTGTGAACTGATTATACCCACCCGTGCTGAAAACATTCTTATTGACCGGCCCTACATTTCCGCTAAAGTCATTGAGCCCTGCATAATAGGTATTGTTAACCGGGGCATCTGGCACAAGTGCTGGTGAACCATAGGTAAATGGCAAAGCATCCGCAAGGTTTTTATACCAAAATAACTGCCCGTCTCCGGCACCTGTTAACTGATATAGTTGGGTATTGGTACAATAATAAGCCGAAAGATCGCTTATCTGTGGCGGTGAGCTTATACTGATAACTGCCGATGTTTGATCATTTATTGAAATAGGATCGCCGGATAAATGGGTTTGGGCTGTTATACTATAGCTTGCTCCTGCAACAGTGTTGAATTTTTCAGTAAAGGTAAAATCCACCTCATCCAAAGGATCAATGGAAGCTTTATAAACTTCATTAAAAGTAACAACGGTATTATTTGCGCTGGTAACCGTTACCGTTACCGGGATGTTGCTTATAGGAGCACTGCCGAAATTTTTGAGCCTGACTACTGGGGCAGTGGCAACGGCACATAGCGGCCCCGTTTCGGTATTAACAATTTCAGTTACACCGGCATCAGCTAACGGTTTTAAAAACTGCACACGGTAATCTTCCGTCTCACCCTTTGCATAGCTTCCGCAAGCAGTGATTGATGCAGTATCTGTAGTTTCGGTTAGTACTACCCGCAGCAAGCCAAAATTACCGGGAGTAACCGTTAAAGGCACTGTAATGTTGCCGGTAAAGGTACCGTTCCCATTTATAACGCCGCTGGTAGCAACCAATTCGTTGTTATTAAAAACACCATCGGCATTCCAATCTATAAATATTTTTGCGGCTTTATTAAAATTAGCACCACAAGTACCAAACGCGATGCTGAATGGATATGTTTTTGCCTGTTCCAGCTGTAAGGTAAGGCTTGTAAAATCGGAATACCCGGCGCAACCTGCCGCCGGAGTATTATTTACATTAGCCATGGTAAAATTAGTTATTTTGGAATCAGCTGTGGATGTTGGAGCCGACGCGCAATACGCCGCACCACCTATGCCGGTAGCGATAATGGAATACGGCTGGCTACCCGATTTTAGCGTCCCTTTATGGCTGATGGTTATGGTATATGTTTTACCCGGAATGGCATTCGCAATATAAACCTGTTCTATATTATCACGGATATTATCGCCTGTAGTTGCCGGAGCAGAAGGGTTGTCCGGATTTAATACCCAGGGGGTATATGTAATTGTACTATCGCTTACGCGGATATCAAGGTCATTAACCAATTTTGGTACGCGACTATTAATAACACCTTCGGTTGTTGGTGTACCCTCCGGATCTGTCCATGATATGCTTACCGATAACGGCCCATTACCTGATGCAGTTACCTTAAATGTTTTAACCTCGCCCTGCTGCAATACATTTTCACTGATAAGGCTTTTATCTTTATTATCGGTTATAGCCTGGGCAGCTGCACGCATGTTAAGCAGTCCCCATCCATAAATGTAATCAGGACCTACGTTACCAGCATCAAAGGCTGTATGGCATGCCAAACCCTTTAGAGTTGCAGCACGCATAAAAGTGCCATTATTTTTTTGCGCATAATATTCCTGCAACAAGTATAAAGAGCCCGCTACATTTGGCGATGACATGGACGTACCTGAAAGCCTTAAATAAGAAGTCGGACTATTAACACCCGTAGATAACACATTCTCACCGTCGCCCACAATATCCGGTTTTATTCGGCCATCGTCCGTAGGGCCCCAACTGCTGAAGTAAGAGATGGCTACATCCTGCCGATTAACCGGTCCGTTGGGCAAAGGCCCAACAGAACCTACGGTAAGTATATTTTTGGCATTGCCGGTAGTGCTTATAATATCATAACCACTGTTATCGCTTATAGTAGCCGGGCGTGCGCCTTTATTTATTATGGTTGCATTATTCCGACTACTGTATCCATAATACGTTTGACCTACTGCAGGGCCATTGCTGGCACGACTATTACCCGCAGATTCCACAATCAGGTAATAGGGCGCGTTATAAGCTATCTTATCCCATGATTGCACCCGCGAATCATAAAAACCGAAGTTATAATCTACTGAGTCACCCGGAAGGCCATACCATTCCCATCTTGTTTGGTCTGGGTTGTACTCCCATCCCGCAACATCACCATAGGAGTGATTAGATATCAGCAGACCCGCGGCCGCGCCGCTCATTTCAGATACATCATTATTAAAATCCCAGGCAAGTAATGTCGAAGCATTAAAAGCCATTCCCTTTGCAGGATCATACACCCCTTTTGCTATCATGGTACCTGCCACATGTGTGGAGTGGTCAAGTATTGATGCGTTATCTTTTGCTGTAATAGTTTTTCCGGCAAATTCAACATGCTGCTGGTATACTTGGCCGCCATCCCATATGGCCAGTTTATTAGCCAAAAAACTGCTGGAACCCGAAAGATTTAACCCTAAAGCGCCACCAGGTTGTACCGTATTAGTACCCGTTGTGGCTGCTGCAATTGTATTGTTATGAGTAGTGATGTAAACCGGAAACCCTAACGCGTTTACCCCCTGCAGCACAATTATATTACCATTTGGTGTTACCCTGAGGGTATCCCATCCATAAGTGGGCGCTAAAGAAAATGCTTTTTGCTTATTGATTAAAAAAATCCGTTGCGAATTCAGAGAAATTTGATCCAAATTTTCTGTCTGCCTGGAATTAACTAAAGGAACCTGGCCAAATGCAGTTGTTACGCAGCATAAAAAAAACAGTTTAAAAAAAAATGCCGCGTAAAATTTCTTCATAAATATGGATTATATTGATATAACAAGTTTCCGTATTTAAAAGCGAATTATAAAATAACTGGCTTAAATTTTGCATCTTTTAATATAAATTCTTTTATACGTCAACAAAAACCTTCCGGTTATAATATAGAGCAATAAATTCCATTTTTATAAACCTATAATTAAAATTCTCAATTACCCATATCGGGGAATAAATTACCCATATAGGGGAATTTAATTCTCACTATAAAACACTTCTATTTATAGTTTTTTCCATAAAAAGGCAAACCGTTTGCGTTATTAATTCGTATTTGGTGTGAACTGATTAAATTCATTAATAAATAGCTGATTTTATTGCATTTGCATTATTTTTGCTATTTTTTCTGGTAAGTGAAATATATTAACCCCTTTTAAACTTTTCTATTGAAAACACATTTACGCCGATATTTAATTCTTGTAATTTCCATCTACTTTTTTTTCATACAAAAAGGGGTTGCTCAAACGGTGACTTTTACCGATGCAAATACTCCAGCAAATGGCATTTCTTCGAATAGTTTAATAAGTGGTACTAACAACGCGGTCTTATACGGTGTGAAAATTTCCGCTGCAGGATCGGATCTAAATATTGGTGTCTTTCATTTTACAGCAACAACGTCAGGATTTTTTACAAATGGGCGATTATATCGTACAACAGGTAGCACTTTCTCAGGTGCAGTTCAGGTAGGTACTTTCAATTTCGGCACATCAATTGACATATACTCTAGCCAAACCATTAGCGCTGGGCAAAGCGCTACCTTCTTTTTAGTTGGTGATTTTACAACTGGAAGTGCAAGTCTTCCGTCTAATTTTCAAGTTAATTTAGCAAGTAATGCTGTAGTGCAATATTACCCAAGCATATCAACAGGAGCAAATTTGCCCGGAGTAAATTTTTCTTTAGCAAATATTAATTACACTTTAACTAGTGCGAATTCAGCAGGAAATGGAATAACACAGGGCACATTAACACCCGGGCAAGCAGGTATTGTCTTTTTTGGTTTTGGGGTAAGCACAAATGCAAGTGCCACAGTAAGCGGATTTAATTTATATAACACCAATTCTTCAAGCGCGGCTCAGGCATATTTTAATAATGGTAAGATATACCGGTCAAGCTCCAGCACTTTTTCTTTAGCCACAGCCACACAAATAACGAGCGCTACCGTTAGTTTTGGGTATAATTCCGCTACGGGCATAAGTATCTCCGGTTTAAACGAATCCTTTACCAATGGAGCATCACCCGTATATTATTTTATTGTTGGCGATTTTAATAATGGGTATTATGGTACAGTTCCGGCTACATCCCAGTTTAGCCTTTTAACCTCGCAAACCAATTCTATAGTTCAAAGCAGTCCGTTAAGTGCTAATTTACCTGCAGGTAGTAATATCAACGGAAGTAATTTTTCACTAGCGCTACCAACACTTACCATTACAGGTTTAAATAGTGCGACAACAAATAATATAACTACTGTTGTAAATCCGGGCGATGTGCAGCAGGCATTTTTTGGCTTTAAAATCACCGTTAGCGGTATTATAACTATTAATAACATCAATGTGGATTTTCCGGCTGGAAGCAACGGCACTTATTTTGCCAATGCAAAATTGTACTACTCAACTGATGATGTATTTTCACCCACAACCGACACGCAAATTGGCACAGTAGCTTTAAATGGGGGTAATGTAGCCATAACCGATGTTGCACAAACCATAACTAACACTTCGCGAAGTTATTTTCTGGCTATGGATGTAAACACTTTTAATAACTCCAGCAGTCCGTCATCAGTTTATTTCCGATTTGCCTCCGGGCAAGGGCAGCCTGCTTTTATACAATCCTCACCTTATACCACCTTTAACACATATAATGTAACCGGAGCCACTTTAACCATGCCCCCCAACAGTACCTTTATATGGACGGGAAACGCCAACAATACCAATTTCAATAACAATAGCAATTGGGCAAATTATGGTTATCCAACCAGTACATCTAATATAACTATTCCAGGTGGTCGTACTTATTATCCAGTACTCACTGCAAATACATCTACAGGTTCTATAACCTTTAGTGGTATTAATCCAAAAATCACCATTAACTCTGGCTATACACTTAGCCCCGGAGGCGGCATCACAGTTACAGCTAACGCAACACCTTCAATTTTAGGACCAGGGGCGGTAAGCTCTGCCTCAAATATAGTTACCAATGCCGGTTCAATACTTACTTTATCTGCACCTGTTACATTAACATCGACCGGTGCAGTTACTAACGCCGGAACTATTAATGTTTCTTCTTCTGCGCTAACCGTTGCAGGTGCTTCAACAAATTCGGGTACCATTAACCATACAGGTACCGCAGCGCTTACATTTTCGGGCACACTGGATAATACCGGTACCATAGCACAATCGGGCGGCGGAACTTTTACGGCCACCGGAGCTTTTACTAATACCGGAGGTACTGTAACACAGTCAGGAGCTGGAAATCTGAATTTTGGCAGTACTGTTAATAACTCCGGCACTATTTCACAAAACAGTACCGGTACAATTACTACCACCGGAACATTTACAAACAGCGGAACGGTAACGCAAGCAGCTGGCGGCAACTTAAATTTTGCAGCAGTAACTAATACCGGAAATATCTTGCAATCAGGTTCAGGCACCATAGCCGCATCTGGTACTGTAAATAATAATTCGAGCGGTACTATAACGCTCGGGGGTGGGTCAAACACCTTTGCCGCACTTACTAATAACACCAGCGGAACGGTAACATTAGGCTCGGGCGATGTAACGTTTAGCGGTACACTTAACAATAAAAATGTTTTTAATGCCGGATCCGGCACAATTGATTTGAATGCTAATTTAACCAATACAGGTACTTTTACCTTAAGTAGTGGCGAATTGGATATGGGAGGGGGTACATTTAATAATACCAATAATGGAGTATTTATAAGTGGTAGTGGTTTAGTAAATTTTGACCGTACTAATAATCAAAATATCAATAATAATAACTCATCTACTCCTGTTACTTTTAACAAAATAACTTTCAGTAACACTGGTGGATCAACCAAGACCAAAACACTTGCAGGCACCGGCAGCGGCTTTATTTTAAGCAGCACAGGCATACTCACCATGTCAGGTAAAACAACCTTGGCAGCCGGCGGTATACTTACCCTCAAATCCGATGCTGATGGTTCGGCTACGATTGCTGAGATCCCATCCACTGCAAGTATTACAGGCGATGTTAAAGTAGAGCGATATATATCAGGCGATCCTGCCAATAATAACTACAGGGGATACAGAATGTTATCATCGCCGGTATATTCCGGTACTGTAGGCCTTAATAATGTGTATAGTTTAGATTACTTAAGAGGTGTTGTTTATTTATCGGGAACAACAGGTATAAGTGGTGGATTTGATGGAGGAGTAAATCCAACCATTTATTTATATCGTGAAAATTTGGCACCTAATGGTACTTCCTTTATATCCGGTAATTACCGGGGTGTAAATAACATCATCAATACTCCCCGTTATGACATAGGAGTTGATAATGATGGTACAAAAAATATCCCTGTGGGTAATGGTTATTTATTCTTCTTTAGGGGTAATACTGCGGCGGGCTCAACCCTTCCTGCATCTCCGGCTACCTTTACAGCCACGGGAACATTAAACCAGGGAACTATCAAGGTGAGGGATTGGTTCACTCCCGATCAAGATACCTTGTCTTATACTACTTCTACCTCAAATTCGGCTGTACGCGGGTACAATTTAGTTGGTAACCCTTATGCAAGTTCAATAGACTGGGATAAGATCTATTCTTTATCAACTGCAGATTCCACAGTTAATATTTCGCCTGTAATTTATGTTTATGATGCACTTACAAAGGCTTATGCCACCTATATTGCGGGCCACGGTGGCATTGGCTCTCATGATTCAACAGCTAACATCATTCCCAGCGGCCAAGGCTTTTTTGTTCGTGCAAATAAGCAAGATAGCAACAGTTCAGGTGCGTCATTAACCTTTACCGAATCTGCTAAAGTTTCAACTCAGATACCCCGGGCTAACTTGCTACTATCTACCTCAGCACCGCAGCCTGCCGAAGATCTTCAATACATACGTCTGCGCTTGAAAAAAGATTCGGTAAATAACGATGGTACCGTAGTATTTTTTAAAAGCAATGCTAACCCCGCTTATATAAAATATGAGGATGCTCTTTATTTGAAAGGAAACAGTTTGGTTAATATATCCACACTGTCAAGCGATAATCTTTCATTGGCCATCAATCAGCTTTCGTTACCTAAAAAAACCACAGAAATTATTCCGCTTAATATTACCATTACCAGCAGCGGCCTATACCAGCTAAATATACCTGAGTTTAAAAATATACCTAAACTGTACGATGTTTGGTTGATGGATGCTTATAAAAAAGATTCGCTTGATATACGGGCTAACAATACGTATAACTTTAATGCCAGTACAAGTGATAAAGCAAGTTTCGGTTCCAATCGGTTTAGTTTAGTGATCAAACAAAACCCAGCCTATCAATTAAAGCTTCTTGATTTTAGTGCTGCCAAAATAACCACTGGTGCACAATTATCATGGATAACCGAAAACGAAAGTAATTCAACCGATTTTACAGTGCAAAGAAGTACCGACAATGGTAAAACATTTGAAGTGGTAGGCAGCATCGCCTCTAATGATAAAGGCAACTATAATATAATAGACCATGATCCGGTTAAAGGTTTAAATATTTACCGTTTAAAACAGGATGATATTAATGGTTCCATCAGCTACTCAAAGCCGGTTAGCCTGATGTATGCCGATCTTTCTGACAACATCACGGTAGATAACATGAAAGTATATCCTAATCCGGTAAGTACAACCGTTAACGTTTCTATAGTTCCGGACGCTGAAACCGCTTCGTACACCATAAAAATAGTGAACGGGTTGGGTACATTGGTAAAAACGGCTACATCAACCCAACCTACCTGGCAGGATAATGTAAGCGACCTGTTACCGGGCACCTACTTTGTACAGGTAATAAACAACAACACAAAGCATGTTGTAGGTAATAGTAAATTTGTAAAATTGTAAATATGAAAAGATCAGTGAGTATGAAAATTTATAAGTACGGGAGTATATTATTCCTTTTTTTATTAACTAATATGAACGCCTTTTGCCAGGATGATTGCGATGGTCCGGGCGGTCCACCACCAGATCCTGATAGTCCTCCTGATACAAGTTATACCCCATGCGATGTTCCTTTAGATACCTGGGTATATATATTAGTTATTGCCGCAGTTATTTTTGGAACTTATCACTTATACCGCAAACAAAAAGCCCTTTCTGTTTAGTACAGAAAAGGCTTCCGGTAAATTTATATTAAATTCTTAATTATTTACTATCTGGTGTCAGCTGCAATTGCTTAATGATGCCGTCGACCACTTTAGGCACATCATTCATGGTTCTTTTAGGGTTATGTAGCTCCCCTACGCCATATCCGCGCCAAACAATGTCATTAGTTCTGGTATCAATAAGATCAATAATAATAGTACCCTCTTTATAATGCACTTTTTGTGCATAGCCGTAAGATCCGGGCCAGCCAAAACCATAATAATAAGGGCGATACCACCCATAACCATAGCCCCAGGCGCCATAATACGGAGAGTAGTATTCCATTTTAGTGCCACGGCCGGTAACAGTTGTATAGCTTACTAAAAGATCAGGATTATTTGCCTGCATAACAAGCCCTTTATCAATTAAAGCTTGCTTAGCGGCTTCCTGAATTCTTCCGTTTCCTATTTCATCGAGCGGACGCCAATGTTTGCCGCGCTTTTCGCGAACAGGCGCCAATGCAAAGGTGTGATAATTGCTTAGATTGGTTTTATTGGCAGCCGCTGTGTAATAATTGTAGCTGCTACAGGCCGACAGTATCGATACAAACATTACCGTCAGCATTAAATAAACATATTTTCTCATGATATCCCCTCTTATATGTACAGTATTAGACGTATGTATTTAATAATGGTTTAACGCAATAACTAAAAATGTACAAATAAATTCAAGATAAATATTTACCTACTATTGGCATACGCCTGCCCATGCCAAATGCCTTAGGCGACACACGCAGTATAGGCGGCGTCTGGTAGCGTTTATGTTCCGAAATATTTACCAGCCTTATTACCTTCCGCACCACCTCTTCATCAAAGCCCATTTTTATGATCTCTGCCGATGAACAACGATTTTCAATATACTCAGCCAGTATAGCGTCAAGTATGTCGTATTCCGGTAACGAGTCGGTATCTTTTTGGTTCGGTCTAAGTTCTGCTGATGGTGGTTTCGTAATGGTATTAACAGGAATGATCTCACGCTCGCGGTTAATATAACGTGCCAACTCAAAAACATGCGTTTTAAATACATCGCCGATAACCGAAATACCACCACACATATCACCATATAAGGTTCCATATCCCACTGCTGCCTCGCTTTTATTTGAAGTATTAAGCAGTATATAACCAAATTTATTACACATTGCCATCAACAGAACGGCCCTGCTGCGCGATTGTATATTCTCTTCAGCTATATTAAAAGGCAGGTTATTAAATTGCGGATACAGCGATTCTTCAAATGCCTCGGTTATTTTACTGATAGCGATCACCTCGTGTTTACAGCCCAAATTTTTCACAAGGTCTTCGGCATCCTTTAAGGAGTGTTCACTGGAGAAACGCGAGGGTAATAACACGGCCATCACGTTCATGGGGCCTAAAGCTTCGGCCGCCAGGGCGCAAACTACCGCGGAATCAATTCCGCCGGAAAGCCCAAGGATGGCCTGCTTAAATCCGGATTTATTGAAATAATCCTTTATCCCTAACAACAGAGCATTATGTATTTGTTCAATATCACTTTGCTTCTCTGTTCTTAAAGTGGATGTATGTTCAAAAGATATCGCCCCGTCATCACTGAGGGTGTAGTAAGCCACATGCTCCTCAAAGTAAGGCAATTCATCTATCAGCTTTCCTGTGTTATCAAATACGAGCGAACCACCGTCAAATATAAGTTCAGTTTGCGCGCCAACATGGTTCACATACAATAAAGGCAATTTATACCTCCCGGCGTTATCACTTAAAATATCAATCCGCTCCTCGTCATGGTTATAAGCAAATGGCGATGCCGCTATATTGATCATCACATCAGGCTGCTGTTTTATCAGCATATCCATGGGTCGTGTAATATACAAGGGGTTTTCTACGGTATTCCACAAATCCTCGCAAATGGTAAGTGCAATACGCTTGCCTTTGAAATCGATACAATTGAATTCCATTGATGGTTCAAAATATCGGTATTCGTCAAAAACATCATAATTTGGTAACAATGCCTTATTAACAATAGCTTTCACTTTTCCATCTTCAATAAAATAAGCCGAGTTATTCAGGTCCTTGCCTTCCGGATTATTATTGGGTGTTGGCAAACCAATTATACAGGCAATATCTATACACTCAGCTGCTATGGTTTTAGCTGCTTCTGCACAAAGGTTGATAAACTCCTTAAATTCCAGAAAATCGCGCGCGGGATAGCCGCTCACACATAACTCGGCAAAAACAATAAGATCGGCTCCATTTTGCTTAGCTGCATGTATATGACTGATAATTTTATTCGTGTTCGACTCGAAGTTACCAATATGATAATTAAGTTGGGCCAGGGCGATCTTCATAGTATATAGATTGGTATTGCTTATGTGCTAATGCAAATAAAAAAATTATTTTTGCTAAAACGCCAAAAATGATCTCTTATTCTGCTAAATCAAGTCTAATATATCTAAGTTTTTTAAGCATACTGTTTGCAGCCTGTAATAATCACAAAAAAATCGATGTGAGTAACATACCTGTCAATGTAAAAATTGTGCGGTTTGATCATGATTTTGATGATATGCGCAAAAAACCAATGGATCAGCAAGCGGTATTTTTACAAAAAAAGTACGGAGTGTTTTACCAGGATTTTATTGAACGAATTTTAAAACTGGGCAGCACACAGGATACTGCATATTTTAGTCTGCTAAGGCAAGTGTTTGCAGGGGCCGCTTATAATGATCTTAAACACGATGTTGATTCGGTATATCCTGATATGGATAAACAAAACGCCGAACTTACCGATGCCTTCAGGCGGATAAAGTATTATTACCCGCAAAAAAAACTACCAAAGGTTTATACCTACCTGTCGGGTTTTCAGGCGCAAACATCTATAGGTGACGGCTACTTTGCTATCGGGCTGGACCTTTTCCTGGGAGCAAACTCCCGCTTTTACCCGGCGTTGACCGAAAACTTTCCTCACTATATTTCGCGCAGATTTACTCCTGACAATATTACGCCAAGAGTAATTGAAGGCATGGCCCGCGAAGATATGTTTCCCGAAGATGAAGAAAACCGCTCACTACTCTCCAAAATGATATACAATGGCAAGATCATGTATTTTATGGATCAGATACTGCCCGACGTGCCTGACTCTACCAAGATAGGTTATACTGATAAACAGTTGCAATGGTGCAACACTTTTAAAGGTAATATCTGGGATTTTTTTATCGGGGAGAATTTACTCTATGAAAGCGATTATCAAAAAATACAAAAATACTTGACCGAAGCACCCTTTACACCGGGATTGGGTGAAAATAATGAGTCGGCACCTAAACTGGCTGTATGGACAGGCTGGCAAATTGTGCGGCAATATATGAGCAGAAATCCAACGGTTACCTTGCCGCAATTAATGCGTGACGGGGATGCTCAAAAAATACTGAACGAAGCTAAATACCGGCCAAAGAACCAAAGGGAAGAATAACAAAAGGCGCCTGTAGCTAATACCACGGGCGCCTTTAATTATATTTTTAATAATTCCTTAATCTTTCAGGATAGCAAAAACAGTTCTTAATGCTAAAATGATAGCCAAAACAAATATTGCATTTGATACGGCTGAAGCTAGCTTAAAATCGGCAAAGCGAAGATAAGCACCCACTAAACCAATTGCTATAGCAACTACTAAAGATTTGTAATGAGACTCCGAATTAGCATTTTCCATTGATTCCATAATACGCTTTTTTATTTACCTGCAAAAATATAAATGTTTACCGAAAAAGCCGCAAAGTTTAGCTTTTAAAATATTATTTCTTACTCCAGCCCTGTGGCAGATTTTCTTCTATTTCTATATTCTCAAACTCAGCGCTTGCCCTTGATCCAACCACTTTAGCCCATGCAGCCATTTTGCTTATCCCTTCCTGCAAACTTACATTTTTGCTTTTGCCAAATACACCGGCCGCTTTTGAGTGGTCGCTATGGGCGTGCATCACTTCTTTGCGGGCTTCCAGGTGCGTAACAATTGGCTCAACACCAAGTTCTTTAGCTACTACCTGCACTAACTCGTTAACCGTGTACGGTTTATCAGCTCCTACATTAAAAACTTCATTATAAGCTGCGGGAACGTTAACGCAATTAGCAATGTGCGGCGCAACATCATCAATATAACTGAATGCACGTGTTTGCTCGCCGTCACCAAAAATGGTCATAGGTTTTTGCTGCATTATCTGGTTCATAAATATACCGATCACGTTACGATATTTATCGCCGATGTTCTGGTTTTCGCCATACACATTGTGCGGGCGGAAAATAACATAATTTAAGCCAAACATGTGTTTTGCAGCTTTAAGGTCCATTTCTACCGCATATTTAGCCACACCATATGGGTCTTCGGGCTGCGGTACCATGCTTTCTATCATAGGTAACTGACCTGCACCATACACCGCTATTGATGAGGTGAACACAAAACATTTAACCTTGTATAAAACCGAAAGGTTTATAAGATTGACCGAACCGATCAGGTTATTATTGTAGTTGAAGCGGCGTATAAAATGCGACAATCCCTCGGCAGCATATGCAGCCAAATGGTATACATAATCAAATTGATGTTCAGCAAATAATTGCTCCAGCAGGGGCACATCGTTTATTGACCCTTTAATAAATTCAACTCCGGCAGGCACGTGGTCTTCAAAGCCTCCGCTAAGGTCGTCAAGTACAATAACTTTATGTCCGAGGTTTAAACAATGTTTGGCTACATGTGAACCAATAAAACCTGCTCCTCCGGTTACCAATGATGTGATCATGTTTGTTTATGTGTCTAAGTTTTTATACCAAATATCTGAAAAATACTTCGCTGTAATTTATTAAATTTTTATTAATGTAGCGCAACAGGTTGTGCCATTAATGCAGCGGCTTGCAAAAACCACGCGGCATGCGGTATCCACTGTTCTGTCCATCGCCACTCGTTGCCTTCTGCTTCGGTTTTAAAATCAATACCTGATCCGTCACCGTTACCATCCTTCCCGGTAATACCATTTGAAATACCCCCTCGTTCTGATCCGTGCCCAAAATTTGACTGCATATAAGGCACGTTGTTTTTTCCGAAACCATATACAAAACACATGTTGTATGGGTTGCAGCCCATTATCCAATCCATTTGCTGCTCGGCAAATTTAGCGAGTGGTAAATTAACCCCCCAATTAGCATTACCGGGGTAAACCAGTCTCCCGCCTGCTATTGCTGCCGAAGCTAAAGATCCCAGGCGTGCGTTCTCGCCCTGCCACCACCACCCGGTCTCATTATCATGAGGGATAAAAAAACCATCCTGCACTTTTCCTTTATACATAAAACTTTGCCGCGCATATCCAAACGGATTATCTACATTATGGGTCACTTTTAAATTATAATCAAGCGCGCGTTTTATGACATCGAGTGCAACGTTCCTGTGAGGGGCATCCTGCTCCTTATCTAAATATCTTACAAGCGCCAAAACCGGCAATCCGGCGTCCGAGGCGTGCCAATACGGGCGACCGTGATGATTGGCTAAAAAGTAACCCTCTGCGCTCATTCGTCCTGCAAGGTTATTTACCCGTTTACGTGCTTCATTCTTATACATTTCCTCACCCGTAGCTATCCATAGTTCGGTAGCTGCCATCAGTGCGCAATAGTCGTCTATAATATTTTCTTTCCCATCATCATCATATTTGGTGTTATTAACCAACAGGTGGGCAAAGGCGCGTTTTGCACCGTCCAGGTATTGCTTTGAGGTAAATTTGCCATGCTTTTTCCATTGCGATATACGGGCAAGCGCGGCAATGGCCATCCCTCCTCCTTCGCGGAACGCGCACTGATATTGATTGGTGGTAACACTGTTAGCCAGCAAGCCAACTACTCTGCGTGCATTAGGATCCTTATTAAAATAACTAAACACGATCATATAAAAATAACCGGAATCGCTTAGCGCACGCATCATATAGTCGGCTCCATATAGTGCCTCATTATCTAATGAATCCTTAAGTTTCCATTTAGCAAGCAGTTGTGGTATAGCTTCGGAAGCGCTCACCATTGACCAGGTAACAAATGGGGTTTGCTGTGGAGACATATAATTGGCATAGGCCAGGTGCGAAAAATATTTACTTACGTCGCCTGACGCATCACACCAGCCGCCACGCATATCTACCGTTTTATCACTCCCGAATAATTTCAATTTAGCATCGGCAGAAAGTTCCTGCGGAGTATTTGCACGTTGTTTATTGTAATAATGAATTATTGAGGAAAGGGTTTGTTTTGCTACCGCATTCTCCCTTACCTTAAAAGTATACGAGGTATATGTTTCACCATCCTGTTTAAAGCTTAATTGGTAATTCCCATTTGTATTAAATGAAGAAAAATCGGCCTGATAGAATACTTTACCCGGTGCCCATTCGGTGATAACCTGCGGGTCGGCTAAAGTTCCGGTGAATACAACATTCCCGTTTGTGATATTTATCAGGGTAAATTTTATAGGCGTAACCGGTTTTACGTCAAAACGGACAACTGCTGTTTTTGGGCCGTTACTATCAAAAGCTATTTGATTAATATATATCACCGGTTTGGCAAGCAAGTGCCCTGCGGGCAATAACAGACAAATAAGTAACAAGCAATGGTAAAGATATTTCATATGGATATTAACTTTTTAAAGATCTATTTTTTAGCAGCCCAAAATATGGCGTTTCTGAAAATAGTGGTATATACCGGGTTGTTAAAAAGTATGGGAGAATGCCCCATAAATATATAAACGTTGCGCGCCTTAACATGAGGGTTAGTCCATATCACCGGGTGATCACCGCCCATTTTAATATCGTAATCGGGTGTGTACGTATTTTCATCAACCCCGGCTAACACATGTACATTAGGGCGGGGGCTTTTGTCATAGGTATACCATTCTTCCTTTTTTATCACGAAACTTTTGGGTACGCCCTTCATAACCGGATGGGTGCTGTCCTCTACGTTAACAGTAGCCTGCGCAAAATCTGCTATATAATTTTTGTAAACTATACCTCCCATAAACCACGAAAACCATTGCCACATGGGGTAACCATCAAACTCGCCCAATAGTGTAGCATGGTGGAAACCTATCCAACCACCCTTTCCTTTGCTAATATAATCTTTAAAGGCGGCAGCAGCTTCGGTTTTCCAGCCATACGGAGGGTAATCCAGTTGAATGAACAGATCATACTTTGCCAGGAAAGCGGTGTTAATATTATCCGTGTTTTGTATATAGTCAATGGTAAAACCGCTATCAGCAGCTAATTTATCAAGCCAGATTCGTGCTGCTTTGGAGTATTCGATATGATGACCACCGTTTTCGTAAAGTGCTAGTACCCTAAATGCAGTCTTTTTAGAATTACCTTGCGCTTTAGCATTAGCACTTATAATAAAAAGAGATAGGACCAGGAGGAAGAGTATCTTTTTCATAAGAAATCCGGTGAGATACAGATTTCCTC
Source organism: Mucilaginibacter segetis (assembly GCF_016522075.1). Classification (GTDB taxonomy): domain Bacteria; phylum Bacteroidota; class Bacteroidia; order Sphingobacteriales; family Sphingobacteriaceae; genus Mucilaginibacter; species Mucilaginibacter segetis. Next base: position 126,107 of record NZ_JAEHFW010000003.1, on the reverse strand, counting down.
CTAAAATAGTTAATTTATCAAAAACATCAACCTTTTATTGCCCAAACTGATACCGAACCGGCTTTAACATAAAAATCGGCACTACCATCATCACCGATGATCACCTCTTCAGTATGTTTCGCTAAATGATCGACAAATACTTTGCCGGCATGTCCTTGGCCCAAGTTCATATGTTTGGTTGAATCTTCGTTATTACTCAGCAAAACCGCGAACCCCGAACCGGGATGTTCATCGTCACCGCTTCTTGTCCACCCAATACAGTTAGGATCATCAAAATAATCGGTTTGTATGCCATAAGCCAGGTGCTTGCGGACATAAAGCAATCGCTCTAACTCAGCACATGGCGCCAGTATTATCTCATGTTCGTTGCCATCCTCACCTGTATCTTTATATTTTGCACCGTACATATCGGCATAAAAAACACAAGGGTAACCTTGCTCCCTTAACAATATTAGTGCATAAGCTAAGGGTTTAAACCAAAATTCCACCACCGCCTCCAGGGCCTGCAGGGGTTGGGTGTCATGGTTTTCAACCAGTGTAACAGCCAACTCCGGGTTAACAGCCAGTAATGAATTCTCGAATATTTTAGTAAGGTCATAATCTTTTCCCTCTACAGATGCCGTATGGAAATTATGATGCAAAGGCGCGTCGAATAAAGACATACGGCCTTCTGTTGCTTCGATGTATTGTTGCAGTAGTCCCACCTCCTGACTCCAATACTCCCCAACGGTAAAAAATTCCTTTTTTAACTCCCCGCGCATATGGTCAAGCCATTCGTTATAAAAGTTAAAAGACATATGTTTAATGGCATCCAGCCGCATGCCATCAAACTTAACTGTTTCGTGAAACCATTTACCCCATGCTTTCAATTCGTCTCTTACTGCAGGATTCCGGGTTTCAATATCTGCCAGCATCAGGTAATCAAAGTTTCCCTTTTCATCACCTATTACCTCTTCCCATCCGTCACCAAAATTATTTTGGATCTTAAATATAGCGGTCTCATTTGTGGCGGCATCATAGTCCACGCCTGAAAAACACTCGTGGTTCCACTTAAATTGTGAATATTTTCCATTACGCCCTGTAAAAGGGAACTTCGTAAAAGCCTCAATTTCGTAAGGCTCACTAATAAACTCGTTACGATTTTCAGGGTCTACCTTACGTACGGTCACCTTTTCTGTTTCCTCTGCACCGCCCATATGGTTAAGTACTACATCTACATAAATATTTAACCCGGCATTCTTAGCTGTTGTTACAGCATCCAAAAGTTGGTCGCGGGTACCGTATTTTGTGCGTACGCTTTCCCGTTGATCAAATTCTCCAAGATCGTACAGATCGTAACTGTCATATCCTACTGAAATGCCTCCTGTTGTACCCTTATGCGCAGGTGGCAACCATACGGCATCAATTCCCGCCTGTTTAAGTTTTTCTGCTTCGTTTTTTAAATGCGTCCATAAACTGCCATCGGCAGGATAATACCATTCAAAAAACTGCATCATCGTATAATTTTCCATTTATTTTAGGGCACAAATATGCCATTTAAGCTCATACAACTAACTACTTAACTTTAGGTTTTTGTAAGGCGTAAATAAATATTTAATTTCATATTGCCACATATGCTTTTTTAGCAATTATTTAAAATTCAAATGGAACCTTCTGTTTTTATATATCTGCAGTTTTTGCGCGATAATTTATTGCATTTACCCGGGGTGACAGAACGGTTGTGTTTTGAAACGCCCGCATTTTATGTAAATAATAAACTATTTTGCCGCATTAAAGAGGATGGCGAAACCCTGGTGATAAACACCCTTGAACGTGATAAATGGCTAAGGCATAACTCCAATATATATTACGTTACTGACCATTATCTCAATTACAGCTATATGCTTATACATTTGGATAAGGCTGACCCGGATGAATTGAAACAATTGCTGTTTACTGCCTGGAGCAATAGGGCAACTAAAAAACTAATAAAACAATATGAGGGTAATTTTACTTAACTAATAAGGCACTAAAAGCCTGAACAATTTGTAAACAAAAATAAAAATAAACATGGGCTTATTAAGATTTATAGTGGTAGGTGCAGCCATAGGATATGGTATAAATTACATCACCAAAAAAGGACCGGACGGACGATCAATACTTGACGACATAACTGAAGAAGCTCCTGAATGGTTTGATAAAGCAAAAGAATTTGCAACCCAAACGGTAGAGCAGGTGGTTGAACAAGTGCAGCAACCTAAAAGCGGTTACTAAAAAACCGATTTAAAAAAATTTCCGTAGCTCCTGATAATTCAGGGGCTTTTTTTATGAAAAAAATTCATTCAGGCTGTGCTAAATCGAAATAATTTAAGTGTTGATTAAACCTTTATTAATTAAAATTTAAGTGCACGTTTATTACAATTAAATTATCCCGACACTCATTTTACCAATAAAATATAATTATATATTTACCTGAAAACTGTCTGAATTTTGGATCATTTACATACATTAAAAGATAGCATAGCGCTTTGCGGTCCGGAGTGTGGCCCTTCAAAAACAGCACTTGCACAACACGCATCCTTTTCCGAACAGTTTACAGATTTTTTTACCAAAATATTTAACACTAACGATTGGCCGCCCCGCTGGCATTGCGGTACCTGGACTGATTTTCATGGCTGGCTGTATATACTTTCTGATGTTGGCATATGGGCATCGTACTTTGCAATTCCCATACTCATACTTCGGCTTTTAAGAAAACGCAAGGATATCCCTTTCCATAAGATATTTTTATTGTTTGTAGCCTTTATTATGCTTTGCGGCCTTACACACCTCATGGATGCCATCATATTTTGGTGGCCTGCCTACCGTATAGGTGCATTGCTAAGGTTTGCTACTGCCGTAGTTTCCGCAACAACAGTATACGCTTTATATAAAATATTACCTTCTGTATTTAATCTCCGATCAGTTAGCGAGTTGGAAGCAGAGATAGAGAAACGCCGTATAGTGGAAGAAAAACTGGCCAAAAGCGAATTTTTATTATCTGAAGCCGGGCGAATAAGCCGGGTGGGCGGGTGGGAAACCGAATTGCCCGAGAATAAAAGAACGTGGTCAAAAACTGTATTTGACATATTTGAACTGCCTTATAACCATAACATAGATGATTACGATACCGTAAATCATTTTCCGGAACAGTACGGAAAATTATTGGCTATATCATTGGACGAAGCTAAAAACGAAGGTAAAAAGTGGGATCATGAGTTGTTGCTGCAAACAGCTAAAAATAACATGATTTGGGTGCGTTCTACCGGGGAGCCACAATATGATGAGCAGGGTAAAATTGTAAAATTGCGCGGCATAATGATGGATATTAACCGTTATAAGTTAAATGAACTGGCACTCAATAAGTCATTAGAACTTACCACACAAAACAACCATCAGCTAAAAAACTTTACACACATCCTATCTCATAATATCCGCAATCATGCCAGCAATATGGCGCTTATATCCTCATTGGTTGATCTGAATAACATGGACAAGAGCAATGCGGAACTTTTTGAGAAGATGAGCAAGGTATCTGCCGCTTTGAACAGCACCCTCGAAGATCTGTCAGAAGCGATCAAGATAAAGGAAAATATTATCAGCTCAGATGTGGTGAATTTTAAGGTAATTACAGATAAAGCCCTGGAGATATTTGAATCTGACCTTAAACAAATGAATGCCGGCTTCACTACCGATTTTAAAGTACAGGAGGTGAATTTCCCGCGCATTTATTTAGAGAGCATCCTTGTTAATCTTATATCAAACAGTATTAAGTACAGCCGGCCGGATGTACAGCTGGTTATCACTTTGAGAACATATAAAAACAAAGACAGGAAAACAGTTTTCGAGTGTGAGGATAATGGCCTCGGGATCGATCTTAAGCTGCATGGCAATAAAATATTCGGACTGTATAAAACCTTTCATGACCGGATAGATGCTCATGGCGTTGGGCTGTTCCTGGTAAAAACACAGGTAGAATCGCAAAAAGGGCAAATTAAAGTGGAAAGTATGCCTGGTAAGGGCTCAAAATTTAAAATAATTTTTAATGAATAAAATAAGTATAGCCTGTGTAGTTGATGATGACGAGATCTACACATTTACGGTTAGGCGTATAATTGACCGATCAGCAATTGCTGAAAAAACCATATTTTTTCATAACGGGCAGGCTGCACTCGATTTTTTAATAGAGAACCTGGAAAAACACAACGAATTACCTGACCTGATACTGCTTGATCTGAATATGCCGGTGCTTGACGGTTGGCAGTTTTTAGATGAGTTTGCACTGCTTAAACCTCGTTTAAATAAAAAAATAACAGTTTATATAGTGAGCTCCTCAATTGATGAAGATGATTATAACCGGGCCAAGGCTATAGAAATAGTTACCGATTTTATTGTAAAACCTTTAACGGTTGATCACCTTAAGGATATACTATTTCAGTTACAGGTGTAATGGCACTAAGCAAACAAATTTTCAACTTTATTTCTTTATTTGTTAGCTTTACTTATAGTGTTTATCTAACAAATAAAGTGGTTAAGCTAAGGAAGTTTTATATTTTTTTTATTCTGCTATTTCCCTTTGCTGTTTTTGCACAAAATGGCGCCACTCATTTTGAGCATGGTTTAAGCTGGGCAGAGGTCAAACAGAAGGCTAAAAAAGAACACAAATATATCTACCTTGATTGCTTTACTACTTGGTGTGGCCCGTGTAAATACGTGACAAATACAATTTTTCCTCAACCAAAGGTGGGAAATTTCTTTAACAAAAATTTTTTAACAGTTAAGGTACAATTTGATAAAACAAATGAGGATAATGAAGAGGTTAGAAGTTGGTATTTGGATGCTGCTAACTTAGCCAAAGATTATTCCATAAACGCTTATCCAACTTTCCTTGTTTTTTCGCCAGACGGAGAGATGGTTCAAAAGATAGTCGGTGCCGGAGAAGCCGATGACTTCATAAGTTTCGCTAATAAAGCACTAAATCCCAAAACGCAATATTCCAGTTTACTTAAAAAATACAATGCAGGTAATAGGGAACCTGAAGTTTTAAAAGCACTTACTGTTGCTGTAGCAACCGCCAATGAAGTAAACTTAATGAATAAGATCGCGACAGAGTATCTGGAAACACAAAAAGATCTGTACACAAAACCCAATATTAAATTTATTGAAAATTATACGACAAATAGTAAAAGTAAGGGGTTTGAGATAGCACTTAAAAATCCTCAGAAAATTGACTCAGTAATGGGCGCAGGTACAGCGTACAAAATATTATCGGATATAATAATTAGTGAAGAGATTACACCCATTGCAAGGCAAAAAGAGAAAAATGTAGATTTCGATGCGCTTGCAGTTAAGCTTAAAACCAAATATCCGTCAATCGATTTTACACAATATATTAAATTGACTCAAATCAGGTATTATCAGCGACAGGAGAATTGGAATAATTTCAGAATATCTGTATCACAATATTTAAACAAATATGCCTCCTATATTACCCCCAATGAATTAAATGAATTTGCATGGGATGTTTTCGAAGGCTGTAGCGATCCCGCTTGTATTACCGAAGCGTTATTATGGAGCAAACAAAGTGTCGAAAAAACTGGCGGTAAAGACGCAATGCTGTTAGATACTTATGCTAATTTACTGCATAAAAGCGGTGATACAAAAGAAGCTATAAAAACCGAACGGCAAGCCATTAATTTAGTTTTAGCCAATGAAAAACCTGCTTACCAGGCAACTATTGATAAAATGATAAAAGGTGAAAAAACTTGGTGATATTTTAGGTCCCCATCCCTATATATAAAACATACGGCGACTCGTACCAATCTAATGACAGGATAAGTTAAGTTTTACTGGACTGGTAATTTACCAAGTCCAGATGAGAACATTTTAAATTTATCTGTTACATTTCCAACTATTTATACTAAAAAACCGAACCGTTAAGTAGCGAATTGTACATCATTTGCGTAACACTTATATACACTACAAAAAAATACAATTATGATGAAAAACTTTAAGCAAGCTTTTAAAAGATGGGCAGGCATAGTCGGGATGATGTGTTTGCTGGGCATAGCGCTAACTTCCTGTATAAAGGATAATAATGATAATATCCCGCAACAGCCAATAGCGCTGTTATCTGTTATTAATGCTTCGCCAGATTCACCACCACTTAATTTTGCGCTTGATAACAGCCGCGCAAATAACCAACCTATTTACTATGGCGGCGGATTAGATTATTTACAGGCTTATACAGGCAAGCGTAATGCTACTTTTGTAAATGCGAGCAGCGGCCAGTTATATAAAACAGATACTTTAACCTTAAAAGCAGATACTTATTATTCACTTTTCCTGACCAATGTAGCAGCTAACCCTGAATATTTATTACTGACAGATTCTATAAGTCGCCCGGCGTCAGGGATGGCTACAGTACGACTTGTTAATGTTAGTCCGGATGCGCCCGCGGTTGATCTTGCTATACAAGGGGGTGATGTAATTGCATCTAATAAAGCATACAAAGGTCACTCTGCCTTTGTACCCGTAGCAGGTAATAAAACTTACACATTTGAAATAAGGCAGGCAGGAACCTCCAACGTGTTGGCTACCACATCAAACATTACTGTTAACAGCAACTCGGTTTATACGGTATGGTTACAAGGTTTGTCGGCAGCTACTGATGATAAAAAGCTGACCGCCAAAGTACAAAATAATGTATATTTCTATTGATACCGGTTTAGTGATCTGATAGATAAGTTTTCAATAGCAAAGCCCCCGATGATCATCGGGGGCTTTTATTTTTATTCCAGATACCGGTTAAACCAAAGGTTATCAGCATTAATTATGTTAGCATACAAATGGTGCATTATTTAACTAATGCTTATCTTTATTTAAAAACAGAGCTGATGAAACGGGGCGCTCCACATTCGAATACATTAGTATATACCCGAACAACTGTTTACCATATTAAATTATAATGATCATGAAAAAAATTTACATATGCGGATTATTTTTATTGCTCGCAGGTTTTAGTGCAAATGCGCAAACATCCCCTAAGGAAATGACAATCACGCCGGGGCCGGGTAATCCGTGGGCAAGCGGTGAACTAATACAGCCGGATGCATTAGTAGCTCAAATAAATTCCGCTTCTGCTAAAACACCGCCTATTTTTAATATAGGCGCGGTTGAGGATATTAAGGGTGCCACACATATTGGCGCAGTTGGCAATACCGAAAACCTTTTAAAATTCAAGAAAGCGTTGGCTGATCTGCCTAAAGGAACCGAAGTAGTCATCTATTGCGGATGTTGTCCTTTTGCCAAATGCCCGAATATACGTCCGGCTTATAATGAGTTGAAAACTATGGGCTTTACCCATATTAAATTGTTGAACCTGCCCAATAATTTGCAAACTAACTGGATAGCTAAAGGTTATCCGTTAGCTAAATAGGTGTACATAAAAAAGGTGCGGACTGTTGATCTGCACCTTTTTTGTTTGATATATCTGCGCCTACCAAAAGAATGAATACAGGGCTACTATTATACCAAGTACCAAAACTGCACCTGCGGTAAATGCTCTTGAAGTTTTAAACATAGATGCATCAATTTCCAAACCTTGGGTTTTAATTCCCCTTGCCTGGTCAATTTTTGATATAATAATCATACCTACAACACATAATATAAATACAAAGCCCATACGGTCAATAAAAGGGATCTCGTAAAGCTTGGTTACCTTATCATCCTGCAGGGCAATTTTTGAGAAACCATACGGCGATAAAAAGCTGAGATCCATAAAGCGCGGCAACAATTTAAAGAACACGGAGAATATAAAACCGCCAATTGTTGCAAACAATGCTGCGTTAGATGTCGCCTTTTTCCAAAAGAAACCCAAAATGAACATGGCAAATATCCCCGGTGATACAAAGCCGGTATATTCCTGTATATACTGAAAACCCTGCTTACCTTCGCCCATTAACGTTTCGCCAACTATCAGCGATAAAACAACACCCAATAACATAGCTACCACTACAGCGTATTTTCCTAAAATCACCAACTGCTTGTCTGTAGCATCAGGCTTGATGGCTTTTTTGTAAATATCTAAGGTAAATATGGTGGATATACTATTTGCTTTACCGGCAAGTGAAGCCACAATGGCCGCGGTAAGCGCCGCAAACGACAACCCCTTTAAACCGGATGGCAGCAAATTTAAAAGTGACGGGTAGGCCTTATTTACATCAAGCACTCCTTTTGAACTGAGCATCTCCTGATGAAACATCCCTTTTTGATATAGCAGATAGGCGGCAATACCCGGCAATACCACTATTACCGGCATTAGCAATTTTAAAAATGCAGCAAATAAAATCCCTCCCCGGGCAGTTTTTAAATTGGCACCTAATGCCCGCTGTGTAATGTACTGGTTACATCCCCAGTAATTAAGATTAACTATCCACATACCGCCAATTAATACAGACAGACCGGGCAGATCCATATAATTTGGATTGTCCTTTTTAAATATCATATTGAAATGGTCGCTCGCTTCAGATCGCATTATATGAAAGCCATTCAGCAACCCGGTAGTACCTGATTTTTCACTGATCAGGTTAAGCGCCAGATAAGTGGCCACCAATCCGCCCAGGATCAATACAAACACCTGTATCACATCGGTATAACCGATAACCTTCATCCCCCCTAAAGTGATAAAAATGGCAAATAACGCGAGCCCCACTATACAGTATATTATATTGATATCTGATATACCGGATATAGCCAGTGCACCCAGGTAAAGGATAGACATAAGATTTACCACTATGTACAGCAACAACCAAAATATAGCCATAACCATAGCCACCGTACCATTATACCGCTGGTGAAGAAACTGCGGCATGGTAAATATTTTATTTTTAAGATAGATGGGGATAAAAAAAACAGCTACTACAATTAATGTAGCTGCGGCCATCCACTCATAAGCGGATATAGCCAAACCCATTTTAAAGCCGGAGCCGCTCATCCCTATCATTTGCTCGGCAGAGATGTTTGAGGCGATAAGCGATGCACCAATAGCCCACCAGGTTAAGGAACCTTCTGCCAGGAAATAATCTTTTGAGGTAGCATCAGCGTTATGTTTACGCCGGTATATCCAATAACCATATAAGGATACGATTATAAAATAAACGAAAAATACGGCATAATCGCCCGTGGAGAGAGTTTTCATTTAGCTTCCCGGTTTAATAAATTGGTTTATGATTTTGAAATGCTAATTATACGTTATATATAACGATTTATCAAGTTTTCCAGATATTCTTGTTTACCGCTTATAGTTGCAGGTTCGCCGTTATCAGCAGCGTATGTACGCAGATCTTCTAAAGATAATTTACCATCTTCAAAATCTTTACCTGCTCCGCTATCAAATGAGGCGTAACGTTCTTTTCTTATTTTATTGTAGTCAGATTTTTGCAGTATACTATCAGCTATGATCAGCGCTCTCGCAAACACATCCATACCACCTATATGTGCATAAAACAGATCGGCCGGGTCGGTAGAGTTACGTCGTATCTTGGCGTCAAAATTTATCCCTCCACCTTTAAACCCACCTGCCTTTAGTATAATAAGCATATATTCTGTTACCTCGGTTATATCATTCGGGAACTGATCGGTATCCCATCCGTTCTGCATATCGCCCCGGTTAGCATCAATTGATCCTAATAAGCCGGCATCCGCAGCTACCTGCAATTCATGCTGAAAGGTGTGCCCAGCCAAAGTTGCATGGTTAACTTCCAGATTAAGTTTAAAATCGTCCATCAGGTCATACCTTTGCAAAAAACCTAATACAGTAGCCGCGTCATAATCGTATTGATGTTTGGTTGGCTCGCAAGGCTTAGGTTCGATAAAGAAAGAACCCTTAAAACCTTGTTTACGGGCATAATCCTTAGCGGTATGTAAAAAGCGTGCAAAATGTTCCTGCTCGCGTTTCATATCGGTATTTAACAGGCTCATATAACCTTCGCGACCACCCCAGAAAACGTAATTCTCGCCGCCTAATGCAATGGTGGCATCAATGGCTGCCTTTACCTGTGCGCCTGCATGTGCCAGTACATGAAAATCAGGATTGGTTGAGGCCCCGTTCATATATCTGCGGTTACTGAATAAGTTTGAAGTACCCCAAAGTAGTTTCACCCCGCTATCCGCCTGTTTTTGTTTAGCATAAGCAACCATTGTTTGCAAACGCCTGTCGTTTTCGTTTACATCGTTGGTATAATCCACCACATCTACATCATGGAAGCAATAGTAAGGTAAATTCATTTTAGTGATGAACTCAAAAGCGGCATCCATTTTATCTTTAGCGCGCTCCACGGCATCAGCCTTTATGTCCCAGGGGAAAATATGGGTAGGCTCGCCAAACGGATCGGCGCCATTACCGCAGAACGAGTGCCAATAAGCACAGGCAAAACGCATATGCTCTTTCATGGTTTTGCCTGCTACTATTTTATCGGCATCGTACCAGCTAAATGCCAGCGGGTTATCAGATTCCCGGCCTTCGTATTTTACTTGCCCTATACCTTTAAAAAATTCCTTTTCTCCTGTTACAATTGTCATATCCTTGGTTGTTTTTAGTGAAAATAATATGTCAGTAAAGTAATGTTATATATTTATTCTATAATCAGTTGCTTAATAAGCAGTTCTTTCCATTCGTTATATATGGCCTCTGTTTTATCGGATGATGCCGGCTCAATTAATTTCACAGGCTGCATATTGGTAAACGCCTCAGTTGGTGTTTTATAAACGCCAACACCTATTCCGGCGCCTAAGGCCGCTCCCACACTTCCGTCATTTTTATAGAATTCAACCGGTATACCTGTAAAATCAACAAAACTTTGCCCGAAAACCTCACTTAAAAACAGATTCGATAATCCAGACCGTATAATAGATGGCGACATACCGTTTTCGCGCATAATATCCAACCCATACCTGAAAGCGCAGGCTATACCTTCCTGCACTGCCCTGAAAATATGAGCCTGTGTATGTAAATTAAGGTCGATATGATGAAAGTGTACACCTATTTGTTTATTATTAAGCATACGTTCGGCACCGTTACCAAAAGGCAGTATGCGTAAACCATCGCTCCCCACTGGGATAGCTTTGGCCTGTTCGTTCATCTCCGTATAGGTTAGCGATTGACCAAACATATTTTTAGTCCAGCGGTTTAAACTACCGGTGCCATTAATACATAGCAAAACCCCTAATCGCTTTTGCTTCTTAATATAGTTTACATGTGCAAACGTATTCACCCGCGACTCCTTATCGTAAACCAATTGATCGCTCACCCCGTAAATTACACCTGATGTGCCCGCGGTAGCGGCAACCTCACCAGGCTTTAGTACATTTAAGGATAATGCGTTATTAGGCTGATCGCCGGCTTTGTAAGTCACTGGTATGCCCGTTTTAAGCTTCAGTTTTTGAGCAACAGTTGCCAAAACATTCCCGTGTACCGAAAATACGGGCAAAATATCAGGGAACAGGCTTTTATCAAAATCAAAATAGCTTATAATTTCTTGAGACAACGCATCCTTTTTAAAGTCATAAAAAACTCCTTCGGATAGCGCCGACACTGAGCTTGTAACATGGCCGGTTAGCTTTAAGGCGATAAAGTCACCTGGCAGCATTATTTTACTGATCCGTTTATAAATTTCGGGCTCGTTAGCTTTTACCCATGCCAGTTTAGAGGCGGTGAAATTACCGGGAGAGTTTAGCAGCGTTGATAAACATTTTTGCTCACCTATCGCGGCAAATGCCTGATTGCCTGTTTCTACGGCACGGCTATCACACCAAATAATACTATCGCGCAGGGCTTCGTTCTTTTCATCAACTATCACCAAACCGTGCATTTGATAAGCTATACCAATTGCGCCGATATCAGCTGGATCATAATTCCCCTTTTGGTGACAGAGCAGAATACCCTGCTGAACCTGATCCCACCACATATCGGGAGACTGTTCGGCCCAACCGCTTTTTAATGATTTTATGGGTGATTCCTCATCCGGATATTGAGCAGATGCTATCGATTGTTGAGAAACCGAATCTATGATGGAAATTTTTACCGATGAGGTTCCTAAATCTATTCCTAATAATAACATATAGTATAATTCGGCGGTTTACTAAATTGGTTGAACGAATTTAAATTATTATTTAAATATGCAATCGATTACATGTTTAAATAATAATTTTCAGACAAGATCACTATTTGCAAATTGATTCTTATTGAACAAAGACGCAGAAAGTTTGGCTTACTTATTATAAGCTTGATAATTTATACGCTACAACCTATACATATCGTATAGCTTTTGATTTAAATGCTATAATAGGTATTCAATCCTGGTAGCTGTTTAGCATTACGGGGTTGGTAAGCACCTCCTGATTCAGGCCGCTTTCCCGCAGCCATTTAGCATTTTGATAAGCTATTTTCTTATACATTTCCGGATGAGCAGCTTTAAACATTTTACTATTCAGCAGGTTTAGCGAGGCAAGCATTTGTGACAACCTGTTACCCGATTCATCACAAAACTGGTTAAATAAATTCCAGTTAAATGCAACGCATTGATAATTAGAGTTTGCTATTGCCATTTTAATTTTTAAACTATAAAAAACGGACCGGATAAATGGTGTTAACGATTTTTCCTCTGCAGTGTAGGCATTTTCCACCATTTGATATATTTCTTCCATCGAATCATATTTATTAGAGTCGAAATATGAGTCGGCCAGTAATATCTGAAGGTATAAATTATAAGCAAAAGTTTTATCTGAATGTGGCTTATCAATTTTATGCAGTGCAGCGATAAAGCGGGGTATTTTGGCTGGTCTTTTACAAATTGTTAAGGTATATGCAGCGAGTAAATAAATAAATCCTTTTGAATCATCCCCGGCCCCCTGAAATGTTTCTAATGGCGGATTAAAATAAAACCGGGTTAGTTCCGCAAAAAAATCCTTTTTAAATGCCCCATATTTAAAGTTTTGATAAATGGTATCAATACAATTTAGCGGATTTATGGGGAACTGCGTATAAACACCAGACGGAAAGCTTTTTAACTTGAACAGATATTCTTCAAGTTTATTAAGCTTTAGTTGTTGTATGGCTATGGCCGCTAAAGAGGTATATATAATTATCTTTTTATTATCGGTAAGTTCGAATTTTAATAATGCTTTTAATGTCTTCTTATAATCAGGGCTGATCAGTTCTAAATCAAAAAAGTAATTAAAAAGACGGTCAATACAATTCTGTTCATAATTGGGAACTATTGAAGATGCTTTACCCGCTAATGTATAAGCCCGTTCAAACATATCACCTAAAAATAAGATAAGATCCGATTTTTCATTAGGCTTCAATATTATTCCGGTGAGCACATCCAGGTTGTTTTGCTGGCTTGTTTTGCTCGCATATATGATACACCATTTTAATACGGAGAGTTTACGATGACTGTTTTCAAAATTGACATTAATCGCGTTTATCAATGCCTCATCAAAAATATCGTTATTATGATATAGCATTGTTTTTGCAATAGTAAACTCTAAAAAATTATCATTACAGAACGTTATATGTGTTTTATATTCCAGATCAACACTGCTATTTATTTCACGTATAAACCCAATACTAATTAATTCAGCGTAAGCATAATGATGCTTTTTTATAATTGGTAAAACTTTAAGCTTGCTAATGGTGTAATTATTAGTTTCCAGGCTCATAGCTTCTACAAAAGTATTGAGCAGTAGTAGCTTTTCGGCAGAATGTGTACCCAGATATATTTTTTTAGTTATAAAACTAATGATCAGGTTATACAGGCAAAATTGATCGATCTTATCAGGAGCGCATTCGTCCTTATATTCTTTATAGTAGTACTCAAAATATAATGGATAATTAAAGTTATTGGCAATTTCGAAAGTCAAAAAATTCTCTGCTGAAGGCTTTATGTTTTTAAAGAGCTGCTTTATTTCGCCAATACTTAATAAAGGCACGTTTGTAGCTTCGGTATCTACATTTAAAATAAACCCGTTAAACCATTTGTTTCTGTTGTTTTCAAATATGTGTTTATTATTTATCCATGAATAAGAACGCATTGTTAGGATAAGTTTAAACCACGGCAAGCCCTGATAAACTGAAAAAATATCCAACACATGATCAAGCAATAAATGAAATTGTTCATTTTTATAATAATGCTCATCAAAACCGTCAATAATAAAATAGAAATTACCTTCGGCTTTTTGTTTTGAGTTGATAAGCGCGTTGATGTTTTTATCAGTAGAATATCCTAACAAGCTTAGCAGCCAGTCGTTAATATTACTTCCGGAAAAAAAAGCGTTAATTAAAATGTTACCGCTAAAAAATAAGATCGTATCGTTACTGTTTTGTAATCTCTCCTCAATCCAATGGCAAATAGCTACAGTTTTTCCATACCCGGTTGGTGCTGATATAACCGTTGCGGTATAATTGTTATTGGAAAATTCATCCAGATGAGTATCAATGAAATTTCTTTTTATTGTTAAACTGTACGGTATACCGGTTTTGTTCTTTAACGCCTGTAAGGTCAGGTTCGTTATTTTTGTAGCATTAAGTTTAACAATATCCCAATTCGTATTTGTTTCCGGAGTTTTTACTGCTGCTGATTGCTGGCTTGTACAAAAATCGTCCCACCCTTCATAGCCACAATATTTGGCCATTACATCTATTGTAAACACCGAAGGATTAAATTTGGTATAGGCAAATCCGTATACCCTTTTCAGGGTAGTTTCGCTTAAGCTATTTTTGGTTTTTTCGAAAATTTTTAGCGATATAACTTTGCAATCGCACGGAGTAATAGTTTTAAATCCTGAAATATTAAGTACAGTTTCTTTTAACGAATCAAAGTATTTAGGGGAAAGTATCGTCATAAAATATATTATATTTTATTAGGGGTAGTTGTTAAATCAAAAATTGTATGCATTGCTTAACCGTGATGTTTTCTGAAATCGTTCCTTTTGCTATCTGCTTACCGGTGTTATATTCATCAGCAATAACTTGTAAGCGCCTTTCTAACAGTTCGCATCGGTTGTTCTTAGCCCTGAACCCTAAATTTTTCAATGGAATATCTGTTACCAGATTATATGGACGAGATGTGTTTAAACCACAAATTTTTAATATCTCGTATTTGATACAGTTGCTTATGTATACTTTTTCCATAAAAATTTTAAGGTAATCTCTGACTGATACGTAAATATAAATAATGAGTTGTTACCGGCATACCGCTGTGATTATTAAAATTAACATTTTGTTTACTTTTTAGGCAAAAAATGAATATATTTTAATCTATATATAATATACATCTACCTTAGGTATATATTATTAAATTAAAATATATTTTACCGACAATAAGCGTATAACTACGTGATTTTAAAATCACGTAGTTATACGCTATTCTTTTAGACGTTGAAAAGTGTCTTTTTCCAATAATATAACTGCATAGGTCAAAGGTTTATATTGGTGTACGCAAAAAACGAATAGAAGGTTTTGCGCAAATACCATGGCATAAACATTGTTTACCATATAGGAGTTTTAACCCTATTTTTTAAAAATAATGAACAAAATGAATAGCAAGTAAGGAGCCTGAACAAACTGATTCAGATGCGATACAAGTGAACAAACTGCTAAAAACGTTTTTTTTAGATGTTGCGTAGTTAAAGGCATATCCCCTTTATATAACCTAAAACTGCGCTTATGAAAAACTTTTCCTTTTTAAACAGGTATGTGCTAATTTGCCTGTTAATTTTTTATTCAGCATCAGCTTTTGCACAACGTAATTTTGCGACCAGCCAGGTAAGTAGTAATGGTGGGTTGTTATGTGTAGGATGTGTAGTAACTAATCAATCGGCAGCTGTAGATGGCAATCTTCAAACTGCATCGGTTTTAAATGTAACCCTCGGCATAGCGGCCCAAACTTATCAGGAGTTGATTTTCCCGGCTTCGGAGAAAGTATCCGCAGGCACCCCTGTTACCATTAAACTGGGTAGCGGAAATAATTTGCTTGACCTAACCGCTCTAGGAGCCATAAGCATAAGGCCATATAATGGCAATTCACCGGCTGGTTCAGCAATTACGGCCGCCACCTTGTTAACAGCTGCAAGTAATAATAACCAGGTTGAATTAACAATTGTCCCCAGCCAGCTTTATGACAGAGTACGTATTACATTAAACGGTGGTCTGATAGGGGCCCTAAGCAGCATTTATGTATATGGGGGCTTTTATTATGGCAATGCTCCGCTTGCCTGTAATAGTGCCTTTGATGAATTACACGGGATATCCGCAGGATTATTGAACCTTGGAGTGGATGTTGGCGGTGTTGCAAATCCACAAAATGCAATAGACGGCGATATCAATACGGCATCTACACTAAATGCAAGTATAGGAGCGGTAGGTGCCTATGCGCAGCAAACTATTATATTTCAG
This sequence comes from Mucilaginibacter segetis, assembly GCF_016522075.1. Lineage (GTDB taxonomy): Bacteria > Bacteroidota > Bacteroidia > Sphingobacteriales > Sphingobacteriaceae > Mucilaginibacter > Mucilaginibacter segetis. The sequence goes on along the minus strand of NZ_JAEHFW010000003.1, from coordinate 109,633 downwards.
TCGCCCTCGGTAATAGGCGATTCGGTACGTTTAACATTATCTATACCACAGGCATTAATTGATGCGGGTGTGTTTTCAAATATTTCATTATCCACCTACAACGGTAATGCCAGTAATAATGATTCGCAAACACTTTCAGGCGCTTTATTAAGCGTGAGATTGCTGGATCTAAATGATAACAGGCGTAAGGTTACCGTTACATACGCTCCCACTAAATTATTTGACCGGGTGCAACTTCGTTTAGGTGGCGGAATAGCCAATGTACTGTCATCCGTTAATTTATATGAGGCAGAGAAATTAATACCACGTCCTGTAATAAAATACAATAATGTGGTTACTACTGATATTTCGGTATGTTCCGGCAGTACAGCCGCCTTAACGGCTAATACAATACCTAATACTACATTTAATTGGTACACCCATCAAACCGGAAGTACACCTGTTTTTACGGGGACTACTTTCACTACACCAGTTTTAACAGCTACCACCACCTATTATGTTGCGGCGATGCGATCAGGGTGTACCGATGAGTCTGAACGTACACCAATAACCATTAGCGTTAATCAGATCCCTGCTGCGCCGGTAGTGTCAAATGCTAATGTTACTATTTGTAAAGGCAGTACAGCTACTTTTAATGCTCAAAGTCAAACGGATATTACTGTAAACTGGTATACTGCGGCTACAGGCGGCACACCGGTGTTTACCGGAAATAGTTTTACTACCAATGCCTTATCACAAAACACCAGTTATTACGCCGAAGCTGTAGCGGGGGGTACTTGTATAAGCCCTGCACGTACACAAGTAACGGCAACAGTAAATGCGCCACCCGCAGCTCCTGCTTTAACCGACGCAAACGTAACTATTTGTGATGGCGATGTGGCTGTATTTTCTATAGACGCACCCGTTAGCGGCAATCTTTATAATTGGTATACAACTGCAGCAGGTGGCACTCCGGTATTTACAGGCGCTGATTTTACCACACCTGCCCTACATGCCAATACTACGTATTATGTAAGTACGGTTAATGCTACCGGATGCGAAAGTGATACACGTAGCCAGGCCAGCGCGGTAGTACAACCACAACCTGCCGATCCGGTTGTGGCGGCTAACAACTTAACCATAAATGCGGGGCAAACCGCCACTATAAACATTACTAATACGCAAACCGGTATAACTTATAACTGGTACACATCGGCTACAGCTTCCACTCCGGTTTTTTCGGGTACAAGTTATACCACACCTGCATTATTTGCTACCACTACTTATTATGTAAATGCAGTTAATGGTAGTGGCTGTACATCTGCAAATCGCACCCCGGTAACTATCAATGTAACTATAAATACCAATTCGCCATGCACGTTCGCAAATACCCAAAGCAATTCGGCAAATGGTATTTGCATAGGCTGTACAATTACAAACGGTGCTCTCGCTGCTGACGCTGATACTACTACGGCATCAACTATAAATGTATTGGCAGGATTGGTTGGCGGTTATGCCGATCAATACCTGCAATTTCAGCAACCGGGCTTTGCAGGCGATACAGTTAAGGCTGTTATTTCAACCCCGGTGGGCCTGGCCGATGTAAATGTTGCCGGGCGCATCTCGGTAGCACTTTATAACGGTACTACGCTGATTGACCGGTACCCGCTTGACAATGCCTTAGTTAAGGTTAGGTTGTTGGGAGGTAATAACCGCTACGCGGTTTTAGTGCCCGCAACCGCGGCATATGACAGAATAGAGGTAAGGCTAAATTCGGGAGTTGCCAGTTTACTAACATCTTTACAGATCTATTATGCCGCGCAACAATATCCTACACCTGTTTTCGATCCGCAAAGCCCCGAGGTTTGTAAGGGCAGCACAGCTCAGATCAATATTTCTTCTCCGGCTAACGGCACTTTCAATTGGTACACCACGCCAACCGCAGGTAGTTCGGTTTTCACGGGAACTAATTTTACCACGCCTCCGTTATCAGCCAATACAACTTATTATATAGAGTACAGTCGTAATGGTTGTGTTTCTCCTGCAAGGCAGGCTGTACAAGTATTGGTTAACGACCCGCCTGCAAAACCAGTGGTTATGCCTTCAACAGCTACTATTTTCAGCGGGCAAACAGCCTCGTTTACAGCACAGGCAACCAATAACGTTACTGTTAAATGGTACAGTGCCGCAACAGGTGGTACACCTTTGTTTACAGGTAAAACCTTTACCACACCACCGCTAACCACAGGCACCACCTATTATGCGGAGTCATCAATAGGTAATTGCGTTTCTGATGAAAGAACTCCTGCCACGGTTGTTGTAAATGCGGCTACCTTGCCTGATGTTACTGTAAATCCTCCTACACAGTCAGTCAATTCCGGCTCCCCCGCAACATTAACTGCATCTTCCACTACAGCGGGCGCGGTGTTTAACTGGTACACTACACCAACTGGAGGTACAAGTATATATACCGGCGCAACCTTTAATACGCCGGCTATATTTAATGATATTACTTATTACGCCGAAGCCACCATACCGGCAACCGGAGCAGTCTCTGCCACAAGGGCCGCTGGCGCTGTTACCGTTAATGCTATTGCGAATAATCCGGTTCCATGCGATGCAGCCATAGCTCAAACCAATACAACAAGTGGCTTAGCATGCGTGCTTTGCAGCATAAGTAATGCAAATGGCTCAGTTGATAACAACCGGGATAGCTTTTCACAATTGAACGTGCCAATTGGAATTGGCGGTGGCTATGCACAGCAAACATTACGTTTTGCGAATATCGCCCATGCCGGAGACAGCGTAGTGGTCGAGCTCGGTTTTCCGGCTACTTTGGCAGATGTTAGCGTACTTTCGCAGATCAGCCTTGCTACCTATAATGGCACAACATTTAACAATGATCGTTTTGCGATCGATGGCGCAGCCATAAGCATCAAGTTATTAAATGGGATCAGCCGTTTCCGCGTGGCCTTTAAAGCCGCGCAAGATTTTGACCGGGTGGAAACACGGCTGAACTCCGGTTTGGCCGGGGTGTTTAATTCACTGAATATTTATGATGCATCACAGGAAGTAGCTGCGCCTGTTATAAATGCGGCCAGCGTTACTGCCTGCCAAGGCACGCAGGCAACGTTAACCGCAACCGTTCCGGCGCACGTTACGGTAAAATGGTATACTACCGCATCAGGCGGTACACCTATATTTACCGGCACTACCTTTAATACACCGGCTTTAAATTCTACAACAACTTACTACGCTGAAGCCAGCAGAACAGCTGACGGATGTACACAAAGTGTACGTTCACCTGTACGGGTTAATATAACACCCATACCAGCGGCTCCTGTAGTTAATACAGCTACGGTAACTGTTTGCTCGAACCAGCCGGCAACATTCACTGCGGAGGCTGTAAGTGGCGTTACTTTTAATTGGTATACATTACCTGCAAGTTCAACTCCCGTATTTACAGGCAATCCGTTCACAACCGATCCGTTAACTATATCCACCGATTTTTATGTTGAGGCAGTTGGCAGCGGTGAATGCGGAAGTTCAATCCGTACAAAGGTAACTGCTAACGTCACTTCAACACCGTTGGTGCCAACTGTGTCACAATCCACAGTGGAAACCTGTTCGGGTTCTAACGCAACATTAAGCGCATCATCTTCACAATCAGGGATAACTTTTAATTGGTTCACTACACCAACTGGTGGCACACCAGTTTATACCGGAGCGCAATATACCACCCCGGTGCTTACATCAACTACATCTTATTATGTTGAAGCAGCTTCAGGCAGCTGCGTTAGCCCTGCAAGGGCAGAAGTTACGGTAACCGTTAATCCAGTGCCGATTGCGCCAACAATTACTGTTACACCATCGGGCGGGCAAATATCTTCGGGCCAAACGGCAACTTTAATGGCATCATCTACTACTGCAGGAGCAACCTTTAATTGGTATACCAGTGCAAGCGGGGGTACGCCTATTTTTACAGGCGCAACGTTTACCACTCCGGCTTTAACTTCAAATACTACCTATTATGTAGAAAGCATGCTGACTGCTACAGGCTGTACCAGCCCTGAACGAACTGCGGTTACCATTACAGTAAACCCGATATTTTCCACTTCGTGTGATTTTGCAGTAACCCAAACAACAGATGTAAATGGCTTATGTATAGGTTGTAGCATAAGCAACCCCAATAATGCTGTTGATGCCGATACTACCAGTTTTAGCCAGGTAAATGTGCCGGTAAGTGTTGTTGGTGCTTATGCGGCGCAAACGCTTATATTTAGTGAGGGTGGAGTAGTAGGTGATACCGTAAAAGTAAAGATTGGTATTCCGGTAAGTTTGCTTACTGCTGGTGTGTTAGATCAACTGCAGATAGCATCATACAATGGGGCCACTTATAACGGAGACAGGGTTAATTTAAGCAGCAGTGTTTTAAGGGTACAGATATTATCCGGCGGAAACACCGCGCTGGTAAAATTTGCGCCATCTGCCGTTTATGATCGTATCGAAGTGCGATTGAGCAGTAATATAGCGTCTCTCTTTAGTTCATTAAACTTATATTTTGCCACTAAACAGGTAGAGGCACCTGTACTTGATGCCACTACAGTAAATATATGCGCTGGTAATACAGCCACATTTACAATAGCTAATACCCGTACAGGTATAAGTTATAATTGGTATACATCTGCTACTGGTGGCACGCCTGTATTTACAGGCAATAGTTTTGTTACCGGCCCATTAACAGCAACTACTACTTATTACGTAGAAAGCAGCCGTACATCCAGCGGATGCGCAAATCCAAACCGGGTTGCCGCAACGGTAAATGTTACACCGTTACCTGCTAATCCGGTATTAGCACAGGCTGATATGGAAATATGCCAGGGCGAAAGCACAACACTTAGTGTGACAAATACCGCCGGCTCAATGGCAAAATGGTATGATGCCGCTGTGAACGGCACACTTTTATTTACCGGGGCAAACTATACGGTATCTCCGGTTACAACCAATAATTACTATGTTGAATTAACAAATGGTACGTGCAGCAGTTCAGTGCGCACGATTGCCACTGTAACGGTAAACCCCCGTCCGGCTAAGCCTGCTGTGGCATCTGCCAATGTTCAGGTTTGTGCAGGCAGTACAGCCAACTTACAGGTAATTTCACCGGAGGCCGGTGTTACCTATAACTGGTATACTGCAGCCACCGGTGGTACGGCAGTATTCAGCGGAAGCAACTTCACAACTGACGCCATTACGCAAAACACCACTTATTATGTTGAAGCGGCGAATACAACATCAGGCTGTAATAACAATGGAGACCGTACCGCGGTTAACGTAACCGTTAACGGACAGCTAAATACACCAACTTTAAGTGCTGCCCAAACAGAAGTTTGCAGCGGAGGAAGTGCTACACTTAGCGTGGTTAATCCGGTTTCAGGAGTGCAGTATAACTGGTATACCGCGGCAACCGGAGGCACCCTTGTACATACAGGCGTTACCTTTACAATAAATGATCTTACTGCTGATATTGCTTATTTCGTAGAAGCGGCAAATAACGGTTGTACCAGTGCAGCTCGTGCTGAGGCAGATATCACCGTATTACCCGTACCAACACCACCGCAATTGCAAATTCCATCCGGCGGGCTAACTGTTTGCATGGGCTCGTCCGCAACTATCGTTGTAGAAAACCCGCAAACGAATTTTGTATATCGTTGGTACGATGCACCAACTAACGGCACTCTTCTTTTCACCGGAACGCAGTTTACGACACCTGCCTTAACAGCAAATACGACATATTATGTTGAAGCTTCAAGTGCGGGTAATTGTAATCCATCAAGCAGAACTTCGGTAACCATTACTATTACTCCATTACCGCAGGACCCAACAGTTACTACTCCAAACGTGTTAGTTTGTAATGGCAGTTCTGCTACTCTGAGTATAAGTTCGCCGCAATCAGGAATCACTTACTTATGGTATGATTCGCCATCCCAAACAAACTTGCTGTTTACCGGCGAAACCTACGTAACAGATCCGATAACGGTTACTACTAACTTTTATGTGGTTGCCAGGAACGCCGGAGGATGTGCCAGTAATAACCTTGCACAGGTACAGGTTACTACAGAGCCTGCCCCTGACGCACCAGTTGTAGCCAATAATAACACAGCTACTACCTGCTCGGGCACACAGGCTACACTTAGTATAGATAATCCTGATGCAGGCTTTACTTATAATTGGTATGCTGTAGCGCACGGCGGCACAATTCTGCATAGCGGAACTGATTTTGTCACTCCGGGTTTATCTGCCAATACCACCTATTATGCCGAGGCGGTTAATGAAAATGGTTGTGTTTCAAATACAAGGACCGCGGTTTCCGTCACCGTAACTTCGCCGCCAAATGCTCCTGTGATAAATACCCAGGGATTATCGGTATGTCCCGGCGATATTGTAACAATTAATGCTACGGCCGGCAATAATACTACTATAAATTGGTATGCCAGTGCAACCGGAGGTACGCTTCTATTTACCGGGACATCATTTGTAACACCTGCTATAAACGCTACCACAACTTACTATGCAGAAGCTGTGAGTAATTCAAGCGGCTGTTCTTCTGCAACCCGCACAGCTGTTACGGTTAACATATTACAGCATCTCGCGGCTCCGGTAGTCACAGTTGGTAATACTACCTCCACAAGTATAACCTTTGAGTGGGGAGCTGTGCCGGATGCCACCGGATATGAAGTAAGCTTAGATAACGGACAAACATTTACGACACCCAGTTCAGGTTCTGCGGGCTTAATTCAGCTTGTGGTTGATCTGCAACCTGCAGAGTCAGTAACCATAATTGTACGGGCAGCAGGCAGCTCACCATGCCAGTTGAGCAGTAATTCCACAGCGGTTACAGGTACCACGGCCAATCCGTTTGGCGATGGCATATTTGTACCTAATGCCTTTACTCCTAACGGCGATGGCAACAATGATATTTTCCAGATATACGGTACCAGCATTAATCATGCTTCCTTTTGGATATACGATCAATGGGGCGAGTTACAATTCAAATCTACCAACAAATCAAACGGTTGGGACGGAACCTTTAAAGGAAGGCCACAGCCGGTTGGTGTGTATGTGTATTATGTTGAAGCTACCATGAATGACGGACAGGTGGTTAAGAAAAAGGGAACAGTTACCCTGTTAAGATAATTAAACGCGATACTAAAACCTATAAATATCTATATATGAAACGAGCAATTATAATAACTATGGCTGTTATACTACAGGTTGTAGTTGCGAGCACTTCGAAAGCGCAGATAGATCCGCACTTTTCGCAATACTATGCATATCCCTTATACCTGAACCCGGCTTTAACAGGAGTAATAAACGGAGATCTGCGCATAAATGCAAACTTTAAAAATCAATATGCTAATATAAACAATGCGTATCAAACCGGCGCGCTTTCATTAGATTATAAGCCCACTAATAAGGTAGGGCTGGGATTTAATGTGCTGAACCAGGCCGCCGGCGATATTGGTTACAATTATTTTACAGCTTATGGCTCTTTTGGCTACAACATCGCGGTTTCATATGACGGGTATAAAAAAGTAAGTTTTGGTGTACAGGCGGGAGTTATTAACCGAAGTTTTGATGCTACCAAGGCACAATTTGGAAGTCAGTTTAATCCAAGCAGCGGCTTTGACCCTACCCTGCCCAGTAATGAGAATTTCCTTAACACCAACGCAACCATCTTTGATGCAGGTGCCGGCGTTTTTTACTATGACGGCGACCCGCTGCATAGCGCTAATATTTTTGGTGGCTTAAGTGTATCACACCTGGCGCGTTCAAAAGATCCGTTCGCTACTGATGGCACCCAAAGCAAACTACCATTAAGATATACAGCACACGCGGGCGTGCGCCTTAAGGCGTCGGAGTACTTTGATGTAATTCCGCACGCCATTTTTATTAAACAGCAAAAAGCCGAAGAAAAAGCGATAGGCGCTTATTCTGAATTAAAGTTAAATAATGAAAAGGGACTGATACTGGGAGGTATGTATCGTTTTAAAGATGCTGCCGTAGCTAATGTGGGCTACCATGTAAATAGTTTAATAATTGGTGCCAGCTACGATTTTAACACCTCATCACTTAACCGGGCAACTTTTGGACAGGGCGGGATTGAACTGTCTGTAAGTTATGTTTTTCGTAAACATATCCAGGAACCGGAACCTGTTTGTCCACGACTATAATAACTATCAATATGAAAAAACTACTATTTACATTGATAATTGTTACGGCAGCGTTTAGCGCGGCTAAAGCACAATACAAAGACAATTCAACCGAACTTGGTGACAAAGCCTTTGAAAATAAAGATTATTATGAGGCAGCTTATTACTATAAAAAATCTGCAGAAGGATTAAGTCTCATAAAAAGAGAGGCCATACCATACCATTCAGGCACTAAGAATGTTAAAAAGGGAAATCCTAAAGATCGCGCATATATCAGCTACCGTCTGGCAGAATCCTATCGCGGATATGAAAACTATCTGGAGGCAGAAGGGTGGTATTATCAGGTTTTAGATGAAGGATATGAGTCCGGATATCCATTAACCAGGTACTGGTATGGCGTGTGCCTGCGGGCAAATCAACACTTTGATGAAGCCATTAAAGAACTTAAGATCTTTCAGCAAAATTATAAGGGTGAGGAAAAGTACAAAACCATGGCCGCCAAAGAGATCAAAAACTGCTTATTTGCACAAAACGAATATGAACACCCCTTTTTGTTGGAGGTAAAAAAGAGAAAGGGGGTGTGGAATTCTGATGGATCGGACTATGCCATAACCCATACAAATCAAAAAACATACTTTACTTCATCAAGATTTGTAAAAAACGACAAGACACATCTTAACAGGGTATATATGGCAGCAGGTGATGATTCACCACAGGTTATAAAGTTTAAAGATGATGACGGAATAAAGGATATAGAATACGGAACTCCTACGTTTAGTGCAGACGGACAAAGAATGTATTTTACCCGGTGGTATAAGGTGGGTAGCAAAATAACTCATGAAATTTATAGCAGCAATTTTGCAGGGAATGAATGGGGCAAGCCTCAAAAGCTTAATACGCATGTAAACGCCGATGGTTATAACTCCATTCAACCGTATATAACTGCCGATGGCAAAAAGCTATTCTTTACGTCAAACAAACCCGGTGGTTTAGGCGGGCAGGATATATGGGTAAGTGATCTGGACGCTGACGGAACGCCGTTAAATTCCAAAAATTTGGGCGACAAAATAAATACAGCAATGGATGAGCAAGCCGCTTATTATGATGTTGCTACGCGCAGATTAATATATAGTTCTAAAGGGTTCACTGGTTTAGGTGGCTTTGATTTTTTTGAGGCCAACAATAAGAATAACGTATGGTCTGTACCCCAAAATATGGGGTACCCGATCAATTCTGCCAAGGATGACCTTTATTATATGCCGGATACACATGACCAAAAGAAATTTTATATCAGCTCTGACAGGGAGTCGGAATGTTGTTTAAATCTCTTTGAAGTGTATGATAAATCATTTATAGTTAAAGGTATTGTAACCGATTGTGATACGCAAACCGCGTTGCCGGGGGTTAAGATAAGTTTGGTGGATTCGCTTTCCAAACAAACAATAGCGCATTTAATATCTGCTAAAGACGGTGTATATCAATTTAACATCGTAACCCATAGGCCGTACAACCTGGTATTAGAAAAAAGCGGCTACTTTACAAAAGTACTGCCTATGCCCGAATCAGGAAAGGTGTTGAACGACACACTCTATAGCCCGGATATTTGTTTGCAGGCATTTAAGGTTGATAAACCGATAATTATAAAAAATGTATTGTACGATTTTGACAAGGCTACCTTACGACCTGAGTCTAAACTGGTTTTGGATAAGGTGGTGACAATTCTTAAAGATAATCCTAAAATGAAAATTGAGTTGGCCGCGCATACCGACTCGGTAGGTACCGAAGCGTATAACAAAAAGCTATCGCAGCAACGTGCACAGGCATGTGTAGATTATCTTGTACAAAAAGGTATAAGTGAAAGCCGGGTTTATGCCAAAGGCTATGGTGAGCTAAAACCTATTGCACCAAATTCATTGCCTAACGGAAAGGATAACCCGGCAGGGCGGCAAATGAACAGGAGAACAGAGTTTACAGTTTTAAAAATTGAGTGATATGAATAACCAGGCATTTGTTACAACCCGCCCCAATTTAAAAACACGAAGATTTTCCACATTGCATATTGAGATATTTGAATATATATTACTGGGTAAAACAAACCGCGAATTAAATAGGATGCTGGGGTACACACGCCGCTCCCATGCGGTAGTTGACCATTCCAGAAAGGTTATGTTCAAATTGCTTGCCTTGGAGAACCTTTCCCGAAGAGATTTTACTGACAGAATAGTGTATCCAAGAAAATATCAATTCTGGTGGAAGAAGTTGCTTGATAAAAATAAAGCAGCTTTGTTAAAGGTAGCTATACCGCCGGAGTTTTACTCTTAAAGCATAAAGCTCAAAAATCTGCTATAGATTTTTGAGCTTTAATAACTTATGATTTTTATGAGTGGAGAATATCGGAGTCGAACCGATGACCTCTTGCATGCCATGCAAGCGCTCTAGCCAGCTGAGCTAATCCCCCGTCTGCGGATGGCAAAAGTAGCAAAAAGATGCAAATTGGCAATAGTTATGTTTAAAAATCAATTATACAAAAAACCAGGTGGTAATAACTCCTTAATTGAGTATAATGCAGCATAGCAAATCAATTAAACCGCGTTCATATCAAACGGCAATTTCCTGATGCGCTTCCCGGTAAGATCAAAAATCGCGTTGGTTAAGGCTGGCGAAAAAGCCGGCAAACCGGGTTCACCAACACCACCCGCATCTTCTGCATTATCCATCACATATACATCAATAGGTGGCATATCGGTGATTCGCGGCATTTTGTAATCATAAAAATTATGCTGTTGTGCCAGGCCATCTTTAAAGGTTATTTCCTGAATGGTTGCTGCGCCTAATGCCATCAATATACTACCTTCTACCTGCGCTTTAATAATATCAGGGTTTACATACCAGCCGCAATCCATTACCGCCCAAACGTGGTCTACCTTTATTTTACCTGCAGCAGTTTTAGATACTTTAACTATCTGGCCAACCGTACTCGAAAAACATTCGGTCATGGCCACACCATATCCGCCGTTTTTCTCCCTGCTTTTCCAGCCTGATACTTCTTCCATTTTATTAATAAGCCGTTGCAATCTGTCTTCGGGTAAATACTGCCGCCTAAAATCCAGCGGATCTTTACCGGCCGCGTGTGCCATTTCATCCATAAAACTCTCAAAGGCAAAGCCATTGGTAGAGGCATAAACCGATCGCCACCACATGGTTGGTATGGGTGTTTCGAATGGCACATCAGCAAAACTTATATTTTTTATAGTTTTAAAATACGGCTCCAAAAACCCTTCGGTAGTACTGCCATTCGCTTTGTCTTTCTTTCCACCCTGCCAATGATCCAAGTTCTGGCCAGCCATTCTGAATTTTATGGCACTGATATTTCCACTATCTACCACCCCTTCGGCACGGTACGAAATACCCGGCCGGAACGGGCCCTGCCTAACATCATCTTCCCTGCTCCACACAACCATAACGGGCGCACCCATTTCTTTTGATATCAGCGTAGCTTCATGCGGGTAATCCAAAAAAGCCTTTCTGCCAAAACCACCACCCAGAAACGTCATATTAACGATCACCTTATCTTTCGGCATATTAAATTGAGTGGTTATAAAATCCTGTACCCAGTCGGGGGCCTGTATAGGACCCCAAATCTCAATTTTGCTGTCTTGATAATGTGCTACGCAATTTAACGGTTCCATTGCACTGTGCGCCTGATACGGAGTTTCGTAAACTACGTCCAGTTTTTTAGCCGCATTTTTTAACAGGTTATCCGGGTCGCCAACTTTGCGAAAAGATAAGCCCTCTTTAGTTTGCAATTCCTGATTTTGCCTGCTGTATATTTCAGCGGTACTCAGGTGTTCAAATCCGGTGTCGTCCCACTCCACATGTAATGCTTTTCGGCCCTGCATAGCAGCCCAGGTTGAAGTGGCTACTACTGCAACCCCCTCCCTAATGGTGCTGTAAACCAGCATTTGCACTTTAAAAACTCTTTTAACACCCGGCACCTTAAGAGCAGCGGCATCATCAAAGCTTTTTACTTTGCCGCGCAGGCGCGGATTACGTTCTACCACCGCATACAGCATACCCGGCAGTCTAAAATCCAAACCAAAAACAGCGGCACCGTTTGTTTTTAAAGGTGTATCCTGCCGGTGAAGAGGTTTACGGATCAGCTTATATTCTGATATTTTTTTTAACGGTACATTTTTAGGCGTTTCTAATTTGGAGGCAGTTTCTACCAGCTCCCCGTAATGAAACTTTTTGCCTGACGGCCGATGAATAACATGCCCGGATTCTGCATAACATTCCGTGGCCGGCACCGCCCATTTATTGGCGGCAGCCTGTATAAGCATTACACGAGCAGTTGCCCCCAGCTTTAGCAAATTTTTATAAGATCCGCGTATGGTTGAACTGCCACCGGTTATCTGATTTCCGTACTTTTTATCGCCCCTGGCAAAAACAATATTCACGTTGTTCAGGTCAACCTCTAATTCCTCGGCCAATATCTGCGGTACGGACTGGTAGGAGCCCTGCCCCATTTCTGCACGGTGATCTACCAGCGTCACTTTACCATCTTTATCTATTTTTATCCAGGAGTTTAGCTCTATTCCTGAAGCTTCTTCATCACCAGCATTAAAAACTTCAGACTCTTTTGAACTGGCAGGAAAGTATAAGCCTAAACAAAGCGCCGTACCCGTAAGCCCGGCGGCCCTTAAAAAGTTCCTTCTTGATATATTACTTGTACTCATGGGTAAGCGAGTTAAGTTATTTATAATGTTTCAATAAGCCGTTTATTTGCCTTTGGGGGCATAAGCTCCGGTTGATAGCCAGGTAAGCCATGCCTTTTTAAACGCGGCGTGGCTCATAGGCGGAAGCGTACGCCCCTCGCCCGGATTCCAGGCGGCTTTTACCAGTGTATCATCCACATGTTCAATAAGCTGCTGCATGTTCTTATGCCCGTTTTGATCAGGATCCATAAGCTGTTTAGCCAACTGATGAGGTGTACGTCCCTGAAAAACCATTTTCATATCGGCCGGCGGCAAATGCCATTTCGGATTTCCCGGTGGCGTATGTAAGCCGGGCGTATTAGTTGCCTGGTGGCAGTTAGCACATTTCATAGCATAAACGCCCTTGCCATCAACACCCCTTTTGGGGAACATGGTATGCAGATGGCTATCATCCCCCTGCAAAGGGATATCTCCCGACGGATGGCAGTTCATACAACGGGCGCTCATTAAAACTGTATAAACCTGCTTAAAGGCTTTAACAGATGCTACGCTATCTTTTTTGACTACAAATAATTCCGGATCGGCTTTTCCGGATTTATCATCTTTGTGCAGAGTAAAAGCCATAATACCAATAGCGCTTAACAATACGGCGACAACAGCTACGGCTCTTACCGTTCCGTGATATTTTTTTATAACGTTCATTTGCATTTTCATTAGCTTTTAACCTCCTTTCTTTGCAGTTCGGCAGCTGTATGTATGGCTTTACGTATACGCAGATAGGTACCGCAACGGCATATATTACCCGCCATGGCATTATCAATATCTTCGTCTGTGGGATTTGGGTTATCCCGTAATAAAACCGCTGCTGACATGATCTGTCCCGAATGGCAATAGCCGCATTGCGGTACATTCTCCTCGTTCCAGGCAACTTGTGCAGGGTGATCATTATTTGCCGATAAGCCTTCAATAGTAGTTACCTGCTGCCCCTCTGCCCGGCTAACTTTGGTAACGCATGAACGCACCGCCTCGCCATTTAGATGCACTACGCAGGCACCGCATTGGGCCACACCACAACCATATTTAGTTCCGGTAAGGCCGATGATATCTCTTATCACCCATAACAAAGGCATGTTAGGGTCGGCATCAACCTGATATGCTTTCTGATTAACATTTAATGAGATCATAATTAATTAAATTAGGCATAAGTTTTATGAAGACACTTTAGCCGGGTAAACATTTTTTAGATTTATATAATTATCAACTACTTAGTAATAAGTGATATAGTTTATATTGTTCAAATTATATGTATTGCAGATCAAACGGCATTTTTCGGATGCGTTTGCCCGTTACAGCAAATATGGCATTGGCCAGTGCAGGCGCAAACGGAGGTAATCCCGGTTCGCCTACTCCTTTAATTTTTCCACCATCGGTAAGTATATGCACCTCTATTTTTGGCGCTTCATATATCCTAACTAAAGGGTTATCATAAAAATTATGCTCGGCAACCACACCATTTTTTAGGGTGATACCAGGTTTAGTTGCCGCGCCAAGCGCCATAATAATAGCTCCCTCCACCTGGTTAGCTACATTATCAGGATTAACCATCTCGCCCAGGTCTATCACCACAATGGCCTTGTCTACTTTAACTGATCTGTCTTTACTATAAGTAACTTCAACCACCTGCGCGCATAAGCCTGCAAAAAACTCCCATACGGCAACTCCCCTTCCTCGTCCTTTTGGCAGCGGCGTATCCCAACCGGAAAGTTCTTTTAGTTTAAGCAGCACCTTTTTAGTATCCGATGGTTTATGGAGTAAACTAATCCTGAACTCCATAGGGTCCATTTTTGCCTTATTAGCGAGCTCATCAATAAAGCATTCCTGTGCAAATGCCAAAGTTGAACTGGTAACAGATCGCCAGGCGCCCAGTGGCACATGGTAATCCGCCCTTACATAAGAGGTTTTTATGTTGGGGATCTCATAAGCTTGTTCGCCTATACCTTCCACCATGGTTCCGTCAACTTTGGCAATATTAAAATCCTTTCTGTTAGCTTCAGAATATGACGGACTGATCACTTTATGTTCAAATTGCACCAATTCTCCGTTTTCGGCAAAGCCGCCTTTTAATTGCGAAAAGGTCATCGGTCTGAACGTTCCCTGTTGGGTAGTATCCTCCCTTGACCATATCACCTTTACCGGTTTATTGATCTGTTTAGCCACCGATACCGCCTCATTCACATAATCAACACTTAACCGGCGGCCAAACCCTCCGCCAACAAATGTGGCATTCAGTTTTACGTTTTCGGGCTTAAAACCATCAATTTGCCCTCCGGTTATGGAACTGGGCACCTGGGTTGATGTCCATATCTCCACCTTATCTCCATTTACCTGTGCCACACAATTAAGTGGCTCTAAGGGATGATGCGCTATTTGCGGAGTTTCGTAAAAAGCTTCTATAATATTTTCCGGTTTTAAAGTAAGGGAGTCAACGTCACCCTTTTTCTTATCCAATAAACCCGGCTCATTTGCCATGCTGCGTAATTTTTCATCATAAGCCGATGAATTAAACGTTTCATAACCTCTGGTGTCCCAATCAACTTTCAGTTTTTTCCGCGCCTGCATAGCGTTCCAATAAGAATCCGCTATAACCGCGACACCTACAGACGAGTATCTGCCTATAACACGTTCTACCTCCGCTATTTTTACCACACCCGGCATTTTAAGCGCTTCGCCTGCATTAAAACTTTTTAGAGTGCCTCCCAGTACCGGACAGCGCTCAACCGTAGCATAAAGCATCCCGGGTAATTGTACGTCAATACCAAACACGGCATCGCCATTGGTTTTTAGTGGTATATCCGGCCTGTGCGCGGGTTTACCTAAAATTTTAAAATCTTTGGGATCTTTTAACTGTGGGTCTTTAGGTAAATCGAGTTTAGCGGCATCTCCTACCAGTTCGCCATAAGTGAAGCTTGCCTTAGTTGTACGGTTAATTACTTCGCCAGCTTCGGCGTAGCAATTTGTTGCATCTGTTTGCCAGCGGTTAGCAGCTGCTTTAATAAAAACCTCCCTTGCCGCTGCCCCAACTTTACGCAATTGCGTATAACTCCCCCTGATGGACGAACTTCCACCGGCAGATTGCCTGCCGAATTGTTTTTCGCCGTTGGTAAGTTTAATGGTGATATGATCTAACGATACTTCAAACTCCTCGGCTATTAATGCCGGGATAGATTGAAAGGTACCCTGCCCAATTTCGGGCTTGTTATTAAAAATGGTAATGTTACCGTTAGGTTCAACAAGAATAAAAGGGGAAAAATTCTCTGCAATTGCCGGATCAAGCGATTTTACGGTATCTCCTTTAGCAGATAAACCAAGCCAAAGTGCAACACCTAACGTACTTGTACTTTTAATAAAATAACGTCGAGATATGTCTTGCATGGTTAGTATGTTGGTTACTCGAATTTACGGAAAAAATATTATATCATTCTCGGTTTATTTACGCCCGAAGTTCTATAATCCTTATAAATATCAACCCCATTTATAACTAATGGTTTTATTTACAACAACAATGTAACAATTAATTTAACGAGCGGTATTCTAAGATGGTTTTTAAATGTCTGCCTGGTTAATAGTATAAGAAGTTTTTATTAAACCAAATTCTTTTAAAAAAGTAAAGCCCCTGATGGGCAGGGGCCTTTACTAACCAATTATAAACCTAAATTATGAGAAGACTTGTTTGTTATTTTTAATAGTGTAAAAGTAACACTAAGTTTTAATATTCAAAGAATTTTTTTGTAATTTTTTTGTAATCCTTTTAGCAATCCCTTTTTTCTGTTATTGCATTCACAAATATAGGTCATTTTCTTTGAAGATATTCCAATAAAATATGATTTTAGATTAACTAATTTGTAGAAATAGTTTAACATTTTTGCAATTCGATTTTATTTATATGCAGGCATCATCTATCGCTCATCCGCAGCTTACCAAGGCAACTTTATGGGTAATGACTATCACCACTGGTTTGGTAGTTGCTAATTTATACTATAACCAACCCCTGCTAAACGATATTGCTACTACTTTTCATGTAAGTAATGGTAAAGCCGGACAGGTATCTATGTACACGCAAATTGGTTATGCAGCGGGGATGTTTTTTATTGTACCCCTTGCAGATATGGTAAAGCGTAAACGCTTAATGCTGTTAGATTTTGCATTTGTTGTTGCTGCTCTTTTACTAACGGCCCTTGCTCCGGATATACATATATTAATATTGTCTGGCTTTTTATTAGGAGCGGCATCAATTATTCCGCAACTATTAATTCCTATGGCGGCTCATTTATCAAAACCTACGGAACGGGGTAAAAAAATAGGCTTTATAATGAGTGGTTTGCTTATAGGTATCTTACTATCGCGCACGTTAAGTGGTTTTATAGGCGCGCATTTCGGCTGGCGGGCCATGTTCTACATTGCAGCTGTTATTATGATATTGATGTGGGCACTTGTTTATTTTATGTTGCCTGAAGTTGAACCCGATTATAACGGCAACTACAAGCAACTAATGCGGTCGTTAATTGATCTGTTCAGGAATGAGCCTAAATTAAGACTGGCATCATTACGCGGAGCACTTTGTTTTGCCTGTTTCAGCGCTTTCTGGACGACTTTTGTTTTTCTGCTAAAACAGCAATTTAATTATGGCAGTGAGGTTGCCGGCGCCTTTGGCTTAGTAGGAGCATTTGGTGCGTTGGCTGCCGGGGTCATGGGTCGGCTGAATGATCGTATGGATGAGTTTAAACTCTCGGCTATCACACTTACGCTGATTGTTGTCTCCTTTATCCTGTTCTTGTTTTCTGCAAATAGCCTGGCCGGTTTAATTATCGGGGTCATTATTATGGATATGGGCGTGCAGTCAACCCACATCGCAAACCAGGCTATTATTTTTTCGCTGGATGCGCAGGCCCGCAACCGAATTAATACCATATATATGGTGTCTTATTTTATAGGCGGAGCGTTGGGCACTTTACTGGCCACAAAAATTTGGGATAGCTATCATTGGCCGGGTGTGTGTATTATAGGTATCACTTTATCGGCTATTGCACTAATTGTACACCTCAGTACACGTAAAACGATGCAGCGCACTGTCTGAAAACGTACACTTTTATAAAAACCGTACAGGTGTTGACTATTCTACCCAACAGTTTTTACTTATTTTTTGTACACCTTATTTTTCTATACCAAAACGCAAATCAGTATAAAAACCTAATTCACAGTGCTTTTTTATTCTGAATGTAAAAAAACGCACTCTTTATTGTAAATTTTTTTTGGGGCAACTCATTTTTTGGCATTGAATTGGAATAAGTATTATCAAACAGAGACAAAATGGAAACTCTAAAGAAGACCGAAAAACCGGGGGAAGAAAAAGAATGGGAAAACCCAGCTGAACCCGAAAAAACCTCTGATGACCGGGAGGAACAACAAATGCAAAGGCAATTAGAAGAGGCCAAACGCAGAAAAGAGAATCTTGAAGAAGACGAAAATAACGACAACAAAAACTAAAACACTAACATAAAAAACTAAAAATATCAACTATGAAAACTTACCAAAAACCAGCCACCAGCAAATTAGTTGCACGTTTCGACAAAGAACTGATGAACATTTTAATGAATGATCTGAAAACTATAAAAGCACTAAAAAATACCGGCCGTTTAACCGCTGCGTAATTTTAACTTAAACACACTATCTACCAAAAAAACTAACTACAAAAACATCTACCTATGAAAACCTATAAACAACCGGCTACAAGTAAATTACTGAAACGTTTTGATAACGAACTGAAAAATTTGTTAATGGAAGATCTAAGGTCTTTCAGAGGAAGAAACCCGTTTACAAAAAGCAACAAACAGGAAGCTGTGCAACAACTTTCAGCAGCCTGATCAACATATATTTACATCTATTTTTAAAACATCCCTTTGAGAACAATAAGGCTCGGCGAACTGCGGAGCCTTATTTTTTTGCGGCATATTTTATAATAAGTGCGGCAGTTTTAACCGACGCACCGGGCTCGCCCAGCTTTTCATCCAGGATATTATAATTATGAAGCATTTGCCCGCGATACGCTTTATTATTTATAAGGGCATTTAGCTCAGCATCGATATTTTCAGCAGTGCAGTCTTCCTGTATCAATTCCTTAACTATTAATCTGTCCATAATTAAATTCACCAGTGATATGAATTTTATTTTCACTAATAGCCTGGCAATGCTTATAGTAATGGCATTGCCTTTATATACTACTACCTGCGGCACATCAAATAAAGCGGTCTCTAACGTTGCCGTACCTGATGCCACTACTGCGGCTTCGGCATGGTGTAAAATATCATAAGTAGCGTTAAATATTACAGGAATATTTAAACCGTTTAAATACTGCTGATAGTATTCGGCGGTAAATGATGGCGCGCCTGCTATCAGAAATTGATGGTTGGGAAATTGCCTGGCCGCAGCTATCATTTGGGGCAATAAACGACTTATCTCCTGCCTGCGACTACCGGGTAACAGTGCTATTATATTTTTATTGTTAAGGTTATTTTTTTTAATAAAAACGGGATCTGGGGTAAAGGCGGTAACGGCATCTAATAAAGGGTTTCCTACGTAATCAATCTCCATCCCCCATTGCCGGTAAAAATCAACCTCAAATGGCAGGATACAAAACAGGTGATCTACCACTTTTTTTATTTTAAGTACCCGCTTTTGATTCCAGGCCCAAACTTTGGGGGAGATGTAATAACACACCAACAGGCCATTGCTTTTGGCAAATTCCGCTATTTTCAGGTTAAACCCCGGAAAATCTATCAGTATCAATACATCCGGATGATAAGCAAGAATGTCCTTTTTACAAGATCTCAGATTTTTGAGCACGGTATTCAGGTTGGCTACCACTTCCACAAAGCCCATAAAGGCCATGTCAGCATAGTGTTTCACCAACGTACCCCCCTCGGCCTGCATCAGGTCGCCGCCAAAAAAACGAAAATCAGCTTTTTCGTCAAGTGATTTTAATTCCTTTATCAAATTAGCGCCGTGCAGATCGCCGGAGGCTTCGCCCGCTACCAGATAATACTTCATGCGGATAACCTTATTTTAAACATAAAAACGAGCAGCAATATCATAAAAGTACTCATCATTATACCTTTGCCAGTTTTATCCTGATCATGAAGCACACTGTATCTTATCATCATTAAATTAATACAGATGGCTATTAAATAAGGCACTCCGGGCTTATTCATTATCATATCATCCGCCTGCAGCCAATACTCAAAAACTATCCATGTAATTAAAGGCAACACACATCCGCAAAGGAAACCCGCTATTAAATTATTTCTACTGCCTGCCAGCATCATACATTAAATTCCCAGTTATTTAATTCTTGCATGGCATAATGTGCCGTCATATCAAATTGTACAGGCACTACCGATGCATAGTGATGTTCCAATGCCCAAACATCGGTATCCTCCCCGCTATCATTTAACTGGAAAACACCCGTTAGCCAATAGTAAGGCCTGTTATGCGGATCCATCCTTTCATCAAATTCTTCTGCCCATTTGGCTTTTGCCTGGCGGCATATTTTAACACCTTTAATATTTGATGTAGCCGGGAAATTCACATTAAGCAACGTGCCCGGGGGTAAACCGTTCTTTAATACCTGTAACGATAATTGCTTCACAAATTTTAAACAAGGCTTAAAATTGGCTTGCAGGGTATAATCATCCAACGAGAACCCGATAGACGGAATACTCTCAATAGCACCTTCAACCGCGGCCGACATGGTACCTGAATAAAGTATATTGATGGAATTATTTAATCCATGATTAATGCCTGATACGCAAAGATCGGGTTTTTGCCCCTTAAATATTTTATTTACAGCCAGTTTTACGCAATCAACCGGGGTGCCCGAGCAACTGTACATTTCAATGCCTTCATAAATATCCACCTTATCCAACCGGAGCGGTTTACCTATAGTAATGGCATGCCCCATTCCCGATTGAGGGCTATCCGGCGCTACCACCACTACCCTCCCTATTTCTTTCATCACGTGCATCAGCGCCTTTATGCCGGGAGCCGTTATCCCGTCATCATTCACTACCAGTATATTGGGTTTATTTTTTGTCATCATCAACAAAAATAGAGATTTTGAAGCAAGGTGCTTTAAAAAGCAAATAAAAAAGGGGCAGCTATTAAGCTGCCCCTTTTTTATAATGGATTTTCTTCTGATTATAAGATCAGGATCAATACTAAGATGATGATGATGATAGCACCAACTGAAAGGTATACACCACCACTGGTAGCTGCTTGTGCTTCGTGCTTTAATTCTCTAAGCTCATGGCGCAATTCTTTTTTATCCTGACGGGTTAAATGAGATTTGTCCATGTGTTTGATTTCTTCCACACGGGTTTTAATTTCTTCCACACGAGCTTGTTTTTGCTCGTCGGTCATTTTCGCAAATTCCTCTTTGTAATCCTTCTTGTCTTTACCACCTTCGAAGGTAGCGGCATTACTGTTAAATGCGGTAATACTTAACAGCATGGTTACGGCGATTAGATAAATTTTCTTTTTCATAGCATTTAATTGTTTAGTGAGTAATTTTTATTGATAATCACAAAATCAAATCAAATGTTTTAAAAAAATATAAAAAAATTTACTTTTTAAATACTAATGAAGTAGGATGCCTCAAAAACATGTCCTACATCAGTCATTTGAATGGCCTCTTTCTTATTGATATCCACCTGATTATTAACGGTGTCAGCACAGCCAAGCCATGGCTCAATGCATACAAAGTCGGCCCCGGGCTTAGCCCAAAGGCCTAAATAATTAAAATGAGGAAATTCAACTGACAGACTTTTATCATGCAAATTGCTTTTTATGGTCACCATACGCGACAGTAGGTTTTTAAACACCAGCGCATCCTCGGCAAACAGTTCTCGTGTGAGCTGCAACTTGTTGCCTTCCATAGTTACATGATGTTCTTCACCGGTAAAAAAGCCTTCTGCTGATAGCTGATGAGTTTTCAACTCTTCGTGAACCTCAAACTCCAGATAATAATCTTCATACCTTTCCCCTGTGTTAAAAGGCACGTTAAAAGCCGGATGTCCGCCAACTGAAAAATAAACCGGCTGCTTATCACGGTTAATCAATTTATAAGTTACACGAAGTGCGTTATCAATTAAAGTGTACATCACCTGAAAATCAAACTTGTAAGGATATACTTCGAGTGTTTTTTCACAATAAGGTTTTGAAAAACTTGCATGTACTTCACTCGTTTCCAACAAAATAAACTCCGATTGACGTGCAAACCCGTGCCTTTTCATGGCATAAGCTTTACCATCAACCATCAGTTCATCGTTAATCAGTCCGCCAACTACCGGGAAAAGGTTTGGCGCATGCCACGGCCATACATCGGGGTTGGCCTGCCATAAATGTTCTGTATTGGTTTTTTTGTTAAAAAAAGAAGTAAGCTGCGCGCCTTTAGTACCGGCAGATACTTTTAAAAATTCATTTTCAAGAATAGCCATCAGGATAGTGTTTGGTTCAAGGTAAACAAATCAATCATCATCCTGTTTCTTTTTCTTCTCCAAAATAACAAAGGCACTGCGTTTTGGCGCTGGCATAATGGAGTTTTCTCCTTTTACTGATTTCCAAACTACTTCGTTCAGATCAAGATCAGGCGCGGCATCTTCCTTAGCGAGATTAAAGCTTTCGGAACGGCGACTGCTTTCGTTATCAGCAATATTGCGTGCATCCAGATCAACCTGTGCGGGTTTAACCACATATGGTGTAAAGTCGGGATTATTGGTAAAGCAGGCATATAGCGGCATCGCCGATGCATCATACTGGCTCATTGGCGGTAATCCCAAGATCAATTCAATGGTACGCAATACACCCGATGTAGAGTACATGCCATGGATAACCGCGTTACGTTTTACATACGGGCCGGCTAAAAATACCGGGGAGCGGTGAGCGTCTACATGGTCGGGGCCGTTTTGGGCATCGTCCTCTAAAACAATCACTACAGATTCTTTCCAGATGGGGCTGTGCGACAGATGTTCTATCAACCTGCCTACCGCCAAATCATTATCTGCAACGCAAGCTATAGGTGTACGTGCGCCCTTACGCTGCCCACTGGTATGATCGTTAGATATCCGGATGGAATTGAATTGCGGTACCTGGTTTATGGTAAGTAACGAGTCAAAATCATGCGCCCAAACTTCCTCACGTTTAAGGTCCATTACGCTCATATCAAACCCTGGTGATTGTTTACAAAAGTGTCCTTCTAAAGATTTAAGACTGGCTTTAGCATTTTCGCCGTCGGTAACAAACTCCCCATAGGTGCGGTAACTAACACCGGCACGTTTACAATAATCCCATATAAAACCATCGCGCGGGTATGCCGCGAAGCGTGTTCCTTCAAAATCATAATTACCTCCACGGCCGCCATAGCTGGTAGGCCACGTCTTTTCCACAAAATCGGTAGCGTAGGCAGCTGTGCTCCAGTTATGTCCATCGGCGCTTACTTCGGCATCTACATAAAAGTTATCCAGCAATACATAGTTTTTGGCAATGGCGTGCAAATTTGGTGTAACGGTTTTGCCGAATATACAAAGTGATGTATCACCGTTACCTTCGGCAACATCACCCATTACCTGATCGTATGTACGGTTTTCCTTAATAATGTAAAACACATGCTTTATAGGCGATTTCTCACCTTGCTTACGAGGGATAGGATTACCCGCTTCGCCAGGCGCTTCAGCAGCTATTTTATCGTTGAATGGTGTATTAGCGTAAACCTGCTTTGTGTAGGCCTTTAACTGTGCTTCATCAGGCGCATTAATAAAGGAAAGAGTACCTTTAAACAAACCGCCTATATATTGCTCCTTCCTGTTTGTAGATCCTATCTGATACCCGCTGTTATCCGTTTTCTTAACAGGCTGCGGCCCGTTAGGGTTAGCCATTGACTTAAAACCTTTACCATTGCTCACTAATATTTTTTTGCCCAGCATTTTAACATTGGTAGGATACCAACCTACCGGTATAAAACCACGGCTCTGACTGTTGGCAGGTTGCGATACATCAAAAACGGCCAAACAATTATTATCGGCATTGGCTATATAAAGCGTTTTTTGGTTTGATGATAAGGCAAATCCGTTAGTGGTTGATCCTGTTAAATGTGTTGGATATAATGCGGTTGAAACCGTCTCTAAAATTTTATGCGTAGCTGTGTTAATAATAGATACCGAATTATCATTAGCATTAGCCACAAACAACAGTGTTCCTTTTTTATTCAGTAATAACTCATTTGGGTGGCTGCCTGCCTGTATACTGGTTAAAGTTTGGGTAGATGTATTGTAGAAAGCCACTTTATTTCCTCCCCATAAAGAGATATACAGCGTTTTCTCGTCGGGTGATAAAACACAGCTATAAGCCTCGGCGCTTAGTTTAACTCTTTTCAGTATGTTTTTCCTGGCAGGATCAATAATATAGAGTGTGCTGTCCTCCTTGGTTACCGTGTATAGTATGGTATTTTTTTTGTTGACCGCGATACCTGTAGGACATATTTTATTTTTTGGCCAGGCAGCCCCTAACCTTATAGTATCGGGCTTACCCAGTTTGCTGTTACTGATATGAAAATCAAGAATAATATTATCGTTACCCCCTGAAGCATACAGCTCCTTTTCGTCGCGGCTAAAAGCTATACCATACCATGATTTTTTCAGTTCCTGCTCGTCCAGCAATTTTTCGCTTTTAGGATCTATCAGCTGCAGCGACTGCACACTTTGCCCGTTATTGGTAACGGCCAGATATTTACCGGATGAGGACAGCTGCATATTTAATGGCAGATCGCCCAGAGGCAGAGACCTCCCCGCAGGGCTCAATTTCCAGCCATTGGGTAATAAAACCTGTTCTGTCTGTGCTATTTTACCCGGTGTTTGAGCAAAGGATTGGAAAGTTACAGCAATTGCCGCTATGGAAAGTAGGAGTTTCTGTTTCATAATAAAACATTGAAACTCAAAAATACATATTACCCGCGGGTATCAGCAGAGTTAACAAAAACTTAACACGTCAAATAATTGATACAATCAGATACAGTCTGGATTATTGCTTATCCACCTTTAGCTTTGCACGCATCACCGAATCTTTTTGAGCGTGGGTGAGTTTATAATCGTAGTTGAATAAGGCTCCTTCCCAATCACCATACGATGGATTGGGCAATACAATATATTTATCGCCAAACTCTTTCTTCAACTGTTCTGTAATAGCGCTTCGGTTTTCCTCTGTGGGGTGGCTGTCATACAAGGCGTCAAAATCGGGCAGATTATCACCACACAGTAAAACAATATTATAGGTTGATAAAACAGTTAGCCTGCGGCTTTCTTTACTGGAGTTGCCCTGCTTTAAAAACAAGTGTGATTCATCAGCATCCGGCAAATTGAATTTCTTTAAATTTTTTAAAGTGCCGGCCATCTCATCCTGATCGCGGTTGGTGATGTAAAATACGGCTACTCCTTTTGATGCCGCATATTTCAGGAATGAAGGCGCACCGGGCACCGTATCGGCTTGCGCTTTGGCTGTCCACGCTTTCCAGGTTTCACCGGTATATTCCTGGTTTTGGGCAGCGCGCATAGCATCATAAGGGCTATTATCTAATAAGGTCTCGTCAATATCGGTAACTATAGCTAAAGGCTTACCACCAGGTTGGCGGACAGCCTCGTTTAAGCGCAGCCGGGCAATGTTATACGCCTGGAAACACAACGCCTTATATTCTGCCGCGCGTTGCTGCCAAAGCGCCGACCAGATTTTGCCGCCGTTGGCCAGTGAAGTGCTCTCTGTTTTTTTTGTAGTGGCGCAGGCGCTCAGTAAAATGATGCCTGCCAAGAGGCCGGTAATGTTCTTTTTCATAATTGCTGTTGGCAAATATGGGCATTATAACAGTTCCGGTTTTAACTTTTCTGTAAATTCTTTGGCAAACTTGTTTAGTTTAGGCTGTATAACAAAGGCGCAATAAGGCTTCATGGGGTTATCGCTAAAATAATTCTGATGATAATCCTCTGCCTTATAAAACTCGCTTGCAGGTGTTATTTCTGTTACTATGGGTTTATCAAAAACCTGCTCGTCCGTTAGCTTTTTCACCATCGCTTCGGCTTGTTGCTTTTGCTCATCAGTATAATAAAATATAGCCGAACGGTATTGTGTACCTACATCATTCCCCTGCCTGTTTAATGTAGTAGGGTTATGTGTTTTAAAAAACACCAAAAGCAGTTCCTCAAAGCTAACTGCATCGGCATCGTACTCCAAGCTTATCACCTCGGCATGACCGGTATCGCCATTGCATATTTCCATATACGTAGGGTTTTGAGTATGCCCACCCATATAACCCGACTCCACTTTGCTTACTCCTTTAACATTTTGAAAGATGGCCTCGGTGCACCAAAAGCAACCGCTGCCAAAAGTTATTTTCTGAATATTTTGTGCCATTATATTTAACGCTTTTATAATACAAATTTACTTAATTGGTAAGTGAAAATTTGTGTGGAATGTTTTGGAAGCGTCATTTATTTGGCTGAATTTATGGAGAAATAAATTTTATCAGCTAATCAATTTTTTCTTTTTATAACTAACCCTGCCTCTAAAGGTTGGATTCGCTTCATTTACATATAATCCAAATATCAATAGAATTGTACTACAAACTAATCCAATTTTACAAGATAATATCCCATTTAAAATAGATTGCTGATGTTGATCAAGTATCTCACCTGCAAATACACTATCCTGTACCTCATATTTATAGCTTATCAGGCTATTCATCCAACCAAAACCAAACAACAAAATAAGGATGGTTAAAACTATAAGAATTGAAGAGAGCACCTTTTGATTTATAGTAAAAAACATTCCCTTAAGTCCACTTACTTAAAAACTGGTTGAAGGCGTCTTTATACTGGTCGCCTACGGTGATGTTTATTTTACCTATTTGCAGGGCGTTGCGGGTAATGGAGTTTATTTTATCGAGCGATACAATATACGAGCGATGTACACGCATAAAACGCCTGGCAGGGAGTTTCTCTTCCAGGGCCTTCAGGCTGCTCAGGGTAAGCAATGGCTTTTCCACATTCCGCATGTATACCTTTACATAATCTTTCAGGCTCTCCAGGTATAAAATATCATTGAACGCTATACGTACCAGTTGATATTCAACTTTTATAAACAGATATTCATCCTCCGGCTTTTCTGTAGCGGCAGGTGAGGCAGTGGTAGCAAAAACAGCAGGCGCGGTGTTGGAACGTTCCACCAGTTCGGCATAAGCCAGAGCCTTATTGGCCGCGTGCAAAAATTCCTCGTAATTAAAAGGTTTCAGCAGGTAATCCAGCGCGTCAACCCGGTAGCCCTCCAGCGCAAACTGATTATAAGCCGTGGTGAAAATTATCCGCGGGCGGTTAGGGCCGCGACTATCCAGCACACGGGCAAGCTCAATACCGTTTAAGTTAGGCATTTGTATATCTAAAAGCAGCAGATCAACTTTGTGCTGCTGCAAGCCGCCCAAAGCTTCTACCGCGCTGTTGTACCGGCCCACCAAATTCAAGAATGGTGTTTGCTCAATAAATGAACATATCAGCCCAAGGGCTAAAGGCTCGTCGTCAACAGCTATACAATTTATGATCATGCCAAATTCAACGTTAAAGTTACCGTATATAAATTTGCTTCGGTATTGTTATCCACGCTTAAGGTATGCTTTTTAGGGTACAAAAGGGCAAGCCGGCGTATCGTATTATTAAGCCCGATCCCTTTATTCTCCTCCAGGCTAACACCCTGCACATTAAATACTGCGTTTTGTACTATCAGCGTAAGTTTATCGTCCTCCTGCTCAATACTGATATTTACATTACTGGGCAGCGTATCGCTGATGCCGTGTTTAAAAGCATTCTCTACAAAGGGTAAAAACAGCATTGGCGCCACCTGGTACTCCTTTAATGGTGTGGGGTAATTAAAATTCACCGATACCTTATCTGTTAAACGTAATTGCATCAGGCTGATATAATCCTTTACAAAGGCCACCTCCTGGCTCAGCAGGGCAGTAGTATTTTGGGTATCGTACAACACATACCTCATCATACGCGATAATTGATGCAGGGCCGTGCGCGATGTTTCCACATTCACCAGCGTAAGCGCGTATATATTATTTAACGTGTTAAAAAAGAAATGCGGATTTATCTGCGCCTTTAAGAACGACAACTCGGAGCTTATTTTATCCTGCTCCATTTTCTGCTGTTGCTGCTTGCCCTTTTTCCAGGTTTGCGTAGTGGTTATACTGGTACTGATACCGAGTACTAACGCCACTACCGTAAAGGTAAGTGTATCAAAACCGCGCCTGCCACCGGCACCGCCTGCCTTAGGGGGACCATGCTTACGAAAGGCTGCTTCCATTAAACGGTGCATATGCAACCATTTATCAATATAGCCGGTTAGCAAAACAATTACAATTACAATGGCTACCAGCAGTAAAAAGTAAATGCCGATCCGGTTTTTTAATAAAAACTTAGGCACCAGTAAATATGCATTTAAATAATAAGCTGATATCAGCATACTTAAAATAAGGAACTGCTTTATCCAGAACTGGTATGGAACCTGAATGTTCCATGATAATGGTTGATAGAACAATAACAGCAGGCCCAGCACTCCCCATATTAGTATATGGATAAGTATAGTTACCAGCGTGCTTTTTGATTTCTGAATGATCATTTCTTTAGCGCCCCATTTAAAGGGTGATACAATATTACAAATCAAATAATTACAAGGCAATCATAATCTACCGGGACGCCGGTTTTATCTGCCAGCAGCTAAATTTCACCCCCGAAAAGACACTTTTTGTTTTAAAGGCTGCATTTTAACTTTTATAGGTTAAAAATGGCTTTCTGTCTGCACATATTGCCTACCCGTCTATTGCGTTTTTTTAAGCTGGGCTATAAGTATTGTTTTGTACATCAGTAATTAAAAAATGAAAGCAAAATATTTTATAATCACCTCCTTATTAATATTAACCCTGCGGGCTTACAGCCAAACACCCCGCGATGTGAGAGGAATAGTTAAGGACTCTACCGGCGTTACCCTGCCAGGTACAAGTGTTAAATTATTAAACGGGAAAGACAGTTCTACAACGGTTACAGATGCCAACGGCCGGTTTGTATTCCAATCTGTAGCGGTAAAGGAATTCAGTTTAGTAGTACAGTCAATAGGCTACCAGCCCGTTAAACGCCACTTTATTTTGGACGACGGCACAAAGCCTGCAGACCTGGCTCCTATCATTTTAAAAACCGATACGCACATGCTTAATACGGTGAATATTGTGGATGTGAACCCTGTTAGATTAAAGGAAGATACTGTTGAGTTTAACGCCGCTGCTTATCCGGTACGCGAAGGGGCGCCTGTTGAGGATGTGATCAAGAAATTGCCGGGAGTTGATGTAGATAAAGATGGCAACATAACCGCTGAAGGTAAATCTATAAATAAGGTGAGGGTGAACGGCAAGGATTTTTTTGGCGGAGATGTAAAAACTGCTACTAAAAACCTGCCTGCTGATGTTGTTCAAAACATACAGATCATTGATGATTACGGCGATCAGGCAAATATTACCGGGGTAAAAACCGGCGACCCTGAGAAGATCCTGAACATTAATATCAAACCAAGTAAAAATTACGGCTATTTCGGGCAGGCCAGTGTAGGCGACGGCGCGGATATGATTCCCGGCGTATCAAGCGACAAAGAGGGAAACCGATATGTTGCACAGGCTAACCTTTTCAGTTTTAACGGTAACAGGCAGATAGCGGTTTTGGGCAATTTAAATAACACCAATACTAACCTGTTCAGCTTTGGCGGCAGAGGTGGCGGCGGCGGTCCTGGTGGCGGCCCGCGTGGCGGGGGTAACAGCGGCAATAACAACGGTATAACTACCGCGCGCAGCATTGGCCTTAACTACCGCGACCAGTGGGGTAAAAAAATATCTGCCTATGGCAGTTACAGCTTTGCGGATAATGACGTTAATACTACCAGTACTACTATACAAAATAACATCTCGCTAAACAACCCTACGGTAAATAACCAAAGCAGCACACAGCAGGATAATAATGTAAACCACCGTTTTAACTTTAATATTGAATATAAGCCGGATACGGTTAACTATATAAAAATAACCCCGTCGTACTCCTACGCCAGTACCAATACCATACAAAATGGTGCAAGTAAATTATTAAACAGTTCCGAAACGGTATCCGATTATACATTTAACTCGCTAAGTAATTCAACTGCCCCCAACTATGGCGCAAATGTTTTATTTAATCACCGCTTCAGCACTAAGGGGCGCAACTTCAGTATAAACTTCGGTGCAGGATCATACAGTACCAACAAATATCAAAACCCGGTATATACTTACATTGAAGGAGCTGCAAACGCGCCGCTTAACCAGTATATCAGTACGGATAGCCGTACTGATAGTATAGGTGCTAATCTTTCCTATCTGGAACCGCTGTCAAAAAAGTCGTATCTGGAACTTACTTATGGCTTTAAACATGCTTATACCACTGCTGATAAATTAACAGATACCTTAAATACATTTGATAACACCATTGACCGTTACGACCTGCTAAGCAACAGTTATAATTATACTTATATCACTAACCGTTTCGGGCTTAACTATCGGTTTATTGATAAAAAGTACAACTACACCTTAGGTGTTTTAGCACAACCGGTTACATTACAAGGCAGTTCTCGCGTTAGTGGCAACACACAGGTAAATACCTTTAACATTGCCCCTACCGCCCGGTTCATCTATAATTTCTCGCGCAATAAATCATTAAGCTTAAACTATAACAGCTCAAGCAATCAGCCCACTTATACCGAATTACAACCGATAACCGATTTTTCTAACGCCTCTTACCCGGTTACCGGTAACCCTGACCTGAAACCGGAGTTCAGCAATGTTTTATCAGCACGATTCAATAATTTCAATTTCGAGTCAGGAAACGTATTTTTCAGCAACCTGTCGTTCACGCAAACCGATCATAAAATTGTGGCCAACACCATTACTTATCCAAAAGTGTACACCCCGGATAGTAAATTGGCAGGTACCATATCTACTCAATACTTAAATTCCGACGGATATTACGCGGCCAATGCCTTTTATGTATTTGCCAAGCCCTGGGAGAAACGTAAGTACAATTTATTCTTTACAGGTAATGTTAACTATGCGAACAACATCTCCTATATCAGCAACGTAGCCGCCGATACTTATGAAATGACCACCGAGAAAAACATCTCTAAAAACCTGGTGCTTTCTCAAGGCTTACGTTTCAGAACAAATATTACCGATATTATTGATGCCGAAGCCAGCACTACTTATAGTATTAACCGCTCAACCAACTCAATTGAACAGGCTGATATTAACAACAAATTCAGTACGCTTAATATTGGCTTAAACGGTAAAAATTACTTTTTTAAAGACTGGACGTTAAGTTATGATTACTCTAAACAAATATACTACGGCTACCAGGGTGCAACTAACCCTAACATCCTTAATGCTTATGTAGAACGCCGTTTCTTAAAAGGCAATGTAGGTACGCTTCGCTTTTCGGTTAACGATGTATTTAACGAAAATACAGGCTATACCACCACACAAAGCGGCAGCTATATTACACAAACCAGTGCTAATCGTTTAGGCAGATATTATTTGCTCACGTTTACCCTAAGGCTGCAGAAATTTGCAGGTGCCAGGCCAACAGGGCCGGGCAGAGGCGGTCCGGGCGGCCCTCCTCCGGGTGAAGGCCCGGGTGGCCCTCCTATGTAATACCCCCCTGCTGAATATAATATTTCACAATGGCACCGTAGCTGGTGCCATTGTTTTTTACAGCCAATTATATATTTGGCTTTTAAGTAATTAGCATTAACTTTAATTACTTAATTGTTTAAATCTGATCTTTTCCCCTATCATGAAAAAAACTGTGTTATTTGCCCGTATTCTGCTCGGTCTTATTTTCTTAACATTTAGCATTGATGCAGTTCTGCATTTTTTTTCAGAAAATATCCTCGAAATACCAGACCTCAATAAAAAATCAAATATTTTTCTGAAAGCACTAATTGATACCAATTATTTTTTCCCTTCATTAAAAGTGATCGAAATTATCAGCGCTGTGTTTTTGATCATTAATCGTTATACGGCATTTTTCATCGCCTTATTATTTCCGGTAACATTAAACATTTTTTTATTCGATATTTTTTTAGGTACTCCCTTATTGCCTTTAGGTATACTAATGTTTATTTTGAACGCCTTTCTGCTGTATGCCTATCGCAGGTATTACAGCGCCGTATTTACTACTGTGCCTACGGTATAAATTTAAAAAATATTGAATAAAGGCGGCAACCGGGTATCTAAATGCCAATTATCGTAAAGCTTTCCGTGACCTGGCGCCGGCTATTGTACAGGCAAAGCCAAGGTCCGCAACCTTAACAGGTTTAACGCCTGCAAGCAAGTAATGCTATAAAGTATCTATTCCGAATTTAAGTGCAAGTTCATTCAGGTCATTTACAACGGCATCCACTAAAGGGATGCCATTTTTTATCCTGTCGATTTCGGCTTCAAGTTCCGGCTCACCGGGTATGATCACTTTCTTATCCGCATCAATGGTAGGGGCCGATTTAAAACGGGCTATCCAATTATCCATATCCGCTTTATACTCCTCAGCAGGGCGGAAACCATCCACCCGCATTGCACCTAAAAAATGGCCGATACCCTTACCCGGTGGATTAGCAGGAGGCTCCAGAAAAGCCACAAACGGCGGCACCCAAGGCCCGTACCCCGCCCCCGACAATACACCCGAAAGGATATCAACAGTAGCGCTCAGGCCGAATCCTTTATGGCTGCCATGCTCCTTATCGCTTCCTAATGGCAGCAGTGCCCCGCCGGATTTTAATGCAAAAGGGTCGGTAGTAAAATTCCCGGCGTTATCCTGCAGCCAGCCTTCTGGCACCTGCTTACCCGCACGCTGGGCTATCTCGAGCTTGCCGTTTGCCGCGGCAGAGGTGGCCATATCCACCACCACGGGTGGATATTTCCCTGCAGGGAAAGCATAACACATAGGATTAGTGCCTAATAAGCGCTCGCTTGAAAATGTCGGTGCCACCAGCGGACTGGCATTGGTCATGGCGAAACCGATCATATCCTGTTCAACCGCCATAAGCGCATGGTAACCCGCTATACCAAAATGATTAGAATTACGTACTGACACCCAACCCGAACCGTACTTTTCGGCCTTTTGTATAGCCACTTGCATAGCAAAGGGGGCAACAACCAACCCCAGGCCGGCATCACCATCAATGGTGGCTGTAGTGTACGACTCGTGTACAATTTTAATATCCGGCTGAGTGTTGATGCGTTGTTTCTCCCAAAGCCGCACATAGCCGCTTAAACGGGCCACACCATGCGAATCGATCCCCCGCAGATCCGACCTTAATAATACATCGGCAGCCAGTGTAGCATGATCCTCACTGCAGCCCATCGCCATAAAAATATCCAGTGTAAATTTTCGGAGTTTGGATTCGGAAATTAGCATAGAAGCAAATATACGGTAAGTATATTATTGTTAATCCTACTCCGTCAGCACGGTAAACTTAAAATCGAGTGGTTCAAAATTAAGGATGAGTTCATCGATAAAGAACTGCCCCCATTTTACATAGCTTAAGCCAAAATTTTCGGTACGCTCCTGCAAGCTATTCTTGGGGAAAAGATCTTTTTTTATGTGTTCTATTTGTTCTAACCGTATGTGATAGTTCTTCTTTTCGGCTTTTACCAGCTTTTTCTCCAGGTTATCCAACGCATGCTTTAAGCGGGCCTGTACAGCCGCTGCTGATGGTTCAAGTGTAGGGTCGATCTTATGGGAGCGCAGTTTTATTTTTTCAAAAACGCATTGTATCTCGCGCCACTCCTCATTCAGGGTAAGATCGTGGCTGCTGTGCTTTTTTACCCAGGTGCTTTTTATTTCGTCGGTTGGTTTAAATATGTCCGCCGCATTTAGTTCCATTGCCGCTATTTTAGCCGCAGTATCCTTGCGGATAACCAGTCCAGAGTTACGCAGTATCAGTATCGGAAAATCAACCCCATAAAAATCAAAGTTCGATTTCAGTTCCAGCCAGTACACTACTTCGGCACCACCGCCTACATAAGCTATATTGGGCAAAATGCACTCCTGATATAAGGGGCGCATCACCACATTCGGGCTAAAGCGTTCCGGTGCAGATTTTATTTCCTGCCGTAGTTCATCTTCACTGAAACTAATGTCCGTATTCAGCACACTATAGCGCCCTTCCTCAAACACCAACCGTTCGCGCATATTGTCCTTCAGGTAAAAAAAGTTTATCTCTCTTGGGTTTACCTGCGCGTGCACACCCAATTGCTGTAATTGCCCAATGGCTTCATTAATATTTTTAAAGCTGTTCTGCTCAATAATATCACGCTCCATTATGGGTGCGAATTGCTGTTTCAGCTGATGGTCATCGGCGTCAATAATTACTAAACCATATTGCCCGAACAGGGCATTAACCAAATAACGGGTAGCATCGGCCAGCTTATCAAATTTGGTATAGGCCGTTTCCACCATTTCTCCCAGTTCGGAAGAGTGCCCTTCTAAACCCAAAACACCTTTATATTGATTAATAGCCTGGCGCATGGTATCGGGGTTGATACGGCCGGTGGCACCGGTAGCCTCGTACCACCAGTGTACTTTTTTACCGCCTATGTTGGTATAATTGATCTCCGCGAAATCATGATCCTCAGAGGCCATCCAGTAAACGGGGACAAAATTCTTATCAGGGAAAGCGGCTTTTAGCTGGCGGCACAGTTTAATGGCCGTTACTATTTTATATATAAAATAAAGGGGGCCCGTAAATATATTAAGCTGATGTCCGGTAGTAACGGTATATGTATTGTCAGCCCCTAAAAGCCGAATGTTAGCATTTACTATACCGGCATAGGGTAAGGCCGGTGTGGCGTTATTTTGCCCGCCTGCTTTGCTGTATTGCGCGTTTAATACCTGCACCAGCAGATCACGGTTAGTGGTTACCTTTTTGTGTTCAAACAGTTCAGCAAAACCCTGCATATCCGGGCGGTAGCTGTAAAACGATCGCAGTTCCGGCACATTATCCAGGTAATCGGTAACAGTAGATGAAAAAAATCCGGTTTCTTTATAGTCTATACAGTCAGCGTCCATTTGTTTCAAATTTCGAAGGTTAATATGGTGTTTCACCTCCAATACTAAATTCGAATTTAGATTTTAAAATCCTAAAACTGACATCGTGAAAGTAAAATCGGTTTATTTTACAATTTGTCCATAAAGGTCAAAGTCTTCGGCATTGTCAATTTTCACATTAACAAAACTGCCGACGGCAGCGTAATCCATTCTGGCATCTATCAAAACCTCATTATCTACCTCGGGCGAGTCGTATTCAGTACGCCCTACAAAATAGTCGCCGTCTTTTTTGTCGATGAGCACTTTATAGGTATGCCCTATCTTCTCCTGGTTCTTTTCGAACGATATCCCCTGCTGTATTTCCATTATGGCATCGGCACGTTCCTGTTTTACTTCTTCGGGGATATTGTCTTCTAATGTATGTGCATGCGTTTTTTCCTCATGCGAGTAGGTGAAGCAACCTAAGCGGTCAAATCGGGTATCCTCAACCCATTGCGCCATATCTTCAAAATCCTGCTGAGTTTCGCCAGGATACCCTGTTATCAGTGTGGTACGTAATGCTATAGTCGGCACCTTGTCGCGAATGGCATTTACCAGATCAATGGTTTTTTGTTTGGTAATACCCCGGCGCATCGATTTAAGCATATTATCACTGATGTGCTGTAAAGGCATATCAAGGTAATTGCAGATATTTGAACGTTCGTTCATCACATCTAATACCTCCATCGGGAAACCGGAAGGGTATGCATATTGCAGCCTTATCCATTCCACCCCGTTTACGTCAGATAAGCGACGAAGCAACTCATCCAGGTTACGCTTTCCGTATAAGTCGAGCCCGTAATAGGTCAGGTCCTGCGCTATCAATATCAGTTCTTTGGTGCCGTTCTTTACCAGGCTTTCGGCGTTTTTTACCAATTCATCTATTGGTGTACTTAAATGCTTGCCACGCATTAGCGGTATAGCGCAAAAAGAACACGGGCGATTGCAGCCCTCGGCAATTTTAAAATAAGCAAAATGCGAGGGTGTGGTAAGCAGACGTTCGCCTATTAGTTCGTGCCGGTAATCGGCACCTATATTTTGAAGGATATTTTGCAGATCGTTTGTGCCAAAATAAGCATCAACATTAGTTATCTCGGCTTCCAGTTCGGGTTTATAACGTTCGCTAAGGCAACCGGTAACAATTACCTTACCCACTTTACCCTGCTCTTTTAACTCGCTGTACTGGAGTATGGTATCAATTGATTCCTGCTTGGCATTATCAATAAAGCCGCAGGTATTAATCACAATAATATCATCGCTGTTTACCTGCTCAGCCTCGTGTACCACATTAAAGGCGTTACCTTTAAGCTGGCCCATCAGCACTTCGCTGTCATAAATATTTTTGGAGCAGCCCAGGGTAACTACGTTTACACGTGGTTTTTGGTTAAGTATCGGCTTGCTTATTTCTTTCGTCCTCATATTGTCTCGTATAATCTCCTTCACTCCCCTATAGCGAGCAGTTTGTGCCTGTAAGGCTTAATTCTTAAACAGCGTATCTACAAATGCTTTTCTGTCGAAGAGTTGTAAATGATCTACCCCCTCGCCCACGCCAATATATTTTACGGGTATCTTAAACTGATCAGATATGCCAATTACTACCCCGCCCTTGGCCGTACCATCTAATTTTGTAAGTGCTAACGCGTTAACCGCGGTTGCCTCGGTAAACTGCTTACACTGTTCAATAGCGTTTTGCCCTGTTGAGGCATCAAGTACCAGCAAAATTTCATGTGGTGCGCCCGGCACTACTTTTTGCATCACATTTTTTATTTTGGTAAGCTCGTTCATCAACCCTACCTTGTTATGTAAACGGCCCGCCGTATCAATTATAGCCACATCATCACCATTGGAAACGGCTGAACGCAGGGTATCAAACGCTACCGAAGCCGGGTCGGAACCCATTGCCTGCGCCACTACTTTAACATCTACACGCTGCCCCCATAGTTTTAACTGATCTACCGCGGCAGCTCTAAAGGTATCCGCAGCGCCAAGCACCACCTGGTTACCAGCCTGTTTTAATTTATGTGCCAACTTACCAATGGTAGTGGTTTTACCTACACCATTTACCCCCACAACCATTATTACATAAGGTTTATGGTTACCGTATTCAAAATTCTGAAAATCGTTACTGTTATTCTCGGCCAGCAGTTGCTGTATCTCATCTTTTAACAAGGTGTTAAGATCAGCCGTATTTACATATTTATCCCGTGCTACGCGGGCCTGTATGCGTTCAATTATTTTAAGCGTGGTACTTACGCCCACATCCGAAGTTACCAGCACTTCTTCCAGGTCATCCAGCACATCATCGTCAACCGTTGAACGGCCTGCAATAACTTTAGTTATTTTTGAAAAGAAGTTGTCCTTAGTTTTTTCCAGTCCCGTGTCAAGTGCCTGTTGCTCCTGCTCGGTACTTTCCTTTTTTTTGAAAAAATCAAATAAGCCCATAGGTAATGTGCGGATAATAATTATGCTGATCGCAAATTAATGATTTTCAGGTTAAGATGCCATAAGTGCGGGCTCATGTACATCCTGTTGTTTAACAAAAAAAGCCCTCTCGTTAAAAACAAGACGGCTTTTATATTTCGGTCAAAAATTATTAAACCAGCGGAAGTGGTTTACCATCAATCACATCCTTAACAAATTCGTTAGGTACGATTTGCTCTTTGAATGAGTAAGCACCTGTTTTAGGTGATTTACGCATGGTAATAACTTTTGAAAACTCTTTGCCTGCTCCTGCTACTTTCAGCGTTGCAACTACTTTCTTTGCCATTTCTTTATTATTTTAATAATTGAGTGTTATTATACAAGCAATGCCGCCTTACAAATAACGCTCAACCAAATTATTTAATCTCTTTGTGTAAAGTTACTTTTCTTAAAACCGGATTGAATTTTTTCATCTCCAGTCTTTCAGTTGTATTCTTTTTGTTCTTGGTGGTAATATAACGAGACATACCGGGCATACCACTTGTTTTATGCTCTGTACATTCTAAAATTACCTGAACTCTGTTACCTTTCTTAGCCATCTTTTTATGTGTTGAAAGTTATGAGTTGTAAATTATTAGCGACATTATTGCAACTTATAATCTACAAACTACAACCTGTTATATATATCCTTTTTTTACAAACTTGTTGATGCAGGCTGTTATACCGTTTTTGCTGATAGTTTTAACAGCAGAAGTAGATACTTTTAAAGTTATCCATTTATCTTCTTCAGGGATATAAAACCTTTTAAGCTTCAAGTTTGGATAAAATTTACGTTTGGTTTTAGCGTTTGAGTTAGAAACGTTATTACCATTCATGTAGCCTTTTCCTGTTAAATCACAAATTCTTGACATGACAAATATTTTTTAATTCTTGCCCTTTTCCTAAAAAGAGTTTGCAAATATCAGGTTTTTAAGTGAAAAAGACAACAGTGTTTTCAATTATTTTCAAAAAACTTTTTTACTTACATTCTTCAACGTAAAATTGTAATTTACACGACCATACATAACCTATTATGCAAGTTAAATCATTTGAAGAATACCAGCAGGTATACCGCAAAAGCGTTGAACAGCCAGAAAAATTTTGGGATGAAATTGCTAACAATTTTTTATGGAAGAAAAAATGGGACAAGGTAGTAGAATGGAACTTTGTTGAACCTAATATAAAATGGTTTAAAGGAGCCAAGCTTAATATTACCGAGAATTGCCTTGACCGGCACCTCGAAAAAAATGGTGATACGCCGGCTATTATATGGGAACCTAACGACCCTACCGAGCACCATCGCATTTTAACCTATCGCCAGCTATATAATAAGGTTTGCCAGTTTGCCAATGTGTTAAAAAACAACGGCGCTAAAAAAGGCGACCGCATATGTATATATATGCCAATGGTGCCCGAACTGGAAATAGCGGTGTTAGCCTGTGCACGTATAGGCGCCGTGCACTCCGTTGTATTTGGCGGTTTTTCGGCGCAATCCATAGCCGACAGAATTAAAGATGCCGATTGCAATATCGTAATTACTGCTGATGGTGGTTTCCGGGGAAATAAAGTGATCGACCTGAAATCAATTATTGATGATGCGCTGGTTCAATGTCCGTCAGTTGAAAAGGTGGTGGTATTAACGCGTACCCGCACCCCTGTATCTATGCTTAAAGGGCGCGATGTGTGGTGGGAAGATGAAATAAAAAAGGTAGAGACCCAGGGAAATACGGAGTGCCCGGCCGAAGAAATGGATGCTGAGGATATGCTTTTTATCCTGTACACTTCGGGCTCAACAGGTAAACCCAAAGGCGTGGTACATACCTGTGGCGGCTATATGGTTTATACCGGTTATACCTTTAGCAATGCCTTTCAGTATGAGCCGGGCGAGGTTTATTTTTGTACCGCGGATATCGGCTGGATAACCGGTCACTCCTATATCGCGTACGGACCTTTATCGCAAGGAGCCACAAGTGTATTATTTGAAGGTATACCTACCTGGCCAAATAGCAGCCGATTTTGGGATATTGTAGAAAAATTTAAGGTAAATATTTTATACACAGCCCCTACTGCCATTAGATCCTTAATGAGCTTTGGCGACGAGGCATTAAAGGGAAAGGATCTGAGTTCATTAAAAAAACTGGGGTCAGTAGGCGAGCCAATTAACGAAGAGGCATGGCATTGGTTTGATGAAAAAATTGGCCACGGCAATTGCCCTATAGTTGATACCTGGTGGCAAACTGAAACCGGCGGATTCATGATATCGCCTATAGCGGGTGTAACCCCTACCAAACCCGGATACGCTACATTGCCATTGCCGGGCATACAACCCATATTGGTCGATGAGAATGGCAAAGAGGTAAAGGGTAATGGTGTAAGCGGGAATTTATGCATCCGCTTTCCATGGCCGGGCATGCTGCGTACTACCTACGGCGACCATGAACGTTGCCGCACTACTTATTTTGCGGCATACCCTAACCTGTATTTTACGGGCGATGGTTGTCTGCGTGACGAGGACGGATATTACCGCATCACCGGCCGTGTAGATGATGTGCTGAACGTGTCCGGACACCGCATTGGAACTGCCGAAGTGGAAAACGCTATAAATATGCACAGCAGCGTGGTTGAATCAGCAGTAGTTGGTTATCCGCATGATATAAAAGGACAAGGAGTATATGCATTTGTGATATGCCCAGACCAGGAGCATGAGCCTGAACTGACACGTAAGGATATATTGATGACCGTATCGCGAATTATCGGGCCTATTGCTAAGCCTGATAAGATCCAGTTTGTAAGCGGATTGCCTAAAACACGTTCCGGTAAAATTATGCGCCGTATTTTACGTAAAATAGCCGAAGGCGATACCAGTAACCTGGGGGATACTTCTACATTACTTGATCCGGGGGTGGTTGATGAAATTAAAGCGGGAGCCCTATGATTTCAGGGTCAATCATTAACTAATAGTTGTTTTTTATTACATAGAACCAAACTTTTTTCTGTTTAGCATGTTATCTATATACAACATCTAAATAGAAAACATTATGGACAAATTAGAATTAAAAGGTAGCTGGAACGAAATAAAAGGTAAAATCAAACAAAGCTACGGCGACATAACCGACGATGATTTAACAAGAGCTGAAGGTAAAGACGACGAAATGTTGGGTAAACTTCAGAAAAAAACAGGCAAAACCAGAGACGAATTAGTTTCGTGGATAAACAGCCTATAAAATTTAGTAAAAAGGGAGCTTAAAGCTCCCTTTTTTTATTTGTCTAAAATAATCCTAACTGCCCCTTATCATCCATATCTATATCATCCGGATTAGTAATTTCAAGATCGATCTTTTTTACCGTAGGGGGAGGCTCCGCTTGCTTAGGCTTTACCTCTTCATCCTGTATGTCCGGTTTAGTTTCCGGTTCAATATCTTTTTGCTTTTTTGATTCCGAAGTAATGATGATCTCAGTTTCCTCTACAGAATCAGGAGCAGGATCGGGTACATCACTCTCATCATCGTGTTCGGCAATAAGCTCCACACTTTTTATTTGATGAACCGATAAACGGTTGCCCATGGCTTTCATTCCCTTTACATCAATCAGGTCAGCCAAATTCAATTCCACAACTTCAGGTATCTGGGTTTTGCCTTTTAACTGTTCCACCTTTACCATAGGCTGTGCCGCTCCGGATAAAATGATCAGTTTAGATCCGCTTTCTTCGCTAATGATGCTGGTTTGTTTTCCAAGTACAGTATTATCAAAGGTAAACCGTTTGATCATGTAGTTTTTTGATTTACCATCATAATGCACAGCTGCGAATACTTTATCCGCATCATATTTTTCTATAAGTAAAAGCTTATCATCAAAATGATTATTGAGATCAAAATTACTTAGCTCATACAGGCCCGTACTCAGTACATTTAATATACGATCCTCCCCATCAAACTCGCCTAAATATTTACCCCTGCCATCTGCATTAAGGCGCTTTAAAATATCATCATACCAAATTTTACGCCCGGCCAAAGTAGATACTCCTTTACTTTTCAGCACTACTTTTTTTACAGGATACTTGGTAACCATATTACCTATGGAGTTACGTCCTTTTATAGCAAGCGAGGCAAAGTCTTCATCAAACTGCAGCTTTTTAAGTTTAGAATGAGGTTTAAGCTGCACATTTACCACCTCGGCCTCGCCGTTAGGGTTGGCGGTAAAGTATAATACTTTTGAACCCTTACTGCCTTTTGTAAGGTCGTATTCCTTATCGCGGGTAACCCCCGTAACCGAAAATCTTTTAATGTAACTTACACCGCTTTGCCCGTCTTTGTAGATCATGTTATAAACGGTACGTTCGTCATTCTTTTTAAACACCGCTACATGCAATATGTCCTTACCTACAAAAACCTTGTCCTGCACCTTGGTAACGCTGAATTTACCATCCGCTCTAAAAACAATAATATCATCAATATCCGAACAATCGCATACAAATTCATCTTTCTTTAAGCCAGTTCCTACAAAACCATCCTCCCGGTTAACATATAGCTTAGCATTATTTAAAGCCACCTGTGCGGCCTCTACTCTGTCAAAAGTGCGCAACTCTGTTTTACGTTCGCGGCCTTTACCGTACTTTTCCTTTAGTTTTTCGAACCAGGCAATAGTGTAATCGGTAAGGTGTTTAAGGTGATGCTTTACCTGTTTAATTTCCTGTTCCAGATTTTTGATCTGCTCGTCCGTTTTTTTAACATCAAAACGGGTAATACTGCTCATTGGCTTATCAATAAGCTTTTTATAATCTTCGGGCAAAATCTCGCGGTAAAACTGCGGGAAGAACGGCT
Organism: Mucilaginibacter segetis; assembly: GCF_016522075.1. Lineage (GTDB taxonomy): Bacteria > Bacteroidota > Bacteroidia > Sphingobacteriales > Sphingobacteriaceae > Mucilaginibacter > Mucilaginibacter segetis. The sequence continues at coordinate 67,154 of NZ_JAEHFW010000003.1, read as the reverse complement.
CAAACAAGCGATTCAATACAGCAACCACATTGTCAAAATCCGATGAACTTTCATAATCCGGATGCTTATACATCCCTTCCTGGATAAATATTTTCAGCAACGAGCTGAAAAATATTTTCTCCATCAGCTCCTTTAATTTAATTTCAAGTTCCTGCTTTAAAAGCTCACGCGTTTTGTGGGTGCTCTCCGTCAGCATATCATTCACGCTCATAAAACGCGGCCTGTCGTCCTGGATAACGCAGGTATTGGGCGATATCGATACCTCGCAGGAGGTAAAAGCGTAAAGGGCGTCAATGGTAACATCAGGCGATATGCCCGGTGCCAGATGCACAACGATCTCTACATCCTGAGCGGTATTATCTTCAATCTTTTTAATCTTGATCTTGCCCTTATCATTGGCAGCTATTACGCTATCAATTAAACTGCCGGTAGTTGTAGTAAAGGGTATTTCAGTTATGACCAGCGTCTTTTTATCGCGTTCAACTATTTTTGCCCTAACCCTTATACGTCCGCCACGCTGACCCTCGTTATACGCAGATGCGTCAGCCATGCCCCCGGTGGAAAAATCGGGTAGCAGGTTGGGGCGTTCACCCTTTAAAACTAATATAGATGCATCAATCAGTTCAACAAAATTATGCGGTAATATTTTGGTGGCCAAACCCACAGCTATACCTTCGGCTCCCTGTGCAAGCAGTAACGGAAACTTAACCGGCAGGGTTATCGGCTCCCGGTTACGGCCATCATAACTTGCCTGCCATTCGGTGGTATCGGGGTTAAAAACTACATCCAGCGCAAATTTAGAGAGCCGTGCTTCTATATATCTCGGCGCTGCGGCAGAGTCACCGGTAACCGGATCGCCCCAGTTGCCCTGGCAATCTATCAGCAGATCTTTCTGGCCTATTTGCACCATGGCATCACCAATTGATGCATCACCATGCGGATGATATTTCATGGTGTTACCAATAACGTTAGCCGCCTTATTAAAACGGCCGTCATCCATCTCTTTTAAAGAGTGCAGTATGCGTCGCTGAACAGGCTTCAGACCGTCATTGATATGCGGAACTGCGCGGTCAAGTATTACATACGAGGCATAATCTAAAAACCAATTCTCATATAGTCCGCCAAGTGGTGTTACCTTATTAAGTTTCTTTTCTTCGTTATTTTCTGATGTATTATTTTGCTCAGTCTCTTCACTCATGCTTAGCTAAAAATTTGGGATTGGTAAAGATAAATATAATGTAAACAACTGCTGATTTGATTAAAAATTAAATGTTAACATTCCATGATATAACTAAGAAGTTTATCCCCTGAGTTTCTTTAGCTCCCGTATCATCATGGCGTAATCCATCCTGCGCGACATAGCGTTAATGGTGCTCACCACACGCCTGGCACGTGTTTCAGCCGTTTTGGCACTATTTATCCATTTAATAAAATAAACCTGATGTGATGGTGCAAGGCTATTATAATAAGCATATGCTTCTGCGTCAAAGTCGAAACACTCCTGCAGGTCATCCGGAACTTCCACCTTAAAGTGCTTGTCATGTTCTATCCTTACACGAAGCATAGCACCTTTGTTTTTCCTGATGCCTTTACGTATCTCCTGCCGCAGGGCCATAATAAAATTCCCATCACCCATTGGCATAAGGGCCATGCCTTTAACCGGAAAATCATCCAGATATCCCTTCACCCTGAATGATTTTTTATTATCCGGTTTTAACTGCTGCGCAATATCGGCAGGTATCTCAATGTAGGTCCACCCGGTCTTTTCTCCTTGTTCAGCAAATTGCAGTATAATGGTATTAAATTCAACCATGTTCAAATATATGGCATTGCTGCATTATATGTTAAATGTTTGTTAAATGACCAATTTTAACACATTTCCGTGTAACACAAACCCACATTGCAGCATCTTATCAGTGTACTTTAATAAAAACATCAATACCAATATCATGAAAAACTTAAAATCAATCATCCTTGGCCTGGCCTTACTCATAACCTGCGGAACTGTTAATGCCGGAACCAAAACAGAAGGTGAAAACCTTACAAAAAATTACGCCATTAATACGTATGTAGATGCCATGACCCGCGGTAAATTAAGCGGACTTGACGAAGTGTTGGACAGATCAGTAAAATTCAGCATGCTGCGCGGAAAAAACATGCTTAGCTTCAACAAAAAAGAGATGTTGAACTATCTTAAAAAGACAGGAAATGTTGAACAGGCTTGTACTACCAGCACCCGTATCGTTGAAAGTAACGCCGATCTTGCACTTATCAGGGTTGATATGAAATTCGAAAATTTTGTACGCAGTAATTATTTAACTGTTGCCAATACCGGCAACGGCTGGAAAATCACCAATGTGTACAGTGTGTTTAAGTAAGTTTATAGTTTAGTGTTAGTTTAGTGTGAAAGGGGCCTCTGTAAAAAGAGGCTTCTTTATTTTACATAGGGTTGCAAAACTTTCTGCCATTTGTCATACCCCGTACTGTTAAGGTGCAGCATATCTTCTAAAAACAAAGACTTATCCGGCTGATGTGTAACAGGGTTTAGTATAGGGGTGGCCACATCCAGATAATGTCCTTTCTTTTTGGTTTTTAAAAAATCCTTTATCAACGCGTTAGCTATTTTTACTTCGGTAAAGTATTCTGCACGGCTTGGACTCGGCTTTATAGCCATAAAATATATTTCGACGTAGGGCAGCTTTTGCCTTATCATGGTCCATAGCTTATAAAACTCGCTTGCGGTAAACTTGCCTGTTTTGCCTGCGGCGATATCATTTTCACCTGCATATATAAATATTTTACGGGGATGATAAGGGAACATGATGTATGGTGTATAGTAATTAACCACCTGCTCTATAGTGCATCCACCTACACCACGCCGTATAATAGGCTCATTGCTAAACCGTTGCTCCAAATCCGTCCATTTACGGATAGAGGAACTGCCTATAAATAATATTCCGTTTTTAGGCGGAAAATTTAAACTATCCTGGTGCTTAAATGCTTGGATCTCGTTATCAAACGGAAAACCTTGCTGTGCACGGGCGGTAGTAACACCACTTAATGCTATAATAAGAAATACCAGTAACTTTAATTTCATGATGGTAATGTTAATCGTTCTTCAAAAAATAAAAATGGCAGCAGGCTGTCAACCCCGTCAATAACCCATACCGGCCCGTTCTGGCAATATAAAATTATTTTAATTTTCTTATCCTGCATCTTTTCATATTCCGCCAATACCTGCAGACAGGAGCCACATGGCGTCACAGGTTTCAATATCGAGAAATCATCCGTTTGCGCCGTTATGGCCATACTTTCAATAGGATCATCAGGATGGTTGGCTCCCCAGTGGAACAAAGCAACCCGCTCTGCGCAAAGGCCCGACGGGTAAGCTACATTCTCCTGGTTACTGCCATATATAATTTTACCGCTATGCAAGCGCATGGCCGCGCCTACCCTGAACTTTGAATAAGGCGAATGGGAGTTTTTTAAAGCCCTTATTGCCTCGCTGCATAAAGCGCTATCTGCCTGGTCTAATTCTTCAACTGCGTTATATTCTTTAAAGGCTATTTTTATCTCGTGTTTTATCATTATTTAAGCCCCTCTGAAAAAGAAGGGGAAACAAGATAAGGGTTAATTGTTAAATTTCCAAAATTTAGCAGTATCTGCTCCCTGTGATATCATCAGCATGGTATCATTAACAAAAGCAAGTTTAGCGCGGTAAGTATAATCCGGATAATAAATGGTTATTGAATCATTCGTTAAAGCATATTTATAATTCTTGCGATCCTCGACATACAAAACAGAATCTCCTTTGAAATTGAAACTCGCATTTTGCGTGTTTCCGTCCGTCCATATACCGGATAGCTTTTGCTTTAAGTTGGCTTGTGTCTTCCCTGCATCCATCAAAGCCTGTTGCTGGCTGTTCTGCAACGAATCATTATCAGACACATCACTTTCGGTCGCATTATGGCACCCGAGTGCAAAACATGCAATCATGACCAGTCCTGTTTTTATATTAAATATCTTCATGATTATACAGCTACAGGTAATTCAACGGTTTCGCCCTTTTCGGTTAACAAAGGGTTTACGCTTTCGTCGTCCTTCTCTATCCTCAGGTTATTTACAATATGTTGCTGGCGGGCCGGTGTGTTTTTACCCATAAAATATTCCAGCAAATTTTTAACATTCGCATCCTTTAATATAACCGGATCAAGACGAATATTCTCCCCTATAAACAATCCGAATTCATCCGGCGATATTTCTCCTAATCCTTTAAAGCGGGTTATTTCGGGTTTGCTACCCAGTTTGGCTATAGCATTGCGTCGCTCTTCGTCGCTGTAACAATAAATGGTTTCCTTTTTATTGCGCACCCTGAATAGCGGGGTTTGTAAAATATACACGTGCCCGGCCTTCACCAGATCCGGAAAAAACTGCAGGAAGAAGGTCATTAAAAGCAAGCGAATGTGCATACCATCCACATCAGCATCGGTAGCTATCACAATATTATTATATCGCAGGCTATCAATGCCATCCTCAATGTTCAGCGCGTGTTGCAGTAAGTTAAACTCCTCATTCTCATACACCACTTTTTTTGTTAATCCAAAGCAATTCAACGGCTTACCTTTTAAGCTAAATACTGCCTGAGTTTGCACATCGCGCGATTTGGTTATTGAGCCGCTGGCCGAATCTCCCTCAGTAATAAAAAGCGTAGTATCTTGTCTGCGTTCGTGGTTATCATCAAAGTGCAGTTTGCAGTCGCGCAGCTTGCGGTTATGTAACGATGCTTTTTTGGCCCTGTCATTAGCCAGTTTTTTTATGCCTGCAATATCCTTCCGCTCCCTTTCTGATTGCAGTATGCGTTTTAGTAAGGCGTCGGCAACTACAGGGTTTTTGTGCAGATAATCGTCCAGTTCTTTCTTTAAAAAATCATTCACGAAAGCACGAACGGAAGGCCCTTCCGGCCCAACGTTTTGCGAACCTAATTTGGTTTTGGTCTGCGATTCAAAAACCGGCTCCTGTACCTTTATGGCAATTGCTGCCACAATGGAAGCCCTGATATCGGCCGCGTCAAACTCTTTTTTATAAAACTCGCGGATAGTTTTTACAACTGCTTCGCGGAACGCCGCCTGATGAGTTCCACCCTGTGTGGTGTGCTGTCCGTTAACAAACGAGTAATATTCCTCGCCGTATTGCTGGCCATGCGCCATAGCAACCTCAATATCATCTCCTTTTAGATGGATGATCGGGTAACGCAGGTTTTCGGCATCAGTGTTACGCACCAGCAGGTCGTAAAGACCGCGTTCAGATAAAAATTTGGTGCCGTTAAAGTTTATGGTAAGGCCTGAGTTCAGGAAAACATAATTCCATATCATGTTTTCTACAAACTCCGGAATAAAACGATAATGCTTAAAAATGGTATCATCAGGTATAAAATTGATAGCTGTTCCATTACGTTGCGAAGTTTCCTTTTCGGGTTCATCCCTTACCAGTTCACCTTTCTGGAATTCGGCTATCTTTGTACGTCCATCGCGGTAGCTTTGTACAGTAAATGTATTGGAAAGCGCGTTTACCGCCTTTGTACCAACACCATTCAATCCTACTGATTTCTGGAAAGCTTTGCTATCGTACTTACCACCGGTATTTATTTTTGATACGCAATCTATTACCTTACCCAAAGGTATGCCCCGCCCGTAATCACGTATAGCTACCTTATGTTCGCTCATGTTTATTTCAATGGTTTTACCGGCACCCATCACAAACTCGTCTATGGAGTTATCAACTATCTCTTTCAGTAAAACATAAACGCCATCATCATACGCCGAGCCATCTCCTAATTTGCCAATATACATCCCCGGCCGCAACCGGATGTGTTCTTTCCAATCAAGCGAACGTATACTGTCATCATTATAATTTACTTCTGCCATGTTTAGTTTTAATGTTATAAAGGGGTAATAATAAAATGTAAAAATAAAGTTCCGCCATTTAAATCAATATTTAAATGTGTTAACTTATTAACATTCCCGTGCTCAGGGTTCAAATTTTATGCAATTACTTGCCTTATTCATATTGTTAAAAAATTCCGGGCCTTTTTCGTTGGAGAAACAAACAGCCAGTATTGTGCCCATATGGTCTTTTTGAAGAGTAATAAGCAAAGCGTATTTATAATGCTTTGTAATAGGCATATCAAGTAAAGTAAGCAGATAAGATTTCCCGGCATCTGCATTATAACGGGCTGCAACACGCTGCGGAATACTACGGGTAAAGTAATCTCTGCCACCGGTAAAAGCAATAGCATTGGCAGTGCCTAAACCCAGATAAAGTGAATCCGGATTGGCAAGTCTTGTATTTTTATCATTAAGCGTTCGCTGGTAACTTGCCCAATTTTCCTTTTGCGATTTCACCAAAAACCATATCTCAAAATCCTTACCGGGCAGTTCCATGGCGTAGTCAAAAGAAAAATCTTCGTTATCAGGAGCTTTAATCTCTTTAAACCCTTTAGGAAAGGTGAATATAATGTTAGCAGCGGCAGCTTTCTTTTTAAATTTTTTAAGCGACGCACTCCAAGATTGCCCGATATCATGGTTTTTTAACGTATTTGGTTGTTTGTCCTGAGCAATAGAAGGCAATATGCAAAACAAGAATATCCCAATAAGTAATAATTTCTTAATTTGCTTCACAATAGAATAGTTAAAAAGGCAGATAAATAACAAAACGAATTTAAATGATTTAACGCATATACAAAAAATAAAATTATAATATAGATTTAAAAAATAAACAATTAGATAATAAATGACAATAAAACCCCGGCTTAGCCGCTTCGATCTAAGTATGATCGTGATCAGCCTGGTAATAGGCATGGGCATATTTGGCACTCCAAGTGATGTTGCTGTAAAAGCCGGCAACGAGTGGATATTTTTCGGAGCATGGATATTCGGAGGTATAGTTACCATATGCGGCGCCTTAACTTTCGCCGAAATTGGCGCACGCTATCCTACAACGGGTGGTTTCTATAAAGTTTTCTCGTACTGTTTTCATCCGGCTTTTGCCTTCATGATCAATTGGGTGCTGGTTATCAGTAACGCGGCATCAGTTGCTGCTGTAGCCCTCCTTGGCGCTGAATATATTAACCCAATTTTACTTCCGCATAACTATCAAAACAGCACCGGAACCAAAATTACCACAATAGTAACGGTGCTTATTCTGTACTTCATCAATTTTTTAGGTATAAAACTGAGCGCCCGTGCACAAAACGTGCTTACTATTTTTAAAGCTGCCATGATCGTATTGTTATGTACCGCTGTGTTTAAAACTGATGCATCGGCATCGGCGGCAATCCCTGCAGTACCTCATGCAGGCAGTGCCATAACTGCGTTTGGACTAAGCCTGGTGGCTGTTTTTTTCACTTACGGCGGCTACCAGCAAACCATCAACTTCGGCGGGGATATCATCAATGCAAAAAATAATATTCCGAAAGCTATTTTCTTTGGCATGGTGGTTATCATTTCTTTATATATGGCCATAAACTATGCGTATTATTACGTAATGGGCATAGGTGGCCTGCAGCAAACACATACTTTGGCCGCCAAAATGGCGGGCGTTATATTTGGTGCAACAGGATATAAAATAACATCAATACTGATGTTTGTATCGGTATTAGCTTATGTTAATGTTAATATTCTGGCCAACCCCAGAGTATACTATGCCATGGCAGAAGATGGCATATTACCCCCCATATTTAAAAAAGTGAACAGTAAAACACAGGTGCAGGAATTTGGCATGACCTTTTTTGTAGCAGCTGCACTTGTAATATTATTCTTTGTAAATTCTTTTAGCGAGATGTTAAAATATGTGATGTTTTTTGATACCATAGGATTATCCCTGGCTGCTGTTTCTATCTTTATCCTGCGAAAAAAAACCAGGGATTTAGACACCCGTGATATATATACTATTAAATGGTTCCCGGTAATACCTCTGATATTTATACTGTCTTACTGGTTTGTTACCATAAATATATTCATCACTTTTAAAGAGAATCCATATGCCGCATTGCTTTGCCTGGCTGCCTATGCTTTAGGTTTAATTATTTATTATGTAGGCGTACGCAAACGGAAACCAATTCTTCCAGATAATTAAAAAATGGACATATCCTACATATTAAATGAACTTGGCGAGGAACGTGAAAATTACTATAACGCGGTTTCGCCTCCTATTATTCAAAGCAGCAACTTTACCTTTAAAACTGTAAATGAATTCCGGGAAGCATTAGCCGACGAATTTAAGGCTAACTTATATTCGCGCGGGCAAAATCCCACATTAAATATTCTAAGGCAGAAACTCGCCGCTCTTGATGGCGCCGAGGATGCTTTGGTTTTTAGCAGCGGTATTGCCGCTATTACCATTCCCATTCTGGCACTGTTAAAACAAGGCGATCATGTGGTATCCGTGGAGAACCCCTACAGTTGGACAATAAAACTGTTTAACAACTTCCTTAGTAAGTTTGGTATCGCCACCACATTTGTAAATGGAACCAGTGTGCAGGAGATTCAAAATGCCATTAATCCGGCTACTAAGCTTATTTACCTGGAAAGCCCGAACACTTTCAGTTACGATCTGCAGGATATGGAAGCTATCGCGGCCATCGCCAAAGCACGTGGCATTATTACCATGGCGGATAACAGCTATTGCACGCCGCTTTACCAAAAACCCATTAAAATGGGGATAGATCTGGTGGCGCAGTCTGCTACCAAATATATAGGTGGCCATTCCGATGTGGTGGCGGGTGTAGTTACAGGTTGTAAAGCGTTGATTAAACGCATATTCGAACATGAGTTCATGAACACAGGAGCATCGCTTTCCCCTCATTCTGCCTGGTTGCTTATCAGAGGCTTGCGTACCCTGCCATTGCGCCTGCAGCGAAGTTTTGAAACAACCGCCAAAGTTATTGCATGGCTTAAATTACAGCTACAGGTAGATAAAATTCTATGGCCCTTTGACGAAGATTTTAAACAAGCCGAACTGGCAAAAAAACAGATGCAGGGCTGTGGCGGCTTGTTTAGTTTTACCTTAAAAGATTCTTCTCTGGAAAAAATAGAGACCTTTTGCAATGGGTTACAGCATATTTTAATGGCGGTATCCTGGGGAGGGCATGAAAGTTTGATCATTCCATCAATAGCTGGTATCCCTGTAAACGAATATGACGCTGATAATTTGCGACATCAGTTGATAAGAATGTATGTAGGATTAGAAGCCCCCGATTATCTGACCGACGATTTAAACAGGGGCTTCAATAATATATCTTTTTAAAATATTTTAAAAAGTATTTTTATTTCCAAAAATACTTTACTAAGTTTGTACTGATGATAGCAGTAACATCATTCAAAACAGCTTACTCCTTTCTCCATACGGGGAATTTAAACTTTATAGTTAATTGGTTTATAAATCCTCGCTTCGGTGGGGATTTTTTTTGCCCTTTATTCATTAAAAAATTATACTTAACCAAATTATATTATGGCGAGATTAAACTTACTGGAATCGACAAGATATGAGAAGCTGCCGGTAACGGTGTATCCCGATCAGCGCAGCGCCTCGCTGGCCGTGGCCGCAAGGATAGCAAAGCTGATCAGGGAGAAACAGGCTTTGGGTAAGCCTGCTGTTTTAGGGCTGGCTACCGGGGTTACCCCCATCCAGGTTTATGCCGAACTGGTACGCCTGCACCGGGAGGAAGGTCTGTCCTTTGCTAATGTGATCACCTTTAACCTGGATGAATATTATCCCATGCTGCCGGAAGCGGCTCAAAGCTATGTTACTTTCATGAATGAGCATCTGTTCGCGCATATTGATATCAGCAGGGCTAACATCCATATCCCTGACGGTACCCTTGCTCCGGATGCCGTGGCTCCCTTTTGCCTGGCTTATGAGAAACAGATCGAGGAGCTGGGCGGACTGGACCTGCAGCTCCTGGGGATAGGACGTACCGGGCACATCGGGTTCAATGAACCGGGCTCGGCGCCTAACTCGGGTACCCGGCTGGTGACCCTGGATGACCTGACCCGCAGGGATGCTTCCCGCGATTTCGGCGGCAAGCAGAATGTGCCGGTCAAGGCTATCACCATGGGTATCGGTACCATCTTTAAGGCCCGCGAGATCATCCTGATGGCCTGGAGCCGTAAAAAGGCGCCGATCATCCGCAAGGCGGTGGAAGGGGAACTCTCCGGGGAGGTGCCGGCTACTTACCTGCAGCTTTCGGATCATGTGGAGTTTGTGCTGGATGAGGGGGCGGCTTCTGAGCTGACCCGTTTTGATACTCCATGGCTGGTGAAGGATTGTGTGTGGGATAATATGTTAATTAAAAAAGCGGTGATCTGGCTTTCGTGTACGGTGGGCAAGCCTATCCTGAAGCTGACCGAGGAGGATTACAACAGTCATGGCATGGCCCAGCTGGCCGTGGAGAAGGGCCCGGTCTACCAGATCAATATCGATATCTTTAACCAGGTGCAGCATACCATTACGGGCTGGCCGGGGGGTAAGCCGGGGGCCGATGACAGTCAGCGTCCGGAAAGGGCCGAACCGGCACGCAAGCGGTCTATCGTCTTCTCTCCGCATCCGGATGATGATGTGATCTCTATGGGGGGTACGTTTATCCGCCTGGTTGATCAGGGGCATGAGGTGCATGTAGCTTACCAGACCTCGGGGAACACGGCTGTATGGGATGATGATGTATTACGTTATGTGGAGTTCGCTATTGACTTTAAGGAAAGCGTGGGGGAGGATACGGCTAAGCTGAGGGGGATCTATGAGGACATGCGTACTTTTATTGAGGCGAAGCTGCCTAACCAGATCGATACCCGCGAGATCAGGGATGTGAAGGGTTTTATCCGTAAGACGGAGGCTATTGCGGGTGCCCGCTATGCGGGGGTACCGGACAGTAATATTCATTTCCAGGCTTTGCCTTTTTATGAAACGGGAAAAACTAAAAAAAATACGGTGGGCGAGGAGGATATCGCCATCACCATGGAGCTGCTGCAGAGGGTGAGGCCTCATCAGGTGTTTGCCGCGGGTGATTTCGCGGATCCGAACGGGACGCACCTGGTGTGTTTTAACATTATCCTGGCGGCGCTGAACCGCCTGAAGGAATCCGAGGACTGGGTGAAGGATTGCTGGCTGTGGCTTTACCGCGGGGCATGGCATGAGTTTGCTACTCATGAGATCGAGATGGCCGTGCCGCTTTCTCCGGCTGAGGTGTTGCGCAAGCGCAACGCTATCTTTAAGCATCAGTCTCAAAAGGACCGCCCGGTGTTCCCCGGTGATGATGAACGGGAGTTCTGGGTCCGGGCCGAGGATCGTAACCGCGAAACTGCACTGAATTATGATAAACTTGGTATGGCCGAATATGCTGCCATGGAGGCTTTTGTAAGATACAGGTTTTAAAAAAAGACGGGTGCCAATTGCACCCTTCTTTTTTTATTTTATTGCTGTCTCCGTATTTTTTGCCATTTGCAAATGCTCTTCCAACACCGGCACATGCGCGCTGGCAAAGGCTTTTAACTGTTCGTCATTACCGCTTTCCGCTTCTTTTTTAAACTCCTCTATGTCCTGGGTATGATCTTTTATCATAAACGCTATGTATGCTCTGTCAAAATCATCTCCATTTTCTTTTGAAAGGTCGTTGTAATCCTTTTGAAGATCCTGACCCAAAACAGTAGGCAGGTCAATATTATTAGATTTTGCAAAAGCCCTAAGTTCCGCGCCTGATCTGGTATGATCGGCTATCATCGTTTTGCCAAATTCCTTTACTTTATTTGATGATGCTCTTTTTTGAGCCAACATGCCCAAAGCAACCTCAAGCATACTACCATTGGAAGCCTCCACTACAAAATTGGCATCTCCTTTCATTTCAGGAGAACTAAGCGCATTTTTATTGGTATCAATAATAGCAGTATCATCTGCTGAGCTGGAATTACTATTACACGATACTATGGTTATAAACATAACAGTTAAAAGTGCGGTGTATAATATGTTTTTCATGTTTTCAGGTTTAAATCCAATCCAGTTTTGCCCAATAACTATGCCATTATAAGGGCATATTAGCACTTAAAACATATTCCATAATACGTTTTCCGGCATCAAAAGGCACTAATTCATCCAAACCCATGGCACGTACGGCAACAGCTATCAGTTCCGTTTCGCTCAACCCGGTATTGCCGTTTTGCCGGGTCGAAAAATAACGTCCGGCGTTCAGCATCGCATCTAATGGAATAAGCCCTATCAACTCGCTGCCCGTAACTTTTAACCCGCGTTGCTGCGCCTTTTTACAAATCTCCTCAAAAACAATATGAATGGGAGTTTCTATAATATTGGTTAAATTCATAGATACCTGAGCATGACCGTACTCTTCGATATACCACCCTATGGCTTTAACATATTTCAATGAGCCATGCACAATCTTTGCAGAGCCATCCTTTGTGCGCAGCATTCTTCCTGACTCCCTTACCTCAGCAGCAATAGCGCTTGCCGCCGGTACCGAACGCGTATTTAAGTTAACATTATAGGCTATTAAAAAATCGCGTGCGCCTATTACCGTGGCCCCCCGTTTGGCATCAAATTCTGCCGGACCATAATCAGGCGCCCAACCGGGTTGTTTTATCTTATCAAAAAAGCCTTCATACTCACCCGCTCTGATCACTGATAGGTTATTCCGCTTTTTATCCGGCTGCGAATGCTCATACAAATAAACCGGAATACCCAGTCCCCCTACGCGTTTAGCAAGTTCATCCGCGTAAACTACTACTTCCTGCATACTGATATTACTTACCGGAATAAGCGGACACACATCTGTTGACCCCATACGCGGATGCTCACCCTTTTGCCTGCTCATATCAATCAACTCCCCCGCCTTTCTGATCGCTAAAAAGGCCGCGTCTACAACAGCCTCCGGAGATCCGGCAAAAGTCATTACTGTTCGGTTGGTAGCCTTACCCGGGTCAACATTCAACAGCATCACTCCTTTTACAGATCTTATTTCGGCTGCTATCTGTTTAATAACAGCAGTATCTACACCTTCACTAAAATTAGGTACGCATTCAATTATTTGCAATTTATTCGTCATTGCTATCCTATTAAAGCCCTATAGTAGACAAAATTCTACAATAAAACTTATTTTAGGCCCATGAAAAAATTAACATTATTAGCTATAATATTATTCGCCGTTTCTGCCAAAGCAGCATTAGCCGGTGATATCGACACTTTAAAAAAAGGGGGATATACCCTTATTGTATCCGGCAACGACGAGCATTTTGATGATGCCATCAAACAAAAACTTATCAGCACTTTCTTTACCGTTTATCCCAAGATCGCTAAAGAATATAATAAGAACACGCTTAAGGAAGTAAAATTCTTTATTGATACAGCCTATCATGGCGTTGCAGCTACAGACAATGGTCGTGTGGTTTTCAGCTCGGCTTACATGACCAAACACCCTAATGATATTGATGTTGTTACCCACGAGGTAATGCATATAGTACAGGACTACGGTAATACCAACGGACCATGGTGGGTAACCGAAGGCATTGCCGATTATGTACGTAATGAGTTTGGTGTAGCAAACGCGGCCGCTAACTGGACACTCCCGGCTTATAAGCCTACTCAAAATTATGATAATAGCTACCGTGTAACCGCCCGTTTCCTGATATGGATAGAGAAGAACGTGAAAAAAGGCACTGTGAAAAAATTAGATGCTATAATGCGTGCCCACACTTATACTGATGATACCTGGAAACAGCTTACCGGAAAAACCGTAGCTGAACTTTGGAAAGACTATTCACAAAATCCTGCTATTTAATGTAGGTTTGATACTAACAAGAAAGGCTTTCCAAATTGGAAAGCCTTTCTTGTTTAAGATATTTAAACAATGATATTTATCATCCGCCTAATGCTGCCGCACCGCTTACTATCTCGGTAAGCTCGGTAGTAATAGCTGCCTGGCGTGCCTGATTATAAGAAAGCTTAAGGGCTTTCAGCAAATCACCTGCGTTATCGGTAGCTTTATCCATCGCGGTCATTCGCGCACCATGTTCTGATGCATTAGAATCCAGCACAGCACGGTACAGTTGAATCTTAATATTTTTGGGGATAAGTTGTTCTACTATCTCCTCTTTTGATGGCTCCAGTATATAATCAACCTGTACATTTTTACTATCATCCGCAACCTCTTTCTTTTCCGTTTTTGGAACAGGCAATAACTGTTCGGCTATCAGGAACTGAACTGCGGCGTTTTTAAAGTGATTGTAAACCAGCTCAACCCTGTCAAATTTCCCGTCAACAAAACCCTGCATTATCTCTTCAGTTATTTTTGAAGCATTCGCAAAGTTCAGATCAAGGTAAAGGTCATTATTGTTACCTATTACATTATATTTTCTGCGCTGATAATACTCCTGGCTTTTTTTACCGATAGCTACTATTGATACATTACCTGCTCTTAACTGCTCACTATATTTTTCGGCTATCAGGTTATTGGCTGTTTTAATTACGTTGGCGTTAAAAGCACCTGCCAAACCACGGTTTGATGATACTACAACTATCAACACACGCACCGGCTCGCGTTGCTGAAGATAAGGCGATGCCCCATCCTCTAAACTTGCCGATAAATTAGCCAGCAGATCTTTCAACTTGTTGGCGTAAGGGCGTAATTGTACAATAGCGTTAGTAGCCCTTTTCAGCTTAGCCGCCGAAACCATTTTCATAGCTTTGGTGATCTGCTGTGTAGAGGTTACAGATGCTATCCTGTTTCTTACTTCTTTTAAATTAGCCATTCTATTCTTTTAGTATCAAGCACCGGGTAACAAGCATTAAGATAAACCACCTATACTTGATACCTGATACAAATTACTTATTACTAATTAATTATACTTTCCCGCTAACTCTTTGGCTACGGTTTCCAATACGCCTGTTAACTGGTCATCAAATTTACCTGCTTTAAGTGCGGCCAACACTTCCGGGTGGCGCAACTCTAACTGGCTGGTATATTCAGCTTCAAATTCTTTTATCTTATTTACAGGTACGTTACGCATCAGGTTTTTAGTACCCAGGTAAATAATAGCTACCTGTTTTTCAACCGTTACCGGCGAATACTGACCTTGCTTTAATATCTCCACGTTACGTGCACCTTTATCAATTACTGTTTTGGTTGAAGCATCCAGATCCGATCCGAATTTAGAGAAAGCCTCTAACTCACGGTATTGGGCCTGGTCAAGCTTTAACGTACCCGCAACCTTTTTCATTGATTTGATCTGCGCGTTACCACCCACACGTGATACCGAAATACCCACGTTAATAGCCGGACGAATACCCGCAAGGAACAAGTTAGATTCCAGGAATATCTGACCATCGGTAATAGAAATTACGTTGGTTGGAATATATGCTGATACGTCACCCGCCTGTGTTTCGATAATTGGCAATGCTGTTAATGAACCACCGCCTTTTACAATACCTTTGATAGATTCGGGCAGATCATTCATTTGCTGTGCTATAGAATCGTTATTGTTGATCTTAGCGGCACGCTCTAATAAACGGCTGTGCAGGTAAAATACGTCACCCGGGTAAGCCTCACGGCCCGGTGGACGACGAAGCAATAAAGATACTTCGCGATAAGCAACCGCCTGTTTTGAAAGATCATCATAAATGATCAAAGCAGGGCGACCGGTGTCACGGAAGTATTCACCAATAGCAGCACCTGCAAATGGTGAAAAGAATTGCATGGTAGCCGAGTCGGAAGCATTAGCCGCAACAACAATAGAGTATGGCATGGCACCGTTCTCTTCAAGTGTGCGTACAATGTTTGCAACAGTTGAGGCTTTTTGGCCGCAAGCTACATATATACAAATAACCGGTTCACCGGCATCATAAAATTCTTTTTGATTGATGATGGTATCAATACAAACCGCGGTTTTACCGGTTTGGCGGTCACCAATTACCAGCTCACGTTGTCCGCGACCAATAGGGATCATGGCATCAATAGCCTTAATACCGGTTTGTAACGGCTCGGTTACCGGCTGACGGAAAATTACACCGGGTGCTTTACGCTCCAATGGCATTTCGTAAGTTTCACCGGTGATGGGGCCTTTACCATCAATAGGGTTACCTAAGGTGTCAACCACACGGCCAAGCATACCTTCACCTACATTGATAGATGCAATACGCTTAGTACGTTTAACGGTATCACCTTCTTTAATATCGTCAGATTTACCTAACAATACCACACCCACGTTATCTTCTTCAAGGTTAAGTACGATACCTTGTAAACCGTTGTCAAATTCCACGAGTTCACCTGATTGTACTTTAGTTAATCCGTAAACACGTGCAATACCATCACCCACCTGGAGCACGGTACCTACTTCTTCTAATTCAGATTCTGACTTGAAGCCTGCTAACTGCTGACGCAATATGGCTGATACTTCATCTGGTCTTACCTCTACCATTTTAACTTATTTTAGAGTTTTTATATTTAATATTATTGGGCTGCAACCTGTGCAAATTCCTTTTTTAATTTATTTAAATCATTGGCAATGCTGGTATCAATCTGCCTGTCGCCAACTGTTAGCACAAAGCCACCTATCAGTGATGGATCAACCTTATCCGCCAGCTTAACAGTACCACCTATGGCTTGTTGTATATCGGCAAGCATTTTCTGCTTATTCTCTGCTGATAAAGGGGCAGCTGTTACCACCCTTGCCTTGGTAATATGCTCTTTAACATCGTAAAGGTTTATATACTCATGGGCGGTAGTATATAATACCTCGCCACGGCCTTTATTTACCATGATGTTAAAAAAACCGATGGTTACTTTATTAACTTTGCCGCCAAATATATCACCCAGTATATGCACCTTTTTACTATGCGATATAATAGGATTAGCTAAAACCGCAGTCAGTTCCGGACTTGCCTTTAAAGTTTTCAGAAACAGCTCCATATCATTTTTAACCTCCTCAACAGTGTTCTGCTCCTGAGCAAGGTCAATTAATGCTTTCGCGTATCTTAATGCTACTGTTACTTCTGACATATTTTGTTAATGGTGAATGGCGAATAATAAGATGAATACCTTATTTATAACCATTCAGTACTTACTATTATAATTTCACTTCTTTAAGCAGGTCAGCAACCAATTCGTCTTGCTGATTCTGATCTTCGAACTGTTTGCGTAATACTTTCTCTGCTATCTCTAATGATAAAGAGGCCACCTGGTTTTTAACATCCGCCATTGCAATAGCTTTTTGGTTGTTAATTTCAATGCGGGCAAGCTCTATCATACGGGCGCCTTCTTTTTGCGCGCTTTCCTTAGCCTCGCCAACTATCTGATCTTTCACCTTTTTAGCTTCCTGTAATATCAGGTCGCGTTCGGCACGGGCACGTTTAAGTAAAGCATCGTTTTCGCTGGTTAAACGGGCCATCTCTTCTTTAGCTGCTTCAGCCCTTGTAATCGAGTCCTCTATAAAACGCTCGCGCTCATTAAGTGCAGCCATAATAGGTTTCCAGGCAAACTTAGCAAGCAGTAAAAGCAACACGGCAAACGATACGGTGGTCCAAAAAACCAGGCCTATATCGGGGGTAACCAATGGATTCATTATTATATGATAATATATTTAAAAATCAATTAATAATCGTTCCTGCGGCCAATCGCA
This sequence comes from Mucilaginibacter segetis, assembly GCF_016522075.1. Lineage (GTDB taxonomy): Bacteria > Bacteroidota > Bacteroidia > Sphingobacteriales > Sphingobacteriaceae > Mucilaginibacter > Mucilaginibacter segetis. Next base: position 49,482 of record NZ_JAEHFW010000003.1, on the reverse strand, counting down.
ACAGGAACGATTAAGTTTTGTCCTAAAGCAGAAATTATTTTAAGCCAAGGAATGATACAACCACAGCGAACAGCGCAACACCTTCTACAAGGGCTGCAGCAATGATCATTGCAGTTTGGATTTTCGAAGCAGCTTCTGGTTGACGGGCAATACCTTCACAGGCTTTACCACCAATTTGACCGATACCGATACCGGCACCAATTACTGCTAAACCTGCACCAAGTGCAGCAATACTTCCAATCATGGTTCTAAATTTAAAGTGAATATATATATATAATTATTTACAAATTTTAATGATGATGTTCTTCAATAGCTGTGCCTATAAACAATGCTGTTAGCAATGTAAATATAAAAGCCTGTAATGCCGCAACCAGCAATTCAAGTACATCCATAAATACCACAAACGCGATAGATACCGGTGCAATAGCAAATGATTGAAAAACAAATATCAACGATATTAAGCTCAACACAATAATGTGCCCGGCAGTGATGTTGGCAAATAGACGTATCATTAAAGCGAAAGGCTTTGAAATAATACCTACCAGCTCAATAACCCACCATAATGGCCATATCCATACCGGAACATCAGCCGGGATAAAAATATGCGACCAGTAATGTTTATTACCGTTTAAATTAACCACTATTAAGGTTATAACCGAAAGCACCAGCGTTACTGCAATGTTACCGGTTAAATTTGCACCGCCCGGAAAAAAGGGAACAAGACCTATCAGGTTATTTATCCAGATAAAAAAGAAAACCGTTAATAACAGCGGCATAAAGCGCTGATGTTTATACCCGATATTTGGACGGGCTATATCATCCCTCACAAAAACAATAAGCGGCTCAACAAATGCCTGCAAACCCTTAGGGGCTTTACCCGCACGCTTTTTATAGGAAGAGGATACGCTGATAAAAATAATAAGCAGCAGAATAACAGACATCCACATACTTACCACGTTTTTAGTGATGGAAAAATCATAAAGACCGCTTGTAGCCGCTTCATCAATTTCACCGGCGTTGTTAACTATCTTAACCTTATCATTAACCAGTTTGTAGTTATAATTACTGCCATGATATATACCTTCTTCTTCATGTCCTCCCGCCTCATCAGCAAATTTTGCCGATGAAAACATTTCCAAACCTTTGCTTGTATAAACAATAACAGGTAGCGGCAAATGCGTATGACCGATGATGTGCAATGAATGTGAATCAGCAATGTGCTCTAAAACAACCTTGCTCGTTTCAAACTTCTCTCCTGTGCCTTCTGCATGCTCTTCCTGTGAAAAAGCGGAGGTCGAAAAAGCGGCCAGCGTTAAAAAAACGGCACAAATTCGTAAAAGGGTAAAAATTTTTGATTTCAAAATCGAGCTGTTATACATCTAAATAAAGTTTTTTACTTTAAATTTTGGTTGCGCAAGTTACGCAACAAAACATAAACTTCAAAGGCCGTATTCAACAAATATAAGTAAAAGAAATCCGCTATAAAAACGCCCTTTTCAACCCTTATTTTCATTATAAAAACAACCAAAAATGCGAGGCAGCCGAGTATTTTAAAAACGGTTACGGCCAAAAATGTCTGAGCGTAATTTTCGGGATTTATTTTTTGCGTAACCATCATGGCAATAAGCACTAAAAAAGTTAAGCCCGTTATGTAACTAAACATTCCCCAAAAATGGGGAACAAGCCATTTTGAATTGCCCGAAAAGCTCACATAGGCCGGAGCAATAATAAGGACCAACAAAAAAACCGAAAAAGAGGTAAGGGTTGGTATTAACTTCAATTTCTTACAGATCTGATAGCGATGAATAATGATATAAAAACGCCCGATAACGACATTACTGCTGTTACCCATTGAGTGGTATGCCCCATAGCCGTGTCTATTTTATAGCCGGCAAAAGTAAACAACCCTATAATGGCCACCATCTGAAAGCCAAGTCCGGTGTACTTAATATAATTGTTTACCGCCTTGCCGCCGGTACCTTTTTCTTCCTGTTCATTTTTTGCCATCTGCAAATTTATTAATCCTATTGCATACTATTTAGTAAATTAGCAATTGCTTTTATAAACAACATTCTACTTTGACGCGAGCTTTACTACATCTGTTCCGGAAATACTATTATCTCCTGCTTTTTGCTATACCGCTCATGGGTATTGCAGGCTGCTCACTCGAAAAAAAAACTAAAGTTAACAGGTTATTACAAAACCTCACCGCGCATTACAACATATTATTTAATGCCAACCAGTTGCTACAACAAAAGCAGGCGGCCTATACAGCAGCATACGTAGATGATTATAACAACATTTTACCTGTTTATACCGATACCGCCGCAAAAACGCCTGAGCCAGATAAGGATCTGGAAGAAGTGAAGGCAAAAGCCAATAAAATTATAAGCATTAAAGAGCAAAGCCACTATATAGGCGACGCTTACCTGTTATTAGGGAAAGCGAGTTACCTTGAGCAAAATTATTTTGATGCTGCTGAATACTTTAGTTATGTTATACGCTCTTACGGAGATAATGAAGACCTTAAACAGGAAGCATTGGTTTGGAAAGCCCGTTCTTTACTTTACCTGAACCGGTTAGAAGACGCGAAAAACGTACTGGATACTGCCCTGCAAAACATAAAACCTAAAAAAAATATTACTGCTGACGTTTATGCCTCCAAATTACAATATGATATAAACGTAAGCGATTATACCGATGCCGAAGAAATGGCGAAACTGGCAGTACAATACGCCAGTACAAAACCACAGGAATTACGGTGGACCTTTATTTTGGCCCAATTGCAGGAATTGAACGGCAAACCTGCCGACGCTATTGAGAACTATTCGCGCATTGTTAAAAGCAATGCATCATTTAACATGGCCTTTAATGCCGACCTTAACCGCATCCGTATCGCTGACAATCAGGATGGGGTTAAAATAAGCCGTATAGATCGCCTTCGGGATCTGTTGCGAAATCAGAATAATGATGAATTCACTGATCAGATCTACTTTCAGATAGGAGAATTGCAATATGCCGGTAAGGATATTGATAAAGCCATAGATAGCTACAATCAGTCTGTTAAAAACAGCGTAGCTAACCAAAACCAAAAAGGCCTGTCCTATCTGCGGCTGGCCGATATCTACTTTAATGATAAAGCCGACTACCCAACTGCTAAGAATTATTATGACAGCACTTTAATTAACCTGTCGCCTACCTATCCGGGTTATGTTACTATAAAAAAGAAAAGCGATAACCTGCAGGTACTCACCAATCAGTTAAGTATAATTGCCCGGGAAGATACGCTGCAACAACTGGCCCGGCTTGATGAAGCCACCCGTAATGCCCGGATTGATGAAATGGTGAATCGTAAAACCTTACAGCAATCCACAGCATACAATGCCTTGCCTGTTATTAACAACATATCGCCGGTAAACCAGGCTGCACAGGTGAGCACACCAACCGGCAGCAGTTTCTATTTTTATAATAATAAGGCCATAAGTCAGGGCATTATTGATTTTAAACGTATTTGGGGTAACCGCAGGCTGGAAGATAACTGGCGTATAAGCAGCAATTCCGGCACGGCACAACCAACTAATTTATTAAATACCAACCAAAACTATGACCCGGATGCCTTGCCGGGCGAAATACAGCGTAGTTCCGGCGCAATAACAGCGACCAATTACAGGCAGGAATTATTACAAAACTTACCGCTTACTCCCCCGCTGCTCACGCAATCAAATCTTCGCCGTTATAACGCCTATACCGAAATTGCTAATTTTTACCGCGATGTACTTGGCGATAAAGCAGGTGCTATTGCCGCCTATCAAAAACTACTGCAGCTTTTTCCTGATGATGCTAATAAGCCCGCCATTTATTATAACCTGTATCGCCTGTACGATGAGAACAACCAGGCGCTGTCTGATAAATACAAAAATCTATTAGTAACGCAGTATCCGGAAACTCCGTTTGCGCGTATTATTACCAACCCGGGGTTTGCGGGGCAAACCCGTAGTGATGATAACGAGTTAAGTAATTTATATAATAACGTTTATGACCTGTACGCGGCAAAAAAATATGCTCAGGTAATTACCGCTGCGGATAGTTTATTAAATAAATACCCTGATAACCGTTTTGCCGCGCAATTACATTATTTACGTGCTTTTGCAGCAGGCCACAATGAAACGGTCGATCCCTTCAATAATGAATTACAGCAAATAGTTAGTAAATATCCCGACGATAAGCTTATTACGCCATTAGTAAAACAGCATCTGGAGTACATCGGTATCAACCGCGCCGAACTTGCCGCACGTGATGTTGTATTAACAGATAACGATGCAGACACCACTCGGTTTACTATCCCTATAATTTATCAGCAGCAAACCAATTACCGTGTTCCTTTTACCGGGAGCGTTACCATAGTACCCGACAAACGAAAACCGGAAAAAGAATTACTTACCCCACCAGCGCAGGCTAACGCACCGAAAACCGCGCAACAGGTTATTGAAAAAAATGTGCAGCAGGTGGAGCTAACTCCCTCCATATTTAATATGCGCGATAGTACCAACTACTATTTTGTAGTAAATGTTAGCTCCGGTACAACTAATCTGGCTTCATCACGTTTTGGTATCGGGCAGTTTAACCGGGTAAATTTTGCAAATGGTACTATTAAACACCAGTTAAAAAATGTTGGCCCTAATAATCAGTTAATATATGTCGGCCGTTTTTACAGCCTTGAAACCGTGAAGGATTATGCACGGGCTATTATCCCGCTAATGCCGGATATTATGAAGGTACCGAAGGATAAATACAGCTTTTTTATTATAACCCAGGAAAATCTGAATAAATTAGCCGACAAAATAACGTTAGATAGCTATATTGACTATTATCAAAAAAACTACTTAAAATAATGATCGTTAAACTTTCTCCGCAAGATATAAGACGTTACAACTGGTACATATGGCGCTTTTTTATAGGGTGCTTTGCCATACTTGCAATAATGTTGCTGCTGGTAGCTTTTCAGGTATTTGGCCCGCTGCCATCCTTCCGGGAACTGGAAAATCCAAAAAGCGATCAGGCCTCCGAAGTTATCTCGTCCGATAAAAAGGTAATAGGTAAATATTATGTTAAAAACCGTACAAGCGTATCCTTTAAAGAGATCTCACCCAATGTAATAAATGCGTTGGTTGCTACCGAGGATTCAAGATTTTACGAACACTCCGGGATAGATTTTCAACGCACATTCAGTATTATCGCCTATAACCTCATCGGTAAAAAACAAGGGGGAAGTACCATTACCCAACAATTGGCGCTCAATCTGTTTTCAGAAAGATCACATAATCCTGTTAAGCGGATTATCCAAAAACTGCAGGAATGGATCACCGCGGTTAAACTCGAGCGTAATTACACCAAAGAAGAAATACTTACCCTGTATTTAAACACGGTAGATTTCGGTGCGTATAATACTTATGGCATCCACTCCGCGGCTCGTACCTATTTTAACACCACACCAGATAAGTTAACACCCGACCAGGCAGCCCTGTTAATGGGTATGATAAACGGCCCCGGGTTATATTCGCCTATTAATCATCCAAAAAATGCGCTTAGCCGCCGTAACTTTGTGTTACGCCGTATGGACGAGGAGGGATATTTAAGCGCAGGCCAGGCAGAAGAATACAAACAAAAGCCACTGGGATTGAATTTTCACCCGATTGACCATAATGATGGCCTGGCCACTTATTTCAGGGCGGTTCTTAAAAGGGAGGTTCAAAAATTGCTGGTTGATAAGGCTATCTTTAAATCTGACGGTGTAACACCGTACGATCTTGACCGCGACGGCCTTAAAATATATACCACTATTAATGCTACCATGCAGCAATATGCCGAAGAAGCGCAAAGAACCTACATGCGCGATTTGCAGGCACAATTTAACGCCCACTGGAAAGGAGTAAGCCTGTGGAAAAGCATCCCAACTTTTAAAAGCCTGCTGGATAAAGGTATGCGCCAGTCTGACAGGTATGCTTCTTTAAAGCAGCAGGGCAAAACCGAAGACGAGATCAAAAAAGATTTTGACACGCCCACAGAGTTGAATCTGTTTACCTGGAAGGGTGATATTGATACGGTAATGAAACCCATCGATTCCATTGTTTATAACAAAATGCTTTTACGGAATGCCTTAATGAGTATGGACCCAACCACAGGTTATATAAAGGCTTGGGTTGGCGGTACAAACTTTGAGCATTTCAAATACGACCAAGTAAAAATGGGTACCCGGCAGGTGGGGTCAACGGCTAAACCATTCACTTACGCCGTAGCTATTGATGATGGCTTTTCGCCATGCATGCAAATTGCAAACCAACCGGTAACCATAACAGGCTACGGTGACGATTGGACACCGCGTTCCTCTCCGTCAGAAACCATCCCCGGCATGGTTACCCTGCGCAAGGGATTAGCCCACTCGCAAAACTGGATAACCGCGGCACTTATGGATCTGGTTAAGCCCGTGCCTGTAATGGAGCTGATCAAGAAAATGGGGATCACCAGTACTGTTCCCCCCTATCCGTCAATCTGCCTTGGCACTTTTGATGCCTCGGTTTATGATATGACGGGGGCTTACTCCGCCTTTGCCAATCAGGGTATTTGGACGGAGCCGACATTTTTGTTAAGGATTGAGGATAAAAATGGCAACACCTTATATTCAAACACACCTAAAGTAGTACAGGCCCTTAACCCCCAAACCGCTTATGTAATGACCTATATGCTGAAAGCGGTGGTTGAGGAGGGCACCGGTCATCGTCTGCAGTGGAAGTATGGCTTAAATAATCCTATTGGTGGTAAAACAGGTACCACACAAGATAATTCCGACGGCTGGTTTATGGGCATTACCCCTCAATTGGTAACCGGTGTATGGACAGGCTGCGAAGACCGCGCTATCCATTTCCGGTCAACCCGGTTGGGTGAAGGTGCAAATACAGCACTGCCTATCTTTGCCCTTTACATGAAAAAGATTTATAACAATCCCGAGTTAGGAATTCAAAAAAATGTAGATTTTGCCCCGCCTAAATCCGGTGTGAACATTACGCTGGATTGCAACGCGTACAGCCAGCAGCAACAAGGCATTAACGAGGTAGATAAAAAGCTGGGATTTTAGCAATTTGTTGCAGACAGAGTTTGCAGGTCGGCTGTTTCGTTAATATTTAACGAAACGAACCAAATTTGTAAATTTCGACCGATTGGCCAAAATACATGGAGAAGTTTGATTACAGAGAGGCGTTAAAGAAAATACCCCATAAACCGGGCGTATATCAATATTGGGACAGCGAAAAGCAGTTAATATATATTGGTAAAGCTAAGGATCTGCGGAATCGTGTAGGCTCCTATTTTAACAAGGACACACAGATAAATGCCAAAACACGGGTTTTGGTATCCAAGATCCGCAATATTACATTTACTATTGTTGATACCGAGGTGGATGCCTGGCTGCTCGAGAACAGCCTGATAAAAAAGCATCAGCCCAGATACAATGTGATGCTTAAGGATGATAAAACCTACCCCTGGATCATCATCAAGAACGAAAACTATCCGCGCATTTACTGGACCCGCCGCATCATCCGCGACGGATCAAAGTATCTCGGCCCTTATGCATCGGTAAGCATGATGCACACTATATTGGGATTAATAAAAGAAACCTATCCCCTCCGTACCTGTAACCTGGCTCTAACCCGCCAAAATATCGAGAAAGGTCAATTTAAGGTTTGTTTAGAGTATCAGTTAGGTAACTGCAAAGGCCCCTGTCAGGATTACCAGTCGGAAGAGGATTACAATCATAATATTGAAGAGATAAAGGATATCCTTAACGGCAAAATAACCGGCGTGTTACGCAACATGAAAGCGGATATGGAAAACGCCGCTGCTGAAATGAATTTTGAACTGGCACACCGCCTAAAAAGAAAATTCGACCTGCTGGAGAATTACCAAAGTAAATCAACCGTAGTAAATTCATCCATTACCGATGTTGATGTATTCAGCATAGCATCCGAAGAAAAGTATGCCTTTGTAAATTACCTGAAAGTAATGAATGGTACCATCATCCAAACACAAACCATTGAGCTTAAAAAGCGGCTGGATGAAAGCGATGAAGAGTTACTTACCATTGCCATTACCGAGTTCCGGAGCCGGTATAGCAGTCACTCTAAAGAGATCATTGTTCCTTTTGACATTGATCTGGATGATGAATCCATAAAATTCACGGTACCCAAACTTGGTGAGAAACGTAAACTCCTCGACCTGTCCGAAAAGAATGTGCGCTTCTTCAAAAAAGAAAAAATAGACCAGTACGAAAAACTGAATCCGGAAGTAAGAACGGAGCGCCTGCTTACACAAATGATGAAGGATTTGCGTTTGAACCAGTTGCCAAGACATATCGAGTGCTTTGATAACTCTAACTTTCAGGGTAAATATCCTGTATCAGCCATTGTTGTTTTTAAGGATGGTAAACCCTCCAAAAAGGATTACCGGCATTTTAACGTGAAGACCGTTGTTGGCCCTGATGATTTTGCTACGATGGAAGAAGCAGTGTTAAGGCGCTACCGCAGGGTGCTGGATGAAGATACCGGTTTACCGCAGCTTATTGTTATTGATGGCGGCAAGGGGCAGCTTTCGTCTGCAGTGAAAAGCTTAAAATTATTGGGTATAGATAAACAGGTGACCATTATTGGCATTGCCAAACGCCTCGAAGAAATATATTACCCGGGCGACCAGTACCCGATGTACCTGGATAAACGATCGGAAACCTTAAAGGTAATACAGCAGCTGCGGGACGAAGCTCACCGCTTTGGCATAACCTTTCACCGTAAAAAACGCGACAAAGGCACGCTGGCTACAGAACTGGAACTTATTGATGGCATAGGAAAAACCACTGCAGAAAAATTGCTGAAGTATTTCAGGTCTGTTAAAAAGATCCGTGAGGCTACCGAATCAGAATTGCAGGAAGTAGTAAATTTAAAACAGGCCAAAGCCATAACGCAGTACTTTAACCCGGCAATAAGTAAGATAATGTAAAAGCCCAAACTGTTCGGTTTGGGCTTTATAATATTTTAGAAGATACTTGCTTTTAGTACGACCATAAATTCAGTTCCCAATCCATCAGGTTCTTCTTAATTCTGTCCGATTCGTAAAGCTTATCAATCCCCTGTGCGTAATCGCGTATACGTTCGTCCTTGTCGTTTGATTCTTTTACGATATAACTGCTGAATAACCTCTTTACAAAGGCATCATCAAAACTTAGCCCGGTAGCATCGTTGTTACGGCTAACCACTTCTTTGGTAGCCAAAATAGCGCGCGCCTCAGGAAAATAAACCCAAAAAGCGGGCTGGTAGTCCAGATCAAGACCGGCGGCTTTAGGTTTAACAAGCGGTGCTATGCCAATTATACGTGGTTCAAAAATAGACCTTTGCCTGTCAAACACCCAGTCTTCCTTTATTCTGAACTTTACTACACTATCCGGATTAAACTCGCCCGCAACTATTTTCGAGCCTGTTTTGTTTCCATCAGCATCAAACTGATCTACTATGCTGCTATCGGCCATTCGGTTACGCGCCTGCCCCTGGGCAAGCGGACGGGTAAAACTATCGCCTCCCGGATCATCCTTCGTAGGAGTGGGATCGTAAGCTGTTAATTCACCGGCATCAATAGCGTTCAATAAAACATCTATCAATCGTTCCTTAGGCGATGCCAGGTACTGATTCATCTTTTCGCGTACATCTATTTCGCGCCACACACGTTTAGCAAATACAACGTCAGCTTCGCGCAGATTAGGGTATGGGGTTACACGTGCACTTAAAATGCTGGTTTTTTTGTAATAACCATCCAAAGGGCGGTCAAAAGGCTTTGCAGCGGTATCTGCAGTTTGCGCAAATGTAGTGCTGCAGGCCAGGCATAGTACGATGCTCAAAAGTCTTGTTCTCATATCTACTTTAATTAGCCGATAAAACAATTGGATCAAGTCCGCGCTGTGACCCATCCGGACCAACAGCAATAATATCTTTAAATACCACAGTAGTACCCGGTGTAACACTGCTCATAGCTGAACGCATAGCACCTGATAACTCACTACCCGTTGTTGAATAAGTAATAGCATCCTGACGTGGCTTTATTATAATAAGGGTAAACCGCGTTACATTAAATTTAGCGTCAAATTCAAAATCATCCAATTTGGCAAACACCCTGTCCTGCGCACGTATATTTGCAGCGCTGGTATTACCGCCGCTTTTACCGGCAAACATAGGCCGCGGATCAGGTATACGTTTAACACGGAACAATGTTGAGCCCAGGTTTTGTACCTTACCCGGAGCCAATTCGCCCGAAACTGAAATAGTGGCTGTACCCGTTGTAGTAACGTTAGCGGTATAATGTCCGGCCGATCCGCTTATGGAACCACCGGAAATACTTACCCTTAATTTTTCTTTAGGGATACCTGGTGATGATACCGATACGGGGTTAGGTATACCAATATATAATACGTTCATTTTATCCGGCGATACCACTGCCGATGGCCTGGCAACCTGATACGTTTGCGGTGGTGTTGTGTATACCTTTGGGTTCCCGTCGGCATCCTTCACCTTAATAGTTGCTGTCCAGGTAAATATACCTTCCGAACTGGTATTAACCGTATATTTTCCTTTACCTTGCGACACTGCAATATTTGAGCCATTAATACTGATCTCCGGTTTAGATTCAGAAGCGTATGCAGTTAGAAAAACATCTGCAGTATAAGGCTGACCTGCTATAACGTAACTTGTTGGAGCTACTGCCACAGCCGAAAATTTATCAAGATTTATTTTCGCCTCATCAATTTCGCCCAATATTTGCTTAACTACTTCGTTTTCAGCATTTTTATTATCAGCCTGTATTTTAGCTAATGTGGTTAAGGATGCACCCAATGGTATACCGTCACCGAAATTAGATTCCTGCCAGGTCTTTTGGCCATCACGCCCTTTTGGCGGATCAACCGCATTTAAAGAGAAATTCACTCCGGCTCTTTCTTTCGTATTTAATAGCGCAAACAATTTTGTGCGCGTATCATCTATCATTTTTCGAAGTTTGTCAGCATTCTTGTCTTCGATCATTATACGAGGGGATATATCTAAATTATCCCTTCCATCCACATCGTTAATTTCAGGATTAATTCCACCACCCTCTTTTATTAACAAAGCTTTTAATGATTCAATGTAAGTATTAAGGTCATTAGTTATTTTACTTGCCTGTTTAGCTCGTTTATAAAGTATATCCGCTTTTACAGGCTGTTCCTTTAACTTAGTTTGCTCAAAAGCGCTGTAGGTATTTTGTATACCCGTATTGACGTTATTTCGTGACTTATCTAAACTATTCGTAATATTTTTAAATGCATCCAGCAAACTATCCGGTACATTTAGTGCAATAAGCCCTAAAAGCACCAGGTAAAGTATACCTATCATTCGCTGTCTGGGTGTTTCCTTACCTCCGGCCATGTATATTTATCCTTTTTTTGGTTTGATGAACTATTATTAGCTTACTCTTGGTTGGTTCATAGCAGTAAGCATATTGCCGTATATAGAATTCAGCGATGCCAGATTTTTGGCTAAACGCCCAACTTCATCCTTAAACTGTTTAGAATCATCTAACGACTCGTTAAAGTTGTTCATGGTGAGCGAAAGGTTCTTATAAAAGCTATTCATTGCCTTTAAGTGCGCGCTTGAATCCTGTAGTTCCAGTTCATAAACCGCGTTTAAAGCCGACAGATTTTTTGCAAGTATATTTACCTGATCGTGATACGCTTTTGAATCTACATTGGAGTTAGCCATTTCTGATAAGTTGGCGGATGCTTTTTCAAAAGAATCACTTAATTTATCGTAACTGGCAGTTGCCGATTTTACTTTTTGGGTAAATGCCATAGTAGCCTCGCCCGCATCAGTTACCTTTGATATGGCGTTCACCTTATCACCAAAAGTTCTTAAACCTTCACCCAGGCTGCCAATCAGTTCCGGGCCTATCTTAGCATCAGAGAGCATTTTATCTAAAGCAGCCGTGTTTGAAAAGTTATCGCCAACTGCAACAGGTCTTGCTGATGCTTTAGGTAACTCTCCTTTAAATTCCTCGTCCAGTTCAGGGTATACACGTACCCAGTCAATGTCCTTATCCTCACGTTGAAAGCCTAATATAAAAAACAGAGCGGCCTCGGTCAACAATCCTACGGTAATAAACTCAGTAGCATATTTCCAGTGCTGAATTTTAAACAGTAATCCTATAATAACTACGGTAGCTCCCCATGACACGATATTCCCAACTCCGTAAGGTTTTTTCTTTCCAGCCATAAATTTTAGTGAATTATAATTTTATAATTAGTTTTTGTTTGTTTATCGTTTGTCCCTGATATCGCGACCATTGTAAGGCATTACACAACGGAATCCGATGTAAGATTTTGCAGTATCCTGATACTCGTAGGTTTTGGTAGAGTTTTGCAGAAAGTAACCAACGTCTTTCCATGAACCTCCGCGAACCACTTTTCTTTTCAGCACCTCAGGATCTGTAGATTTAGCTTCGTAATTAAATGTAGGGGCAAGATCATGCACAAATGTAGAGGCAGATTCATCGTAAGCAGATGATGTCCATTCGGCCACGTTACCCGCCATGTTGTATAAGCCATAATCATTAGGGAAATAAGAGCGGACGTTTACCGTATAGGCGCCTCCGTCATCGGTATAATTACCACGGCCGGGTTTAAAGTTTGCCAGCAGGCAACCTTTTGCATTTTTTATGTACGGACCACCCCAAGGGTAATCGGTACCTATTCTGCCTCCGCGTGCTGCATATTCAAACTGCGCATCGTTAGGTAAGGCATAAGGCGGGTTATAGGGCTGATGATGCTTATCTTTAGCGCCCTCGCTAAGCCGCGTTCGCCAAACGGTAAACGCCCGGGCCTGCCGCCAGGTAACACCCACAACCGGGTAATTACGATAAGCGGGGTGAGAAAAATACCCCTCAACCATCGGCTCATTAGCCGCGTACGAGAAATCGCTCAGCCATACCAGCGTGTCCGGATATACCGGAACGGTATCACGTAAAATAAAATCAGAACGCTTTTTGGTTTTATCATTGCGATAATCAGCTGCATCACGCAACACCATTAATGAGTAGTTGTATTTTAATAATCTTACATCTACCTCATCACGATCAAAAACACGGTCATCTCCCTGATAGTATAGTCCTTGCAGCTTTGAAGCATTAGCCGCTGCATTTTTACCCCTTGTACTGAACACCGGGTTTTTGGCTACATAATCCCAATTAATAAATTTTTTCCCGTTAGGGTTGGGCGATGATCCTTTTCTTGGCTGAACGTAATATTTATCATCATTTAGATAATTGGTAATAGCGATAGAATCGCGTACCCAAAAAACGAACTGTTTATATTTGGTGTTCGACAGCTCTGTTTCATCCATAAAAAACGGCGGAATTGTAACCTGTTTAGTTTGAGAAGTTTGAGAAAATGTAATATCCTGATCAGTTTGCCCCATTAAGAAAGAACCGCCCGGAACATAAACCATGTTTAATGGCACCGTTGCCCGAAACTGCCTCTGAGGCACTCCTGTAACCTCGCCATTACTACCCCCGCCCCCGGCTAAAAAACACCCTGATAATAAAGTGCCGGCTAAAACCACTATCAGAAAGTATATTTGTTTCATTTTTGTATACAAAATCAATTATCCCGCTATAAAATTAAGCAATAAACGCACCCTCGAATATATTAAATATACTTCATTCAAAGGTAAATAATGTTTGTCAAAATCAAATTAACATCATTTTAAGTTAAAAAGATAAAAATTATCAAACTATTTAACAATAAAAATCAAGGTAAGTGTGTAAACCCTACCAAACAGGTCATTTATACGTGGATGATTTAAGAATGTTGCAAACTTTTATAACGCAAAAAAAACAACTTGCTGTTATTTGTTCACCTGCTTAACGTATTCGTCAATAGCCATGGTCATTGAAGGGGCATCGGGCATTGGCGCGGGTATATCAAGAATAAGACCCGCTTCCAAAACAGCCTTGTGCGTAGTGGCTCCAAAAGCGGCAATACGTGTATCATTCTGTTTAAAGTCCGGGAAGTTCTTGTATAAGGATTGTATGCTTGATGGGCTAAAGAAAGCGATAATGTCATAAAAAACATCTGCAAGATCGCTAAGATCGCTGCACACGGTACGGAATAGTACTGCCGGCGTAAAATCATAACCATTATCAAGCAAAAAGCGTTGTGTTTCTTCTGCTGCCACATCAGAGCACGGATATAAAAACCGTTCGTCTGCATGTTTTTTTAACACTTCAGCCAGGTCTACAGCGGTTTGTTTACCAAAAAATATTTTACGCTTACGATATTGGATGTATTTCTGCAGGTAAAGAGCTATAGTTTCTGAAAGGCAGAAATATTTCATATCTGACGGAACATCATAGCGCATTTCCTCACATATTCTGAAAAAATGGTCAGCAGAATTACGACTTGTAAATATAACTGCGGTAAAATCTGCAAGGTTGATCTTATCCTTACGAAATTCTTTCGCAGGTACACCCTCAACATGAATAAACGACCTGAAGTCAATTTTCAAATTGAGTTTCTTTGCCAGATCTGAGTAGGGGTTTTTGTCATTTTCAGGCTTCGGTAATGTAACTAATATACTCTTAACCTTTTTCTTTCTATCTTCCAATGCTATACTTATAACTACCTAAATCCAATATTAAGTGCCTTAATTAGTATTAATATAGGGCAAATTTCAAGGGCACAAAGATAGAGAAATAAATAAAACTTATGAAACCTAAACGTAGAAATAATACTGACGCTGCTGCGTACATACTGCCAAATGAAAATACCAAGCACTAATAATAGGGTGATAACCAACAGGTAAGGAATAAATTTATCGGCAATTAAGCTGAAACATACCGCAACGGGCAAAAACACAAAAGTGACATTAAAATATGTAAGCGATAAAACGGATATATATCCGTTTATCAGTTTATTGATATCAAAAATGAACCCTAAAAATTTCAATACTAAAAATTTCCCGGCAAACAGCGCAATGATCACTAATGACAGTGTAAAAAAAAGTTGGATACCTCCAACAGGGTAATAAACCTTATAATATCCGGTTGTTAGCAGGTATAGAAATATCCCCGATGTGAACCCAAAAAGCAGAAACAGACCAATAAACGACCATGTATTAACGGGTGCATCCTCTTTAGCCCCCTGAGTCCTGCTGCCCACGCTAAAAAGTGATTGAAAAACGTATCCTACATCGTTATTGGAATAAATATTTACCACAGCGGTAAAAAGCAACAAAAATATAATAACCCCTATAACCCAAACATCACGTGATGGGCGGGCGTGTCCATACCCTAAATTGTTTTTTTTTCGTCCCGATGAAAGACTCAGAAAATTATCTCCCTTATAAACACTGCTTTTTAATACACTATCAACAAACAGGTTAATGCGCCCCGGGTCGGGTTTTTTAACATATAGTATAGCTAAGGAGTCGGCAATTTCTTTTTGCCTTACGGCCAGCGCCTGCGCAACAGAATCAAGCAGCGGCAGCCTGGTAACAGCCGGCTTATACGTTACACTATCATTATTAACGGGTAGAGTATCCTGCTGCGCACTGGCAACAAAAGCAATAAACGTTAAAAAAAACAGGCAGATGTAAAATCTCATGCGTAATATCCTTCAACCGCAAAAATACCTTAATATTTAAAGTTTTGTAATTGCTGCGCAAATTTTATTACAAATGCAACCTGCCTTTTAAATAATTTATATTTGCGGCATGGCAGGTATCTATATTCACATTCCTTTTTGTAAGCAGGCCTGCCATTACTGCGATTTCCATTTTAGTACATCGTTAAAGTATAAGGATGATATGCTGCAGGCTATCATCAAAGAAATAAAACTTCGCCGCGATTATTTAGGTGAGGAAACTATAAACACCATCTACTTTGGCGGCGGCACCCCATCGGTATTAACTGCTGATGAAATAAACCGCCTGCTTGATACCATTACACAACATTATGACGTTGAGATCGGCACCGAAGTAACACTGGAGGCCAACCCGGACGATCTGCACCAACAAAAAATAGCCGCCTTAAGGCAAACTGCCATCAATCGCTTTAGTATCGGCATTCAGTCTTTCTTTGATGAGGATCTACTATGGATGAACCGTGTACACCGCGCTACCGAAGCCGAAGCATCGGTTAAACGTGCGCAGGATGCCGGGTTTGAGAACATCACCGCCGATCTTATTTACGGCTACCCCCTACTAAGCGATTTCAAATGGAATTATAACCTGAATAAAATTTTTGAGCTGGATATACCCCATGTATCCGCCTATTCCATGACGGTGGAGCCGCAAACCGCTCTGGCTGCATTCATCAGCAAAAAAAAACAACCGCCCATGAGCGAGCAGCAGAGTGCGGAACAATTTGCTATATTAACCGATGCCATGCTGCAAAAGGGTTTTGAACATTATGAGATCTCCAATTTCTGCAAACCCGGGCATTACTCCAGGCACAACTCCAACTACTGGAAAGGAGTAAATTACCTGGGCATTGGCCCATCGGCACATTCTTTTAACGGCCACAGCAGGCAATGGAATATAGCAAACAATGCCACCTACCTGCGCTCACTTACTGAAAACAACATCCCCGCGGAGATTGAAATATTGTCCGAAGCAGATCGCCTTAACGAATACATCATGACCTCGTTACGTACCATGTGGGGGCTTGATATGGATAAGCTTGACACCATCTCGGCTTCGGCGTCTGCCGGGTTATTAAAAAACGCTAAAGTTTACCTGGATAACGGCAACCTTCAAATCTCACATAACATACTAACACTAAGCAGCAGCGGCAAGCTTTATGCTGATGCAATAGCAGCAGCACTCTTCTTTTAATATTTATAAATATAATCTTTCCAAACAGTTTGTATAGCCGCTCGTTGTACTATTATGAACTCCGGGAAAAACCGAACGCGCTGCTACGGCGTATCTTTCAATAACTAACATACCTACAGAAAAATGAAAAAATTACTTATCGCAGCGTTTGCCTTAGCAGCTATCGCAATCGCTCCAAACACGTACGCACAAACAAAAATGGTAGGCGGTGCAGCCATGTACCCAACTAAAAATATTGTACAAAACGCAATAAATTCAAAAGACCACACCACGCTGGTTGCAGCCGTTAAAGCCGCCGGCCTGGTCGAGACACTGGAATCAAAAGGCCCATTCACGGTATTTGCCCCAACTAATGAGGCTTTCGACAAATTATCTAAAGGAACTGTGGAAACCTTATTAAAGCCTGAAAATAAAGCAGCACTTACTAAAATATTAACCTACCATGTAGTAGCCGGCAAATTAAGCGCCGCAGACCTTATGGCAAAAATTAAAGAAGGCGGCGGTAAGGCTGAATTAAATACCGTTAGCGGTGGAATACTAACCGCTATGATGCAAGGCAAAAAAATATACCTGGTTGATGAAAAAGGCGGAAAATCATGGGTAACTATTGCCGATGTTAATCAAAGCAATGGCGTTATACATGTAGTTAACAGTGTATTAATGCCCAACTAATAACGTGGTTGTATAGCTTCTGAAAACATTTTTATCTACCTATAAAATAACCCGGCTGCAAGCATGCACCGGGTTTTATTTTGTCAAAAAAACATCAAAAAAAATATAGGATAATATTATTTTTCCTATTTTTTTAATTTTGCATGTTAAGGAATTGTAAATATGAGTTTGTCTTTATCTCCTATTGACAGGGTTGATCACATCAGTAAAGAGGATTTTATTAATAATTATTTAAAGCCTCGCAAACCTTTGGTAATAACCAAAGCTACAGAAAGCTGGCCGGCTTTAAACAAGTGGACCTTTGATTATTTAAAGGAAGTGGTAGGTGAAAAAATAGTGCCTTTGTATGATAGCTCAAAGGCCGACCCATCCAAACCGATAAATGCAGCCGCTGCCGAAATGAAGTTTGGCGATTATATTGACCTGATACAAAAAGGCCCTACCGACCTGCGCATATTTTTATTCGACCCTATAAAACACGCCCCTCAATTGCTGGATGATTACCGCTCCCCTACCGATCTGATGGGTGGCTTTCTGGACAAGTACCCTAATATGTTTTTTGGCGGCCAGGGTTCAGTTACGTTTTTACATTACGATATCGACCTCGCTCATATTTTTCATACGCATTTTAATGGCCGCAAACATGTGATACTTTTCGATCAGGAATGGAGCGAACGCCTTTACTGCATTCCATTTGCTACATACGCCCTGGAAGATTATGATATCGAAGATCCTGATTTTGATAAATTCCCTGCGCTAAACGGAGTAGAAGGAATTGAGGCATATCTGGAACATGGCGACACGCTGTTTATGCCTACCGGCTACTGGCATTGGATGAAATACCTGGATGGTTCTTTTTCCATATCATTACGGGCCTGGGACAGATCATGGGGGATAAAAGCAAAAAGCCTTTATAATTTAACCATACAGCGCAAGTTTGATGATATAATGAAGAAGAATTACAAAACACGCTATATGAGCTGGAAAGAACAACTGGCGATAAAACGCGCCAATAAGGCGTTAACAGACGGCAGGCCCGCATAAAAATTTACTTTAACCGGATAACTATTGCTTTTTTATTTCGTTATTTGATGGCGTTAAAGCTATTGACCGTATTTATCCGGTTAAAATGCAAATGCTTACACATCAAATATGAGCTTCTTACTGCGCCCTATCGACACGGTTGATAATATTAGTCCGGAGGACTTTAAAAATAATTATTTAAAACCGCGACGGCCGCTGGTAATAAAAGGCCTGACCAATAGCTGGCCCGCCCGTGAAAAGTGGACCCCGGAATATTTAAAACAGGTAGTAGGTAAAAAGATAGTCCCATTATACGATAACTCAAAGGCCGATCCGTCAAAACCCATTAATTCATCAGCAAAGGAAATGCCTTTTGATGAATATATCGACCTGATACGCTCCACCCCAACAGAACTGCGCATATTCTTCTTCAATATTTTTAAGCAGGCCCCGCAATTACTGGATGATATTGTTTTACCTAAAGACCTTATGGGTGGATTTTTGGAAAGCATGCCCGCCATGTTTTTCGGTGGTTCAAACTCGGTAACCTTTTTACATTACGATATTGACCTGCCGCACATCTTCCATACCCACTTTGGCGGGCGCAAACATGTTATCCTTTTTGAAAATAAATGGAAACGCCGCCTATATTGTATCCCCAACGCTACTTACGCGCTGGAGGATTATGATGTGCAAAACCCCGATATCAAGAAATTCCCCGCGCTGGAAGGTGTGGAAGGCACCGAAGTATTTTTGGAACACGGCGATACCCTGTTTATGCCTACCGGCTACTGGCATTGGATGAAATATATTGATGGCTCATACTCGTTAAGTTTGCGTGCCTGGGATGCCTCAGTTAGCCGCAAAGCCGCCAGTTTATATAACCTGGCTGTTAAAGGCGGGGTTGATAGTTTATTAAAAATGGCTTTTAAAACGAATTACGCTAAATACCGCGAAGACCTGGCCATTAAATGGGCCAATAAAGAGCTGGCTGCAGGTAAGCCTTATTAATTTATAGCGGCGTTTTTAATTACATGGGCGTAAGCCTTTTCCAGATTGATATGTAATTCCGCAAAGCCTATAGGTTTCGACATAAAGTAATCCATCCCGGCATTCAGGCACATTATCTTATCCTCAGGCATGGCGCTTGCTGTCATGGCAATAATTACCGGTTGAGGCCTCTGTTGTTTTCTTATTTGCCGGGTAGCCTCTAATCCGTCAAGCTCCGGCATTTGTACATCCATCAGTATCAGATCAAATTGCCGAATTTGCAAAACATCAACAGCTTCGCGGCCATTATTTACCACATGTGGCTGGTAGCCAAATTTCTTAAGCATTTGCTGTATAACCTTCTGGTTAACCATATTATCCTCAGCTATCAGTATTTGTAACGGGCATTTGGCGGCAAAATTAACCGATATCACTTCCTGCGGCTGATGTGTTGCTGCAACAACCTGCGGTATCTGCGCAACATTACTGATCTCACACTCCATTTCAAAAGCAACTTTTGTACCCTTATCCTGTTCACTTTCAACATATATGGCGCCGCCGAGTAACTCTACCAAACGTTTGCATATTACTAATCCTAAGCCTGTACCGCCATACTTACGAGTAGTTGACGAATCGCCCTGAGAAAACGGCTTGAACAAACGTGCAAGTTTATCTGCCGAGATACCGATGCCGGTATCCGTAACTTCAAAACCCAGCTTTAACCGGCCGGCTCCGGCATGTATTACTTTTACGGATATGTTTACTACACCCTGTTTAGTGAACTTTAATGCGTTGCCAACAAGGTTGATCAGCACTTGCTTCAGCCTTAACTTATCACTGATAATATCGTTCGGAATATTTTCACCTATTGTATAAGTGAGCTTAATGCTCTTTTTTAAAGCCTGCCCTGCAAAAAGCTTCAACACTTCTTCAATACATTCCCGCAAACTAAACTCATGCACATCAAGCACCATCTCTCCCGATTCTATTTTCGAAAAATCAAGTATATCATTGATCACATTGATGAGGCTTTCGCCGCTCATACGTATGGTTTCGGCATATTCCCTTTGTTCAGGGTCAAGCTCCGTTTCGCATAATAACGACGCCATTCCCATAACGCCGTTCATCGGGGTACGTATCTCGTGGCTCATGGTAGCCAAAAATACACTCTTGGCTTTGTTAGCTCTTTCGGCTTCCATACGCGCCTTTTGTTCCTGCTCACGCTGATCTATCAGCTCTTCGGATTGTGCCTGCAATTCCTCATTTATAGCGGTCAACTCTTCCGACTGATCCTGCAACCTGTTTGCCTGCTCTGCTATTTCTGCTGTTCGTTTTTTAACCAGTTGTTCCAGCTTAGTTTTTTTAGCTTCAATTTCGTAGAGGCGGTATCTGTAAAAACCAAATAAAATGCCGGCAATTATTAATGTTATCAAAACTTTAAACCACCAGGTCATCCAGAACGGAGCTATTACAATTATTTTTATCTGTGTGGACTGTGGGCTCCATAGCCCGTCATTATTAGCTGCTTTTACTTTAAAGGTATATTCACCGGGGTCAAGATTGGTGTAAGTAGCTTCGCGTTGTGTGCCTACATAATTCCAATCCTTTTCAAAGCCTTCCAACACGTAAGCGTATTGATTAAGGCTGGGTAAGGTAAAATTCAATGCGGTATAAGCTATGGTAAAAACCGATTGATCGTAATTAAGGCGGATTTCCTGCGTTTGGCTTGCCACCTTGGTTAAAGGCGAATCCCCTCCTACCGGTACCGCTTTATTGAACAGCTGAAACCCGCTTATGATCACCTGTGGTATATTTTTGTTTACAGGTAACCTTTCCGGATCTATTATATTAAACCCGTCAAGGCCGCCAAATAACAATTCACCGTTTTTAGTGAGCAGACTTGCGCCTTTAGAAAATTCCGGGCCCTGCAAACCGTTCAGTACATTAAAATGCCTGAATTCCTTAGTACCGGCCTTAAAACGCACCAATCCGTTAGTAGTACTCACCCATAGGTATCCGTACTTATCTTCAAGCACCCCGTTAATTATAGAATATATTGAGCCATTGGGAAAATGATACCCTGCCAGTTTTTTGGTTTTCGGGTTGTAAAGGTTTAATCCCCCGCCTATGGTTCCTATCCATAAATTCCCCCGGCTGTCCTCAAAAATATCTGAGATGGTGTTGTGTGTTAGCCCTGTATTAAAAACTTTATAATGGGTAAAGTTATCTCTCTTCCTGTTATATAAGTTTAAGCCGTCATACGTCCCTATCCATATATTATTCGCCCGGTCACGATAAATTATTCTTACATCGTTGTTACTCAGGCTATGTACTGTATCCCGGCTATCATAACGGTAACGTTTGGTTATGGTGCCGTTATGTATAATATCAACTCCACCCTCGTCATAACCTACCCAAACGTCGCCGTTGCTATCCTGAGCCAACGAAAATATGATGTCATTACTTAAGCCTTCCACCGAATTCCCCTTACTGTAATGCTTTATTTTGCGTGTTTTGCTTTCAACAACATCCAGTCCGTCGCCATAGGTGCCTAACCAGAGTTTTTTATCTTTATCTTTTAATATCGTGAGTACCTTACTATTGCTTAAACCGGTATTATCATGTGTTATTTTTTGAGTGGTTTTATCCAGATAATTAAGCCCACCGCCATCAGTACCTATCCAGATATCATTGCCCACCTCCGCAAATGATAATATATGATTATTGGTAAGCCCGTCAGGAACATTGCCCGGGTTTGAGAACTGCACAAACGAGGGGATATTGTTATCATACTTTAAAACCCCCGAACCAAATGTGCCAACGCGTAAAATATTTTCCTTATCCAGCACATAATTAACAGAGTTTATTTTTTTGTTGAACGTGTTATACTGATGTTCAAATTTTTGAGTGGATTTATTAAAAACATCCAGCCCTTCTTCAGTACCAACCCATAATTTATTATTTGCTGCCGTGGCAATGGTAAAAACAGAATTACTTATTATACTGCCATTATTTCCTGCCTGGTGAGTATAATGTTTAAATGTGTGACTTTGGTGTTCAAAAAGATCCAGGCCCTTATCGGCAGTGGCAATCCACAAATCACCATTGGGCTCCATCAATAGCCCCCGTATATAATTACTGGCTATACTTTGCGGGTCAGCATCATTATGTGTGTATTTCTTATGGGTATGTGTTTTTGTGTCAAATAATACCAGTCCGCCTTCGGTGCCGAGCCATAATTTACCGGAATTATCTTTTGCTATGGCATAAATATGCCTGTCAGGAATATAATCCTTATCCTTTTCATAAAAAAACCTTTCAAAGGTGCGTGTTTTAAGGTTTAACCTGTTTAAACCGGAATAGGTACCAACCCATATATCATTATTATCATCCTGATACATGCAGGTAACGTCATCATTTGATATAGTGGTGATGTCGTTTTTATTCGGACCAAAATTGGTGAACGAATCTAAATCCCTGTTGTATAAACTTACCCCGCCACCGCCGGTGCCTATCCATAAATCACCGTTGTTATCCTCAAAAATGGTATTGATATTATTAGCCCTGAGCGAGTGCTTATCATTTTTTTTATGACGGTATACCTTAAACGAATAACCGTCATACCGGTTTAAACCATCATCAGTAGCTAACCAAACATAGCCGGTTTTATCCTTTAAAATAAACTTAACGTTACTGTGCGACAGCCCTTCGTTTATGGTTAAAGCGGTTTTATAAGCGTTTTGATACTGGGCCCATGCACCTTGCGCTGTAAATAATACAACGTTTATAAAAATAAAACAGGCTGATTTTAATAAATATAAACGTTTACGCATGTACACTCTACAGAACGGTTAGGGATATTATTGACTATGTGGTGCTTACGACAAAATAAGCATAAAAGTTTTATTATTATTAAAAAGCGTTAATAATAAGTTGCCTATATATATAATATTTGATCACCCAACTTAACTTGTGTGATCGCAAACTATCTTCCACTCCCCATCTATTTTCCTGAACCATAGGGTAAAGTACCCACCGGGTTCGTCACCTTCCCGCTTCAAATGCCACGCACCCATTACAAAGGCATCTCTTTTTCCTAACAATTCCACCTTATCAATCCGGAAAGTAAGTTGTCCCATAGCGGCTTTATCGGGGTAGCCGCGTTTATAATTATCCAATGTTTGCTGCCAGCCATAGGTTGGGCCATTTTTACCAATGAACATTAACGAGTCCGACTTCCAATACCCTTGCATAAACCCGGGTATATCGCCGTTATTCCAGGCAATTTGCTGTTGGTTCATCAGTTTTATAATGGCTTGCCTGTCTTGCCCGAAACAGCAACACGTAAAAACAAGCAAAAGGCAGGATAAGGTTATTTTTTTCATAGTATAAATATAAAAAGGTTTTACAATTTCAGAAAGGTAGTGCATAATTAATAAAAGGCTGTGTATCAGGCTTATCTTATAAAGTCTAAATCGCTATTCGGTTATCGCTAAAAAAGGTTTAGCTTTACAAAATTAGTGGTTATATATATGAGCAAGCAGGTTTTATCTTTTGGCGAGGTTTTGTGGGATACTTTTGACGACGGTAAAAAAGCCGGCGGAGCGCCCATGAATGTTGCCCGCCACCTGGTACAGCAGGGCATTAATGCATTATTTGCCAGCAGTATAGGTACTGATTCCGCAGGTGCCGAGCTCGGCAAATTTTTAAAGAAAAATGGTTTGCACAGCAAGCTTATACAGCGCGATGAAAAACTGCCCACCTGTGAGGTAACTGTTGAACTTGACGAGAAAAATCAGGCTACATACACTATTCCCAAGCCGGTTTCATGGGATAACATCAAGTTTACCCACGATCTGGAAGCAGCTTCTAAAAAATTTGATGCCATTGTTTTTGGCAGCTTAGCCTGCCGCAGCAAAACCAGTTTCGAAACCCTGCTGAATGTACTTGATGAAAATAACGGTTTAAAGGTTTTTGATGTAAACCTGCGGCCGCCGCACTTTGATATTTCTACCATCGAGAGTTTGGTTGCCAGGGCCAACGTGATAAAGATGAACGAGGAAGAGGCCGAATTACTGATACATGGCAGCAACGGCGATCTGAAACAAAAAATAAAAGAGTTTCAGAAAAAATTTCACAGCCAAACCATTTGTGTAACACGGGGCGAAAACGGCGCAATAATCTGGCACGATAATGAATTTTATGAACATCCGGGTTTTACCGTTAAGGTAGAAGATACCGTTGGGGCAGGCGATGCATTTTTAGCAACTTTTATAGCCGGTTTACTTAATGAAGAACCCCTGCAACCTTTGCTGGAAAAAGCTTGCGCCGTTGGCGCGTATGTTACCAGCCAGCGCGGCGCTAACCCGGTTTATAAAATAGAAGATATTACCGCTACCATGTTTGCGTAAGGCACATACCGTATCTACCCATTCAGGTTTGTCATTTTTGCCTAACAATTGCTTTAATATGGCAGGTATTTCAAACTTTTAAACCAAATTTACCGTTAAGTTTAATTAAGAAAGGTAAAGCATGCGCGGTTATGGATTTTCAAAGTTTAAACCCAACCAGATACCCAAAGGCGGGTTTGAAGAATTACTAAAATTATTTCTGGAATTACTTAACTACACCGCCGGCGATGCAGGGGAGGCTTTGGCGTGGCTTAATGAGCTGGATAAACAATACAATATCACCAATGACGAATACGGCATGGGTGATTTTATTGACGAGCTTAAACAAAAAGGCTATCTGGATGAGGATAAACAGGGCGGCGGTTTTAACATTACCGCTAAAACTGAGCAAAGCATCCGCCAATCAGCATTAGAAGAGATTTTCGGTAAGTTAAAAAAATCGGGGAAGGGTAATCACCGCTCACCGCAAAGCGGGCAAGGTGATGAAAAAAATGCCGAACGCCGCGAATTTGAATTCGGCGACAGCCTGGATCAGATAGATATGACGCAATCTATCCACAACGCGCAGGTAAACCACGGTATAGGCGATTTTATGATGACCGAGCGTGATCTGGAAGTAGAGGAAATGGATTATAAAACCCTTACCTCTACGGTGCTGATGATAGATATATCGCACTCCATGATATTATACGGCGAGGACAGGATAACCCCGGCCAAAAAAGTGGCCATGGCATTGGCTGAACTGATACGCACCAAATACCCTAAAGATACTTTGGATATTGTTGTTTTTGGTAACGACGCGTGGCCTATAACCTTGCAGGATCTGCCTTATTTACAGGTAGGCCCTTACCACACCAATACCTACGCCGGTCTTGAACTGGCTACCGATCTGCTGCGCAGGCGCAAAACACACAACAAACAAATATTTATGATAACTGATGGTAAGCCTACTTGCTTAAAAGAGGGAACGCGTTATTATAAGAACAGCATAGGGCTCGACCGTAAGGTGGTTAACAAAACGCTTAACATGGCCGCGCAATGCAAAAGGCTCAAAATACCTATCACCACTTTTATGATAGCTAAAGACCCTTACCTGCAACAGTTTGTACGCAAATTTACCGAAACTAACGGCGGCAAGGCTTTTTACAGCTCGCTTAACGGATTGGGCGAATACATTTTTGAGGACTATATAAAAAACAGAAGAAGAACAGTACGGTAATTGAATAACGAGGGAGATGGCCGGTTTAATATCAGCTTAATTTTTAAACCTTCAAGTTATCAGATTTTCAAATTGAAACATGGATCATAAAAATATAAAAACACTGGGGCAGCTAAAAAAAACAGCTTATACAAGCCGCTCTGTAAAAGATGAATTAAGGGCTAACCTTATAACACAGCTAAAAAACAAGGATGCAGGATTCGAAGGCATCGTTGGTTTTGAGGATACCGTTATCCCCGACCTGCAAACCGCTATACTCTCGCGCCATAATATTTTATTGCTGGGTTTACGCGGGCAGGCAAAAACACGTATAGCACGCCTGCTGGTTAACCTGCTGGATGAATATGTACCCTATATAGAAGGTTCCGAATTATTTGATGATCCGTTAAATCCCATATCGTGGTACGGGCATACCACTATAGAAACAAAGGGCGATGATACCCCTATTGCATGGGTACACCGAAGCGAACGCTATACTGAAAAACTGGCCACTCCGGATGTTACCGTTGCCGACCTGATAGGTGATGTTGACCCTATTAAGGCCGCTACCATGAAACTTACCTATTCTGATGAACGGGTGATCCATTTCGGGCTTATTCCGCGTGCACACAGAGGTATTTTTGTGATAAACGAACTGCCCGATCTGCAGGCACGCATACAGGTATCCCTGTTTAACATACTGCAGGAACGCGACATACAGATACGTGGTTTTAAACTGCGCCTTCCGCTCGACCTTCAGTTTGTATTCACCGCCAACCCGGAAGATTACACTAACCGTGGCTCCATTGTTACACCGTTAAAAGACCGTATAGAAAGCCAGATACTTACCCACTACCCGCGTTCGGTAGAGATCTCGCGCAAGATCACCCAACAGGAAGCGCAACTATCGCCTGAACAGCGTAGCGCTGTTGAGGCTGACGGACTGGTAAAGGATCTGGTAGAACAAATTGCTTTTGAAGCACGTAACTCTGAATATATTGATAAAAAATCAGGAGTATCTGCACGTTTAACCATATCGGCTTATGAAAACCTGATCAGCAATGCGGAAAGGCGAATGATCCTGAATGGTGAAAGCACCACGTTTGTACGTATATCTGATTTTCTGGGCGTTATCCCGGCCATTACCGGCAAAATTGAACTGGTTTATGAAGGTGAGCTGGAAGGCCCCGGCAAAGTGGCCAACATATTAATAGGCAAGGCGGTTAAAACGCTGCTATTGCAGTTTTTCCCTGATCCTGAAAAATCTAAAAAAGGGAAAACACCAAATCCTTATGCATCCATCATTAACTGGTTCGGCGATGGCAACACGCTGTCATTAGTTGATGACCTGCCCTTTAAGGAATATAAAAAATCATTAAATTTGGTTCCCGGTTTAAAAGATGTAGTAAAGAAATTCCATCCTAACCTTAGCGAAAATCAGCAACTACTGTTAATGGAATTTATTTTACACGGCCTTGCGGAGTTTTCACAACTCAACAAAGGCTTCCTGGACAATGGCTTCGCTTTCTCAGATATGTTCAATAGCTTATTTAACTTAGAACCTGATGACGAGGACCTTGACCTTGATGACGACCGGTACTAATTTTAAAAATCGTTAAAACCACTAATGCAAGGACAAGTCCTTAAGATCGCGCTTATAATTATTGTACTTTTTGCTGCCGATGCCTACATTTTTAAAGGCATACAGGTAGCATTCAAAAAAAAACGGTTCGCTAAAAAAAGGTGGTTCAAACTATTTTATTGGGGAACGTCAATCTTCTTTATAACAGGGCTCATCTTAAGCATTTACACTAAACTTTCAGTTGGTTTAAGGGCAGCCTTTTTATTTGGTTTCTTCCTGGCCGCTATCTTTAAAATAGTTTACCTGTTATTTTTGCTGGCAGATGATGCAAGGCGGCTTATAATTTTCATTGTCAGAAAAAACAAGCCGGCAAAACCATTGCCGGCCAACCCTGAAGCAGAAACCATTCCGCGTTCAGCCTTTTTAATGAAGGCCGGCTTGCTGGCAGGTGCAATCCCACTGGCAGCGTTAAAGATCAACATGTCAAAAGGATTGTATGACTATCGCATAAAAAACTGCACGCTCTTTTTGCCTAACCTGCCAAAAGCATTTGATGGGATGCGCATCGGGCAGATATCAGATATTCACTCCGGCAGTTTCTTTAACAAAAAAGCGGTAATGGGCGGCGTAGATATGCTGTTACGCCAAAAAACTGATGTTATATTTTTTACAGGCGATCTGGTAAACGGCCGATCGTCTGAGATCAATAATTATTTCGATATTTTTAATAAAGTGAAGGCCCCGCTTGGTGTTTACTCCATTTTGGGCAATCATGATTATGGCGATTACGGCACCTGGCCATCTGAAGCAGCCAAACAAAAAAACTTTGCTGATATGCTCACCGCGCACAAAGAGCTGGGATGGGATCTGCTGGTAGATAAAAACCGCCGTTTAAAGGTTGATGGTGAAGAAATAGGTATTTTAGGTATTGGCAACTGGGGCGAGCTGAGCCGTTTCCCCAGATACGGACGCATGGATCTGGCTGTAAAAAACACCGATGATCTGCCGGTGAAGTTACTGCTATCGCACGATCCTTCGCACTGGCGGGCGCAGGTTTTACCCCAATATCCGCAAATTGACGCCATGTTTTCTGGACACACCCACGGCATGCAGTTTGGTGTACGTACGGATGATTTTCAATGGAGCCCTATTGAATATGTGTATAAAGAATGGGCCGGGTTATACCGCGAAAGTCACCAGCAGCTATACGTAAATGTAGGTTACGGCTTTTTAGGTTACCCCGGCAGGATTGGAATATTGCCGGAGATTACGATATTTGAACTAAAGGCCGCGACCGATCCAAATTATAAAGCTTAAGCACCGCGGACCAGCCACTAAGGTCATAAATGAAAAATTTATTCAGGTCTGTATTTGATTTTCTTCTGTTCAGCAACATCTTCATGTCGTTATGTGCGGTTGCGCAAGCCCTGGTAACCTTTGCACTAATCTACTCAAAACCTGTTTTTACAGTAACCTGTTTATTATTCACCTCTACTTTAGGTATTTACAACTTCAGCATATTACTTACCAAACCCAAGCACCCCGAAGAATCGGCGTATAAACGAGTCCGGTGGTTTTTTGCACATTACCGCCTGATGGTTACATTTACCATTGTATCCCTGCTATCGCTCATCCCTTTGTTTTTCCTGCTCTCTATCGAATCCCGGATTTTACTGGTCTTCCTGTCCGTTTTATCCTTTGGATACAGCCTGCCTCTCTTTTCCATAGGCGAGCAAAGGTTTGGATTACGTAATATACCCGGCTTAAAATCATTGCTGATCACCTTTGTGTGGACACTAAGTTGCGTATTACTACCTGTATTGGAAGCACAGGACCTGCATCTGGCCGATGTATCCATACGCAATTTAACTATACTGGTAGCTAAACGTTTTCTGTTCATAGGAGCGTTAACTATTCCTTTCGACATCCGCGATCTTTTCCACGACAGGCAAACCGGCGTTAAAACCATCCCTGTGGCCTGGGGCGAAAAAAATGCCATATTATTTTGTCAGCTATTACTTGGTAGTTATATCGTTCTGTTATTCATGTTCAGGAACAGCGGTTTTAATGCCGATTTTTTGGCCCTATCCTTATCGGCAGTGTTAACAGGCTGGCTCATTTTTAAATCGAAATGGGAACGTAACGAATACTACTACTTCTTTTTTATGGATGGCGTTTTGATATTACAGTATTTGTTATTGGTGGTTTTTAACCTGTTTTAATGGGAGGCAATTACGATAACTCCGCACCGTTTTATGACCGCTTATCGCGCCTTGTTTATGGCAATGCTTTAATAAATGCGCAAAGTTGCTTCTTATCACTTATACCGCCAAACTCTCGGATATTGATAGTTGGCGGTGGTACGGGCTATATACTCGAAAAAATTACTGATATACATCCTGCCGGGTTATTCATTACCTATGTAGAAATATCAGCTAAAATGACCGCTATTGCCCAAAAACGTAATATAAAAAACAACACGGTGAGTTTTATAAACAAAGCAATTGAGGACACCAATATAGCGGATGAATTTGATGTGGTGATAACTCCCTTTTTATTTGATAATTATACTGATGAATACCTACCCAAAATGTTCGGGAGTATCCATCAAATGCTAAAACCCGGCGGTATATGGCTTAATACCGACTTTCAGCTCACCGGAAAATGGTGGCAATACCTGTTACTGAACAGCATGATCATTTTTTTCAAGCTGCTCTGCGGAGTTGAATCATGGCGTTTGCCGCATATCCAAAAACAGTTTGCACAGCATCGCTACAAATTAACCAACCAGCAGTGCTTTTATGGCGATTTTGTTAAAACATTTGCCTACCGTAAAGCTAATGGTCAATAAACAAACTTATAGCCAATGCCCCTTACCGTTTGCAGGTATAAAGGCGAATCGGGGTTATTTTCTATCTTTTTGCGCAGCCTTACAATGTGCATATCTAAAGTACGGGTATTTACATCCGCGTTATAACCCCACACTTCCATCATCAGTTCCTCTCGGTTGATCACTTTGTTCTTGTTCTTCAGAAAATAAAGCAATATGCGGTTCTCCAATATGGTAAGTTCGGTTTTGCGGCCATCCTTAATCAGCAAATGGGTATTGGGCAGGTGCTCCATATTACCAAACTTATGCGATTCGGTCTTTTCGTTATTTAACGAGAATTTTATCTTGTTATCTATCATTGCCACCAGCACATCCATATTAAATGGTTTAGTGATGTAATCAGATACGCCAAAGTTATAAGCGTCTATCTTATCAATATCCTGGGCTTTGGCGGTCATCATGATCACCAGTTTATCAAAACCCTTTTCGCGTATGCTGCTGCACACCTCAGATCCCTGCTTCCCCGGCAGCATCCAATCCAAAAGTACAATATCAGGCTGTTCAGCATGTATCATTTTCTCCGCCTCTTCGCCGTTACCGGCTTCCAAAACCTTATATCCTTCTGTTTGCAAACGCTCGGCCACTAAAAACCTCAAATTTTCGTCGTCCTCAACCAATGCAATTTTAATTTCTTTATTCATATCAATTACAATAAACTAATCAATTCCGGGTTAGCTTTCCAATGGCAAGTTTACAACAAATGTCGAACCTTCGTTAATTTTACTTACCACACTTATTTCGCCGTCCATAAAATTAACTAATTCTTTGCAAAAAGCTAAACCCAGTCCAACGCTGCCATTTTGGTTATATTGGTTCTCTATCCGGTAAAACTTCTTGAACACATCGCCCTGCTCATTCCTGGCCATCCCGATGCCTTTATCAGCAAATGAAAATACAATATGTTTTCTTTCCTGCTTAATGTTAATATTCAGTTCCTTTTTTCCCGGATGCGAGTATTTGTACGCGTTCTCCATCAGGTTCTGAAAAATACTCCCCAACAGCACCGGGTCGCTGTAAAAAGTACTTACATGGTCAACCTTTAATTCCATCTTAAAATCAGGGTACTTTATCTTAAAGGTATCCATATATCTTTTCGCAAATGCGTGCAGGTCAATCTCTTCCCGTTTAATATGTATCGACCGGTTTTCGAGTTGTGTGAATGATAACAACTTATTCATCAGCTCATTCAGCTTATCAGCTTCCTCATCCAGTATTTTACCGTAATGTTTGCGCTGCCTGTCGCTAAGTTCGGCATCGCCACGTAAATTCGATCCGGCTATCTTTATTACACTCACCGGGGTTTTAAACTCATGGGTAAAGTTATTGATAAAATCGTATTGCAGTTTAAACACCTTAAGGTTGGTGCTCAGGTTGCGGTATATCAGCCAGCTAATAAGCACCAGAAAAAAATAGATAAGCAATACAATAGCTCCAATAGGTAAAAAACGGCGGTTTATTTCGCGCCGCAGATGCTCTCGGGTAGTGCTGAAATATAATTTATAGTTAGAAAAAGCGCCCGGCAGGGCCACCTCCGTAACTTTCTTTTCGCCTTCTATATCCAGCGGATCATACACTACGGGTTGTATCGTCACATCCTGGTAAAGCTCCGGATGCGAATTGCTTAACTTTAAATTTTTAGGGTCAAGCATAAACGTAAGCATGTTTTGCTTGTAAAAGGCAGCCGAATGCTTATTCTTTAATAACGACCGGTAAATTTTTATATCCTCGCGGCGCGGGATGTTCTGGTAAATGATCTTATCAGGCTTAACATCATAAAACGTGCGGAATATCTCATCCTGCGTAGGTAAGCGGGTGGTATCGGCAACGCGTATAAAGCTGCTCAATTTTAGCGCCATCTGCCTGAAATCATCATTATTAGCTGCCGACATATCCTTTTCACCGTAAACACTACCCCGTTTGGGCTTATATTGGTATACCGCTTTTACAGATATCCCCACATCGTCACCTGATCTTTCCACCACGGTGGAGTCGCCAATCTGGATATCATAGAACAGCACCTTACTTACAAACGGATAATCCTTAAATACCGTTGCAGAATAGTTAGCCGCCGAAGCGGAGTCAAGAAACCCCTGGTACGAGGTGATCTCCGGAATTCTGATCTGAAAAAAATCATTGTAGGGTTTAATAGTTTGCTCCAGCACTTCTATTTTTTTGGAAGCAAATTCATTCTCTACATACTTCTCGGTGAGTTTATACGAAATAAATACAGCTATAATGAGGGTTACAGTTATAAGTACCAAAAAAGCTATGATGAGCGAAAAGCTTTTACGGTAAATGGTTTTCTGTACTTTCATTACCCTTAGGGTTTAACCTGCATGTTGGTATTCAGGAACTTCTCTATTTCGTCGTACATCTGCGTACGGTTGTGTTCACTTTTAAAATACGACCGTTCGTTCTCCTTTAAGCGATACGTTACCGGCACATTGCGCTTTTTCAGCTCGCGCACAAACTGGTTAAGCTCGCTGATATTTGCCCGTGGATCTTTAGCTCCCTGAAATATTAATAACGGACTTTTTATTTTATCCGTATGAAATACCGGGGATATGGCTCTCAGCTGCTCGGCATCAGTTTCCGGGTTGCCTACCATCTCATATATCATTTTTAAATACGGTTTAAAAAACGGAGGCACATCCTTTAAATAGGTAAAGAAATTAATAAGGCCGTATTGTACAATGGCGCAGTTATACAATTCCGGATGAAACGATACACCATACAGCGCCGAAAACCCGCCAAAGCCACCGCCAAATATGGCTATCTTTTTAGGATTGGCAATTTTATTATCAATAAGCCAGTGCACCCCGTCCGTAATATCGTCCTGAATTTTGCCGCCCACCTGTTTAAAACCTGCCTTGCGGAAAGCCTTGCCATATCCGGTTGATCCGCGATAGTTCACCTGGAAAACCGCATAGCCCCGGTTAGCTAAAAATTGCACCTCAGCATCATACCCCCAGGAGTCGCGGCTCCAAGGCCCGCCGTGCGGCATTACCACAACAGGCAAATTTTTCTTCTCTTTACCCAAAGGCACAGTAAGGTAGCCGTTTATCAGCAGGCCATCGCTGGCTTTAAAAGATACGGGCTCCATAGTACACAGCTCATTAGGGCTAATATCGGGGTTAATATCAGCCAGTTTTAACAGTTTATCGCCGCTGCGTTCATATAAATAATAAGTACCGGGGTTTCTGTCAGTATAGGTATAAACAATAAAATTGTTTTGCGCGCTGTCGCGGTCAACAATTTCCATTTCGGTACCTTTTAGTTTTTTATAAAGAGAACTGTACAACCGCTTTGCATCATCATTCAGGAAATGCTTCTGCGGCTTGGCCTCCTCCCATGATACCAGCTCTATGCAGCGCTTGTTCTTGGAGTAGCTTACATCAAGTATATCGGCCTTATCGCTCGCGAACACTACCTTATCTTCGTTACCGTTCTCCGCGTTTATTTTTACCAGGGCGGTTTTATCCCGATTAATGTTTGATAGGGCATAAAAATAATTCTTATCACCCGTAAACGCCACCGGATCCACCCGGTCGTTAAAATTGCTTTTTATAATGGGCCTAAATGCCGCCTTATCATTAGCGCGGTAAAGTATGGTTTCGTTAACCCCGTCTGATGCTTTAGCCAAACGTATCTTTCCCTCCGCATCAGGATACCAGCGGGTAACATTCCCGGGATTGATTATATACGGTTTTAACTCCCCCGTTTTAACATTTAAACGGTAAACATCAAAATTAGCAGGATCGCGCCTGTTCATGTTCACCGTAATAATATCCGGATTTTTACGGTTACGGTTAAGTATGTGTACCCTTACCTTGTTCAGGTTGAGCAGGCTCCTTATTTTCAGGGTAGCCACATCAAGGGCAAAAAGCTTGTAAACATCATCAGCGATAATATCCTGGGTAAATACGATCTGGTTACTGTAAGTCCATGAATAATCACGTACCGAGTAATCAGTAAAAGAAGTGGCCATCTGCTCCTTGCCGCTCGCTAAGGTTTTGATGTATATATTTTGCTTATCTTTATAAGGCTTTAAATAAGATATATATTTACCGTCAGGAGATATCCGGAAGAATGTTTTTTCAGGAGTTTTAAAAAAATCATTTACAGGTATTTGCCTTACCTGATTTTGCTTACAGGCAGATAGCAAAGCTATAGCAGCAATTAATAAAAATGATCTTAAACGGCCGGGCATCAATATTAGGCTTAAATAATAAAACAGAGGTCAAATTAGTTAATTTCATTAATCTTTAATCAATGTCACTACAATTTTACCCTGTTGCAACGTTATAAAAAATACATGCGGGTTCCTAAATATATAAAAATAAAAAGGCATTTATGCATACTGATTTTAGTATTATTTAGCTGTAGCAACCACCTGTTTGCACAGGCAAATGAACTGCAGCTGGCCAGGCAGTATATGGGTAACGGCGAACCTCAAAAGGCCCTGGATATTTACCAGAAGCTTTACCGGCAGGATAACGAGCTTTATTACCCGCAATACCTTAACGGCCTGTTAGGCAACAAAAAATTCGACGACGCCGAGGCTGTTACCAAAAAAATGATCCGCAAGCATCCTGAAGACAGCCAATACAAAATAGATCTGGGTGCTGTGTATACGCAACAGGGAAATACCGATAAAGCAGATGCGGTATATACCGATCTGATAAAAAACCTCCCGGCCAATCAAAACGAGATCTCGCGCCTGGCTGCGCAGTTCTATCAAAACTCCAATGTGGATTATGCCATACGCATATTTGAGCAGGGCCGTAAAATACTGAATAACGACGCTTTATTTAGTTTTGAACTTATTAACCTGTTCAGGTACAAGCATGATAAAGCCCGTTTAACCGAGGAGTATCTTAATTTTTTACCGGCTAATCCTGTATTTATAAACCAGGCGGAGAACATGCTTTCATCGGTTTACGAAGGCAGCGAAGATTATGATATACTGCGTTCGGCGCTGTTAAAAAAGATCCAAAAAGATCCTCAGCAAACTATTTTCATTAACCTGCTCATATGGCAATATTTGCAGCAAAAGGAATTTGACCAGGCGCTTAACCAGCAATTAGCGCTTAGCCGCAGGCAGAACGATGATGGCAATGGCGTATTTGAACTATGCCGCACCCTAACAAATAATAATGCTTATGATGCCGCCATCAGGGGGTACGAGTACGTGATAAGTAAAGGAAAAGAAAACAGCAACTATGTTCCTGCAAAGATCGAACTCATCAACACCAAAAACCTCAAGATAACATCAGGCCTATATACGCAGGCAGATCTGTTAGGCCTTGAGGCAGATTATAAGCAGTTGCTTACGGAATTTGGCAGTAACCGCGGCACAGTGTTCGCCATGCAAAAACTGGCCAACCTGCAGGCCTTTAAACTGCATAAACTGGATGATGCCCAGGCTTTGCTCGAAAAAGCTGTTGCCGTAAACGGTGTACGCAGCAGTTTACTTGCCGATTGCAAGCTCGATCTGGGTGATATTTACTTACTTAACAACCGCCCATGGGATGCCACCCTGCTATACAGCCAGGTAGAAAAAGACAACCCTAACACCAACGTAGCACAGGACGCCCTTTTGCGCAACGCCAGGCTGGCCTACTACACCGGCGATTTTAACTGGTCGCGGCGGCAGCTGGACGTATTAAAGGCGGCAACTTCGCAGTTGATAGCCAACGACGCGCTTAACCTCTCACTGCTGATATCGGATAATTTAGCGGCAGATAGTAGCGGCGCGGCACTCAAAATGTACGCACGGGCCGATCTGCTGATATTTGCAGGCCAAACAGATAAGGCGTTACTTACCCTGGATAGTATTGATAAGAAGTATCCGGGCAATGCGTTGGTTGCCGATATACTAATGGCCAAAACCAAAATACGGCTGCAGCAAAAAGACTATGCCAATGCGGTGGTGCTATTAAAAAACATTGCCGAACAGTATTCCTATAGCTTATGGGCTGATGATGCCGTATTTATGCTGGGCGATATCTACGAGCATCAGCTGGCCAATCCAACTCTTGCAAAAACCTATTATCAAAAAATAATTTCTGATTATCCCGGCAGCCTGTGGCTTAATGATGCCCGAAAACGTTTCCGTGTATTACGTGGCGATAAAGGTGAAGCTTTGTAACGGCGCAAACTAAATGAGGCAGGTACATAATCAAAATCATTCCTTATTTTTGCCGCATGATCATCTATAACGATACCGTAATTTTAGAGGAAAGCACCGAGCAGGAGTGGTTAACCTGGATAAAGGAAGTGCACATACCGGCTGTTATGGCTACAGGCTGCTTTAGCTCCTACCAAATATTAACCATTATTGATTCGCCTAATGATGGCATTACCTATTGTATACAATACAATGCCGATACCATTGAGCAGTTTCAGGAATATTACAGTAAATACCTGTTCAAGTTTCAGGATATTCATCAGGAACGTTTTGCCGATAAGTTTGTAATGTTTAACACTTTAATGAAAACAGTTGAATAGCATGAAGGTAACAGAAACTATCATTCCGGGTGTTTTAATTTTAGAACCTAAAGTATTTACCGACGAAAGGGGCTATTTCTATGAAAGCTATAGTAAACGTACCTTAGCTGAAGTGGGTATCGATGCAGATTTTGTACAGGATAACCAGTCGCTTTCGCAAAAGGGAATAGTTCGCGGCTTACATGCGCAAGCGCCCCCGTTTGCACAGGGCAAACTGGTGCGGGTATTACAAGGCAGTGTAATGGATGTAGCTGTTGACGCACGCCTTGGCTCCCCTACTTATGGCAGGCACGTTGCCGTTGAGCTTACTGCCGCTAATTATTTACAGTTATGGGTACCTCCGGGTTGCCTGCATGGCTTTGTAACTTTAGAAGATAATACCATATTTACCTATAAGGTAACCAATTATTATGATAAAGAATCGGAAACTGGTGTGATATGGAACGACCCTGAGCTGGCTATTGGCTGGGGCATAAATGAACAAGACGCCATTCTTTCCGGAAAAGATCAGATACTGCCTGATTTTGCATCCTTCAAAAGTCCGTTTAAATATTAACTTTTTTAGTTATAAAAATAAAAGCGATGCGGAAACCGTATCGCTTTTATTTTGCACTGATTTAAGCATGTCCCGGTATTTATAAACGGAAAAACATCCCTTGGCATTACTGTGAGGCATCTATTTAACATTATTATGTCAAATTTTAACACAATTTAACATACAGGATTTTAACTCCTAAAATTTTAGTTATATCTTGCTGCCACAAAAACCATTATATGAGGATCACAATTATTGCACTGGCATTTTTCTGCTTTTGCACCATTTCTTTAAAAGCTCAACAAACTTATTCTGTTAAAGGTACCGCCGTAGATTCCGTTGCGAACGCTAAGCTTGTAAACACATCGGTTAGTGTATTAAATGCTAAGGATTCAACCCTGGTTAATTTTACAAGAGCCGATGCCAATGGCGCTTTCAACGTAAGCAAGCTGCACAAAGGCGACTTTATTTTACTGGTAACCTATCCCGGATATGCCGATTATGTAGAACGCTTTACGCTCGACTCGGTTAACACCACGCATACTTTTGGTGTGATTGACATGCAGTTAAAATCGCGTCTGCTAAAAGAGGTGATGATAAAAGGAACAGCTGCTGCTATAAAAATAAAAGGTGATACCACTGAGTATAATGCTGCCGCGTTTAAAATAGAACCTAATTCCAAGGTGGAAGATCTGTTAAGGCAATTGCCGGGCATTCAGGTTGATAAAGACGGTAAAATTACCGCTCAGGGCCAATCCGTACCAAAGGTACTGGTTGATGGTGAGGAGTTTTTTGGCGATGACCCTACCCTGGTTACCAAAAACATACGTGCCGATATGGTAGATAAGGTGCAGCTTTATGATAAAAAAAGCGACCAGGCTACCTTTACCGGTATTGATGACGGCGAAAAAACCAAAACCATCAACATTAAATTAAAGGAAGATAAAAAGAACGGCTACTTTGGCAAAGTAACAGGTGGAGTTGGTACAGACGGGTATTACGACAGCCAGGCCCTTTTCAATAAATTCAAGGGGAAAATGAAATTTTCCGCCTATGGTACACTTAGTAACACCGGCAAAACAGGCTTGGGATGGGAAGACAACAGTAAACTGGGTACCGGCGGAAATATGGACTTTACCGACGATGGCGGTATTATTATTTACGGTGGCGGCGGTGATGACCTCGACTCGTTCGATGGCCGTTACAACGGGCAGGGTATCCCTGTTGCACGTACCGGTGGTTTGCATTATGATAACAAATGGGATGGCGATAAACAATCGATCAATACCAATTATAAAGTAGGATCAATTGAGGTTACGGGCAACAACAACACCTTAACCCAAAACACCCTGCCCGACAGGATCATAAACAGCAACTCCGACCAAACATATGATAACTTCCTGTTCAGGCAAAAACTGGATGCGATATATCAGTTAAAAATAGATACAACCTCAAACCTTAAACTTACTGTAAGCGGAACTTTAAGAAATGGAGATACGCGCAGCGATTACGACGCAACAAGCTACAGGAGTACTACAGATTCGCTGCTGAATAAAAACAACCGCAGTGTAACCAATCATACCGACGGGCAGCAGTTTAACGCTACAGCATTTTACAACAAAAAATTTAAAAAGAAAGGGCGTACCTTTTCATTAAACGTAAATACTGCCGTTAACAACACCAAATCTAACGGTTTCCTTAACTCTGAGATTGATTATTACAACAAACAGAGCCAGTTAGACAGTAGTCAGGTTATTGATCAGTTAAAAACTACCAATATTAAAAGCACAACGTTATTTACTAATGCTACTTATACCGAACCTATTACACAATCATTGT
This sequence comes from Mucilaginibacter segetis, assembly GCF_016522075.1. Taxonomy (GTDB): domain Bacteria; phylum Bacteroidota; class Bacteroidia; order Sphingobacteriales; family Sphingobacteriaceae; genus Mucilaginibacter; species Mucilaginibacter segetis. Next base: position 9,883 of record NZ_JAEHFW010000003.1, on the reverse strand, counting down.
CGCTGGTGTTAAACTATGGCATCAGTTTAAATAACAGTAATGCCAACCGTTTATCATATGATAAGGCCGGAAACCTCTACAACGTGCTGAACGACTCATTGAGCAGCGATTATAAGTTCAATCAGTTCTCTAACCAGGGTGGTGTAATGTTCAATTATAAAAAAGGAAAAAACATCTTAAACTTTGGTACCAAGGTAGCGGCTGTACAATTTAAACAGATCGATATTTTTAATAACACCGAATATAAACGCAACTTTACTAACTGGACCCCGCAGGCTTCCTACCAATATAAAATATCACAGCAACAATCGTTAAGGTTAAGCTACTACGGAAATCCAACTCAGCCTACTATAGATCAGATACAACCAGTACGCGTAAATGATGACCCGCTTAATATTACGCTGGGTAACCCGGATCTTGGTCCGTCATTTACGCATCGTTTTTATGGTAATTACAATTCATATAAAGTGCTAAGCGGACAGTCTATCTGGCTTAATGGTTCTTACTCGTTCACTACCAACCCTATAGTAAACAACATCACTACTGATAGTACAGGTAAAACAACTATACAGTACCTAAATCTGGCTGGTAAAAAACCATCTAATTATTACACCAGTATTTATTTAGACCGTAAGATCAGCCTGTTTGATATGAACATAGGAGTTAATTTTAATTTAAACGGAAATACTTATTACAGTTTAAAGAACAGTGAGCTGAATACTACCAAATCCAACACTTTCCGCGGAGGATTAAACATCAACAAATACGTTCAAAAGAAATATTACTTCAGGCTAAATGCAGGGCCGAGCTATACAGTTGGCAAATCATCATTAAATCCTGATATTAACAACAACGGCAGAGGCTTTAATGCCAGCGGTAGTTTCAATGTATACCTGCCGGGCAAATTCCAGATAGGCGCCGATGGTGATTATACCTACCAGGCGGCAACACAATCATTTGCTACAGATTTTAAACAATTTATACTGAATGCTAACATCACCAAATCGTTCCTTAAATCCGAAGGGTTAAAGATCATCCTCAGCGGAAATGACCTGCTTAACCAAAACAAAGGATTTAGTAGAAACTCCAACGGACAAAACTTTACCCAAAGCACTTATACTACCATTAAACGGTACTTTATGTTCTCGGTAAGCTGGGATTTCAGCGGCTTTGGCAAGGGCACAACTCCAAAAGCAAACTAAAAAGGCATCATTCAGAAAAAAGAAACACCAACATGAAAACACCAATCATATCCCTGTTAATTGTGCTGCTTTGCGGAAGCAGCCTGCTGGCTCAGAACCAACACTTCACCACATCGGGCACCATTGAATTCGAGAGAAGGGTAAATATGTTCGCCATTATTAAAAAAAGCATCAATGCCGATAACGAAACCTGGTACGGCCCGGCCTTCGAGAACTATAAAAAAACACAGCCGCAGTTTAAAACCATGACCAGCACCCTTAGCTTTGCTAATAATAAAACGCTGTTCACACCTGCGCCACCGGCAGAAACTCAAACCAACAGCTGGTTCTCAAATGATCCGGCCGGTAAACAGATCAATACCGTTTATACCGATCTTAATACGCATATAAGCACTACCCAGAAACAGGTTTTTGAAGAACAATTTCTGGTAAAGGATACTACCCGCAAGATCACCTGGAAAATCACCGACGAAACCCGCGAAATTGCAGGTTATACCTGCCGCAGGGCCAACGCGCTGGTAATGGACTCCATATACGTTGTAGCCTTTTATACCGACGAAATTGCCGTATCCGGCGGGCCCGAATCATTCACAGGGCTGCCCGGCATGATACTGGGACTTGCCCTGCCGCACGAAAATATCACCTGGTTTGCTACAAAAGTAGTAGACACCTCCCTGCCCGAAGGAACGGTTAAAGCACCTACAAAAGGCAAAGCCGTTAACGATCAGGAACTGGAGAAAACGCTGAAATCTGCCATTAAGAACTGGGGCGACGAAGCACAATCCTATTACAAGGCCTTTCTGCTCTAAAAATACTCGCTCTACCTTATTATCAATTTAAAATGCGACCCTAAACCAGTCGCATTTTTTGCATATAGCTGATATTGGCTTTGGCGCTTTGCAAAGGTGTTTCATGGTAAAAGCGGCTTTGCTCTACAAAAAAGTAGTGCATACCCACCGCCTGCCCGGCCGCTATCAGCTTAGGGAAGTTAAGGATACCCTGCCCCATATCGCAGGCCGATTCTTCCTCACTGCCTTTAGGTAAACGCTGCTTTAATACGTCGCGCATGTGCATCAGCTTAAAGCGGTTGCCATATTTTTTCAGATAAGCGTAGGGGTCCTGCCCTTCGGTTACGGTGTAGTACACATCCAGCTGAAAATCTACCAGCGCAGGATCGGTATGATCAAGCAGCACGTTAACGGGGAGTTGCCCGTCTACCGGTTTATAAGGATAATCATGTGGATGATAGCCGAAGCGCAGTCCGTGCTTTTTACAGATGGCGCCACGTTTATTAAAATCATCCGCAAAGTGTTTAAAAGCATCAATATGCGGTTGAGGGCCAAGCCAGGGGCATATCAGGTACTTCATGCCGATTGAGGCGGCCTGCCCTGCAAGTTGATCAAACTCAGCAAGGGTACAGGGATTATAGTGCGTACTAACCAGCGTTAAGCCATAGCCCGCGGCAAGTTTTTTAAATTCCGCAGGGGTATAGCCCCAGAAAATCCCCTTATCGCTGCCGTAACTTTCTAATTGGCGGTAGCCCATAGCGCCCAGTTGCTTTAGCGTACCGGCGGCATCGCGCGCCATATCCTCCTTCACCATGTAAAGCTGGATACCCGGGGTAATAGCAGTAGCCGCTTCCGCAAATGCAGATTTTCCGGCTATTGCCGATGCGGCTGTAAGCATCGCCGTGTTGTATAAAAAGTTTCTTCGGTTCATTGGGTTAATTGTAAATCCTGAATTATAAATTCTAAACTCTAAAAATCTAAACGCTAAAAAGCTATGTGCTTTGATCTTTCCGCTTTAAGCTAAAAAACTCCCCCTATCATTCCGAACGATAGTGAGGAACCTTGTACGCCGCTATACATAATCAATCGTTTAAGTCATCACTCCCGCACCCGCTCTCATCTTCTCTCCCCCTACAAATCCTTTACTATTACTTCTCCGGTTTGTTTATCCTTCAGGATCAGTTTACGGTCGCCGTGCGGAAGTATCTCCTCCTTAATTAAATAATACTGATCGTTATAGATAGCATAGGCAGCCTCGCGGGTAACCTCGTTATTGCCCCGCCAGTCGCTAAGTTGAACGGCTTCCCACTGTCCGCTTTTGGCCGAAGCGTAGGCCGCATCAATAATGGCATTCACCACGTAACCATCGTAAAAGGTTTCGGCAGGCTCGCGCTTGCCATCAATAGCCTCAAACATATCCGTAAACATGTGGTTGTAGCCCAGCTCGTTCACCTCATCCCCCACCGGGAAAAGCCATCCGCTATTGCTTTCGGCCTTTTCGGCCACATAGCCGCCGCCCTTGCCGGTAGTGAACATATCAAACCCGGTACGCAAAAAATTATTCGTCCAGATGGTGCCCTCGGTACCCATCACCTCATCGCGCAGATCCATCCCTCCCCTAAAACACCAGCTCACCTCAAACTGCCCTATGGCGCCGTTGGCATATTTAACCAGCCCTATAGCGTTATCCTCCGCATCAATAGGATGCACCTGGGTTGATGCCCAGCACATCACCTCCACCGGTTTCACCTCCTTACCAATAAAGTTCCGTGCGATCTCGATACAGTGGCAGCCCAGATCAACAATGGCGCCGCCGCCGCTCTGCTCCTTGTTCCAGAACCAGTTGCTGTGCGGGCCGGGGTGTGCCTCGCGGCTTTTGGCCCACAATATGCGCCCCAAACTGCCTGCCTTTATGCTCGCTAACGATTTAATGAACTTGGGCGAATAGCACAGATCCTCCAGGTAGCCGCCCATTACCCCCGCCTGCTCCACCATATCCAGCATTTGCTTAGCCTCGGCAGCGGTACGCCCCAGAGGTTTGGTACACAGCACATGCTTACCCGCTTTGGCACAGGCCTCCACGGCGGCCAGGTGCAGATCATTCGGCAGCGATATCACCACCACATCCACCTCAGGGTGGCTCACCACCTCCTGCATATCGGTACTGTAAAAAGGCAGGTTATACTCCTGCGCAAAGGCTTTGGCCTTATCCGCATTGCGCGAATACACGGCGTGTAAAGTATCGGTACGGCGGTGCCCTATCAGCGAATCGGCATAAAAACGCGCAATAAAGCCCGAGCCAAGCATAGCAATTTTCATAAGTTATAAATATGGATTTTGGTTTACGGAGTTAAGATAGGATTAGATGTGCAGATATGCAAATGCGGAGACGATGTGCGATATGTAGATGTCCAGATCTGCATGATGTGCGGATGTGCCTCCTGATTTGGGGAGACCGCATAATTTAGGGGTACCTGTACCGTCAAACTTTTATTCCGGTTTGATGAATACGAGTACCCCCGGGTTATCGCCGCTTAGGCGTGTATAATATCTTCCAGATCGTCCACGTCCGATTTGTGTTTCTTCATCTTCTGGCGTTTCTCTTTCAGGTAATCCTGCGCATGCTCTTTAAGGCGTGCGGCTTCGGCTTCAATATCCGCCTTACGTTTAATATACAGATAGGTTATTGCCCCGGCGAAAATGGCGCCAAGCGCTAAACCTGCTATTAATTTATTGCTGTTGTCGTGATGTTTGTGAAATGGATTTTTCATAGTCGTTGTTTTTATAAACAACAGCCCCGCGGCGGTTTGGTTTGTTTTATTGAAAATTGACAGCAGGGGCGATGGGTGCGCAGCTGATTCATAAGCCCACTCCCTACCCTGTCATTCCGAACGACAGTGAGGAAACCTATACTTTTTTGTCATTCCGAACAACAGTGAGGAATCTTATACGCCACGCTAAATATTGTTACAAGCCTTCGCCATCACGCATTTAAAACAAGAAAATTGATAACCCTCCCCTTCCTAAAGCATCGTTTATTTTACTACCTTGCTTTATAATACCACCTATACCCATGACCATTTCGCAATATATTGATCACCTGCAAGCCCATTACCGTACAGGTATCGCTACCGAACATACCTACCGGGGTTATCTGCAATCCCTGTTAGAGAGTATTGCCCAGGGGGTAGCCGTTACCAACGAGCCTGCCCGCATAAAATGTGGTGCGCCCGATTATATTATTACCCGCAACCAAATACCTGTGGGCTATATCGAAGCTAAAGATATAGGCAAGGATATACAGCATAAAGATTATAAAGAACAATTTAACCGTTACCGCAAAAGCCTCGATAATTTAATTATTACCGACTACCTGGAGTTTGAATTATATATTGATGGTGAGCTTAAAACCAAAATAAGCATAGCCAAAATTGAGGGAAACCATATAACACCCCTGCCACAAAACTTTGAGGCCTTTACCGCATTAATACGCAGCTTTTGCACCTATGTGGGGCAAACCATTAAATCATCCCAAAAGCTGGCGGTAATGATGGCCGATAAAGCCAAACTACTGTCGCAGGTAATTGAAAACGCCCTCAGCAGCGATGTGGAAACCGAGGCTAACAGCTCCCTTAAAGAGCAGATGCACGCCTTTAAGGATATACTGATACATGATATTAAACCCCGCGAGTTTGCCGATATTTATGCCCAAACCATTGCCTACGGCATGTTTGCGGCCCGCCTGCACGACCCAACCCTGGCCACCTTTTCGCGACAGGAAGCTGCCGAACTGATACCGAAAACCAATCCCTTTTTGCGCAAGCTGTTCCAGTACATTGCCGGGTACGATTTAGATACCCGCATTGTTTGGATAGTGGATGCCCTTGCCGATATTTTCCGCGCAACGGATGTAGCCGCCCTGCTGCACAACTTTGGTAAGGCCACCCAAACCAACGACCCCATCATCCATTTTTACGAAACTTTTTTGGCCGAGTATGACCCTGCACTACGCAAGGCACGCGGCGTTTGGTACACGCCCGAACCGGTGGTAAACTTTATAGTACGCGCAGTTGATGATATCCTGAAAACCGAATTTAACCTGCCTATGGGCCTTGCCGATAGCAGCAAAATAAAGGTAAAGCGCAAAGCCTTCACACAAGCCACCACCGACAGGCGCTCTGTTGTAAAGGAAGTGGAAACCGAGGTAGAGGTACACAAGGTACAGATACTCGACCCTGCCACCGGTACGGGCACCTTTTTAGCCGAGGCCATAAAACATATTTATAAACGCTTTGCCGGGCAGCAGGGCATTTGGAGCAACTATGTAGAAAACCACCTCATTCCCCGTTTAAACGGGTTTGAATTGCTAATGGCCAGCTATGCTATGGCACATTTAAAGCTGGATATGCTGCTTACCGAAACCGGGTACAAGGCCACCCGCGACCAGCGCTTTCGCGTATATCTCACCAATAGTTTAGAGGAACACCATGCCGATACTGGTACCCTGTTTGCCAACTGGCTGAGCAGCGAAGCCAACGAGGCCAACCACATTAAACGCGATACCCCCGTAATGGTGGTAATGGGCAACCCTCCGTATAGCGTGAGTAGCAATAATAAAAGTGAATGGATTGAAAAATTAACAGCTGATTATAAAAAGGATTTAAATGAACGCAACATACAGCCACTAAGCGATGATTATATAAAATTCATACGTTTTGGACAGCATTTTATTAATAAGAACGGCGAGGGGATTTTAGCTTATATATCTAATAATAGCTTTTTGGATGGAATAATTCATAGGCAGATGCGTAAGCATTTGTTAGAAAGCTTTGATAAGATTTATATAATAAATTTACATGGGGACTCAAAGAAGAAAGAAATTGCGATAGATGGTTCATCAGACCAAAATGTATTTGATATCATGCAGGGAGTTAGCATAAATATTTTCATAAAAAAAACTAAAAAAGAAGTCAATGCAAAAACAGAGATTTTTAGTATAGATTTTACAGGTAAGAGGAATGTTAAATATATACTTCTTGAAAAATCTCTGAAGGAATTGCCTTTTGAAAAATTGAATCCACATAGCCCACATTATTATTTCACAAAAAAGAACTTTTATAATTTTAAGGATTATTCCAACTTCATATCGGTAAAAACAATATTTAAAGAAGATAATTCCGGTGTTCAAACAGAATTTGACGCATTGGCAATAAATGAAGACACCGAAATATTGAAAGATAGAGTATTAAATCTGACTAAAAATACTGCAGAAGTAGCCGCTTATAATATGGGCTTCTCATCTGAGTACTTAAAAAAAATTATTAATGCTAAGAATGATATCCTAAATAATAAATTTCAAATAATAGATTATAATTATCGTGCATTTGATAAACAAAAAGCAATTTATACAGGTTATTCTAATGGGATTATGGGAAGACCGAGGGGGAAAACAATGGTGAATTTCTTTCACCAAAATATTGGGTTGATACTACCAAAGCAAGTCTATCCTGATTTTAAGCATGTATTTATTACAGATTGTGCCTGTGATGCTAATTTTATAGCTTCTGCAAAAAAATTTGGATGTGGTAACGTTTTCCCTTTGTATTTATATTATAATGATAATTCTAAACAGATAAGTCTTGAACAATCCCTGGCTCGCACGCCCAACCTTAACAAAGAAACCGTACACCAAATTGCCACAGGTTTAGGCTTAACTTTTACCAACGAAAAAGAAACCACCGAAGGTACCTTTGCCCCAATTGATATTTTAGATTACATCTATGCCGTACTGCACAGCCCGGCCTATCGCGAAAAGTATAAGGAGTTTTTAAAGATAGATTTTCCGCGTGTACCCTACCCAAAAGATGCAGCCAAATTTTGTCAGTTGGTAAAACTGGGCGGCGAGTTAAGGCAACTGCATTTACTGGAGAGCCACGAGGTAGATAATTACATAACCACCTACCCGCAGGATGGCGATAACATAGTTGTAAAGCCCGAGTATAAAGCCGGCAGGGTGTACATTAACCCCACCCAATACTTTGAGGGCGTACCGGAAGGCACCTGGCAATTTTATATAGGCGGTTACCAGCCGGCCCAAAAATGGCTTAAAGACCGCAAAGGCCGCGAACTGAGTTTTGACGACATACTGCACTACCAGCGCATGATAGTAGCCCTCACCCAAACCCAACACCTCATGCTCGAAATTGACAAAGTAGGCGTAGAGTGATCAGCAGTTTTACACTCCCCATCCTGTCATTCCGAACGACAGTGAGAAATCTTATACGCTTTTGTCATTTCGAACGATAGAGAGGAATTTTATACGCCACGTAAGTAGCCGCTTATACAAGTTTTTTTCACTCCGTTCAAGAGATAGTTCTCTTCGCTGCCGCTCATTCGAAATGACAAAAATAGATACTCCCCTCTCGAGAGGGGTTAGGGGTGTGTTTAATAAAGCACCCTCAAAATAAAACCGCTTCCATATATCAAGAATATTCTGTATATTTACATTGCAATTACTACCGGGTTATCCTGCGTTCTGCAGCATTCAACCCGGGCATTACACGCTGTTCACTTTCAAAAACATCAAAAAATCGTTCTTTTGTTTTGGCACACGGATTGCTTCAGCAGCAAACCATAGTGCAAAAAACCGCCTGTACATGCTGAAATCCAAGTTTTTAGCATAAAAGCCACCTAAAACAGCCGCAGTAAAAGGCATCAAATTCAGTCGGGCAAAAACACGTATTGCCTATCCACCTGCATTATTTAAGACCGGTAAACCCCGCTTTACCCTATACACCATTAAATTTTAAGACCCATGCAAACCTCTATTGGCGGTGCCATGAACCGCTTTTACGCGCACTGCCAGCAAAAGAACTTCGCTGACGCGCCTTTCCACGGTAATGCCGCCGTGCTCAACTTTATCAATACCGCCAAAAACTCCAGGCGGCATGATTACCTCCCCAGCTACGATGCTTTCCTGTACTGGTGCCGCGAGGGTGGGGTGATTGATGGCAGCACGTACCTCACGCTGGAGTTTGAGGCCTATTGTAACCCCATAGAAATTCAGGAACTGCACAGGCAGGTTATAGAACTCCGCGAAACCCTTACCGAACTGTTTACCGCCCTGCTCCACAAAACCGAATTACCCGTTTATGCCATGCCGCGCATTAACCGCTGGCTGGCCACGGCCAGGCAGCACCTCAGCTACCAGGTAATAAACGGCAGGCCCGCAACACAATGGATAAACATCCACGAGGAACTGGCCTTCCCCCTGTGGGTGTTGGTACTGGAAGCGCAGGAACTGTTTGACCCTGTATGGCTGGCCAAACTAAAACAATGCCGGGGCTGCGGCGCGCTGTATCTGGATGTAAGCAAATGCCGCACCCGCACCTGGTGCAGCGCCAACGCCTGCGGCAAAAAACTGCGCAACCGCAGATACTATAAAAAGAAGGTATTAGGGAATAATGCTTAAAGCGAAAGGAGAAACCAGAAAGTATTTTAGTATTTCTACTTTAGAGTTTAGATTTTAGGATTTAGAATGTCACATCCGGACTTTCTGTCTTGCGGACTTTACTGACTTCGCGGACTGTATAAAAACAAAGAAACCCCTCAACTTTAGGTTGAAGGGTTTAACTTTAAGATTGGGCACCGACCTACTCTCCCACATTTTACTGCAGTACCATCGGCTCTGGCGGGCTTAACTTCTCTGTTCGGAATGGGAAGAGGTGGACACCGCCGATATAGGCACCTGAATATTTTTATGTTGATTGGTGCAAGTGTGGGTAACGGGTGCGGGATATGATCCTCTGGCACTGGTTACCGGCTCTGTACACCGGTACAACAATGACATATTATTGAAAGAAGTAAGTATCAGAGAAAACAACAGCTTTGTGT
>NZ_JAEHFW010000002.1 GCF_016522075.1 Mucilaginibacter segetis | reverse complement strand
CATTTCGAACGATAGTGAGAAATCTTGAACGCTTGTTAGCTGCACGTATAAGATTCTTCGCTGTCGCTCAGAATGACAAGAGGATCATGTTTTGGCTAAATACGCTAATGTTAGGCTGATATATTAACCACCCGGTCATGCTGAATTTATTTCATTACCTCACCTGCAAGGTAAATAAACAGAGGGTTCAGGGTGTCAGCCTTACTTGCTGCCGCTATTTTTTTCTGCTGATAACAAAAAAATCCATGCCGGATTTTTAAAAATACTCCCCTTATAGCAATATTTATATATACTTTTCAGATGCAGGGCAGTTAAGCTGGCAAATGCTATAGAATATGTGAAGGTTTGTTTGTCCGTCCGCAGAGGGGTGCGGAATTTTCGGACAAAGCGGACAAGATGATTAACTTCCGCAGGAACATGATACTCCTATACAAATATACAGATAATTCTTTAATAATACAGAATTAATTTGTAAATAATGGCTTGTCCGCAGTGTCCGTTATGTCCGCCCAAGAAGCGGACGGACAAAACTATCACCACCCTTTATTGCGGTACGAAGCAATAGTTTTTGATGGTTTGAATGATTGAGGGGCGTATAAGATTCCTCACTATCATTCGGAATGACAGATCACCCACCTGTCATTTCGAATGAGCGATAGCGAAAAGAAAACTTATATTCCAGCTAATTGACCAGGCATATAAGATTCCACTCTATCGTTCGGAATGACAGATCACCCACCTGTCATTTCGAATGAGCGATAGCGAAGAGAAAACTTATACTCCAGCTAATTAACCAGACATACAACATTCCTCTCTACCGTTCGGAATAACAAGGGGACAAGGGTAATAAGAGATAAGCTGAAAGCAAAGATCCCAAAGCATATCGCCTCGGGATCTTTAAATTATTGCCGTTGTATTCAGTATTATTTCACCAGGGTGCCTATCTGCTCGCCCTGTGCTATCTTCATAAAATTACCCTCTTTATTCATATCGAACACAATAATAGGCAGCTTATTTTCATGGCAAAGGGTGATAGCGGTCATATCCATCACGTTCAGTCCCTTAGCATAAACTTCTTGAAAAGATATCTCATCGTAGCGTGTAGCGGTAGGATCCTTCTCCGGATCGGCGGTATAAATGCCATCAACACGGGTTCCCTTAAGTACCACATCTGCTTTTATCTCAATAGCCCGCAGGGATGCAGCTGTATCGGTAGTAAAGTAAGGGTTACCGGTACCTGCGCCAAATATCACAATTTTACCCACTTCCAGATGGTGCATAGCACGGCGGCGTATATAAGGCTCGCATATCTGCTCCATTTTTATGGCAGACTGTAAACGGGTTTCAACGCCTACACTTTCCAGCGCGTTTTGCAGCGCCATACAGTTAATAACGGTGGCCAGCATCCCCATATAATCAGCCTGAGCACGCTCCATTCCCGATTTTTCGGCACTAAGACCCCTGAAAATGTTACCACCGCCTACAACTACGGCAATCTCTACCCCGGCCTCATGTACGTTTTTAATATCCTGTGCATATTGCAATACCTGGTTATTATCAATACCATATTGCCTTTCGCCCATCAGGGATTCACCGCTTAATTTTAGTAGAACTCTTTTATATTTCATCTGGTAGAATGGTTTTTCAAAAATAGTCAATTAAAGGTATTGTTAAAATTTTATGTGTTTTTAGTTAATTAATTGCCCGGCAAGCATGGTGTGCTGCACCTTAAAATCATCATCAAAAATAATGATATCGGCATCAAAACCAGGCTCAATTTTACCCTTTTCAGGCAGCGATGCCAGTTGCGCCGGGTATAAACTTGCCATATTAACGGCCTCGGCTAAGTTAATGCCTACATGCTGCACGCAGTTTTGCACCGCTTTAAGCATGGTAAGGCAAGAGCCGGAGAGGGTGCCATCGGGCATTACATACCTGTCACCCGTAAACCGGTGCTGGTAGGCACCTTCGGTAGCGGCGGTAACGGCATCCGTTATTAAAAAAAGCTTATCGCCCAAGGCCTGTTTGGCCAAACGTATCATGGCAAAGTTTACATGCAAGCCATCAGCCACTATACTGGTGTAAGGCTTTTCCTCAAAAATAGCCGGGATGTAGCCGGGCTCGCGGTGGTGCATTTGGGGCATGGCATTGTACAGGTGCGTTACGGCAGGTATGGGTTTGTTTAAAAACGCTTTACCCTGCTCATACGTAGCGTTGCTATGGCCTGATGATATGATGATACCCTGCCCGTGCAAATAATCAATCACCTCTTGATCCTGCAATTCAGGTGCAATGGTGATCATTTTTATAACACCATCAGCACTCTCCACCCAACCCTTTACTTCGGCAAGGGTAGCTTTTTTTATGAATTTATCGGGATGAGCACCTTTTTTAATGGGGTTAAGGTAAGGACCTTCCAGATGTATGCCTAAAAAGTTGCCCTTGGCATGCGTGCGGTAAGCCTTGGCGGCTTCAATACCGGCCTCTACAATATCATTACTGTTGGTACCGATGGTGGCAAAAAAACCGGTAGTGCCTTGTGCCAACAGGTCATCCTCCATACGTTGCAGGGCAGCAACCTCAGGTTTACCGGCAAACAGTTTACCACCGCTGCCATAAATTTGCAGATCGATAAATCCCGGAGCAACATAAGCCCCGTTAAGGTCGTGTTTTACGGCATCAGCAGAGATATCGGAATCACTTACTACAGCGATAATTTTATCGCCGGTAATTAATATTGCTTTACCTGTTAAAATTTTTTCGTTAGTAATTAGCCTGAGGTTATGAAGCACTGTTAGCATAATAATAAATTTTTATCGTTAATAATTGCTTGATAAACAATATAATGAAAAAAATAACAGGCAAAAAAAATCCCCGCCTTGTTAGGCGGGGATAAATAAATTAAGCTCCTAAAGCCACTCGCTTAAACGCGGTAACCGTAAGGCCTTTATCAACGCTATCCAGAAACTGGCTAACGTTTTTAGATGGGTCTTTTACAAACTCCTGATTCAATAAGGTAGAATCTTTATAGAACTTGTTTAATTTACCCAATGATATTTTTTCAACCATTGCCTCAGGTTTACCTTCGGCACGTATCTGGTCTTTAGCTATTTCCAGCTCGCGCTCAATAACTGACGCATCAATACCGTCTTTATCAATAGCAACAGGGTTCATGGCAGCAATTTGCATAGCAACATCTTTACCTGCTTCATCAGCACCTTCAACGTTTTTGCTCAGGCCAACCAATACCGCTAAACGGAAGTTACCGTGAATATACGCAACTACTTTATCGCTTTCAACAACTTCGTATTTAGATACACCTATCTTTTCGCCTATTTTACCGGTTTTATCAATAATAGCATCACCAATTTTAACACGCACGTTTTCAACGTCTATTTCTAACTGGTTAAGCTCTTCGATGCTTTTAGGTTGATTTTGTACAGCAGCGTTAGCGATTTCGTTACCGAAAGCAACAAACTCCGCGTTTTTAGCCACAAAGTCGGTTTCGCAATTCAGTTCAATGATCACACCACGTTTAAAATCTTCAGAAGTACGTGCTATTACAACACCTTCGTTTGATTCACGATCCTGACGGCTGGCGGCAACTTTAGCGCCTTTTTTTCTCAGAAAATCAATAGCGGCTTCAAAATCGCCATTGGTTTCAATTAAAGCTTTTTTGCAATCCATCATGCCTGCACCGGTTTGCTGGCGCAGTTTGTTTACATCGGCTGCAGATATTTGTACTGTAGACATGGGTATACTTTTTTTGTTAAAAAGTTGCAAAGCTGTAAAGTTGAACGTTAAAAAATTCCAACCTTAAGGCTTTGCAACTCTGAAATAATATTATTCTTCTGTTGATTTAGCTGCAGGGGCTTCGGTATCGGCTTCGGCAGTAGTAGCTTCAGCAGTCCTTTTCCTTTTGCCACCGTCGTTAGCAGAGCGGTCTGCAGGTGCTGCTTCCGGAGCATCAGCCTTTGCTTTCGCTGCTGCTGCTTCTTTTTCAGCCTCATCCTCTTTCTCGCGTTTACGCTCATCTAATCCTTCTTCAATCGCTTTAATCATGATGCTGGTGATCAAAGTAATTGATTTAGTAGCATCATCATTTGACGGGATAGGGAAATCGATGTTTGATGGGTCAGAGTTGGTATCAACCATTGCAAATGTTGGTATGTTAAGCTTTAAAGCTTCAGATACCGCGATGTGCTCTTTCTTAACATCAATTAAAAACAATGCTGCGGGTAAACGGTTCAGATCCGAGATACCACCTAACAAAGTTTCCAGTTTAATACGCTCGCGCTGTATCATCAGTCTTTCTTTTTTAGAAAGATTGCTGTAAGTGCCGTCCTTCGTCAATTTATCGATGTTTGACATCTTTTTGATCGACTTACGTACGGTAGCAAAGTTAGTTAACATACCACCTAACCAACGTTCGGTTATGTAAGGCATGTTCACGCTTTTAGCATGCTCGGCAACAATATCCTTAGCTTGTTTTTTTGTAGCTACGAATAATACCTTGCGGCCTGATTTTACAATTTGTTTTATAGCTGCAGCAGCTTCTTCAACCTTTGATAAGGTTTTATTTAAATCGATAATGTGGATACCGTTGCGCTCCATGAAAATGTACTGCGACATTTTCGGGTCCCATTTGCGGGTAAGGTGACCAAAGTGTACACCTGCATCCAGTAAATCCTGATATGTTGTTCTTGCCATTGTTGAATCCTCCTTAAAAAATTAGCGTTTACTGAATTGAAATTTCTTACGTGCTTTTCTGCGACCCGGTTTCTTACGCTCAACCATACGGTCATCACGTGTCATTAAACCCTTAGCACGCAGCGCTGGTTTCTTTTCAGCATCCAGTTCAACAATTGCTTTAGCGATAGCTAAACGAACGGCTTCTGCCTGTCCTTTGATACCACCACCTGCAACGTTTACTTTTACATCAAATTTACCTGCAGAACCCGAAACTTCGGTTGACTGCATAACGATGTATTGTAACGGCAACGTTGGGAAGTACTCTTTGTAATCTTTACCATTTACGGTAACTGCGCCGTTGCCTTCAGTTAAGTAGATGCGGGCAACAGCGGTTTTTCTTCTGCCTGAAGTGTTAGTTGTTGGCATTTTCGTGTTTCTCCTTTAAAATTAAAAGTTAAATGGTTTTTGGATTTTGAGCGGCATGAGGATGCTCTGCACCGGCATATACATGCAGGTTGCCAAATAAGGCACGGCCCAAACGGTTTTTAGGTAACATACCACGTACGGCTTTTTCAACCACACGCTCCGGATGTTTCGCCATTAACTCCTTAGGAGAAATGAAACGCTGACCACCAGGATACCCGGTGTAAGAAACATAAGTTTTATCATTAAACTTGTTTCCGGTCAACTTTACCTTGTCTGCATTAATAACTATTACATTATCTCCGCAGTCTACGTGTGGGGTGAACCCTGGCTTGTGCTTACCTCTGATCATCATCGCGATCTTAGTACACAAGCGCCCCAAAATCTCATTGTTTGCGTCAACAACAACCCATTCTTTAGTAACGGTTTTTTTGTTGGCTGAGACAGTTTTGTAACTTAACGTATTCACTTGCTTTAAATTAATTTAATTAAATGTTTATTATACCCCGCATTTTCGGGACTGCAAAGATAGGGTTAATTGTTTAATTTACAAATGGTTTTTGCGGTTATTATTCCTCTGATTATCAGGGCAAATAAAAACAAGCAATACGCTGATAAAAGATATCGTTACTTAAAGCAACTTTAACGGTTAAGATTAGCAAGAGGATACACGCTATATCAGCCTAACAAGACACTTAACATTGAAGCGTCAGCTTCAAATATTTAGCCCGCAACTCTATTTTACCACCCTGTATAGTATCCAGTTGTCTGTTTCGTATACCTTGCGGAAGCCGATATCGGGAATACTTTGTTTTATGGTGATAAGGTATTTGTTATTCAGTTGCGTATAGCCGGTTACCGGATTTTTGGCCGTAGCTATTAGTATATAGTCAGCATATTTGTCGGGGGTTTCCAGTCCGCTTAAAAACTGGGGCTGATAGGGCAATATCAGGTTATTTAAATTTTTAGTGAAGGCAATTACCGGATAGGCGGTAGCATCATCAGCCAAAACGTGCACATCACCTGCAAGACTACTAATATACCCCGCTACGGCCATATTATCCTTTTCCGTATCGTCCTCGGTACGATTAATAAGTATGTTTACAAAATTCTGTTCTTCGGGTATAGAGGACGTTTTAAGATAATACCAGCCTATACCTATTTGTAATACCATGGTTACGCCCAGCAGTACTTTAAAAGCTTGTTTGTTTTTTACCGTATGCGATTTAAATATAACGCATAAAAAAGCAAGCATTATAAATATGAGGTAGTACTGGTAGGCCAGAAAAACCTTATCGTACTTAATATGCAAAAATTCAATGAAAGCGAAGGGGATGAGGATGGTAAGCACCTGATAAGTACTCTCGCGAAACAGATACACGGCAATAAGTATCATGGGGCAAAACAGGAGCACACGGGCCGACAGCAGCAGGCTCAGTTCCGGAATTTTATAGTTGATATTAGTGGTTTGCTGGTCGAAACTCAGCTTATCGATCAATACGTTCCAGGTGGCGTAGGGGCTCTCGTTAAAATAGTTGAGATCGCTGGCGTGGGTAAGGTTAAGCAGTTTGTAACACAGTATAGATGCCAGCGGCAGGGCAAACAGTATAATGTATAACGAAAAGGTTTTATTAAGCAACTTGCGCCTTAATGACGGGCTATTAAAGCTTAAGAACAACCGGAAGATGGATTCCTGCTCACCGAGATTTAAACTGTGCAGAGTGATAGACAACACCAGAGGTAAAAAGAAAAGCGTTATCCATACAAATTTATAATCGCAAAAAATAAGTATCACCAAACATATACTCGCCACCGATACATGGAACGTGGTATTTGAGCGGAAGAATTTGAACAGATTAAGAAAAAACAGGTAAAAAAAGGTTAGCACCAGGTAAATGTTTTTGCCGGAACATGCTGCATAAAGCATTCCCGGATGAAAAAGGAACAAGCCCAGCAGTAACCATATATAAAAATCATCATTAAGCCTTTTAACCAATGTGCCGGCAATAATGTAGAATAATAAACCAGTGCCTAATGCTGATGCAAGTACGGGTGCCAGAGTTGAGCTAATGCCGGAAAAAGCAAATGTGGCATAGAAGGGGATCATAGGAGAGGTAAGACCCATTACCTTTAAACGATTGCCAACTCCCTCAAAAACTATTTTTGCCTTTTCAATATAAAATAGCGATTCGTGGTTGTAATACCCTAAGCCATTCAAATATATACCGCATACAAGGTAGTATATAATAAGCGTTAATGTTATAACTGCTAAATATGCGGATTTGCTTAACCTCATTTAACAACATTTACAGGGTTATTCACCTTACTTAAACCATGATTTGTTTTTTCCCAGTAAAAGGGCTTTACAATAAGCTGATAAAGGCCTTTATAAGCTGCTACGGAGTGCATTAACCAATAGATAGGGTTGGCAATGGCAAATAATATCAGCTCGTAATAGCGGCGCTTAAATACGGCGATCATGTTTATATAAATCATTAATATATTACCTACCATTAAGTTAAATATAGCCATAAACAGCACCCAGTCAGGAAAAAGGGTACGTATTGATGATAGGTCAAACACTACATAGCATATAAAAAAGCCCAGCATTATAGGATATACCAAAAAGGTAATGGGAGTAGCGCCTATAAAAAAGTTAAATCCTAAAAAACCTTTCCAGCCTATCTCCTTCCATAAAGCGACAGGATTACGCATATGCACTAAAAACGTCTGCATATACCCCTTTATCCAGCGCGAACGTTGCCTTATCCAGTTAAAAGGCTCATTGTTGGCTTCTTCATAAGTGGTAGAGTTAATAATGGCAATTTTATACCCTTTTGCATAGGCCCTAACACCCAGATCAGCGTCTTCTGTCACATTGAACGGATCCCACGCTCCCAATTCAATTAATGGGTCAAGCTTAAAATGGTTACTTGTACCGCCCAATGGTATGGGTATATCCAGCGTATCCAGCCCGGGCAGCATATAATCAAACCAGTAGGAATACTCAAGCGTAAACATACGGGTCAAAAAATTTTCATTCCGATTAAAATAGTTAAGGGCGCTTTGTACGCATATATAATTTGAAGGGAGCTTGCCAAATAACGACACAACTTTTTTAAGCTGATCAGTATCAGGTATATCCTCGGCATCATAAATAGTTAAGTATTCTCCCCTTGCAAAATGCAGCCCATAATTACATGCTTTTGGCTTAGTTTTAGGCATATGGTACGGCACCACAATTACTTCAAATATTGCCGGAAAATCCAGGTTACGTACCGCATTTAGGGTTTTATCATCCTCTTCTTCTATCAATAGCTTAATATCCAGCTTATGGCGCGGGTAATCAATGGATTGCAAATTCCATATGAGTTTTTTTACCAGTCGGTCTTCCTTGTATACGGGTAATAAAATTGTATATATGGGCAGGTCTTCATCCTCTACAAGTTTAAGTTCCTCCTTGGTAACAGCCTGGTGAAGCTCAAACCTTGACCCTACCAGTGCTAAAAACAGTTTGAATATAATGGCAATTAAGAAAAAGGTACTGATGAGCACATTAATAATAATGGTGGTATTTTTAAAACTAAGTACCAAACCTACAGTAACCAAACCCAGAACTACAAATATAAATACCAGTTGCGCGCTGGAGAAGGTTACAATGGCAGAACTATCCGGGTCGCGCTTTAACAATTCGTACACGGCAGATTTATTGTACTTTTCCCCAATAAGCACATTGCTCAGCCAGATAATATCCAGATCGGAAGCAAGTATGATACTGGCCTCCATATCATATGTAAATTTAATAAAGTCCAGGAAAAGCTCATCACCGGGGTCGGCCATTATAACCACTATCTTGCCATTCTGCACACGCAAAGGGAGCGCTACCCTGTCATGAGCAAAGTTCAGGTCTGTTTTGGCCAAAATTTCGCTATCATAAGGCTGCTCTCTTATTTCTTCAATAACATATCCTGCATTCAGTAACGAACGTTCGTAATTCTTACGAGATATATAACCAAAATTAAGCGCTATTTTGATGAAGGATAAACCTGATTCAGTTGAATATTTCGTAATTTTTTCACGATCTCCTTCTGTAATAAATCCATCATTAACTAACAGTTCGGGGATTGACATGGTCATGAAAAAGTTAAAAGGTCATTCAAATATTCAGGCGTATTAATCATTAAACAACTCCTGTGATTTTTGAACCCTTGAGCGTATATACAGGAAGGATAATAAGATCAGCACCAGTATGGCCAGCAATATATACAGGTTGTAACTATCCCAAAAACGGGTTAGCGAACTTTTGGTATCTACATATTGCAGGTTATCACTCGATTTATTAATATTAAATAAATATTTATTAGCACTTACATCAGATACACACACGTTGCTCGACAGCGTTGACAGCTGTTCGGTTATAGATTTTGATGCCGATAAAAATGCATCAGCCAGGTGCTTACCGGTAGCCGTAAGTACCAATGTGGCATTATTGCTTCGTCCATAAAATATCTGCGCCAGACCGTTTGAGGTGGTATCCGAAAGAGAGTAAACTACCGTGTTGTTATCCGTATTATACAACCTGAAATCACGATTAAACTTTATAGGTGCATCAGGAAACTGATTAAGCAGCTTGTCGTCTTTTGATAGCAATGCAATCAGGTTGTTCTTTTTTAGATCCGCCGCGGTTACTTCATCAGAGTACATAAACTCCGGGAAATTATTAGCGTTGATATTGTTATTCAACTCATAAATAATTTCACCCATAGCTCCTGCTGCATATTTGGCGTATTTTTTTGATACTACAATACGGGTAGTGCCGCTATTAAATGCTTCCGGATATTGGTAAAAACTCAAGTCGCTGGTAATGAACGGGTTTTTTGATTCCAAATAGGATTTATCCACGTCAACCTCTGCAAAAAAATTGGTAAAGCTATTTTTACAGTTACCGTTATTAGGGTAAAACCTGAATTCTGCTTCCAGCGTGTTGTATTTATGGTGCTGATACCTGTTAATGGTAACGCTGGCATTAAGCTTACCACTGGCATCCAGTTTTTCGCTGCTAAGCAGTAAACCGTTAAGGTAAATGTTAAAGAACCCACGGTCGCCGGGGTTAAGTGCACTATAGTTGGCAATAAACCTTATCTCTACCTCTTTAGGAGTAAAGCTAAAGTCGCTGTTTTTAAAGTTGAAAGCGCTTTTTAATGAACCAATACCCGACAGGAAATCGCTTACCCCGCCTATTTGCTTAAGTGTTAGTTTAGAGCGATTCTCATCAATGGTTTTAAAGAACTCGTTCTGGGCTTTATTAACTAGCAGGTAATCGCCAAATGTAGAGTTCAGAATATTCATGTTACCCAAAGCGGTGATCGCCTTTTCGTAGCCGGCATCATCGCCACCCGATACAAAAAGTATCTCGTTAGGCACTACATCTTGCGACACAGAACGTACAGGTACAAACCTCCCGCTAACATCTATCATACGGGTAACGGTATCGGTTACTGTACTAACAGATTTATGCAGATAAAACAAACCCTGATTATTTTGAGGAGTAACTTTTACCAATGCGCGTTTATCAGCCGGTAGAGATGATGCTTTACCCACCAATATATAATTGCGGATGCTGTCCGGAAGCTGATCAAGTTCATAAACAGCAATATTTTTTGTTTGCGTTTTCTTTAATCTGGAGTATGCCCACGCTACGGCTTTCAGATCGTGAAGAGTGGGATTTTTAGGATATACCACCGCTCGTTTTGAATCGAAACAGTTGCTGATATTAATATTTTCGAAAAAATTGGAGTTGCTCCGCATTAAGGAGATATAGGAAGAGTTTTTTATCTTAAGCCACATTGCAGGGTTATCAAGATCGCGGCATTGATCGTCAGTAATAGTAAGTAGCGTTTTTACCTGTATTTTTAAGTAATGATCTGTAGATATATCGGCCTTAGTAAGGTTGATGGAAAGGCGCTGAATAGAATCCTTAGTTAGTTTGCCGCTGTAGACAGGGCGGTTGCCGATGAAAAGGTTGATATATGATTTATCACGGATCAATGCCTGCGAAGGCTCATAATATATAACAAGCTTACTGCCATCTATTCTGTACTGAGGCGCTATTTTAAAGTAAAAAGAGGTAGCACCACTCATCCCGAATATAGGTTCATCCTCATCGTGCCCCATCGCCTTAAAAGACAAAATGGTTTGTGCAAAGGTAACTGTGCTTATAAAAATGAATGCCAGTAAGGTAAATAATCTCTTCATTCCGGTTGTTAATATTAATTTATCACGTAAAACTCTACTCTAAAATAATTGCCGTTATCATCGCTGCGGTACATTAATTCACCGCCAAGTTCTTTGGTCATCAGCTTGGCTATGGAAAGTCCAAGGCCGAGTCTGCTTTCTATACTGGCGGAGGCATCATTTAATGTTTTTAATTTGTTAAACATCATATCTAATTCCTGCTGGCCAATAGCAACTCCTTCATCTATTATCTCAAAAACAAATTTCTGCCGTTGCAAGCTGGTGATAACCTTTATATTATTATTGGTTTGTGAAAACTTAATAGCATTTGAGAGCAGGTTTTGAAAAACCTGGCCCGCAAAAACCCTATCAAGTTTTACATTTAACGGCAGCTTTAAAATATTATCAACCAAATGAATATTTTTCATCTGGGCGGTTTCTATCAAACCTTTAAATACATGCATTACTTCGGCGTTAATATCAAAAATCTCCATATTGAATTTCATCTCCGGAGATTCTATTTCTTTAACATCCATTAACTTATTAAGCATGTACTGCATTTTTTCGGCCGATTCCGAAATATAGTTAGCAAATTCTTTCTGATCGGAACTTAAACGGTAGTCTTCCTCCTTAAGCATATTGTTGCTCATTACTATGGAGCCGATAAGGTTTTTAAGATCGTGCCCGGCAATATTTATAAAGCTATTTTTCTGATCGTCAAGCTTACGCAACTGCTCGTACTGCCGGTCAATAATATTATTTTTCTCATTTATATCCCGGTTCTGCTCTTTAAGCTGCTCGTTTGATTTTTCTATTAGTATTTGTGAGCGCACATCACGTGCAATTACCTTGTAGCGCGCGTTAGGTATAAGGCAGGAAATAAAAGCTATAATGAAAAAGAATTGCCCGCCATTGCTAATAACAAGATCTAAAGTGTTCTCGTTAAGTGTATTGTAAAAAACAGCCAGTAATAAAAGCGCCGCTAATGTTTGTATAATGGAATTAACTGACTCCCAAAACACCTGCAAGTTAAAGAACAGCAGTATAGCCGCATAAATTAAAAAGTAAATAGTTTGAACCTGCAGATTAACTATATTACATAAAACAGCATAGGTGGCTGATAAGATAAGGAAGCAAATATGCAGTAATGTGCGGTAATTGTATTTTTTCCCCTGGAACAAACTGTATAAGCCGTAAATTACCAAAACGGTAATTATCCTTACAATAAAGAATTGAAGCCAAATATCATTAGCATAAATAAAATCGACGATACTGAAAATGGGGTATAAAAATATTATAGTCCAGATAATATTATTTGTTTGATACCACGCCTTTTTTAGTACTTCTTTTTTATATTCCTCTTTCGAAATTTGAACAAACATTTGTTTCCTTAAATTATTAGTAAGATAGTTTAATTAAACCTGATTAATATAGTCGAAAAAACAGGGTATGAAAAAACTTTTTTCAATTATGTATAAAAATCCTCTTTTTATATGCTTAATCCTACTCACAACCTTTTATAATGCAAAAAGCAATCCACCGCCCCAGGCAGATAGATCAGTAATATTCAAAAGAGCCCAAAGCCTTGATAACGGTATCAGCATATCATGGCTGGAGCAAACATGGAATAAGAACGTTTTAACTGTAAACCCCATCAAAAACAGCGATTTTGCACTGATAAAGACACTCGGATTCAAAAGCGTGCGTTTGCCGGTAGCATTTGCTTATTTTGAGAACGCTCACATCCCGATTGAGAAAGTATTTGCTCATATTGATGAAGTTTTGAAACAATGCCATAATTACGGCTTAAAGTTGATAATAGATTATCATTATGGTAAATTAAACGATAATAATTACCTCACCGAAACTCCAAAGATAATTGCTTCATGGTTAATTATAGCTAAAAAATATATAAGGGAAAGCCCCGATGATGTTTTTTTTGAATTATATAACGAACCTCAGCGTATGAATGAGCAGATATGGAAGGATGCGGCCTATAATATAGTTACTGCCATAAGGAAAATAGACCCCACACGTACACTAATTGTAGGTGCATCAAACTACAACAGTATATATGAACTTAGCCGGATGGTAAGACTGGCAGATGAAAATATTATTTATACCTTTCATTTTTACGAGCCTTTTTTATTTACCCACCAGGGTGCTGATTGGGTTGGCGACCAGGTTGCCACTACGGGGATACCTTTCCCTTATAATCCGAAAACATACCCACCCCTTAATCCACAGATCATTGGTACCTGGGGCGAAACCAACTATTACCAGTATAAAACCGACGGCAACGAACAATCGGTAAGGGATAAGTTGCAAATTGTTAAAAGTTGGTCGGTTAAGTATAATGTTCCGATACTGTGCGGCGAATATGGGGTATATACTAAATATAGTGATGAAAACAGCCGTTGCAGGTATATTAAGGCAGTGCGCAAGTATTTAAAAACAATGCATATACCCGGAATGTTATGGGATTATAATACTAACTTCTCTATTTTTGACGGACCACCATCAATCAGTAATTTGTCTGATTGTATGAAAGACGCCATAGATTACAAATCATCGAAATAATATTTATAATATAATTGATTAACTTTGCCAACTAATAATTTTATATGAAATTTTTTGAAGAAAAACGCAGAGAGGTAATGGTGCATATTCAAAAATTCATGCTCGAAAAGATGCATGAGTACTTGAAGCCTATCGACTCTATTTGGCAGCCATCAGACTTTTTGCCTGACTCTTCAAGAGATACCTTTTTCAGCGAGATAAAGGAACTGCGCGAGAGTGCAGAAGGCTTATCATATGACCTAATAGCTGTATTGATAGGCGATACCATTACCGAAGAGGCTTTACCTACCTACGAATCATGGCTTACTATGGTTGAGGGCGTATCGCGCGATGAGGAAGGCGGCTGGATGAAATGGACCAGACACTGGACCGCTGAGGAAAACCGCCACGGCGATCTGCTGAATAAATACCTTTACCTGTCGGGCAGGGTTAATATGCGTATGATGGAGGTATCAACCCAATACCTTATTGCCGATGGTTTTGATATAGGAACCGGGCACGATCCGTACCGTAACTTTATATACACTTCTTTTCAGGAACTGGCTACCAACGTTTCTCACCGCAGGGTGGCATCACAAGCAAAAAAAGACGGAGATACGCTGCTTTCTAAAATGTGCGGCGTTATAGCAGGCGATGAAGCCAGACATGCGAAAGCCTATAAATATTTCATCGAGAAGATATTTGAGGTTGACCCTAACGAGGCCATGCTTGCATTTGAAGATATGATGCGTAAAAAAATAGTTATGCCTGCACACTTCCTGCGCGAAGTAGGCCTTAAAATAGGCCAAACCTTTGGGCATTTTACCGATGCTGCACAACGTCTGGGTATATATACTGCTATTGATTATGTAGATATATTAAAAGAGCTGCTGGAAGACTGGCATATTGAAAGTATTACAGGCTTAGAGGAAACCGGCGAAAAAGCACGTGATTACCTGATGAACCTGCCTTCAAGATTGCTGCGTGTAGCGGAGCGTATGAAGAACCCTATGCTGGAATACAAATTCAGCTGGATAGAGGGTTAATCTGGTATTATTGAAGATATCTTTCAGGATTCCTCGGCAATAGAACTGATGTTATCCTCTCCCGGGTATTCCATGTAAAGATTATTCAATATATCTTCAAGGGTTAATACATTTACATCGTCGGTATAGTGTTCTGTTTTTATAACATCTATCTCGTCTTCCTTAAATTCCAGACGGAAAAGGAACCCGTCATACATATCAGGTTTTAATATTTCAATACTATCTGCAGTATCGGTTATGTCAAAGTCAATATCGTTATGCCTGCGCAATTTATACAAGGGGTTTAGTTTGCGCCTCAAATAATTGGCATATTCGCGTGGCGAAACCGGATGGTCGGTATTGATGATCTTCATATTAAAGCGATATTTTATATTTACTTTACAAGTAACAATTATTATTGTTTTACTTAGCAATGAGCGCTATTTTTTGTTTATGAAAACCGGGCATTAAATACGGCGTTATATCCTTTATACACACAAGCTTTATGAAATACAAATTACTGGGCCGCTCGGGCCTTAAAGTTTCTGAATTATGCTTAGGCACTATGGGTTTTGGTACCGAAGCCGGCTGGGGTGCTGATGCAGCCACCAGCTTTGAGATAATGGACGCCTATGCCGATGCAGGGGGTAATTTTTTGGATACCGCCAATATATATAAACTGGGTACCAGCGAAAAGATCATCGGAGATTACCTGACACACCAGGATCGGGACCATTTTGTAGTGGCTACCAAATACACTTTAAAGGATAACACCACCAATGTAAATGCATCGGGCAATAACCGCAAAAACATGATGCGCAGCGTTGAGGATAGCCTTAAACGTTTGAAAACTGATTTTATTGATGTGCTGTACCTGCATATCTGGGACGATATAACCCCCATAGATGAGGTTTTACGCGGCATGGATGATCTGATACGACAGGGTAAAATAAACTACGCTGCCATAAGTGACACACCTGCATGGATAGTAGCCAAAGGTAACACCCTGGCCGAACTGATGGGATGGAGTCAGTTTATTGCCTTGCAGGTAGAGTATAGCCTGCTTGCCCGAACTGCCGAACGCGAATTGATACCAATGGCCAAACATTTCGGGATGACGGTTACCCCCTGGGCTCCGCTGGCAGGTGGCGCCTTAACCGGCAAATACCTGAAGGGAGAGAAAGGCCGTATAAAACCGGAGAGCAAACGCCTGAACGAACGTGCCGAGAAAATAACCCGCGTGGTAATGGCGATAGCCGAAGAACTGGGTGTATCCGAAAGTCATGTGGCATTGCAATGGACCATGAGCAAAGGTTTCTCGTGCATTCCTATTGTGGGTGCTACCAAGGTGGAACAATTAAAAGATAATTTAAAAACCGTTGACGTTGTGTTAACTGCAGACCATATCCAAAAATTAGATGAGGTGAGCAAAATTGAATTAGGCTTCCCGGGTGATTTTTTTGCAGAAGATGCCGTGAAGATGAATTCGTTCGGCGGATTTTATGATAAGGTAGAGAAGAGATAGATATACCAAAAGCCCATTCGGCTACTTTGATTTCAGTAGTCAGGCAACATTGCATCGGGCCATACCGAATGGAGTGAAGCATCTATTCAGCAATAGTTTGTCCGTCCGTTTAGAGGAGCGGACATAACGGACAGGTGCGGACAAGATGCTTCACCTGGTCATGCTGAATTCATATCGGCAACTCATCTGCAAAGTAAAACCCGATTTGTCCGTTAAACAACTTTGTCCGCTTTGTCCGAAAATTCCGCACTCCTCTGCGGACGGACAAGATGTAATATGGATGGTTAGATGCGTGGATATGCAGATGTGCAAATGTACTAATGTTGGCCATGCTGATATATTGCATCACCTCACCTGCCATAGTAAATACATCGTGGGTTCCTGAAACAAGTTCAGGATGACAGGCTTGTTGTGGTATATATTGGTATATTAATTAACCACTCAGTCATGCTGAACTTATTTCAGCACCTCATTTGCAAGGTAAATAAACAGTAGGTTCAGGCTGGTGTGTCATTTCTCACTATCGTTCGAAATCTTGAACGCTTGTTATCTGCACGTATAAGATTCTTCGCTTTCGCTCAGAATGACAAGAGGATGATGTTTTGGCTAAATATGCTAACGTTAGGCTGATATATTGCATCCCACCTGCCAAAGTAAAACATAATGGGTTCCTGAAACAAATTCAGGATGACAGGCTGGTTGTGGTATGTATAAATACCATCTTGGTCACGCTGTTTAATTAATCACCCGGTCACGCTGAATTTATTTCAGCACCTCATTTGCAAGGTAAATAAACAGTAGGTTCAGGATGACAGGCTGTTGTGTCATTTCGAACGATAGTGAGAAATCTTGAACACTTGTTAGCTGCACGTATACTTGCTACCGCTATATTTTTCTGCTGATAAACAAAAAAAATCCATGCCGGATTTTTAAAAATACCCCTCTTATAGCAATATTTATATATACTTTTCAGATGCAGAGCAGTTAAGCGGGCAAATGCTATAGAATATGTGAGGGATTGTTTGTCCGTCCGCAGAGGGGTGCGGAATTTTCGGACAAAGCGGACAAGATGATTAACTTTCGCAGGAACATGATACACCTATACAAATATACAGATAATTCTTGAATAATACAGAATTTATTTGCAAATAATGGCGTGTCCGTTATGTCCGCCCAAGAAGCGGACGGACAAAACTATTACCATTCCTTATTGCGGTACGAAGCAATAGTTTTTGATGGTTTGAATGATTGCGGGGCGTATAAGATTCCTCACTATCGTTCGGAATGATAATATCCCCGGGCAGGGGGAATTCAAATTCTGAATAACAAGAATGGAATGATTTGAATAGCGATAATCTAATTGATACTATGCTCCTCTTTCAACTTCAAAACCGTCACTTTCTTCCCTGGAATGAATGTTCCAGATGATCTCCGCTTTGCGGCCAATGAGCCAGAACGACAGGCCCAGTATGGCGAAGAACAGCGTTTTATTTGTGCCATCCCAAAAGTATTCGAAGTACTTGGTATATAGAAAGATGATCAGAAAGGTGATACCAAACTCGCGCGCTATTACGTCCTTATATTTTAAGCCATACAGCAAAAAGCTCCCGGCTACCACTGCCGATATGATACCCCAGTAAAACAGGCTGATCTGTTTTATCTGCCACCAAACATCAAGGCTGCCGTAATTGCCAAATATGCTCAATAACCATAACGACATAAACAGGTACAGCAGGCCCACCACGTAGGTAAGCTCCCAAAAAAAGCTGAACCACTTACGGCCCCGTAATACATAGCAGGCACTCACCAGCACCAGCCCGAAGGCTACAAAGCGCAGCGGATAGTTCATCCCCAAAAAGTACAGTGCCCAATTGGTTTGATACCCCGTTTCGGTACCGAACCAGCTGCCTAATGATACCAGCGCGAAAAGCCATATCATGCGCGAACCCATGCGCCAGGCTAAAAAGCCATACACAAATACCGATGCTAAAAACAAAAGTGAGTAATGGCCTGAACCGTTATCGAAAGTTTTGCCCAGATAGGCTATGCAGCAGGCGGTAAAAAGCACACCTGTAAATATAACCGCCTCGTTACTGAATATTTTTTCGGGATACAGCTTGCCACGCCTGCGACCCAGGTAAAACAAGGCTGCCGCCGTAACGCCCGATAACAGGCTGATAACAATATCTGGTGTATAATACAGTCCTTTTAACCAGTTTATCACAGCGTCGTCCACTATCAGCGAACCTACGGCTACTACACCGCAGATGAGGGCTACCCAAAAGGAGTATTTTGCCAAACGCATCCAGTCGAACCCTTTTATTTCGTAGGAGTGGCGCAGCTTTTCGGCCTGCGTGGCATCAACAAGCTTTTGCTGCTCCCAGTAACTGATGGTTTTATTCAGGAATTCGCTTTCCTGTTTATCTAAATTAAGTTTACTCATACATAAATGCGGCTTTCCGCATATCAAATATATTAATTTATACGATAAATAAAAACGCAGGGTTAAGCGCTAAGCTATCAGGTATTAAATTGCGGGTTATTAATAACCAGCAGGGCCAGCACATCCTCTTTATCTTTAGCTAATTGTACGGTAAGTTCTTCCAGCGATGCAAATTTAATATCATCGCGTACAAAGTGCAAAAACTCCATACGTAGCTGTTGCCCGTATATCTCGCGGTTAAAATCGAATATGTTAACCTCAATGTTACGTGTCATGCCGTTTACCGTAGGCCTGTGACCGATGTACGCCATGCCGGTATATTCCTTATCGTCCAGCTTCACCTTAACAGCGTAGATGCCATCTGCAGGTATCAGCTTATATTTTTCTTCCACCATAAGGTTGGCAGTGGGGTAACCCAGGGTTCTGCCTAACTGGTCGCCGCGTATCACTCTTCCGGTGATAAAGAACGGGTAACCCAGGCATTCATTAGCTATGTTTATTTCGCCTTCCAGCAATGCGCGGCGTATACGGGTAGAACTTATGGCCACGTCGTGTATATCCTGCTCCGGTATCTCCACTACGTCAAAACCATAGTCGGGAGCTAAACGCAGCAGGTCTTCTAAACCACCCAGGCGGTCTTTCCCAAAACGATGGTCGTAGCCTATCACAATGGTTTTTATACCAATTTTATTTACCAGCACATCGCGTATGTAGCCTTCGGCAGTTTGGTTAGAGAAATCGCGGGAGAATGGAGTGATGATGAGATGATCTATTCCCATGCTTTCCAGCAGTTCCGCTTTTTCGGCAATAGTGGTTATCAGTTTAATTTTTTCGTCTTCAGGATTGAGTATCATCCGCGGATGCGGGAAAAAAGTAAGTATAACTGTTTCGCCATCGCCGGTAGCGGCAACTTCTTTTATCCGGGAGATGATTTTACGATGCCCGATGTGTACCCCGTCAAAAGTACCAATGGTGACCACAGCATTTTTTACAGGTGTAAATTCATCAATATGATGATAGATCTTCATAATTACGCAAAAGTAAAGGTACAAAGCATAAACCGAAAGGTTTTAGTTGATTTATGACGTAACAGAAGTTATTGGGGATCTATCGCCTTTAATTCGCGTATTTGGGTAACCAGTTCCATTACTTCATGAGCATCAGCTATGCAGTAGTTACCGCTGCGTGTACGCCTTAAGCGCGACAGGTAGGCCCCACAACCCAATGTTTCGCCAAAATCATGCGCCAGCGAGCGTATATAGGTCCCTTTACTGCAAACCACCCTAAAATCCACTTCAGGCAGCTCAATCCGGGTTATTTCAAACTCGGTGATGGTTACCAACCTGGGGCGGCGTTCCACCTCTTCGCCACGGCGTGCTTTTTCATATAAACGTTCCCCGTCAATCTTTATAGCGGAGTGTGCCGGAGGGTATTGCTGTATATCGCCGATAAAGGGTTCGCAGGCAGCTTTTATCTCGTCGTCGGTTAAGGTAACGGTCTCGAATTTCACCTCGGGTTCACTTTCCAGATCATAAGTGGGGGTGGTTGCACCCAGCGTAAGGGTACCGGTGTATTCCTTTTCTTCCGCCTGAAAGGTATCAATCTGCTTGGTCATTTTCCCGGTGCAGATAATAAGCAGGCCGGTAGCCAGCGGATCAAGCGTACCCGCATGCCCAACCTTCAACTTTAGCGGCTTAAAGGCGTTACGTATTTTGCCTACTACATCAAAGCTCGTCCACTTGTAGGGCTTATTTACCAGCAATAGCTGGCCATCGGCAAAATCCTGAATTAATTTAAACATGAATTAAGTGACAAAAATAAGTTTTAAAACCAATTATTTTTGTGTGATATGATTATACCTGTAGAATTTAATTGTTTTATCGGGAATATTTAGTTTCACAAACCCGCCGCGTATTCCGATGTATGTTTCGTTATTTAGCACAGCAATGGAATTAGGGTATAGAGAATCCCAGAACATCTTTTTAAAAACAGTTTCAATTTTCCCATTTTTAAAAACGTAAAAGTTACTAAAGCTTGCTATCAAAAGTTTATCCTTCAAAACTAAAGATACCTGAGGTGCATCTTCAAGGTTTAATACTTTATCGTATATAAACTTATTCCGCTTCTTTATTAGTTTATATAGGGCTCCGGAATTGAAAGAACCATGAGCAAGTCCTTCAATAAAGTATATTTGATTTTGAAAATTAAGAATTCCAACAATATTTCCTTTCTTTATAGTATCAATCGTGCCGGCTTTTCCTTTATAAAGTAAAGCTCCCCCCCACTCTCCATGATTTAAACCAATCAATTCACCTCCTTCAATATTTAAGAGAACCCGTCCATGCAGTTTATCGTCATCATTTATCTTAAGAACGCCTTCGACAATACTTACTTTAAAGCTTTTTGAAAAATTAAGCTCAGACCACTCCTTACTAAGATATTTTGGTGGATTAGTTTCAACAAAATCATCAAACTTATATTGCTGCGTATAACCGGGTAGTACAAATAGAAAGGATATAATTACCAAAACAAGCTTTCGCATATTACAACCCTTCTAATTGTTCAATACGTTTTATATCACTTGTAAATTATGGCCCGAAAGGTAAAGGATAATTATTACCCCGCCTATTACTATACGGTACCACCCAAACAGCTTAAAGCCTCTGCGCTCTAAAAAGGTTATAAAAGTTTTTATAGCCAGCATAGCCACTATAAAAGCAATAGCATTACCTATAAGCAGGAGTTTAACTTCTTCGCCTGTAAAAACTTGCCCTTCTTTGTAAAAATCGAGCAGTTTTTTGGCGGTAGCTGCAAACATGGTAGGTACGGCTAAAAAAAAGGAAAATTCGGCAGCTGCCTTACGGCTCAGCTTTTGCGACATACCACCTACTATGGTAGCGGCAGAGCGCGATACGCCCGGCACCATAGCCAGGCACTGGAAAAACCCGATCTTAAGGGCGGTAAGGTAATCTACCTTTTTCTCTTCCTTAACAACGGGGTCGTTAAACCATTTATCAACAAATAACAGGATGATACCACCCAGGAAAAGGGTGATACCTACGGTTAAGGCGCTCTCCAATAATTCATCTATCTTTTTACTGAACAATAAGCCGAATACAGCAGCGGGAATAAAAGCTACCAATAACTTGGCATAAAAATCAAGCGATTGCAAAAAGCGTTTATAGTACAACACCACTACCGATAGGATGGCTCCCAACTGTATAGCAATGGTAAACAGCTTAACAAAATCGTTGCTTGCAATACCCATTACGGATGATGCGATGATCATGTGACCGGTTGAAGATACCGGCAAAAACTCTGTGATCCCCTCAATTATAGACAGGATCACTACCTGCCAAATGTTCATGCTTTAGTTGTAGGCTTCTTTAGAATAGCGTAAAATCCGAAAGCAAAACCTGCAAGCACTACAATAGGAGCTATTACAATTTTTGTGGTGCTGTAAATATCGGTAGTGCCGCTCATCAGTACAAAACCGAAGGCTACTATAACAATACTTATAATAAATAAACGATAATTCTCTTTACCGAATACAAACTGCACGGGTGCGGCATCGGTTGGTTGCGGCTTTGTAGCGCGGCTTTTTGTTTGTTGCAGTGCCATTAATCAATAATATTATTTAAAACTGTGATTAGGATAAATGTTACCTGTAAAGGTCGTATATTTTTAAACGTAAAAACTTGTTTACTGCTAAATAGGTACTAAAAGCAGATATAAATATCCCGATGCCAATTACCGCTAAAAATACAATACCAAATTCCGTATAGCTTTGCAGTATCACCAGATCAGGTATTTGCTGGTTGGCTAAATATAAAGTACCTATAAGTATAACAACTGCAATTAAGCCGCCTAACAAGCCGTGCCACATGCCATATAATAAAAATGGCTTGCGTATAAAGTTTTTAGTGGCTCCCACCAACTGCATTGATTTAATAAGAAAACGCTGCGAATAAATAGCCAGCCTTATAGTGTTATTGATAAGCGCTACCGAAAGCACAATAAATATACCTGCAAAGGCTAATATCACTAAGCTTATAGAGGTAAGATTCTGGTTCATTTGGTCAACCAAAGATTGTTGATACTTCACCTCTTTAACAAGCGGGTTCTTTAACAGTTGTGCCTTAAATTTATCTATACCGGCGTTATTGGCGTAATCAGCTTTAAGGTATACATCCAACGATTGCGACAGCGGGTTATATCCCAGGAATTTCACAAAATCTTCACCCAGGTCTTTTTGCAGGTTACGGGCTGCAAGTTCCTTACTTACATACTGGGTTTGCTTTACCATCACATTGGCATCCAGTTGCTTTTGCAATTGCAGCACATCCGTCTCATGGGCAGATTCATCCATAAAAATATTAAGCACAATATTCTCCTTAACATAGCGCGAAAGATTATTGGCATGTACCAGTATCAACCCCAACAACCCTATCATCAATAAAACCATAGCTATACCAAATACGGTTGATATATATATCGCTTTTGTTTTTTTTGCCGACGCACTCGCTTCAAATTCTTCCATTCCGGTTGGTATAATGTATATATGTGTTACGATTAATAAGCCGATACTTGACCGGCACTTACCCAGTTAGTTTGCGAAATTAACAAACCTGCTCTAAAGGTAAAAGTTTATACCTGATAATTAACAATTATTAACGGCTTAGCATCCGTATTATTTAACCTTACAGCAAAAAAAAACGTTGTGCGGTTGCTATATAAACAAATACATAAGGTTGCTGTTTATTACAATATGACAAAGCCTGCAAACTCACACAACAAACCGTCACCTGCGGATACACCAACCGACAGGCCAAATGATGAAGGACATAAAAGCGTAGTAAAAAAAGAAGATAAGATTTATAAAGCTGACGAACCACATACGGGCGACATAGCCAAAAAGCACGAAAAAGAAGAACAGCCCGTACAACCGGTAAAACATGCCCCTTCCAAAGATCAGCCTAAACAATCTGAAGATAAGCGTCGGCTTGAATCTAAGTAGTCCGGTTATGCTTTCGCTATACCTGCCGAATTAAATTGCAGATCGTATAGTTTGCGGTAAAACCCGTCATCTATCCGCAGCAATTCCTGGTGGGTGCCTATTTCTTTTATCTCGCCGTGGTCAAGTACAATTATTTTATCAGCGCTTTGTATGGTTGATAACCTGTGGGCAATTACTATAGCGGTTCTGCCTTCCATCAGTTTATTAATAGCCGTTTGTATCAGCATTTCGGTTTCTGTATCAACCGACGAGGTGGCCTCATCCAAAACAAGTATGGTCGGGTTATAAACCAACGCACGTATAAACGAAATGAGCTGCGCCTGCCCTGCCGATAGTGTAGCGCCACGTTCCATTACGTTATAATCATACCCGCCGGGTAAACGTTCAATAAACTCATGGGCGCCAACATCTTTAGCTGCTTTTATGATTTGCTCACGAGTTATGCCGGGATTATTAAGGGTAATGTTATTAGCGATGGTATCAGTAAACAAAAATACATCCTGAATAACGGTAGCAATTTTTGAACGCAGATAATCAACCTTATAATCACGTATATCAATACCATCAACTGTTACACTCCCTTTACCAATATCATAAAAGCGGTTAAGTATATTTATGGTAGATGATTTACCCGCCCCGGTTGCGCCTACCAGTGCCAGGGTTTCGCCGGGTTTAATATGAAAATTAATATCTTTCAGCACCCAGTTTTCCTCGTTGTAGGCAAACCACACTTTATTGAATACAATGTCGCCGTTTATTTCAGGCGGTGCAAGTTTCCCGGTATCAACCGCTACATCGTCGGTATCCAACACTTTAAATATCCTGTCGGCACCAACCATTCCCATTTGCAGGGTATTAAACTTATCGGCAAGCTGGCGTATAGGTCTGAAAAGCATATTCAGCAACACAATAAAGCTTGTAATAAGTCCGGGAGTAACCCCAGTTGCCGACGCAGACAGGCTGTGCAATTGCTGATCACTAAGAATACGGCGGCAACCGTACCACACCAGTAAGCTTATACAAACAGCGAACAATATCTCTACCACAGGGAAAAATATAGAGTAGTACCAGTTGGACCGGATATTGGCATCTCTATATTTTTTATTTACGGCAACAAACTTTCGCATTTCCTGATCTTCGCGGGCAAAGTTCTGGATGATGCTCATACCGGATATATGCTCCTGCAAAAATGTATTTAACTGGGCCACCTGTGTACGCACTTCCTGGAAGGAAGATTTTATCGCCTCTTTAAATACATAAGTTGATGCCAATAAAAGCGGCATAGGTATAAGCGTTATCAGGGCAAGTTTCCAATCCTGAAAAAGCATATAGCCTATAACCACAAAAACCAGCAACATATCGCCTATAATGGATATAAGACCTTCTGAGAATATATCCGCTATAGTTTCCAGATCTGATACCGTACGGGTTATCAGCATCCCTATAGGAGTACGATCGAAATACCGAAGGCGCAAACTGGTAATATGGTTAAATATATCAATCCGCAGGTCACGTATAACCGATTGCCCCAGGGAGTTGGTCATGTAGGTTTGGTAATACTGCGCACAGGTTTGTATGATAAGCTGTCCTATCATCAGCTCTACCATAAAAACCAAACCGCTGTAATTGTTGGTTAAAATATATTTATCCAGCGTTATTTGTATTAAAATAGGCTGAACAATAGCAATTGCAGCTAAAAAAACTGTCAGGAAAGCCGCAATAATAAAAATAGTACGGTATGGCCTTACATAGTGCATCACCCTGAGCAATAGCTTCCAGTCAAGTGCCTTGCCGGTAACTGTTGTTCCTGAAGCTGGAGTTTTTGAAGTATTATTTTTATTTTCTTTGCTCATTTACTGCAATCAATTCTGTTACGCCAAAGGTATAAGCGAATACGGATACTTTACCTCGGTTAAATATAAACCGCATGCTGCCACACTCATGCCCGCTTTACTGCGGTTTCTGCTGTTTATTATCTCCCGCACATCGTGCACCATAATTTCCTCGCGGCCCACTAATAACAAAGTACCCACAATAGCTCTTACCATATTCCGCAAAAACCGGTCTGCCGATATATAGAATACCATCCCGTATGCAGTGTTTACCCATTCCGCTTTTACAATTTTACAATTATTGGTTTTAACCTGAGTGTTTGATTTACTAAAACAGCTAAAATCTGAATATTCCATGATAATAGCTGCTGCCTCGTTCATCAACTCTATATCAGGTGTATCACGCAGCAGTAAGGAAAATCCGTTTAAAAACGGATCCTTCTGAAAATGGATATGGTATTCGTAAGAACGTAAGGCGGCATCAAACCTGGCATGCGCATCAGCATTCACCGGGATAATATTTTTTATTGCGATATCATGCGGAAGCAGAGCATTTAATCCCTTCTTATCTATTCCCGGAGCGCAGGCATCCAAACCCTCTGCATCAAAGTGGGCAAAATATTCTTTAGCATGTACCCCTGTATCGGTACGACCGCAACCCGTGGTTTCTATCGGTTGCCTTAGTAAGGTAGATAATGCTTTATTGAGTAACTCCTGCACGCTTACTGCATTTTGTTGTACCTGCCAGCCATGATACTGTGTACCATCATAAGCTAATTCAATAAAATACCTTTGAGTTGCCACGTCGCAAAGTTAACATCATTTACGATTTTAGTTTTACCAATTACCATTCTATCTTTGCAATAACTCATAACACAACATAATAATGATTCAGCGCATACAAAGTATATACCTGCTATTTGCCTCTCTGGTGCTTTTCGGTCTGTATGTTTTCCCATTGGTGAACGGTATTTATGTAAACAGCCAACCGGTGAACATAATGGTTACCGGCATTTATCAAAACGTGAACGGGCAGGAAACCCATACAGAAACATTTATAGCATTGGCGGTAGTAACCGGCATAATGGCATTATTGCCATTGGCTATCATTTTTTTTTACAAGAATCGCAAGCAACAAATAGCCTTATGTTATAGCACCATACTGGTATTAATTGGTTATAGCTTTTGGATGGCACAAACTGTTAAAAAAGTAGCAGGTGAAATTACTCTGGAATACCGCAACATGGGCATTGGCCTTTTTCTGACCTCGCTGAGTATCATCCTTATTATATTCGCGGTAAAAGCTATACAACGGGATGAAAAGCTGATAAAATCTGCTGACAGGCTTCGCTAATTAAACCTGGCGTACTTATCTATTTTCCGGTATGGCTGGGTAAAAAAGTCGCCTACTATCTCGTTAAACTGATCTTTTTTGTAAATAGGTGTGGAATGTCCGGAGTTGGGAATTATCCACAGATATGATTTCGGGATAGCCTGCGCTATCTGCACAGTATGTTCTACTCGTATTACATCATGATCGCCGCCTATAACCAATGTTGGGCAGCTTATTTTATGCAGGCTTTCCAGTTTAATATGCGGCTCGAAGGATAACAGGTGCAATAGCTTTACCTGATTACGCATCCCGGCAGTCGGGTTCTTTATCTTTTTCATGGTATCTGCAGCTATCATATTCTGCTTCATCACCATGGTGTATATAAACGGATCAACGGCGGTACTATCCGGCCAGAGGTTAGCGCCAGTAACAGCAAGTTTTTTCACCTTATCCGGATGGTTAATGGCTAATAGCAACCCTTCTATACCGCCGTCGCTCCAGCCTATCACATTCACATTTTTCAGATTCAGATGATCTAATAAGGCATTGAGATCATCGCTCATCATCTCGTAGCTAATACTATCCTGACCATCAACTGATTTACCTTGTGCACGGCTATCGGCAAGTATTACCTGATAATTTTTAGCAAAATAAGGTATTTGGTACAAAAAATTATTAATAGATCCGCCATTACCGTGAATAATGAGCATAGGCTCACCCTTACCATATACTTCGTAATACATTTTAAAGCCGCGTATATCTGCATATTTACCAACGGCAGCGTTACGCCCATATAAGGTGGTATCAAAAGGTGATTTTTGGGAATAACAGAATCCGGATATTAAACAGAACAACGGTATTAATAATGAGTTTTTTATGATTTTCATATTTAGGATTTTAATATTTTAAATATATACATTTTTCAACTTAACCTATTGATTTTGATAATTTTAGGTCTTATCATTTTAAAAGAAATCACACTGTTTGATTTTTAAAATATTAACCGTACCTTTGCAGCCGATTTGGCGATGTAGCCAAATATGTTATTTTAAATCATGAACCCATTTATTGAACTGGGAATCCGTCATGATATTGTTAATGCCATTACTGAGTTAGGATTTGAAAATCCTACCCCAATCCAGGAGCAGTCAATCCCGGTATTGTTAACAGGCAGCAACGATTTTGTCGGATTAGCCCAAACCGGGACCGGTAAAACAGCTGCTTTTGGACTGCCGTTATTAGAACTGATCAATTTCGAAGAAAATTATCCTCAGGCGCTTGTTTTATGCCCCACTCGTGAACTTTGTTTACAAATCACGAACGACATTAAAAATTACGCCAAAAACATGAACAGTGTACACGTTGTAGCTGTTTATGGTGGTGCAAGTATTTCCGATCAGTTACGCCAGATAAAACGAGGCGTACAGATTGTAGTTGCTACGCCTGGCCGTATGTTGGATATTATTAACCGCAAAGCGATAGATTTTTCGCAGGTGAAATATGTAGTATTAGATGAAGCTGATGAAATGCTCAACATGGGCTTTCAGGAAGATATTGACAGCATATTATCTACTACTCCCGAAAACAAAAAAACCTGGTTGTTTTCAGCAACCATGCCATCAGAGGTAAGAAGGATCGCGAAAAAATATATGACCGATCCCCATGAACTTACCATGGGCGAAAAAAATACCGGTAACGAGAACATAGACCATGAGTATTATGTTGTACGTGCCCGTGATAAATATGCCGCGTTTAAACGTATAGTGGATTTTAACCCTGAGATTTTTGGTATCGTATTTTGCCGTACTAAAATAGAAACCCAGGATATAGCTGAAGCGCTTATTAAAGACGGCTATAATGCCGACTCGCTACACGGCGACCTTTCGCAACAACAACGCGATAAGGTAATGAAACGCTACCGCGACCGCAGCCTGCAATTATTAATTGCTACTGATGTTGCCGCACGTGGTATTGATGTTAATGATGTAACTCACGTTATTAATTACTCATTACCGGACGAGATAGAGAACTACACTCACCGTAGCGGCCGTACCGCACGTGCAGGTAAAACAGGGGTATCTATCGCTATCATCAACAGTAAGGAATTAGGTAAAATACGCCAGATAGAACGTGTAATTGGTAAAAAGTTTGTAAAAGCTGAAATACCTACAGGTTTTGACGTTTGTGAAAAACAACTGTTTGCGCTGGTACACAAGGTACATAATGTACAGGTGAACGAGCAGCAAATCGAGCAATACCTGCCACGTATTATAGATGAATTTAAAGAGTTGAGCAAAGAGGAGATCATTAAACGCTTTGCCTCATTAGAGTTCAACAGCTTTTTAGAATATTATAAAAACGCACCTGATCTTAACGCATCTGTAGATGAAAATCGCAGAGATGGCGGAGAACGCTTTGGCCGCGACGGGATGAAATCGGAGTACACCCGTCTGTTCATCAACTTAGGGTCAGTTGACGAATTTAACCGCGGCGATCTGCTGGGTTACATTTGTAACAACACCAAAATTAGCGGCCGTACAGTTGGTAAAATTGATGTAAAAGGCGTTTACTCGTTTTTTGAAGTGCAAAATGCAGATGTTGAGCAGGTAATGAACGGCTTTAAGGAAGTTGATTTTAAAGGCCGTAACGTAAGGATAGAAATATCCGGCGAAGGTACCAGCAGCACACGCCGCAGTGGCGGTGGTGGCGGCTACAACAAACGTGAAGGCGGTGGTTACAATCGCGAAAGAAGCGGCAACAGGCGCGAAGGTGGTTATAACCGGGAAAAAAGTAATTCTGGTGGCGGTTTTCGTGATTTTTCGGGAAAGCGTCGCGAAGAAAGGCCAGAACGCCGCAGAAGATTTTAATATTAGTTAGTTAGTTTTCATAGGAGCTTCACTTACGAAGCAATAATTAGTTTTAGTTTAGTTTTGTTTACAAAGCCTCTCATTTGCGCTGCATCTGGGAGGTTTTTGTTTTATTAAACTTTAGTTTAAATGATAAGTATTTTACCTAAATTGAAAACTAATATATAATAACTTGAACAAACTAATATTTTATATATTAATAATTACTGCGAATATCTTTTTTTCAGTATCTACAATATTTGCCCAGGCTCCGGTTATAAGTTCATTTACACCGGCAAATGGCAGGGTGGGAACAATAGTTACTATTACCGGCACCAACTTTAATACAGATATAAATAATAACATTGTTTTTTTTGGTGCAACACGTTCCAAAATAATATCTGCAAGCAGTAATTCACTAGTTGTTCAGGTACCAATAGGAGCCACCTTCCAGCCTATATCAATACTAAATACCGACAATCATTTAACAGGGTATTCCAGCTATCCGTTCAACGTAACGTTTGCTTCAAAAGGCGCTATATCAGCGTTATATTTTAACGCCCGTGTAAATTTCCCTACTGGCGAGGGTCCCGCATCAATAGGTATAAGCGATTTGGACGGCGATGGTAAACCCGATATGGTAGTTGCCAACAGAACATCCGGCTCTATATCCATATATCGTAACACCGCAACAAGCGGAGCAATAGATAGGTCTTCGTTTGCGCCGAGTTTCAATCTCGCTACCAACTCTTTTCCTAATTATATTGAGATTAATGATGTGGATGGCGATGGAAAGCCTGACATTTTGGTGGCTAATAATACCGATAACAACATCTCTGTATTCAAAAATATAGCTATAGCTAATGTATTAAATGCCGGATCGTTTAAACAAAAAGTTGATATAGCAACTACCTCATACCCCTATGTTGTTAAAACAGGCGATATTGACAACGATGGCAAACCTGATATCGCTGTAACCTATGCTACGGGCAATGTAAACCTCTCTTTATTAAAAAACACAGGTACATCAGGCACCATCACTACCTCATCATTTACATCGCCGCTCGATATATCTAACGGCAACGGATATTTTAGCGTATGTATCACCGATTTGAATAACAATGGTAAAAGCGACCTTGTTCTTACAGATTTTTTAAACAATACGGTTTCTGTTTTTAATAACATTACTACTCAGGGGAGTATAACCGCATCATCATTCGAAAAAAAAGTGAGTTATCCTACTGCGCCAACCCCTTTGGTCGTTAATACCGCAGATATAGATGGTGACGGAAAAAATGATCTGGTTATATCAAATCTGGGTGATTCATTTGGCCCCGGAACAGTAGGTAATTTTTATTTATCAGTACTATTAAACAACACTACACGTGGAGTTATTACCTCCACGTCATTTAGCGCTAATAAAAATTTTAATACCGGAAACATACCACAAGCTTCTACAATTGGTGATTTAGATGGAGATGGACGTATAGACGCTGTAACAACGGATTATGGTGATAATACGGTCTCTGTTTTTCATAATATTTCATCACCAGGCAGAGCGCAGTTTGATTCAAGAATTATTTTAGCCTCAGAGATAAACCCTCAAAATGTAAAGATTGCTGATATAGATGGCGATGGCATTCCGGATTTGTTAATTGCCAACAACGAAAGCAACACTATATCGATTTACAGAAACAATGCCTCAAACAAGCAATCGATAAATTTCCCACCCTTACAGTCAGTGGTGTATGGTTCAGGTGATTTTAATGCCGGGGCGGTAAGTAATAATCCCGCAAACCCCATTATCTATACAAGCAGTAATACAAATATAGCTACCATTGTTAATGGCCATATTCATATTACCGGCGCGGGCACAACTACTATTACCGCAACACAGGCAGGTGGAACAGATTATGACCCGGCCACTCCTGTTAGTCAAACTTTGGTGGTAACAAGGGCTCTTTTACAAATAAAAGCTGATGATAAAACACGCGAATATAAGCAAGCCAATCCTACGTTTACCACTACCTATAGCGGATTGGTAAATGGTGATAACGAGCAAGTAATAATAGTAAGTTTTGCGCTGAGTACTACAGCCGATGAGAATAGCGTTCCGGGGAAATATCCCATTACTTTTACGGGCGATGCAAGTACCGCCAATTATACAATTACTTACCTAAGCGGTACTCTGACGATAGGTAAAATAAGCCAGAGCATTGTATTTACACCACTCGAAGAAAAAAACATAGATGATAATGATTTTGAATTAACGGCCTCAGCAAGTTCAGGATTACCAATTAATTTTACCACCAGTGACCCAAGTATAGCCAGTATAACCAATGGTATTGTCCATCTACTTCGTCCCGGTGTTGTAACTATCACCGCCCGACAATCAGGTAACGAATATTATAAGGCAGCATCAGCTACACAAGAATTAAGAATAGGATATGCTTCGGTCACTCTATATTCTAATACTATTACACCTAACGGGGATGGCATAAATGACACCTGGATTATTACCGGTCTGGAACATGATCTATCAGCTACTGTGACGATTTTTAACCGTTATGGCACACAAATTTTTCAAACCCGGGGGTATGCTAATCCGTTTAATGGCACTTATAATGGCAAAAAATTACCTGCAGGGATATATTATTATGTTATCTCTTTTGAGGGGAATAAACCAAGTTTATCGGGAAGCTTAACAATAGTATACTGATATTATTTTTCAAAAGCGATGGATACCGAATCAGGGAAAAGTAAATTCAGGTGATGATCATCCAGCTTCTCTATAACAAACTTAGTATAGGGCTGGTTACCTTCAAATGAGGTGAAAATAGTGTCGCCTTTTATAAAATAATCTTCGGGAACGGGCGAATCACTTTCAAGCGCAAACTGCTTAGCAGTTATTTTTAAGGTGGTTTCACCATCTGATGAGCGCCATGTACCTTGAAGCATTTTATTGGATGCCCCTCCTTTACTGCAAGCGGTTGCTAACATGGCGGTGATAAGAACAACAAATGTAATAGTATGTATAAATATTTTCATATAGGGGTAGCATTAAAAACGTCTGCTTCACCGAAGCAGACGCTGTAATTTACTTATTTATTTTTTAGGGTTTATCTATCAGCTCTGATTTTTTCAAATAAACCCGGTGTCCCTTTTTATTGATATAATAATAAGCGGAATTTTTATCAATGTAGATAGTTTCGCCGTTAGGGCCGGCTTTACCATCGTACTTTTTATCAACTATTGAAGCCGCGCCTTTAGCAGCTACTTCAGATGTTTTATGCCCTACCTTTTTGGCGGTTTTCCCTATTTTATGAGTAATGGTAGAGTCTTTATGGGTTTGAGCGTAGCCATGCGACGCAGCAAACAATCCAGCGGCAAACATTGCGGTTTTAAATAAACGTTTCATGGGGGCAGATTTTAATTTGTTAACAATTATATTGTCAACTCAATTTCTCTGCCAGTTTACGCATTTCAATAACTGGTGTTGCTTTTTTATATAAAATCGCATAAACAGCTTCGCATATGGGCATATACACCCCATACTGTTTGTTCACCTGGTGTAGACAATTTACTGCAAAATACCCTTCGGCTATCATATTCATTTCCAACTGCGCCGACTTTACCGTATACCCCTTACCTACCATATTACCAAAAGTGCGGTTACGGCTGAATTGGGAGTATGCAGTTACCAGCAGATCGCCCAGATAGGCGGATTCTTTTATATCACGGTCAATGGGATGCACAGCAGCCACAAAACGTTCCAGTTCGCGTATGGCGTTAGATATCAATACCGACTGGAAGTTATCGCCATAACCTACACCGTGGCAAATACCGCTGGCAATGGCGTATACGTTTTTCAGTACCGCCCCATACTCCGTACCGTAAATATCATCGGAGATAATGGTTTTTATGTAGCGTGTATTTATCATACCTGCAAATTCGGCTGCCAATGTCATATCCTGCGATGCTATAGTAAGGTAGGATAATTTCTCCAGTGCAACCTCCTCAGCGTGGCAGGGCCCGCTAATTACCATAAAATCAGTAAAAGGTATATTATAATGCTGATTTAAAAATTCGCCTATTATTAAATTCTCATCAGGTACTATACCCTTTATGGCTGATACTATTTTTTTTCCCTTCAGATCTTCGGCGGTTATGGTTTGCAATGCCTCCTTTAAAAAAGCGGCGGGTACGTTTAAAAGTACAAAATTTGCTTTTTTAAGAAGTATCTTAAGGTCTGAAGATATATTGCCCGCCGAAACCCTTATTTCTACCGAACTTAAATAATTAGGATTATGTCTAAAGGTTTTAATGTGCTCAACGGCCTGCTCATTCCGCATCCACCAAAAAAGTTCTTTCTCAATGGTGTTATCGGTAAGCATTTTTATATTGGCTGTAGCCCAGCTTCCGCCACCTACTACTACGATCTTATTTTTTTGCTCAAGCATTAATGATAAATGTACTGCCGGATAATTGGTTTTACCGGGGGAGCACAAATT
The DNA here is from genome assembly GCF_016522075.1 of Mucilaginibacter segetis. Taxonomy (GTDB): domain Bacteria; phylum Bacteroidota; class Bacteroidia; order Sphingobacteriales; family Sphingobacteriaceae; genus Mucilaginibacter; species Mucilaginibacter segetis. The sequence goes on along the minus strand of NZ_JAEHFW010000002.1, from coordinate 874,523 downwards.
AATAAAATATTATGCATAAAACCGCAAATTACCTAAAGTACAAAGCCGGAGTAAAAGTTGTGATACTTTACGCTCCGGCTTAGCCAGTATATTTTAATTTGTTATCTATTAATTATTTTTAGCGTCGCCGTTAAAAAGCTTGCTTTTATCAACCTTTTCTACCTGCATACCATCCCTAAGTGTTTTTGATATGGCAGCAAACGGAGCAGACACCACATCCTCGCCTTGCTTAATACCCGATTTTACCTGTATGTAGGTATCATCCTGTATACCGGTGGTCACTTCAATCTGCTTTACTTTATTTCCTTGCAAAACAAAAGCATACTCTTTAGGTAACGTCGAGTTAGCTACGCTTTTTTTATCGTCATCAGTTCCTGTTGTAGCAGCTGGCTTTTTCTCATCACGGGTGGTTACCGATTGTATCGGGATAGAAAGTGCTTTTACATGATTGGTTTGTATATCAACAGTTGCGGTTAATCCCGGACGGAACGGTGAATGATTTTCGGCATTTTTCTTTAACAGATCAGTATATGATTTTGCGGTGATACGCACTTTAACCGTAAAGTTAGTTACCTGATCGGCATTAGTACCAACTACATTCGCCGAACTACCTATTTCTATAACCTTGCCTGTAAATTTTTTCCCTAAAAAGGCATCAATTTCAATCAAAGCCGGATTACCTATACCAATACGGTTGATATCATTCTCATTTACATCAACATTAACATCCATATTATCCAGGTCAGAGATGGTCATGATCTCGGTGCCGGCAAATTGCTGTGTACCTAATACACGCTCGCCCTGTTCAATGGACAGTTTAGATACCACACCATCTATCGGTGAGTAAATAGTTGTTTTGGCCAGATTATCCTGCGCTTCTTTTACAGATGCCGCAGCTTGCTCTAATCCGTATTGTGATCCTATTACGTTTTGCTTTGCAGCTTCTAAAGATGCCTTGGAGCTCTCGTAATTGGCCTTAGCCTGATCATACTCTGAAACAGTCAGCACTTTTTTATCATAAAGTTCTTTGCTTCTTTTGTAAGCGGCAGCCTGGTTGGTAAATGCAGCTTCGGCTTGTTTAAGCATTTGTTTAGAGTTACCAACACTTGCTTTTTGGGTATTGTATGAGGCAACTGCACGCTCATACCCTGATTTTAAGATATCCGGACGGATCTTACACAGCACCTGGCCCTTTTTAACTACATCACCTTCTTTTATAGGCAAATCAACCACCTCACCGGAAACTTCCGGACTGATGTTCACCTCTACGTGCGGTTTAATTTTTCCGCTGGCGGATACAGTTTCATTAATATCACGCACTTCGGCTTTTTCTACCGCTACTTGCGTAATTTTAGGTTTACCAATTATGCCGGTAGCTTTAGCAATAAGCAATAATACTATTAATGCTCCAAGGCCAATCAATATATATTTAGTAGTTTTTCCCATGATGTTTCAGGATTTTTAATTTTTAAAGGGTTATAGGATTTCCGAGATAATAATCAATTACTTTGCTTCTGAATACCAGCTCATACTTGGCCTGTATCAGGTTGAATTCAGAAGTATTCAAATTAGTTAACGAAGTGTTGTAATCCAGCGAGTTTACCAACCCTACGTTGTATCGTTGTTCAATTACGTTAAAGGCTTCTTTGTTTGCCTGGTATGTTTGCAGGGTACTTTGATATTTTTTATTGGCGGCCCGTACATCATACACCGCCTGTATAATTACTTTACTTAAATTATCCTCGGCAAGCTGAGTGCTCACCTTAGCATTTTCATAATTTATTTTTGCCTTACGTACCGCTGTGCGCGCACTAAAGCGATTAAATATGGGTATTTGAACTGATAATCCTATCGATTGATTAAAGTTGTCATTCAATTGTGTGAAAAAAGGATATTTACCGCCTCCCAATAAGGTTCGCGCATCAGAAAAGTTTGAACCGGCTGAACCAAACAATACTATACTTGGGAAATAAGATCCCCGGGCAATTTTAATATTCTGAGCAAAGGATTCTTCTCTTGTTTTGGCCAGTAACACATCCGGATTAATACCAAGTGCAGTATTCAAAACACTTTGTTCATCGTACAATGTTTTAACATCAGTAAGTTTACTAATATCCGGTTTTTCTACCTTAATATCGGTAAGCGGATTCATTTCCATATATTGCTTTAACACTAATACGGAAAGATCTAACTGGTTTTGGGCATTGGTTAAATTCAATTCAGCGGTTGATTGCTGTGCTTTGGCCTGTGCAAGATCTGCCAATGTTTGGTTGCCCACATCATAACTTTTTTGAGCACGGTCAAGCGCTATTTTTGATATATCTATCTGCTGCTTTGCCGCAGTAACCAGATCCTGATTAGTTAAAATGCTCAAATATTGCGTTACCACGCTTAATATCAAATCATTCTTAATCTTAGCAGTATTACTTTTATCTACATCCAATAAAATACGATTTTCAATCACTTGGTTACGTAATTGCCCCCCTTGAAACAAAGATACCTGTGCACTAACATTACCGCTTACCCCAACAATACGCTGATTAACGAACTGATTAGTAGAAGGGTCAATACTACGTCCAAAATTAACTGATGCCTGTGGTCCGGCACTTACGCTCGGAAGCATATTATATTTTGATTGCTTGTAATCTTCGGTACTTAAGGCCTCATTAAATTTTGCCTGCTTTATGGTTAAATTATTCTCGAGGGTAAGGTCGATAGCTTTTTGCAAAGTAATAAGCTCCTGTGCATTCGCTGTTAAATTAACAACCGAAAATAATATTAGGCAAGCAATGGTTACTTTTGTTGTGGATAATTTTAGTTTCATAATTAGTGGCATACAATGGTAAGTAACTGATATTTACTTTGCAAGCTTTAAAATTTTTTAATAAAAATGCAACATATTAACTTGTTTAGCGAATGTACCTGGTAAAAACCCCATGGCTGCTTAAAAAGCTTTATCCCGGTTTAATTTGGGATGGCCCGCCAAACACCCGCTGTATATATTTAACTTTTGACGACGGCCCTATACCTATTGTTACACCTTTTGTGCTAAATATTTTAAAACAGTATAATGCAAAGGCTACTTTTTTTTGCATTGGCGATAATATTACCAAACATCCGGACATTTTTACACAGGTAAAAAACGAAGGACATGCTATAGGGAACCATACCTTTAACCATTTAAAAGGCTGGGATACTGATAACAATACCTATCTGCAAAATTTTTTAAAAGCTGATGATCTAACTCAATCACCGCTTTTCCGTCCTCCATATGGTCGTATAAAAAAAGCACAGATAAAGCTATTGAAACAAGCCCGTCCGCAGCTTAAAATAATTATGTGGAACGTATTAAGCGGCGACTTTGACACGCATTTAACTCCTGACGCCTGCCTGAAAAATGTTATAAAACATACCCGCGAAGGCTCAATAGTAGTTTTTCATGACAGCCTTAAGGCTTATCCCCGCTTGCTATATACGCTGCCTTTGGCGTTAGACTATTGGAGCAAAAAGGGTTATAGCTTTTACACTTTGTAGCACACAAAAAATTATCCTTCAATTAATTGCTGTTTACTAACAGGCAGTGCAATACAAAAAGTAGTTCCTTTATCACGGTTAGTATCGAACCATATATCCCCGTTATTCTGAGTTACCATATCTTTACAGAGTATTAACCCTAAATGATTTCCCTTTTCGCCCTGTGTGCCGGTACTTAAGCTATGCTCTAAACTGAAAAGTTTTTCTCTGTCACCCTGGCTTATTCCAGGCCCGGTATCATGTATAGCTATAATCACTTTTCCCTCGTCAGTATGCGACTCAAATTTTATTTCATCACCAGGATTACAAAACTTAACACTATTAGAGAAAAGATTCCGTACAACCAGGTTTATCATATCCTTATCTGCGTGCACCATAGCGGGTGGAATGATGTGGTTAGTTACTTTAAGTCCCTTCATAATTATTTTACTCTCAAACAGGCGTATATTTTCCGCAACACACTCATTTACATCAAAATCAACCGGATTTATTTTAATACCTTCTAATTGATTTTTTGACCATTCTAACAAGTTATCTAAAAAATTGCCGGTAGAAATTATAGTATCTTCCAGTTTAGCGAGCAACATACTGAATTCGCTTTTATCAACTACCCCTTCCCGGTAAACACTGAACAAACTCTGGAGGTTACTTATAGGGCTGCGCAAGTCATGCGAAATGATAGAAAAGAACTTATTTTTCACTCCATTTAAATGTTCCAACTCAATGTTTTGCGAATGCGTAAGCTCCATCTGTGTGGTAACTTCTTCGTTAAGTGTTTGCAGCTCTTTGTTTATTGTTGTAATTTCTTCTTTTTGCTTTTGTAAAACTTTATTAGCAGCCTGCTTATCCATATTACGCCTGTATTGTATTAACAGTAGTAAAATAACTGAGCAAAGTGTGATAAATACAATCACCAGTAAATTGGCGTACTGATTTAAATGGGTAAGATAATTACTGTTTTCGGTGCTGATAACCTTATTATCTTTAGCAAGCTCGGCATTCTCGGCCCGCATCCGGCTTATCTCGGTCAGCGTGATATCATTTAATATCTTCTCAGTTGAAATACTATCCTGGGTGGCTATATATTCCGACTGATATTGAAACGCCTTAGCAATATTATTTTCACCTTTGTAAACAGCTATTAAACGGTTAAGCCCCGCTGACTCCATTATTTTGGATTTGATCTCTCTACCTATGGCTAAACATTCATTTGCGGCAACTTTAGCTTTGTTATAATCATGTAATGCTATATATACCTTAGCTATTTCATCTAAGGTAGCACCCTGTTCATATGCCTGTTTAAGCTCCCGGGTAGCACTTAAGGCGATATTAAAGTTTGTTAAAGCTTTATCGTATTGTTTCTGATTGTAATAGGCCAATCCAATTGCCCGTCTCACCAATGCAATGCCGGGTCTGTCATCAAGCTGCTGGCGTATAGTAAGACTTTTAGTAAGATAAGTAAGCGCCTTTTTATTCTGGCCCATTGCCTGATAGCTATTTCCTAAAGTATAAAGGGCATATCCTATGCCGGCAGTGTCTTTATTTGCAGTTGCATTAGCCAGGCACTGGGCAAAATAGCTTTCGGCAAGTTTATATTGATTAAGGTCGAAATATAAAGAACCAATATTGGTAAGCGTTTGGTTTATACCCCGGGCGTAATCTATTTTTTTAAAAATATTTAGTGCTTGTAAATAATTTTTAATTGATTCCTGTTTAGAGTCTAACCGATCATAAGCGTATCCTATGTTCGATAAACTCCGCGCCATTCCCAATTCATAATTAATCTTTTCAGCGCGGTTATAGGCAATAATAAAATAATAAAGCGCGCTATCTGCCTTGCTGCGCAAACCGTACGATACGCCCATATTGATATAAGCATCAGCGACAGCTTCATGGTTATTAAGCTTTTCAGCTAAATTTTTATATACATTAGCATAGTAAAATTTCTTTTCAGGATCTACAGAAGAATAAGCCAGTGATAATTGTTTCAATACAGTAAGCCGCACGGTATCTTCCAAAGGCTGCTTAAGCCTCTGCTGTAACTCATTTACTTTTGCAAGCTGCGCATAACATGGGGTTACTATAAATAACAGCAACCAGTAACACTTTTTTATTGCCCGCTTAATAAGTATATGTAGATAAGGCATATTCAGTAATTAATTAGGTAGATTAAAATAACATGTGCTTGATAATGGCATTGACTGATATTATTTTAACACGTTAAATATAGCAATTCACTTAATAGTTAAAGATATTCCTGAAAACAAAAAACTTCCGGGCCTTAATAAATTGTTAATTTATTACTTTTATCGCGATCATCATGGCAAAAAAATTCCTATTCCTTACGGGGCACCAATGGGTATGTTTACTATACATAGCAGTAGCTGTGTTTTGCTGGCAGTTAAAATATTTCAGACATATAGATAATAACTACCTCATCTTTCGTGATTCATATTACCACATGAAAGCGAATGTTAACTTGTATCTGTTTTACCCCAAAGAATACTATGATGTATACATATACGGCCCTGCCTTTACGCTTTTTATAGCGCCATTTGCAATTTTGCCCGAGGGCCCCGGCTTCCTATTGTGGGAGCTTGCCAATGCTGCTGCGTTTTTAGCGGCAATCAACCTGCTTCCGTTCACCAACCGGATCAAAACACTTATACTGCTTTTTTGTGTAATTGAATTTGCCAATTCATCACACTACATGCAATTCAATCCAATTATTGCTGCGTTAATAATACTTAGCTTCCTGATGGTAAAAAAAGGTAAAGAAGAATATGCCACCTTATTTATTGTTTTTGGCGCATTAATGAAAATTTACCCCATAGTTGGCCTGGCCTTTTTTGTTTTTTCAAAGAACAAATTAAAATTCATTAGCTGGAGTGCGGTGTGGCTGGTGATCATTCTTTGTCTTCCGGCAATAATTTCAGGCCCTTCTTTTTTAGTGCAATCTTATCACGACTGGTTCGCGGCATTAACTATCAAAAATGTAAACAATCAAAGCCTTACCACCGGGCAGGATATGTGTATCATGGGTGTAGTAAGACGCTTAGCGCAAAACAGCACTGTACCTAACTGGCCATTTTTGATTTGGGGCGCTATATTATTCGCCATTCCATTACTTCGTTTTAAGCAGTATGCTTCATTTAAATTCACTATACAAATACTTTGCTCTGTATTGTTAATGGTAGTGATTTTCAGCACAGCATCTGAGCATCCAACCTTTATTATAGCGGTAGCAGGCGCCGTTATCTATATCATGATGCAAAAACGCCCTTTCACTCCTTTCCACATTTTTATACTGGTTTTACTACTGATAATAACCGGACTGGGGCCAACAGATGCATTCCCACGGCCTGCACGGGTATTAATGCAAAATTATGCCGTAAAGGCCTGGCCGTGTATAATTATCTGGTTTAAAATAGCATTCGAACTGATATTTAAAGACTTTGCAGGAGAGGGTATAACAGACATCCAAGCCGACAGATCGACCTTGTTAGTCTGACTTTTATTTTTCTGTTTTTTCATTATTATAATGATTTTCATAAAAAAATATAAAATTTTCAACATTTATTATCAAATAATGTTATGATAATTAAGAGATAAATATGAAAAACATAATTGAAAGTTGGGCAGGTAAGATAAACCCGCTTGTATGGAATTTAATAATTATTGTAATAGCCGTAATAGTAGGGTTTATTTTAAAAGCCATTATTAAAGGGATACTTAAGCTTTATAAAAAAACCGAAGACTATTCCCTGTTCCGGAGTGCCATTATCCACCTCGGGCGGCCAATGAACCACTTTGTACCGCTGTTGGTGCTTAACATGATGGTGCCGCTAATGGACCTGAGCAAAAAAAACTACGCCTTGTTCGACAAACTGGTTGGTATAGCACTAATTATTTCGCTGGCAGCATTACTCATTAAAGCAATAAACGTATTTGAAGATTATATTTATCATACTTACGACCTTAATAAAGATGATAACCTTAAAGAGCGTAAAATAAGGACACAGTTACAGTTCATCAGAAAAATATTGGCCACGGTAATTATATTTATTGCAATTGCGGTGATACTGCTCAGTTTTGATAACGTACGCCGCATTGGTGCCGGGCTGCTTACGGGGGTAGGTGTAGGCGGAATTATCATTGGTTTTGCTGCACAAAAATCGTTGTCAAACTTTTTAGCCGGCTTTCAGATAGCATTTACACAGCCCATACGTATTGACGATGTATTAGTTGTTGAAGGTGAATGGGGACGGGTGGAAGATATCACATTAACTTACGTTGTTTTGAGTATATGGGACCAGCGACGGCTGATATTGCCGATTAACTATTTTTTAGAAAAGCCTTTTCAGAACTGGACACGAATATCATCGGAAATATTAGGAACCGTTTTTTTATATATGGATTATAATATCCCGCTTGATGCCTTGCGTAAGGAGTTTGACAGACTGATGGAAGCCTCCGACCTTTGGGATAGGCGTGTTAAAATTATTCAGGTAACTGATGCTAAAGAAACCACTGTTGAATTGCGCGCATTGGTTAGTGCAAGTACTTCCGGGAAAGCATTCGATCTGCGATGTTATATCCGTGAAAACCTGATCACTTTTATTCGCGATAATTATCCCGACAGTCTGCCGGTTAGCCGGGTATTACTGAAAAACCCGCCGGAGGTAAAATCTCAAAACAACCGGGAAGTTGACCAAATAGCCGAAAAATCATTAGAGCGGTGAATAAATTTTATCTGTTTTATAGGCTTGCTTTGCTCATTTTTTTAAAATAAAGCCTAAAACATACTATGTATAGTAAAAATAAAATTTACATAATGTAAAAATTACATTATGACATTGTTTTTTTTCATAATTTACAAAAAATTAATGCCTTTACGCATTAAATAATCTATTCAGGTTCTTTTTTTAGGCAAATCCGTGAAAGTTTTTTATGTACAACTTACAACATTTTGAAAAATACAGTAAAATAAGTGGCGTATGGGACGAAATGTATAACGAAGACAGTACAATTCGGGCACATTATGAAAAAGTTATTGAATACCTGTCCAAAGAATCGCCGGATGACCTGAGCAAAAAAGAGGATCTCGCTAAACGGCTGTTTATGACACAGGGCATAACCTTTACTGTTTATAACAGCGGTGAGGGGATAGAAAAGATATTTCCTTTCGACATCATCCCCCGCATCATTACTTCGGCAGAATGGGCATTTGTAGAAAAAGGGATCAAACAACGGCTAACCGCACTTAACTTATTCCTTAAGGATATTTATCATAATCAGTTCATTATAAAAGACGGTATTGTCCCGATAGATATCATTTACTCCTGCCCGCATTTTTTACGGGAAATGTACCAGTTAAATGTACCATATGATATTTATGTACATATCGCCGGTATCGACCTTATACGTGATAACGACGGAACCTTTTACGTTTTGGAGGATAACCTGCGAACACCATCTGGTGTAAGTTATATGCTTGAAAACCGAGAAATTACCAAAAGGCTTTTTCCTGATCTGATACCTAATTGCGGAGTACGCAGTGTAATTGAGTATCCTTCCATATTGTATAAAAATTTGATGTCGTTATCGCCGAGGCAAATAAGCAACCCTACCATTGTGTTATTAAGTCCGGGCATTTACAATTCGGCGTATTTTGAGCACACCACATTAGCCCGTTTAATGGGAGTGGAATTGGTAGAGGGGCGCGACCTGGTGGTGAGCAATCACATAGTTTACATGAAAACCACTACCGGGCTGCAACAGGTTGATGTAATATACCGCCGGGTTGATGACGAGTTTTTGGATCCGCTGGTGTTTAACCCTTCCAGCATTTTAGGGGTTGCAGGCATTATGGGGGCTTACCGAAAAGGTAACGTAGCTATTGTGAACGCCATAGGTAACGGCGTTGCTGATGATAAGGCAACTTATATTTATGTACCTGACATGATAAGGTATTACCTAAATGAGGAACCTTTGCTAAAGAACGTACCTACCCATCGACTGTCAAACAAGGATGAACGTGAGTATGTTTTCGCAAATATTGATAAAATGGTTGTTAAAAAAACCAATGAGAGCGGCGGATACGGCATGCTGATGGGCCACGCCGCATCGGAAAAAGAAATAGAAGATTACAAACGTGAAATATTAAAAGATCCCCGGAATTTCATAGCGCAGCCTACTATAAGTCTGTCTGCCGCGCCATGCTATATACAGGGTTCATTACAACCAAGGCGAATTGATCTGCGCCCTTATGCGCTTTGCGGTCCTGACGGTATTGAGATAGTGCCGGGTGGTTTAACGCGTGTTGCCCTAAAAGAGGGCTCGCTTGTTGTAAACAGCTCACAAGGTGGTGGAAGCAAAGATACATGGGTGCTCAGTTAACCATACATGCCTAAAGGGCTATAATTTATTAAGATAATGCAAATAGTAGTTCAAACAGAGTTTAAAATGATCTCCCTGACAGGAGCCGGGGGGCTGTATTGATATGTTAAGCAGGGTAGCAGCGAGTTTTTACTGGTTAAGCAGGTATATTGAGCGCAGCGATGGTATTCTGAGGATGCTGAAAATTAATTATAATGCCTCTCAGGATTCGGTACAGGAGTTTACCTGGGCCCCTGTGCTGCGCATATTTTCAGGTCACGATGAAGATCTGGAAGCTAAGTTAGAAAGTAATAGCAGGGCGGTACTAAAGTATATGATCACCGATAAAACTAACCCCAATTCTATCTTAACCATCATTACGCTGGCCCGTGAAAACGCACGCAGCGTACAGGAACATATCCCCAAAGACCTTTGGCAGTGTCTGAATGAATACTACCATACTGTTAAGGCTACTAATTTTGATGTGAGGGTTAAAAGAGAAGACCCGATAGGCCTGCTGGACGAGTTAATAAAGCAGGTTATGCTATATTACGGAACCGCGGAAATAACTATGGAGCGCGGGCAATCGCGCAGTTTCATGAATATTGGCAAATATCTGGAGCGGGCAATTCAATCTATAGATATACTCGATGTTAAATTCGGTCCAATTAACAACAATCCCAATTTATTAACTGATATCACCTATTGGAAATACCTGTTGCTTTCTATTGGGGGCTATGAATTATATCTGAAAACCTACCGCGACGGGTTGGAGGCACAAAATGTAATAGAACAGGTAATACTTAATAATGATTTCCCCCGCTCGGTTATTTATTCGGTTAACAACATACAACGCTATTTTGACCGGTTGCGTAATAACAGCAACGCCAATACCTATCGAGAAATATCTTTTGATATAGGTAAACTGCAAAGCAACATTAAATACAGTTCCGTTAAAAGTATAAGCGAGGTTGGGCTGCATCAGTTTCTTACCCTGGTTAAAGATGACCTGTATAATATTGGTAATTCATTAAATGAATACTATTTTGCAAACTCCTGATTAAGCGAATAAACTATGCCAGAATTTAAAATACAGCATATTACCAAATACAATTATGATAGTCCGGTGCGCGACAGCGCCAACAAGATCATACTTTTTCCGATAGTTGACATCTATCAGGATGTGATAAAACACGATCTGCATATTACAGGTAATCCGCAGGTAGATACTTATGTAGATTATTATGGTAACGAGGTGGGCAGCTTTACTTACACTGATCCGCATACAACCCTTGTCATCAACTCAAAACTATCAATAAATACACATCCGCGCCCCTTGCCGGTTGATGACGTGGCATCAGTTACCCAATGGGATGAACTTTTCAGCCTTAAATACATTGTACCTTATATCGACTTTTTAAAGCAGGAGTATTTTGAGGGCCTCAGCGAATTATTTCCCATTGTTGAGGATGTGCGAAAAATAAATGATACGCCTTACAAAACCGCATTGCGTTTTTGCGAATATGTTTATAAAAATTTTGAATACATCAAGGGTGTTACCACAGTAGAAACAACGTTAGATGAAATTTGGAACCTTAAAGCAGGTGTTTGCCAGGATTTCGCCCATATTCTGATGGTCATGCTGCGTTCGGTAAGCATCCCAGCGCGTTATGTTAGCGGCTATATTTGCCCTAATCGTGATGGTATGCGTGGTACGGGAGCCACCCATGCCTGGGCCGAGGCATATCTGCCGGGATATGGCTGGCTGGGTATTGATCCAACCAACAATTGCGTAGCCAATGAAACGCACGTACGCCTGGCGGTAGGTCGTAATTTTTCTGATTGCTCCCCTGTTAAAGGAGTTTATAAAGGTTCAGCAAAACATACGCTCGAAGTTTCTGTTTCTGTTGGATACGAAGACCATCCCCTTCATGAAGAAAAAGATTTATTTACCGTTTCAGCTCCAAAAACTGAAGAAACAGCATCAAGAAACAGTTACGAAAGGTATATGGAAATAATTCAACAGCAACAACAGCAGCAGCAACAACAGAGACAGCAATAAGGGCAAAAATATTTAAACTAATGACTTACTGTTTAGGAATAAAAGTTAAACAAGGGCTTATTGCCTTATCAGATACGCGCATAACTACAGGTACAGATACCACCGTAAAAAAGAAGATTACTATTGTACAAAAGGAGAACTATTCACTTTTCATCATGACCAGCGGATTGCGTTCCGTTCGCGATAAGGCGATTGTTTACTTTGATGAATTATTGGAAACTGAAGAGTACAGCAAGCTTTATCAGGCAGTAAACGCCTTTGGCAAACAGGTTAGGCGGGTGGCCGAGGAAGACAGGGCCGTACTGGAAAAAGCCGGTTTTAAATTCGACCTTAATACCATTATAGGAGGCCAGCTTAAGGATGACGAAGAGCATAAATTATTCTTATTGTACCCCGAAGGTAATTGGGTTGAGTTAGGGCAGGGTGCTCCATTTGTAGTAATAGGAAATTCAGGACACGGCAAGGCTATACTCAACCGCATAGTTGACGAAGACTCTGATATGCGCCTGGCGTTAAAGGCCGGTTTTTTATCGTTCGACTCTACACGCGTAAGTAGTAACAACGTTGATTTTCCTATAGACGTGGCCCTATACAAAAAAGGCACCTTTATGATGGTTGAACAGCGTTACACGCAACATGACCTTGCAAGTATATCGGCACAATGGGCCGATGAATTAAAAGATGCGCTGGAAAACATACCAGGCGAATGGATGGATAAGGCTTTTAAAAAACTACCCCCTGACAATGAAATTTAAAGTATCAGCCGCCTTGCAATATGAGGTTAAGGCGCCAAGCACCCTCATATTAAATGTGCATGCTTTACGAACGGCTAACCAAACCGTGTTAGATGAAAAGTTAACTATAGCCCCGTATTTAAAAGCCGAAGAACTGAACGCCGTAAATGGTGAAAACAGGTTTGTAAGATTGGACATACAGGATACCGGAACTATAGACATACATTATGATGCCACGGTTGATAATTATTACGAAGTAAAGGATCATTCCAAAATCCCTGAAATTCCGGTAAGTAAATTTCATCCATCGGTTTTAACCTACCTTAATCCGAGCAGGTATTGCCAGTCGGATATGCTGTACCGCCTCGCCAATAATACTTTTGGACATATTAATAATTCATATGAGCAGGTATTTGCCATTACGGATTGGATATATAAAAACGTGGAGTATCTAAGCGGTTTTACCGATTCGGAGACCTCGGCGTATGATACCGTTACCCAACAGGCGGGTGTCTGCCGCGATTTTGCACATCTGGGAATTGCACTTTGCCGTGCGTTAACCATACCTGCCAGGTATTTTACCGGCTATGCCTACCGGCTTAATCCACCCGATTTTCATGCCTGTTTTGAGGCTTACCTGGGTGGCGAATGGGTATTATTTGATGCTACAAGGCTTATACCGCTTAACGGGCTGGTTAAAATTGCAACCGGCCGTGATGCAGCAGATGCGGCAATTGCCAGCATTTTTGGGGATGTTAGCTGCACCAATATCCGTGTAGCATGTGAGTATGCAGATGAGCAACCTTTTGAACCTATTTATTATACCCGTTCAATATTCCATGGCATAAGTTATTATTAAATATCAGGAGTTAAGTTCATGCTCCACAGTTTCAATTACTGCCGATAATTCATCTGCCCGCTTATTCCATGTATTGCTTTCTGCCATGGCGAGGCGCGCCATTCTTTTTTCTGTGGTGTCGCCTTCCATTTCCTCCACAAGACCGTTTAAAAACTCCTCGTTGGTAGGTGCTATTTTAATGATGCTCTCAAAATCCGAAAGATCGCTAAAATCTGTGCTTACTACCGGTAAACCCGCTGCCAGATATTCGTTTATCTTCATGGGATATATTCCCCTGGTAAATTCGTCTTTGATAAATGGAATGATACCTGCCGAAAAACGCTTTAAATACGCAGGTAATTCATCTGGTTGTTTTGCGCCTTCCAATTGCACATTATTATATTTTTTTAATTTCGCTTCAATCTCTTCACTCATAATTCTGCCTACAAACACAAAGTCAGCATTAGGCAAACTGGTAAACAAAAGGTGCAATATGTCGTAATCCAATCGTTCGTCAACCGATCCAACATAACCTATTACTTTTTTTTGTTTATTTATATCAGCGTTAAACCCCTTTTTAAAAAGCCCTGCTTTTACGGCATTTTTAACAATATAACAACGGGCGCATTCGTCTTTCTTACTATTAAATAAACCCTGAGAGGTTACTATAACCGCGTCAACCATTTTCATAAAAGCTTGCTCAAGCCTTACACCATGCTTGCTTAGCCATGCAGGGGCACCCTTAACTTCGTCATAGCAATGATATATCAGCGTTTTTTCATTAAAGCGCCTCCCGGTCATATAACCCATACCAGGGTTAAAAGATGTAAAGTTGATAAGTTCGTGATTCATATCAAGCTTCCGCAGCGCTTTTTTTATGCTACCTTTTAACAGCCATGCGTTAAAAGTTAATAAGGTATTATAAACAGCACCCTCGGGTAAAAAGCTAACCGGAAAAACCAACGGGGGTGTAAGAATATAAACAGTGCCGCCACCTTCCGTTGGCATTTTACTTATACGGGGTTTTAATCCTAACGCCTGAATATAATCCACCTTAACCTTATGATTAACACCCGCAATAGCATCTTTATAAGTGTGAGCATTATTTACAAAAAGCACTTTATTATCTGCAGCTAAAACCTTCATCAGCTCAACTACCGCCTTAATATAGTTACCATGCCATTCTGTACCGCTTATGCAAAGTATATTTCTGTTATTAAGCATACTCCAAAATTAGTTCTACTAAACTAATAAATTATATGCGGCATCGGGTATTTTATAACCTATAGGGGTATCAGCAATAAGTTTTTTTATTAAATTCATTATTAGTTAAAATAATTTATATTTAGATCGTTAAGTAAATTTTGTACTTATATAACTATTAGAACACTTTTAAACAAAGATGCCTGAAGACAAATTATATGTCCACTACGGTTGCGGACAATGTTCACCTACTGAATGGAAAAATTTTGATGTATCGCCCACATTAGTAATTCAGAATACCCCTGTGCTTGGTTTTGTACTTAAAAACAGCCTGGGCCAGGTTTTTGATAAAAATGTACAATACGGCGATATAACAAAGGGTTTACCCGGTATAAAGGACAACTCTGCAGACGGAGTTTATTGCTCCCACGTATTGGAACATATGTCATTAGAGCATTTCAGGATTGCCTTGCGCAACACTTACAAAATGCTGAAACCCGGTGGTATCTTCAGGATGATAATGCCGGATCTGGAAGTTTTAGTTCGTGATTATATAGCCGATAAAGATAATGGAGATGCCGAAGCTTCTATCAGGCTAATCAAAAGGATGATGATGGGTGTGGAAGTTCGCCCAAAAAGCTTTAAGGCGGTAACCAAACACCTTTTTGGTTATTTGGAGCATTTATGGCTTTGGGACTGGGAATCAACAGAAAAGGAACTCCGGGATGTCGGGTTCACCAACATCCGTCGCTGCGAGTTTAATGACTCAGCGGATCCTATGTTTAAATTAGTGGAAAGCGAAAGACGCTGGCAACTTGTGGTAAAATTTGAAGCTATAAAGTAAATTCAAAAAAAATATTAAGGTCGCATTTACTTTGTAAATGCGACTTTTTTGTTCTACGGGGATTTATACGGATATTTATTACATTTAGCAACTAAAAGGCATAATAATACGTATTCAATTGTGTAGCTAATTAGTATTTTGAATAACATGGAGGTAGTTACCCTTACTAATGCCCACACTATTACTTTGTTATTGGATGAGGCCTACAAAAGCCGTATCCATAATATTAAACATAGTATAAAACTGGCAAATAATGCCTTGTCCCTTAGTCGCGAACATAATAATGACGAATTTATAGCAAAAAGCCTTAATCAATTATCACTTTTTTACATGATAAGGGGTGCATATAAACGGTCGGTAAATTTAGCAACCGAGGCCATTGCTTACTTTGAACAACTAAACGACGAAAGAGGCATAGCTGATGCGAAATACAGTATTGGTGGGGTTTATTATAAAACCGACAACCATCATTTGGGGCTTATTAATTTATTTGACAGCCTTGTTATATATAAAAAATTCAATGATCATCACAACCAGGCGCGCACTTATAAATCGTTAGGGACCATTTACGAGTATTTTGGAGATCCTAAAAGTGCTGTACGCGCCTACGAAAACGCTATAGAAGCTGCCAAAAAAGCAAAAGACCAAAATCTGGTATCAAATGTTTACAACCCGTTGTCGGGCATTTATCTTAAACAAAAGAAAATCGCCAAAGCACTGCATACCATTCAGTTATCAATAAATATTAAAACCAAAACCGGTGATATAAGAGGCCTTGCTTTTGCATTTTATGGACGAGGCAAGGTTTATACCCATACCGGTAATTTTAAGCAGGCCGAAGATGATTTTAAAAGCGCTATTGATATACACATAAATGCAGGCGAAAAACTGGGGCTGGCAATGGCCTATCAAAAAATGGGGTCTTTATATATTGCCATTGGCGATTTGTCCCGGGCAAAAGATATATTGAAAAAAGGCCTTCATTTTAGCAAGAAGTATAAAATAGCCATTATAAAATTTAAGTGTAACTATCTGCTTTACCAAATAGCTAAACTGGAAAATGATACCGTACGCTCACTTGAATATCTGGAACTTTATCTGCATCAAAAAGAAGCGGTAATAAATACTCAAACATTAAAGGTGATAGAGAATTACGAACTCATCACCAAAATGGAAACCATGGAGCAGGAAGCAAGGCTCCAGAAAGAAAAGGCGGCTATTATTGAGAAACAACAACGAGCCGAACAATCGGCCCGTATGAAGCAGGAGTTCCTGTCGACCATGAGCCACGAGATCAGGACCCCGCTTAATGCCGTGACTACCATTACATCGCTACTAACCAGTAAAAACGGCTATGACGAAACACTGTTGGAATCATTGAATTTCGCTTCCAATAACTTACTGCTGGTCATAAATGATATACTTGATTTCACCAAACTGGATAACGGGAAAGTACAGGTCGAAAATCAGCCATGTTTGATAAACAATCTTCTAAGCCGTGTATTAAAAACTTATAATTCCCTTGCACAGCAAAAAGGCATAGATCTTTTACTTCATATTAATAAAACGGTTGCCGATTGCTATGAACTGGATGAAACCAAACTATCACAGATATTAGGTAATTTAATAAGTAATGCTATTAAATATACCGACGACGGCTTTGTTAAAATTGAAGTTGAACGGATAAATGCGGATAAAGGCTCGCACACCCTTAAATTTAGCATTACCGATAGCGGAGCAGGAATACATCAGGATCATTTTGCTGAAATATTTGAAAGTTTTTCGCAGCCAAAATCTATTACTACCCGCAAACAGGGTGGTACCGGACTCGGCCTGGCCATTGTTAAAAAACTTACGGAATTATACGGCAGTACCGTGAACGTAACAAGCACCATAGGCGAAGGCTCGTCTTTTTCTTTTGAACTTAAATTAAAAAAGGCCGTTACACCGGTAAAAATACTGCCTGTTGATAAAGAAGACTTAAAGGGAAAAAAAATACTACTGGCTGAGGATAATTTAATTAACGCTATGGTAGCCCGTAAATTATTGTCTAACTGGGGTGTACTATCAGATCATGTGGTGAACGGTATTGAGGCTGTTGAAAAGGCAAAACTTAATTTATACGATTTTATCTTAATGGACATACATATGCCCGAAATGAACGGATATGATGCCACCGCACAAATACGCCTTACAGATAATTTGAATAAAAAAACGCCTATTTTTGCCCTAACGGCAGATATAACTGCTGAGGGTAATGACGAATACCGTAGTTATTTTAACGGCTTTTTGCTTAAACCTATTGAAATTGATAAGCTTTACGCTGCTTTAACAGTTGTACGCGCTAATTAAATAAAAATTATAAATCCACGCTGTTTGTTACTAATATTACCGTAAACTGAAACTTATAAAGAAACCGTTTCTATCCCCTGCTGTAGTACAAGTAGTTTTTATACGTTATTTACTAATAAAATGAAAAAATTCGGACTTATAGGATATCCGCTCTCTCACTCATTCTCAAAAAAATACTTTACTGACAAATTTAAAGCGCATAACATTACTGATAGCAAGTATGAACTATATCCTTTAGAACATTTAACGGATCTGCCGGAGTTATTACGATCTACCCCTAATCTTTGCGGGCTTAATGTAACCATACCCCATAAAGTAGGTGTACTTAAATATCTCGATTGGATAGAACATGATGCCAGAAACGCAGGTGCTGTGAATTGTATACGTATAATGAAAGAAAGCCCGGTACAAGCAGCTTTTTCCGGCGAAGTGGGTGTTAAGGGGCACGATTTTCGGCTAGAAGGATTCAATACAGATATTTATGGGTTCGACAGATCAATTAGTCCCCTGCTCTCTAACCGACATGATGAAGCACTTTTATTAGGCGACGGCGGAGCTGCAAGGGCCGTTAAGTGCGTGCTTGAAAATAAAGGTATTGCATATAAAACCGTAACACGCAGGCCTCATAAAAATAATATTTTATTTAAGGATCTAACCCCGGCCATAATTTCTGCACACAAGCTTATTATTAATACCACCCCTGTAGGTACCACACCTAATATTGATGACTGCCCGCCAATACCCTATGAAGGTATTACCGGCAAGCACTTATTATACGATCTGATATACAACCCTGAACAAACCCTGTTTTTAAAAAAAGGCGAAGAGGGCGGCGCCACTACCAAAAACGGATATGAAATGTTAGTATTGCAGGCAGAAAAAGCCTGGGAGATATGGAACTCAAACGATGTACAATCATGAAATGGTTTTCGTTACTTATTGTCGTATTGTTTTTTACAGCATGCGGCGGTAACGCCGACTATTCACCAAAACCACGCGGATATTTCCGTATCGTTTTTCCAAAAAAGGAATACCAGCCTTATACAGAAGGCTGCCCCTTTACTTTTGAGTACCCCAAATATGCCACAATTGAACAGGATAAAAGCCCTGGCGCAAAACCCTGCTGGCAAAATGTACAGTTTCCGCAATTTAACGCCACCCTGCATTTAAGTTACGAGAATATTAAATCAAAAAAGGAATTTGACCAGCTTATAGAAGATGCACACAAATTAAGTTTTAAACACACTGTTAAAGCAACTTCTATTGATGAGGGAGTAATTGCTTATCCACGCCGCCATATTTATGGCATTTATTACACTATTGATGGCAATGCCGCTTCTTCAGCGCAGTTTTTTTTAACCGACAGTACCCGTCATTACCTGCGGGGAGCACTTTATTTTAACACCGAACCCCGCCTTGATTCCATTCAGCCCGTACTCACCTTTATAAAAAAAGACGTGGATGTAATGATCAAAACCTTTAAATGGAAGGATTAGCTTCCGCTATGAAGGATAAAGCGGATATATTATACATCTGCGCTTTCTGCTTACCCTTTTATCAATTAGCTTTGCAGCATGGCAAAAGTTCACTCGTTCGTAAATAATCCGTATCAGGAAAACACCTATATACTATTTGATGACAGCCACGAATGCGTAATAATCGACCCGGGTATGTACACCGCCGAGGAGCAAAACGCGGTGGTAAATTTTATTGCAGACAATCAACTAAAGCCCGTTCTGTTACTAAACACGCATTGCCACATCGACCATGTTTTAGGCAACAAATTTATTTTTGATCAGTATGGTCTTACACCTCAATTCAACCGGGGCGAGTCGGAAACACTGGCGGCTGTGGTTGCGTATGCCCCGGCAATGGGGTTCAGGTATGAGGTATCACCGCAGCCCGAGGTTTACCTGCCCGAAAGTGGCACGGTTACCTTTGGCAATACCACACTTGAATTGATATTTGCACCGGGCCACTCGCCTGCCCACCTTTGCTTTTATGACACTGCGGCAAATATATTGATAGGGGGAGATGTGTTATTCCGTAACAGCATAGGCCGAACAGATCTTCCTGGTGGCAATTACAGCCAACTGGTAAAAAATATCGAAGAAAAGCTTTTTATATTGCCGGATGATTGCACAGTTTACCCGGGACACGGACCGGAAACAACCATAGGATACGAAAAACAACATAATCCTTATTTATAAGTTATAAGCAATAACTTAGCCGAATACATAAATTTTGAATACTTCAGTTTACATAGCTAAAAGGTATCTGTTTTCTAAAAAACAAACCCATGCCATCAATATCATATCCGGTATATCCATGCTGGGCGTTTTGGTGGGCAGCGCTGCGCTTATTATTATCCTTTCGGTATTCAATGGGTTCGAGGAGGTTATCCTGTCCTTATACAGTAACTTCACTCCCGAAATAAAGATAGAACCCCGCCTGGGTAAAACTTTCGACCCCAATATTCCCTATCTTAACAACATGAGTAAGGATAGCTCTATTGTTTCATATACCAGAGTATTGCAGGAAAAAGCCCTTATCAAATATAACGATCATCCGTTTATTGCTACAGTGAAGGGCGTAAGTGATGATTTTTTAAAAAATCGCTCGCTCGACAGCACCATACAATCAGGCTCATTCACACTAAAAGACAAGGACTACCTGTACGCGGTTATCGGCTCCACCATACAAGCAAGTTTAGGGGTAAGTTTAAAAAACCAGTTTGTACCCTTACAAATTTACTCGCCCAGGCGAACGTCCGTAAGTGCTGCCAACCCTATGAATGACTTTGTATTCCGTTCCATTTTGCCATCCGGAGTATTTGCCATACAGCAGGATTTTGACGACAACATTATTACCCCGATAGAGTTTACCCGCGATCTGCTGGATCAGCCTGTAAACGTATCCTCTATCGAGATCAATTATAAACCCGGTACCGACATCGATGCCATGCAGGAAAATATTATTGATCATATCGGCGATAAATTCACAGTAAAAAACCGCAAACAGCAAAATACTGAGCTATACAAAACTATCAATTTTGAACGCTGGTCTATATTTATGATCCTTACGTTCGTACTTATCATTGCCATCTTTAACATCATAGGTTCCTTAACCATGCTGGTAATCGACAAGCGTAAAGATATTGCCATCCTTACCAGTTTAGGCGCCAACAAAAAACTGATACAAGGCATTTTCTTTTTCGAAGGAATGATGATATCATTAATAGGTGCTGTTATCGGTATTATCATAGGGTTTCTGTTTTGCCTTGTGCAACAGCATTTCAAATTTATAAAAATGGGGGCCGGCATGTCTGTATTAGATGCCTATCCTGTTGCCTTTAAACCCAGCGACTTCGGGCTGGTATTATTCACGGTGTTAGTTATAGCCACAATAGCCTCCGGCATTAGCTCCCGTTTAAGCATAAAAGGTTTGGATCAGATAAAACGCGACCTGTAACGGTACAGAATAAAAAAAACTATTTGCAGGGCATTTTCATTTCATTAGCTTTATATTTTCCCTTTCAATACAACAAATCAAACTCATTTGCCTAACCGGCGTTATTAAATCATTATGGAATCAAAACGTCAGAAAAAATTTGCCGGAGTAATACAGGAAGATCTTGCTGCCATTTTTCAGCGCGAAGGGGCAAACTATCTGCCCAATACTTTAGTAACAATCACCCACGTGCGTGTAACACCCGATCTGGCTATCGCGCGTGTTTTTTTAAGCTTTTTCAATAATACTGATAACCAGCAAGCTTTAAACATCGTTAAATCACACGCTTCCGAGATCAGGTATAAATTGGGCGCGCGCATTAAAGATCAGGTGAGGATAATACCGCAATTGGAATTTTTTGTTGATGACACCAGCGAATATGTAGAGCGTATGGATAAAATATTCGACAAAATAAGCAAAGAAGAAAGACAACCGGATACCGGCGAAGAATAAGCTAATGAATGCCACTGAACTGTTGGCAGCACATTTTAAGGCCAACCCGCATATTATCACAGGCAAAGTGGTGGATATTAATGCCATTACCGATAAACTTTATCAGCTTGATTTTACCGAAGCCAATGCCGAGCTAACGCCCGGTCTGGTAACCAATACAAGCGCATTCAGCAATTGGGTTGGCCAAAAACTAAGCAATTGCAATTGCCGCTACGGTATTGGCGGATATATGGAGCACCGAACGGTATACACGCGCAGCGCCTTATTTAATACAGGGAATGAGCCGCGCAGACTGCACCTGGGTGTAGATATTTGGGGCGATGCAAATGTGCCTGTTTATGCACCGCTTAATGGTATGGTACACAGCTTTGCAGATAACGATCATTTTGGAGACTACGGACCCACTATTATTCTTAAGCATGATTTGGAGGGCCTAACATTATACAGTCTATATGGTCATTTAAGCAGGGGAAGCCTTAGTAGCTTATCCAAAGGGCAAACAATAAAGGCCAACCAGCAAATAGCCACTTTTGGTAATGCCGCAGAAAATGGCAGTTGGCCGCCTCATCTGCATTTTCAGCTGATGCTGGATATTGGTGATGCATATGGCGATTATCCGGGTGTAGGATATTACTCCGAAAAAGATAAATACCTGCAAAACATCCCTGACCCTGAACTTATATTACATTTTGCCGAACTTATTAAGTATTAGCTACCTATTGTAACCACTTTATTATGCAGGGCACCAATTGTATTTTACACATTAGTGCTTATATTTGCGTTCGCTAAAAAACATTATTTAATAACATAATGAGAGAAATACAATTCCGGGAAGCGCTAAGAGAAGCCATGCAGGAAGAAATGCGCAAGGATGATAAAATATACCTGATGGGCGAAGAGGTTGCTGAATATAATGGCGCCTATAAAGTAAGTCAGGGTATGCTTGATGAGTTCGGCGCTAAGCGCGTTATTGATACGCCTATCTCTGAATTAGGTTTCGCGGGTATAGGTATTGGTTCCGCCATGAACGGGCTGCGTCCTATCATTGAGTTCATGACCTTTAATTTTTCGCTGGTAGCTATCGATCAGATCATCAACGGCGCCGCCAAGATCATGTCCATGAGTGGTGGCCAGTTCTCTGTGCCTATCGTATTCCGCGGCCCAACCGGTAATGCCGGTATGTTAAGCTCACAGCATAGCCAGTGTTTCGAGAACTGGTACGCTAACTGCCCGGGGTTAAAGGTAGTAGTACCATCAAATCCTGCCGATGCAAAAGGCCTGTTAAAATCAGCTATACTTGATCCCGATCCGGTAATTTTTATGGAGTCGGAGTTAATGTATGGTGATAAAGGCGAAGTGCCCGAAGAAACCTACTATATTGAAATAGGCAAAGCAAAAGTAACTAAAGAAGGCAGCGATGTAACTTTAGTAGGCTTTGGCAAAATAATGAAAGTGGTTAACGCCGCTGCCGAGGAACTGGAAAAAGAAGGTATACACGCTGAGGTTATTGACCTGCGCACCGTTCGCCCTATTGATTACGATACCGTAATAGCTTCTGTTAAAAAAACAAACCGTTTAGTTATTGTTGAGGAAAGCTGGCCTTTAGGCTCTATAGCTACCGAAGTTGCTTTTAAAGTGCAAAAGGACGCATTTGATTATTTAGACGCTCCTATACTGCGCATAATGGGCGGCGATGTACCATTGCCTTACGCACCAACCCTGATACAGGAATACTTACCAAACCCTGAAAAGGTAGTTAAGGCGGTTAAAGAGGTAATGTACGTTACTAAATAATATATATTAACCCATGTTATATTTAAAGCCTGCTGCAAAGCGGGCTTTTTTATTTGCCAATCTTTAAGTACTTCGATTTAACCGGCACGGCCCGAACAGACAAATACCAATGCCATAATAACATGGTAGCTACGGTACGGTAAGGTTGCCAGCTTTGAGTGAGTACCAGTATATCCTCCCGTGTTATTGCGGGGTGGGTTTGCTTTACTTTTTTAAAGGCATTCACAGCGGCCAGGTCGCCAATAGGGAAAATATCTGCACGCTGTAAAACAAACATCAGGTACACATCCACCGTCCAGTTGCCTATTCCTTTTAAAGAGGTTAGCTGCCGGCGGATATCATCGTTCTCCATCTGCTCAAACGCTGCGAGGTCAATTTGTCCGCTTATAATTGCCGCCGCAAGGTATTTTGTGTAAGCCGCTTTTTGGCGGCTAAAGTAGCATGCTTTTAATTCGGCCTCTGTTAGCAGCAGCGCTCTTGCAGGGGTTATTTCCTGCACCTTATCGCGCAGTTTATTTAACGCTGACCGGGCCGAAGCCAGCGATACCTGTTGCTCCAGAATAATATGCACCAGTGACTCAAAAGTATTTGGGCGGCTCCACATAGGCGGATAGCCATGTTCCTGAATGATACCAGCAAGCGCGCTATCTGTTAAGGCAAGGGCATCGCAGATAGAATGATAATTTTCAAGTGTAAACCTATGAGCCATATAATTGTTAAATTAAAATTACTAATTTTTTTAGGATTTAGCGTTTCTATTGTTGATTTTTACCATATGAACAACCTGCCCCCATTAGCAGAACGCATGCGCCCCGCTTCGCTCGACGATTATGTTGGGCAAAAACACCTGGTAGGACCAGGCGCAGTTTTGCGCAAGGCTATTGAATCGGGCACCTTGCCGTCCATGCTATTTTGGGGCCCGCCGGGCGTAGGCAAAACAACGCTGGCTTACATCATATCGCAATCCTTATACAGGCCGTTTTTTTCTTTAAGCGCTATTAACTCCGGTGTTAAAGATGTACGCGAGGTAATAGAAAAAGCTTCCTTACTTAAAGAACAGGGTGAAACCCTTCCTATTTTGTTTATTGATGAAATACATCGCTTCTCCAAATCGCAGCAGGATTCGCTTTTAGGGGCCGTAGAGCGCGGTATTGTAACCCTGATAGGCGCCACTACCGAAAACCCCTCCTTTGAGGTAATATCGGCTTTGCTTTCGCGATGCCAGGTATATATCCTGAAACCGCTGGAGGAAACAGACCTGCTCAACTTGTTGAATAAGGCCAAAAAAGAGGACGTTATCCTGAAAGAAAAAAATATCAGTATAAAGGAACACGAGGCTTTATTGCGCCTGAGCGGCGGTGATGCCCGAAAACTGCTGAATATTTTTGAGCTGCTGGTAAACGCTTTTGATAGTAAAACCATCACCCTCACCAATGATGTGGTTCTGGAGCATGTACAGCAAAACATGGCCCTGTATGATAAAACAGGCGAACAGCATTACGATATTATTTCAGCTTTTATAAAATCTATGCGGGGCAGCGACCCTAACGGTGCTGTTTACTGGCTGGCACGCATGATAACCGGCGGCGAGGATCCGCTGTTTATAGCACGCCGTATGCTGATACTGGCTTCAGAAGATATCGGCAACGCCAATCCCAATGCCCTGCTGCTTGCACAAAGCTGTTTTGAGGCCGTAAACAAGATAGGCATGCCAGAATCGCAGCTGATACTTTCGCAAACCTGCATATACCTGGCTACTTCGGCTAAAAGCAATTCCGCTACCACGGCAATAGGCGCAGCAATGGCATTAGTTAAAGCAACCGGCGACTTGCCTGTACCCTTGCATTTGCGTAATGCACCTACCAAACTCATGAAAAATATAGGCTATGGTAAAGACTATAAGTACGCCCACAGTTATGAAGGCAACTTTGCCGAGCTCGATTTTTTACCTGCAGAGATAAAAGGCACAAAATTATACCAGCCCGGTAACAATGCCCGCGAAACAGAGTTGAAAGAAAAGCTAAGGAAACTTTGGGGAGACAGATACAAGTATTAACTTTTAGGTTATATTTTAACCAACACTTGCCTGATAATAGTAAATAACTTATCTTCCGTACCGGAATATGAATGCAACTGACCCTCACCACAAAAAATTCCAGATGGACAGGATCGCCCTGTTCAGTGATGCTGTATTTGCAATTGCCATCACCTTGCTTATTATTGAAATAAAGATTCCGGAATTACAGTCTGATTTTACTGACAGCCATCTTTTAGAGGAATTTAATCACTCTATTGGTAAATTTATTGGAGTGCTCATCAGTTTTTTTGTAATCGGTCGCTTTTGGATCGGGCATCACAGTATATTTGGTTATGTGAACAATTACAACAGCAAGTTACTTTGGGCCAACCTGTTAATGCTATTTTCTATAGTGTTGATGCCGTTCAGCACAGGAATATACAGTGAATACTGGCAATCACCAATGATAACGCCTGTAATAGTTTACGTCACAAATATATGCTTTACCGGTTTCATGAACATCAGGCTTATAAACATTGTAAGTGATCCCAAGAATAAATTAAGTACAGGTTTACAAAACAGTCACTTTATAAAAGTTTCAAAATTACGCTCGCTTGTGGCACCGATAATATTTTTACTGTCGCTGGTAATCGCTTTTTTTAATATTGTGCTGGCATCTTACATACCCATACTTATACCTGTTGCTATAGTTTTTGTCAATAAGTGGTATCATAAAAAACATCCTGAATATAAAACATCTTAAAATGATCGGAACCTTTTTTAATCATGAGCTTAAAGCCTTTTGGCGCTCTAAGAATACCGGCAAAAGCATCGGCGTAAAAGTGGTTATGGGCATATTACTGCTCCTGCTTTTTTCCTATGTGCTCATATTCGGTCTGTTTTTAGATAAAATATTAGGCAAAGTTTTACCCGATAGCGACCTAACGGTTACCTTCTGCGGAATTATATTGATATATTTTCTGATAGATCTGTTACTGCGCCTGCAACTGCAGGAGTTACCTACACTTAAGGTTCAACCCTATTTGCATCTTCCGGTACGCCGTAACAGCATAGTAGGCTACCTGGCTTTAACAGCTTTGCTTTCGTTTTTTAACCTTTGGCCAATAGTATTATTTACTCCTTTTATTCTTAAAGTAATATTACCCGCAGCAGGTGCTATATCTGCCATAGCGTTTATCATTTCTATCATAGGTTTGTCGGTATTCAACAATTACCTGGCTATGTATATTAAGCGTAAAGCTAACCTTAACGGCTGGGTTTTTTTAATTGCCGCAGCAGTGCTCATTTTGATAATGCTGGGCGATTTTATGTGGCATATCTATTCTGTGCGTAATATCTCCTATTTATTCTTCGGGAACCTTATCGTTAAACCGTATCTGGTGTTGCTGCCCATATTGTTGGGCGTTGCCATGTATTGGCTCAATTTCCTATACCTTAAAGAAAATCTTTATCTGGAGGAGTTAGGCTCTCAAAAAGCATCAGCTTATAAAAGCAGTACCGAAATACCTGTTCTTAGCCGCTTTGGTATAGTAGGAGACCTGGCCGCGAATGAGATAAAACTGATATTACGCAACAAAAGATCGCGCTCTACACTTATTATCGGTTTGTTCTTCATGTTTTACGGATTGATATTTTATACACAGGCCGCTTATGGCGAAACCATAAAAATATTTGTAGGGATGTTTATGACCGGGATATTCATCATCAACTACGGTCAGTTTATGTACAGTTGGCAGTCATCGCATTTTGACGGGATACTGGTAAGCAAAATTAACTTTACCGACTTTTTAAAGGCAAAATACCTACTGTTTACCATAGCATCAACCATCGCGTTTATACTCACCACACCTTATGTATATTTTGGGTGGCGCATTATTATGATCCACTTTATTATGTACCTGTGGAACTTAGGCATTAACATTACTATAGTATTATTTTTCGCCAATCGCAACTATAAACGTATCGATCTTTCAAAAGGTGCGGCCATGAACTGGGAAGGCGTGGGCGCAACCCAGTTATTATTATCCTTGCCGCTAATAGCGCTGCCTTACCTGGTTTATCTCCCGTTTAAATACGCGGGATATCCAAACCTCGGTTTTGCAGCGATAGCCGTTGTAGCGATAATATTTATTTTAACACGCAACTTCTGGATAAAAAAACTGGAAGAAGATTTTTACAGCAAACGATTTAAAATAGCCGAAGGCTTCAGAAATAAATAATCATGATAGAGATTAAAAAACTTAAAAAGGTTTACAATGGCGTAACCGTAGTAAACGTACCTCAGTTAGAGATTAAACAGGGTGAAAGTATCGGGCTTGTAGGCAATAATGGTGCGGGTAAAACCACACTCTTCCGTATGATCCTTGACCTTATACGTCCTGAAAGCGGAGAAGTTTTATCAAAAGGCAATAAAGTTGCCGGTGCCGAGGACTGGAAAAGCTACACTGCCTCCTACCTGGACGAAGGCTTTTTGATAGATTACCTAACGCCGGAAGAGTATTTGTATTTTATTGGCGGCCTGCATGAACAAACCAATGCACAGGTGGATGAACACCTGGCCACATTAACTGATTTTTTTAACGGCGAAATATTAAAAAAAGGCAAATACATCCGAGACCTTTCTAAAGGTAACCAGTGTAAAGTGGGTGTGGGCGCCTGCCTGCTGCAAAAACCACAACTGTTAATGCTGGATGAACCCTTTGCCAATATTGATCCGAGTACACAATTCCGGTTAAAAAACATACTGAAAGACCAGAATAAAAATCATGGTGTTACTACCATCGTATCCAGCCACGACCTAAATCACATTACCGATGTTTGCGAACGCATTTTGCTGATGGAAAAAGGAGTAATTATAAAAGATATCGCGACAAGTTCATCAACGCTGGCAGATCTGGAAGAATATTTTGGTGTAGGGCAAACTATACCTGCCAATACACCAATAATCGACGAAGAAGAAAATCATTAGAAGTAACATGCACCTGATAAGAGAAGCTACCGCCGCCGATGCCGATGCTATAGTACAAATAGCACAACAAACGTGGTGGCCTGCATACTCATCCATATTAGCAAAGGAACAGATCATTTTTATGCTTGATGAACTGTACGCCAGCAAAAAAATAACAGAACAGTTGCAAACCCGGCAGCAAACTTTTTTATTACTTATAGAAAACGGCCTGACGGTCGCTTTTGCTGCATATTCTCCCCGGGCAGAAGACCCGGATATTTATAAACTGCACAAGCTTTATTGCCTGCCGGTTACGCAAGGCAAGGGTTATGGCAGAACACTTATAGAAGCCGTAGAAGAAAAAACCAGGGAAGCGGGTAAATCTCTGCTCGATCTAAACGTGAACCGCTACAATAAGGCCAAAACATTTTACGAAAAAATGGGCTTCACGGTAATTTACGAAGAAGACATCCCCATTGGCCCCTATTGGATGAATGATTATGTAATGCGCAAAGAGCTAAAAAACGAGCAATAATATCGCTCATTTTATATACCGAGGATCCTTAGCCCCCAGTAATTAAGCGGTAAACACTTCTAACGCTTTATCTATCCTTCTCAACGTTTCCGCCTCGCCTAAGAGCGATGCAATATCAAACACATGCGGCCCGAACTTACCTCCCACCAGCATAATACGGAAAGGCAGCATTACCTCGCCTAATTTTAAACTCTTTTCCTCGGCCAGAGCCTTAAAACGGGCTTCCAGATCGTTAGGTTCAAAAGTTTCGGAGTAGCTTAAAGCGTTCTTCAACTCAGTGAAAAATTCAGTTTTTGATAAGGTCCATTTGGGTTTAACAGCATTAATATCGTAGTCGACGGGCATTTTAAAGAAATATCCTGCCTGCTGATAAAAATCAGCAAGCAAAACACAGCGGTCCTTAACGGTATCTATTATTTTAATCAAATAATCCTCGTTGATAATAGTGATCCCCTTCCCGTGAAGTACTTCGGCCACTTTAAGCTTCAGCTGATCTGCAGATGAGTTCTTTATCCATTCCGCATTATACCACTTGGCCTTTTCAAAATCAAACTTAGCACCGGCCTTGCTTATGCGGTCTATGGAGAATTTTTCTACCAGTTCATCCAGCGTAAAAATTTCCTGGTCGGTGCCATCATTCCAGCCCAGCATAGCCAGCAAGTTTACAAAAGCCTCAGGCAAAAAACCCAACTCGCGAAATCCCTGGGTAATTTCCCCTGTTTTTGGATCGGTCCAACTCATGGCATATACCGGAAAACCCAATCTTGCACCATCGCGCTTGCTCAGTTTGCCATGCCCATCAGGTTTTAATATTAATGGTAAATGCGCCCATTGCGGCATTTCGTCCTTCCAGCCTAAATATTCCCAAAGTAACAGATGTACCGGTGCTGATGGCAACCACTCCTCACCTCGGAAAGCGTGTGTTATTTTCATCAGGTAATCGTCAACCACAACGGCCAAATGGTAGGTGGGCATGCCGTCAGCTTTTAATATCACCTTATCATCAACCTGCGCTGTCTCAAAGCTCACATATCCCCGAATCATATCATTAAAGCTGATGGTTTCATCATCGGGCATTTTTATGCGTATAACATGCGGAGTTCCGTTATGCAGCAGTTGCTCAACCTCATGCATGGGCAAGCTTAAAGAATTACGCATACTCATTCGATGCGCATGCCCGTACTGGAAATTGGCAATATCCTTTCGTTTCAGATCCAACTCCTCCGGGGTATCAAAAGCATAATAAGCATGCCCCTGTGCTATTAGTCGTTCGGCATATTCCCTGTAAAGAGGCTTACGTTCGCTTTGTCGATAAGGCGCATACGGCCCGCCAACTACGGGGCTTTCATCGGGCTTTAAACTGCACCAATTCAAACATTCCAATATATATTGCTCGGCACCTGCTACATAGCGGCTCTGGTCGGTATCTTCGATCCTTAAAATAAAATCGCCACCGTGCTTTTTCGCAAACAGGTAGTTAAACAATACGGTACGCACTCCACCTAAATGTAAACCACCGGTAGGACTTGGCGCAAAACGGACTCTTACTTTTTTTTCTGACATTACCCCGCAAAGATAGGGTTTAGCAGGGTAGTGCAAAAGCTGTAATGCTTTTTTACTAACCGCAGATATTCGGCGCTTTAATTATATGTTGCCGCTAATTCACACTAATCACATTTTTATGTAATTTGGGCCAACATTAGGCGTTTTCATCAGTACATGAACCCATATCAACAAAAGCGACGCTGGAAATATTCGCTACTTGCCTTTGCGGTAGTTATTGCCAGCGGGTCATTATTTTACACAAGTTACCTCGCAAAAAACATTGCCCAGTCGGAACGTACACGCGCGCAGGTATGGGCATTAAGTATGAAACAGCTGGTTAACACTTATGATAACGATTTCCTGAATTATGTTATAGCGGTACGCGACAGCCTAACTGTACCGGCAATTGTAACTAATGATAAAGGCGAGATTAAGTATTACCGCGGATTGGACCCAGGGAAGACACTAATGAAACTTTCGGCTGCGGAGCTTAAACAAAAAAAACAAAAATATGACTCGTTGTATTTTCAGAATGAGCTGGAATACATGAAAGGGCAGCATGAGCCTATAAAATTAACCGTATTGAATGAGCCATGGTTAGTTTATTATAAAGATTCGGACCTGCTTAGCCAGCTAAAAATATTCCCTTACATTCAGCTGTCGGTTATTGCCATATTCCTGATGGTGGCTTACACGGCTTTCAGCTCTTCCCGCAAATCAGAACAGAATCAGGTGTGGGTAGGATTGGCTAAAGAGACCGCCCATCAATTAGGTACGCCCATTTCTTCGTTAATGGCCTGGATAGAATTGATAAAGAGTAAATTCAATGCCGATGATGATCCGCTGATGGCTGAGATGGAGAATGATGTAAAAAGACTGGAAATTGTAGCCGACCGGTTTTCCAAGATCGGCTCAAAACCAAAATTAGAAGAACACGCGGTTTACGATGTAGTAAAAGACTTTGTTGATTATTTTAAAGTGCGTGTGAGTGAAAAGATCAGCTTTGAACTTTCGGGGAATAGAAATTTAGTAGCCGGATTAAATATTCCCTTATTTGATTGGGTATTAGAGAACTTATTAAAGAATGCAGTAAATGCAATTGAAGATACCGGCAGTATAAAAGTTGAAATAAGTGGTAACCGCTTAAAAAAACAGGTATTTATTGATATCACCGATACCGGAAAGGGGATACCCCGTTCTAAGTTTGATACCGTATTTCAACCCGGGTACACTACCCGTCAGCGTGGATGGGGCTTAGGTTTGTCACTTACCAAGCGTATGATACAAAATTACCATAACGGGCAAATTTTTGTGCGTGACTCCGAGGTAGGAAAGGGAACAACGTTCAGAATAGTATTAAAAAGTATTAAAGATGATAAACAAACCGCAGCCTGAAGAATACCCTGAATATGCAGCACCCTATGTATCGCTTGTACTACCAGATAATGTTTTAGACCTACTGACAGATTTGCAGGAATCGAGCTACATTTTTTTCAGTAATCTAAGCGATCAGCAAGCCGGTTATGCTTATGAAGAAAACAAATGGACTGTTAAGCAGGTGCTTGGTCACATGATTGATACCGAACGTGTATTTGGATACAGAGCATTCTGTTTCTCGCGCGAGCGAACCGAATTGCCTGAATTTGATCAGGATGTATATGTAGAAAACGCTCACTTCAACACCCAAACCATACAAAGCCTGGCCGAAGAGTTTAAAGCTGTCCGTGCATCAAATCTTTATATGTTCAGGGACTTAAAATCCGACCAATATTTAAATAGCGGCATTGTAAATAATTATAAAGTAAGCGTAAGGGCATTGATTTATATGATTGCCGGCCATGAGTTGTATCACCTAAAACTCCTAAAGGAAAGATATTTATTATAAAAAAAGCGGCTTATATTAAAGCCGCTTTTTAATTAGGTGTAAATTTGGTTAGTTATCCCAACGAAATCTGCGTGTTTTATAGGCATCCCTGTCGTTCGCTTTAATGGTTGCATAAACCGTAAATTCGGATGCTATGGGTTTATTATCATACATGCTCGGAACCCAGTCAATATCAAATTTATTATCAACTTTTAAGGTTTGCTCAGGAGTTGCCTGTTTTCCTTTTATATACCTAACTGTATAATTTGCATTGCCTTTAGCATCAATATGAGCGGTTATCTCCGCGTCCAGATCAGCTTCACTAACTATATTAGCTTCTCTAGCCATTAAGGATGAGTAATAATCTATCGGGCACAACGGCAACGGTACCGAAGCTTTTTCTTTCACCTCGGCATCCTTAGTCAATATGTTAACCGCAATGTTTTTCAATGAATTAGGATCTACATACCCAATCTTTTTATCATTATAATCGTAGCTCATGGTTAATTTATTTTGCGTATTAAAAAAATACCATGTGCCTGCACGCTCATCATTTTTGTAATATCCTTTTAAAAACAAACCGTCGTTTTTTAAATTCTTTATATAATAAGCACCATCCTTAGTGTGTCCGTTGTCTGCAACAGCGTAAACTAACTGGGTAGTATCACTCAGTTTAACATGTTTTTCTTCCTTTTGCGCGCTTGCGGCAAGGCATGTACCAACAAGCAAAGCAGTTAATAATGTGTTTTTCATGATCATAAGTTTAATAATATAAAGATAACTAAGTTTTTAATAGATATCCAAATAAAAAAAAGCGGATAATATGTAACATATTATCCGCTTTTTTATCTGATAATTCCTTCTTTTTATTGTAGATCACTATTCTTATTATACAGTTCCTTTTTTTCTATCCGGTAAGATAACACCAGACCCGATCCGCCGAATAAGGCTATAAGGGCAAAATAAATTGCGGCATTATCGTCCATGGTACTAAC
Source organism: Mucilaginibacter segetis (assembly GCF_016522075.1). Taxonomy (GTDB): domain Bacteria; phylum Bacteroidota; class Bacteroidia; order Sphingobacteriales; family Sphingobacteriaceae; genus Mucilaginibacter; species Mucilaginibacter segetis. The sequence continues at coordinate 840,897 of NZ_JAEHFW010000002.1, read as the reverse complement.
AAAAACGGTACGGTCTAATAAATAGGCTAAAAACAAACCTAAACCCGCGCCTATAAGTAATAAGCCCCATTTTAAATTCTGATAAGGCGCTGGTTGGGTTTTATAACTTCTGGGGTCCATTCCTCTTTCGATCATCGCCATGCGTTCCCGGTTCCTGATATAAAAGATTCCAAACACCATTGCAAAAAAACCTAAGGAGATCAAAATCGGTATTAATATTCTTGCGTCGTTCATAATATGATATTTTTTTAAAGTGAATAAATTTTGTTGTTAAGCCACCAATTACTGATGTATTTGTAACCTATGACAACAACTTTTTCGATCAGGTTACAGGCTGATCGAAAAAATAATACTAAGGCTATTCTTTTCACATTACAATCCTGTATAAGTGTATTTATTGCTACTTTTAATAAGTATTGTTGCTTCCGGTTTCCTGAACCTAATTTTCAATATTGTTGTAACCTTAATCATCCAGTTGTAGTCAGAGAGATTGTATATGCAAAGCAAGCTTTCAGATATTGAGTTGATAGAACAAACATTGGCAGGCAACCAGTCGGCATACGCCGATCTGGTAAAGCGGCACCAGCGCTTTGTTTTTACCCTGGCAATGCGTTTTGCAAAAAACAGGGAGGATGCAGAAGAAATAGCACAGGATTGCTTTATAAAAGCTTATCGCTCACTCGCCTCTTTTCAGCGGCAGTCAAAGTTCAGTACCTGGCTATATAGTATTGTTTATACCACCGCCATGACCTTTTTGCGAAAAAAGCGTATTGATACCTCCTCTATTGATGACGAGGCTACTTATATACAAATAGAAAATAAACCGGGGACATATGATGTTAATAATATCGAAAATAAATCAAGGTCATACTATCTAAATCAGGCTATAGAACAGCTATTGCCTGATGATGCGGCCATTATTACCCTTTTTTATAAAGGTGAGCAATCTTTAGAGGAAATAGCACAAGCTTTAGGGATAGAGGCCAATACCGTTAAGGTAAAACTATTCAGGGCGCGCCAGCGTTTAAAAGAAAAGCTGGAGCGCAATTTAAAACACGAAGTTAAAGAGCTGATATGAACAGTATAGAAGAAAAACTTTGGAATTATATTGATGGCAACTGCTCAATAGATGAGCATAAAGCCATTGCTACGCTTATTGCTAACAATGAAGCATATAAAAGCAAGTACAATGAATTGTTATTGCTTAACAACGAATTTACGGGCATGGAAATGGATGAACCACCAATGGCATTTACCTATAAAGTGATGGAAACCATCCGTACCGAAAATGCACGGCAGCCATTAAAAGCAGCTATTGATACGCGTATTATTTTAGGCATATCAGCATTTTTTATCATTACTGTTGCGGCATTACTGGTATTTGCATTTAGCACCGTTAACTGGACGGCCGGCACAACCATTAAAACACCTGAATTAATAAAACTCCCTGCAATTAAAAGCTATTTTACAGGACCGTTAATAAAAGGCTTCCTGTTTTTTGATTTAGTGATGGGTTTGTTTCTGCTGGATAATTACCTCAGGAAAAAATCAGGTTTAAAACATCATTAACAGATATACACGAGTGTCTAATTTTACTGACACTTTGCCTTACCATACTATGTTTGCATAATTTAAACAATACAAATATGGCTTAAAACCCTGGAAGATAATGAGTTTAAAATAGTTTAACCATATATTGTTATTGGTACAGTATTTGTATTAAATAATACGGACCGGTAATCTTACCGGTTAATTGTGATAAGGTTTAGGTTGAAAGTCTCCCGACGCAAGGTTGGGAGGCTTTTATTTTTAATGCATATTTATATAAGCTGACGGAGAACCACCTGCATTATGAACCACTATACTTTTACATTCCTTAGTAGCTGTATCAATCTCGAATGAAATCCCCTTATCTGCGGCTGTATACACATCTACCGGTTTACCTTTAACCTGATAAGTTTTCAATTTTTTTAACGGATAATATTTTTCAATATCTGTCAGTTTATCACCCACGCTTATAGAGTCGGCGGTTTTAAACACCGGTGAAGTGACCATTATCTTTGTTATATGCGCAATAGCTTCATCGTTACCACCCATGTTATGATGCGCAAATACGCTGGTCTCATAGCCCGAGGTATCATGGCCGGCATACCACGTCATCAGTACACTACCCATGGCGGCATCCTGTTTATCGGGTTTACCTAAAACTTTAATTACACTATCTGTCGGTTCATTCAATAATATATGGCCTATGCTTTTTCCTGGAATTATTAACTGGTCTTTTGCCACTACTTGTGTAGTGTCGGCTTGGGTGCTATCCGGTACTTGCTCAGTTGCGGCAGATGATGATGACGTTTTTTGTTTACACGAAAATATGGCTACCGTAAATAGCAGTAGTATTAAATATCTATACCTGTTCATTTTATCCTGACAATTTATTTTAAATTACACTTTACATAATAACTAAAAACAAGCTAATTTGTTAGTTCAGCATGATTTCAAAAGGCGAACAAGTTATCAGGGAGTGGTACCGGCAAAAAAACTGGACCCAGTTTGCCTTTCAAAAGGAAATGGCGGATGCTTACCTTTCCGGCTTTTCGGGTTTGCTTAACGCGCCTACCGGCAGCGGCAAAACATTCGCGCTTTTTTTACCTTTTTTAGCTGATTTCATCAACAAACATCCTGAAAATTATACTACACAAAAAAATAACGGACTGCTTATGCTATGGATAACCCCTTTGCGGGCGTTAACCAACGACATAAAAAAAGCTATGCAGGAGGTATGTAACGACATTGGTTTACCCTGGACCATCCTCACACGCACGGGAGATACCTCAGCAGCTGATAAGGCCGCGCTGAAAAAGAAATTACCCGAAGTATTACTTACTACGCCTGAGAGTCTGCACCTGATGCTGGCCCAGAAAGAATACCCTAAAATGTTTCAAAATCTGCAGGTAGTGGTGATAGACGAGTGGCACGAATTGCTGGGCACTAAACGAGGTGTGCAGGTGGAGCTAGGATTAAGTAAGTTGAAAACCCGCTCTCCCCTCGGAGAAGGTTGGGGAGGGCTTAGAATTTGGGGGATAAGTGCTACCATAGGCAATCTGGAGCAAGCTGCTGAAGTATTATTGGGGAATGATTTTCCAGCAGAACGGATAAAGATGGTACGTGCTAACCTGGATAAAAAACTGGATATCCGCTCTGTTATCCCCGAAAATATTGAAAACTATTCATGGGCGGGGCATATTGGTGTAAAGCTGCTGCCACAAGTAATGGAAATAGTAGCACGCAGTAAAACCACACTTATATTCACCAATACACGTTCGCAGTCGGAGATATGGTACCACGCCATATTAGATAATTACCCCGAGTACGCCGGAGTAATGGCTATGCATCACGGGTCGCTTGACAATGAATTGCGCAACTGGGTAGAGCAGGCCCTGCATGCCGAAGCTTTAAAAGTAGTGGTTTGCACCTCGAGTTTAGATCTGGGTGTAGATTTCCGGCCTGTGGATACCGTTGTGCAGGTAGGGAGCCCTAAAGGTGTAGCACGCTTTATGCAACGCGCGGGCCGAAGCGGGCATCATCCCGGAGCGGTTTCCAGAGCTTATTTTGTACCTACCCATTCATTGGAATTACTGGAAGGTGCCGCCCTTAAACAAGCTATAAAACAGGGGGTATTTGAAAGCCGGGATCCGATGCTGCTTACTATGGATGTTTTGATACAGTATATGGTTACGCTGGCCGTATCTGATGGTTTCAGAGCGGATGAATTGTACAGTGAAGTAAAATCGACTTTTGCCTTTGCCGATCTGCGGCGTGATGAGTTTAACCAATTACTCGATTTTATTACCAATGGCGGTAAAACACTGGCTCAATACGATGAATTTTTAAAGGTAGAGATAGAGAACGGCTTATATAAAGTAAACAGCCGAAGAGTTGCTATGCGGCATCGGCTAAGTATAGGTACCATTACCAGCGAGTTAAGTATTCGCGTTAAATGGTTAAGCGGAGGCAGCTTAGGTACTATTGAAGAGGGTTTTGTGGCCAAACTAAAACCCGGCAATACCTTTTGGTTCGCGGGTCGAAGCCTGGAGTTTATACGGGTTAAAGAGATGACCGCCTACGTAAAAAAATCAAATGCCAAAAAGGGCCTGATACCCAGTTGGGCGGGCGGGCGTATGCCTTTATCATCGCAACTATCGGCGGTGTTCCGTGATAAACTGGACGAAGTTGCACATGGCATTGAACAGGATATAGAAGTAAAAGCCCTTAAGCCCTTGTTCGATCTGCAGGCGCAATTATCGCATTTGCCACAGCGTCATGAGTTTTTAATAGAATCATTTAAATCGCGTGAGGGACATCACCTGCTGTTTTATCCTTTTGAGGGGCGGTTGGTACACGAGGGGATGGCTTCATTACTGGCCTATCGCATATCTAAAATAAAACCCGCCAGCTTTTCTATCGCCATGAATGATTACGGCTTTGAGCTTTTGACCGATGAGGACATTCCAATTGAAAAGGCATTAGAAGATGTGGCATTTTTTTCAATAGAGAATTTACTGGACGATATACAGAGTAGTCTTAACTCCAACGAGATGGCCCGCAGGCGTTTTCGGGATATTGCCCATATTGGCGGATTAGTATTTACAGGTTATCCCGGGCAACCGGTAAAAAATAAGCATCTGCAAGCATCTACCTCATTGCTGTTCGAGGTTTTTAATGAATATGAACCTGATAACTTATTGGTACGGCAGGCTTATAACGAGGCGCTGGCCTTTCAGCTGGAGGAGTTCAGGCTTCGGGCCGCATTGCAGCGGATAAGCACCCAAACCATTGTTTTAAAAACGATAGAACGCCCTACACCCTTCGCTTTCCCCATAATGGTAGATAGTCTTGGCCGCGAACGCTTAACTACCGAAACAATGGAGGAACGCATAGCCAAACTGGCACGCAATTATGCCGTTGATGATACCGAAAAGTTGCCCAAAACCAGAAACAGGAAACCCGGCATTACCCGAAAAAAAGGATTTTAAACCTGCATATAAAAAACATCGAATACAAGTCATAACGGGCATTTTCTAATTTCCGCCCTGAAGATATGCGAGTTTTTTTTACCATTGAACGGTTTTTTAGAGGTAACAATTTTTAGGTTTTTACTGCTGGATACCCATTGAGCGGTAATAAAAAATAAAGCGTTTTTGAGGCATTTTCCTTATATACAATATACAAAAAAGTAGCGAATAAATCAAGTAAATAACACTACAAAAACCTCTTAAATAAAAAATGGACGGGGTTACCGTCCATTATATTTTATTTGCGTTTACTTATTACAGCTTACGCTTAACTTCTACATTTTCGTAGGCCTCTACAATATCACCTACTTCTATATTGTTATAGTTGGCAATATTTAAACCGCACTCGTAACCTGTACTCACTTCTTTTACATCATCTTTAAAGCGTTTTAATGATGCCAGCTCGCCGGTGTGTATTACTACACCATCGCGAACGATACGTATCTTGCTATTACGGTTTATTTTACCATCTAATACCATACAACCTGCGATAGTACCTACCTTGCTTATTTTAAAGGTTTCGCGTATCTCTACGTTAGCTATTATCTTTTCTTCAAACTTAGGCTCAAGCATACCCTCCATCGCCGCTTTTATTTCATTAATAGCGTCGTAAATAATAGAGTATAGCCTGATATCTATTTGTTCAGCTTCGGCAAGTTTACGGGCGCCGCTTGATGGCCTAACCTGGAAACCGATAATGATCGCATCAGAAGCGGTAGCCAGCAATACATCCGATTCGGATATCTGTCCAACTGCTTTTGATATAACGTTAACCTGTATCTGTTCGGTTGATAGTTTAAGTAATGAATCGGACAAGGCTTCGATAGAACCATCCACGTCACCTTTAACAATAATGTTAAGCTCCTTAAAGTTACCCACTGCCAAACGACGGCCTATCTCATCAAGCGTGATGTGTTTTTGTGTACGTAAACCCTGCTCGCGTTGTAATTGTAAACGTTTGTTAGCAATTTCGCGTGCTTCGGGTTCGCTGTCAAGTACGTTAAACCTGTCACCAGCTGTAGGAGCACCCTGCATACCCAACACCTGTACCGGTGTTGAAGGACCTGCTGAATCTACCCGCATGCCACGTTCGTTGGTTAACGCCTTAACGCGACCGCTGTAGCAGCCCGCCAATATAGCGTCACCTACTTTTAGTGTACCTTCCTGCACCAATATTGTAGTTACAATACCACGGCCCTTATCAAGCGCGGCTTCTATTACTGTACCAACGGCACGTTTGTTAGGGTTAGCTTTAAGTTCAAGCAATTCAGCTTCCAGTAATATCTTCTCTAACAGCAGATCAATATTTAAACCTGTTTTGGCTGATATTTCCTGGGTTTGATATTTACCGCCCCACTCTTCAACCAAAATATTCATGGTTGATAACTGCTCGCGTACCTTATCGGCATTAGCTCCGGGCCGGTCTATTTTGTTAAAAGCGAAAATAATAGGAGCACCTGCAGCCTGCGCGTGGTTTATGGCCTCGCGGGTTTGCGGCATCACACTATCGTCAGCAGCAATAACTATAATTACTATATCCGTTACCTGGGCACCCCTTGCACGCATGGCGGTAAACGCCTCGTGACCCGGTGTATCCAGGAAGGTTATTTTTCCTTTTTCTTCAGGCAAGGTTACTTCGTAGGCACCAATGTGCTGGGTAATTCCTCCGGCTTCACCGCCAATAACATTTGTTTTTCGAATAAAATCCAACAATGACGTTTTACCATGGTCAACGTGTCCCATTATGGTCACGATTGGTGCGCGTGGTATCAGATCTGCCGGATCATCTTCTTCCTCCAGATTCGCTTCCTCATCTTGTGGTTTTACAAACTCCACCTGATAGCCAAACTCGTCAGCAACAATGCTTAAAGTTTCAGCATCCAAGCGCTGGTTAATGGATACGAACATACCCAAACTCATACAGGTGGAAATGATCTGCGTTACAGATACATCCATCATCAGTGCCAGTTCGTTAGCGGTAACAAACTCGGTAACTCTGAGCACTTTTGATTGCAATTCCTGTTCTGCTGCCAGTTCATCGGCATTCGCGGCCACATCGTCACGTTTTTGCCTGCGGAACTTAGCACGCTGAGCAAACTTACCTGACTTACCGGCACCGCTTAAGCGCGCCAGTGTTGCCTTAATTTGATCTTGTATATCTTTTTCTGAAGGTTCTTCCTTAGGACCAGAAGCGTTTCTGCCCCTGAAATCCGACCTGTTATTCCCTCCCGGGTTATTTGGCCGGTTCCGGAAATCCGGACGATTAGGATTAATAGTTCCGCTTGGCGGAGCTTGTTGCCCACCCTGCTGGTTATCCTTCCGCTTACGTTTTCGTTTATGATCGGATGCGTTACCTGAATTAGATGACGAGGCTACGGGGTTACGTTTTGGCGTACTTGGCAATTGTATTTTACCTACTACATTAGGGCCTGAAAGGCGTTGAGCCTTTGCCCGTATAACTTCATCATTTTCCTCTTCGCCCTGTTCCTCTGCTGCAGGTTTTTCGGCCACAGGAGGCTTAGCTTCCGCAAGCTTTTCTTCTGCTGTAGGTTTTTCTTCCTTAGCCGGCTCCGCGACTGGCTTTTCGGCAACCGGTTCTGCCACCTCTGCTTTAGGCGTTATAACTTCCGGCTCCGGTGCAGCTTGTTTAACCGGCTCTTCTTTTGCAACAGGCGCAACAGCTTCTTCCTTAACTGGCTCAGGCTGCTTTGTTTCGGCAGGCTTGGCTGCCGCTTGCGGCTTAGCATTAAGGTTATTAAGGTCAATTTTACCAACAACCTTCACACCCGGAAGCGATTCGTTAGGTTCTTCGCTTTTAGGTTTTTCAGGTTCAACAGGCTTTGGCTTTTCAACAGGGGCCGTAAAATGCCCCGTATTCTTGATCAGTATCTCCTCGTTCTCAAATTCACGCGAACGCCTGCTTTCAATAGGCTCCGGCAATTGAACGGTCTCTTCCTTCCTGATCTTACCAATGCTTATCTGCTTGGCCTCCTCCTTAATAATCTTATCAACAGCAAATTCCTTCAAAAGCACTTCGTACATATCGCCGTTTAGCTTGGCGTTAGGCTGCTTATCAACCTTATAGCCTTTTTGCGCTAAAAAATCAACGATTGTACCCGTGCCAATGTTCAGCTCTTTGGCTGCTTTAAATAATTTTATGGATTTGTCTTCTGACATTTAATATTCTTTTCTCTGCTAATTATCGCAAAAATACGATTTTAATTTTGGTTATTCTGTTTATTCGAACTCAGCCTGTAGAATTGATAGCACTTCTTTTACTGTTTCTTCTTCCAGATCGGTACGTTTAACCAATTCACCAACGGATAATGCCAGTACCGACTTGGCGGTATCTAAGCCTATCCGCTTAAATTCATCAATTATCCAGCTATCGATCTCGTCTGAGAATTCTTCAATATCCACATCTTCGTCATGTTCATCTGCTTCGCGGTAAACATCTATCTCGTATCCGGTTAGTTTACCTGCAAGCTTAATATTATGCCCGCCTCGGCCAATTGCTAATGAAACCTGATCGGGCTTTAAGTATACCGCCGCGGTTTTCTTTTCATCATCCAGCTTAATAGATGTTATTTTAGCCGGAGATAGGGCACGCTGTATATATAACTGAATATTGTTAGTGAAATTGATCACATCAATATTCTCGTTCTTCAGCTCGCGTACAATACCGTGTATACGTGATCCTTTCATACCTACGCAGGCACCTACCGGATCGATACGATCATCATACGATTCTACCGCCACCTTGGCTCTTTCGCCAGGTTCGCGTACAATTTTTTTGATGGTAATAAGTCCGTCAAATATTTCGGGCACTTCCATCTCAAATAAACGCTGTAAAAACTCGGGGGCTGTACGCGATATAATGATCTTAGGATTACTGTTCAGCATATCCACCTTACTTACCACCGCTCTAACGCTGTCGCCTTTTTTAAAGTAATCAGCCGGTATCTGTTCGGTTTTAGGTAGCAGCAACTCATTACCCTCATCATCCAGTATCAGCGTTTCCTTTTTCCATACCTGGTAAACCTCGCCGGTCACAATTTCGCCTACACGATCTTTATATTTCTTAAATATTTCGTCTTTCTCCAGTTCCAGAATTTTTGAAACCAATGTTTGGCGGGCAGCTAATATGGCACGGCGGCCAAAGCTTTCCAAAGTAATCTGTTCAATATATTCATCACCTACTTCCAATTCATCATCCAGGGTAAGGGCCTCGGCCAGCTCAATTTCCAGGTCATCATCCTCGCTAAAGCCATCTTCAACCACCTGGCGGGTTCGCCAAATCTCAAGGTCACCATTATCTGTATTAACAATTACGTCACAGTTTTCATCGGTGCCGTATTTTTTCCTGATCATGCTTCTGAAAACGTCTTCCAGAACGCTCATCATGGTGGGGCGGTCAATGTTCTTGAAATCTTTAAATTCCTGAAAAGAATCAATTAAATTAATATTGCTCATCTTCTACTTGAATGATATTAAAACTTTTGTCTCTGTTATTTTATCTGTAGGGATAGTGCTTTCAACAGTTTCAGCCTTTTTCCCTTTTTGTTTTATTTGTTCTGCTATGGTTATAAAATCATCACCGGCCTGCAATAACTCGCCCTCGCGTTTGGTACCGTCGCTCATTTTAACAGCTAAACGGCGGCCTATGTTTTTTGCATATTGCCTTTTTGATGTAAGCGGTGTATCTAACCCCGGCGATGACACTTCCAGATTATAAGCGGTCTCTATCACATTCTCCTCTTCCAGATGGAAGCCCACGTGCCTGCTTATTTGTACGCAATCATCAATACCTACACCGTTATCGCCATCAACAAGCACTACCAGTTTGCCGTTAGTGTGCATTTTTACATCTACTAAAAACAAGTTTGGCTTATCGGCAATTTTTTCTTCTACCAGCTCCGTTACTCTTTTTTCAATATTCATTACCGTTTAGTTTTTGCTGAATGATAATTTGATTGATAAAATAAAAGAGGGGACAAACGCCCCCTCTTTTTTATTTCAGATGCAAATGTAAGTATTTTTTTTAATTACAAAGGCTTATTGCTTAAAAATCAAATCAATAAAATGCGTTTTTCCGGGACTGGCACTGCCTTTTAAATAATCGCTTAAACCAAGCCCTTCTCCTAAAAGGTAATACCGTACAAAATATTCCTGTTTTTTTACAAAGGGGGTATCGGGTGTAAAAACCACCGCACTATCATTAAGGCGGTAATTACCCGGCTGTACAGGCTGGTAGGTTTTCATATCCGTATCGGCAGGCATCCGGTAAACCGGGATAAAACTTTGCCATACTTCATCAGATGAATCGCGCGCTATCTCCTGCATCACCGCTTTATCTAACCCGGTAAACTGCAGCGACTGCCCCTTGTTTATTAAGCCTATATGAATAACCGGTTGCTTCTTAGATGATGTACAACCAAGCCCCAATAGAACGATAAGGATCAAAAATTTATTCATAATTTAAATTGACGCTTTTTTTGGCTTTTTTCAAAAAATTAACAGAAATTGCCTGAAACCTTACCACAATGACCTTTAAAAGTTTTTGGACTATAATAATCAAAATGGCCGGTTTATATATTGGCTGGCAAATTATTATATCTGTACCTCAACTGATTAGTGTTTTTCAATCGAGTTATAGTCGCGATAATTACGAGCAAATTACAGGATTCGTATTTCTCTATGGCTTGCAGATCGCCATTTATTTGTGTTTATCAATTATATGTTTATTTAAAAGCAGTTGGTTTGTTAGCATCCTTCGGCTCGCAGAGGATTTTAGAGAACCAAATCTCCAGTTAAATTTGCACCGGGCTTCAATTATAAAAGTGATTGTCATCCTGTTAGGCGGTATAATGTTTTTAAACGGATTTCCCGGGTTTTGCGCCAACCTTTTAAGATTTTTACAAACAGACAATGGCCATGCTTTTTTTACACACCCCCAATTTCCCTGGCTGGTATTCTCAGGCCTGGAATTACTTATAGGTTACTGTATGATGGCTTATAGCAGCACTTTTGTAACCTTTATAGAATTGCAAAGAAGAAAGAGTTAAGTAATACGCTATTTCCCTTTTAACGTGGTTTCAAATAAATTAAATATACGTTTATATTCATCTGTCCAGCTGCTGGGCTGTACAAAGCCGTGATCCTCTACCGGGTAAGGGGCAAGCCACCAGTTATCTTTATGCAATTCTATTAGTTTTTGGGTAAGCCGTACAATATCCTGAAAGTTCACATTTTGATCGACCATGCCATGCAACATCAGCAGGTGGCCTTTTAAGCCGTTGGCAAAATAGATGGGCGAGCTTTGGCGATAGGCTTTCTCGTCGGTAAATGGTTCATTCAAAATGTTCGAGGTGTAACCATGATTATAATGCGCCCAGTCGGTTACGGAACGTATGGCCGCGCCCGAGGCAAAAACATCCGGCTCGGTAAACATGGCCATCAGCGTCATAAAACCGCCATACGAGCCGCCGTACATACCCACATGTTTAGGGTTAACGCCGTACTTATCCACCAAGAGTTTTGCCCCATCCACCTGATCAGTAAGGTCGGTACCACCCATGTGGCGGTAAATGCCTGTCCGCATATCCCGGCCGTAGCCGCTGCTTGCGGTATAGTCAATATCCATTACGGTGTAGCCGTTGTCGGTGAGCAGGTTATTGAACATATACTCGCGGAAGTAATCGCTCCACCAAAAGTGCACGTTTTGTAAATAGCCCGCGCCGTGTACAAAAATTACCGCGGGTTTAGCAGGGTCGGGATTTTCAGGGCGATATAAGCGTGCGTAAATATCTTTTCTGTAACGGTTTTTGAAGCTGATCACCTCCGGAGCGCGCCAAGGGTAGGAGTTAAACTCCGCAGTTGTTGAATGGGTAACCTGTATTGCTTTAGCACCGGGTTTGTTTGGTTGCACATATAATTCCCAGGGCTTGTTAGAAAAAGAATAACGGATAGCCAGCCATTTTTCATCAGGAGAAAGCTCCACATCGTTTCCGCCTTTCATGGAGGTTAACTTAACCGGAACGCCGCCTGCTACCGGGATGCGGTAAAAATGCGTTATGCCGGGATGCTCAATATTTGCGGTAAAGTAGAATATCTTTTTATCGTTTGACAGTTGTAGTGAACGTACCTCCCAATTACCTGAGGTAAGTTGTTTCTTTTCTCCTGTAGTAACATCTGCGAGGTAAATGTGCGAGTAGCCGGTGGCTTCGCTCTGGAAATAAAAGTGTGTGTTGTCTGTCCATCCGAGGCTGCCGCCCGAGTAGGAGTTAATGCCCGGGCCGCCTATCCATGCATCATCGTGCTGGCGGTCAATCAAACTGAGCGTCCCTTTTTCGGCATTAAGCTTCATTATCCACCTGTCTTTGTTATCATCCGCGTTTACAATAACCACGGCATTTTTACCATCTTCGCTCCAAAACGGGCCGCTCATGCTTACTTCCCGGTCGGCATTCTTCTTTTTTAGCTTAGCCAGTTCTTCCGGATAGTCTTTAAAATATGCAGGGATATCTTTTATTCCCGGAATATCTTTGGATTGAATGCTGTAAACCGTATCACGCTTGGTATCAAAAATATAACTTACTGAGGTTGCCTGCGGCGCACCAACCTTTGTACGGTTTGGAATATCCTCGGTATAACCCGATGCGGTAACGTAGTCGGGAACTATGGTTCTTTTGGCACCGTCAGGAAAATCGATTAAACGGTAGGTGATGTACCTGCCATCCGGACTTAGTTCTACACCGCTCAACCTATCATCACCTATGGCTATCTCTTTAAGTTTTATAGGTTCAAAAGCTTTATGTTCCTCCTCATCCAGTTTTTCGTCTTTGTCTTTTACTTTAATAATATCAAAAAGTTCTTTTTGCTGCGTCTTTAACCAACGTTCTTCTTCGGTGCCTCCTTTGTCACCTTTTTTACGATCCCCTGACGAAGCTTTTTTTACAAAGTTAGTTAGTTGTATTAACCGGCCCTGGGTAAGGTCCATTTTAAACAAATTATTCCCTTGTGTGTACACTATACTGCTTTCATCGGCCGTATACGACGGGTTGCCTTCCCTGTCGGTGGTATTGGTTAACTGTACGGTTTTATTTGCAGAAAGATCGTAAAGAAACAGATCGCCGTTTTTTTCGAAGACCTTTTGTGAATGCTTCTTATTCCAGTTGCCGTGTTGCGGAACCATATCACGCTGCCGGGCAATACTTATTTTTTGTGGCTTTAAATTGGTCGGGGTGATAGCGAAAAGCTCGTCGCGATCTTTTGCATCCGGGTTCCAGTTAAAGTAAATATGTTTACTGTCATCGCTCCAATGAATATTAGAAGGGGCTACTCCTATCCATTTAGGATCGCGCATTATTTTTTCAACGGTTAAAGTGTCAAGGGTTTGCGCAAATACGCCTGAACATGCAAAAAGGAGGAATAAAGTAAAAAGTCTTTTCATATCGGAACAGTTTTATGGTGCAATTTAACAGTTTAGTTAATATTCCTATTTTTATTGATCGTATTGTTACAAATGGAATTAAACGGAAACGGATTTAAATTACGCACCTGGCAAGCCACAGATGCACTATCATTACAAAAAAATGCGGACAACAGGAATGTGTCGGCTTATCTGCTTGACAGGTTTCCATCGCCTTACACTTTAAAAGATGCTGATGATTTTATACGTTTAAAAATGAAAGAATCGCCGCCCACAAACTTTGCTATTGACATAAATGGCGAAGCTGCAGGAGTTATAGGACTGGATTTCAGGGAAGATGTATACAGAAAAACACCTTTAATTGGCTATTGGCTAAGTGAGCAATATTGGGGCAGGGGTATAATGCCCCAAGCAGTAAAATTAATCACCAATTATGGTTTTGCCGAATTAGATATTATATGCATACAGGCAGGTATTTTAGGCGGAAATGCGGCATCAATGCGCGTACTGGAAAAGGCTGGGTATACCAAACAGGGGATTTTAAAAAACTCGGTTATTAAACACACTGTAGTAATGGACGAACATATCTATACCACAAACGGCCCGTTGACTTAGTATATTTTTTGATAAAATTCTTTAAGTGTATGCGCAGGATCAAGCGACAGGTTAATCGCGGCAGATACCGCGATGCCATAAACACCGGTCTGCATTAAAGGTTCGGCATCCGTTAACTGCACGCCCCCTACAGCAATAACCGGAATTTCTATCGGGTGCTTTTGCAGTTGACGATACCCATCAAAACCTAAAAGAGGTTTATTATTAGGCTTGGTATCGGTATGGGCAAAGGGGCCGTAGCCGCAATAATCAACCATACCGGTATTTTGTACACGCAGCAAACTTTCTATATTAGTTGCTGACGCACCTAAAGTTTTTTCGTCGGTTATAGCTTGACGGATGGCTGCAAAATCCGCATCAAAATCTTCGATATGAACACCCTGTGCGTCAACCTTGTCCAATAAATGATAATGATTGGTGAGGATGAGTGTTGCACCCCAGTCGTCGCATATAGCTGCTACTTCATTAATCTCGGTTATCAATTCCTCGTCGCTTTTACTTAAACAGCGATACTGTATCCAGTTTGCACCGGCTTCGCAGGCTATACGGGTTTGTTCAACATGACTGCTGCCGGGCAGATCCTGTGTAAGGTAATGGAACTTTGAAATATATTTTTTCATGACGGTACGGGAATGATGTTCGCTGTGATTTCAGAGTAAGAAATAAACGTGAGAGATCTATTTGATCAGTTTATTATTTGCATCAGGGAAAATAAGTATCGGCTCGTAACCGCGTGCCTCATCTGTTTCCATATACGCGTATGACATAATGATCACGATGTCGCCAACTTGTGCCAATCTTGCAGTTGCGCCATTAAGGCATACTGTACCGCTACCACGCTCGCCTTTTATCACATATGTTTCGAACCGTGCACCATTGTTATTGTTCACGATCTGCACCTTTTCGTTAGGAATAATATTGGCTGCTTCTATCAGATCCTCGTCAATAGTAATACTGCCTACATAATTCAGTTCGGCTTGCGTTACCTTAACGCGATGTATCTTTGATTTTAATACCTCAATAATCATAATTACCTGTCATCCTTCAATAACCTTACCACTTATACTTAAACATTTGCGGCGCCGGTAAAAATGACGGTGCAAAGATACGAGTTTTGTTATAACGACCAATTACTAAGCCTTTACCACCATATTGTCTATTAAACGGGTGGCGCCTACACGTGCGGCTGTTAAGGCTACCACGTTTTTGGTATCGGCTTTAGCAGGGAGTAAAGTTTGCCCGTCGGCAAGTTCAAAATACTCCGGATCAACACCTGGCGATTGTTGCAGCATGGTAAAAGCATGGCGCTGCAAGCTATCTATGTTACCGGCATTAAAATTAACCTTTACCCAATTCAAGGTTTTTGATAAAGCAAGTGCATGCTGCCTTTCGGCAGGGCTCAGATGAATGTTACGTGAACTTAGTGCCAGGCCATCATCATCGCGCTGAATAGGGCACATAACCGGCTCAACGGAGATATGTTTTAAGGCTATCATTTGTTTTACCACTAAATATTGCTGATAATCTTTTTGACCGAGGTAAATACGTGTTGGTTTAACAATATCCAGCAGTTTATATACCACCTGCATTACACCCTGATAATGCTCCGGGCGGAACTTCCCCTCCAGCAAATGCTCCAGTTCACCAATGTTTAAATGCCAATGCTCATTATCATCATATATCTCTAAAACTTCCGGATGGAACAAAACATCGCACTTAGCCTGTGTTAATTTAGCTATATCATCGGCAATAGGGCGCGGGTAATTCTCCAGATCTTTTGAATCGTTGAATTGTGTCGGATTTACAAAGATGCTGCATATCACCAAATCGTTGTTTTTCTGCGCTTGCGTAATTAGGGCAAGGTGACCATTATGTAATGCACCCATAGTTGGCACAAAGCCTACAGAGTTGCCTGAAAAAGCCGATAAATATTTCCGGAGATCCTTTCGGGTAGTAAAAATTTTCAAAGTTGATTGTGTTGCAAAAATTTGGTAAAGGTGTGTAAATCATTAAAAATAACCAAAACATACTTGCATAATTGGTTGCCAGTTTATATAATAATGCTTATATTTGCAAACTCAAATTTTTTTGATTTCTTTAAATTTAATACTGATTAAGTGATGGCTAAATCCAAGCTTTTGTTCATAACTCATGAAATGTCTCCTTTTCTCGAACTCACAAAAATTGCCGAAATAACTCGCCAGCTTCCGCAAGCAATGCAGGAAAAAGGTTTTGAGATACGCATATTAATGCCACGTTTCGGAAATATTAACGAGCGCAGGAACCGTTTGCATGAAGTTATCCGTTTGTCGGGCATGAATATCATAATTAATGACAATGATAATCCGTTGATCATTAAAGTGGCATCGATCCCGGCAGCACGCATGCAGGTTTATTTTTTAGACAACGAAGAGTACTTTCAGCGTAAATATGTTTTTAACGATAAGGAAGGAAAATTTTATGGCGACAATGATGAGCGCATGATATTTTTCTGTAAAGGTGCGCTGGAAACGGTTAAAAAATTAGGTTGGGCACCCGATGTAATTCACTGCCATGGCTGGATGAGCGCACTTATACCTGCTTACTTAAAAACAACTTATAAAGATGACCCTACGTTTAAAAATTCAAAGGTTGTTTACTCCGTATATGAAAATGATTTTAAAGAAAAGCTGAATGCCGATTTTGCTCAGAAAGCAGTTACAGGCGATATGACCGAAGAGCACACCGCACTTTATAAAGACGGTACCAACAATGCCCTATATGCCGGTGCCATACATTATAGCGATGCTATTGTGCTGGGTAGCGAAAATATAGACGAAGATGTGTTAAATAATGTTAAAAACAGCAATAAATCGGTTTTAGAATACGTTTCCACTTCGGATTTCGAAAATTATTACAATTTTTACGACGAAATCACCAGCGAAGAATTGGTGCATGTTGCATAAAGCTTTAAAACTATATATGAAATTTTCCAAATTAGGCTTATTAACCCTGTTAATAAGTCTTTTTATTTTGAATAGCTGTAAAAACCAGGATGCCATTGGGCTGGGGGTTGATGATGCCAACCAATTACACGGAAGCATGGTTGTTGATTCCAATATTGTTATTAATACTGTATTAGAAGATACCGTATCAACAACGGGGCTTGCTAAAACACCGTTAGCCTATTTCAACGATCCGGAATTTGGCACAACTGAATCAAGTATAGCTACAGCACTTACGTTACCTGGTAATACCTCCTATACTTTACCAACCGGCGTAATAACTATTGATTCAGTAAGATTAATTTTACCTTATGCCGAAGGTTTTTATGGCGATTCGTTAACTTCAAAATTCAAGGTTGATGTACATCAGCTAAATGAGCGTTTTTTGTCAAATAAAACTTATTATAATAACAAACAATGGAATTATAATACCGATTTGCTCGGCTCAAAAACATTTACAGCCCGCCCGCATGATACCATAAGCGTATATAATATTATTAAAGGGGCACCAGATACGCTTATAAAGGTAGCACCGCAGATCAGGATCCCTATTGATCCGGCATTCCCACAATATTATTTATTTGGACCGGCCTCCCTGCGCACGTCAATAAATGCATTTCAGTCGGCGGTTATGGGTCTATATATTAACTTAGATAAAGCGCAAACTACCGGCCCCGGAGGCAATCTATTATTTACGTTAGATTCGGCAAGAGTAAGTGTTTATTACAGAACCAATAATGGCGGAACCCTGGATACCGCTGTGGTAACCATGCCGGTGCCCGCAGCTGGTCATGCTGCTCAAATAAAACATGTTTACAGTACAAAGGTGCAAACCGCTTTAAACAGTACCGCTACTACTAACTCTCTTGTTTATTTGCAAGGTTTGGCAGGCTTAAGGGCTAAGATTAGTTTTCCGGATGTAAAAAACATGTTTGATTCATTACAGAACAACGTTATTATTAACCGGGCCGAACTGGTGCTTACACCAGCCCCGGGTACTACCATCCCATATGCGCCGGCTCCTAAACTTACTATGTATCGGTTTGATCTGGCTAAACAACGTATACGTTTGCAAGATGCTTCTACAAGTGATCCGCGTGGGGTTAACGGGCCTTCGTTTTTTGGTGGTTACTACAACTCGGCCACTAATGAATATCATTTCCTGGTTACCGCTTATATACAAGATCTGATGCTTGGTAAAAGTGTTGATTATGGTACTTTTATTGCTCCGGCAGATCCGGCTTTAACAAACCTGGTAAATATTTCGCCAACGGCATCTTACCCCGATCGCGTTATTATACAAGGTAATAATTCGCCTTACAGCATAAAGCTTAATGTTATTTATACTAAAATAAAATAAGCAAGTTTATAAAATTTTATAGTTTAAAAGCGTTTATCTAATAAACGCTTTTTTGCTGCATCATAGTTATGTTTGCTGCAACACCCTAATTTGTTAATTATGTGCGGTATAGTAGGTTATATAGGTTACAGGGATGCCTATCCCATTGTTATAAAAGGTTTACATCGGTTGGAATACCGCGGGTACGATAGTGCAGGAATTGCATTAAATAATAAAGGTTTAAAAGTTTACAAAAAAGCGGGTAAGGTTAGCGATCTGGAAAATTTTGTAAAAGACATTGACCTTACAGCTACCGCGGGCATGGGGCACACCCGTTGGGCAACCCATGGCGCTCCGAGTGACCGGAATTCCCATCCGCATTCCTCTGGCGACAGAAAGCTTACTATCATCCATAATGGTATAATTGAAAACTATGTAGTACTTAAAGAAGCGCTTTTAGCAAAGGGGCATATCTTTAAAAGTGATACTGATACCGAGGTATTAATTCATTTGGTGGAGGATATTCAACAGGAAACGGGGCTGGATTTGCGCGAAGCCGTACGCCTTGCCCTTAACCGTGTTGTTGGTGCATACGCCATAGTTATAATGAGTGCTGATGCGCCCGATGAACTGATAGCCGCCCGTAAAGGCAGCCCAATGGTAATTGGTGTAGGTAAGGGGGAGTACTTCGTGGCGTCAGATGCTACTCCTATTGTAGAATACACCAAGAACGTTATTTATTTAAATGATAACGAAATAGCTTATATAAAACGCGATGACCTGCTGATAAAGAACATCGACAACACCATTCAAACTCCTTATATACAGGAGCTTGAGCTACAGCTGGAAATGCTTGAGAAGGGTGGTTTCGACCACTTTATGCTTAAGGAAATATATGAGCAGCCACGATCGATAAGAGATTGTATGAGGGGCCGTATTTACCCTAAAGAGGGTTATGTACAGTTAGGTGGCATTAAGGAGTATGTAGAAAAACTTAAAAACATTGACCGCATAATTATTGTAGCCTGCGGTACATCATGGCATGCGGGGCTTGTGGGTGAATATCTGATAGAAGAGTATGCACGTGTACCTGTGGAGGTGGAATACGCTTCAGAATTCAGGTACCGCAATCCTATTATCAGTGAAAAGGACCTGGTTATTGCCATCTCACAATCCGGAGAAACTGCAGATACCATGGCAGCTATTGAACTGGCTAAAGAAAAAGGGGCTACCATATTTGGCATTTGCAATGTAGTAGGTGCCTCAATACCACGCATTACTCATGCCGGGGTTTATACACATGCCGGACCTGAGATTGGTGTAGCATCCACCAAAGCATTTACAGCGCAGGTTACTGTGCTAACATTAATGGCTTTTTATATTGCACAGCAGCGTGGCACCATTACTCAAAGTAAATTTGTTGAATATCTTACTGAGTTGAATGAGATACCCGATCTGGTAGAAAAGGCGCTGTTATCAAACGAGCAGGTTAAAATAATAGCGGAACGTTTTAAAGACTCTACCAACTGCCTTTTCCTGGGCCGTGGCAGCTCATTTCCCGTTGCATTGGAAGGCGCATTAAAACTAAAAGAGATATCCTATATACACGCAGAGGGGTATCCTGCGGCAGAGATGAAACATGGGCCGATCGCTTTAATTGATGCTGATATGCCGGTAATATTTATAGCTACAAAAAACTCATCCTACGAGAAGGTAGTAAGTAATATACAGGAAGTAAAAGCCCGGGGCGGCCATGTGATCGCCATTGTATCTGAAGGAGATACCGATGTTAAGGAAATGGCAGAATATGTGATCGAAATTCCGCAAACTGGTGAAACTTTTGTGCCTTTGCTGGCAACCATACCGTTACAATTGCTGGCTTATCATATAGCAGTGCTGCGAGATTGTAATGTTGACCAGCCGCGTAATCTGGCGAAATCAGTTACGGTAGAATAGTTTTATTATATTATTTAAAATAGAAACGGCCCTTAATAGAGGGCCGTTTCTATTTTAAATACATCGGCTTTTACTGCATATAATAGAAAAAATCAATAAACATTTTATATTTGTATAGTTTAAATCTATTTGCCGATATGACCATTACTCAGCTTGAATATATTATTGCCGTTGATACCTACCGAAGTTTTGTAGCCGCAGCAGATAAATGTTTTGTAACCCAACCCACACTAAGCATGCAGATACAAAAACTGGAAGATACGCTGGGTGTAAAAATTTTTGACCGCAGCAAACAACCCGTTATACCAACAGAGATAGGAATTGAAATAATTGCACAGGCAAGAGTTCTGTTAGCTGAAAGTGAGAAGATAAAAGAGATCATATCCGACCGGCAAAAAGAACTTTCAGGAGAGTTAAAGGTGGGCATTATACCTACCGTATCGCCTTACATATTACCAAAAATAATACAGGGATTTGTAGCCAAATATCCTATGGTTAAATTAATAGTATGGGAGCAAACTACCGAGCAAATTATACAGCAGCTAAAGTTGGGCACGCTGGACTGCGGCATCCTGTCGACACCGCTACACGAGAGCCATTTAACGGAGATACCGGTTTTTTATGAAAATTTTGTGGCCTACGTATCAAAAAACAGCAAACTGTTTAAAAAGAAAACCATTAACCCAGATGATATTGATATGGAGGAAATGTGGGTACTTAATGAGGGGCATTGCATGCGCGAACAGGTATTGAACATTTGCCAGCGGCGTAAAGCAACCAAGGGCTACCAACACTTTGAATATAATACCGGCAGCGTGGAAACTCTTAAGCGTATGGTTGAAATGAACAATGGCGCTACAATACTCCCTGAACTTGCCCTGGCTGACATGAACGAAAAACAGCGCGATAAGGTGCGGTATTTTAAAAGTCCTGAGCCTGCAAGAGAAGTAAGCCTGGTGATACACCGGAACTTTTTAAAACGACGTATGATAGAGGCTCTTAAAAATGAGATCCTGGAGTTTGTACCTAAAAGATTGCGAAGTAAAAAGAAGAAAGAGATAATGGAAATATAACTCCCTTTATCTGTTTTTTATAGCCTCACGGATTTTTTCCATAGTTTCCTGTAACTCGTCAGGAGTAAAAGACAGTTTTGGCCGTGAAAAATTCAGATCATCTACATTATTTAGCGGAATAAGATGAATATGAGCGTGTGGTACCTCAAGACCTACAACCGCCATACCCACTTTTTTACAAGGTATAGCTGCTTTAATGCCAGTTGCCACAATTTTTGTGAATATCTGCATAGCATTATATGTCAGATCATCCAGGTCAAAAAGATAATCTATCTCTTTTTTTGGGATAACCAGCACATGACCCTCTGCTAAAGGGTTAATATCTAAAAAAGCTAAAAAATCGTTTGTTTCGGCTACTTTATACGCCGGGATTTCACCAGCAACTATTTGGGAAAATATGGTCATGTTTAAATAAGAAATTAATTCATGAAGTGTTTCGATAGATAAAAAATAAACCGGGCAGCAAAGAACAGCCATCCGGTTTATCTGTACCGTTATATTAACGGCTTATTTCAAGTATCTCGAATTCTATTTTACCTGCGGGTACTGTAATCTCGGTTTTTTCACCAACTTTTTTACCCAGTAAGCCTTGAGCTATAGGCGAAGCAACCGAAAGCTTTCCCGCCTTAAGATCTGCCTCATTTTCAGACACTAATTGATACGACATGGTGGCACCGTTTTTAAGGTTTTTTATCTTTACTATAGATAAAGCCAAAACCTTGGTAACATCCAGTTTCGACTCATCAAGCAAACGGGCATTAGCCACCGCCTGCTGCATCTGAGCAATTTTGGCTTCATGTAACCCTTGTGCTTCTTTTGCAGCATCATATTCAGCATTTTCCGAAAGATCGCCTTTATCACGGGCCTCGGCAATTGCTTTTGAAATATTAGCGCGACCTGTAGTTTTTAATTGTTGTAATTCTTCCTTTAATTTTTCTAAACCCTCTTTGGTATAGTACGATACCTCTGCCATAATACAATTATTAAGAATTTTTAATTTACGTTTACCGCCAAAAAAAACCGCCCTACTATTTTGGTGAATAGAAGAGCGTAATGGCTTTAAAAACAAACAAGACTACGTGAGCAAAGCTTCCATAGTCTTGTTTAATGTAAAACGAAGATAAGATATTTAAGTTTTAAATTCCAAATTTTTTTGGCCGGAACCGGATCTGACCAAAATTTGTTTCCACTATATATCCGCAATATCTATAGCACTTAACACTTTTAAATTCAGCATTATTTATAGGATGATTAAACGCCTATCTTCCAGTTTTTGCGCCATTACCTCGCTTATTTTACGATAGCTGTCAAATGTCCATCCGGCTACATGAGGGGTTAATATCACCTTCCCTTGTTTCCTTAAATCATCGAACCAGGTTTGCTCACCCAGGGTGGGAAATTTCTCTACTTCCAGCACATCAAGCCCTGCGCCTAATACCTTTTTTTGTTTAATAGCATTTAGTACGGCCTGAGTTTTAACTACCTTGCCACGTGAGGTATTGATCAAAAATATCGGTTTTTTAAAGTGCAGCAGGTACTCATCATCAACCAGTCCGTTTGTTTCATTAGTGAGCGGCACATGTATACTTAATACGTCACTTTTCTTCACTATTTCCTCCATACTTACCTCACGTGCGAAATTATCGCTAAACCCGGTCTTATATTTATCGTATGCTATAACCTCTGCCCCAAAACCCGACAGCTTTTTCGCGAAACTTTGCCCCATGTGACCATAGCCTATAATACCAACGGTTTTACCTTTAAGCTCGTGCCCCCGGTTACCTTCCCGGTCCCATACCCCGGCGCGTACCTGTGCATCGGCGAGGTTAATAGTATTCATTAAGTTCAACAATAAAGCTATAGCATGTTCACCTACTGCATCTGAGTTACCTTCCGGTGCGTTAATCAGCGTAATATTACGGGCTATGGCGTACGGTTCGTCAATATTGTCCATTCCGGCCCCTGCCCTGCATATAAAGCGCAGATTAGGAGCAATATCTATCGCACTTTTATCAACCAAAAACTTGGAACGTATAACCATCCCGTCGTAATTATTTAAAATGTTAAGCGCATCTGCTGCTTTGATATCCGGCTGATAGTCGCAACTGTACCCCAGGGTTTCCGCCCGTTCTATAAAAATAGGGTGTATGTCATCAACGATTAATATACTATTATTCAATGCAGTAAAAATTATATAAAGCGAACTTACAAAAATGGTGCACATTACCCATCAACCAGTAAATTTTTGACAAACAAATGCACTAATGGCACCAATAATACTATGCCTTTTATGTTTTATTAAAAATTGGCACGTTAATAGTGATAACTACAGGGAGCTTACGCCTATCAGTAATAATTATGATAATACCATTCAAAAAATCGCGCACGCAATTAAAGAATTATGCAGAGCATCTGTCGGAAGATGGATTCAAACAAATATTTAACCATATAGATCAGCTTAATATTAAAAAAGGAGTTGACCGTATGGGGCTGGATAAATTTATTAACCAGTGTGCCTATCTGGCAGCCGGATCGGGGGCGATAGCCGGATCAGGCGGTATATTGACCATGATTGTTGGTATGCCGGTTGATTTTGTGAACCTGATAACACAGCAATTCCGGGTTACCATGGCCATCACCTATTATAATAAAGGAAGTTACAAAGTAAGCTTTGAACAGTTTATGACCATTGTAGCTACGTCATTTAAGGTGGAAGCGGGGGTGGCCGTCACAAAAACCATGATGGAGGGTATTGCAGAAAAACTATTGATGATGTTTGGTGTGCGTACCGCGGAAAGATTGATACCTGTTGTTGGCGCAGCCATAGGCGGAACAACTAATTATTTATTTGTAAAACGAATGGCGGAATCAGTTAAAAAATTAAAACTGCCGGATGAGCCGGTGATAATCCAGATCAGCTGAATCAGCGGTTTTCCGCCACCGCATTTGTCAGCTTCACAAAATCCTGTACGCTTAAGCGTTCGGCACGTAGGTCGAGCGTTGGATTATCGGTCATTTTTTCTTTATTGATCAATGAGGATAACGCATTACGCAGAGTTTTGCGCCTTTGATTAAAGCCGGCCTTTACTACCTGCCAAAACAACTTTTCATCGCAGTTCAGCGTTTCAGTTTCATTACGGGTAAGGCGGATAACAGCCGAAAGCACTTTAGGTGGCGGATTAAAAACTCCGGCTTTAACTGTAAATAAATACTCTACCTGGTAGTAGGCCTGTAAAAAAACGCTTAATATGCCATATTCCTTACTGCCCGGTTTGGCGGCACAACGTTCTGCAACCTCCTTCTGGAACATACCCACTACCTCAGTTACCTGGTTGCGGTTATCCAGTACCTTAAAAAGTATCTGCGAGGAAATATTGTATGGAAAATTTCCTATCACCGCCATTTGCGGGGCAAAAGTTGCAGGAAAGTCGAGTTGCAGGAAATCAGCATTAAGCAATTTACTCCCCAGCTCCGGATATTTTTTTTGCAGAAACTCGTATGATTCAGTATCAATATCAATTAAAAAAACCTCATACTCCGTTTTTTGCAACAGGAAATCAGAAAGGATGCCCATCCCCGGGCCAACCTCAAGCACCTGCCTATATTTGTTTGCAGGGCGCAGGCTCTCCACAATTTTTGCGGCGATGTTTTTATCAGTAAGAAAATGTTGGCCTAAATGTTTTTTTGCTCTTACTAATGTCATTATCCGTTAGTTATTTAAGCAAATAAAGGCATATTTGTGCTTTATTAAGAAAATATAAACTTAAAATCTTTTTCTTTGCAGTGTGAGCTAAAGGCTAAAAGCCTAAAGCACAACGCAAATTACTATTGCCGCACAGATGCATAATTTATACGCTGAGGCACCTCAGGTTTAATACGGCATCGGGACTAAATAATAAATATCATGAGTGATAAACCCAAAATAGGAATAAGTATAGGTGATGTAAACGGCATCGGATTAGAGATCATTATTAAAACGCTGTCAGATGCTCGTATCTATGATTACTGTACGCCCATAGTTTACGGACACACTAAAGTTGCATCTTTTCATCGCCGTACAACCCATATCAACGAACTGAGTTTTAACGTAGTAAATCACCCATCGCAGGCGCAATTTAAAAAAGCAAATATGATAAACTGCTGGGAAGATGATGTACGTATTGAACTGGGGACGACCACAGCCGAGGGCGGCAAATATGCTTATCTTTCGTTACAAAAAGCTACTGACGATCTGCTAAGCGGGGCCATTGACGGTTTGGTAACTGCGCCCATCAACAAAGACAATATACAGAACGAGGAATTTAACTTCCCCGGTCATACCGAATATTTACAGGCAAGGGATAATGCGCCTGAATCCCTAATGTTTTTAGTGAGCGATACGTTGCGCGTTGGCGTAGTAACGGGACACATTCCTATTGTCAAAGTAGCTGAAAGCATTACCGGCGAAAAAATATTGGCAAAACTTAAACTGATGCATAAAAGTTTGCACGATGATTTTTGGATACGTAAACCAAAAATCGCGGTGCTGGGCCTTAATCCGCATGCCAGCGATAACGGCCTGATAGGTTCTGAGGAAAAAGAGATCATTATACCAGCCATTGAAGAAGCCCGCCTGCATGACATATTGGCCTTTGGCCCGTATGCTGCTGACGGATTTTTCGCCAACAGTACTTACCTGCAGTTTGATGCCGTACTGGCCATGTATCACGATCAGGGCTTGATACCTTTTAAACATATCGCTTTCGAGTCGGGCGTTAACTATACGGCAGGGCTTAGTTTTGTACGCACCTCGCCCGATCATGGTACGGCTTATGATATAGCAGGTAAAAACATGGCTTCAGAGATATCTTTCAGGGAAGCATTATTTACTGCTGTACATATTATTAAGCATAGAAGAGAAACGGCTGAACTGAATGCAGACCCGCTGCTTTTCTCAAAAATGAGCCGCGACAGAGACTAAGAAGTATTACCGCATAATGTTTTAATTTAATTGCCGTTAAATAAAACATTTTATCTGTAAAATACATTAGCCTGTTTAATGAGTGATTTAATTAACCGGATACGGTCAATTGATGCATTTCGTGCGGTTACCATGTTCCTGATGATTTTTGTGAATGATCTGGATGGTGTACCCAACACCCCTGAGTGGCTTAAACATGCAGGTGTTAATGCTGATGCTTTAGGTTTAGCCGATACCATATTCCCCGCATTCTTGTTTATAGTGGGACTATCCATCCCGTATGCCTTTGAAAAACGCCTTAAAAAGCATGACGGGCAAGTACCTAAACGTATTTTAACCCGCTCGTTCGCCCTTATATTTATCGGATTTTTTCATGCAAACATGGAAACCTATAACGATCCGGCAACCCTTTTGCCAAGGCCCGTATGGGAAAGCCTGGCTACATTCAGCTTTTTTTTCATTTTTTTAGACTACAGCAATCAAACATCTGCAATTAAAAGATACTTGTTGCAGGGCTTTGGCGTGGTATTACTTATAGCCATGTGTGTATTATACAAAAGTACCGACCCGGATCATCCCTGGCTGCATTTAACGTGGTGGGGCATTTTAGGACTTATAGGCTGGGCATACCTGGTTTGCGGCCTTATTTATTATTACAGCAACGGCGCTTTATGGGTACAGGCAGCAGTATGGCTGTTTTTTGTTTTTTTTAATATAGACTATCACTTTGGCTGGCTCAATTTTTTAGGATTTATACATCAATATGTATGGATATCAGGCAACGGTGCCATGCAGGCATTTACTATGGCTGGTGTGTTTACCTCGGTAATGTACATCCGGCTTCGTCAACAAAAAGAAATTAAAATGTTTTGGGCGGGGCTGCTGGTAATAGCAATAATACTCTTTAACCTGGGTTTTATAGTACGTTATTTTAGCGGGGGCATCTCTAAAATACGAGACACCCCTTCTTGGGTGCTTATTTGTACGGGTATTAGTTTGGTATTGTATGCGGTATTTGCCTTTGTGGTTGATTATAAGCATAAATACCATTGGTTTAAACCTATTGAGCCCGCAGGTACCAATACCTTTACCTGTTATATATTACCATACCTGTTTTACCCCATGTATGAAATGACTGACCTTGCTTACCCCGAATACCTTGATCAGGGCATAGGCGGAATTATACGCTGCCTGGTTTTCGCTTTTTTGATAGTACAGCTAACCGGATTGCTGGATAAGGTGAATATACGATTGAGAATATGAGGGAGAGAACCACCACACTTCACATTACTATTTCAAGCATTCCTGTGATATGAGTTCTTAAAGCACCTGTGTCGACAATTAAGACGGGAGTAAATCATTCCCCGAAAACCAAAATAAAAAAACACTTTTCTGTTTTAGTAATTTTCCATACATTTGCGGGCTAATTGTTGCTCATTGAAATCGCTCAGAACATATGCAATTCCTTTTACCGGCCTTAAGCTGGGGAAGCATAACTTTGAATATGTTGTCGGAGATTCTTTTTTCGACGAATTTGATTATTCGCTGGTTAAAAAAGCTGATCTGCAATGTGTTGTTGAACTGGAAAAACAGGAAACAATGCTGATACTGAACTTTGATATTAAAGGAACAATTACCGCCACATGCGATAAATGCCTGTCAGAATATCCGCAGCAACTGCATATACAGGAACAGCAGATAGCCAGGTTTAGTGATGAAGCGGTTGCAGAAGATGATGAAATAATTACCCTTGGCAAAAACGATCATGAGATAAACATTGCCGGGCTAATTTATGAATATGTAAATGTTGCGCTGCCTTTTATAGCCACTTGCGGTAATGAAGGTAACACACCATATTGTGATAAGGATATGCTGGACAATTTAAGTAAATTGGCCGCTAATGATGAACAAAACGAGCGAACAGACCCGCGTTGGGATGCGCTCAAAAAATTTAAATAACATTAAATAACAGGATTTATGCCACATCCAAAAAGGAAAATTTCCAAATCAAGAAGAGATAAACGCAGAACGCACTATAAAGCTGAGGCGCCTACTTTAACTACATGCCAAACCACCGGAGCTGTACATTTACCACACAGAGCTTACACTGTTGACGGTAATGTTTACTTCAACGGTAAAGTTTTGATCGAGAAAGCAGTAGCCGTATAAGTTAATTTTCTGAAATGAAGATTGGCTTAGACATGATGGGCGGTGATTTCGCTCCCAAAGCAACTGTTTTAGGAGCAATTGAAGCCTACAAGGTTTTATCGGCAGAGCAAAAACTGGTGCTGATAGGCGACAAAGATGCTACAGTTAACATTCTTCAGGAAAATAATTTCAGCCCCGATCATTTCGAGTTTGTACATACAACCGAAGTAATCGGAATGGGCGAACACCCAACAAAAGCCATTGTACAAAAGCCAAACTCAAGTATTAGCGTTGGTTTTAACCTGCTTAAAGAGGGCAATATACAAGCCTTTTCATCGGCAGGTAATACTGGAGCCATGTTGGTTGGAGCCATGTTCAGCGTAAAAACAATTCCGGGCGTTATGCGCCCCGCCATGACAACTATTGTACCCAAACTGAAAGGCGGTTTGGGTATTTTGTTGGATGTAGGCGCTAATGCCGATTGCAAAGCCGACGTGCTGCTGCAGTTTGGCGTATTAGGCAGCCTGCTCGCCGAGTCGGTTTATGGCATTACCAATCCCAGAGTTGCGCTGATGAACATTGGCGAAGAAGAAGAAAAAGGGAACCTGCTTTGCCAGGCCGCCTACCCTTTAATGAAAAATACCCCACTTTTTAATTTTGTCGGCAATATTGAAGGACGCGACCTTTTTGAAGACAATCACGACGTAACCGTTTGTGATGGCTTTACAGGTAACGTTATCTTAAAAATGGCCGAGTCTTTTTATGTAATCACTTTAAAAAAGAGATTTAAGGACGAATTTTTTGAGCGTTTTAACTACGAGCAATATGGCGGTAGCCCCATACTTGGCGTTAATGCACCGGTTGTAGTAGGGCACGGCATATCAAGCCCTGAAGCTATTAAAAACATGATCCTTTTATCAAAAGACATGATCGAAACCAGCCTTATTGATAAAATAAAGCAGGCTTTTCAATAAAAAACTACAAAATGAGTAAAATCCATGCCGCTATTACCGCTGTAAATGGTTACGCGCCCGATTATGTACTTACCAACCAGGAATTGGAAACCATGGTTGATACGAACGACGAGTGGATAACCAGCAGAACAGGTATTAAAGAGCGGAGAATATTAAAAGGCGCAGGCCTTGGCACATCAGATATGGCCGTACCTGCAGTAGAGGGGCTTTTAAAAAAACGCGGCATAGGTGCTGATGAAATAGACCTTATTATTTTTTGTACCACCACACCCGATCTTCCTTTTCCGGCAACGGCAAATATACTGGCCCATAAAATAGGGGCGAAAAATGCCTGGGGTTATGATTTGCAGGCTGCTTGCTCAGGCTTTATATTCGGGTTAGCTACCGGGTCGCAATTTATTGAGAGCGGCAAACATAAAAAAGTACTGGTAGTTGGCGGCGATAAAATGTCGTCGATAATTAACTATGAAGACCGCGCCACCTGTATCATTTTTGGTGATGGTTGCGGCGCTGCCCTGCTTGAACCTAATACAGAGGGTAACGGCATTATTGACTCGATATTAAAAAGCGACGGCGCAGGCTCTCAACTGCTTTTCCAAAAAGCGGGGGGCTCGGTAAATCCGGCTACGCACGAAACGGTTGCCGCTAAAGAACACTTTGCCTACCAGGAAGGCCAGGCAGTATTTAAATTCGCGGTAACAAATATGGCCGATGTTGCCGCCGAAATAATGGAACGCAATCAACTTACAGCCGATGATATTGCATGGCTGGTGCCGCATCAGGCTAATAAACGCATTATTGATGCTACTGCGAACAGGACAGGCGTGAGCGCTGACAAAGTGATCGTAAATATTGAACGTTACGGTAACACTACAAACGGCACTATACCCCTTTGTTTATGGGAGTGGGAAAATAAATTTAAAAAGGGCGATAACCTTATACTTGCTGCTTTTGGCGGCGGTTTTACCTGGGGATCTATCTATTTAAAATGGGCCTATTAATCAGTCTATACAGATAAGCTGATCATATTAAAACATCTGTTAAATAATTAATGTTAATTAAATATATTATTAAAGGTTAAAAGCATTTGTACATATTTGCACATCTGCATAATTTATACATACCTTAGAACAATAAACTTTTATCCAATACCAATTTATAGCTACTATGGATATTAAACAGATACAGGACCTTATACGCTTTGTTTCAAAATCAGGTGTAAATGAAGTTGCTATCGAACAAAAGGATTTTAAAATAACTATAAAAACCAACGAGGCGCCTACAGTGATCAGTGCACCGATGCCTCAACAGGTAGTTTCAGTTCCGGCACCTCCGGTACAGCCGAGTTTCCCGGCAGTGGCGCCGGCTGCCGAAGCAGTTGCAGCAACAGCCGAATCATCAAATTACATTACCATTAAATCGCCAATGATTGGTACATTCTACCGGTCTTCATCTCCTGATAAACCTTTGTTTGTTAACGTAGGGGATGAAATAACTTCAGGTAAAGTACTTTGCATAATTGAGGCCATGAAACTATTTAACGAGATAGAATCAGAAGTATCAGGCAAGATTGTTAAAGTACTTGTTGATAACGCCTCGCCGGTTGAATATGACCAGCCTTTGTTTTTGGTTGAACCTAAATAAATGTGCAAATGTGCAGATAAGCGGACGTGCGAATTAAGTACGTTTAAGTATCTGCACATCTGCATATCTATAATCCGCACATTTGAAAAGAAATGTTTAAAAAAATTTTAATAGCTAACCGTGGTGAAATTGCATTGCGAATAATTCGCACATGTAAAGAAATGGGCATTAGAACCATAGCTGTATATTCTACTGCCGACCGCGACAGCCTGCATGTACGTTTTGCCGATGAGGCTGTGTGTATCGGCCCTCCTGCAAGCCGCGATTCTTACCTGAATATTCCTAATATTATTTCGGCCGCGGAACTTACCAATGCCGATGCTATACATCCGGGATATGGTTTTTTGTCGGAAAATGCTAAGTTCTCAGCTATTTGTGCTGAATATGGCATTAAATTTATTGGAGCTACCTCTGAGCAGATCAATGCGATGGGTGATAAGTCATCCGCTAAGGAAACTATGAAAAAAGCCGGTGTACCAACCATACCCGGCTCTGAAGGCTTGCTTACCGATGTTAAACAAGGTATTAGCGTAGCAAATAAAATAGGTTACCCCGTTATATTAAAAGCAACCGCAGGTGGTGGTGGCAGGGGTATGCGTATAGTTTGGAAAGATGAAGAGTTTAGCAACGCCTGGGATTCGGCCCGTGCAGAATCGGGCGCAGCCTTTGGTAATGATGGCCTTTACCTGGAAAAATATGTAGAAGATCCCCGCCATATTGAGATACAGGTTGTAGGCGATCAGTTTGGCAAGGTTTGTCATCTTTCAGAACGTGATTGCTCTATACAGCGTCGACATCAAAAACTGGTAGAGGAATCCCCTTCGCCTTTTATGACAGACAAACTGCGTAAAAAAATGGGAGAAGCAGCTATTAAAGGCGCCAAAGCTGTTAAATATGAAGGAGCCGGTACAGTAGAGTTTTTGGTTGATAAAAACCGCAACTTCTACTTTATGGAAATGAATACACGTATACAGGTAGAGCACCCGGTTACCGAAGAAGTAATCAATTTCGACCTGATAAAAGAACAGATAAAAGTAGCTGCAGGGATACCAATATCAGGCAAAAATTACGAGCCAAGCATGCATGCTATTGAATGCCGTATAAATGCCGAAGATCCGTTCAATAACTTCCGCCCGTCACCGGGCAAAATAACCAACTTCCATTCTCCGGGAGGACACGGCGTACGTGTAGACACGCATGTGTACAGCGGTTACATTATACCACCAAATTATGACTCGATGATAGCGAAAGTAATTTGCATGGCACAAACCCGCGACGAGGCGCTGGCTACTATGGAGCGTGCTTTAAGTGAGTTTGTTATCGAAGGTATAAAAACCACTATTCCGTTTCATTTAAAATTACTTCAGGATCCAAATTTCCGGGCTGGTAACTTTACCACGAAGTTTATGGAAACTTTTGAATATTAAATAATAAAAACTTTCAGGGTACTATACAACGTAAGTAGATTTTAAGCGTTAACAGAGGGATATTTAATATACAAATGAGCGATAATAAACTAATAAAGGCGATAAAAGAAAAAAGCAACAGCCTGGAATCCGAAATGTCGTTTTTTGACCATCTGGAAGCATTAAGATGGCATTTGGTACGTTCGGCCATATTTATAGTTATTATCACTTGTTTTGTATTTTATTATTTTGATACTATATACGATGTTTTTATAATGGGGCCCAGTAAGCCAACATTTTGGACCTATCGTATGCTTTGCCATTTAGGGGACTTTCTTAACCGGCCTGGTTTCTGTATCAATAAAATAAATATAAACCTTATTAATACCGAAATGGCGGGGCAATTTACCCTGCAGATCAATTCATCTTTAATAATAGGAATTACCTTAGGTGTTCCTTACCTGTTATGGGAAATATGGCGCTTTATTAAACCTGCCCTGCACGAAAAGGAACGCAAAGCTGCATCAGGCTTTGTTTTTTATGCCACTACACTCTTTTTATTAGGTGTATTATTTGGTTATTATGTAATAACCCCTGAGTCTATTAATTTCCTGGCGAGTTATACGGTAAGTGACAAGATTCAAAACTTATTCAGCATTGATTCTTATATATCATCTGTTGCCACTCTAACATTAGCAACAGGTTTGGTTTTCGAACTTCCTATTATAGTATATATACTGTCGACCCTGGGTATACTCACTGCTAAATTTATGCGCGAGAGCAGGCGGTATGCTATTGTTATTATTTTGATAGTTGCGGCAGTTGTTACACCAACACCGGATATGATGACCATGACAGTAGTAAGTATACCGCTATTTGTTCTGTACGAAGTAGGTATTTTAGTATCTGCCGTTGTAGAAAAACGTCGTGTTAAAAAACATGATGATCTGATGGAATCATAACAGCAATTATTTGATCACCTGATTTCTTGTTAAGCATCAAATTCTTTACTTTCAGGCTCTGATTATTATCATAAATTTGAGCATATGAAAAAAGGATTAAAAATAGCTATAGGTGCTGACCATGCCGGCTTTGAATACAAACAGGCTATATTGGGCATGTTTAACGATCTTACTTTTAAAGATTTCGGAACATATTCTGCCGAATCAGCTGATTATCCTGATTTTGCGCACCTGGTTGCCAGCGGAGTGGAAAATGGCGAATTTGACTTTGGCATATTGATATGCGGCAGTGCTAACGGCGTAGCCATGACGGCCAATAAACACCAGGGTATACGCGCCGCCATTTGCTGGAAACCGGAATTAGCCATACCTGCCAGAACGCATAATAACGCCAATATTATTTGCATCCCGGCCCGCCACATGAGTATTGACGAAGTAAAGGAAACACTCATAACATTTTTTACTGAAGAATTTGAAGGCGGCCGGCATGCCCGTCGTGTTGACAAAATAAGCTGCTAAATCAAAAAAACATAAAACATATTTAATGAGAAAAGTATCCCTTTTTATCTCTGCACTGGCTATATCAGCAAGTGCATGTGCACAACAAAACTCCACGGCAGTTAAATACGGCAAGCTTATTACTGCCGAAGATGCTAAAAAGCATTTAAGCATTTTAGCATCAGATGAATTTGAGGGCCGCGAAACCGGGAAACCCGGTGCCGAAAAAGCTGCAAATTATATAGCGGCAGAATTTAAAAGACTCGGCTTGCAAGCTCCTGTAAATGGCTCTTATTTCTTTAATGTGCCTTTAACACAAAACTCTTTAACAGTAAGTAAATTTACAGTTAACAGGCAGGCTTTTGAGAACTGGAAAGATTTTTATCTGGCCGGATCATATCCTGATAAAACCATTAATACCAACGATGTAGTATTTATAGGCTACGGCACTGCCGATGAATTAGCCGGAACAGATATTACCGGAAAAGTTGTTCTATGGATAAATGAGGATAAGCCGGAAGAAGGTAAAAAAACGAACACCAGCTACCGGATGTCAAATGCCCGTATGGCTATTTTACAAGCTATTCAGGAGAAAAACCCTGCTGCTGTTATGGCGGCCAACCCCGGCGTTTCGGCGATAATGAAACGTTTTGGCGGTAGCGCCCCGGAGGCAAGGTTAACCATAAAAGATCCGAATGAAAAGTCAAATGACCTGGCACCGGTTTTTAATGTTGATGATACTGTAGCCGATGCCCTGGTAAAATCTTCGGGCAAAACGTATAATGAACTTAAAACTGCCGCTGCAACAGCTAAACAAACACAAACTATAAAAACCAGCACCAATATTGCTTATACTACCGAAATGAAGGATGTTAAAGCGGTAGATGTAGTTGGTTTTATGCCGGGGTCAGACACTAAACTTAAGGATGAAGTATTGGTGTTTTCCGCTCATTATGATCATATCGGCCTTAATACACGCCCGGGCGCGACCGATAAGGTAAATAACGGTGCAGATGACGACGGATCGGGCACTACAGGTATATTGGAAATAGCACGTGCATTTTCTCAGGCTAAAAAAGACGGACACGGCCCCCGCCGAAGTATTTTATTTTTAGGAAATGTAGGTGAAGAAAAAGGATTGCTGGGTTCTAAATACTACACTGATCATCCTTTATATCCCTTAGCTAATACCATTACGGATCTTAACATTGATATGATAGGCCGTGTAGGTGAAGAATATTTGAACAGTCCCGACTCGGCTAACTATGTTTACCCTATCGGCTCGGCAATGCTAAGTTCTGATCTGCATAAAATTGGCGAGGATGCTAATAATACTTATACCCACCTTAAATTAGACTATAAGTATGATGATATTAATGATCCTAACCGGTTCTATTACCGCTCAGACCATTATAACTTTGCCCGTTATGGTGTACCTATTATTTTTTATTTTAACGGGGTACATGCCGATTATCACCAACCCGGAGATGAGGTTAGCAAAATTAACTTCCCGTTATTGGCTAAACGGGCTCAACTGGTATTTTATACCGGATGGGAATTGGCCAACCGCGACAAACGCCCAGTTGTAGACGGTAAAAATTAACAAACACTATAAAGCAAGAAAGAAAGCGGCTCACGGGCCGCTTTTCTTATTTTATAAGGATTAGATTATTAACGATAGTTTGCAGCGAACACTACTGATTTTGCTACCATAGTTTTATTTATTTTCCGGACCTTTTTGCTGCGATCTTTTTCCGGGTCTTTAACATAGCTGGAAATAACTTCACCACTATGAGCATCTATCAGGCTTATTTCATAACCTACATCTTCGGCTTGTACACGGGGTAACGCTACAAAATCACCCCCTTTATCAGATGTATTTAAAAGGCTCTCCAAAAAAAATGCTCCGGTGTTTATGCTTTTTGCTAAATTTTTAGACATATAACGTTCCTTATTCATGTGTAGTTTAAAAACAATATCGGCATCTATCATGCGGCCAACACTGTCTGCCGGCATTTTCCAGGCAGTTCGCAGGTCGGTCATATTTTGCAATAACTTTTTATTTACTGTGTTTACATCCATCAGTTTAATATTAAACTGATGTTTTCCAGGTTTATGCTCACCGGCATGTAACAGGTAAGCTTGTTCAAGGGCAGTCTGGATCTGAAGGCTGATGGCCTGCTCTTCGGCATACCAGTCGCTGTTTTTGGGTTTATTACCGGTGTAATAAACCTCCACAGGCAAAATGGCCAGCGTTTTTCCTTCAAGATTATGCTGCGCCAGATAGTGCTTATTATTATAAACTTCTTTTGAACAAGACGATGCCAGTAAAACAACGCTTGCGATAAGGGTAAAGGTCTTTGTTTTCATGATAGCGTAAAGACGGTGCTCTACTATGAAATGTTACAGTTATATAAAAAAATTGCGCTGATTATTAACACGATGTAAAACAGTTGGTGGCTTTTGTTTAATTTCGCAGTTATGGGAAGCACCGCGGAAGAATTTTTGGCCGTTTCGGCAGAAAAAGCGTTTGATACTGAGCATCGTAAGATAATTAACTACAATATTGATAAATATCAACATTCGGTTGACCGTGGGTTATCGCGCCTGATCAATCTTGATCAAGCTAAAAAAAAGGGACATGCCATAAAGTGGAAGGTGATGGAGAACCTGGACAAATTTTTGCCGGAGTTTGAATCCAATTTTCAGAAAAATGGCGGCAAGGTAATATGGGCAAATGATGTTGCGGAAGCACAGCGCGAAATACTGAATATCATTACCCGGGCAAATGCCAAAACGGTTATCAAATCAAAATCAATGGCTACCGAAGAAATTCATTTGAATGAATTTTTGAATAGCCACCAAATAGAATCATTAGAGAGCGATCTGGGCGAGTATATTGTTCAGTTGCTTGGCCAAAAACCCTATCATATTGTTACCCCGGCCATGCACTTATCCAAAGAGGATATTGCTAAATTATTTCACGAACGTTTTGGCACCGCCGTTGATGCCACACCCGAACAACTCACTTTAAAGGCCCGCGAGTTGTTACGCGAAAAATATCTTAAAGCTGATATAGGCATAACAGGTGCAAACTTTATAATAGCTGATACAGGAAGCATCGCCATAAGCGAAAATGAGGGTAACGCACGATTAACCACCACCTTTCCTAAGATACAGATCAGTATAGTAGGGATTGAAAAAATGATCCCTTCCATAACCGACCTTGATCTTTTTTGGCCAATGCTTTCTACCCACGGCACAGGCCAAAACCTTACTGTATATAACACCATATTGAGCGGACCCAGGCAAACCAACGAAAGCGACGGCCCGGAAGAAATGTATGTAATACTGCTGGATAATGGGCGCACTAACCTGCTGGCACAAAAAGACCAGCGGCAGGGTTTGTATTGCATACGCTGCGGTGCGTGCCTTAACGTATGCCCTATTTATAAAAACATTGGCGGCCATACTTATGATACTACCTATAGCGGACCTATCGGCTCCATTATAACACCACATATGCGAGGTATGGATAAATTTAAGCACCTCAGTTATGCGTCAAGCCTTTGCGGCAGGTGTACCGAAGTTTGCCCGGTTAAAATTGACATCCATAAAATGTTATTGCTCAATCGCAGAGATTCGGTTACGGAGGGCCTTAATGCCAAAAAAGAAAAATGGGGCTGGGCGTTATGGAAAAAAGGAATGCTGAAAAGAAAGCTAACCGATTTTTTTAGCGGAAAAGCAAAAAACTTTTTTCTTAAAACATTTTTCAAAAAAACCTGGGGACGCTTAAGAGAAATGCCACCCGTTGCAGAAAAATCATTTAGCGCGCAATGGCAGGAGGAGCAAAATAAACCTGAGGAATAAACAATATTTGATGCGTAAAATTATTTTAAACCTCGCGGTAAGTCTGGATGGATTTATTGAAGGGCCTAACGGTGAGTACGACTGGTGTTTTACCGATGATGATTATGGCATGACGGCATTTTTTAATGATACCGACACACTGTTTATTGGTCGTAAGAGTTTTGAACTGATAGGCAATAACGCCGATACTTTTCCGGAAAAAACAGTATATATTTTCTCGGATACGATGAAAAACAATAATGAGTTAAATATTATAAACTCAGCTGATTTTGATGAGACTGTACAACACATACTGTCTCAATCAGGCAAAAATATATGGTTATTTGGCGGAGCAAATCTGGTATCAGCCTTCATCAATAAAAATCTGGTAACAGAATTAATTCTTTCTATACATCCGGTAATTTTGGGCGGAGGTAAACCTTTATTTCACGATATAAAAAGCAGGATTGATCTATTGCTTATTGACCAACAAGCTTTTGACAGTGGCTTGTTACAGGTAAAGTATGCCCTAAAGCCCAAGTTTGATATGGAAATGCTTAAAATGCTTTAGTGCTTATCGCCAAAGCCGAATTCGCGGTATGTATTGGGCATAATGCTTTGGTTGCTAAAAGCAAAGGTATAGGTGGCGCTCCAGGTCTCAAAATCGGCATCACCGTTTTTTAAAGGCTCAATATGCACGCAACGTATCATATAAATAGCGTCACGGGTTAGCGTAAAATATATCTGGCCGGAATCATCAGTACCTAATTTATGCGGGTATACATTCCCCGATTCAGTTTTTACATATATATATGCATTAGCCCTTTTTAAAGGTTCGCCTTTGTACTTTATTAAAACTGTAACATCATCCCCGTAGTTTTTTTTGTAAGGATTTTGCTTTAATATAATTTCGAAGTCGCTTTTTAACTCTTTATCGTAAACCTTGCCTCCGTTATCATCAACCGAAACCAGTGTTTTTAAATAATAGTGCGTTTTTTCGGCAAAGTTTAGTTTGTTGCCGCTTTGCGCCTTATCTGCCAAATCTTCATAGCCCTGATCTTTCAGATAGGATAAAAACTCCTCCCTCGGCACATCGTTTATTTCGGGTTTGGTATTCATTGCTATTAATGCCAATCCGCTGTTATCCATGGTATAATTCAATACAGGAGCAGCACTGTCTTTTACCATAGTGGTAAGGTCGGTTCCCTTGGAGCCTTCATATAAAATAAATGATGCCGTATTTAAAGAATTATACTTAACTTCTCCGTCTTTATTAAAATTGTCACCTGTTAATAAATGCAGATCCAGTTTATCTCCTTTGTGCAAATAAAAGCTTTGTGGCATCAAAAAATGATCGGGTGCAAAAGATGATAATCCAAAAAGGATAAACATTATAGATAAAATAACGTAAAAGTGTTTCATAGCAGGATAGAGGAATGTTCAAACATACAAAGTTTTAAAAACTTATTAGCTTTACCCGTATGATTTTTGACCGGAAAAATATTGATAATGACGGTTTAATAACATTTTACAAAAAATTACTGCTCCCGCGCCTCGTGGAAGAAAAGATGCTTATTTTATTACGACAGGGCAGAATAAGCAAATGGTTTTCGGGAATTGGGCAGGAGGCTATAGCCGTAGGCAGTACACTGGCTATGGAAGCCAATGAATATATTTTACCTATGCACCGCAATCTTGGCGTATTCACAGCACGTAATATTCCCGTAGCGCGCCTTATGGCACAATGGCAGGGAAAGGCATCTGGCTTTACCCGAGGCCGCGACAGATCTTTCCATTTCGGCACACAGGAGTATAAGATCATTGGGATGATATCACATCTTGGCCCGCAGCTCGCTATTGCTGATGGAATTGCTTTGGCTGATAAACTTAGTAAAAAGAAGAAAGCGACACTTGTTTTTACCGGAGAGGGCGCTACCAGCGAAGGTGATTTTCATGAAGCATTAAATATAGCCGCGGTTTGGGATCTCCCGGTTATTTTTTTGGTAGAGAATAACGGGTATGCGCTATCAACTCCGGTTAATGAACAATACCGATGCGAATCCATCATTGACAAAGCCATTGGTTACGGAATTGAAGGTAAGCGGATTAACGGGAATAATGTTTTAGAAGTTTATCATAC
Organism: Mucilaginibacter segetis; assembly: GCF_016522075.1. Classification (GTDB taxonomy): domain Bacteria; phylum Bacteroidota; class Bacteroidia; order Sphingobacteriales; family Sphingobacteriaceae; genus Mucilaginibacter; species Mucilaginibacter segetis. The sequence continues at coordinate 800,843 of NZ_JAEHFW010000002.1, read as the reverse complement.
TGTTAGCGAGCTGGCTAAAAGCATACGCGAAAATCCGAGGCCGGTATTGCTGGAATGTATGACATTCAGGATGCGGGGACATGAAGAAGCATCGGGAACTAAATATGTACCGCAGCATTTACTTGATGAGTGGAAGAAAAAAGATCCGATTGATACTTTTGAAAAGTATTTACTTGACGAACGGATATTAAGGCCCGAGTGGGTGCCTTATCTTAAAAACGAATTTACTGGTCTTATAGATACCGAGATAGAAAAAGTTTTTAGCGAACCTAATATTGTGCCGCATGCCCAAACTGAAACAGACAGCATGTACCGGTTATACCGAATGCCGGAACATGTGCCGTATGAGGTACTTAGCAACAGAAGATATATTGATGCCATAACTGATGCCTTGCAGCAAAGCATGCAAAAACACAGTAACCTGATAATGATGGGGCAGGATATAGCCGAATACGGCGGTGTTTTTAAAATAACCCAGGGGTTTGTAGAAGAGTTTGGCAAAGAGCGTGTACGCAATACCCCTATTTGTGAATCGGGCATTGTGGGTGCTGCTGTTGGCCTGGCGTTAAACGGCTATAAGGCTGTTGTTGAAATGCAGTTTGCTGATTTTGTTAGCTGCGGGTTTACCCAGATAGTGAATAATGTTGCCAAAACCTATTACAGATGGGGCCAGCCTATTGATGTAGTGATACGCATGCCTGCAGGAGCCGGCACGGGGGCGGGGCCCTTTCATTCACAAACTAACGAGGCATGGTTCACCAAAACACCGGGTTTAAAGGTAGTTTATCCCGCTTTCCCTGATGATGCCAAGGGGTTGTTAATGGCTGCCATTGATGATCCCAATCCGGTAATGTTTTTTGAACATAAGTACCTTTACCGTAATATATCGGGCAACGTACCTGCCGATGATTATTATGTGGAGATAGGTAAGGCGAACATTGTACGGGAGGGAACTAAGGCCAGCATCATCACTTACGGACTTGGTGTACACTGGGCCATTGAATACGCCGAAAAAAACCCGCAGCATTCCATAGAGATACTTGACCTGCGGAGCCTGCAACCCTGGGATAAAGAAGCAGTTATTAAAACCGTTAAGAAAACATCAAAGGTGCTTGTTTTACATGAAGATACCATGACCAGCGGTTTTGGGGGTGAAATTGCCGCGTACATTGGCGAGCACTGTTTTAAATATCTGGATGGACCAGTTATGCGCTGCGCCAGTTTAGATACCGCGATACCTATGAACAAAGCGCTTGAAGACCAGTTTTTAGCAAAGGCACGCCTGGGAGAGATGATGGATAAATTATTGAAGTATTAAATATTCTATTCCTCGACCAATTCCACTTCGGCTACCGGACTGAACAAATAAATCCTTTTGCTTTTCACCTCGATGCATTTGTAACGTTTACGCAGCTTCTCCTCTTTACGAAAGACACGTCCGTCTTTAATTTTGAATAAAGCTTTTGCTGGTATCTTTTCCACCGTAAAAACAAATTCCTTCTGCGGATCATACTTGCGCAGAGAACGGTACAGATTAAGATCGGAGCAACTGGACGCCGCCGGATTGCTTAAGTAGCTATGTATAGCCTGTTTAACATCGGGCGGAAAGACTTCTTTTTCAAAAAAAGGCTGCATCATTTTCTTGAAATTATTCTTCCATTCCGCGCCATGCGGCTTTGCTTTATGCTTATGCTCGTTCCAGGTATGCAGATGTGCAAACTCATGTACCGTAGTAACCAAAAATGCATAAGGGTTAAGATCGTAATTTACAGAGATGCGATGTCCTTTACCATCATGCGGTGCACGATAGTCGCCAAATTTGGTTCCCCGGTTGCGGGATATTTTAAACTCACACTTAAAGTAATCTATCCAGCGGCCAATAAGCGGAGCTGCATCGGGCGGAAGATACCTCTCTAAAATTTTTACTTTATCCAATTTTCACCTCTGCTACAAATATAGATGTTTTACAGATAAAGGATAGAAAGGTGAAACTAAAGCTTATAATTACTTTAACAGGTGATATACCAAAAATGCTGCAGCATACGCCAACACAGTCATGTAAGCGAACTGGGCGGCGGGCCAGCGCCAGTCTTTGGTTTCGCGGTAAACTACGGCCACAGTGCTGGCACACTGCATAGCAAAGGCGTAAAACATCATCAACGAAAAAGCTACCGCTAAGGTAAATACAGGCTGGCCTGTTTGCGGGTTTTTGGCATTCCGCATTTTTTGTTGTACCGATTCAATACGATCGGCATCACCGTCTACGCTATAAATAGTAGCCATGGTACCCACAAATACTTCGCGGGCAGCAAACGAAGTAATAAGAGCGATGCCAATTTTCCAGTCAAAACCCAATGGCCTTATTACAGGCTCAATAGCATGCCCAAGTATTCCGGCGTAGGAGTTTTCCAGTTTTTGAGAAGCTACCACCCGCTCCAGATCGGCGGGTTTGATATTATTAGTATATTCCGGCTGATTATACTTTTTTTCTATCCGCTCAAAACGATCTCCCGGCGCGTATGACGATAATACCCATAATATTACCGACACTGCAATAATTACTTTCCCGGCTTCCAATACAAATGTTTTCGCCCGCTCATACATAGAGTATATTACGTTATTCCAGCGTGGCATGCGGTAAACCGGAAGTTCCATGATAAAATAACCCCGCTCACGGGCTTTTAATACAAATTTAAATACCCATGCTACAATTACAGCTGATACCAGGCTCAGTAAATACATACCTGTTAATGCAAGTCCCTGCAAATTAAACACCCACCATATATTGCGGTTGGGTACCACTAATGCAATTAACAGGGTATAAACCGGTAAGCGTGCCGAGCAGGTAACCAATGGGGTAACCATAATGGTTATCATACGGTCTTTCCAGTTCTCAATAGTCCGCGTACTCATAATAGAGGGTACAGCGCATGCAAATCCACCAATAAGCGGCACTACCGATTTACCGTTGAGCCCCACCTTTCTCATGATCTTATCCATCATAAAGGTTACCCGCGCCATGTAGCCGGTATCTTCCAAAATAGAGATGAATGCAAACAGAATAGCTATTTGAGGGATAAATACCATTACACCGCTTAAACCGGCTACTACACCATCAATCAGCAGATCGGCGAGCGGACCGGCTGGTAAAATATCACGGAGTCCGCCTTGTATCCAAACAAACAAACTTTCTATAAGCGACATGGGATACTCTGACCACGCAAATATGGCCTGAAACATAAAAAGCAGTATGCCTAAAAAAATGATAAAGCCAAATACGCGGTGGGTAAGTATCTTATCAATTTTATTACTATAGGATTCATCCTGCGCGGTTTCGGGTGTTTTTACCGTATCATACAGCAGATCATTTATAAAACTGTAACGGGCTATGGTTTCGGCACCCTGTGCTTTTTGTGAATGAAAAGAAAACTTCTGCTCTAATTCTTCAATACGCTCGCTTTGCTGTGGTGTCAGGAACTTTAAAGTTTCATGTTGATGAGCCAGTTGCAGGGCAAAATAAGGGTTATTACTATCTATCTCTTTGCTTATAGCATCTATCAACTCCGGCGCTATTGCTTTAACATCAATGGTATCTTGTTGTAATGTTACCTTGTTGGCGTAAGATATAGCATCTTTTAATTGTGTTATTCCTTCGGATTTACGAGCTGAAACAGGTACTACGGGCACCCCAAGTTTTTTGGCTATTTCATTAACATTAATGCTTATCCCGGCTTTTTTAGCCAGATCGGACATGTTAAGGGCGATGATAACCGGAATTTTAAGATCGGCTACCTGTGTATATAATAAAAGATTTCTTTTCAGGTTAGTGGCATCCAATATAACAACCACCAGATCCGGACTAAGGCCATCAGTCTTTTCGGCAAGAATAGAAAATACGATAGATTCATCCTTACTTTTAGGATATAAACTATACGTTCCGGGAAGGTCGATGATCTCGGCTCGACGGCCATCAGGGAGTTGGGTAAAGCCAACTTTTTTATCAACTGTAACCCCGGGGAAGTTACCTATTTTTTGATTAAGGCCTGTTAAGGCATTAAAAAGTGTTGATTTGCCAGTATTGGGATTGCCTACAAGTGCTACTCTTATATCAGCTTTCAATTGCCAACGAGGTACTATTGCAGTATTATGGTTGATGCCTCAAATTTTCGCAAACTTAGCTGATAGCCTGATACATGTATAGCTATCGGATCGCCAAGAGGGGCAATACGCGAAACTTTGATCTCCTCACCCGGAAGGCAACCCATTTCCATCAACTTTACAGACATTTCAAGGTCAGTAAACTCTTTTACTATTCCTGTTTCTCCTATTTCAAGCTGCGAAAGCGTCATCTGCATATATATTAGACTACAAATTTAAGCTTATTTAAATTAAATCCAAATAAAGGCTGAAGAATTTATTGCTTTTTAAACTATTTTAAGAATGGATTATGCCAGATATCTAACCATAATAGAAATATTTCCGGCTTTCCCAAAATGCGGGCAATTGCAGTCTTTTTTAAAAATGCCACATGAGGACAGGGTTACTGAAGTTAATAGTAAAATAATCAGGTATTTAAATTTCTTCATGATCAATAGCGTTTCCAATTAATAGCATACTAAATGTACCCATTCCAACCCCAACAGCATCTGCAAATAAATCGTTCCATTCTCCATCCCGCCATGTAAAAACATATAACTGTAATAACTCTATTAAGCCTCCGTAAGCAGTAGCTAATAAAGTTAGCCAAACTAACGCAGTATATGGCACGCGTTTAATTCCGTTTTGGCGGATATATCCATTATAATATAAAACTACGAATACAAAAAACAAACCGCAATGCACCAGCTTATCAAACCCCGGGAAAAATCTGGGCGATTCGCTAATAGCACCCATTGGCATGTTACATATTATTAAAATAAATAAGGCCCACAAAACTGCGGGCCCGTAATATTTAAATAATATTTTCATTAAACGCCAATGACTCCTTTATAATCATCTACAGATAAAAGTGTGTCAATATCAGCTACGTCATGCAGACTTATTTTAACCATCCAGCCTTCGCCATAAGGATCGGTATTCACCAACTCAGGCTCATTATCCAGCTTTGGGTTCACTTCCAAAATTCTGCCATCTACAGGCATAAACAAATCGGAAACTGTTTTTACAGCTTCAACTGTGCCAAATACGTCTTCTTTATCCACGTCCTGCCCAACGGTACTAATATCAACATAAACAATATCACCCAGCTCACCCTGAGCAAACTCGGTAATACCAATATAGGCATCATTGCCTTCTACCCTAATCCACTCGTGGTCTTTTGTATATTTTAACTCTGCCGGAAAATTCATATCATTTAATTTGTGTGCTCAAAAATAATAAAACTTTAAGGTATAACAACAGTAATTTAAGTACATGTATTTAATACAAGTAAAACTAAAACATACAAAAACTGTTAAGCTTAAAAACAATATAATAAACGTAAAATGAAAAAATTTAGTTTAATAGCAATGATAGGGCTTGCAGCTTTATCATTCCAGGCTTGTAACAATGCTTCAAAAGACAGCAAAGAAACTGCTGACAGTCTTAACATGGCAAAAGACACCTCTACTACCGGAATGAACGGTATTGCGGTAACCAGTGATGATGCCGAATTTGCAACCAAACTTGCCAATGGAGGCATGACGGAAGTTGCTTTAGGCAAAATAGCACAGGAAAAAGGTACCAGTCAAAAAGTTAAAGATTTTGGCAGTATGATGGTAACCGACCATTCAAAAGCTAATGATGAGTTAATGGCTATTGCAAAAGCAAAAAATATTACACTACCCGCAACACCTGATGATGAACATCAAAAAATGATCAACGATTTGTCTGCAAAAACCGGTACTGATTTTGACAAAGCTTACGTTGACGCTATGGTAGATGGTCACGAAAAAACAGTATCATTATTAGAAGATGGTGCTCAAAACTGTAAAGATGCTGACTTAAAGGCTTTTGCAGCAAAAATACTACCTACAGTTAAAGGTCATTTAGAAAAAATAAAAGAGATACAAAGCAGTATGAAATAATTGCTGATTGATAAATAAATGAAAGGGACAGGTAAACGCTTGTCCCTTTTTTATTTTTAAATTTAGCTTGATGCATTTAATATGATAAATTTACCACTATGTCAGCACCAATTATTACAGGATTAATGGCCTATGGTATGTCGGGCAGGGTTTTTCATGCTCCGTTTATTCATACCAACCCGCATTTTAGTTTAAAAGCGATAGTGGAGCGTCACGAAAAAAAGGCATCCAAAATTTATCCGGATATTATAAGTTACGATGCTGTGGATGATTTGCTTAACGATGAGGAGCTAGAACTGATTATAGTAAATACGCCCAGTAACACACATCTGGACTATGCAAAAAAGGCTTTAATGGCAGGTAAACATGTTTTAGTAGAAAAACCTGCAGCGGCAACATCTGCTGGAGTTAAGGAACTGTTTGATTTGGGTCGGAAACTTAATCGGCACGTGATGATCTACCAAAACCGTAGATATGACAGCGGGTACCTTGCAACCAAAGAGATTATTGAAAGTGGTAGATTGGGAGAATTAATAGAAGTTATCTTCCGGATGGATCGTTACAAAACAGCCCTGAGCCCAAAAATTTTTAAAGAAAAAAAAGACACTCCCGCCAACGGACTTGTTTATGACCTGGGGCCGCATTTAATTGATAATGCCATAGCACTTTTTGGCAGGCCATTATCATTTAAAAAAACTACTGCTATACACCGGGAAGGGTCCGAGGTACCAGATTATTTTCATTTTCATTTAACTTATCCTAATCAACTAAATGTATACCTTACATCGGGATTACTAATAGCCGAAGAGCAACCCGGATTTATAGTAAATGGCACTGCCGGAAGCTGGGTTAAACAACGTACTGATGTGCAGGAAGCTCAACTGGATAAAGGAATGATGCCTACAAATAGCGCTTATGGTGTTGAACCTGAAGGAAGCGAAGGTAAATTAGTAATAATGGAAATAGGTAATAAAAAGAACATTGAGTGGATACCTTCGAATAAAGGTGATTATAATGAAATATTTGAGGCGGTATATCATACAATACGTAATAATGCGTTATTCCCTATAACAGAAGAACATATTGCCTGGCAACTGGAAATGCTTGAAGCTTAACCATTAATGAATATTATAGAAAAAATGAAAAAAATACTATTAGCGCTCAGCTTATTTATTATTGCCGGATGCAGTAACGCCCAAACTAATTCTATACCACCAACTATAGCGCCTTACCGCATCCAAAAAATGGATAATACATATAGCACACCTGCCGACCTTAAAAAAAACAAACCAGTGATGCTAATCTATTTCGCTCCGGATTGCGGCCATTGCCAAAAGCTGGTTTATGATATGAAACCGCAAATGAGCAAGTTTAAGAACATACAGGTGGTAATGATAACTTTTACTGACATTAAAATGGTAAAGGGATTTAATCATGATTTTAACCTGTCAGCATATCCTAATTTTACCCTGGGTACAGAAGGCTATGGTGCAGAGGTGCAAAAGTATTACCATATAAGAACAACACCTTATATTGCGATATATGACCGTAGCGGAAGACTGGTAAAATCTTTTGATAAAGTTCCTGAAATTTCAGATCTGGCTGATGCCGTACAAAAAGCATCTTAAAATAATTAGTTTTTATATTAAAAATCCCGGCGACTTTACTGTCCCGGGATTTTTTTTGCGCTTTATATTTTGTTTTAATCGCCGTTCTGATCGTGGGCATGTTCTTCCCTGAACAATTTGGCACTAAAATAATCATTGTTCATACGCGATATATTGGTAAGCGTTATCTCTTTAGGGCACTCTGCCTCGCAAGCGCCTGTATTGGTACAGTTACCAAAGCCTTCTGCATCCATTTGTGCTACCATTGATTGTACCCGGCTATAACGTTCCGGCTGCCCTTGCGGTAACATGCCTAACTGCGAAACCTTAGCGGAAACAAATAACATAGCTGATGCATTTTTACATGCGGCAACACATGCCCCGCAACCAATACAGGTAGCTGAGTTAAAGGCTTCATCGGCAATTACCTTAGGGATAGGAATCTCGTTAGCATCAGGCACGCCGCCGGTATTCACAGAAATATAACCTCCAGCTTGTTGTATCCGGTCAAAAGCCGAACGATCCGTTGCCAGGTCTTTTACCACAGGGAATGCTGCTGACCTCCACGGTTCAATGGTGATAGTTTCTCCATCACTAAAACTACGCATGTGTAACTGGCAAGTGGTTATTGCCTTTTTAGGGCCATGAGGCCTGCCATTGATATATAAAGAGCACATACCGCAAATACCTTCGCGGCAATCGTGGTCAAAATGAATTGGCTCATCACCCTTTAGTGTAAGGCTTTCATTTACCACATCCAGCATTTCCAGGAATGACATATCTGGCGAGATACCTTCTGCCTTGTAGGTCACAAATTTCCCTGCTGCCTGTGAATTTTTTTGACGCCATACTTTAAGCGTCAGGTTCATATTTCCACTCATATTTTTTGAGTTGTGAGTTACGGGGTTGTAAGTTGTATAATCGGTTATTTTTTTATAGTTGTAACCACCACTTACAGCCTGCAACCCTTATTTATAACTACGTTGTGTTAACTTAACATTTTCAAACACCAGCTCTTCTTTATTCAACTGTTCGGGCTGGTTTTCACCTTTGTACTCCCATGCTGCAACAAATGCAAATTCGTCATCATTACGAAGGGCTTCACCTTCCGGAGTTTGTGACTCCAGCCTGAAGTGCCCACCGCATGATTCGCGACGCATTAATGCATCAGTCACCATTAATTCACCCAATTCAATAAAATCGGCTACACGGCCGGCTCTTTCCAGTGCGGCATTTATTTCTTCGTTTTCACCGGTAACAATAGCATTCGTCCAAAAATCCGCTTTAAGCTGCTGTATTAATCCCTTAGCTTTTGTCAATCCTTCTTCTGTACGTGCCATGCCGCAATACTCCCACATAATATGACCCAGGTCGCGGTGATATTCACTTACAGTTTTAGTACCTTTTAAGGCCAATAATTTATTGATATGCGCAATTGCATCCTGTTTTGCCTGTTCAAATGCCTGATGATTCTTATCAACAGGTTTTGGACCGATAGTAGCCAAATAATCGCCCAAAGTGTATGGGATAACAAAGTATCCGTCTGCAAGGCCCTGCATTAATGCCGAAGCGCCTAAGCGGTTTGCACCATGGTCAGAGAAGTTACATTCACCCAAAGCATACAGGCCCGGTACATTTGTACTTAAATTATAATCAACCCAAAGGCCACCCATGGTATAATGTACCGCAGGATAAATACGCATAGGTTGTTTGTATGGGTTTTCGTCGGTTATCTGATAATACATATCAAACAGGTTACCGTATTTTGCCCTTACCGTATCTTCACCCAAACGCTTAATAGCATCGGCAAAATCAAGAAAAACAGCAAAGCCGGAACCACCTACACCACGACCTTCATCAACCATCTCTTTAGCATTACGTGAAGCCACATCACGCGGAACAAGGTTACCGAAAGACGGATATTTTCTTTCCAAAAAATAGTCTCTGTCTTCTTCTTTTACTTCAGCAGCGGAGATTTGCTTTTTCCGCAGCTTTTCGGCTGTTTCAACGGTTTTTGGAGCCCAAACCCTGCCATCGTTACGTAATGATTCAGACATCAGCGTAAGCTTACTCTGATGATCTCCTGTAACAGGTATACAGGTTGGGTGTATTTGTGTATAACAAGGATTAGCGAAGAAAGCGCCACGTTTATGTGCACGCCATGCCGCTGTTACATTTGAACCAATGGCATTGGTTGACAGATAGAATACGTTACCGTAGCCACCAGTACATAATAATACGGCGTGCCCTTCGTGCGTATCTATTTCACCTGTTTTAAGGTTACGGGTAACAATACCTTTTGCCTGTCCGTCAATTACCACCAGGTCAAGCATTTCGGTACGAGTGTACATTTTTACTTTGCCCAGGTGTATTTGCCTGTTAAGGGCCGAATAAGCACCTAATAAAAGCTGCTGTCCGGTTTGCCCGCGGGCGTAAAATGTACGTGACACTTGTGCCCCGCCAAAAGAACGATTGTCCAGCAAGCCACCATACTCACGCGCAAACGGCACACCCTGGGCGACACACTGGTCAATAATATTTACCGATACCTCTGCAAGGCGGTAAACGTTGCCTTCGCGTGAGCGGTAATCGCCACCCTTTATAGTGTCATAAAATAAACGATAAACGCTGTCGCCATCATTACGATAGTTTTTTGCAGCATTTATACCCCCCTGCGCAGCAATGGAGTGCGCGCGACGGGGGCTATCCTGAAAACAAAATGACTTAACATTGTACCCTAATTCGGCCAGTGAAGCCGCTGCCGAAGCACCTGCCAGGCCGGTACCTACAACAATAATATCGTACTTACGCTTATTAGCCGGATTAACCAGCTTTAAGTTAAATTTATGCTTGCTCCATTTTTCGGCTAATGGGCCCTGAGGAATTTTAGCATCTAAACTCATTATTTTCTTGTTTTATTTTTGAGCGGCTGATGTTTGAGCGGTTTATCCTAACGGAATAACTCTGTTTGATCAACCTGTTCTAACTTACATCAACTACTTTAAACTTTGTATAAAATATACAACCGGCATAGCGGCAAAGCCCAACGGAATAATTACTGCAAAAAGCCAGGTGCCAATAAAATAAACTATCGGCGTGTACCTACGGTGCACCCAGCCCAACGTGCGGAAGGCACTCTGAAAACCATGCAGTAAATGGAACGCTACCGCCCCCATCGCTATCACGTAAAATATAACATACCATAAATGGCTAAAGCTGAATGCAACACGTGCATGCAGGTCTTTTACCCTTACTATTTCTACATTATTTTCGGTAGCAACCGAGTTTTCAAAATCGGCATACTCCGGCTTAAAGTCGGTAACGGTACGCTCCCCTGTCACCAGGTTGGTACGATACTCTTTAAAACCTAATATGTTATTGTATTTATAGGTGAACCAAAAATCGCCCATGTGTATCACAATAAACAAAAAAAGTATGGCACCCAAAATCCCCATGTTTTTTGATGACCAGGAGGCAGGCGATTTAGTTTGTACAGCATAACCTACAGGCCTTGCCCTGCGGTTTCGTGTTGTTAAGATTATAGCATATATGGTATGTACCAATATGCACAAATACAAAAGATAGGCTATTACCTCTATCGGCGGAAAATGCGTTAAAAAGTTTGCGTAGGCATTAAAGGAGTAGCCGTCGTCGTTTTTAAATAACAACAGATTACCACCAAGGTGTACAATTAAAAAAGTACACAAAAACAAGCCTGTTAAAGCCATGATAAGCTTTTTTCCCAGTGATGAGTTAAAGGTTTGTTTGAATTCGCTCATTATTGTTCAGATTTATTAGGCAAAAGTATTTATTTAAAGCTAAAAGATAGAAATGGTTTTGGCTTTAGCTGGTTATTAAGGTTATTTAGAAACAATCTAAGTTGATATAAAGTGAAATTATTAATAATTATTATTTAATTAGGTGCTCCAAACCATCCATAATGAAAATACTTTACCTATTCAGCATTTGTTTATTATTGGCAGCCTGTAATAACGCGTCTGTGCTTGATATGACCGTTACCGCAAATGGCATAAAAAATGGCACTGTAATTTTAAAACAGCATAACGAAATAGTATTAAGCCACGATATTAAGAATGGTGAAATGAAGTTAAAAGATCGGCTGGAAGCACCCGGATATTACAGCATGAGTATACTTAATACTGATGAACCGTTGGGTACCAAAATAGCTTATGATATATATCTTGAAAATGGTGATTATAATATACAAGTGAATTCAGCAGCCCTTGAAAAATATCCGGAAATAGCTTCCTCATCGGAAATTCAAAAACAACTATCGGCCTATTATAAATTGTCAGATAAGATGGCTTATTCAATGGACCGTGAGATAGATTCTCTTAAGAAAACTCTGGAATCAAAGGAAGTAGCAGCTTTGTCCAGTGTAAAAAGAGCAAAATTATACGAAGATACACGAAAGGTGCAACAGAAAAGGCGACAACTTGATCTGGAAATATTAAAAACATACACCGAAAAAAATCCCAAAAGTCTGATCGGTGCTCATATTATGGCCCAACAAGCTTATTTTGAATACCCGATTGCTTACCACCATATTTTTGAAAAGTTCAGTCCTGAAGTACAAACCACAGATGACGGGCTTAAAATAAGCAATAAACTTAACGCGATGCTGGGTGTAATGCCCGATGCTGTTGCACCGGACATTACAGGCAATACGCCTGAGGGCAAGGCATTTGATAAAAACATGGTCAAAAATAAGGTTACTCTTGTGGAGTTTTGGCGATCATCACACCAGGTGAGTAAGCTCGACCATCAAAAAATGCTTAACGGACTAATCATCAGCGATTACGACCGTAAAAAATTTGGTATCCTGAGTGTTTCGCTGGACACCTCGGCCACAGATTGGAAAAGCGTGATACAGCAAGATAAGTTAAATTGGCTTCAGGTTTCGGATCTTAAAGGTGACGAATCGCCAAACGTGAGTAATTGGAACATCACCAAATTACCCACCTACTTTTTAATCGACGAAAATTGGCACATCATAAAAGCAGATATTGATCTGATAGAGGTGGATAGCGAAGTACATGATTATCTTAAAGCACATCCTTAACCAATAAGGATAACCTTATCTTTTAATACGCCGAATATCTTGTCGGTTTTTAGGTTACGGATAGCCACTTTGCCCGTAAACTTACCAAACGATGGTAATATTGCCTGATTTTTGCCAAATGCAAAACATGGCAATGTAATATGCTGCCGCCCCCTACCGCTTAAACTAACTCCGGGATGTATATGCCCGCATAGTACATAGCCCCCCGCGTGGGGTACGGCTGCATCTGGCAGCGGATGATGAAGTAACTGAAATGGACCAATAACGAGTTGGGTGTACAGAGTTACATTTTGTTGTAAGTAGTGCTTGTCATGAATAATATCATGGTTCCCCTTTATTAGTATGATCTGCAATTTTGGAAATTGCCTGCGCCATAAAACGAACCAATTCCAATCTGCATTCATATCGCTGTGAAACAGATCGCCCAGAAATATTAGTTTTTCCGGCTGGTATTCATGTATCAGGTCAGAAAGCATGGCCAGATCATCCTGCTCCATATCTCGGGGGATAGCTATCCCCGCTTTACGAAAATGCCCCACCTTTCCAAGATGTACGTCCGCTGCAATCAGCGCTTTTTCCTGTTTCCAGTAAATAGCTTTTTGTGGTAACAATAACAGATCCTGATCTAAGAAAGTAAACGGGGTACCGGTACTCATGGTCATAGCAGGTACAAATATATAGGTTTGTATAAGTAGTAAGTAAATCAAAACAAAAAGACCCGGCCAAACGACCGGGTCTTAACTATATTAAATCACTTATTATTATCGAACATCAAATATATTAGTAAAACGGCCACCATTCGGGTAAAAGCCTGTTATCATTAATCTGCCATTACGCAGGTTAGTTATCGCTTTATCCATATCATCTATACTGTTGATAGATTGCTTGTTAATCGAAGTGATTACCGATCCAACAGGTATATCAGTGTCATCAAATATACCACCGGGACGTACCTGACTTACTACCAAACCTCCATTAATATGGAATTTAGTTTTTTGATCACTATTAACCGGAACAAAACTTGCGCCTAATTTGTTAAATAATTCAGCCGCTGATTTTGAAACAGAGCCTGCAATTCTTGGTTCTGGACTATCTGCTTTAAGCGTTACATTAAAGTCTTTTTCTTTGCCATCTCGCATTACAGTTAAATTGATCTTATCGCCGGGTTGTAAGCGTGCCACGCGTTCCTGCAGATCAGATGATTCGTAAACGGTATTACCATCAACTTTAGTAATAATATCACCTTCTTTTAAACCTGCAGCTTCCGCACCGCCACCTTTCATCAGGCCGCTGATATATAATCCGTTGGTTTTATCGCTGTTAACACTTCTTGCCGCATCCGGAACGCTCAAATCAGCAAAGCTGATACCTACATAACCACGTTTAACTTTGCCATATTTCTTAATATCGTTCAACACCTTTTTTGCCAGGTTAACCGGAATAGCAAAACCATACCCTTCATAAGAACCCGTATGTGAAGCAATTGCCGCGTTAATACCTATTAGCTCGCCATTTGAATTTACCAAGGCACCACCACTGTTACCCGGGTTAATAGCCGCATCTGTTTGTATAAATGATTCTATACCTGTACGCAGGCTTGGAGTTTTTTGATTTACCGGGCCAAACGGATTTTGATTTGGCTGATCCTCGCTGCCAATTATACCTATGCTACGGCCTTTGGCACTTACAATACCGGCAGTAACTGTTGAGGTAAGTTTAAAAGGATTACCTACTGCTAATACCCATTCACCAACACGTACTGCATCAGAATTGCCTAATTTTACAATAGGTAAATTAGTAGCTTCAATTTTTATCAATGCCAGGTCGGTATTAGGATCAGTACCTATTACTTTTGCCTCATACTGATGGTGATCATTTGTAACAATGTCAATTTTTTCTGCGTTTTCCACCACGTGGTTATTAGTTACTATATAGCCATCAGGTGAAATAATAACACCCGAGCCGGATGCCATTTGCGGACCCTGGGGGCGCATGCGCTGTCCGAACATTTCGCCAAACATTTGCTCAAACTGATCCTGACTATCGCTTTGCTTGCTTGAGTAAGTAGTACGGATATAAACAACCGCCGGAGTAACCTCGGCCGCTGCCTGGGTCAGATCAACCTGCCCTGCTGATGAAACAGTTGGAGAAGTAGAAGGATTGCTTGCGAAATAAACTTTTTGTTTATCCTCGAAACTCATGTTGTCGGCGTACTTGTTTTCTGCAAGTTTGTAGACGCCTAACGCCATTGCACCGCCTACAAACGCGGTTAATAATGTTAAACCAATTTTTTTCATATCTATTTTTTTTCCTCTTTTTATGTTTACTGATCTCAATAAATCAAATTTAATACCATATAGACGATATAATCAATTATAAGGTATAAGTAATTTTGTTAAAAAATGTTAAATAATATTAATGAGTGCTGATATATTTGTTGCCTACCTATTATTTAATGTGTTAGGTAATATAATAAAATCAATCCGTAATTGTGCATATAAAATTCTTTAAATATCAGGGAGCTGGCAACGATTTCGTATTAATTGACAATCGCGAGGCTACCATTAAAAGCCTTGACAATAAGCTTGTTGCACAAATATGCGACAGGCGATTTGGTATTGGCGCAGATGGGCTTATGTTGCTGCAAACCGAACCAGGATATGACTTTAGAATGATCTATTATAATGCCGATGGTAAAGAGGGTAGCATGTGCGGCAATGGCGGGCGGTGTATTGTAGCTTTTGCAAAACACTTAGGTGTGATTACTGATACGACAACTTTTCAGGCGGTGGATGGTGTACACTATGCCAAAATTTCAGCTGAAGGCGATTGGGTTAGCCTGCAAATGATTGATGTTGAGGTTATTGAAAAAGACAATGACGCATATGTTTTAAACACCGGCTCGCCGCATTACGTTAAGTTAACTACCAATCTTGAGGCTAAAAACGTTTATAATGAAGGCTATGCCATTCGAAATAACACGAAGTATAAAACTGAAGGTATAAACGTTAATTTTGTAGAAAAAAGTAAAGAAACTGAAGGTTATTTTGTACGCACATTTGAACGCGGAGTAGAAAACGAAACTTATGCATGTGGTACCGGCGTTACAGCCGTAGCATTGGCCATGGCCAAACACAACAAAACATTCGGCACTATTAGCACACCTATAAAAGTGTTAGGCGGTGATTTGAACATTCGCTTTAATTTCGATGGTAAAAAATTCAGCAATATTTTTTTAGAAGGCCCGGCAAAGCTGGTTTTTGAGGGTGAAGTGGAGTTATAATTACTTTCATTAAAATTTCTATAAAGCTTTGTTAATAATTATTTAGCAAAAAACATTTCCACTTCCTGCAAATTCTAATTACGTTTGAATTTTTTGTTGTTGTAGCTTTCATTAATTTTTTATCAATCAGTTAATGTTACGCGTAGACAGCAGCAAGCCTTGCCAAATAATTTATGCCATTGCAAGGCATGATTACTTGTCGTACGTTATTGAGCCACACATAGTCCAACTTAACCCAAACGGAGAATTCTCCCTTACACATCAACGCCTCTTCTCAAACACCGCCGAGGAATTTGCTCATTGCATTGATGATACCGACCGTAAGCTGATAAGGCTATTGGAAGATATGGAGCAGGGTAACGTCATTAAAAAATATTATAAAAAAACCATACGCCCATTTGAGTTTTTCTCTAAAATATTTAACGACAAACTTTTTGAGACCATTCGCCCTAAAATTGAAAAGCGCATTGCGGAAGCGATGGGACTTTTAGGTAACAAACGAATATTTTTAATGAGTAAGGAAGGGTATCCGGCTGGCCGCGAACTCCAGATTGCTACCGAAGCAGCTTCGGTACTTTTTCATTTCCGCAGGAACGAAGAAGAAATCCGTTACTTTCCTACTATTAAATACCAGGGAATGCGGATTGAATTTATGTTCAAAAATGCCGAGATCATTTGTAACCAACCGGCATGGATGCTATTAGACGACACTCTATACTATTTTGAAAAAGAGATAGAGGGCAAAAAACTTGTGCCCTTTTTAAATAAAAGATATATTGCCATACCCCGCTCATCAGAGCAATCCTACTTCGAGAAATTTGTTGCACCACTCATAGAAAAGCACAACGTATATGCCGATGGCTTTAGCATAAATACCGAAAAACATGAAGCCACGCCCATTTTAAAACCTATTTATATTGAGGGTGGCACTTCACAACTGCAGTTGCTTTTTAAATACGCAGGATACATTTTCCCTTATGGCGATGGCAGGCACGTATCTGTACGAATGGAACGTAAAGGGGATGATTACTTTTTTCATCGCATTAAACGTTCGGTAAGCTGGGAAAAAGGAAAGCTGCATCAATTGGAGCAACTGGGATTAAAAACCGTTTCTTCCTTATTTCAAAATCTGGAGGTTGCTGTAAGCGATGAAGATGCTGATCAATCCTTCCCGGTGTTTGAGTGGCTTAACCAGTATCACGACGAACTTCTGCAAATGGGTTTTGAGCTGGAACAACCCGAGGGACAAAAACGCTATGTTTTTGGTACTACAAAGATAAATCTGGAGGTTAGCGAAAATAACGACTGGTTCGACATAAACGCGGTAGTATACTTCGGAACATACCGTATCCCTTTTATACAGTTAAAAAACCATATCCTCAATCATAAAAAAGAATTCCTGCTACCTTCCGGCGAGATAGCCGTGATACCTGAAAAATGGTTCTCGCAGTTTGGCAACCTGCTGCATTTTTCAGAATCCGGCGATCAGCTTAAATTACGCAGGCACCACATAGGTTTGGTAACTAATTTGGCCGAAGGTGAAATGGCAGGCATAGCCATGAGCCGCAAACTGCAAAAGCTAAGCGACTTTGAAACACCCGCCGAGGTGCCAATGCCATTAAACTTTAACGGCAGTTTAAGACATTACCAAAAAGCCGGATATAACTGGTTTCACTTTTTAAAGGATTACCATTTTGGCGGCTGCCTGGCTGATGATATGGGCTTAGGTAAAACTATACAAACCCTGGCTCTGCTCCAAAAACATAAAGAAGATACTGAAGCGGCGGGTAGTAAAAGTACTTCGCTTATTATTATGCCCACATCGTTGATCTATAACTGGCTCAACGAGGCTAAAAAATTCGCACCTCAATTAAAAATGATGGTACATACGGGTGCATTCCGTTATAAATCTGCAGAGGTATTTAATAATTATGATGTGGTAATAACCACATATGGTATAAGCCGTATAGATATAGACTTACTTAAGGAATACTTTTTCGACTATATCATATTAGATGAAAGTCAAAACATTAAAAATGCATCGTCAAAATCGTTCCAGTCTGTACGCTTGCTTAAATCAAGATTTAAGTTGATATTGAGCGGAACACCTGTAGAAAATTCGGTTAATGACCTTTGGACACAGATGTCATTTATCAACCCAGGCTTACTTGGTGCACAGCAGTTTTTCCAAAACGAGTTTGTAACGCCAATTGAGAAAAAGAAGGATGAAGAAAAAGCCCGTAAGTTACAGGCCATTATTAAACCTTTTGTTTTACGCCGCACCAAAGAACAGGTGGCTACAGAACTCCCCCCTAAAACAGAAAATTTATTTTACTGCCAGATGAGTGAAGAGCAGGCCGAGGTTTACGATAAGGTAAAATCTGAGTACCGTAATGAGCTGTTAAGGAGCCTTGAAGATGGCACTTACGCGCAAACGCAAATGCAGGTTTTACAGGGACTTATTAAGTTAAGGCAAATTGCCAATCATCCCTACATGATAGACCAGGATTACGAAGGCGACTCCGGTAAATTCGAGAACGTGTTACATACACTGGCCAACGTACTGGATGGCGGGCACAAAGTATTAGTGTTTTCGCAATTTGTAAAGCAACTTAGTATTTACCGCGAATATTTTGACGCAGAGGGAATACCTTATGTTTATTTGGACGGCAGCACTCAAAACCGCGGCGATGTAGTAAAAAAATTCCAGGAGGATTCTAAAACCCGGGTTTTTCTGATCTCTATAAAAGCCGGGGGAGTAGGCTTAAATCTTACCGAAGCTGATTATGTTTTCATTTTAGACCCATGGTGGAACCCCGCTGTGGAGCAGCAAGCTATTGATCGCACACATCGCATTGGCCAAACAAAAAATGTATTTATCTACAAATTCATCACTAAGGATACCGTAGAAGAGAAAATACTTGCCCTGCAACAACGCAAATTAAGCGTTGCCCGCTCGCTGATAACTACAGAAGAAAGCTTTATTAAATCACTCACGCCAGATGATATTAAAGAGATATTAGGTTAAGTAATTAACTTATAATAACCCTCTGGCAAAACCAAACAACTTACTTTTTGTATTAGCATATTAAATATTTCATTTTGAAAATTCCGGTTAATTATCTGATCAGCAAATTTGTTACTTAGCCAAATAATCTTAAAATAATTTTGCTTGCGGGCTTAATGCTTGCTTCTGCTTTTTGTAACATTGCACAAATTTTTATTATTGACAGCCGCAGCCAAAAAAATATTCTCCTACTTGTTAAAAGCAGCCATCCTGATTTTAGCATTCTTATTTATTTATCATCAGTTTTTAAATAAGAATGATAACCTGAAACAGTTTGAGCGCCTGATAGCGCAAATAAGCAGGCAGCAGGTTATTTATATTTTATCGGCAATTGTGCTGCTCATGTTTTTGAACTGGCTTCTGGAGAGCCTAAAATGGCAATTTTTGTCGCGCAGGCTGGTTGATATATCAATATGGGCAGCTATTGAGGCGGTGTTTTGTGGCCTTACCTGGGCCATATTTACCCCAAACCGTATTGGCGAATACGGTGGGCGTGTAATGTTCTTACCAAACCGAAAGCGCATACATGGTATTTTCGCCATGGCTGTAGGCTCGTTTGCTCAAAACGTGATTACCAATGTAACTGGTTTGCTGGCCGGCTTATGGTTTGTTTACTATTTTTTGAATATTAATATATGGTTGTACATCGGTATAATGGTGTTGGTATTACTGTTTCTGTGTTTACTGTTAATATTCTACTTTAATATTAAATGGCTGGTAGGTTTTTTAGACCGCATATCCTTTTTGAAAAAATACCACCGCTTTTTTGACATTATGGGCCGTTATAATTTCAAAGAGCTTTTACTGGTTATGCTATATAGCCTTGCTCGTTTCTTTGTATTTTCGTTCCAGTATTATTTAGTCATTCATCTGCTGCTACCAAATATCCCGTTTTTCAGTATGATGATGACAGTTATTGTATTTATATTTATTCAATCCGCACTTCCGTCACTTGATCTGCTTGATATTGGCGTACGCAGTTTTACTGCGGCACATTTGTTTTTGTATGTTACCAACCAGCAAATAGCTATAATTGCAGCTGTTTCGTCAATATGGCTCATCAACCTGATTATTCCGGCTATTTTGGGCTCTGTATTTGTTTTAAAATTAAAATTCTTTGATCGTACTGTATAACATTATCTCTTTATTACTAACCGGCTTGTATCTGTTAGTAATTATCTACCTTATCAGGGGATGGACGGCCCTGAAACGTTCTGACACCACAGGCGCAACGTTTAATACCAGGGTGACTATACTAATTGCTGCCCGGGATGAGGAGGAGCGTATACGCTACACTATTGATGATATTATAGCGCAGGATTATCCAAGGCATTTAACCGAAGTTATTATTGTTGACGATCACTCGACCGATAGTACAGCGGATATTATTCGCAGCTATGCAAACCAAGGGATAAAATTAATGCAGCTTACCGAAGACAAACCCCTTAACTCCTATAAGAAAAAAGCAATTGCCGAAGCTATTGCTTTGTCATCCGGCGAGCTTATGGTGGCTACCGATGCTGACTGCAGAATGGGCAAATCCTGGCTTTCGTGCATAGTTGGTTATTATGAAGCGCATCAGCCTGTAATGATATCTTCACCGGTAACTTATTTTGAAGAGCGATCGTTATTTGAACGTTTGCAAACGCTGGAATTCTCTTATCTTATTGGCATTGGTGCAGCTTTTATTGGTAACGGCAGGGCTTCTACCTGTAATGGGGCGAATCTTGCTTACCGTAAAGACGTTTTTTATGAAGTAGGTGGATTTAAGGGTATTGACGATCTAGCATCCGGAGATGATGAATTATTATTGCAGAAAGTAGCTGTTAATTATCCAAACCGGATAGGCTTCCTCAAGAATCCGGATGCGGTAGTTTATACTCATGCCAAACATACCTTGCAGGAGTTTTTACAGCAACGCCGTCGCTGGGCATCAAAATCTACCCGGTATAAAGATAAAAAGGTAGTAGCACTTGCGGTGGGCATATGGTTATTTAATTTGTCGTTATTGGTAAACGGGTTGCTCTCATTTTATCGTTTGTACTTTTTTGAGCTGTTCCTTCTTCAGTTCCTGCTTAAATATCTATTTGAAGTTGCCTTTTTGTTGCCAATAACTACCTTTTTTAAAAGGGCCAATCTGGTATCGCTATTAGTTATTTTATCACCTATTCATATTATTTACTTTGTATATGTGGGATTTATGGGTAATACTCGAAAATACACCTGGAAGGGTCGCACTGTACGATGATAAAACCCATATATAAAAAACTTAATTATTAAACAGTAAACTGTTCCTGTTTAAAAAGATAAATCATTATTTTAGGCTGCCTAAACCAAATAATGCAAAATATCGACGACAGTTCCGGTGAAGATGAATTGATTCGCCTATTGCTTAAAAGGCAATCGGAGCTTAATTCCCTGCTCGAAATTACGCGCGCTATTAACAAAAACACACCAACTGCAGTACTTATACAAATGCTGGAGGTAATCATGCAAAATTACTTACAGGTGGGGAAATTTCGTTTCCTTATAGAAAAAGATGGGGTGTATAATTGCATATCAAAATACGGCGGCCAATTGGAGAGTGCGGCAATATTAAATAAACTCTGGCGACATCTAAATAGAATAAAAACTCCGGCACCATTGGAAGGGCACGCTAACTCTGTATTAGCCGGCTATGAATATTTTATTCCCATTTACCATAAAAATAAGGCACTGGCTTTTGCCCTGATAGGCGAATTTAAAACCTCCGGGGACATGCTCAACAATGACCTGAACTTTATACAAACGCTTATAAACGTAATTGTGGTGGCGCTGGAAAATAAAAAACTTTTCAGGGAGCGGCTGTTGGCAGAAAGATTTCAGCGCGAGATGGAACTTGCGGTTGAAGTACAGAACATGTTGATACCGGTAAGAATTTATAAAGAAACAGGTATTGAGGTAGGTGCGAAATATTTGCCTCATCAAAATATTGGAGGTGATTATTTTGACTTCTTCCGCCTCAATCAAAATGAGTTTATGTGGTGTATAGCCGATGTATCCGGTAAAGGAATATCGGCGGCATTGTTAATGGCAAACTTCCAGGCCAGTTTGCAAGGACTTGCCTCTATTGAAGATAATCTTACCAACATTGTAGAGCGCCTAAACAAAATTGTTATTAATAATACTAAAGGTGAACGTTTTATCACCTTGTTTTTGGCTCGATATAATGAAAACACACGTAAACTTAATTATATAAATGCCGGCCATAACCCCAGTATACTTTACTCCGGTGGCGAAGCATTTCCGCTAAAGCTGGGTACGACCATGATTGGTGCTTTTGAAGAATTGCCTTTTTTAAATGAGGGTGAAATTGATATTGAACCAGAAAGTTTATTATTTAACTACACCGATGGTCTGATGGATCATGAACAACAGAATTTAAAAACCTGGAACGAGGATAAGTTATTACAGTTTGTTGAAAGCAATGGCGAGTTGTTGCCCGATGATTTTAATCAGAAACTGATGGATCACATTAATAATGTGATTAAGGGTAAACCTATTGATGATATCACCTTGTTGACACTGCGTATAGTTTAACCGAACAACAAACCAAATACCTCCTCTATACGGCCCACGGTTTTAACGTCGATATTATAGCGGGAAAGATCAAGTCTTTTTTTATCCTTTGTACCGGACGGCATATTGTATTTGGAGATGAATATTTGTTCAAATCCCAATTTTTGCGCCTCGGCAATGCGTTGCTCAACCCTGTTAACAGCTCTTATCTCTCCGGACAGGCCAATTTCACCTGCGAAGCAGGTTTTTGCAGGAATAGGAATATCTTCATGAGATGAGATGATGGCCGCAGCCAACCCTAAGTCAATTGCCGGATCCTCAACCCGGATACCGCCCGTAATATTTAAGAAAACATCCTGCGTGCCCAGGCGAAATCCACAACGTTTTTCTAATACTGCTAATAACATACTCATACGTTTGGTATCAAAACCCGTTGCGGTACGCTGTGGGGTACCATAAGCAGATGCACTAACCAGTGCCTGTGTTTCTATAAGCATAGGGCGCATACCCTCTAAAGTAGCAGATATGGTAATGCCACTTAACGGCTCATCGCGCTGAGATAATAAAATCTCGGATGGGTTAGAAACTTCGCGTAAACCTTCGCCAAGCATTTCATATATCCCCAATTCTGATGCGGAACCAAAACGATTTTTTATTGTACGTAAAATGCGATACACATGATGCCTGTCGCCCTCAAACTGCAAAACGGTATCTACCATGTGCTCCAGTATCTTCGGCCCTGCTATCATTCCATCTTTGGTTATATGACCGATCAAAAATACCGGAGTTGCTGTTTCCTTTGCAAAACGTAATAACTCGGCAGTACATTCGCGCACTTGCGATACACTACCGGGTGTTGATTCGATATGTGAAGAATGAAGCGTTTGTATAGAATCAATCACTACCAGATCGGGCTGCAACTCTTCTATCTGTTTAAAAATATTTTGGGTTGATGTCTCCGTTAATATAAAACACCCTTTATTTCCTTCCTGATTTTTACCTGTTGACCTTTCATCCGCAGTCAGGCGTTCCGCGCGCATTTTTATCTGATGGTCACTTTCCTCTCCTGATACATACAACACCTTAATATTCGGCATATTTAATGCCAGTTGCAGCATTAGGGTCGATTTACCAATCCCCGGTTCTCCACCAATAAGCACTAAAGAGCCGGCAACTATTCCTCCGCCTAAAACACGGTTAAATTCTTTATCCGGAGTTAGTAGCCGGTGTTCTTCTTTAAAAGTGATATCAGCAACCTGTACAGGTTTATTAGAACGCACGGAAGAGGCCGGGCTGGCTTTCCAGTTAGGTACGGAAGCATTATTTTTTTCCAATACCTCTTCCACAAAGGTATTCCATTGCTGGCAACTTGGACACTTACCCAACCATTTAGGGGATTCAAAGCCACAGCTTTGACAGAAATATGCGATCTTGGTTTTAGCCATGTGTTGATGTGATATTTGCAAATGTGCGGAATTTACAGCATCTAAAAAAGCCGGATACTAATTTTTTTAGCATTAAATAACTCCTCCGCAGCATCTGCTAACAAAAAATGTGCAGCTGTTTACCAACATCTGCACATTCCATATCTATAATCTCTACACTTCTATAACTTTATTTCCTCGTCCTTAGCGGAAAAGAAGTGGAATTCGGTGATCTGGTAAGCGGGGTTGCTTTTGACCTTTATCCATTGGTTATATTTAAAGTACCATTTAAACTGGCGATTAAATATGCCCTTTTTAATGTATGCTTCGATGTATGGGTGTACACAAAGCGTAATATTTTTCTCGTTTTGCTCTTCCAGAATATAATTGAAATTATTTTCAATATCATCTAACAGCAAAATGGTTGGCCTTATTGTACCGGTGCCTTTACAGGTTGGGCAAACCTCGGTGGTAACAATATTCATTTCAGGGCGCACACGCTGGCGGGTAATTTGCACCAAACCAAATTTACTTGGAGGCAAAATAGTATGCTTGGCCCTGTCATGCGCCATCTCTATTTTCAAATAATCAAAAAGTTCTTTACGGTTAGTGGGCTTGTGCATGTCAATAAAATCAACCACCACAATACCACCCATATCGCGCAGGCGCAGCTGACGTGCAATTTCTCGTGCAGCCTCTTTGTTTACCTGAAAAGCATTTTCTTCCTGATTTTCCTTGCTGGCGGTACGGTTACCACTGTTTACATCAATAACATGTAGGGCTTCCGTATGTTCAATAACTAAATAAGCGCCGCCTGCAAGATTTACCGTTTTGCCGAAAGCCCCTTTAATTTGTTTATCTACACCATAATGTTCAAACAAAGGCTCCTTATGCTTATGCAGCCGAACTATGTTTTCCATCTCAGGAGATATCTCATGTATGTAAGATTTTATTTCCTCATACATGCTGCTTTCATTCACATAAATATGTTGAAAATCCGGACTTAATATATCTCTTAAAATAGTTGACGTACGGCCAATTTCACCTAATACCTTCCTTGATGGTTCAGTACCGTGCAGTTTGGTCACAAAGGTTTCCCATTTTGATATCAGATCAAGCAAGTCCTTTTGCAGTTCGGTTACGCCTTTACCTTCGGATACCGTACGTATAATTACGCCGAAGTGTTTAGGTTTTATGCTTTCTACTACTTTGCGTAAACGGTTGCGCTCAGTATTGCTTTTTATCTTTTTTGAGATAGATATCACCTCAGAAAAAGGTACCAGCACCACATAGCGACCCGCTATTGAAAGATCGGAACTAAGCCTCGGACCTTTTGTAGATATAGGTTCCTTAGCTATTTGTACAGGCACAAGCCAACCCTTTGATAAAACATCGGAGATTTTGCCTCCCTTGTTTATATCAGCATCAAGCTTAAAATTATTTAAAAGCTTTGATTGGTATCCCCCGCTACGTACTTGTTTGGTAAGCTTAAGCAGGCTTTGTACCTGTGGCCCCAAATCAAGGTAATGCAAAAAGGCATCTTTCTCATAACCAACATCCACAAACGCAGCATTTAAACTGGGCATAATTTTTTTTATGCGCCCCAGATAAATATCCCCAACGGTATAATTATTGGTGATTTGCTCTTTGTGGAGTTCTACAAGTTGTTTGTCCTGTAATAATGCAATGGTAGCCCCGTTGGGGGATGAATCGATAATTAATTCTTTTATCAACTGCTACTCCATTTCTTAAAACGGCATACATTTATATGCCGCATGTTAATAAGTGAGTAAAAATACACACATAAACCAACCTGCTACAAGCAGGCATAAGCCGCTATATAGCAGCTTATTTCTTCTTATGTCTGTTTTTTCTTAAACGTTTTTTACGTTTATGGGTAGCCATTTTGTGTCTCTTACGTTTTTTACCGCTCGGCATAATAATAATTTTTAAGTGTTACTTTATTTTTTTAATTCCTTTATGTATTCATCTATGCGCTGCCCTGCAACAGGATCGCCCATTAGTTGTTTACATCTTTCATAAGCTGCGATAGCTTCTTTCTTTTGCCCCAGCTGTTTATAGCTTTCGGCCAGATAAAAGTATGGTTCAACCGCCTCTTTCTGTGAAATAAGTGTTTTAAACCGTTGTACAGCTTTTTCAAACTGACCTGATTTCATAGAGAACAAACCCAGGTTAAGATTTGCATTCCAATTATTCGGGTCCTTTTTCACTACTTCCAGCAAAAGCGCAATGCCCTGCATTGGTGTAGCACCGCCGTTTACATAGGCTGTACCTAAACCTGTTTTCGCCTCCAGGTTATCCGGTTGTAATTTTGCAGCATTTTCAAACGCCTCAACTGCATTAGCAGTAAAAGCTGATTGCTCAGATGCATCCTGAGTTACTTTGTAGGCTTCATTAAAACGGTTACCCGCATTTAACCAATCCGCCATTGTGTTATTTTGTTTAGCAAGTGCCAGATAGTAAAAAGCTGCAGGTGCCGGCTGGCCAACATTATCCCATTCGGTAGCTAAAGTTCGCTGCAAATCAGCTTTCTCTGCTTCATTCGAACCCCCTAATTTACTTTCCAGCCCATCTATTTTTTGAGCAATGCTTGGATCAATAAGCTTTTTTGCCGATGTTGATACCGTCGCCTGAGTAATATTAGCCGCTGGTTTTTCGGCAGAAGCAGCCTCATTAGTACCGGCGGCTTCAGGCGGCTTTACAAGCCCTTTCACAGGTAAAGAATACAAATAGCCCATAACAGCAATTACTATTACACTTACAACTATTTGTTTCTTCCTCATAGTTATTTGCTTGCTTTAGCTGTTTTATTACCTGTACGTACCTTTTCAACAAAGGTTTTAGCAGGTTTAAAGCTTGGTACAAAATGCTCCGGGATAATTATGGCAGTATTTTTTGAAATATTACGAGCAGTTTTTTTAGCCCTTTTCTTTACTACAAAGCTTCCGAAACCTCTTACATATACGTTTTCGCCGCCAACCATTGAACTTTTAACCACTTTAAAAAACGCCTCAACTGTTTCTTGTACGTCAACTTTTTCGATACCTGTCTTAGATGAGATTTCAGCTATAATTTCTGCCTTGGTCATATCCTGTTTTCTTTTATTTTAATATATAAATACTTAACTCTTTTGGGGTTGCAAAAGTATTGCTTTAATGCGATACTTTAAAATAATTAATATTTTTTTTTTGACACACGCTAAAAACTTCATTTATAGGTCTGTATTATGATACAGATATTATATAATGTTAATTTGCATTAAATGAATTTTTCGGAACAAATTATCAGCTGGTATAATGATAATAAACGCGAACTGCCATGGCGCAATACCACTGATGCTTATATTATATGGTTATCAGAAATAATTTTACAGCAAACCAGAGTTGAACAAGGGTTGCCTTATTTTTATCGCTTTTTAGAGCGCTTCCCGGACATAAGCAGTTTCGCTAATGCCCGCGAGGATGAAATATTGAATTTATGGCAGGGATTGGGTTATTACTCTCGCGGACGAAACATGCTTAAAACAGCTCAACTTATACAGGATCAGTATAATGGGGTTTTTCCGGTTAAATATGACGACCTGATAAAGTTAAAAGGGATAGGAGAATACACCGCTGCAGCAATATCGTCATTTGCGGCCAATGAAACTCGTGCGGTAGTGGATGGCAATGTAAGTCGTGTTTTAGCCCGCTATTTGGGCATAGATGAGCCGATTAACTCAACTAAAGGAAAAAAAATATTTCAGAATATAGCAGATGAGTTGCTTGACCTCAATGACCCCGCTACACACAACCAGGCTATAATGGAGTTTGGCGCTATAATTTGCAAGCCAAAAAATCCTGCATGTGGAACCTGCGTATTAAGACTTGATTGCGTAGCCTTTAAAACAAATGCCATTAAATATTTACCCGTGAAGCTTAAAAAAGTTAAGATACGAGAACGCTTTTTTAACTATCTGTTAATAACAGATGGCGAAAAAATATTAATGAATAAACGCGGTGAAAATGATATATGGGCAAATATGTACGAAATGCCATTGGTGGAAACAAATACGCTACTTGAAATTGATGAACTTGTAAAGTTACCACAACTACAACAATTAGGGGATAAAATGGCCATTAAAGGTCATACTACTATAATTAAACACGTACTCACCCATCAGCATTTATATATAAGATTTATTGAATTGAGGGATTTTCCTGAAAACTTACAAAAAGGATGGTTTTATACAGATGTTAATAATCTGGATAAATTAGCGCTACCGAGAAGCATTTTTATATTTATAAAAAAATTTTTTAATTTCTAAATAATTCTCCGTTATTTTATGGCATGGCTGGAATTAATAAAGTAATACTGGTAGGTCATCTGGGGAAAGATCCTGAAATGCGGCATTTAGATGGTGGCGTAGCTGTGGCGAGTTTCCCTTTAGCTACTTCTGAAACGTTTAATAAAGATGGACGCAAAGTTGAACAAACCGAGTGGCATAACATTGTTATGTGGCGAGGTCTTGCGGATGTGGCTGCCAAATTTTTACAAAAAGGCAAACTGGTTTATATTGAAGGAAAATTGCGCACCCGTTCTTTTGAAGATAAAGAAGGTATAAAAAAATACACTACTGAAGTGGTTGCCGAAAACTTTACTATGCTGGGCCGTAAAACTGATTTTGAAACTGAAAACTCTCATCGTCAATCTGCAAGATCAAACGATATTGACAATTACAGGAATAATAACGAAGAGGCCAGTGATGACGCTTATTAACTAATTATAAATTAAAAATAGAAAGCCCTTGATCGAAATCAAGGGCTTTCTATTTAAGAGCACTTTTCTATTTTGCTCCCGGAGTACAATGCTCTCGTAAATACTGTGTATATAATGTTCTTAAATGGGTTGTTGTTCCGGCACCTTCGGATATACTATGCGTACGGTTAGGATATATCATTAACTGGAATTGTCTATTATATTTAACCAACTGGTTTATCAGCAATTCCGCGTTCTGATAATGTACGTTATCATCACCGGTACCGTGTATATAAAGCAAGTTACCCTGTAAATTTTTAGCGTATGTAATAGGTGATCCTTTTAAATATACCTCCCGACTTGCCTCATCAATTGGAACGCCTGTGTAACGTTCCTGATAAATATTATCATATGATAATTGATTGCCCACCGCAGCAATGGCTATTCCGGTTTTAAATATCTGCGGGTATTGGAACATCAGGTTAAGTGTTGATGATCCACCTCCGCTCCATCCCCATACGGCAACCCTTGAAGTATCCATATATGGCCTTTTCAACATTTCTTTTGTTCCAAGTGCCAGATCGCGGATATTTAGTGTTCCTATTCCTTTATATATCGATTTGCGCCATTCGCGACCTTTAGGCACCGGAGTTCCGCGATTATCGATAGACATGTAGATGTAACCATCTTTTGCCATGTCACCTGCATACAGGAAATTATAACTTGTACCGTATTCGTCTTTTACGTTTTGGCCCCAAGGTTCTCCGTAAACATATAACACAACAGGATATTTTTTCGACGGATCAAAATTGTCGGGTTTTTGCATCCAGCCGTCCATCTCTACACCTTCCTCGGTTTTCACCTTAAAAAACTCCACATTCGATTTAGCCTTATTCTCGGCTAAAATTGATGTAGCCACTTTATCATCGCCATTGAACGCTTTATGCTCCGGTAAGGAAACCACTTCACTTACCCGGGGTGTATAGTAGTTTGAGAAAGAGTGCATTGCCGCATTTCCGTTTGGCGACACATCATAATCATGTGTGCCCGGTTCGTTCATTGGCGTTATACGCTCAGCCTTTCCGCTACCATCAAGTTTGGTGCGATACAGATATTTTTGAGTGGCATTATCCGGAGAGGCTGAGAAATAAACATAGCCGGATTTTTCATCAACTGCGTTAATTTGCATTACATCATAGTCGCCTTTGGTGATCAATGTTTGTTTCTTGCCATCGCGGCTAATACGATACAAATGACGCCATCCGTCCTTTTCGCTTGCCCACAAAAAATCAGCACCTTTTTTAAACCAATCCCATCCTCCATAATAATAATGCTCTTCCCATTCGGGTAAAATATCTATCCAGGCAGGGTCAGATTCATGATAAATACTTTTAGATTTACCGCTCACTACATCACAAATCATTACATCAGTTTCATTTTGCGCCCTGTTCAAGTGCTGAATGATCAGTTCCTTATTATTATCCGCCCATTCCATTCTTGGTACATATGATCCCAACTTTGGGTCGTCAGGAATACCTGTCATCCAGGTGATATTACCGCCATCGGCACTAATTACCCCTATTTTGTAAGGCGATGGCTTCTCTCCTGCTACTGGATACTCTACGGGCTTAACAAAGGGATAAATAGAATCTGTTGTGTTGAGCATCAGATAGTTTTTGGTGTTACTGGCATCAATTTGCCAGTAAGCTATCTGCTTACTATCCGGGCTCCAGCGGAATCCGTCACGACAGAAAAACTCTTCTTCGTAAGCCCAATCGAACGTACCGTTTATGATCTTATCTGTACCATCTGTTGTTAGTTGTTTTATAGTGTTGCCTGCCAAAGTTTGTACATAAATATTATGCCCGCTCACATATGCTACTTTACTTCCATCTGGCGAGAACTTTGCGAACATCAGTGATGATTCAGGCAAACCGCTACCTAATTTGGTGAGCTTTTTGGTACCCATATCATACACCCAATAATCGCCCCGGGTAGCATAGCGCCAAACTTTTTTGGCATTGGTATATAGCAAAACCTTTTGCCCATTGGCTGAAAGATAAAAATTGCGTACAGCTAATGGTTTTTGTCCTGCAGGGGTAAGCATTTCGGTGCTAAGTAATACGGTTTTTTTAGTTGCATCACGGGTATCCAATATTACAATTTCGCCACCCTGTGTCCTGTAATACTGATAGCCATCTGCTGCCCAATGCGTTGATGGTATTTGCGCAAATACTGCCTTTGAGGCAAACAGCAGGAATAATAATATCAGGGATAATAACCCCGAACGGTAAATTTTCATGTTCATGAATGTTTAATTTGTTTGTACGCTAATTTTTTAATAAATAACGCTGCCATAAATTTTGCGTTAAATTAGCATTTTAAAATAAATCATCCCGATATGAAAAAGATTACATTGATTTTTTTAAGCTTTATTATAGGTTTTAATGTAAAAGCCCAACAAATTGATCGGAGTAAATTCATTACCGATAGCCTGGATAATTATATCAACCGCGCGCTCACCAACTGGCGCATTCCCGGTGCCGCGGTGTGTATAGTAAAAGATAATAAAGTGGTGATGATGAAGGGCTACGGTATAAAAGAGCTGGGCATTCAGAATAAGGTGGACGAAAATACACTATTCATGATTGGCAGCAATACTAAAGCATTTACAGCTACTGCACTGGCCATGCTGCAAGCCGAGGGAAAACTATCGCTTGATGATAAGGTAACTAAATATTTACCTGAATTTAAGTTAGATAATAAATTAGCCGGGGAACAAGCCATCATCAGGGATCTGCTTTGCCACCGGTTAGGCTTCCAAACTTTTCAGGGTGATTTTACATTTTATAATACCGACCTTACCCGCCAGCAGATCATAGAAAAAATGGCGAAAGTAAAAGCGGTGTACCCATTCCGTACAAAATGGGGATATACCAATTCTGCATTTTTAACCGCCGGGCAAATCATCCCGAAGGTTACCGATCAAACATGGGAGCAATATTTAAAGCTTCACATTTTTGCTCCATTAGGAATGGGGAACACACTTGCGTTAACCGCCGATATGCCTAAATCAATTAACCGTACGGTGCCGCATACCCTTGTAAATGGCCGCCTTACTGCTATACCTTATTGTAATATCGACGGACTCGCGCCTGCAGGATCAATAAGTTCATCGGTTAATGACATGAGTAAATGGGTGCTGGCTTTATTAAATAATGGCAAAGTGGGTACCAGACAGGTAATTCCGGCAGAAGCCATATCTGCTACCCGTGAACCTCAGGATATAGTGGGCAGCGTAGGGCACTTAAACGGCGAGACCAATTATGAATTATACGGTCTGGGTTGGTTTTTGCAGGACTACTCGGGGCATAGGTTAGTAATGCACGATGGTGGCGTTAACGGTTATGTATCATCAGTTACGCTGGTACCCAAAGAGCATCTGGGTATTATCATATTAACAAATACTGATCAAAATGCTTTGTATGAGGCCTTACGCTGGGAAATTCTGGATGCTTATTTTAAATTAAAATACCGCAATTACAGCGATACTTATTTAAGCTATTTTAAAGCAAATGCCAATAACGAAATGCAGGCAGATAAAAAACTCCGGGATACAGTTGCGTCCAATCCCCAGCCGGCTTTGCCCTCAGGCATGTACACCGGTAAATATATTAATGATCTGTACGGAAATTTAACTATTACTCAAGGAGAACAGAATGATCTTGAAATACGATTTGAACACCACCCGCGCATGTTTGCTAAATTACAACCGCTTGGTGGCAATCGCTTTTATGTAACCTTCTCTGACCCGGTTTATGGTAAAGCGGTTTTTCCGTTCACTGTACAAAACGGTAAGGTTACCGGAGTAAGAGTAAAGGTGGCGGATTTTGTGGAATATACCCCTTACGATTTTAAAAAGGTGCAATAATTTAAAACGGAACAATAACCTTAAAACTAAGATTACGGCCAATATTATATATTCCTGAATAGCCGTTGGGGGAGCTTTTATAGTATTCAAAATACTTTAACCTGCTAAGGTTAGACTGATACGCCACATTAAATAAATTATCGGCCTGGATAAAAAGCTCGCAGATGGTTTTGCCGCTTTTTTTAGTAAGTGTTGCATTTATACCACAATTAATAAGGGTATAGCCGGGAGTAGAGGTTTCGGTATTGTTTAACGCGTAGAAACGATTCTGCGCTGCATAAGTATCTACTTCGGCCTGTAGGCTGACTTTTGAAAATACATCAAGACTTCCGGGTATTTTTAATACAACTTGTGAACGAATATGCAGGGGCGGAATAAACGGCAGATATTTTGCCGCACCGTTTGATTGAGCTATTAATTGCTGATTTTCATTAATCCCGGTCACATAAACTACGCTATTATTCAAATTGATCCATTTTAAATTATGGGGATGCAAGTTAATGGTTGCCTCAAAACCATATAACCTCGCTCTTGATTGCTGGTATTGATAAGTAGCATTGCCGGGAACTATAATCACCGGGTTGCCATTATCATCATCCAGCCGGGCCTGATAAATATAATTCTGTAACTGGTTGTTAAATAACTCCAGTATAATATCAATATCTTTCAGATAAGCAATAAAACCTAAATCTTCCTGCAGGTTAAATTCAGGTACAAAATTGCGGTTACCGAGATAAACAATATGCGCCCCGGGATCGAGCCCGTTACTGCCAATTTCCGTAATATTTGGAGCACGATAACCACGTGCAATGTTAGCTTTTAGTAATAGCCTATCGTTGATATTGCAAGTTACACCCAAACTGCCTGATATGCCATGGTAATGATGGTCGAAAAACGGAAATTGCAATTTTGCACCGGTTGCACTCTCGTTCACCTGTTGTTCAAAACCGCTTGCATTGTTCGGCCCTACAAAAAAATCATTCCAGCTAATATGCCTTGTATCATATCTTACTCCACCGGATATAGCCGTCTTACCTATTGACTTTTTAGCGAACACAAATGCGCCTGCATCAAACAGATCATAATCGGGAATGGGAAAATCTGTTGCAGCTTTACTGTGGTTGGTTTGATAAATTCCGTTTACTCCAAAGGAGGTTTCTAATCCTGCAATTACAGGAGGGCTGTATCGCAAATCGTAATTCAAGGTATTAAGTGTAACATATAAACCTGCCTGCCGCGGTAAAGTGGGGTGATTATATTCCTGCCGTACACTTTGCTGTGCACCCAAAGCAGCATCTATAAATCCGTCGCCGATTTTTAACTCGGTTTTATTATATAAACGAAAATGTTGTATATGTTGATGCAGCGGACTGATATGGTAGGAGTGTAAAACATCATCAGGCACAACTGGACGGCTTTTAATATCATCATTAGCACCTTCAGCTATTTGGCGTGTAAATTTGCGGCTAAGGGAATCGCGGCTCCCGTCGGGTATTTCCTGCTGATTGTTATATACAGTGGCAGCTATTTGTGAGTACCCCCACTTCTTATCTGTGCGTATTATTCCCGATATTATGTACTCCCGGAAGGCGGAATTATATACCAAGCCATCCACCCTGTTCTGATAATCACGCGCCAATTTACCCGTGGCCCTAAAAGCGTATTTCCATGTGTTTTTACGGTACCATAGTCCAACAGATGAACCAAACATCCCATTGTTAGTATGATAGTCATTTATCCAGTCGCCATTAAGTTTACCTTCAGCACCCTTAGGTATATAGGGTATCAGGTTGATAACTCCGGCCAATGCATCCGAACCGTATGTTAAACTCGCAGGCCCCTTTATAACTTCCGCGCGACTTATGCCATATTGGTCTATCTCTATGCCATGTTCATCGCCCCATTGCTGTCCTTCCTGCCTTATGCCATCATATAAGGTAAGCACACGATTATAGCCTAAACCACGTATAAAAGGTTTAGAAATATTGGGGCCGGTAGTTACCGCTGTTACACCGGTTACACCTTTAGTAATAGCATCAATTATGTTATTATTAATGTTTTTTTCTATCTCGGTTTTTGTTATTACAGCTATTGGTACCGGATTACTGCGCAACTCTGTAGCATGCGATACCCCTGTTACTACTACTTCATTTAGTTTTGAATTACTTGTTTTCAGATTAATATCTACCACCAATAGCATATTAGAAAATACAACCGTTATTTTTTCTGTTTGATAGCCGACACAGGTAAACTCCACCTTGTAAGTACCCGGCTTTAAATCCGATATTTGATAATAACCCTTACCATTTGTAGTTGTTCCTGTTTGAGTTCCTATCAAACTAACTGAAACATTGGAGAGTGTTATATTATCAGAGCTAACTGTCCCGATTATACTGATATTTTGAGCGAATACAATCGGGCCAAAAAGCAAATACATTAAAGTAGTTATTATACGCATGTTTTAACAAACATATAAATTTTATTTTATTAATATAAAAAATAAAATTAGTCTTGGCTAATTTTATTTACAACCATACATTTTTGTTTATGTTTGCATAAGCCTCTATTTATGATACATACCCTTTCCGAAGAAAATTACCTGAAATGTATTTATCGCCTTTACCTGGACAAGGTGCGAAAGATAACTCCGACTGCAATAGCCGACATGCTGGGCAATAATCCGGCATCAGTAGTTGATATGATACGTAAGCTTAGCGATAAGACGTTAATTACTTACGACAAGAAAAAAGGAGTTGAGTTAACCGTTATCGGGTTAAAAGATGCCGCACTAATAGTACGCCGCCACCGCTTGTGGGAGGTCTTTTTGCTGGAAAAATTGGGATATGACTGGGACGAGATACACGATATAGCCGAAGAGCTTGAACATATTAAAGACAGTACACTGGCAGACCGCCTGGATAAATTTTTAGGCTTTCCGGAATACGATCCCCACGGCGACCCTATTCCCCAAGCTAACGGCAAAATGGCTAAACCTTATTCATTAACATTAGCTGAATTAAAACCAAGCACAATTTGCAGGGTTGCTGCCGTTCGTGATACTAATAGTGATTTTTTACAATATCTGCTAAAACTTGACATTGGCATAGGCACTCCCATAAAGCTTGTTGAAATAATAACTTTTGATAATTCGTTAGTGATCAGCATTAACGGGAAAGAAAACACTACGGTATCCCAAAAATTCGGGCAAAATATATTAGTGGATGATTCATTCTCAGAAGACGCCTGAAATAAAACCTATTATATATAAAAAATAGTTTGAATGATAAATAACGCTATATTTTTACTGCTTCTATCGCATTGGTTTACATTCGCACGTCCAAATGCGTCTGATTTTTACATTCTCCACCATTCCAAAATATTGTATATCACATAAATATCTATTATATTTGCATACCAGTTAATTTAACTATACCCGGGCGAAATATTAAATGAGATATATTTTTATAATCATTCTATGCGCTTTAAACCTCTCGGCATCGGCTCAGTGGTGGCGCCTCCGTTTTAGAAAGCATGAAAGGCTTCCAGCAATAACCCAGATAAAAGACAATTCGCTGCAATATGATCCTGTAGGCAAATTTATCAAAGCAGATATAAATCCGCTTAAAATGCCACGGAGTATTTACAGTATTAAAATCTCCGAACACATAGCCATGAATTCGGCAAAGCACAATATGCGCTATCGCGAATTTGGCTCAGCCAGTTATGATTTTAGTGAGTTGGCGAAACTTTACGTTCTTGAAAATCGCTTATCAGAGGCTAAATGGTATTATTTGCAAAGCATTATGCTCTCTAAAAACACGTTCGATCATCAGCACACTATTAATAGCCTTATAAATCTGGCTATGGTAAAAGCAGATCTGGGCGATCTTGTTCAAGCGCAGCAGGATCTGTCAGAGGCACGGGGAATAGCCACATCAACCGGTCGTACAAATGATATTAAGCTGATAGATGAAAAAATAAAGTATTTAAAAAGCAACAAAAGCTGGCTTCCAAAATCAGAGTTACGTTATGCCGATGCTGTCGGATTTGCTGACAAAACAAAATAATTTTATAAAGTACTAAAATTGTAACATTTACGTAAAATGGTTGTTGTAATATAAAACAATCCGATCATTATTGTAATATTGTTATTGATATGATATAAAGACGGCTTAACAGGCTGTCTTTTTTTTATATTGCGAAAATTAAAAACACAAGTATTGATGTTTTACGTAGATACCAATTTAAGGAGTGTAAAAAACATGTTTAAGAGATTATATTTATTATTAATTGTAGCTGCAGCACTGGCCTGTAACGCGGCTCCTTCTGCACCTGCAAGGAAAGTGGGTGATAATGATCTGCAGCCGGATGAGCAACAAAGTATTGTTTGCCGCTCCGTAGCACAACTTATTTCTGAGCATAACTACAAAAAGGTTGATCTGAATGATTCGATCTCTACCATCATCTATAATGAATATCTAAAAAAGATAGATGACAATCATAGTTATTTACTGGCATCCGATATTAAGGATTTTGACCAGTACAAAACAGTGCTGGATGATGATATAAAAAGTGGTAACCTTAATAATGTATTCTATATTTTTAATGTATTCCTGAAAAGATATAATGAATATGTAAATTTTGCAGTAGCACAACTTGGCCATAATTTTGATTTTACTAAAAACGAAACCTTTACTTATGACAGGGAAAAACTACCATGGCCAGCTTCAGAGGGTGAATTGCATCAGCTATGGGCACAACGTGTAAAATATGATCTGCTTAACCTTGAATTAAACGGCAAAACACTTGCTGAAAATAAAGCACTGCTTAAAAAACGATATACTAATATACTATCTCAATCGAACAAACTTTCCAGTCAGGATGTCTTTCAGGCATTTATGGATGCTTTTACCATAGCCATTGACCCGCATACTAATTATTTTATACCATCTGCAGCAGCTAATTTTAATATTGACATTTCGCGCTCATTAGAGGGCATCGGTGCTACGCTACAATCACAAAACGATTATATTACTGTTACTTCGGTAGTGCCGGGCGGGCCTGCTGACAAAAGCAAACAGATAAATGTCGATGATCAGATCATTGGTGTAGCTCAAGGTAAAACGGGCGAGTTTCAGGATATTGTAGGCTGGCGTATCGAGAATGCTATTGCGCTTATAAGAGGTAAAAAGGGAACAGTAGTTCGGTTGCAAATATTACCTAAAGGTGGCGGTACTACCCGTAAGCCAAAGGTAGTTGAGATGGTTCGCGAAAAAATAATACTTCAGGATATTTCAGCAAAAAAAGAAATTCGAACTTATAATGATAACGGAAAGATCATTAAAATAGGCATTATTAATTTACCCGCTTTTTACCTTGATTTTGCCGACTATAAATCCGGCAATCCTAACTATAAAAGCACCACCCGGGATGTAAAGCTCATTTTAGATTCATTAAAAAATGAGCATGTTGACGGCGTAGTTATGGATCTGAGGCAAAATGGTGGCGGTTCTTTAATGGAAGCTACCGAGTTAGCCGGTTTGTTTATTAAAACGGGGCCAGTTGTTCAGGTAAGAGATACCCGTAACCAGGTAGATGTGGAAAAAGATGATGACCCTTCGGTAACTTATAGCGGACCTTTAGCGGTTTTAGTTGACCGCTTTAGCGCTTCGGCATCTGAAATATTTGCAGGTGCTATTCAGGATTATGGCCGGGGTCTAATTATAGGCACCCAAACTTATGGCAAAGGCTCAGTACAGCGTATAATAGATTTAGATGAAGTGATCAATCCATCACTGCGCGACAGGATAGCACGTTTGGCCGGTAAAACTAAAACTGTGGCTACAGGCAGCCAAAACACATTTGGCCAGCTAAACCTTACTATAGGAAAATTCTATCGTATCAGCGGAGGATCAACTCAACACAAAGGTGTTTTACCTGATATTACATTCCCTTCACTTATTCCGTTGGATAAATACGGTGAAGATACAGAACCATCCGCAATGCCTTACGATGTTATAGCTAAAACAGATTATACTAAAGTAGCCGATCTTTCAACTGTAATTCCTGAGCTTACCAAACTTCACGAACAACGCATGAATAATAGTGCGAGCTATAAATATTTACTTAGCGATATAGCTGATATAAAGAAACATGACGCTGAAAAAAGCATTACCTTAAATGAAGCTCAATTAAAAAAACAGCGCGATGAAGATGAGCAAAAACTATTCGAGCGCACAAACGAACGCAGAGTAGCATTGGGTTTGCCGGCTTTAAAGAAAGGTGAACAACCTCCTAAAGGAGAAGATTTAGACTTTTTAAAACGTGAAGCCGGACAGATACTCACGGATTATATAACACTGGATAATAAAATAACTTTGCGTTAGTATTATAATGCTGATAAATGGAAAGACCGGTAACTAAGACTACCGGTCTTTTTTTGTTTAAAACCAATCTGCTGCAATAAGGTTATTTATAGATGCCAAAAATATCGCTGCTCGAGTTTACGGATAAAGGGATTTACTGTAAACAAGGTAAATTTTATATCGATCCGTGGAAACCAGTGGATGATGCCGTAATTACCCATGCACATGCCGACCACGCTTATTGGGGGCATAAGCATTATTTGGCGCATCATTTATCAAAACAGGTACTTATTTACCGATTGGGTGATATTAACCTGCAAACAGTTGCTTATGGTGAAAAAATCATAAAAAACGGGGTGGAGATCTCTCTTTTTCCCGCCGGGCATGTTATAGGATCCGCCCAAGTGCGCGTTAGTTACAAAGGCGAAGTGTGGGTGGTATCCGGAGATTACAAAGTCGAAGATGATGGCATTTCCACTCCGTTTGAACCGGTTAAATGTCACCATTTTATATCTGAATGTACATTTGGTATGCCCGTTTACCAATGGAAACCACAGCAGCTGATCTTTGATGAAGTAAATAATTGGTGGCGCAGCAATTTACAAAATGGCATTGCAACCGTATTGGTGGGTTATTCATTGGGCAAATCACAACGTATTTTGCAAAACCTTGATCTCGGAAACGGCAAAGTTTTTACTCATGGAGTTATAGAAAACACCAACGAAGCCCTGCGTCGAAACGGCGTAGAATTACATCCAACTACGCGGATAACAGCTGATAGTTCCAAAGATGACGTTCGTAATGGTATAATATTAGCTCCACCCTCATCTGTTGGTACACCTTGGATGCGTAAATTTCAACCTTACAGCTTTGGCTATTGCTCCGGTTGGATGGCTTTGCGAGGAGCTAAACGCCGGAGAGCTGCCGACAGGGGCTTCGTATTGTCGGACCATGCCGATTGGGATGGATTAATTAGCGCAATTGATGCTACCGGGTGCGAAAAGGTCTATTTAACACATGGCTATACTGCCACGTTTAGCAGGTATTTAAATGAAATAGGGTTTGATGCGCACGAAGTGCACACCCTATATGGCAATGAAGAAGAAGACACACTGCAACCGGAAACATTTACCGAGGTTAGCGCCGAAAAAACTGCCGATAAACAATTACTAAAAGTGGCCGTTTCCCGCAAACAAGAATCATCAGAGAAGCGAGACATCAAAAAAACCGCAAAAGATTTAGAGGGGGGCGAATTATGAGGGCTTTTGCACAACTATTTCTTTCCCTTGATGAAACTAACAAAACCAACGAAAAGGTTAAGGTGCTTAAAAGCTACTTTACAAATGTACCCGATACCGATAAAATGCATATGCTGGCTTTGTTTACCGGCAGGCGTCCCAAAAGGCAGATCAACTCTACCCTTATACGCACATGGGCTATAGAAGCATCGAACATACCGGTTTGGTTGTTTGAAGAAAGCTATCATGTAGTAGGTGACCTTGCTGAAACAATGTCGTTATTAATGCCGGAAACAACTACAACAAGTAGTAAAACGCTTACTGAATGGATAGCAGAAATAAACGATCTTGCGGATAAAAACGAGGAAGAAAAAAAATCATGGCTAACGGCATCATGGGCTATGTTAGACCGTCAGGAGCGCTTTGTTTTCAACAAACTGCTTACAGGTAGTTTTAGAGTCGGCGTATCACAAAACCTGGTAATAAAAGCGTTGTCGGAAATTACGGGAATCACTGCAGCTACACTAACACATCGTATAATGGGTAGCTGGATGCCGGAAGATTATACTTACAATGAGCTTGTGCAAGAGCAAACTACTGCAGATGACATATCACGTCCTTATCCCTTCTTTTTAGCTTACCCTATACAGGGAACTTCGAACAAACAAAAAACGGCAGTGGAAATAGAAACAGCATTAGGTAATGCCGAAGAATGGCAGGCGGAATGGAAATGGGATGGCATACGCGCCCAAATGATAAAACGTGGTGGCAAGATTTTTATCTGGAGTCGCGGTGAGGATCTGGCTACCGAAAAATTTCCTGAACTACATCCTTTTTTAAATGCACTGCCTGATGGAACGGTATTAGATGGGGAGTTATTAAGCTTTACAGATGGTTCGCCAATGCCCTTCAATGTATTGCAAACACGTATCGGACGTAAAAATCTCAGTAAAAAAATATTGACTGAAAGCCCGGTTGCGGTGATCGCTTATGATTGTTTGGAATACGAAGGTGAGGACATCCGAGAAAAAACACAATCGGAAAGGCGCATTATCCTGGAAAACCTCCAAGACCAAACACCTTATCCCGAGGTATTTCGCATATCAGCCCTTATCAATTTTGATAACTGGGCAGACTTGGAAAAAATAAGAGAAAAATCGCGTGAAATGATGGCCGAGGGCATCATGCTGAAACGTAAAAACGCTACCTATCAGGTGGGCCGCCGGCGCGGCGATTGGTGGAAATGGAAAATAGATCCACTATCAGTAGATGCTGTAATGATATATGCGCAAAAAGGGCACGGACGTCGTGCTGATCTTTATACTGATTATACCTTTGCCGTTTGGGACGGTGATAAATTAGTCCCTTTTGCCAAAGCTTATTCAGGCCTTACCGACCAGGAAATAAACAAGGTGGACTATTTTGTAAAACGTAACACCTTAGAAAAATTTGGCCCGGTACGTACCGTTAAACCCGAATTGGTATTTGAAATAGGATTTGAAGGGATTAACCGCTCAACACGCCATAAATCAGGGATAGCTTTACGATTTCCGCGTATATTACGCTGGCGGCATGATAAACCAAAAGAAGAAGCCGATACTTTAGAAAGTTTAAAAGCATTATTAAATGAGTAATATTCTGCATATTCTTAATGGCGATGCCACTCTCAACGGCTTTAGAGAAACCAGGCTTGAAGGCGATGTGCTGGTATGGCGGGAAATATTATCTGAAGGTCCGCTATTAAAAAACGTAGCATCAGCAGACTTTTGGCAGCAACGATCAGAATGGATATGTTCTTTTTTTAAAGAAACGCCGCAGAATTACCATAACAATATGATAGTGCAGTTAGAAAAGCTGCATGAGCCCTTTCAGGAGATAAATTTATGGTTCGAGTATGACCTGAATTGTCAAGTGAACTTATTGGGGGCAATGATGCTCATCAGTCAGCAAACTAATTTATCGGCACCTGGGGTTTACCTAATATGCCCCAATGAATTTCCGGGAGTTGAAGATTTTCGTGGTTTAGGAGAATTAAATGGCGAACAGCAGGAATATTTGTTTGATAATATTAGGGTACAGTTAGGTGAATTCGATTTTACTTTGGCTACCGAAGCCTGGGGTATTTATATTAGTGGTGATGCTATTCTATTAGAAAAATGGCTGCTTCAAACTACCTTTTGGGGAAACATGCACCTATTGAAGGCCGCCATGGCAGCCCATTTAAAGCGTTTGCAGATTAACGAGAAGGGACTGAATTATATCCAGCAAACGTTACTTGACATTTATATTAACGGCGCACATACAAACAACGAAATTTACCATGCATTTTTGAAAACAGAAAAAATTTACGGCATGGGCGATATGGAAATAAACCTCTATCTCCGGCAGCTTGTTGCATCAGGTTTTATGCCTGATGCTGCTAAGATTTAGGAATGGTTACTGTAAGCGTTGCTGATCGGTCACTCTCATTCTTTAACCTGTCAATAGCCGTAATTACATAAAAATATGTTTTGCCGGGCCTAACATTGGTATCGTGGTATATGGTGCCATTATCATATTGTATATGCAATATATTTTTGGGGTCGGCAAGATTAAATTCATCATGCACTTCAAAACGATAAATTACATATCCGTAGGCTGTTTCACTATCAGCAGCCATTACGGGTGCCTGCCAGTTTAACAACACGCCTTTTCCCTGAATTTTTGCATTAAAGTTGATAGGAGGCATTGGAGGAACAGAGTCGAGCCAAAGCATTTGTGGCGGGAGTGCCGGATATCTGTAAAAGTCAGTTTTAAGGGAATCGGCTAAATGATTAGCATTATTAACCAATGTTTGCGATCTGAAAAATATACTACCCTGAACTCGTGGGTTTTCGCGTATCAATCTTATTTGATCAGGTATCTCCGACGGGTTTTTAAATGCCGGGCTTCGCGATTCATAGTATCTGTATGCTGCCTGCCCTATGTATAAATGCCTATTGTAGGTATTGTTGCTCCACCAGTCAAGCAATTTTTCAAAGGCGGCCAAACGGTAGCCTATTTGCCAATAAATTTGCGGACTTATATAATCTACCCAACCCTCTTTTATCCATTTACGGGTATCTGCATAGTTTTCGTAATAGGAGGATCCTCCACGGGTTTCAGACCCTTCCGGGTTTTGACTTTTATTTGCCCAAATGCCGAAAGGGCTCACCCCAAATTTCATACGG
Organism: Mucilaginibacter segetis; assembly: GCF_016522075.1. GTDB lineage: Bacteria > Bacteroidota > Bacteroidia > Sphingobacteriales > Sphingobacteriaceae > Mucilaginibacter > Mucilaginibacter segetis. Next base: position 757,255 of record NZ_JAEHFW010000002.1, on the reverse strand, counting down.
GGTTTATACGCATGTATACTATCAGCCAGCATATGTATCAACAGGTCAACATTATGCCTGCGCCAATCTCGAATATCATCATAATCGCCGCCATATTTTGCATATGCGTCGGCATCATCAATGCTTTGCCCTCTAATCTGGTATGGATAAAAATAGTCATCCATGTGAATACCATCTACATCATAATTTTTAACAACATCTAAAATTACCTGTACAATATATTCACGCACCTCGGGCAAACCGGGGTTAAATAATTTTATACCACCGTAAGTAAAAAACCATTCAGGTTTTGTGCGGGTGATGTGATCGGCGCTAAGAGTGGAGAACTTATTATCAAACGTAGCACGGTAAGGATTAAACCAGGCATGGAGCTCCATACCACGTTTATGAGCTTCCTCCACGGCAAATTCCAGCGGATCATAGGCAGGTGATGGTGCCTGACCTTGCTTTCCTGTTAAATATTTTGACCAGGGTTCGCGGCTTTTGGCATAAAAAGCATCAGCAGCGGGCCTAACTTGTAGCATAACGGCATTTATACCAGTTTGCTGATGGGAGTTAAGTTGATCTATCAATTCTTTTTTTTGCTTATAAACAGGCTCACCTGCTTCTGATGGCCAATCCAGATTTACCACCGTAGCTATCCAAACACCTCTGAACTCACGTTTAGGCTCAATTTTAACAGTTTCATCAGAAGTTAAAGGCTGGGCATTTATTTCAGAAAATACGAACAAACAAAATATAAGAATAGAATAGTATTTATATAATTGCATTAAACGGGTTTTTTTAATTAAAGGTGCAAAGATATAAACTCCTTGTTTAGCAAATTTATTATTAGCATAATAATTGCAGGCGTTTTGTGTTTTAATCATATTGTACTTATTTTTAGCCCCTGCCGCGATATATTGTAATATAAAACCGGTTTTTACCATAATTTTTTTACGTATATTTATTAAGGGATCAATAAGACATATATTTAAAATATTAGCTTAATAACGTGTTTAAACTATATTTAAGCGTTTAATATTAATTACTATGGAAAACCCAACGGAACAATCCTCGAAAAAGAATTCAAACGTAATTTACTTCCTTATTGCTGTAGTAATTGCCCTTTTGGGTACTGATGTGTATCTGTATACCCAAAAGAATAAATCAGACGAAAAGATCGTATATCAAAATGATGAAAAAACCAGATTGCAAACAGAACTCGACAGCCTGGAAGCGCAAATAGAACAGGTTAACGCAGGTCGCGAAAAAATGACTGCTGAGATGCAAGCTCAAAACGATTCGCTGAAAACCAAAATAAAAGCTTTAAGAAGCGAACTTGCTAAAGGTAAGCTCACCTTTGCAGAGCTTACCAAGGCACAGGAAGATATTAAGCAACTGCGTTATTTTGTAACCAAATACACTGCTGATATTGAAGAGCTTAAAAAGCAAAATGCAAGTCTTTCTACTGAACGTGATACTTTAAAAAGTAACTTAGCTACTGTTAGTGAAAAGGCCAGTACACTTGAACAGCAAAACCAGGAATTGGATAATAAGGTTAAAGTAGCGTCAGCCTTAAAGATTGGAACTGCCAATGTAGTGGCTTATAAAATAAAAAACAGCGGCAAAGAAGTTGAAGTAAGTAGAGCAAATCCCACTGAAAAGATAAAGATAAATTTTACTATCGCCGGCAATTCCGTTGCTGAAAAAGGATTGCACGATATTTATGTAAGGGTAATAGATCCTACCGGTAATCTGATCATTCCAAATGATAGTGGAATTTTTATGGCTGATGGCCAGGACCTGCAATCGACATATAAGACCGCTATTGATTTTAGAGACGACGGAAGCATGTACACTATAGATTGGGTGAATCCGGCACCTTTTCAGAAAGGGTTATACACTATTTTACTATATGCTGATGGATACACTATGGGTAAAACATCAATACGCTTGAAATAATAGCCTAAGCATTTTCATCAGCGACGGGAAAGTTTAAATAGAATGTTGTGCCCACTCCTGTACTGGTCTCAAACCATATTTTACCATTGGCATTCTCAATAGAGTTTTTGACAAACGCGAGCCCTAAACCCGTTCCGGAGCTTTTGGTGGTAAAGTTAGGTTCAAATATTTTTTCGCGTGTACCTTCGGGTATGCCATTACCATTATCTTTTATAGTTACTAATACGTTTTTACTGGTAACTAAAAAGTTGATCTCAATAATACATTGTTTTTCCTGAGGGGTAGCTTCAATAGCATTTTTTAATAAATTATTAAAGCACCTTAAAAGCTGGTCGCGGTCTGCACTAATATAAAAAGGCGTTTCGGGCATTTTAAGTGCGATCTTCACATTATCCATGTGCTTAAAAATAGTTACCGCCTGCCCAAGCATCTCAAATATGTTAATTTTCTCTATCCGGGTATCCGGCATTTTAGCAAAGGCCGAAAATTCAGAAGCTATAGAGGCAAGACTCTCTATCTGTTCTACAAAAGATTTACTAAAACGTTCGAATTTCTGATCAAATTTAGGATCTTTATCTTTCCATGATTTATCAAGTAATTGCAGTCCAAGCTTAAGTGGTGTTAAAGGGTTTTTAATTTCATGAGCTACCTGCTTTGCCATCTCACGCCAGGCCGTTTCCCGTTCAGACTGTGCTAATTTATTTGCGCTGTTCTCAAGAGCTGCGATCATATTATTATACTCTTTTACCAGTGCTCCAATTTCATCGTCGCGTTCCCACTTTATAGGCTCATTCTTTTTGCCATACATGGTTTTGCTTAAATTATACTGGATAAAATTTAACGGCGCAGTTATTTGCCTGGCAATTATCACTGCAAATAAACCTATGGCTATAAAAACCAGCGCATATACATTTATCATGATGTTTAGCAACGACCCTACACGCTCTGTATAATCTGCAGCGTTAGCAAAATAAGGTAATTGCAAGTAGGCGATGGTTTCATGTTTTAAGTTGCGCAACGGTGCATATGCAGCTTTATAACTCAAACCACCAATACGTTCGTCGTTTACAAATTCGGATTGTTGTTTATCATTTAAAGCAATATATGCTCTTGCATTCATACGCCTTGCCAACAAACCATATTCGTAAATTTTTGGCTGGGTTGTTATCAGCGGAATGCCTTGAAGATCAAACAATGTAAGATCGGCGGAATACGTATCGGCCATTTTGTCAAAATCAACCCGGCTTTCTTCGGTAATGTGTTGTACGTAATTATCTATTGGGCCATTTTCTAATTTTGCGGAAATCTGCATTATTTTTGACCTGATAATATTATCCTGTTGCTGCTGATATTGCGTGCTTATGGAAATAAATGTTATAAATCCAACTAATATTAAAGTTATAACTACCGCAAATATCATAGAAAACTGGATACGGGTTTTATACAGAATTTTATCAAATCCTATTTTAAAGTTCCAGTTGATACGGTTATTATTAAAATTAAATATCTTAACCTTTATCCATAACAATCTGATAAGAATCACCAGCGCACTAAATGCCAGCAAAACCACAAAAAAGAAGGTAAGAGATGTTAAATAATCTAAAACAATGTTTTTTTCCTTAGTTACAACTATTAAATTCCTTTCACTTGGCTTATATAATAAATGGCTATAAGTTGTAAAGCTTTGAAACGGCCCGGAATTAACAACATCATTTGTGCGTGTAAAAACATACTTTTTTAATTTCCCTCTAAAGTCATTATTAATAATTTTGTAAACATAAGAACCACTTTGACCAACCAGCTTATCGTCGGTATAAAATGCATATGAGTAATCTTTAAAGGCATCCTCGCGCTTTATATCTTCATCAATAAGTAACTCAGGAAAAGTATCAGTATACAATAACGGCTTAGATTTAAGCTCTATGACTATAGTGCCCAGCTTTTTTTGGTTATCAATTACCGGCAATATGGCAAAGTAACTTTGAAATCCAAACGATTCATTTTCACGATAAAAGTAATTGGAAACCTTAATTGAGCTATAGAGTACCATATCCTTAAATACATCCAGCGAATAATTTTTATCGCCGGATATGGGATTGTTAAACTCGTCAAAAGCATGTACCTGAAAATTGTATTTAGAGAGGTAACGGTCGAAATATAGCTTTTGTAACCTGATTTTTAAGTAATCAGCCGCCCGATCAGTACTATTATAATACTGCGAAATATTTGGATCGGTGATTATTTTCTTTTCGATGCTTTTAAATAAAACATCGGCAGTAACATCATCAGGTATCTCCAACCTTTGAATAAGCACTTTACGTGTTTCGCGTTCTCGTACTGACTGAAAATAGTGCAATTTTACGGAAGTTATAAGCGCACACAGTAATACAATGCTTATAAATGAGAATGCTGTATATTTTCTATCATAATACAAATACGCGCATCCTCTTATAATTACCAATATCCCCCAAAGCACGTAAAAAATAGTAAACTCCTGATAGTAGGCCACAATACCTGTAACTACTAAAACTACAACTGTAAATATTGCTAATTGAGTAATTGCCGGTATCCGGAGTTTAAAGCATATAGTTAAAGCAACTTCATTAAATAATAAAAAAATAAGAAAGCTAAAACAGAGCATTAATACCCCAAGCATACTAAAGCCTGTAAGGTTAAGAATATTGTTTACATCAAAACTGATCTTTGAATTAACTACCAAGCCATAAAAGACGTTAAGCAGGCTGGTTGAAACTACAAACAGTCCAATTAAACAAGCAAAAAAGATTAACCAACCGACAACTTTCCCCGGAGTTGCTTTAATAAATTTATTACGCTGTGTATAAAGAAAGGAAACAAACCAGCAAATTGATAATATGTTTAAACAGAAATCCCCAAGAGAAGGATATACAGCGCTTGAGGCATAAAAAATGGGATTAAAAAGTTTTAAAGGTTGAGTGAAATTCGGCCAGTCGTAATGTAAATTAATGTATCTGAATGCCACTATAAACACTGCAAGTGTTAATAAAGCCAAGTATACCAGCCCCTTATTGGCTAAATAAGTTATTATAACATGTACAAGTATGCATAATGATAATATTGCCAGCAACCAAACAGTTAGCTCGAAATAAAAAAACCGAACGTTTACTCTGTCTTTAATCAGTTTAACTGAAAAAAGATAAGTGCCATTCAAATCGTGTATACTGTAAATATTTTTATCAGTAAAATCGGCTATTTCAATATTATTGTTAGGGCTTAACTCTGGCGTAAAAATATTTTGAAGATATTTATTCTGAAAAGCGAAATGGTTTTTTACAGGTATAAAGAATATAGCAATAAAATCTCCCTCGCTTTTTTTTATTACTTCATAATAAGCATTTGATAAACTTAAAAACGAACAGCCTTCTTTTATTTTATCGGGATTACCTGGAATAAACTTGATGCCGCTCCAAAAATTAACATGTTTGTTTTTATAAGTAACAATCCATATTCTTTTTTTTATAGTAAAATCATCAATGTAATTAAGTGCCGTGGCATTATTAGAGTCGAGTTTTTTAATTTCGTTAAATGATGCTTTATTGTTTATTACATCATAAATATAACCTTCACTTTTATGCAGATTATTTTCTAATAATCCTGCCGATTGAGCCAAATTGTTAGCAGGTGTGTAGGTTCTCTCAACAACTATTGCTGTAATTAATAAACTGACGAATAGAAGTGCCAGTAATCCACGAATTTTCCCTGCGGTGGTCAAACTGATTTTTTAAAAGTAAATTATATCTACCAAAGCATTTAACTACGTAATTGTTTAAAATATTATCGCTGCTGCTGTTGTTGCTGTTTTATTTATCTTTTTAACCAATCCCTGCAACACTTTTCCGGGGCCAACTTCGGTAAACAAAGTAGCTCCATCATCAATCATATGTTCAATGGTTTGCGTCCACCTTACCGGGCCTGTTAGCTGGGCTATCAGGTTATGCTTTATTTTTTCCACCTCAGTATATGGTTTGGCATCAATATTTTGGTAAACAGGGCATACCGGTTTGTTAAAAGAAGTGTTTAGAATTGCGGTCTCTAACTCCACCCGGGCTGCTTCCATCAGCGGTGAATGAAAAGCCCCCCCAACGTTAAGTTTCAACGCTCTTTTGGCACCTGCAGCAGTCATTTTTTCGCAAGCCAGATCTACCCCGGCAATAGTGCCTGAGATCACTAACTGTCCGGGGCAATTATAATTTGCGGGTACTACAATGTCACTTATTTGCTGGCAAATATCTTCTACTGTAAAATCATCCAGTCCTAATATAGCTGCCATAGCTGACGGTTGAATTTCGCAGGCCTTTTGCATGGCATTAGCACGCGCGGATACCAGGCGTAACCCATCTTCAAATGAAATCGCACCGGTTGCCACCAACGCCGAGAATTCTCCCAAAGAATGCCCCGCAACCATATCTGGCTGAAAATCGTCAGCCAAAACTTTAGCTACAATTACCGAGTGAATAAAAATAGCCGGTTGTGTTACATTGGTTTGTTTCAGATCTTCCTCTGTACCATCAAACATGATATCAGTTATCCGGAAACCTAAAATTTCATTAGCCTGTTCAAATAATTCACGGGCCTGTTCAGATTGTTCGTAAAGGTCTTTACCCATTCCCGGAAACTGTGCTCCCTGCCCGGGAAATACATATGCTTTCATTTATATTGATTTTTAAGGTTACTTATTTATAGCAAACGGATGTCGCTATATTTTATATAAAAATTCAGACAAAGGTTTAACTTAGCCTGGATGATATTAGATTTAAAAACTCTGTACGTGTTTTCTCTTTCAAAAACTCGCCCGTAAAGGCCGACGTTGTAGTAACGGAGTTTTGTTTTTGCACGCCGCGCATACTCATGCACAAATGGCGGCATTCAATTACCACACCAACACCTATTGGTTGTAATGTCTCCTGTATACAATCACGAATCTCGTTAGTCAGACGTTCCTGAACCTGCAGTCGACGGGCAAACACATCAACTATACGAGGTATCTTACTAAGGCCAACCACATATCCGTTTGGTATGTAGGCAATATGGGCCTTCCCAAAAAAAGGCAACATATGATGCTCGCACATGGAATAAACCTCAATGTCTTTTACAATAACCATTTGGCTATACTCCTCTTTAAACATAGCGGAGTTCAGTATCTCTTTAGCATCAAGTTCATACCCATGGGTAAGGTAAAGCATTGCCTTAGCAATACGTTCAGGTGTTTTTAAAAGTCCTTCCCGCTCAGGATTTTCGCCGATTTGCTTCAGCACATCATGGTAATGCGCGGATAAGTTGCTGATCAGTTCCGGGTTATAACGGTCGATCTTTTGATATCCGTTAATCCCCTCATCACGATCAGGAATTTCGTCTTCGTTCTTCATTATTAAATTTTATCCACCAAAGTATTCAGCAGAGTTATTTTCGGTTTCGTAAAGCTTAACTGAATGCAAATAAACACCGGGATAAGCCTCGATAGGAGCTTTTAGCTGATTGAAAATCTCAATACAAAGCAATTCCGTTGATGCCATTTTTCCCGCCATAAAATCTACATCCAGATTAAGGTTCTTATGGTCAAGCTTTTCAATTATATATTCGTTAATGATATCTTTTAACTCTTTAAGATCAATAAGATACCCGGTTGCATGCGTTACCTCGCCTTTTACCGTTACAAACAAATTGTAATTGTGGCCATGCCAGTTTGGGTTGGCACATTTGCCAAACACTTCGTTATTTTTCTCTGCGCTCCACTCTTCCCGGTACATCCGGTGTGCTGCATTAAAATGCTCTTTGCGCGTAATATGTATCATCATAACAATTAATGGTGCAAATATACAAAACAAAAACAGGTGAGTTGTTTTATCTTAGCAGTCAAAAAAAGCCAGTATGCGTATTTTATTTGTAGCAGCTACAGTGCCGGAGGTTGATGGTTTAGTGTCAAAATTTAAAAAAGCAACGCCAACTGGCGGCCGTTATATTTCAGCAGATTTACAACATACCTTAATTATCACCGGGGTGGGTATGGTAGCTGCGGCGTTTGCAATAGGACACGAACATGCAAAAAATCACTATGATTTGGCCATTAATTTGGGTATTGCAGGTAGTTTTGACCGCAACATTGCTTTAGGCGAAGTTGTAGAAATAACCTCTGATACATTAGCTGAACTAGGCGCACAAGATGATAGCTCTTTCTTAACGATAAATGAACTGGGATTTGGCGAAAGCGTTTTTAAAGCAAGTAAAAAGCTGGCAGATATAGTTGACGGTATAGAGCTAAGAAAAGCTACCGCCATTACTGTGAATACTGTTCATGGCAACGAATTATCTATTAAAAAGATAATAGAGCGTTTAAATCCAAATATGGAAAGTATGGAAGGCGCGGCATTTTTTTATGCATGCCACCAAGCAAAATTACCTTGTATACAGATCAGGGCAGTGTCAAATTACGTGGAGAAACGTAACCGGGATACCTGGCAGATAGGCCTGGCCGTTAAAAATCTTAATACATTTGCGCTGCAACTATTACACAGGTTAGAAGTTTGACAGGCTATATAATCGGCTTTTAATCTTTAACCCCGGTAAAATTAAATTCATGAAACTTACTATTGGCTTTTCGCCGTGCCCCAACGATACTTTTATTTTTGACGCGCTTATTCACCATAAGATAGACACCGAAGGACTTGATTTCGATGTTTTTTATGAGGATGTGGAAACACTCAATCAAAAAGCATTTCGTGGTGAACTGGATATTACCAAATTAAGTTACCACGCTTTTGCCTATGCTACCGATAAATACATTTTACTGGATGCAGGCAGTGCGCTGGGTTTCGGAGTGGGGCCTTTGTTGATCTGCAAGGGGAATGCTGCAGAACTCCATGAACGCTTAAAATTAGGGAATTCAACGCTCAAAATTGGAATACCCGGTAAATATACAACAGCAAATTTTTTATTAAGCCTGGCTTTTCCGGAGGCCGTTAATAAACAGGAGCTTGTTTTTTCGGATATAGAGAATGCTGTTTTACAAGATAGGATAGATATCGGTCTTATTATTCACGAGAATCGTTTTACCTATCAGGACAAGGGCCTGCAAAAAATAATTGACCTGGGCGATTACTGGGAAAAAAGGACAGGCTGCGCCATTCCATTAGGCGGAATAGTTGCTAACCGTAATCTGCCTGCTGATGTTCAGCATAAAATAAACAGGGTGTTACAACGCTCTGTAGAATTTGCCTTTGCCCATCCAAAATCAGGTTTGGAATATATACGCTCACATGCGCAGGAAATGAGTGAAGAGGTAATGTACAAACACATTGAACTATATGTAAACAAGTTTTCGGTTAATTTAGGAACAGATGGTAAAAAAGCTATAAAGCTATTGTTTGATACCGCATTAGAAAAAGGCATCATCCCTATGATAAACGAAAGTTTGTTCCTGAATCCTTAATTAAAAAACTACTTTTCAGCCAGCAGATCGTCCGTCAATTTTTCAAACTCATTGATAAATTCGGTATAATGTTCGCCTGTACCGGGTCCGCTAAAGCCGGTATGTATTTTACGCACATTACCGCTCTTATCAATAATAATGGTGGATGGAAAACTTACTACTTTAGTAAGCATGGGTAAACTTTTGGCAGCCTCTGTTTTGTTATTGGTATAGCCGGTAATTAGTAGGGGGTAAGCAATATTAAAGCGCTTTTTAATTTGGGTAAGCACCCTTTTAGAGCGATCAAAATCTGTAGTACGTTCATAAGCCAGCCCAACTATTTCCACACCTTTAGGATGATATTTTTTATAGTAACCCGCAAGGTACGCTGTTTCATCCATACAGTTTGGGCACCACGATCCTAAAATTTGCACAATAACCACCTTATTTTTGAATCGTTGGTCTGTTAGCGAGACCGCTTTACCATTCAAATCTTTAAAACTAAAAGCCAGTGTTTTGTAGCCGGGTTTTAATGCTGTTAATGAATAAGCATCCGGTAGTTTTGCATTCTCGTTTCGCAAAGCTTCCCATACATCAGTTCCCGTTGAGCCTGAAAAAAACTTTCCGTTTGTTAATGTTTTATCGTTCTTTATATCAGCCGTAAACAAAAAAGCATGGCCTCCGTCAAAGCACGAAAGCTGTAATTTATTATCCGAAACTGTGCCTTCTAAAAAACGGTAATCACCGGTTGTAGTTAAAAATGTTCCGGCTATTTTATTGCCCGTTTGTGTAAACTCGCCAACAGTAGTATCCCGGGAATCACCATCGCCAAATATAGCAGACCATCTGCCGGATAAATTTTGAGCAGGGGGTTCAGGAGATGCTAAAAAACGCCAGGGGGTATTAGCTGTTGCGGTAAAATCCATGGGGACATCGCTTTCACCTAAATGCTTTATCCATTGCCCGGTTAACGTATTATCGGCTAATTTTAACCGAAACTCCGAATCGAACAAAGGCATCTTTATAAAAACAGAATCCTGCCGGATAGTTATATCGTTTACTTTAAAACGTTCGGTATTGTTTATAATAGCAATTACAGCTTTGCCATTGGTATGCGTCACTTCAAAATTAAACGGGATCTCATTTCCTGTTTTAGTAATTAATGCTCCGCGCCATGTACCATCACTTAATTTGACCTGTGCAAAACCAGCACATGCAATTACTGTAAATAGTATGCAGTTTAATATTACTTTTTTGATCATCAATAAATAGTCTACCTCTTCTGTATACTATCAAAAATAACGAAACAGATTTAACTATTTTAACACTTCGCGCGATATGACAATTCTTTGAATTTCAGATGTCCCCTCGTATATCTGGGTAATTTTGGCATCACGCATTAAACGCTCTACGTGATATTCTTTTACAAAGCCATAGCCTCCATGTATCTGTACTGCTTCAACAGTTGTTTTCATAGCCGTTTCCGATGCGAAAAGTTTGGCCATTGATGCTGCCTGAGCATATGGCAGACCATTATCCTTTAACCATGCAGCTCTATAGCACAGTAATCTTGCAGCTTCAATTTCCGTAGCCATATCGGCCAGCTTAAATTGTATGGCCTGCAAATCGGCCAAGGTTTTACCAAATGCTTTTCTTTCTTTAGCATATTGTACTGATAGTTCATAAGCGCCGGCCGCAATACCTAATGCCTGCGATGCAATACCTATACGGCCGCCTTCCAAAATGCTCATGGCAAATTTAAAACCAAAACCATCTTCGCCTATGCGATTTTCTTTTGGTACCTTAACATCAGTAAACATTAAAGAATGCGTATCTGATCCACGAATGCCGAGCTTATTCTCCTTAGCACCCACTTCAAATCCTTCCATTCCCCGCTCAACAATTAAAGCATTAATCCCATGGTGCTTTTTTGACGCATCGGTTTGCGCCATTACTATATAGGTAGAAGCTGAATTGCCATTGGTGATCCAGTTTTTAGTTCCGTTCAATAAATAATGGTCGCCCATATCAATTGCTGTAGTACGCTGCGAAGTAGCATCAGAACCTGCCTCAGGTTCCGAAAGGCAAAAGGCACCTATTTTTTCGCCCCTGGCAAGCGGCACTAAGTATTTTTGCTTTTGTTCTTCGGTTCCATATTTTTCCAGCCCGTAACAAACTAACGAGTTATTAACAGATACCACTACTGACGCAGAAGCATCTACTTTGGATAACTCCTCCATTACCAATACGTATGATATGGCATCCATGCCGCTACCACCATATTCAGGAGACACCATCATACCCAAAAAACCAAGCTCGCCAAGCATCTTTACCTGTTCAGCCGGAAATTTCTGATGTTCATCGCGCTCAATTACACCCGGTTTTAATTCGGTTTGCGCAAAATCCCTCGCCGCCTGGCGAATCATAATTTGTTCTTCAGTTAAATTGAATTGCATAGTGTTTGGAAAATTTAAAGGTATGAATATTATGCATGCATAGCAAAATATCGTACATAAAAAAAGAGAGCCTTTTGAAGCTCCCTTTTCCCCTAATTAATTTAAACTATTGATTAAACCCAAAATAAAGAACAATTCCATCTCAACTTGGGCGCCTGAGAATTCAAAACAAAATTTTTTATAGGTAGATGTATTTTATTTTTTTCACAGTTAAATGCAGAGTCATAATTGTTTTACAAAAGTGAAGCCAGATAATTTAGCATACTAAGAATTACGGTCACATTTCCGGAAAAATATTGCCTGCTAAATTATTCGGTATAATCTAACAGTTGTAATTTCTCAGCTCCAAATATTTATTAATAACTGATATTTAAATATTTACAAATATGGCTTATTTAAAACCGCTCAATCCAATTGCTAAAATTCATCAGAGTCAATAATGTTATTAGTTGAATTTTTCTTTGTAATATTTTAAAGATTATTTTGCTTTAATGCCGCTTTAACCTCACATTTAATAAAATTTATTAAAGCCGGATAAGTACGCTATTACCACATTCTGCTATAACATACACTACTTGTATTTTTTTATATACAAAAATTAAAAAGATGAAAAACAAAACTACTATCGCTATTGCTATTTGCTCAATCGGCGCACTATTTCTTGCCGCCTGCAAAGATAAAGACCGCACTAAAATTTATGCGGAAAATGACCAGGTGATTGGTCATATGGACACAACCGTAAAACCAGGCGATGATTTTTTTAAATATGCCAATGGTAAATGGATTAAGGAAAACCCTATACCAGATGCTTACTCTTATTGGGGCTTAGGCAACATTGTACAGGAAGATCTGCGCAGCAAACTCAAAAAAATCAATGAGGATGCGATGAAGGCAAATGCTGAAAAGGGAAGCAACACTCAAAAAATCGGCGATTTTTATTATACCGGCATGGATACGGTATCCATTGAAAAACAAGGTTTAAGTCCATTAAAAGACGAGCTCGCCAAAATTGATCACATTACCGATATAAAAAGTCTGGTAAATGAATTCGCACACCTGGCAACCATAGGTGTACCTACTCCTATTGGTGCTTATGCCGGGCAGGATGACAAAAACAGTGATAAAATAGCCTTACAGTTGTATCAAACAGGTATCGGATTACCTAATAGAGATTATTATTTTAATACCGATCAGCATAGTGTTGATATACGTACAGACTATCAACAAAAACACTTGCCTGCTTTATACAAACTAATAGGGTTAACACCTGATGCAGCAACGGCCGCCACAAACAAGACGTATGAGTTAGAAAAGTTTTTGGCAGATAGCTCACGTAAATTGGTCGATCTGCGCGATCCATATCATAATTATAACAAAATGCCTGTAGCTGGTTTAAGTAAACTGGCACCTGATATTGACTGGAAAGCGACATTTGAGACCATGGGATATAAGAATGTGGACACTGTTATTGTTGGGCAGCCGGAGTATTATCGGGCAGTGAACAAAGCACTAAAAAGCTATAGCATTGATGATTGGAAAAACTATCTGCGTAAAAATCTGGTGAATGATTACAGCCCATACCTTAGTAAGTCTTTTGCTGATGAGAATTTCCGTTTTTACGGCACTGTATTATCAGGTCGTAAAGAAGAGTTGCCGCGTTGGAAACGCGTCCTGGATACCGAGAATAGTTTAATGGGTGAAGTATTGGGACAAATATTTGTGAAAGAATACTTTCCAGAAAAAACAAAAAAACGTTATGTAGACCTGGTTGAGGCCATGCGCGCCACCTTTAAAGAGCATATTGAAAAGCTGGATTGGATGAGTAAGAAAACTAAACAAAAGGCATACGAGAAACTGGCTAAGGTTTACCCTAAAGTTGGCTATCCGGATAAGTGGAAAGACTTCTCGGATCTTAAGATAGACCGTTCATCTTACGCACAAAATGTAATGAACGGAAATGCTTTTTTACATCAGCGTAATGCTGATAAACTGGGTAAACCAGTTGACCGGGAGGAATGGGGAATGACACCACAAACCTATAACGCCTATTATAATCCATCAAACAATGAGATAGTTTTACCTGCTGCTATGCTTACCCTGCCCGGCACAGCAGATGAAAATGTTGATGACGCGGTTGTTTATGGCTATGCGGCGGCATCAACAATAGGCCACGAAATGACCCATGGATTTGATGATGAGGGCCGTCAGTTTGATGCAAAGGGAAATCTTAAAGAATGGTGGCTACCACAGGACTCTGTTAATTTCGCTAAGCGCGCGCAAAAACTGGTAGATCAGTTCAATAATTATAAAGTATATGGTCAATCTGTTAATGGTAAAGCCACGTTAGGGGAAAATATTGCAGACCTTGGTGGAATTGTAATTGGACTTGATGCCTTTAAAAAGACGGATCAATATAAAGAGGGCAAAAAAATAAACGGGCTTACTCCACTTCAGCGTTACTTTTTAGGTTATGCATTAGGTTGGATGGGGCAAGCCCGAAAAGAGTCGTTATTAAGTCAGATACTTACCAACGAGCATTCACCAGACTTTTTACGGGTTAACGGACCATTTGCCGATGTTCCTGAGTTTTACGAAGCTTTTGGTGTAAAAAAAGGAGATAAATTATGGATCGACCCTGATAAAAGGGTAAAAATATGGTAAGCTGGTAATATAAGTGCATTTAAAGCCTCCTCTGATTCAGATGAGGCTTTTTAATTAAATACCTTACTTATATTTACGCCATGCAAATTGTACACTTGCTGCAAGATTGGTGGCAACAACAAACCTGGCTGGAGCTATGTGGTGTTATAACCGGACTGTTATGTGTTTACCTGGCTGCGGTTAACAATATATGGAACTGGCCCATTGCCATCATCAGCGTTACACTTTATATCTTTATATTTTTTGAGGCACATCTGTATGCGGATATGGGCCTACAGGTTTATTTCTTCATAGTCAATATTTATGGCTGGTATTACTGGAGCAAAAAACCTAAAGACGAAAAGAAAACACCGGTTGCAATAATCACTAAAAAGGAAGTATTAGTATCTGTTATTGCTATAGCTTTTTTCACCTTTATATTAGGCACACTTTTAAAATACACTCCCGCATCATATCCCTATATTGATAGTTTTTGCACAGCATGTAGCCTGGTTGCACAGGTTTTCCTGGCTCGGAAGGTTTTAGAGAATTGGCTGATATGGATATTTGTTGATGTAATTTACGTTGGCGTTTATATATTTAAAGATCTGCACCTTACAGCAGTTATGTACGCCATATATGTGGGTATCGCCTTAATGGGCTACATTGACTGGAAGAAGGATTACAAAAGTCAGTTAATTAAAGCTACAGACGCGAGGATTGATGAATAAAACAGATATATTCAAAATAGCTATAGTTGGACCGGAGTCTACCGGCAAATCTACCATGTCTGCATATTTGGCGGAGCATTACCGTACAGTTTGGGTGCCTGAGTTTGCCCGTGCATATTGCGAAGGTTTAACAGATACCCCCACATGGCAGGATGAGATCAATATGTTTAATGGTCAGCTGGCTCTTGAATATGAACTACTCCCTAAAGCCAATAAGATCTTAATTTGCGATACCACATTTATTACGGTAAAAATATGGAGTGAATATACTTTCGGGAAAGCACCACAGGAAGTACTTGATGAATTACCTAAACACACTTATGACTTTTACCTGCTGCTAAATATTGACCTACCTTGGGAACACGACCCTTTACGTGATTTCCCGCACATGCGCGAACACTTCATGGATGTTTGGTATAAAGAACTCCGAGAGCTAAATGCCCGCTATGAATTGATATCCGGAAACGGTCCGGAAAGATATGCGAATGCTATAAGTGCCATTGATAAATTTTTAGCCACACAATAAGCTAAATATATTATATCCTCTCCTCGAAAATTATTTTAACTGCAATGCAACGTTGTTGGTTACACGGCGTCATTTAATCTGAAACCTATTATTAATTTGGAAGCCGTATACGTTGATAAACACTATAGCCTTGTAGTTGAGTGTAAACAGGGTAGTAAGAAGGCCTGTTATGAATTATACCGATTGTATGCTAAAGCGATGCTTAACGTCGCCTTTAGGATAGTGGGTAATATTGCGGAAGCTGAAGATGTATTACAGGAAGCTTTTACAGATGCCTTTAAACGGATGAAAGATTTTAGACAGGAAACCACTTTTGGACTATGGCTTAAACAAATTGTAATACATCGTGCTATTAACATGCTTCGAAAGCGCAAACTTGAATTGGTAGAAATAGAAGAAGGGCAATTAGAAAACATACCGGATACAGAGATAATTGATGACAGTGACCTCCAATATAAAGTACAACAGATAAAGCGAGCAATTAATGAATTGCCTGATGGTTATAGGATAGTACTGACGCTTTACCTACTGGAGGGGTACGACCATGAGGAGATAGGGCAAGTGCTGGAAATATCAGAGAACACATCGCGTACCCAGTTTTTGAGGGCTAAACGGAAATTGAATGATATATTAATCAGGAAAGGAATTACAAGATGAGCAAACGGCTTGAAAATTTTATTAGCGACAACAGGGAGAAATTTGATGACCTACAGCCAAGCGATGATATTTGGGGTAATATTGAAAAAGAGCTGGATATGTGGGAGGCTAGCCAACTGCCAAAAAAGCGGGGAGCAAGAACGTTCTCCCTTGGCTTTGTACTAAGGGTTGCCGCCATAATAATAGTAATTATGGGCGTAGGTTTCGGCGTGTACATACAAAGTCAAAAAACAGAAAACACAAACATTAAACTGGCTGATATAAATCCCACTTATGCTAAACAACAAATTCAACTCGTATCTGCAATTAATACTAAACGTATTGAATTAAAACAAGTAGCAAAGTTCGACCCTCAGTTATATCAGGAGTTTAATAACGATATCGCTAAAATTCAGGAGAATTACAAAAAGCTAACTAAAGATTTGGCTACCAGTCCTAATCAGGAACGTATTTTACGTGCAATGATCCGGAACTTGCAAATACAAACAGAGGTGCTTAATCAACAATTAAGTGTAATTGAACAATTCAATCAAAGTAAAAAGGATCAAAGAAATGAAATTAAAAGTATTTAATGAAAGTATTATTGCTTTAATGCTAATGTCTGTTTTTAGCCTTACTGCCTTTTCACAACAAATACCGGCAGCACCGCCAGTAACGCCAAAAGCTCAAGATCATGCGATTAATGATAACGATGATATTAATATCAATGTAAATATTAATCTGGAAAAACTTAAAACTACTATCAAAAACCTGAGCACAATACAAGGCAAACAAGTAGAGTTAGCTATGCAGGATCTTGGAAAATCCCTCGAAGCCGGATTTAAGGATTTTGGGGATAATTTCGATAAAAATTTCAACGTAAATATACCCGATATATCTATTGATATCGACAACCCCGCCAGATTATCAGAAGATGATTATAAACAGCAGTTGGCTGATGGTAAATTGGTAGAAAAGATAAAAAATTACAGTAAGAGTTATAGTGTTGACGGAAATGATGTACTGCAAATAAATAACACTTTTGGCAAAATTACGGTTAATACCTGGAACAAGAACGAATTTAAAGTTGATGTACAAATGAAATTCGGAGCAAGGGATGAATCAACTGTGAATTATATGGCAGATGGGTCAAGTATTAGTAGCAGTAAAACAGGCTCTGTAGTATCATTTAAAACTAATTTATTTAATGGCAATTCCGGCAATAATAACAGAACACATATAGAAATTAACTACACGGTTTATATGCCGGCGTCTAATGGTATAGATATTACCAATCGTTTTGGTTCCGTGTCTCTTCCGGAGCTCTCGGGTAAAACCTTGTTAAGGGTTAGTTATGGTGGTTTAACTGCTGCAGGCCTTACAAATACCGAAAATGATGTTAAAGTAAGTTATGGAGATGCCAATATTACAGATTTTAACAGCGGAAAATTAAGAGTTTCCTACGGAAGTTTAAAAACCGGCACTGTTAATAATATTGATGCACATATAAGTTTCTCCTCAATAGATATTGACAGGCTAAAAGGCGCGGCCAATGTAGATATAAAATATGGCGATGGTTTCAGAATAGGCACCATCGATAAAACCGTTAGCAATATAAATGTTGATGCAGCATTTACTAATATAGATTTTGATTTTAAAAATTCCGAGGCTTTTAACTTTGATGTTACTACAAAAATGGGGGGATTCGATTTTAATGATGATAAGGTAAAATGTACGTACAAATCAACGGATGAGCAAAAAGGCTGGTCATCTACCAAAACATATAAGGGATACATCGGCAAAGCTAATACCAATGGTAAAATAATTATTCGCGGAAATTTCACCCAGGTAAATTTTCAATAATACATTAACCCGAACCTATTTATAAAACTCTTGTTGTTACCGGCAAGGGTTTTATTATTTTAGGCATAAATTTGTTACATGGAAATATTTACCGATCCGGAAGCCTGGATATCTTTGATTACATTAACTGTTTTAGAAATAGTACTGGGTATTGATAACGTTATATTTATATCTATCCTGTCGGATAAATTACCTGCCAATCAGCAAGACAAAGGGCGAAAGGTAGGCCTGGGGATGGCTATGCTTACACGGATATTATTGCTGTTATCCATAAGTTGGGTAATGACGTTAACCACACCTTTGTTTAATATAGCAGGGATGATGGATATTACCAACCCGGAATGGGTAGAAAAACTTGCCATATCCGGCCGTGATCTGATTTTAATAATCGGAGGACTATTTTTAATATATAAAAGCACATCTGAAATACATCATAAAATTGAAGGAGAAGAAGAAGGTGATGCCAATGTAAAACCGCATTCATTTTGGGGAACCATATTCCAGATCATGCTGCTTGACATCGTATTCTCGCTTGATTCGGTTATTACCGCTGTTGGTATGGCCAGTCATGTAGAGATCATGATAGCAGCTGTGATAATAGCGGTAGGCATTATGATTTGGGCATCAAATGGAGTTGCTTCCTTTGTTAATAAACACCCTACTGTAAAAATGCTGGCGCTATCCTTTTTGTTGCTTATTGGGGTTTCCCTTTTAGCAGAGGCATTAGAGCAGCACATTCCAAAAGGTTATATCTATTTCGCAATGGCGTTTTCCGTATTAGTTGAGATGCTGAATTTAAAGATGCGGTCTAAAAAGGCTGCAAGGAACGCTAAAGATATAGTAACGAAGAATAACGTTTAGTAAAATAAATTCAAGTTATTTATTTCTTTTAAACTAATTGATAAATCAAAAAATCCATGAAAAAAATAATTGCGTTAGTATTAGTCCTTTTTTGTGTAATGAGCATTGCCATTGCAGATACTATGGTTATAAAACCTTTATCGCCTTTCACTCAAAAGCTCAAACACCCCACCAAGGCCATGCCTGATACCAGAAGGGATAGTATATTAAATGTTATGCGTAAACAACGCAATGATGCTGAAAAGATAGAAGTGCTGAAATCCGGACTAGTAAATAATGGTATTACTGTTAATCAACTTACTGTTTTGCTTAACCAATTCTCTACCGATGATGCAAAACTTACCGTTGCAAAGTTTGCGTACGCTTATACCGTAAATTATAAAGTTTATATGGATCTGCAAGATTTGTTTGGCGAAGAAAAATATAAGATTGAATTAGAGGATTACGTGCATAAAAATAAATAATTAAAGGCTGGTGCATTATTTGCTTACTTTCGCCAACATATACTGGCGTTAATGAGAAAACATTATTTACTTTACTACCTGCTGCTTTCTGTTATTATTGTATCCTGTTCACCGAAAGGACCATATGCATTAACCAACAAGGTCTATAAAAAACAAGTAGCGGTTTATGCCCAAACCATACAACAGGAAACACCACCTTTATTAGTAGATAGTAACGGCACTCAAATTCCGGCTGAATGGGTGGGTACCGTAAATTTCAATCTCCGAAAACCTAATTACGTGGTTATACACTATACCGCACAGGATTCCACCGCGCAAACGCTTAAAACCTTCACACTGGTAAAAACGCAGGTTAGCGCGCATTATGTAATAGGAAAAAACGGCAACGTGGTACATATGCTTAACGATTATATGAGGGCCTGGCACGCAGGCGTAGGTAAATGGGGCAATATAACTGACATGAATAGTTGCTCGATAGGAATTGAGCTGGACAATAATGGTCATGAGCCATTCAGCCCGAAACAAATTAACAGTTTATTAGCACTGCTTACTCAATTAAAGAAAACATATAATATACCTACAGCAAATTTTATAGGCCATCAGGATGTTGCACCTCAACGTAAAATAGATCCTGGTGTATTTTTCCCTTGGAAGCTATTAGCGCAAAAAGGTTTTGGCTATTGGACTGATACCGTAATGTTTCCGGCGCCTGAAAATTTCGACAGTACAACGGCACTCAAGCTTATAGGATATGATACTACCGACCTGAACGCCGCTATTATTGCCTTTAAGTCGCATTTCGTACAAACAGATCAAACGCCTGTATTAACGCCATGCGATCTTGACATATTATATAATCTCTACCGTAAGTATTAACTACCTTTTTTTGCCCAGCCATCCTTTAAGGTAACTGTACGATTAAATATCAATTTGTCAGGGATTGAATACTTGTCAAGCGTAAAATAACCCTTACGCATAAATTGCACAGGCGTACCTGATACGGCGTTAGCCAAATCAGGTTCTATATAAGCATTTGGTATTATTTGCAAACTATCCGGATTGATGTAATCCTTAAAATCACCATCTTCATTGCCCGGGTCTTCCACTTTAAATAAACGATCATACAGGCGAACTTCAGCGGTTTTAGCATGAGCCACACTTACCCAATGTATAGTGCCTTTAACATTAATACCGCTGGTATCATTGCCCGATCTGGATTCGGGAATATAGCTGCAATGTATTTCAGTGATATTACCATCTGCATCTTTAACAAAATCTTCCCCTTTAATAATATAAGCATTTTTAAGTCTTACCATTAACCCAACACCCAGTCGAAAGTATTTTTTTGCAGGCACTTCCATAAAGTCGTCGCGTTCAATCCATAATTCCCTGCTAAACGGAAACTCCCTGCTGCCGTCACCGTCTTCCGCTTCCGGATTGTTCTCACCGCTGAATATTTCCGTTTGTCCTTCCGGATAATTAGTTATAACCAATTTAACAGGATCAAGTACCGCCATTCTGCGCCAGGCAGTTTTATTCAGATCTTCACGGATACAGAACTCCAGCAAACCTACATCTATCATGTTCTCACGTTTGGCAACACCTATACGCTCGCAAAATTCTCGTATACTGGCAGGAGTATATCCTCGGCGGCGTAAACCGCTAATAGTAGGCATACGCGGATCATCCCATCCATCAACATGCTTTTCTTCTACCAATTGCAGCAATTTGCGCTTGCTCATTACGGTATAGTTAAGGTTAAGACGGGCAAATTCGTATTGCTTACTCGGAAAAATATTCAACTTATTAATAAACCAATCATATAAAGGTCTGTGAGGCACAAATTCTAAAGTACACACGGAATGTGTGATCTGCTCAATGGCATCAGATTGACCATGTGCAAAATCATACATAGGATAAATGCACCACTTGTCGCCCGTACGGTGATGATGTGCATGTTTAATTCGATACATTAACGGATCGCGGAGATGCATATTTGGTGCTGCCAGATCAAGTTTCGCCCTAAGCACTTTGGCACCATCCGGATATTTACCTGCTTTCATTTCTGCAAATAACTCCAGGTTTTCTATAATACTACGGCTACGATATTGATTAGGTGTGCCAGGTTCTGTAGGTGTACCCTTTTGTGCTGCAATTTCGGCTGGTGTGCTGTCATCAACATAAGCTAATCCTTTCTTTATCAGCTCAACAGCAAATTCATATAATTTATCAAAGTAATCAGATGCATACAGTTCATTCGCCCAATTAAATCCTAACCAACGAACATCATCTTTAATACTGTCAACATACTCCACATCTTCTTTTACCGGATTGGTATCGTCGAAACGTAAATTGGTAGCTCCATTATACTTTTTTGCCAGTCCAAAATTAAGGCAGATAGATTTTGCATGACCTATATGCAGATATCCATTAGGTTCAGGCGGGAAACGGGTAAGTACACGACCTTCGTTTTTGCCCGCTGCAATATCTTCTTCAACAATTTCCTCTATAAAGTTTAATGATCTTTCTTCGCTCATAATATTTGTAACAATTGGCAAAAATAGAAAAAAAATCAAGGGGTTTATGTGTGTACCTTCCATCCGATTGATCTTCTAGCTATTAAAATTTCTTACTTTTACATCCAACCAATATGGTTTATATGAGCAATAACCAATTTAACCGGCCTATACGCGTATTAGTTGCCAAAATTGGCCTTGACGGTCATGACCGTGGCGCCCGTATTATAGCTACTACATTGCGTGATGCGGGTATGGAAGTAATATATACCGGCCTGAGGCAAACGCCTGAAATGGTGGTAAATACCGCTTTGCAGGAAGATGTAGATGCAATAGGTATAAGTATACTCTCAGGCGCACACATGACTGTTTTCCCAAAAGTAATAAAGCTGTTGAAAGACAAAAACATGAATGATGTATTATTAACAGGCGGTGGCATTATTCCTGCAGAGGATATGCAGGAGTTAAAAAGACATGGCGTGGGAGAACTTTTCCCTCCCGGAACCAGTACGCAGCATATTGTTGACTATATTACTGACTGGGTACACAAGTATCGCAACTTTTAATTTACTAAGACTATGGCTTTTCAAAATCTACTTATAAAGCAAAGCGGGACAATACAGTATATTATCATTAACCGTGAAAATAAGCTGAACGCCTTAAATAATATTACCATTGAGGAATTACATAATGCCATTAAACATGCATTTAATGATGATAGTGTAGGAGGTGTTATTATAACTGGTGCAGGGCAAAAAGCTTTTGTTGCAGGTGCCGATATAGCCGAGTTTGAAGGAAAAGACATTGATGAAGGAAGAGAAATAGCCCGTAAAGGTCATAAATTGGTTTTTGATTTTATAGCAAATGGAAATAAACCTGTAATTGCAGCTATAAATGGTTATGCATTAGGTGGTGGACTTGAGCTTGCAATGGCTTGCCATTTAAGAATAGCTGCTGATAATGCTAAAATGGGATTACCCGAAGTTACGCTTGGCCTTATACCAGGTTATGGTGGCACACAGCGCTTAACACAATTGGCAGGCAGAGGTAAGGCTTTGGAACTAATTATGACGGCTGATATCATAACTGCCCAGCAAGCACTTGAGTTTGGCTTAGTTAACCATGTTGTTGAAAGCGATAAATTACTTGAATCAACAGAAGAGTTGATGCAAAAAATATTAACACGTGCCCCGCTCGCATTAGCATCGGTTATACGGGCCGTAAACTCGGTAGGTAAACATGGCTTTGAAACTGAAATAGATGAGTTTTCGCGCTGTTTCGGAACCGATGATTTTAAAGAAGGAGTAACTGCGTTTCTACAAAAACGTAAGCCTGATTTTAAAGGGAAATAACCGGATAATTACATTATTCTGACTAAATAACCAATAGGGTCAAAAAATAAATACCTGCTAATCAATCGATTGAATAATCGTGACAATTGGATGAAAAATCGTGTTAATTTCTTGCTTTACTTTGCCCCGTGTTTAAAAATAACAAGCACAAAATTTAATAAAGTAATCATGAAAAATACATTAAAAATCACAGCATTAGTACTTGCATTAGCAGGTTTATCTTACGGAGCAAAAGCTCAAACTACAAACTCAAACAAAGTAAAATATAGCATTGGTGTAGATGCAGGCGTACCTACGGGTAATTTTAACGACGGGTACAAATGGAATTTGGGCGGTTCAGCACAAGCTGATATACCGGTTACCAGCCAACTATTTGTTACTGTTAATGCCGGATACAACAATTTCTTCGGCGAGACCTTAAATTCATCTAACTCTTCCAGTGTAACCACTGTGGAAGTACCTGATGTTCATCTTTTACCTGTAAAAGCAGGTTTGAAATTTTTCCCGGTAGCTAATTTTTACATCCAGGGTGAAGCAGGTGCAGCATTTCTGTTAAACAAATCTGATTTTTTTAATGATAAATCAACAGCATTTGTTTACGCGCCGCAAATAGGTGTACAGTTCCCGGTAAGTGCAACTAATTTTATTGATGCCGGTATCCGTTACGAAGCTACAACTAAATACAGCAGTACCTTTGATAACAGTAAAGTAAATTTTGTAGGTGTGCGTGTAGCATACGGTTTCTAATATAAAACCTACATCTTCAAACATTTAAAACAGAGGGAAGGCCAAATGGCCTTCCCTCTGTTTTTGCGGCAGAATTCAAATAATTAGTTTAAATTATCAAATATTCGTACCTTAACCAGCCGAATACATCACCCTGTAAACTGTATAAATTGATATGAAAAAGATACTCATCATTGATGATGAAGTAAATGTTGGATTGCTATTATCTAAGTTTTTAACCCGTAACGGGTTTCAGGTTGAAACTGCTTCTAACGGTAGCACTGGTATGGAATGTCTTAAAAACAATCATTTCGACCTGGTGCTGTGTGATTTCAGACTGGAAGATACGGATGGTCGTGAGATGCTGAAAAATATCAAACAACTTTATCCGGATACAGGTGTAATCATTATAACAGGATACTCTGATATTAAAATGGCTGTAGAGCTGATAAAAATGGGGGCCTATGATTATATAACAAAACCCCTTTATCCCGATGAGATCTTAAATACCATAACCAAGGCGATTGAAACACAATACGCTTTGCAGGAGATGCGTGGTAACGAATACGAGAGTACTGACAAGCCACAAAAAGAACACAAAAAACAAATATTATCAGGCGAGTTTGTAGTAGGTGCCAGCCGGGCCTCAAAAGAACTTTTGAAACAAATAGAGTTGGTTGCTCCTACAAATTACAGCGTTATTATTTTAGGCGAAAGTGGAACCGGAAAAGAGTCGGTAGCTAAAAGCATACATATGAATAGTCCGCGCCATAATCAACCTTTTGTTGCTATGGACTGCGGTTCACTTACCAAAGAGCTTGCTGCAAGTGAATTTTTCGGACACGAAAAAGGGTCTTTCACTGGTGCATTATATACCAAAATAGGTCATTTTGAAATGGCAAATGGCGGCACATTGTTTTTAGATGAGGTAGGTAATCTATCCTATGAAATACAGGCGGCGTTATTAAGAACCGTACAGGAACGCAAGGTAAAACGAATTGGAAGCACAAAAGAGATTGATCTGGATGTGCGTATTATTATTGCTACCAATGAGAGCCTGCAAGAAGGTATTCAAAAGGGAAAGTTCCGCGAAGATCTTTATCATCGTTTCAACGAATTTAGTATATACATGCCACCGTTAAGGGATCGCGGAAATGATATTATGATGTTGGCTGAACATTTCTTGAAAATTGCGAATCAGGAACTCGACAGAAACGTAACTACTTTTTCCCCGGAAGTTATAGAATGTTTTATGAATTATCGCTGGCAGGGTAATATCCGCGAGCTAAAAAATGTAGTTCGTCGTGCTACTTTATTGTCAGAAGGAAACGAGATAACCATGAAAACCCTTCCGTTAGAAATATCTAATTTTAAAGTATCCTCATACGAACCAGCATCCTCTGCACCGGTTAATGAAGCTAAGGAACCCAAACACGATTTAAAGAACGCCGCTCTTGGTGCCGAGCATGAAACTATTCTGAAAGTTCTGCGCGAGGTAAATTTTAATAAAACTAAAGCTGCAGAGATTTTAAATATCGACCGTAAAACCTTGTATAATAAAATGAAGGCTATTAACCTGAAATAGGTATGGAAGGTATAAACAATAACGCCCCTCTCAGCTTTGAAGAGTTACTTAAGCTAAAGCATGATATAAAAAATCAATTATCTAATATACAGCTTGCACTTGAAGGACTCAGTTTTGACATTACCGAAAACCCTGATGAATGCGACCTTTATTTAGATAGCATGGCTAAATCTGCTGAAAAAATCGACAAGCTATTAAATATCATAAGCTAATATTTGGATATAGTATTAAAACTTTTATTTAGCTTTTTGTGTATATAATTACATAATAAGCTTTTTCACAATGTCCATTTTTAACCATAAGCAACGCAACAATATCATATTGGTAAGCATAATTGTGCTTGGTTGTTTCTTGTTATATGCCTTGAGTGAATTATTCAGCTCTATTTTAGGTGCGATAGTGCTATTTACCATTTTCCGCCCATTTTACCTTTACATGGTTGAGAAGAGGAAATTTAATAAACCTTTGGCTGCACTTATTATAATTTTTATATCGCTTATAGTTATAGTAATCCCCTTTCTCTCATTGAGTATTATGGTGATCGGCAGGATAGCAAGCATTAACCGTGATGCCTTACCTATTGATAAATGGACAGCTTCGATAGATGCCTTCACAGCAAAAAATTTAAATCAGCCTCACTTTGCAGAAAACACCCTGCAAAAACTCGGGGCATATGCGGCAGATCTTTTCCCGTCGATATTAGGAAGCGCTGCCAACATCATACTTACACTGCTTGTACTTTATTTTTTATTGTATTTTATGTTTGTGCAAATGCGCGAGTTTGAATCAGGTTTGCTAAAGTACGCCCCTTTCAGAGAGCAGCACGCTTTAAGGTTTGCTATTGCTCTGCGCGATTCTACTTACTCAAATGTTTTAGGCCAAGGCATTATAGCGCTCACACAAGGAATATTACTGGCAAACGGTTTTTGGATATTTGGCATACCCGACCCTGTATTTTGGGGGATAATTGGTGCATTTATCTCCTTTTTACCCGTTGTTGGCGCACCCACTTTGTGTATCCCTGCAAGTATAATATTATTTGCAACGGGCCATAACGTAAAGGGAATATTATTACTTGCTTACGGACTATTATTTATAGGAAATGTAGATAATGTGTTGCGTATGATCATTAATAAACGCATTGCCAATACTCACCCTATTATATCAGTAATTGGAGTATTTATAGGATTGCCCTTATTTGGAATACTTGGCTTGGTTTTTGGGCCTGTGCTTTTATCCTATTTTTTGTTGCTGCTTGAAATTTATGAAACGAACCGAATGGCGGCTGATAGATTAGATCGCATAAAAATCGGCCACGACACTTAACAACGATAGTTTTTTTAAACGGAATTGATTAAATTTAAAAACCTTCGAAATTGCATCCATTGTAAATAAATTTTATAATTATAAAACAAATATTCATCTTAAAAATTAATACAATATGAATGATAGTACAAAAGCGGCCGTTGCACTGTTAGTAGGATTAGCGGCAGGAGCGGCATTGGGAATTCTATTTGCCCCTGATTCAGGAAGTGAAACACGTGATAAACTTTCCGAATCGTTAAAGAATCTTGGAGATTCAATCAGAGAAACTGCAGCAGCAGAAATTGATAATCTTGTGGATTTGAAAGAGAAAGTAGTTGACAATATAAAAAACAAAGTTAGATCAGCCGAAGAGGAATATCAGGACGATCTGGAACATGCATAAATAATATACCGCCCCGGAAAGTTCCGGGGCATTAAAACCGCCTATGGAACCCCAAAAAGAATCTACACGCCCTATTATTGATCAGCTTAAGGAATATGTAGAAACACGCCTAAAGCTCTTAAAATACGAAGGTATAGACCGGAGCAGCGCGGTTATTGCGGGCATTGTAATTGACCTTAGCATAATAATATGTTTGTTGCTTACATTCCTATTCGCCAGTCTTACATTAGCACTATTTTTATCTGATTGTTTTGGCTCCTACTGGCAAGGCTTTGGTAGCGTGTCTTTAATATATCTGCTAATAGCTTTCGCTGTTTATTTAAGCAGACATGTATTTAAACGGCCAGTAATTAATATTATCATCAGAAAGCTATTCAACTAAATACCTATGGATACCCCAATTAAAAATATAAACGATCTTAAAATTGAGATAGCAAGGTTAAAAAATCTGGAAGTTGAACAATCTGTGGCTTTAAAACTTCGTTTTAACAGCCCTTCGGCTATCTTCGCTACAGCAATGACGTTATTTCCTAAATCACCAACTGTTGATGGCGTTAAAAGTGCCGGCTTTTTTAACCAGGATTTTTTGGGATTAATATCAAGAATAGCTTTACCGCTAACATTAAACAAAACGATATTTAAACATTCTAATTTTTTGGTGAAAACTTTGGTTGGCCTGCTTTCGCAAAAAGCATCGCATTATATTAGTGAAGATGCAGTAGGTGGCATATGGGATAAGGCAAAAGCACTTTTTAATAAGTATACGAAAAAAACACCTGAGGCGCCAGCCTATTATACCAAAGGTGAGTGATTTTCCTGTTGATTTCAGGGTTTTGATACATTTTTAAAAAACGTATTTTCGCATTTTATTTTTTACAAGGTGGGGAAAGACAAATTAAGGCGTTTTGCTGAAATTGATACGTTTTGCAATGTAGTTCAACTAGATGCCGGGAAACCGAATAAGGGAAAATGGTCAAAAGATTTTTTTAAAAACGATAACCGGATTATCCTTGAACTCGCATGTGGTAAAGGAGAGTACACGGTTAACCTTGCCCGTATGTTTCCTGAAAAAAACTTTATAGGTATAGACTATAAAGGAAATCGTTTATGGAGAGGCGCCAAAACTGCATTAGAAGACGGGGTAAAAAACGTGGCCTTTTTACGAATACAAATTGAAAATTTACTCGATTATTTTGAAGAAGGCGAAATTGACGAAATATGGATAACCTTCCCTGATCCTCAGCCACAGTTAAGCCGGGAAAAAAAACGACTCACCTCGCCGAGATTTTTGGACAAATACAAAGTATTGCTTAAGACTGGCGGATATGTTAACTTAAAAACCGACAACGATGGCTTACATGCATATACTTCTGATAAGATAACAGAATTAAACTTACTGCTACATATCAAAACAGAAGATTTGTATAATTCACCATATGCCAATGAAGTACTCTCGATTAAAACTTACTACGAAAAAAAATATTTGCAGCACAACAAAAACATTAACTATCTTAAATTCTCATTTTAAGATAGATGCCTGATTATAATTTTTACGATAATGTTTATGATGTGGTAAGATTAATACCTGCAGGCAGAGTAACGTCTTACGGCGCCATAGCCAGTTATTTAGGTTCAAAACAATCATCAAGAATTGTAGGTTATGCTATGATGGCCTGCAGCAATGCAAATCCGCCTGTACCTGCACATCGCGTGGTTAATCGCCAGGGCATGCTTACCGGTAAATTTCACTTCAGAGGAGACACTATGGAACAGTTGTTACAAAACGAGGGTATACAGGTCATAGATAATCAAGTTCAAAACTTTAGAGAGCTTTTTTGGGATCCGGCTATTGAACTCGATCTTTGAAAAGGCAGGCTTATTTTTTATATATTCGAACTATACTGTTATTTATACCTTTGGACCATGATTGACGTGATATTAAAAAAGGGGAAGGAAAAAGCAGTATTACAGCGCCATCCCTGGGTGTTTTCGGGTGCTTTGGAAAAAATAAAGGGTAAGGCTGAAAACGGCGAAATTGTTCGATTGCTAAATAATAAAAATGAATTTCTGGCTTATGGATTTTACAATCATCAATCAAGGGTAGCCTTACGTTTATTAGAGTGGGATGAAAATATATTAATAAATGACAACTGGTTCAGAAATAAAGTAAGTTCCGCAATTAGCAGCAGGGTACATATACTTACCAATGGAGAAACAGATACATGCCGCCTTATATTTAGTGAATCAGATTACTTACCAGGATTAATAGTTGACAAGTATGCCGACCATTTAGCTGTGCAAGTATTAACATCGGGAATGCAAAACGCAATGCCAATTATTATAGATGAGTTAAAAAACCTGCTAAATCCATTAAGTATTTTTGATAAAAGCGATGCCGCTTCACGAGCTCACGAAGGATTAGAAACTACCAACATTTTATTGGATGGCACGCCGCCACCGCAATTAGTAATTGTAAAGGAAAATGGCATAACCTACGGCATTAATATTACCGAGGGCCAAAAATCAGGATTTTACTGTGATCAACGAGACAACCGTAAAATACTTGCTTCATATGCCAAAGGCAAAAAAGTGCTTGATTGCTTTTGCTATACTGGTGGTTTCACATTAAACTGTTTGCAAACCGGCGCATCATGGGTAACAAGTGTAGATAGCTCTGCATTGGCTATTGAAACGCTTTACGAAAATATACGTCTTAATAAATTACCCGCTAACTTACATAACGCTGTTAAGGCAGATGTAAATAACCAGTTAAGGCAACTAAAAGAAAACGGAGAAAAGTTCGACATAATAGTACTCGACCCTCCTAAATATGCCCCATCACGCTCGGCTTTAACACGCGCATCCAGGGCATACAAAGATCTGAATCGTTTGGGTATGCAATTATTAACACCTGGTGGTTTATTAGCTACATTTTCTTGTTCGGGAGCTATGGATATGGAAACATTTAAACAGGTTATAGCGTGGGCTGCGTTAGATGCCGGTAAACAAGTACAGTTTATTTATCAGTTTCACCAGCCGGAAGATCATCCGGTAAGAGCATCATTCCATGAAGGCGAATATCTTAAAGGCCTGCTTTGCAAAGTATGGTAACGCCTTAAAATAAAAATGTCGGATAGGAATTTTTAACCCATCCGGCATTTTTATTTTACGATAATTTTATTCCAATGTAATTTGCCTTTTTATACTCTCTTCTAGAGATATAAATGTTTCTGTTCGTTGTATTCCTTTAACACTTTGTATCTGCTCATTTAATACCTCACGCAAATGATTCGTATCATGACAGACAATTTTCGCAAAAATACTCCACTGCCCAGTTGTATAATGTAACTCCACAATTTCCGGTACTGCTTTTAATTGCTTTACGGCATCGTTATATTGTGAGCCTTTTTCCAAAAATATGCCTAAGAAAGCGGTGACATCATAACCCAACTTTTGGGGATTAACTTCCAGGCTGGCTCCTTTTATCACACCCAGTTCCTCTAATTTTTTCATCCGCACGTGTATGGTTCCGCCGGAAACAATCAACTCTTTCGCGATTTCCGTGTAAGGAGTAGTCGCATTTTTCATCAATATTGATAAAATTTGTATATCAAGATTATCAATTTCTAAATTTTGAGGTTTCCTGTGAGGCATAATTTTAAATATCTATATTCAAATACAAGTTTAATTAAAATAAAAGTAAAAATAAAAATATTTCGTTGAAATATTTGCAAGAAAGTACCATCTGCTTTAAATTTGTATAAAGCAAATAACAATTGCTTAATGTTCTTTAAAAAACAAAACAATGTTGGGTGGTGAAATTTTTGGCAAACACACCTCCTTGTCCCGGTGGCGGAGATTATGGGAAACCCGAAGCGGGCTAACCACTCCTTGAAGGTTCGAACCCTTCCCCAACAGCGCTTCTGAGCAATTCAGAATTATATCCTGTAGGATGGTGAAATTTTTGGCAAACACACCTCCTTGTCGCGGTGGCGGAGATTCTGGGAAACTCTTAGAAATAAGAATAACCACTCTTTGAAGGTTCGACCCCTTCTCCTACAGCTCTTCTCATAATTTAGGTTTATAATTGGTTAGTAAAGGCCCCTGCCCATCAGGGGCTTTACTGTTTATATAGATTTTTATACGTATGATTGACAAATAAAAAAGAGAGATGTATAATGGTCTCTTTTTTATTTACAATAGAAATAAATTTTTATATTGAATTATTGCATTTAATCAGAATAAAATTTTATAAATTGCAACAAAACAAACAGCATTTCGTTTAAAAAGTATAACAATTATAAAAAAGCAATTTTTGTAGCTGTTGAGATCCATTAACTTAAAAACTAAGCATTATGTTAAAATCTTATCAATCCATTTATATAAAGGTTTACAGGTGGAGCTTTAAAAATTTTGGACAGGGAAAATTACCTCAGTTTAAATCGTTATTTAACGTGAGTTTTTTATTGATAATTTTGCTTACAAATGTAATGCTGATTACCAAACTGATTCTGAAGGAACACTTGGTGAAACTTAATATTTACTCTTGTTTAGCTATCGTAGCTGTAATGGTATTTTTCCTGATAGCTAACCATTTTATATTACTGAACAACCGATGGCTGAAAAAAGTTAACGTTCAGTTAGCAACAGTTAGTCGCCGTAATATTACTATGTATTCTGTGGTATTAATGACCAATGTTATTATTGCCTGCGGTTTTTGCTTAATTTAGCATAGGCATTAAATTAAAACGACCTCAAAAGTTTGTGGGGTCTTCTTTAATTTTAAAATATTATTGCCGAATATCTTTACTTTTGGAGTAAGGTTATTCGGCATTTTAGTTTTGTTGAGCGGTGTAAGGGTAACCAATAGTTTACCTGTAATAGTACCAATGTTCTTAAAATTATGCCATGTGTTGCATGGAATTAAAATATTTGATCCCTTTTCTGCAATGTATTTATATCCTCCGGCCAATAAGAGAAACTTACCTTCGGCTACGTATAATACTTTATCTTCATGTGGACAAACATGTGCGGTACAACCTGCTCCAATACCTACCAAATACTCTATAATAGTTAGTTTCCCTCCGCTACAAGCTTTGGATAATATTGTATTTATTTTTATACGCCTATCCGGCTCTATTTCTACAAGTTTCAATTTAAAATATTTATTATAAGGCTATGACGGACGCATGTACGTGTGTGTTACATAACACTGTTAATTTTATTAGATAATAACTTTTGTGCGTCCTTTTTAAAATATATATCTTTCGCTATTCGCATGCGGAATCAATTCATTGCCGCTCATAAAATTAATGGAGGAACAAAAGGAATTCCGGATAAATAACTTTGACTTGCTAAGGCTACTTGCTGCTACTCAGGTAATTTTCGACCACTATTTTCAGCATCTTAACATTCCTATAGGACATCTATGGCTAAAAATAATGTACTTATTTCCGGGAGTGCCAATTTTTTTTGTAATAAGCGGATACCTCATATCAGCATCATTTGAGAGAAATAATAGTCTGCGTAATTACTTCAGGAACCGGGCGTTACGAATTTACCCGGGTTTATGGGGGTGTATAATTATCACTCTTATAATTTTCAGTTTAACCGGCGTTAATTTCTTTAACAGAGAAACTATAGCGTGGCTTCCCTCGCAATTAATAGGTGGTATTTACACCCCCAACTTTTTAGATAGTTATGGTTTTGGCTCCTACAATGGCAGCTTATGGACTATTCCTATTGAACTACAATTTTATATCGTTTTACCTGCCTGTTTCTTTTTTGCGCCTAAAAAATATATGAATCAGTGGTTTTGGATCTTACTTATAGTATTTACAGCCGGTTACATAATTTTTGAACTAATCGATTTCGGTTATCTTATAAATAAGTTGATACGTTATTCCTTTATACCACATTTTTTCCTGTTTCTTACAGGTGTAATTCTTCAACGGCTTCGTATTTATAAATCTAAATATATTTATGGTAAGGCATTATATTGGATAGTTCTGTATGTGGTTTTTAGCATGATATTTTTTGACCGGATAGATGCAGCGTATTTTACCACTATTCAATATTTATTTCTGTCTTTCTGCATACTGTCTATGGCGTACACCTTGCCCCGGCTTGCCGATAAGCTATTACAAAAAAACGATATATCTTATGGCATCTATATCTATCATGGACTAATACTTACTGTTGCTGTACAACTAAAGTTAGTGCCCTATATTAATTTACCTATTGTTATAGGACTAACCATTATATTAGCATCCCTGTCGTGGATATTTATTGAGAAACCTTTTATGAAACGAAAGGAAAAGACAATAAGAGCAGTGGATTAACTGCTTATTTAAGTATTACAGCAACCATCATATTACCAATAGCATCAAATGGCCAAAATAATCCATAAAAAACTTTTGCTGCGATTGGTTGTACACTTTTAGGAAGTTTACCTGTTATCCTTGAAACCATAAGTCCATGATCCCAAAAGCGCAAAACCTTAATTAGTTTATAATCTTTAAGCAGAAAGCTTTTAACAGCCTGAGTGATGCTGTTTTTATCCCACCGATAAACATAATTAACTGCATCACCCTGTACCTCCCATTCAGTACCCATTAAATTACCAATTAAACTATCATACGGTTCAATAACTACAATAGCTTTTTTTGCTACCCGAAGCATCTCGGTAAAGCCGGATACCGGGCGGGGCAAGTGATGTAGTCCGTCCTGAACAACTACCAAATCATAGGAGTTATCCGGAAGATCAAGACTCTCGCCATTCAGCATGATTGTTTTTATCTCCGGATCAAATTGATTACAAATTTTCAGGGAGTTCTCTGAAATATCAGATACGGTTACAGAATTAAATCCTTGTTTCTTAAAAAAAAGCCCTTCTCCACCTACACCACCACATGTTATAAGCACACTCCACTCCCGCATTTCCGGACATTGGTTCTGTAGTACTTTCAAGCTTTTTAATAAACGACGATCGCGCAAGTAGCGGGTTAGAAGGTCGGTTGTAATATGAAAACCAAATTCCGCTATTTGTTCAGGTGCGTAAATTTCTTCATAGGCATGTTGCTGATGTTTTACCTGGTCAAGCATAAATTTAGAGCATATTTGTTCAGCAAGATAAAAAATTATTCATTAATCAAACAGCTCTCAAAAACCATCATCCAGCAAAAGCTTTAACAATCCCTCAAATAATTTATATATCTTACGCTATAATAAAACCTTAACACGTGTTAGTTAAAACTTATGGCAGTGCGGTTTATGGTATCGAAGCTATTACCATAACAGTTGAAGTAAATATTGCACCCGGCACTAAATATTTTGTGGTGGGCTTGCCGGATATAGCCATTAAAGAAAGCTATTTCAGGATAGAGTCAGCGCTAAAAAATTGTGGTTATAAAATGCCGCGCCAGCAAGTAGTGGTAAATATGGCGCCCGCTGATATAAAAAAAGAGGGTTCGGCGTATGACCTGACCATAGCTACCGGCGTACTTGCTGCCTCAGGCCAGATAGAAACTCAAGACCTTGATAAATATCTTATTATGGGTGAGCTTTCCCTTGATGGAGGTTTGCAGCCTATAAAAGGGGCATTACCCATAGCTATACAAGCTCGTAAAGAAAAATACAAAGGCTTTATATTACCTAAACAAAATGCGAGAGAGGCCGCTATAGTTAATGATCTGGAAGTTTATGGTGTAGAAAACATAAAACAGGTTGCTGACTTTTTTAATGGTGACACTGCATTGGAGCGGGAAGAAGTAAACACCCGTGAAGAGTTTTTCAATAGCCTTACCGCTTATGACAGCGACTTTAGTGAGGTACGCGGGCAGGAGAACATAAAGCGCGCTTTAGAAATAGCCGCTGCTGGTGGCCATAATGTGATATTAATAGGCCCACCTGGTGCGGGTAAAACCATGCTGGCACGCAGATTACCTTCTATACTGCCACCGCTGAGTTTATATGAATCATTAGAGACTACCAAAATACATTCTGTTGCAGGTAAACTCTCTTCGGCGGACGCGCTGGTAACCACCCGTCCATTCCGTTCACCCCATCATACTATAAGTGATGTGGCACTTGTAGGTGGCGGCAGTAACCCGCAACCTGGCGAAATCTCACTTGCCCATAATGGCGTATTATTTTTAGATGAACTGCCTGAATTTAAACGAACGGCATTAGAAGTGATGCGGCAACCATTGGAAGAAAGACGTGTTACTATTTCGCGTGCCAAATTTACAGTTGACTACCCGTCCAGTTTTATGCTGGTGGCCAGCATGAACCCGTGCCCGTGCGGATACTATAATCATCCCGAAAAAGAGTGTATTTGCCCTCCGGGAACTGTTCAAAAATATTTGAGCAAAATTTCGGGGCCATTGCTTGACCGCATTGATCTGCATGTGGAAGTTACACCGGTCAACTTTAGTGAATTATCATCGGAAAGGCTTGCCGAAAAAAGCGAATTTATACGTGAGCGCGTAATTAAGGCCCGCGAAAAACAAGCTGAACGTTTTAGCCAACGAGCAGAATTACATGCAAATGCTCAGATGAGCCCGCAAATGGTTCGCGAAATATGTAAGATAAGCCAGGCAGGACAAAATTTATTAAAAAAGGCAATGGAAAAACTGGGGCTTTCTGCCCGTGCCTATGATCGCATATTAAAAGTAGCACGCACCATAGCCGA
This sequence comes from Mucilaginibacter segetis, assembly GCF_016522075.1. Lineage (GTDB taxonomy): Bacteria > Bacteroidota > Bacteroidia > Sphingobacteriales > Sphingobacteriaceae > Mucilaginibacter > Mucilaginibacter segetis. The sequence continues at coordinate 721,111 of NZ_JAEHFW010000002.1, read as the reverse complement.
CCTTGGAGGCAGCGAAGATATACAATTAGAACATCTTGCAGAGGCTATACATTTCAGAAGCCTTGACAGGGAAGGTTGGGCTGGTTAAAATACTGCAATATAATGGTGGCATGATTCATCAAAAAAGATATCTGGAATTAGATGCTTTACGAGGTTTTGCAGCAGTCTTTGTGATGTTCTTCCATTACACCGAGGGGAAGAATGCCTGGAGCGGTTTTGATCTTGGCGTATCCGGTGTCGATCTGTTTTTCTTGATCAGTGGTTTCGTAATATTCATGAGCATCAATAAGGTATCATCGGGCCGGGAGTTCGTTATCAACCGAGCAGCAAGGTTATACCCTACTTACTGGGCTTGTGTCACCTTTACTTTCGGTGTGATTATTTTATTACGGCTTATACATTTCAATCTTAATCATGCACGCGAGGTTGGTTTTATTGATTATGCCGCGAATCTTACTATGTTTCAATACTATCTGCACATTCCGGATATTGATGTACCGTATTGGACGATGATAATTGAAATGCTTTTTTATCTCCTTATTCTATTTCTATATGAAACTAAACTTTTAAAATATATTATAGTTATTGGTTGTTTGCTTAACGTGTACATCATTATAGACTTCGTAATGATTACGCTGCATTATATCCCTAATTATAGTAGATACTTCCCGCTTCTTAATCATTTCGCGTTATTTTTTGGTGGCATTATATTTTATCAGTTAATGCATGGGATGATCTCCAAGTTAAAAGGGTATATCATCATTTCTTTTTGCCTGCTTACACAAATTATCATTTACAGATTCGCGGGATCAGATCCGGCACACATCAGCCTTTTCCAATATATAGGTATGCTACTTCTATATTTTACTCTATTTATTTTGTTTGTAAATGGAAAACTAAAGTTTATAATTTCGAAGCCAGCTGTTTTTTTAGGCAAAATATCTTTCGCTTTATATCTTATTCATAATTATGTTTTCAGAGGAGTTATAGGCCTCTTAGAAAGGCGCTTTAATATACCTTTTTTGATATCGACCTTGGGGGTTACCGTACCAATAGTAATATTACTCGCTTATCTGATAACGGTTTACATAGAAAAACCTTACGGTAAAAAAATGAAAGTATTTTTGAACGATAAATTCAATAACAAAAATTCATCATTAAAAATTTAGTGTGCTTGTGTGGCTGGTTTCCTTTTGTTGACGTACTCCTTGGGGCCCATGCCATATTGTTTGATAAAACATTTATCGAAATAGGAATGGCTGTTAAAACCCACTTCATAAGCCACTTGGCTAATGGTTAAATTACCCTCCAATAAATAAACAAGGCTCTTTTTTAGCCGTATAGTTTTAATAAGTTCATGAACGCTTTGGTTAGTAAGTGTTTTCACTTTTGCATACAACACGGTACGACTTATTGCCATTTTTTCACTTATAAACCTTGCGTCGACTTCAGGGTCAGCAAGATTAACTAGTATCACTTTTATCAACTTCTGTAAAAAATCCTGGTCAAGCTTGTTAAGATTTGAACAACTCGGTAGTGGCTGCCTGTCCAATAAATGTTCTCTTAATACATGGCTTATTCTTTCACGCGATTGTATAACATTTAGTATGACCTGTATCAGCAATTCCTTTTTTACAGGCTTGGAAAGGTAAACATCAGCCCCGGCCTCGTATACGTTTAACTGGGTATTTTCCTCTGCCTGACTGGTAAGCAACACAACAGGTATATGACATATGTTATTATCACTTTTTAATTCAGTACAAAACTCAATACCATCCATTACCGGCATCATCAGGTCAGTTATAATAACTGCCGGCTGTATTTGGGTGGCTAATAATAATCCACCGCTGCCATTTTCCGCTTCATGAACTTCAAAAACATCAGCGAGCAAAAGTCTTAAGTATATTCTTAACTCTTTATTGTCATCAATGATGAGTATACGTTGCCCTTTAAAGTTTATCAATTTATCTTCGGATAAATTCTCCCAATAATCCAATTGAGGACGTATCTTGGGTACTACAGCATCTCTATTTGACACCGCACTTTTGTCAAATGACCGGTAAAATTCCGGCAAAGTTACAAAGAACTTCGAGCCGGTACCTGCTATGCTTTCCACCCGCATGCTTCCGCCATTAATATTTATAAACTGTTGCGATACCACTAAACCCAAACCTGTTCCTTTTTCACCTGCTGTTCCTTTTGATGTGTTCGACTTATCAATTTTAAATAATCCTTTTACCTGTTCGGCATTCATACCGACACCATTGTCTGCGACGCATAAAACTATGCTTTCATTTTCCCTAACAGTGCTTAAACTTACTTCGCCATTAAAATCAGTGAACTTTATACTGTTACTCATTAAATTCCTTATTACCGTATCAAACATATTAAGGTCGGCATATATCCTGTGATGTGAGTCGATACTTATATTTAACTTTATATGTTTGTTATTGAATTGCTGTTCTAATAGTGCTGCGTTTTTACACACCAGCTCCTTAACATTTACTTCAACAGCCACATGATCTATATTTTTTGATTGTGTTCGTGACCAATTGAGCAGGTTTATTAAAAGATCGTATATCGCATTAGACGATTTATGAATGCTATTCAAATAAGTATGAGTGTCTGTTGCCTTAAGTTTTTGAATGTTGTTTTTTAAAAAGTCGCTTAATCCGGTAATAGCCGAAATAGGATTTTTCAGATCGTGAGCAAGTATCGAAAAAAAGTGATCTTTAGCAGTATTCAATTTACTAAGCTCTGTTACCGTATCTTCAAGAGTGATTTTTTGAGCATAAATATGCTTTTGCTGATCAAGTATTTGCCTGGATTTTTTTAGCAATTCAGCGTTAAAGTCTTCTAATATTTCCTTTTGATGTTTAATCTTTTCATTACGATCTGTCAAAAGCATATTTGCCTCGCTCAGCTCGTGCGTCCGCTTCTCCACTTCTGTTTTTAAAGTATGGTTGCGCTTTTTTATGCTTGATATGCGCAGATAAAAGATTGTTATTATTACTCCCGTAAATGAAATAACTAACAGTAATCTGAACCACCATGTTTGCCACCATGGCGGTAAAATAATAATTGTTAATTTTTTGCCCGCTATTAACCATTTACCATTTCCATTAGTATATCTTATTTGCAGAGTGTAATGCCCGGGGTCAAGATTTGTAAAAGATACCTTACGCTCATTATTTAGGTTTATCCATTGGTCATGTAGCCCCTCCAACTTGTATGCATATTTTACTTTAGAAGACGCATATAAATTAATTGCTGAAAATTCAATAGAAAAGAAAGACTGATCTGGTTTAAGTTTAATCTCATCAGTAAAGGCCAAAACATTAGTCAACGGAGAATCTTTTACCCTTGCCAACTGTACTTCATTATAAATATATAAATCGGTGAAATAAAAATAAGATGGAATTTTTATAGGTTTTAAACTGTCGGGATTAAACACGTTAAAACCTTTTGGCCCTCCAAAATAAAGCCTCCCGTTTCGTGTCCGCAATACAGCCTTGTGGAAAAAAGTGTTCCCCTGTAGCCCTTCAGCCTCGCCATACCTTTTAACATTATGGTTCAGGGGATCTAAAAATATAAGCCCTTCGTTTGAACTTATCCATAACGTATTATTTTTATCGGCAATGATGCCCTTCATAGTTAAAGGGAGGCCATATGCCGCTGTACAACGTGTGAAGTTTTTTTGTTTTTCATTGTACTTGTCAAGTCCGCCCGATTCGCTAACCACCCATATATTACCGGCGGAATCTTCTGTTACCATGTTCACCGAATTACCGCTTATGGTATTATTCTGTAAAGTGTGCTGAAAGTGAACGAGTCTGGCTCCGTCAAACATATACAGCCCGCTATAGGTGCCTATCCAAAGTCGCTTCTTTGAATCTTTAAATAAATGATTTATCCAGGCTGGTTCGCCAAGTTTAAACGGAATACTATGATTATTACGATAATCAATAAATTTGTGTGTTACTTGATTGTAAACTGCAACTCCCTGCCCATGGGTACCTATCCACAATAAGCTATCATCGGGTAATATTGCTTTAGCGTCATTATATATAATGGAATTTTTGTTGGCATCATCATGTTTATATATTTTGAAGGATTGGCTTGCGGGATCAAATTTTATAATACCTCCACCCCATGTGGCCAACCATAAATTTCCATATTTATCACCTTTTATATCGTTTACCGCATTGCTGCTTATGCTGCTGTTTACTGTGTTATAGCTTACTGTTTTTTTATTATCAGGGTCAAATTTTAATAATCCTCCGCCATTGGTACCAATCCATATAACGCCCCTTACATCCTCGTAAAAACTGGTTACCATGTTAGAGCCAATTCTTTTTACAACATCCGGATCCTGTAAATAATTTCCGAAGATGTTTTTATTATGATTGGTATAAAACAACCCGTTACCTGCCGTAGCAAACCAAAGATTCCCGAAACTGTCTTCAGTAATAGATGTTACCCCTAAAAACCGATTTTGATTATAATTTAATATCGTGTTATTTAAAACTTTGGGAACTGATATATTCTTATTTATATAATAAACATGCTCACGACCAGCCCCTATCCAAATAGTATGATTTTTATCCTCATACATGCAATTAATGCTACTTTGTATAGATGAACTTTTACTACCGCTGATATCATAATGATTTATAAAATTGCCCTGTGCGCTTAAAACATCAATACCATTTTCGGATGTGCCAATCCAAACTCTACCTTCATGATCAACAAGCAGGCTTTTTACTTTATTAGCTGTAGTACGATTTGATTCTGCATGGACATTTACTGTTTTAAAGTTTTTGCTTGTCGGCGAGAATCTCCTGGTAATTCCGTTAAATGTTCCGGCCCATATGTTATCCTTTTTATCAATAGCTAAACAAAATATTACGTCTTCGCTATTTTTTTCACTATACCAGGTGTGTAGCCGATCGTTATGATTATAACAGCATAATCCGTTAGACGTACCTAACCATAATTGTCTTTTCGAATCCTCAACTATGGCATTCACCGGAATATTTTCACCGGGCAGCCTTATATCGCACTTTATAAAATTATCAGCCGGTCTATTATAAAGATTTAAACCGCCTATGGTGCCTATCCATAAGTGCCTTTGGCTATCCTCAAATATTGAATATACTATATTATGATCCAGACTATGTGGGTCTTTTTCATCGTGATAATATTTTTTAAATGTATTACCATCCCACCTAAAAAGTCCATCATATGATGCCAGCCACAAAAAACCAAAAGAGTCCTGATAAATGTATTGGTAATCATTTGTAGGCAATCCGTTGTCCGTTGAATAATTATATATATTATAATTATCTATTTGAGCAAATACTGCGTAAGGAGCAATTACAATGCAAAAAATATATAAATACTTTTTAAGCATATAATACAGGTTTATAATATTGGTTAATCTTTGTACTGGTTATTTATGCGATAGGTTTTATAAAAGCAATATTTAACATGAATTGGTTAAAATAGTATCAGTTCTTAACCATTTAGTTAAACCTGTACTATTTTACAAGCAATCAGGACTATTGCATAAGGCAACTTTCAACAACTCTTACATTTTTGTAGTATAAAAATTAACTAACCAAAAATTATTAAAACCATGAAAAAGAAAATTAACTTATTGCTGTTGGCAGTAATGACTGTATCCGCTGTATTGTATGTGAGTTGTAAAAAAGATGTAGCAAGTACAGATGCTACCACTGCTAAAAACGATGCGACCATACCGCGTGCCGCGGTACCACAGAGCGCATTTAACCTATGGTCAACTTGTAATGGGAATCCCTACAATATTTCAGGAACAAACGGAATATGTATTCCGGTAGGAAATTGCGGAACCGATATAGATGCTGCCCAACAAAATAACGGTCAAAATGCTACCGGACTACAGTTCAACGGTTGTTTTAAAGGTGGCACAAGCGCTTATAGTTCAGCAAGCGAACAAGCCGTATTTTTAGCAGATAATGTTTCGCAATGGAACGGTAATGAGATGGGTTTTGTTAAAACTCTTAATGATAATGCACTTAAAGGTTATCTTCAGGGTGGCGGTCAATATATTACCCAGGTAATATCTGTTGGTGATAATGGTTATCACACCTTTAAATGTCAGGCGCGTTCAAACAATGTACATCAGGTTGATTTTTATGTTGATGGTGCATATAAATTTACCCTTACCAATAACAGCGGCAGCTATTGGAATCATTTCTTTTACTTCGTTGGAACCAATCACTGGTATGGTGGCTCTGGAAATTCCGGCCAGCAAATTGAAATGTATAACATGACAACTTATTAATCTATAGAATACTTATTCTTTTTAATAAAGGCGGCTTATGAAGCTGCCTTTTCTATTTTTCAATATAGTTTATGTAAAAAAGGATAATATTAAAACCTGCATGACATGGTTAACGTACTAATTAAATTATTTGCTTAATTTAAAACTTATATTTAGCTTCACACCTCTATACATACATGAATAACGATAACCATAAAATTATAATTTTTGATGATGATGAAGATATTTTATCCATCTGTAGTTATATTTTAGAAGAGCAGGGTTGGGATGTTTACACCTTTACTGATTGCACCAATATACTTGAGAAAGTATCAGGGATTATGCCGGATGTAATTTTAATGGATAACTGGATACCAGAATCTGGGGGTATAATTGCTACACAAACCCTGAAAAAAAATGAAAGCTTAAAAAATATACCTGTTGTTTACTTTTCAGCAAACAGTGACATACAATTACTCGCCCAGCATGCGGGTGCAGAAACACATCTTGCCAAACCTTTTGATCTGGAAGAGTTGGAAAAGGTAGTGAACAGCGTTTTAATAAAAAGTTAAAAAGAATGCCGCTCAATTGAGCGGCATTCTTTTTACATATCACTATCCCCGCCGGGCCGTCTTCCACCACCGCCAGGACCCCTGAATCCTCTGCCGGCATCAGGCGGAGCAGTAGATTTACCGGAGAATTTTTGCAAACGTAATGTAAATGTAAGTAAGAAATAGCGGCCCAATCTGTTTACGTTACTTTGAGTTACTATACTGCCGTTAGTTGTGGTTGAAAACCCTGTATTCTCATTAAAGATATCATTCATTGCAAAACGTAAAGTACCTCTATGATCCTTTAAAAACCTGCGTTCCACATACGCATTTAACAGATTAGGATTTTTTACACCTATACTTGGATCATATCCGTAATTTAAAGATTTCGTATAATCATAACTTAAAGTCCAGTCTTTCCAAAAATAGTTCTTTCCATTCAAACCTATATTTAGTGTTCGTATATTGGTATTTGCGCTGTAAAGAGGTGTATTTAATGAATTTGAAGTTTTGTTTATTGAATAACTAGTATTTGCTTCTGCATCTATTATGTCGTTAATGTTAACTCTGAAACGGACGCCTGGTGAAACAGTAAATGTTTTTGCAATATTTTTCTCGATTGCTGAGGCGACATTATTACTATCAACAGATCCGGAAAAACCGATATTGTTTGTATAGTTTACATTACCATTAAGTATTAAGGTGTATTTACGCTCAGACCATGGCTTTGAATAAACCACAAATGCCGATGCCTGATAATAGCCGCTTGTATTTAAGTATTGTGTAAGATTGGTATTTTGCAAATTTTTAAGTGAAGGATTGGCCGCTAACACCGCTTGAGTAAATTTAACCGGATAGGTAATAGTACTGGCTACAATTTTATCATTTGTGCTGGTATAAGATAAATTGCTGAAAAATATGTTTCCTGTTTGGAAGCTGAAGTTGTTATACCTTAACGAAAATCTATTAGTAAATTCAGGATTTAAGTTTGGATTACCTTGCACCGGATATAACGCGTTAGAAAAATCAGTAACAGGTTGTAGTTGGTCAAATGAAGGCTGATTGCTGCTTCCGTTATAGCTAAAACGTAATGACTGGCTTCTTGAAACTGTATAATCGAAACGAGCAGTTGGTATTACATTAAATGTGTTAATTTTTGTTGGGATGCTGGTTTTGTCTGATTTTCCGGAAAGGGTAGCAGGTTGAACTCCAATACCTAAAGTGTAATTAACTTTTTTCTCTACATATTTATAATTAAGGCCTATACGGTTAGTAGTAAAAGTATAATCGTAATTATTACTTAACAAATCATATTTATGATATCTGTCTGCAGTATATAAAGTATCTGTTTCTTTATTACTGCTTGTATAAGAATGGTTATAGGCATAATTAAATTCCAGGAACGAAACCTTACTCAACGGCTCCAGATACGATAAATTAGCACCATAACTATTTGTACGATTATCTGTGTTTATAACCTGGTTCATTGGAGCAGTACCCGAACCAACGGTATAGTCATAAATAGGATTATCATATTGCGAGTTTTTAGATGAATTTGCGTTGAAATCAATACTCAAATTACGCCCATGGCTATTAAAACGGTGATTGTACAAACCGGTAAAGCCAAAATTAGGGGCAGAGCTATTACTGATTGAATTTGATGTATAAGCTAAATTGGTAACTCCACCACGGGTTGAAGTTACATTATCAAAACTAACCACATCATTACCTGAATAAGAGAATGTAGGTGTAACTTTTAAATAATTTACTGTATCTGGCTTCCATTCCACATTAAAATTAAACCTATGGTTTTGTGGCTTATCAGTTTCATTACTTATCTGATTACTAACACTTGGTGTTTGAAAATTGTTAGTTTGTAAGGTTGATGAATTGGTATTAACAGTATTATCGTTAAAACTATAGCTACCATAAACAGACACCGTTTTGCCCCACTGATCCCGGAAGTTAATACCAATTGAACGGGCATCAGTAATTCCATTGGCATTAGTGGTAGAGCTACCACCACCCCGTAATGCGTTACCACGGCCACCACGACCGCCGCCAAAACCACCGCCGCCACCGGTTGGTGTGCCAAAGCTGAAAGTGTTTACGTTTGTATTATTAATACTTCCTAAAACGGATATTTGTTGATCTCCTTTAAACTTAAAAAAGTTCAATAATCCTATATAGCGATTATCGTTAGTAACACCCGGATTTTTCGGTAAAGCATCTTGCCCGTCTCCGGCTGTTGCCTGGCCAAAATAACCGTAGTTTTTATCTTTACGTATTGTAAAGTTTAATATTTTATTAGGTTCGCCGGTTTTTACACCACTTAAATTAGCCTGATCTCCATAATCATCAATAACCTGAATGTTTTCAATAACATCAGCAGGTAGATTTTTGGTGGCGCTTTGCACATCCCCTCCAAAAAAATCCTTTCCGTTAACGCGAACTTTTGTTACCTGTTTACCTTCGGCGGTGATGGTACCATCTTTAGCTACATCAATGCCGGGAACTTTTTTGAGCACATCCTCAATAGGAGCATTTTCTCTTACTTTATAAGCACCAACACTATACTGAACCGTGTCTTCTTTAAAAACAACAGGGTTAACACCAACAATGGTCACCTCATTTAATTGCTTAGTTTCCGACTGTAATATTATTGGCGGAAGCACTACCGCATTATTATTATTGTCTAAGTTAAAATGTTTTTTAACTGCCTGATAACCGATGGACGTTATAGCGAGTGTTAAATTCTTACCTTTCACCTCCGGAAAGGCAAACTTTCCATTAGCATCTGCAATCGCAATTACGCTGTCCCCTTTTTCAGAGGTAAGTTTTATATTGCTACCAGGAAGCGTTAATTTAGTTGAATCTATTATGGTTCCACGCACTTCACGCGTAGCCTGTGCATTTGATCGCAGCACACTAAAACAGATAAGGGTTACAATTAAATAGATATATTTCATGTTATTTTAAAGGCACGCAAAAGTTAATATTTCACAATAGACACAAATAGTTTGCAAATGTTCATTTTAAATATTTTATATATTTAATAATCATATTATTGTTACATATTATTGGCACAATTCAATATAATTGTTACACGTCAAATAAAAACCCCCGCTTTTTGCGAGGGTCATATATAAATTATCACGAATAATATTTAATTTTTTAACTGTAATGCAGCAGCTACCTGGGCGTAGTTTTTAAAATTAAGATTAGGAGTAGTCATAGATAAATTGGTAAGCGATGATCCGGGTATCACCACTATCCTAAAGTCTAAACCCGAAGCATTAAAATTAGCTTTAATATTAACATACCCTACGCCGTATGATGATAAATTGATAGTTTGCCCATCCTCGCTAAATGGCAAAGCAAAATAACCGGTATTACCAGAAGCTCTAAAATATATCAACACCAGTCCCTTATCAACTATATCCTGTGTAATTGCAGGTATATTAAATGTTGTGTAACCCGTTAAATAAACACTTTGGTTTGTTAATACGAAACTTTGCACATTAGCACTTCCTGCAGGTCCTTGTGGGCCTTCAGGGCCTTGAGCTCCTGTGGCTCCAGTAGCACCGGTAGCTCCCGTAGCGCCAGCCGGGCCTTGTGCGCCCGTGGCTCCTGTGGCACCGGTTGGACCAGCCGGACCCTGCGGACCTGTGGCGCCTGTAGCACCCGTGGCTCCAGTAGCACCGGTTGCGCCAGTAGCTCCGGTTGCTCCTTGCGGACCCTGGGGCCCAGTTGCACCTGTAGCACCGGTTGCGCCGGCATCACCTTTTTCCCCCTGAACGCCCTGAGGACCTTGGGGGCCCGGAGCACCTGTTTTAGTGCAGGCATTCAGGCTTATAGTAGCTATTATTAAAAAAGAAAGTAAAGATTTTATTTTCATACTGAGATCAATAAGGATTTGTTTTACGGATATCCGGCAATTTGGTTTCATAAATGCCTTTTTCCTGAAAATAATTATCTTAATTGTTTTATTTATTTCCAGATGCGGTTTTTAACATCGGCTATTCACAATTGTTAAAAATACTTAACAAAAGGGTTAAACATTTTTAATTTGATTTCGTTAAACATTAAAAAATATTAACCTATGGATAATCTGAGTAAATCATTGCACTCAAAGGTGCATAAATGGATTGATGCAATTGGCTTTAGGCTTAATGCATCACAAACAAATTTCAAAAACAAGATCACTACAAATCATTATTTCTTTGAAACATTTAATTTTATTGAAAGATCAAAAAATAACGATCCAAATAAGGCTAAATTTTTGTGTTTTGATACCTATGGCGAAAAAATGAATGTTAAAACCCTTCTCGACCTTCAATCTGCATTTTTTGAGAACATCAGTCAGTTAAAATAATATATAATAAACAATGCAAAGCCCCGATACCAACACGTATCGGGGCTTTGCATTGTTTAAATTACCAGTTCATATTATTATCCGTTGCTGAATCTGTAAAACCACGGCCTTGTCCGCCGTTATCTACATTTATAACCGGCCTTGTAGGACTTAAAGCTTCTTTTATACGCAACCTCAGGTCGGCATAATGAGCTGCTGTTAATGCATCTCCTCCTCTTGGTAACGTAGCACTTATTTTACTTAGTTCCGCACGTACCATCGGTCTTATATCTGACAGTTCAATGTTTATCGGTGTTAAACCATAATTCGCTAATTGAGACGCAGATGCACCGGGGCGTGATTTATTAGGTTCGTCATTCAATAACCCATTTAAGCTTTCAATATATCCACGTTGTAAATTACGCTGATATTCGTCCGGATTACCTTTAGTAAAGATCCCGTTGCGTAAATCACCTAACATTTCGGCCACGGTATACGCTTTTGAGCCATTTTTGGCTTGGTTATCAAACATTCGGGCCATCCGTGACGGATTAAGCACGTTATTCAATGCATTTACCTGAACAGCTTTAATTCTGCTTATAACTACTCCATTATCAAATTTGCCTAATTCTTCATGGTTTACCAACCACAATGGTGTTTTGAAAACCTGTTGTTTTAAGAATGTCATCGCATCCTCCTGACGGGATTTACTCACAAAATCATAAACAGGCCCCTTTTGATCGTATGTTTTAAAGTTCTCATTCATCCCTCCTATGTTCATGGTAACATGACCTATATACCTATTGAACTGATTGATCACTTCATTGTACAGGGTTTGTACATCATCATACTCCTCACCTTTTTGATATGTCCATTTTTCAATGTTAGGCAGTATGCGTTTAAGGTTGGCAATACCATAGGTACTCGCTTTCATGGCATTATCACCTAAGTCTTCGTTTTGAAGGCGCGGATCTATTGAAGTGCCTTGTCTGCCATAATAATAAAGGGGATTTCCCGCTTTTTGCTTTGTCCATACATCAAGTATTTCTTTCTCTTGTTTTGGTGTTTTATGGCCCGGGAAGTAAGTGTAACCCCACTTAATTGCCCAAAGATCATATTCGCCTATCTGCGGATAAAGATGGGTAACACCATCACCAGGTTGCGCTATATAATTAAAACGCGCATAATCCATTATAGATGGTGCTGTACCATGCTTATCGGTAAATGTTTTTGATCGTAATGAATCAACAGGATAAGCATAGCTTGAACCGAAATTGTGTGGCAAACCCAGGGTGTGGCCAATTTCGTGAGATGACACAAATCGGATAAGTTCGCCCATTTGCTCATCAGTAAATTTGGCCATACGTATTGATGGGTTAACTGCAGCAGTTTGTATAAAGAACCAGTTGCGCAACAAACTCATTACATTGTGATACCAGCCTACATGACTTTCTAATATTTCGCCACTACGCGGATCGGATATATGAGGGCCATAAGCATTTTGTACATCAGATGCGAAATACCTTAATACGCTGTAACGTGCATCTTCTGTACTAAATTCAGGGTCTTGTTCAGGTGTTGGCGCCACTTTACCAACTATTGCATTTTTAAAGCCAGCGGCTTCAAAAGCCTTATTCCAATCGTTTATCCCGGCAATTAAATAAGGCACCCATTTTTTTGGAGTAGCAGGATCAATATAGTAAACTATCTGTTTTTTTGGTTCAACCAATTCGCCGCGTTCGTAAGCAGCTACATCCTTGGGTTCCAACCTCCAGCGATGGATATAGGAGGTTACCTCTGCTTTTTGAGCATCAGTACCATAATCAGTTTGGCGCTGACCAAAAAACCCAACCCTGTCATCACTTAAACGTGGCTCCATAGGAGTTTTAGGTAAAAGTAACATGGAGGTGTTTAACTCGAAAGTTAATGCCCCGTTTGTTTTATCAGTAGGAGAATCACCGGCTTTATAGGTTTTTAACGTACGAGTTTCAATATTTATTGGAAAGCTCTTTATAGTATCAATGTATGAACGTGAGTTATCCAAAGACATTATTTTATATGCTTTTTTTATGCTCTCTGGCAAGCCAATAGCAGGCACGTCTCCATTGTATAAATCTGTTACATCAATTAATACCCCGGTGGTGTCTTTATTATACGCTTTAATATCAAACGAGGCTAATACAGCATCAAGATTGGAATTCTGTACTGACTGATACATGTCACTCGTACTATCAGCCCTGACAGAGTAGCTTGGCACACGAATAAATATTTGCTTATCATGGCGCTCCCATTTCCAAACCTGATCGTTAACTTCCTCGCCGCCATACTGCTGGCCAAAAGATTTTAATCCGGTTGGTGTTTTAACAAACCGTGTAACCACCAGCATTTCGCGGTTGTAAAGTGAGTCGGGTATTTCGAAATAATACTTGCCATCTACATTGTAAGTGTTAAAAAGCCCTTTATCCGCTTTTGTTTTACCTATCAGATCACCAAACTTTTTGATTTCATCTTTCTTCCCTTTACCCACAGTGGCGGTGGAGGTTGAGCCCGTTGGCGTAGTGGTGGTTTTTAATGTAACGGTTGGCACCGCTTCCTTTTTTGTAGCACATGAACTTGCCATTACAGCAAGTGCCATTATAGCTACGTGTAAGCCATTGCTTACCCGTAAAAATCTATTCATTTTTAATAGTTAATAAATTAATTAGTTTTTGGAAAAGCTAAAAATATGGAATATTAACTAATAAAGGCAATAGCAATAGTTTTGTTACGTAATTAAATCCTTCGCTTAAGCGTCAATATTACCTTATCATATACTTTATCATGAAATATTTCCAATAAAATGCTTCGGTCATTTTTAGATTTTAGTATAGCATCAATTTCTTCCACACTCATTTTTACCACTGGTTTGAAATTTATCGAAACTATTTCATCCCCCCCCTCTAAACCTATCTCATCTGCAGGTGAACCAGGTTCAACTCGGCTGATTATTAAATGCTGGTAATTATCTCCGCTAGCATAATACTCCATTCCACTCATATCATGCTCAAACGGATCTTTGAAAGTCCTACCACGCTTAAGATAAAGCAGATTATTGCTGTAATCAAAAATAACAGTAAACTTTTTTAATATACCAATGCCCAAATTGCCATCTCTTGGCACAAAATATGTCCTGTTCGCACTCCCGGAATCCGGAAAAGATGTTATCACATTTTTTATTTTGTATTTACCCAGATCTATCTCATTAATACGGCTTATGTAACCACTTATAGGGCCGTTAAGGGCCACCCCTAAATTAGCTTTTATATACCTTTTGGGCAATCCATGCTTTTTTATCATATTCTCTAATGATAAAGGGTGCCCCGCTCCCAGATCGACCACCAATTTGCTGTTTAACTTTTTACCATCCGGAAATATAATATCAGCATGCATATATGGCTTTTTATCCTCAACGGTAATAGGGATCTTCACACTTCGCCTTAAACCTTTGTTATCCTTTGGACGGCAAACAGTTAAAGTACTGTCGCTAAAATCAATTTTTACGGCCATAGCATTAAAGAAATCATATCCTAACAACCCATGAATAGGCATTCCAACATAACCAGATAAGTTAAAATAATCTTTTTTTAATATAGCTGCTGAAACACCTAAACTATGTAAGCCTGGTAATTCTACATTTAAAGGAGTAGTTACAAAAGCCTCGTAATCACCATCATCACCAAGTCCGGTTAGCTTTATGGTACGTTTCTGAACAAGGTTAATAGAATCAACCATTTTCGGGTCTGTCATTAGCATCAGCCCAACACCAGTATCCAATACAAAATTAAAGGGACCCTTTCCATTAATATTTAGCTTAATAATAACCATATTACGCACAATGCGAAAAGGAATATTCACATTTCTACGGCTACTATCTAATTGAAAAAATTGCGCACAGGCTGACATGCATACACAGCAAAGTAATATACTAAGCCATAGATGTTTTAATTTAAAATTATACGGATAGGCTAACAAATCATTAAAATTGGCAGCTTAAATTTACATTATTATTTAATAATGTATAACACCTCGTAACTGCCTACTAATTATTTTTCTTAAGCTTTTTAACCTCTTTATCCTCGTCGCATTTAAGATGGCCCTCAAGTTGCGGATTTTGGGCAGGTAAATCTTTTACAACCCTTTCCACTTCGGTTTGCTTAACATGTACGGCATAATCAGCTGGCTCAATGCGGCTACCTATAGCTTCAGCATAAACCTGTGTAAATTCAGCACCCATATATAAAATAGCCGCGGTATAATATATCCATACCAGTATCACTATTAATGATCCTGCCGCACCATATGTTGAGCTTTGTGCAGTATACTGAATGTAAAGCCCTATTATATATTGACCTATCATAAATAATATAGCGGTGAAGAACGCCCCTGAGCGTACATCCTTCCACTTTATTTTTACATCGGGCAGAAATTTAAATATAATGCCGAAAAGCACGGAAATAACAATAAGTGTAATACCTAAGTTAACAACTTGCAATAACAAACCAGTAACCGCAGGTAAAAAATGTTCTATCCTTTCACTCAATGCTTTCATTATTAAATTAATCAATAAAGAAGCAAGTAATAAAAACCCCAGACTTACAATAAGTGAAAATGAAAGAAACCGGTTTGTTAAAAGTTTAACCCATCCGCGTTTTGGCTTAGCTTTTACACGCCAAATAATATTTAAGGAGTCCTGTATCTCCACAAATATACTGCTTGCTCCAAGCAATAGTGTTGCAACTCCAATAACCACAGCAATACCGGTTTTGCCGGAGAGTGCAAGATTTTTTAACATTTCCTGTATTTGCATTGCCGCTTTTGAGCCAACGTAATGTTCAATTTCAGGATATAGGCGATTAGTGGCCGCATCCGTTCCTAAAAACAATCCTGCGAGCGAAATGATCAGTATAAGTAATGGCCCTAATGAAAAAACTGTATAATATGCTAATGAGGCACTTAATTTTAAGCCATTATCCCTTCCAAAACCACTGAATGTAGCCATTAATACTTTCCATAACTGCTTTAGATAATCTTTGCTTAAAAACTTCATATTAAATCGAATATATTTGTTAAGTATGTTTGTTTTTTAAATGATAACACCATTTTATGAAAAATGTATTTGTGAATGCAAAATTTTTCAAGCTGCTGTTAATTTGTTTGTTACTGAACAATTATAATGCCTTAGCTCAAAAAACTACTATTTGGATAGTACGCCATGCCGAAAAAGCAAAAACAAGTACCGGCGATGATGATCCTTCTTTAACTGCTGAAGGACAACAAAGAGCCAAAGATTTAGCTAACGAACTTAAGCATAAGCATATAAAAGCCATTTACGTTACTAATTATAAACGAACAGGGCAAACTGCTAAGCCACTTGCTGTAAAAAATAAAATTTTACCACGTGAGTATACCGGCGACATTAAAAAATTCGCTGATGTCATTTACAGAAATTTCAGAGGAAAAAATGTTTTAATTATAGGGCATAGTAATACCGTTATGCCATTGCTTGCCGCATTTGGTGCTGATACACCATTTACAACTTTAAATGAGGGTGATTACGACATGCTTTTTAAAGTAACTAAAAAGGAATCGGGTGAAACCGAATTGGAGGTAACCTATTTCGGAGCTAATCATCACGTGTCTGAACTGCCTGAAAAATACAAACCCGAAGTTACACATCCTGAAATAATCAGACCATTTACTAACTTTTGATCAGTGGTTTGATACCACCAGCAGATCAAGATCTTTACAGGGAATGGAGAACCTTTCGGCTATGTGTTTATTTGTAAGATGGCCCTGATATATATACACCGCATTACGTATTCCGGCCTTCTTCCATATTACATTTTTAAGCCCTCCCTGCTCCCCTATATCCAACAGTATAGGTGAAAAAATATTAGTAAGCGCGTATGTTGCGGTTCTGGCTACCCTTGATGCGATATTAGGCACACAGTAATGTATCACATCATACTTCCTGAAAACCGGATGTGTATGGTTAGTAACTTCAGATGTTTCAAAACATCCTCCCTGATCGATACTTACGTCAATTATCACAGAGTTGGGTTTCATACGGCTTACCGTTGCTTCCGATACAATACACGGGCTGCGCCCATCAGCAGCACGCATTGCTCCGATAGCTACATCACAAGTGGTAATAGCCTTTTCTAATACAATTGGCTGCACTACCGATGTAAACACCCTGCTGCCAATATTATTTTGCAAGCGACGTAATTTATAAATAGATGGATCGAAAACCTTTACTTCTGCACCTAATGAGATAGCAGTACGCGCGGCATATTCACCAACAGTACCTGCTCCTAATATTACAATTTCAGTAGGAGGTACCCCTGTTATACCACCAAGCATTAATCCTTTCCCATCAAATATATTGCTTAGATATTCAGCTGCAATTAATACAGATGTGGCACCTACTATTTCGCTCATAGCCCTTACTACAGCCAATGAGCCACCTTCGTCCTGTAAATGTTCAAAACAAAGTGCTGTTATTTTTTTATTGATTAGCGCGTGTAAGCATTCGGCTTTTAAGGTTGACAGTTGCAAAGCCGAAATAAGCAATTGGCCGGGTTTCATCATTTCTATCTCGGCCATGGTGGGCGGAGCAATTTTAATAATGATGTCTGCTTCATAAATACGTTTAGTATCATATATTATTTGCGCGCCCTGCTCACTATAGTTATTATCGGAAAAGTTGGCGGCCTGCCCTGCATTACTCTCCATCATTACCTGATGCCCATTATTAATTAATAATGCTACGGAAAGTGGGGTTAAGGCAATTCTGTTTTCCTGAAAAGAGACCTCTTTCGGTATTCCTATATAAAGCTTATTCTTTTTGTTCTTAACCTCCAGCATTGACTCTTGGGGTTGCATCATTGCCTGTTTAGCAACATCAGAAAACCCAGTATATTTCCCTGAACTCATGTTATGTTTTTTTCCGGATGATGAAGTTAAGCAAAAAAAGGAATTGAATATTAAATATTTTCAACAGTGATCTCTCTGATACCTTTTGCCGATACGCGTATTTTTACTGTATTATAATGTTCAGGCAGCAGATCGGGTATTTTTTCGGGCCACTCTATAAAACAATAGTTGCCAGAGTAGAAATACTCTTCGTATCCCATGTCTAAGGCTTCCGTTTGGTTTTTGAGTCTATAAAAATCAAAATGAAAAACCGGCCCCATATTACCTGAATATTCATTAACAATGGAAAAAGTAGGACTGGTTACCCCTTCCGGAATACCTAATTTTTCGCATAAGGCCTTAATAAGCGTTGTTTTACCCGAGCCCATGTCTCCGTAAAACAGAAAGATTTTATTATCCCTGCTAAAATTTATAATCGCTGTAGCAATGGCCGGAAGGTCGGCAATGGAGTTTATATGTAAATCCACGAGGAAACTTTCAATTAATTTTATTTTGGACCATAAGTTACAACAGGAATAATCATTTCTTCAAGTGATATGCCTCCGTGCTGAAAAGTTTCATTATAAAAATTAACAAAATGATTATAGTTATTAGGGTAAACAAAATAACTATCGCCCTTTGCAAAAACAAAACTAGAACTTACATGAAGTTTTGGAAGCATAGCATCATGCGGGTTACGGATATGAAACACTTCTTTTGCATTGTAGTTTAAATTTTTACCCTGCTTATAACGTAAATTAGTATTGGTATTACGATCACCAATAATTTTACTTGGATTTTTGACACGAATAGTACCATGGTCTGTAGTAATGATAACTCTTACCTGCTTTTGCGCTAAAAACTTTAACAATTCAAATAACGGTGAATGTTCAAACCATGATAGAGTAAGTGAGCGATACGCGGCATCATCACTTGCCAGTTCGCGGATCATTTGCATATCTGTACGAGCATGAGACAACATATCAACAAAGTTGTATACCACCACATTAAGCTCGTTACTCATCAGGTTATTTACAGACTCGTTTAACGCTCGTCCCTCATCAATATTCAATATTTTATGATAAGAATGTTTAATATCTTTTCGTAATGTTCTTTTTAATTGGTCGGTAATAAAATCAGCCTCATATAAATTTTTGCCGCCCTCATCCTCGTCATTTTGCCACATCCCGGGGTAACGTTTTTCCATATCAAGCGGCATCAAACCCGAAAATATTGAATTGCGCGCATATTGGGTTGCTGTTGGCAGTATACTATAATAGGTATCTTCCTCCTCTAATCTAAAATATTCGGATATTATAGGATTAATAATCTTAAACTGGTCAAAGCGCAAATTATCTATCAAAATAAAAAAAAGCGGGCCTTTACCATCCAACTTTGGAAACACTTTCTTTTTAAATAATTGCGGAGATAATGTAGGTGCGTTATCGATATCTTTTACCCAGTTCAGGTAATTTTTCTCTACAAATTTGCAAAACTGAACATTTGCTTCAGCTTTTTGCAATGTTAATATCTCATGCATTCCTGCATCTTCCAACCGCTCCAATTCCAACTCCCAATAAATTAGTTTTTTATAAACATCAACCCACTCCTGATAGTTTAGGTTATCATTTAATGTCATGCCCAGATTTCTGAAATCCTGTTGATAGGCCATGGTAGTTTTTTCAGTAACCAGGCGTTTGTTTTCGGTAAGGCGCTTTATAGTTAGCAAAATTTGTTTTGGATGTACCGGTTTTATCAGGTAGTCATCAATCTTGGAACCAATAGCATCTTCCATTAAATACTCTTCCTCATTTTTTGTGATCAGTACTATAGGAATGTCACTTTTTATATTTTTTATTTGGGACAAGGTTTCAAGCCCGGTTAAGCCAGGCATATTCTCATCTAAAAAGACGAGGTCAAAAAAGTTTTTTCTGAATTCATCTACAGCATCGGTACCATTTGTAACAGTTGTAACCTTGTATCCTTTTTCATTCAGAAATAATACATGAGGTTTTAACAGATCAATTTCGTCATCGGCCCATAATATGGTAGTATCCTGCATAATATATTTAATTTTGTTCCGATATAACCCCTCGGTAAAGTTTTTGTTGTAAAAATATATAAACCATTAACATAAATTAACAATTATACTGTGCATGTTTTGTCATAAATTAACACATTTGCATACTTTATAGCTACTTTGAATAAAAAGAAAATAATAAATGATCCGGTTTACGGATTCATAAGCATCCCATCAGAACTGGTTTTTGACCTGATAGAACATCCATTTTTTCAGCGCCTGCGTTATATTAAGCAGCTGGGAATGACGCATTTAGTGTATCCAGGCGCCTTACACACGCGCTTTCATCACGCCATTGGGGCCATGCATTTGATGGGTACTGCAATTGAAACACTATGTAATAAAGGCTTATCTATTACTACCGAAGAAAAAGAGGGTTTGACAATAGCCATTCTTTTGCATGACATAGGCCACGGGCCATTCTCGCACGCACTTGAGCAAACTATAGTAGAAGATATTGATCATGAAGATATATCCTTGTTATTAATGGATAAATTAAATGAACAATTTAGCGGTCGTTTAACATTGGCTATAAGTATATTTAAAGGAACGCATCCTAAAAAATTCTTACATCAGTTGGTTTCAAGCCAGCTTGACATGGATAGAATGGATTACCTTAATCGCGACAGTTTTTTTACCGGCGTATCAGAAGGGGTAATAAGTTCTGACCGGATCATCAAAATGCTCAATGTAAAAAATGATAGCATAACGGTTGAAGAAAAGGGAATATATTCTATAGAAAAATTTTTGATAGCCCGACGCTTAATGTACTGGCAAGTGTATCTGCACAAAACAGTTATAGCTGCTGAACAGTTGCTTTGTAAAATATTCAAACGCAGCCGTGAACTATCCTTAAGCGGTAAAAAGTTCCCTATAACACCCGCTTTAAGTTTCTTTTTAGAGAAAGTTATATCTAAAGAAGAGTTTATGGCAAACCAGTCGTACTTAAATACTTTTGCGTTATTAGATGACACGGATGTAATGGCAGCAGTTAAAATCTGGGCAAATAGCGATGATTTTGTCTTAAAAACATTATGTCACAACCTAATTAACAGAAAACTTTTTCACGTTGATATAACTGCGGAAGCGCCCAAAGAAGAATTTATTGACAACCATATTAAAAAGGCCATTAAAAAGTATAATATAACAGCCAACGAAGCATCATATTTTGTATTTACAGATAATATACGCAATAATGCGTACAACAAGGGAGATGGTAATATCCATATATTAATGAAGAATGGTGACATTACGGATATAACTCTTGCAAGTGACAATTCGAATCTAGAAGCTTTGTCAAAAACTGTAAAAAAATATATATTTTGTTATGCTAAGGACCTAATCGATTGATATTAAACCATCTTTATTAGCGTTTATTTGGATACCTTTTCACATAAATACAATTAAATAAATAACTATAAATTTGTAAAATGCAATTTACTGCCAAGGATATAGCTTTACTGCTCAATGGAACTATTGAAGGTGACCCATTAGC
This sequence comes from Mucilaginibacter segetis, assembly GCF_016522075.1. GTDB lineage: Bacteria > Bacteroidota > Bacteroidia > Sphingobacteriales > Sphingobacteriaceae > Mucilaginibacter > Mucilaginibacter segetis. The sequence continues at coordinate 699,370 of NZ_JAEHFW010000002.1, read as the reverse complement.
TGAGGTAAATCATTTAGCAAAAATAGAAGAGGCAGGAAAGGGGGCGTTGTCATTTTTGGCAAATAATAAATATGAGCAATATTTATATACTTCTAATGCGTCAGTAATTATTGTCAATAATGGGCAAAAGTTATCCAAGCAAGTTTATTCTACTTTAATAAGAGTTGAAGACGCTTATAATGCATTTTCGGTGCTTTTAGAAAAATATAATACGATAAAGCTTAATAAAACCGGTATAGAAGAACCCTCGTTTATCCATCCTACAGTAAAAAACGGTAAAAATTTATATATAGGCGCGTTTGCATATCTTAGTCAGGATGTAAAAATTGGCGATAATTGCAAAATATATCCGGGTTGTTATGTTGGTGACAATGTAACACTTGGTAATAATGTAACATTGTTTCCAGGCGTTAAAATTTATTTCGATTGTTTTATTGGCAGTAATGTTGTTATACATTCAGGAGCTATAATAGGCAGTGACGGATTTGGATTTGCTCCCAATAAAAACGGCTCATATACCAAAATAGCCCAAATAGGGAATGTTATTGTAGAGGATGATGTGGAAATAGGTTCAAATACAACTATTGACCGGGCTACCATGGGTTCAACAGTTATTGGAAAAGGTGTTAAAATAGACAACCTGGTGCAGATAGCACACAATGTGGAAATTGGTACTAATACCGTTATAGCCGGACAAGCTGGTATATCAGGCAGTACTAAAATAGGAGAACGGGTAGTTATAGGCGGCCAGGTAGGATTTGCCGGCCATTTAGCTATAGCCGATGGCAGTCAGTTCGGGGCGCAAACTGGTATTAACCGATCAGTTAAAATCCCGGATAAACAATGGGGTGGGAGCCCTTATCAGGCATATAAAGACTACCTGCGCTCACATGTAAACATACGCCGATTACCTGAGCTGGAGAAAAGAGTTACCGAACTTGAACAAATAATAACCGGATTACGTGAAAAAAATGCAGGGTCAGCATAAATAGGCTCAGCACTCAAAGTTATGAATGTAAAACAAAGAACTATTAAATCGCCTGTATCCATATCAGGCACCGGATTACACACAGGAGAAAGCGTTACCATGACGTTTAACCCTGCCGCTGAAAAACATGGATATAAATTTCGCAGGATAGATTTGCCGGGGATGCCCATAATTGACGCTGACGTTGACTACGTTACTGATACCTCACGTGGTACCACACTTACTCAAAACGGCGCAAGCGTAAGTACTGTTGAACATGTGCTGGCTGCTTTAGTTGGTTTGGAAATAGACAATGTTTTGATTGATATGAACGGTCCTGAAACCCCTATAATGGATGGTAGTGCCATTAAATTTATTGATGCAATATCATCAGTTGGGTTTACCGAGCAAGATGCCGACCGCGAATACTATCATATACCTTATAATATACATTATTCCGAACCTGAGCGTAAAGTTGAAATGGTAGCAATGCCTTTAGACGATGATTATCGTTTTACTTGCATGGTCGATTATAATTCGCAAGTTTTAGGCAGTCAACACGCAAGCATTTCTACTATTACTGAATTTAAAAAAGAAATAGCATCCAGTCGTACTTTTTGTTTTTTACATGAGTTAGAGGCGCTTTTAAAACATGACCTTATAAAAGGCGGAGATTTAAATAACGCTATAGTTGTTGTAGATAAAAATGTTGACGAAGAGGAATTGGCGCATTTGGCTAAGTTATTTAATCGTAAAGATATTAGTGTAGCCCCTCAAGGTATATTGAATAATATCGAACTTCGGCATCAAAATGAACCCGCACGTCATAAATTACTGGATATGATTGGCGATCTGGCATTGGTAGGCGTACCGCTTAAAGGTCATATTATGGCTGCCCGGCCGGGGCATGCGGCTAATGTCGCCTTTGCTAAAAAGATAAAAGCCCTGGTAAAAAAAGAACGTAGTCGTAAGCATATTAAAGTTTACGACCCAAATATGAAACCGGTTTATGATACGGTTCAAATAATGGAGATATTGCCGCATCGACCACCAATGCTTTTGATAGATAAGATATTAGAACTTACAAAAACACATGTAGTAGGTTTAAAAGCGGTGACTATGAACGAGCCTTTCTTTGTGGGTCACTTTCCGGGGGCACCTGTTATGCCGGGTGTTTTGCAAATTGAAGCTATGGCGCAAACAGGAGGCATTTTAGTACTTAATACTGTTCCGGACCCTGAAAACTGGCTTACTTTATTCCTGAAAATTGAAAATGCTCGTTTTAAAGATAAGGTTTTACCCGGTGATACGTTAATTTTCCGATGTGACCTGCTTGCGCCTATCCGTAGAGGTATTGCGCAAATGAAAGGCATTGGAATGGTAGGCGAAAAAATTGTAGTTGAGGCTGAACTTATGGCTCAGATAGTTAAATATAAATAGTATAGTATGATACAACCCCTGGCATATATACATCCTCAGGCCAAAATAGCCGATAACGTAGTTATTGAACCTTTTGTTACTATACATAAGGATGTAGAGGTAGGTGAAGGAACTTGGATAGGATCAAACTCTGTAATTATGGATGGTGCGCGTATAGGTAAAAATTGCAGGATATTTCCGGGGGCTGTTGTGTCTGCTCCACCCCAGGACCTGAAATATAAAGGCGAGCCGAGCACTGTTACTGTGGGGGACAATACGGTTATTCGCGAGTGTGTAACCCTGAACCGGGGCACTGCACTTGATAAGAATACCACTACAATTGGCAGTAATTGTCTTTTAATGGCTTATGTACACGTTGCGCATGACTGCATAATAGGCGATAATGTAATTATCGCCAATGCAGTACAGCTTGCCGGTCATATTAACGTATATGATTATGCCTTTATAGGCGGCACCTCAGCAGTACATCAGTTTGTGGAAATAGGCGCTCATAGCATGATATCGGGCGGCTCCCTGGTTCGTAAAGATGTTCCTCCTTTTACTAAAGCCGGCCGTGAACCTTTATCCTATATTGGAATAAACTCAGTAGGCTTGCGCCGCCGTGGGTACCCGGCCACCACTATTAATGAGATTCAGGAGATCTATCGTATCATTTTTCTGAAAAAATATAACATCACTAAAGCGCTTGATATTATTGAAGCAGAGTTTAACCCTACAATTGAGCGCGACGAGATTATCAACTTTGTACAAAATTCACAACGCGGTATTATGAAAGGTTTCGGCAATACATGATTGCGCCCGGGCAAAACCTATGAATATCATACTCGAAAATATTGGCCGCAGGTTTAATCGTGAATGGATATTCAAAGGAGTTGATTATTCTTTTAACCATACCGACCGTTATGCTATATTAGGCCCTAACGGCTCCGGAAAATCTACCCTGTTACAAATATTGAACGGAAGCCTCACCCCATCAGCTGGTACTATAAAATATAATTATAACGGACAAATAATTGAGGAAGACAAGGCATTTGGTTATTTGAGCATGGCTGCTCCATATTTAGAGTTGATTGAAGAATTCAGTCTAAATGAAATGGTTGATTTTCATTTTAAATTCAAATCCTACCGAGTGGGAATGGATAAAACTGCTGTTGCCGAGATTTTAAATTTATCCGGAAGTAAAAACAAACTGATTAAGTACTTTTCTTCAGGCATGAAACAACGCCTCAAACTAACTCTGGCTTTTTGTTCAGACACCCCAATGTTAATGCTTGATGAGCCAACCTCTAATCTGGATACGCAGGGAATTGATTGGTATTTAAGTCTGGTTGAAAAATTTAGTGTAAACAGGTTAACTATAGTATGCTCAAATCAGGAACATGAATATGGTTTCTGCAATAAATTTCTTGATATAACCGATTATAAATAGAGCACTGTTGCAACTACATTTTGCCTAAACAACCCCGCTCTTGTTTCTTTGCCGTCATATAAGTAATTTTGCCCCTCAATTATAATATTTTATGGCAAAAGCATCCGATATAAAAAATGGCAACATACTTCGTTTTAATGGCGAACTGGTACAGGTAGAAGATTTTTTACACCGTACACCAGGAAACCTGCGTGCGTTTTACCAGGCCCGCATGCGAAATATTAAAACCGGTAAATTAGTTGAATATCGTTTCCGTACAGACGAAGATGTAGATATAGCACGTGTAGAGACGAATGACTATCAATATCTTTACGAAGACGGCGATGCATTGGTGGTAATGGACAACACTACTTTTGAACAATATAATATCCCCAAGGAATTATTTGGCAGTGGCGTAAAATTTATTAAAGAAGGTATGAATGTTATCGTATCTTTTGAAAGTGAAGAACCAATAATCGGATCGGTGCCGGGTTCTGCGGAATTAGAGGTTACTTATACTGAGCCTGCCGTAAAAGGTGATACTTCAAGCGGAGCATTAAAAAGTGCGACTTTAGAAACAGGGGCAGAGATACGCGTACCGTTATTTATTAATATCGGCGATAGGGTAAAAGTTGATACCACATCCGGCTCGTATGTTGAGCGCGCAAAAAGTTAAACTTTACTTTAACATTTAAATACGAGCATGCCCGCTTATAAAGCGGGCATGCTCTTTTATAGGGTAATATTAAAATTCCAATTCCAGCAATACGGGGCAATGGTCGGAATGCCTTGCTTCGGGTAAAATGGCTGCTCTTTTAATATTAGCCTCTAACTTATTACTTGCCATAGCATAGTCAATACGCCAGCCCAAATTTTTTGCACGGGCATTTGCACGAAAACTCCACCATGTATAATTGTGAGGCTCCTTGTTTAAGTACCGAAAGGTATCTATAAAGCCGGACTCCATAAAATTCTCCATCCATTCGCGTTCTTCAGGTAAAAAGCCTGATGAATTGGCATTTGATTTAGGATTATGAATATCAATCGGGCGATGACAAATATTATAATCGCCACATATTACCAAATTAGGATGTGTTGTTTTGAGTAAGGTAAGGTATCTACCAAACTCATCTAAAAAACGATATTTAAAAACCTGTCTGTCATCACCACTTGACCCTGATGGAAAATAAACGCTCATCACAGACACTTTATCAAAATCTACCCTAATACATCGTCCTTCGCGGTCAAAATCTTCAATACCGCAACCGTATTCTACGTGTTTGGGTGTATGTTTTGTAAATATAGCGGTTCCGCTATAGCCCTTTTTCTCTGCAGGGAACCAGTAATGTTCATATCCTAACTCATCTACCAGGTGCAGATCAGTTAATACATCTGGCGTAGCTTTTATTTCCTGTAAACAAACCACATCTGCATCGGTAGCCTGTAACCAAGCCAGCCAATTCTTACTGATTGCGGACCGTATGCCATTAACGTTATAAGTAATGATCTTCATTTCTATAGACTAAAAGTCAATTCAATTATTTTTTGGCATTAAAATCTTATCCAGACGCCGGCATTCCCTTTTATTCAGTAGGGTGATAGTCATAGGTACATCACTGAGCGGCCTGTCGCGCTCATCAGTTTTCACCGCCGCTATCCGGTCAATCATATCAATACCGCTTACTACTTCTCCATAAACGGTATAGTTTTGATCCAGGTGCGGGGCACCACCAACTGAAGTATAGTATTCGCGTTGCCACTCCGGTATTTTACGACCTTTTAAACGGGTTTTCTCCAAGGTGTCCAATTTACCTGCAGTAAATCTTTTGCCTTCCACAATGTAAAACTGACATCCGCTTGATGCTTTTTTGGGGTTATCATCACGGGCTGCGGCTAAAACACCTCGTTTATGAAAAAGGCTATCCCTGAACTCAGCCGGTATGGTATAACCAACATCACCATTACCCAACTCTGCTCCGGATTTGGCTTTAAGAGTATCTTTTGAGTCAGGATCGCCGCCTTGTATCATAAAGTTTTGTATAACTCTATGAAAAAGCGTTCCATTGTAAAAACCCTTTTTGGTTAGTTTAATAAAGTTATCCCGATGCAGCGGAGTTTCGTTATATAAACGTATAATACAGCTTCCATAGCTTGTACTTATACGGACATATTGATTTTCAGGTGGCCTTCCAAAAGCAATACTTACCATAAGTATCGCCATAACAAGAGAAAGAGTTTTCTTCATTTTAGTACCCATTTTCGTCAAAATAATCAATAATTAACGACCTTATCAGCATCTCTTGCTCAAGTAAGGTATAATTAGGTACGGTTTTAACCAATTTCCAGTGAGGCCATCCATCCTGATCCTGACCTTCCAACTCGTAAAACCCCATTTTACTAAATAGCTTACAATTAGCAATATGCATTAATTCTTCTTTTTGCCTTTTACTGAACTTTCGCGGGCCTTGTCCAAGCTCCTGTACACCTATTAGAAAGAGCAATACTTTAATATCCGGCTTTTCATTGTCAAAATCTTCGGCTATACGGTTTTGCAGTTGCTCCCATTTTAAATTTACTTCCGCTGGTTTCATGAAAGCAAATATACATATGTATCTTTGTTAACACTTTTTTAATAAATACATATTTAACAACATTGTTACGATTTAAACAATAATAAAAAGCATTATTAACTACTTTTGTAAAAATTGCTGAACAATATTACCTGTTTTGAAAAAAAACGCCTATCAAATTATCTGTCCCTGGATATTACTTTTCTGTTTCATAGCGGGTCAGTATATGGTGTATGCACATCAGCATAATATTATAAAAAACAGCTCCTCACTTCATGATCTTAAAAGCTCAACCCAGCAAACGGTAAAAGAGAAGTGCCAATTGTGTGATATTATGCACCATAGCAATATGGATGTGGTAACTCATAGTGGTTATACTATAACACTAATCACGTCCGATCACACTTTTAAATCTCCTGAGTACGAATTCACCAGTATCGCTCTGATACTTGCCGCCGGGCGCGCACCTCCTTTGGTTTCCTAATACATTACTTTTTAAAATTAATCCGCTACAGCGGGATTATTAAATTTTTTAATTTATTTATTATGAAACTAAAATTAATTAGTTGCTTTCTATTTCTCTTTATACAAATTTCAGCATTTGCAAGTGCAAATAATATTACAGGCAAAGTTATTGACGCTAAAACAGGTGAATCTCTTCCTGGCTCAGTAATAAACATACCTGAATTACATATCTCTGTAGGCACAAATAACAATGGAGAATTTACATTAAAATCGGTACCGGCTCAGGGTAGATTTGTGGTACAGGTTCAATATGTAGGATATAAAACTTTAACTCAAACAGTAGATTTTTCAACAACAAAGCCACTGGTTTTTGCTTTAGAACAATCTATAATTGAAGCACATGAAGTGGTAATTACCGGCACACCCGTTACTGCCTCCAGCAAGTATAATAGCACATCGGCTGCTGTGGTTAATAAAGACCAATTGATGGGCACTTCAACTAACCTTATTGATGCTTTGGCAAAACAAGTTCCAGGCGTGAGCCAGATAACCACCAGCCAGGCCATTTCTAAACCAGTTATCCGGGGTTTGAGCTATAACCGCGTGGTTACTTTAAGCGACGGTGTTAAACAACAAGGGCAACAATTTGGTGACGAGCATGGTATTGAGATTGATCAGTTTCAGGCAGCTCGTGTGGAAGTTCTTCGTGGAGCAGCTTCATTGATGTATGGCTCAGATGCTTTAGGAGGCGTTATAAATGTAATTGATCCACCTACTCCTGCCGAAGGCAATATAAAAGGTGAGATACTTGATAACTACTCCACAAATAGCGGACTAAGCAACACCTCGATTATGCTCAGCGGCAACGAAGATGGCTTTGTTTGGCGAGGAAGAGGTACTTATCAGAATGCACACTCCTTTAAAACACCAGTTGGTTATTATCAAAATAGCGGCTTCAATCAAACAGATTTCAGCGGAATGCTTGGAGTAAACAAAGCGTGGGGATATTCACATTTAAATTTCTCTTATTTTAAAAATAATATCGGGTTTTTTGATGCTGATCCGGGAAATGAACTTTATAATAACTCCACCAGCAGAACATTGGAATACCCAAGGCAAGATGTTCGTCATTACAAGCTCGCATTAAATAATAATTTTCTTTTTGGTACAGGGTCTTTAAAACTGGACCTTGGTTTCCAAAAAAATCAGCGTAGAGAATTAGAGGACAATCCTGTTCCATCATTGTTCTTCGATCTTAACACTTACTCTGTTGATGCCAAATACTTTTTACCCGAAAGCAATGGATGGAAACCCGTTATTGGCGCCAGCTGGAGCCTTGGACACAGCGTAAACAAAGGCGAAGAGTTGCTGATACCGGCCTATGACGAATATAGTGCAGGTACATTTGTTTATCTTAAAAAAACGTGGGAAAAGAGCACTTTTAGTGCAGGTGCAAGATTTGATTTTATTAGTAATAATGGCAAAGCATTACAAAAAGAGGGGGAGCAGGTTTTTGCCGGATTTGACAACAAATTCACTAATGTTAGCGGGGCTTTAGGCTACACTCATGTGTTTAATGATTATCTGAGCTTTAAGGCTAATGCAGGTTCAGCCTTTCGTGCCCCTAATCCTGCTGAGTTAGGATCAAACGGTGTGCATGAAGGCACCAACCGTTATGAAATAGGATCAGCCGGATTAAACCCGGAAAGAAGCTATCAAACAGACGCAACACTCGAATATGGTTCAGGAATAATTACGGGCAGTTTTGGAATATATGAGAATTACATTCATAATTTTATTTATGCTTCCAATACCAATAATGAACAAATAACCGTAACTGACGAAGGTAGCGGAGCAGACAGAAATTTAGATGTATATCGATATGGCCAGGTAAATGCAAATCTTTATGGTTTAGAAGGCAATTTAACTATTCACCCAGTTTCGTTTTTGCATTTCGAGAACACTTTTGGATATACCTATGCTCAAAATAAAACTTTTGACAGGCCACTGCCTTTAATACCCGCGGGCAGCTTGCATAACACTTTACGTTTTGAACCAAAAATAAAAGGACTTACTGATTTTTATACTTCTATAGGTATTGATAATTACTTTAAGCAAACACGTATAGATGCCACATTTGAAACACCGACAGATGCCTATACTTTGTTAAATGCCGGTATTGGTACAACCTTTAAGTTGGGTTCTCAACCGTTAAAGGTTTATATATCCGGGAATAACTTAACCAATAAAAAATACTATGATGCCCTAAACCGCTTAAGGCCTGGTAGATATAGTCAGGAAGATCCAACTTTTGGGGTTTATAATCCCGGGAGAAACATCACCTTTGGTTTCTATCTCCCATTTGGTACAAATAAATAACCTCGTTAACACCTTAAAAAGGACAGTCGCCATTTAACATGTGGACTGTCCTTTTTTACAAATCTATACCATAGGTTAAAAGTAATTGATTGCGGTTAATATTGCCGGTTCTACCGTTTTGTATAGTTAATTGGTAACCTAAATTTATATCGTTTTTATTCCACGCTAATTGTAAGGAATTTAATATCCTGTTCTGATCTACAGAAAACGATTTGTGTTGATGTTTAACCATAAATTCATTCCCCAGTAAATAATTAAATTCGTAGGTTTTTTGAGGTGAAGTACCTAAGGTAAATTTGAAATTGTTTTGCAGTCTGAATCGTTGCTGTAAATAGTTTTGAGGAATATTATAATTCAAAGATCTCCATTCAACTAAAAACCGGTTTTTATTAATAACATTTCCAATCTTAAACCCTTTTATAAAACCGCCGCCTGTTCTAATCTCGTCTGCATTACTATGGTCGCTCTCACTATTTTTTATTTCGCTACTGTTGAACCAAGCTATGGGGATTATAACTAACTGCCATTCATTTTTAAATTGATAATTAACGGTTAACCGTGCGGCGCCAGTTAAATAATTACTAAAAAGATTATCGTTGTTATTATATGGGTTCTGCTGTGAGCGATATTGAACATCTAAATTAACAGACCATTTTTTTTCGATTGTGTGTTTGATATTTAATTTGCCCCAAAATTCATTTCGGGATTGACTGAAACACAGCGTGGGTGTTAACAACAATAAAAGAAATCTTTTTATCACTGATATGAGGTAAAATTATGTTGAATATTGCCCGTTGTTTTGATGGAAATTAAAAATAGTTAAAAACTTAATGCGGAAGATATGCTTTTATAACGCCATATAAATAAGTACCTATTAATGCTCCGGCTATAACAATTATCATGGTTAAATAACCATACCCTAAATTTACAAACATTGGCCCCGGGCAAGCACCCGCTAAGGCCCAACCCAATCCAAATATTGCACCCCCTAAAAGGTAACGTTTCCATCCTTTATCTTTATCTGTAAATACTATTCGTTCGCCGTTTGAATCCCTTACCTTGATTTTTTTTATCAGCAATACAGCAATAGCGCCAAGCGATACAGCTGTGCCGATTATTCCATACATGTGAAACGACTGAAAACGAAACATCTCTTGAATTCGATACCATGACGCTGCTTCGGATTTTACCATAATAATACCGAACACTATCCCCGCTATAATAAAACGTATTCCTTTCATTATGTTAAAAAATTAACGGCATTAAAAAATGTGTCATTATAAGCCCTCCGCCAAAAAAACCTATTACTGCCCAAAGAGAAGGCATCTGCAAATTAGACAATCCGCTTATGGCGTGTCCTGACGTACACCCCCCGGCATATCTTGAACCAAAACCAACTAATATTCCTGCGCCTATTAACACAGAAAACCCCTTAATGCTAAGCGCATATTCCCAATTAAAAATAGCAGATGGGTTTAATTGTCCATCAAAAGGAATATTTAAGAATTTCAGGTCGGCAATAGTAGTGGTTGATAACTGCAAAGGCTCATTGCTTTTTAAAAACAATAAAGAAATAAATCCTCCTAATACGGACCCTAATAAAAACAACAGATTCCAGCGTTGCGTTTTCCAGTCGAAATTAAAAAAGGCATGCCTTTTACCAGCACCGGCGATGGTACAAATTGTGCGGAGATTGGATGAAAAACCAAATGATTTTCCATAATATAAAAGCCATATCATAACTCCGGCAATTGCCGCTCCTGATACATACCATGGCCAGGGTTGTTTTATTAATTCGAGCATAATTAAAGTGCTGTTTATTTGAATAGGATCAGGATAACGTACTTGGGCAAACGTAAGGGCTGATATTAAACTTTCCGGACTTTTTAAGCGCTTTAAATCCCCCATCTATATTAACTATGTTATCATAACCGCGAGACTTGAGTATTGAACAGAAGATCATGGAACGATAACCGCTTGCACAATGAATATAATAGGTGTCATTTTTATTTAATGCCGCCATTTGGTCGTTAATATAATCCAATGGCATATTCTCGGCATTAATAACATGTTCAGCATCAAACTCACCTGGCTTTCGCACATCTAATATATGTAGAGAATTATTTTTGTCGATCTCATCAGAAAGATCATCTGCCGGTATTGACTCAATATGGTCTGTATCATATCCGCTTGTTTTCCAGGCATCAATTCCGCCTTTTAAATATCCAATCGTATTATCATATCCAACACGCGCAAGACGCGTCACTACTTCCTCTTCACGGCCTTCATCGGCAACTATTAGTATGAATTGTTTGATATCCGGTATCAAAGCCCCAACCCATGGAGCAAAACCGCCATCAATACCAATATTAACGGAGTTGGGTATAAATGCTTCGCTAAATACCTGAGGGTTGCGTGTATCAAGTATTATAGCTCCAGTTTCATTAGCGGCTAATTCAAAGGCTTCCGGAGATAATGCTCGCGTGCCTTGCTTTATTACCGTATCAATGCTTTCATAACCTTCTTTATTCATTTTTACATTCATAGGGAAGTAAGCTGGCGGTGGCAGTAAGCCACGGGTTACTTCGGCTACAAACTCTGCTTTGGTCATGTTAGCTCTAAGCGCATAATTATATTTTTTTTGATTGCCTAAAGTATCAGTTGTTTCCTTACTCATGCTTTTACCACATGCAGAACCTGCTCCATGTGCCGGATAAACAATAACATCATCGGGCAAAGGCATAATTTTATCTCGTAATGATTCAAAAAGTGTTCCGGCAAGCTGATCCTGTGTCATATGCGCCGCTTTCTGGGCAAGATCAGGACGCCCTACATCTCCTATAAACAATGTATCCCCCGAAAAAAGCGCTTTTTCTTTGCCGTTCTCATCAGATAATAAATAACAAGTTGACTCCATAGTATGACCCGGAGTATGTAAAACCTTTATGGTTACCTTGCCAAGTTTAAACTCTTCGTTATCTTTAGCTATATAAGCATTAAAGTCCGGACGCGCTTCAGGACCGAATACGATAGGTGCGCCTGTTTGCTTAGCCAGGTCTAAATGACCAGATACAAAATCGGCATGAAAATGCGTTTCAAAAATATATTTTATAGTGGCTCCTGCCGCCTCAGCCTTTTTTATATATGGATGTACCTCGCGTAACGGATCAATTATAGCTACTTCATTTTCTGATTGTATATAGTAAGCACCCTGTGCCAAGCATCCGGTATAAATCTGTTCAATAATCATAATTCCCTTATTTAATATGATGTTACAAATTTCAGGTTATAAAATGGTAAAACCAGTGACTAAAGTCACCTTAATATCAATTTGTTTGCCTGAAGTTAATTACTGCTTCACTTTATAAATACTTCTTTAACAATAATATATGTACCCATAATAAGTACAAACCAGCCAAACCCCTTTTTTAATTTATTTCCGTTTATTTTTTTATTTAATAATCCGCCTATAAAAATACCAACAATAGCTATGGCGGTAACAATAAGTAAAAACTTCCAGTCGATAGTAAAATGCCCTATGTCGCCCGTGAAACCTATAAGCGAATTAAGTGCAATAATAAGTAATGATGTCCCAACGGCTTCTTTCATGGGCAAACCAATAAGCAACACCAAAGTAGGTATAAGTAAAAAGCCACCACCCGCTCCTAACATTCCGGTTGCTATACCAATTGCAACGCCTAAGGCCAGTAACTTAATAATATTTAATTTTTTAATTACAGGTGTCGCTTCCTTTTCAATTTTCCCATTCTTTATCATAGCAACTGCAGCGGCTATCATCAGAAATGCAAAAAGCACCATGGTAACTATTCCTTTCTTTAACGTAAAATCACTAATAGAAAATAGTTTTTCCGGAATAGCAGGAATAACAAATTTCCTGATCAAAAAAACAGTAGTTATTGACGATAAACCAAACAACAATGCTGTTTTAATACTTACAAGTCCTTTATGATAATTGTTAATTGCCCCCACTAAGCTGGTTGAGCCAACAATAAAAAGAGAATACGAAGTGGACAAAACCGGATCTATCGCAAATAAGTAAACTAATACCGGCACGGTAAGGATAGAACCTCCGCCGCCTATTAACCCAAGAGAGATACCGATAAGAGCCGATGCAAAATACGCTAATATTTCCATTTTTTACGTTTGTACAAAAATGGCGGATTCAAGATAGCTGCACAGTGACTTTTGTCACATGATTAAAATTTTAACCATTCAATAAAATTACGATGCAAAACAACATCACCGCGCTGTTCCATTTTTTTTAATAAACGGGATATAACTTCACGCGATGAATTAAGATCAGAAGCAATTTCGGCATGAGAGATCTTTATTTCAGTGCTTTTTAACTCTCTGTATTGCTTTTGCAAATAAAAGTACAGCCTTTCGTCCATTGCCTTAAACGCAACGTGATCAATAACAGTTAACAATTCTTCGAAACGACTACGATACGTTTCCAGTACAAAATAATACCATGTTTTATATTGTTTCATCATGTCATCCATTAAACCAATGGGTATCATTAATACCGTAGTATCATCAACTGCTTTAGCCATTACCTGGCTTGTCTCCTGTTTTGTAGCACATATCATAGATAATGCACATGCATTTCCGCCTTGCAGATAATACATAAAAAACTCCTCGCCATCGTTTCCTTCCCGGTATAATTTTACACGCCCTTCTGCAATAATTATAGTAGCTTTCATGTACTGCCCTGTTTGCATAATTTGCTCACCGGCAGTAAATTTCTTCACCTTGCCATTATCTTTTATAAATTGTTTCAGAGCCGGCTCAAACTGAGGGAATAACCCCTCCACATAATCGCCTATAGATAAATGATCATCCATTAATCTTAATTAAATATCTGCTGAAAGTTCATCCCAATACTCTACAGCTCGACGGTAATGGGGTATTACTATTGAGCCTCCAACTAAGTTGGCAATCATAAAAACCTCATTCATTTCATCATGTCTTACACCAGCTTCGTGGCATTTGCCTAAATGATATTTTATACAATCATCGCACCGTAAAACCATTGACGCAACAAGCCCCAGCATCTCTTTTGTTTTTACATCCAAAGCACCCTCAGCGTAGGTGGTGGTATCTAATGCAAAAAAGCGTTTAATATTGGTATTCGCAGTTTCCATTATCCTATCGTTCATTTTAGTACGATAAGCTTCAAAATCGTTTATTAATTGTCCCATTGTTTGCTTTATAATTCTGATGATTAATTGGAGTTAAAAGTATAAATGTTTTACTTTTATATTCTTATTTACCATTAATTTAATAAACATGGAAAGTCTCTCACCCAATATTTTCGTTAAGGATATTAACGAAACCATTAACTTTTATAAGTTGTTAGGCTTTGATCTGGTGATGACAGTGCCCGATACAGGAAGCGATTTGGTTTGGGCAATGATGATGAAAGGAGGTGTTACTATGATGTTTCAGACATTTAACAGCCTTGGGGACGAGCTTCCTGAAATAAACCGCAATAATGGCGGATCGCTCTTGCTCTATATAAAACTGGATAATATCACCACCTATTTTGAGAGTATTAAAGATCACGTTAAAGTATTAAAGGGACTGGAAAAAACATTTTATGGCGCAACAGAGTTTTCAATAGCAGATAATAACAATTATGTACTAACTTTTGCTGAAGACGAATAACTCTTATGATAGAATTTAAACGTGTCGATCATTTTCATATTTGTGTGCCTGCCAAGAAATTAGAAGAAGCAAAATGGTTTTATACAGAGATAATCGGACTTAAACAAATTGAAAGGCCCGATCATCTTTTTTCGTCAGAAGGTTATTGGTTTAAAATAGGCGATGCGGAATTGCATATCGGCGTTGAGCCGAAATCGAGACGTACCATACGTCATACGGCATTGCAAATAGCAGATATCATATCGGCTAAAAAATACCTTATAGCCAATGGTGTGGAGATTGTTGAGGAACCTGTTATTCCCGGGCGTATTCGTTTTGCCTTTATTGACCCTTTCGGCAATCGCATGGAGCTACTACAGTTAGACAAAGAATAACAGAATGAGGTATCACTCCTCTCCTGGTATGGGTGTGTTTTTTAACGCTTTTGCCACCGCTACCACATTTGCCGCTGCTACTTTTCCGGTTTCAGAAGACCACTCTTTACGATAATTTGATTCAAGATAAGAGTTACCAGGACCAGGACCATTATTCCAATATGTATAGCATTGCGGAGCAATGGTAAAACCTACATCCATTAATGCTGCAGCCATTTCAGTAACTACATGGCGCGCTCCATCTTCATCTCCTGTTACAACAAAACCGGCAACTTTGTTATAGGTTACCGGGCGGCCCTTATTGTCTTTGGCGGTATAAAGTCCGTTAATTCTTTCTAAAACACGCATAGCCATGCTGGATAATGTTCCCATCCAGGTTGGAGTGGCCATTATAAGTATATCAGCGGCTAAAAGTTGTTTTAATATTGCAGGCCATCCATCACCTTCGCCCAAGTCAGACTTAATTCCGGTTATTACATTATGGTCTGCTACTCGTATTAAAGTAGTTTGAACTTTTAACAATTCAAGTTCTGCAATAACTTCTTTTGCTAAAGCTTCTGTATTAGAAACTGCCGGCGATGGCTTCAAGGTGCAATTCAGTATAAGCGCTTTCATTAATCCTGCGTAATTGGCTGATGATGGGCATGACAAGCTTCTGCACATGTGTTGCATGCTTCCGCACATTTTTTACAATGATCATGTTCATGCTTACCGCACTCTTCGCTGCACATACGGCATATTTCTTCGCAAAGCAATAAATACTGATGAGCGATCTCCGATTCGCGCTGTAATAACCTGGCCGCTTGTGAACATACATCGGCACAGTCGCGGTCAAGCTTAACACATTGTGCCATATCTTTTACATTATCTTCTTGTAAACAAGCAGTAGCACAATGCTCACATGCAGCTACACACTCCATCAACTTATTGATTAATGCGCTGTGATCATGATTTTCCATAGTAGTAAATAATTAATGTTTATTATTAATCAATAACAAACCACTATTAAATGTTTTTCTAAATATCAGATTTACCAGCCTTAATAGTTTTTTATATACGCAGTAACTTCGGCCGCGATAATATCATGTTTACCTATTTAGGCAGCTATAAATAAAAAAAGGTGGATACGTGACGTATCCACCTTTTTTATGTTGATTTAAATGGTATTAATTATCGGAGTATGCTTCATCTGTAGATAAGCCTACCACTTTGTAAACTTTATTATTATCATCATCTCGAATCTCCTGGAAATAAGTGCCATCAGGAGCAACATAAAGTTTTTCACCATTTACTGTAATCTTTCGACTGTCTTCAGGCAAATCTTTTACTATTTCACCCATCTGAAATGGCTGATAATAACCATCATCAGACCCATCACCGGTATTTAGTTCCCCGTCTTTACCTGCTATCTCGTAGGTAAGGGTACCATCATCTTTAGTATACGGACGATAGTAAACACCGTTCAACTCATAATATTGCTCACCATTTATAGTAATCGGTTCCGCACCATCCGGTAAAGAGGTTATCTCTGCACCAATAGGTGGTTCAACCACAGTATATTGATTATCATAATAGCGATAATACAGTCCTCCACTATAGTAATATGGATATCCCCCGTAATAGAATGGATAATAACCATATGGTAAAACATTAAGACTAAAACCTATACGAGGTAAATAATAAGAATTATAATACCCGCGATAATGATAATAACCGCGATTAAAATAATAAGGCCTGTAATAATTACGTCCATACGTTCCGCGATAAACGCCACGACCGTAGTTGTTATGACGAACTATTATACGACCATTACTGTTTCTGTAAACGTTTCGTCCGTAACTTGTGCGCACACGAGCATCATTGTTATAGCTGCGATTGGGCGAGCTATTATTTATCCTGCCCCTTGAATTATTATTGTATATAGAATTAGGGCGTGTACGTGTTGCTACACTTGGAGATGGAGTACGTGATGGTGTAACAGCCCTATTGCTCGTGGACGGGCGATTAAATGTAGAATTTGATGGCCGGTTAAAACTGCCACCTGAAGGGCGAGCGGGTCTGCTAAAGCTACCGCCGCCGCCTGATGAATGGCTAATACTACCACCACCCGATGATCTGCCACCTGAAGGGCGAGCGCCACGTTGTGCTGTGGCCGTGGAGGCTAAGAACAGGCATAATAACCCGCTGAAAGCCACACTTAATAAGTTTTTATATTTGATATTCATGATTATAGATTATAATTAAGCGTTCCTTTTAAAAACGCGTATAATATATAGACTAATAAACCTTTAAACGGTTTAATCAGGGTTTAATTATTTTTAACAAAAAGCAAGCCGTGGATTGTTGACCTATCATAAAAGGGTCATTTAAAGGTATTCCGCTATAAATAATACCGGCTGATTAAACTGAATTGTAAAAAAGCCGTCGTGTGTTGTTCTATAAATATTATCGCTCTCATGTCGTAATCCACTTGTTTGGAAACCCACCGGAACGAATAATAATTCTATAAATTCATTCGCGGGCTTCCATTTACTAAACCCGGAATTTATGGGATAGATTTTTTTATCGCCACAAAAAACAACAAGATTTATTTTATCGGCAAACAGCAGAAAATCTTTTAATTGAAAATCATTAGTTACAACGTTAACCGCCGGATAGGTTGTCTCCACTAAATATTTTAATGCTGCCTCAACCGGCGTATCTGTGCCACTTTCAATAAGTTTGATATCAGATTGCAGATCGTCATTCATGGTGTCGGTTATCAATAGATCGATCTTTATGCCGTAAGCATTAATTTTTTCTGCGGTAAGCGATGTAGTAATTACTGTTGGGCTCCACTCCAAAAGCTGACCTAACAATTCATCTTCAAAGGCATCCATCCCAAGTATAAGCAAAGCGGGTTCTTGTTTTTCTCGTACAATGTGGTGGGATGACATATCGTTATATATTGTGTTAACAGAATTTGTTTTAAGCAAAGATAATTTAAATAAATAGCTTAATATTTGTTATCATAAAACCAGTGGAAGAAAAGGAAACACCAGTCCGTCGTAAAATAATCCATATCGATATGGACGCTTTTTACGCATCTGTAGAACAGCGTGATTATCCTGAGTATCGCGAAAAACCTTTAGTTGTTGGCGGTCTACCCCAGGGCCGTGGGGGTGTTGTTGCTACTGCAAGCTATGAGGCCCGAAAGTTCGGTATACGATCGGCCATGCCATCAAAGCAAGCTCTGCAGTTGTGCCCGCATGCTATTTTTGTACGCCCCCGGTTTGCGGTATATAAGGAGGTATCAAAAAAAATACGCGAGATATTTAGCCGATACACAGATATTATTGAACCTTTATCATTAGATGAGGCCTATCTTGATGTTACTGTAGACAAACTAAGTATAGGCTCGGCTATTGATATTGCAGAGCAAATAAAACAAGCTATAAAAGACGAGTTACAACTTACAGCATCTGCAGGCGTATCCGTCAATAAATTTGTAGCTAAGATAGCCTCGGACATTAAAAAGCCTGACGGGCTTACCTTCATCGGCCCGTCATCTGTAGAAAAATTTATTGAGCGATTGCCTGTTGATAAATTTCACGGTGTTGGCAAGGTAACAGCAGGTAAAATGAAAAAAATGGGACTATTTACCGGTGCCGATATAAAACAACTTACAGAAGAACAACTGATATCTCATTTTGGGAAAGCCGGTCACTTCTATTACCGAATAGTAAGGGGGATTGATAACAGAGAAGTACAACCGCACCGCGAAACAAAATCAATGGGAGCAGAGGATACTTTTGCCTACGATCTTACAACCATTGAAGAGATGCATACAGCACTTGAAAAAATAACTCAAATTGTATATGATCGATTATTAAAATACCAGCTAAAATGCAGAACTGTGACTTTGAAAGTTAAATACAGCGACTTTAAACAAATAACGCGTAGCCTTTCATTTACCGAATGCACCAATAACAAAGATTTTATTTTGAATATCGCTAAACAGCTTCTAGAAAGTACCGGTATTGAAAACTCCAGAATAAGGTTATTAGGTGTTACCGTATCTAACTTTAACAACACAGCACCGAAGGGCAAAACACCGGATCAGTTAAAACTGTTTGATATTTAGACTCAATTCCTAATTGATCTTTTCAAAGCCCACCTACCAACCGCCCGATACATCTTCACTAAAACTTATCTGTTATCTTCACTCTCATTTCTGTTCTTATGTTAGGAATACATTATAAAATTAGCCCCAATCCGGGTTCGTTATTTAATATCCATTTACCTTGCTCAAATAATGGTGATCTGTAAGGATTATTGATGGTTAAAAGCGGCCCGTCCAGATCGGCCCAGTCACACTGCGGGGCAAGCGCGGCGGCCGCCAGGGTGGCACAACTGGTTTCGCTCATGCAGCCTATCAATATTTTTAAATTTAACTCGCGGGCTTTTAAGATCATTTGACGGGCCTCGTACATTCCTGCCGATTTCATCAGCTTTATGTTAATGCCATGATAAACACCCCGGGCTTTTGAAACATCGGGTAAGCGCTGAACGGCTTCGTCACCAATGATGGGTACCGGACTATGCTCAGTTATCCATGCATTATCATCTATACGGGCTTTAGGCATGGGCTGTTCAATTAATACAACGCCCTGTTCTTTTAACCAATATACCATATCCATACTTTTATTACGATCCGTCCAACCCTGGTTTGCATCAACATATAAAGGCACATTGGTTACCGATCGTATAGTTTGTATCAATTCTTTATCTGTATCCCTGCCAAGCTTTACTTTTATAACTTTTACACCCTCGGCTTCCTTTACTTTTTGTAGAACTACATCTTGGGTATCCATACCAATGGTTAAACTGGTTACAGGCATCTTCGCAGGATCGCTGCCCAACAACTTCCAGCAAGGCTGCTGTTTCAGTTTACCGTCCAGGTCGTGGAGAGCTATGTCAACCGCGGCCTTTATTGCAGGGTTACCGGGTGCAATATTATCGAGGTAATTAATAATGCTTTCAAAAACAAACGGATATCTAAATTGAGTAAGATCAATTTTGTTTAAAAACTCCGCGGCACTTTTATGGCTTTCTCCCATATAAGGCACCATTGATGCTTCGCCATAACCTGTTTGCCCCTCATAAGCTATTTTCACCAGCATAATTGGTGTTGATGTGCGTGAAAATTTAGCGATGGTGAAGGGGTGCTTTAACAGAAGATCGACGTGTTGATAAGTAAGCTGCATGTCAAATATCAAAGCTAAAACTTTACATTTAAAATCCTGATTATCTTTGCAGTCATGTCGGTACAAATTTATCACCCTTTCAGCAGCTTTAATTTCAGCAATAGTAAATGCTTTTTGAGCGGAGAACAATTAAACAGTGAAGAAGAAAAAATACAGGTTTTTCCACAATGGCTAATGAGCATGTATGGGTTAGAAGATAAACCCTTTAAGCTGCTTGATGAAAGTATTGCCACTTATAAAGATTTAAAAGCACCCTGTTCGGCGGTTATAAATGAAGTGCATTTGGAGCCGTTGGAAAAAAAAATAGCGGACGCTTTTAACACAGGATATGAGGCGGTTAAATCGCTTGATGAAACGAGTATATTTTTATGGGCGGGTAAGCTGCTTTATGGTATACTTTTTAACGAATTGCAATCCGGCATTAAATTGCAACATACACAGGGCGAAGAGTTTAACATTTCACAATCGCTGATCCATAAATTCAGTCATTTGCATTTAATGCTGCAAAGCCTCATAAAGCCCATATCTTTTGAAGATTTCAGACCCTTTAGTTTATTTTTATTTAGAGTGGATAATAATAAAACCGAATTTGGCTATCGTGATGAGATCAATACGCTTACTTTCGCATTGCGCATAAATGATTTTGGGTTGGTTATTTGCCTGCAAGATAACGGTGCCAACGAGATGTATCACCGTGATATATTTGAAAAAACAAAAAGTGAAACACTTCACCCTATACAATTCGAGGAATTTTCAGGCAGGGTGTTTTACTCTAACTACCTGTTTAACAGACTACCTGAATATAACATATTGCCTGTTGCCGACGAAATTTATATAGAATCAATGCCTTTACGTGGCATGAGCAGTAAACCGTTGTTCGACAATTGGGTAAATAAAACCTACGGACAGGTCTTAGAAAGCTTTTGGAAAAACTGGGGTTTCTCATTATTTGAGATAATAAAAGATCCTGAAAAACCTATGAGCTTTTTATTTGACGACAAAGGAGACACTATTAATGCAGCAACGATTGAATTGCCCCGCTAAGCTGTTCTATAAAATTACCTAACACATGCGGATTAAGTGCAATAGTGATAATTATGCCACTAAGCGCACCAAACAAGTGGGCATCGTGGTTAATGTTATCTCTTGCGTGTTTTGACGCGTAACTGCAATACACCAGATATAAAATACCGAAGATATATGCCGGTATGCGTATAGGCAGAAATATAATACCCATTTGGCTTAGAGGAAAATATAATATAGCACTGAATACCACCGCGCTTATTGCCCCGGAAGCTCCGAGACTGTTATACCAAATATCCTCTTTATGCTTTTGTATCGAAGGCAGATCACTCAGTATCAAACTTAAAATATATAACAAAGCGAATTGCCAATGCCCTAACACTGTTTCCAGTTGGAATGCAAAGAAGTAATAGGACAACATATTAAAGAAAAAATGATTCCAGTCTTTATGAATCAGGCCGCTGGTAATCACCGAATAAACACGTTTGCCGCGAGAAACGTCATAAGGGTTAAGTATCAATTTGGCGTAAAGGTCCTCGTTGTAAAAGGCCATTAGCGTTGTGATAACAGTTATCACAAATATTACGGAAGCTACAGGTGCTACTAACAAATATTCTATCAATTCAGGTCGAGTTTAGTATTGGTAAGTAATCTGCCTACAGGATAACGCAGATAGGTTTTTTCAAAATATGGCGAATTTTTATAAATAAAATTTAGCTGGGCATTAGCGCTTTTTGCCAATTGCGGATTTTTCGCTCTTTCATCGTCCAACTTCTTTTTTAGCTCCGGATCTGTTTTGAGCAACTTAGCTGCAACATCTTCAAAAACATAGTTCGAAAAATATTCCTTTTGTCCCAATACCGAATCAAAAAAGTTCCAGGCAAAAAAAGAGTCAACACCTTGCGGTTCTAAAGTTTCCACTATATAACGGTTAATCGGTTGATCAACGTACACTACATAATCTCCTTCATAAAATTTAACATTTTGATCAATCGGGCTTATCTGTACATTGCTATGCACATAATGCCCTTCAAATGGTTTTGAAAGTGTGCTATAGTCGCCGATGTAATACATTTGAATATCAAGGGTGGTATCATGAGCTAACCTGTGCATAATCACTTTATTTAACTCGAAAAGTTCGATAACCTTATGCCAGGCTTGTGGTATTATATACGCTACGGGTTTATCAACTGATGCAGTTGCACTATATGTATTGTAAAATTTAACTGTTTTTGTATAAGGTTTATTCCTATCGTAATACAATCTTTTTAACCCACTCACATCGCTTGGCTTATATTCAGCGGCATATCCTTTAAAGGTGATAGTATCAACCTTGTTCCGGTTTAACTTCCAACCCAAATCAAAGGTTTTTTGCTGGCTAACCTCTTTATCAACCTGCTTTTTTAAGCAACCTAATATTTGGGCGTCGCGTTCACAAATACTTATCAGGTTTTGCATGAAATCATAGGTGGCATGCACTCTTTTATCAAATGGCTTCAGCATATGTGTCTCCGTCATATAACTGATAATATTATGCTGGGCGGCATATCCGGTCGAGTAGCGGGGGGGTTCCATAAAACTTACAATTCCTGAATCCGGCAGCCCACTTTCTCCGGCACCATAAGGTATCATTTCAAATCCATCCTTTTTCATTCCGGTGTAAAGGTCTGGGGTGAGTGTGGTGGTTGTGTATTCGGCGAGTAATGGATTTTGCTTGTCTTTTTGAGTTTCTATCAACGTCATTACATATTGATAATCGGCACCATCGCTGGTATGATTGTCCAGCATCACTTCGGGCTGCCAGGTATTCATTATTTGTGCAAAGGCTAAAGCATTCTTGCTGTCGGATTTAATGAAATCACGGTTAAGGTCAAGATTGCGATAGTTGCCTCTGAAACCATATGCCCTCGGCCCGTTCTGATTAGCGCGAGACACTCCGCGATTTAAACTTCCATCTATATTATACAGCGCTATAAAACAAAGCACCACATTTTTAGGTAACTCATTTTTTTTGAGCATATCGCGCACCAACATCATACTTGCATCTATTCCTTCAGGCTCACCAGGATGTATGCCATTATTTATCAGCAGCACTCTTTTGTCTTGCTTTTTTATCAGCGCCGGATCAAAAACCTTATCTCGGGATAGCACCACCAATGTTAAGGGCTTGCCTATATCTGTAGTGCCGTAATTTATCAACCGCATTTGCGGGTAATTTTTAGCCAGGTTTTGGTAATAAGCAATCACTTCGGCATAGGAAGCTGTATAATTTTTATCCTTGCTTAATTCAAACGGTGTTAATTGTGCACTTGCCTTTAAAAAAAAACAGGCTAATAAAAGGAGAGTGAGGCACTTTTTCATAAAATTCAAAGACAAATATAGAAGTGACGAGTATTAACTGGTAATTATTTTGATCCTGTTACTTCTGCCTGTATTTTTTTAGGCAAACTTTTAAATACGAGTGTGTAAGAATCATCTATCATTCCGCAAAGTTGTTTACGCGTTAAGGTACCGGCCATAAAAACTGTATTCCAATGTGCTTTATTCATATGATATCCGGGTTTTATTTCAGCATATCTTTCTCTTAGCTCTACCGCAACTTCCGGATCGCACTTCGCATTAAAGTGTTGGCCATCCTCTAATCCCGCGAGCAAAAACATTTTACCCTTGACTTTAAAAACCAATGTGTCTTCGCCAAAAGGGAAATCTTCGGTAACTGCAGGTTTGGTCAGGCAATATTCACGTAATTCTTCAATATTCAATTTAAAAAGATCTTATAGATTTATAATATGATGATTCTGTTCCAAAATTGTATTTTAACCCTATGCTTATTTGACGGTATTGATCAGGAGCATTATTTTTAAATTTAGAAGATGGATCAGTATAACCATCTAATCCTTCGCCGAAAGTTATGTTATGCCGGTATCCAATGTCAATACCAAATCTTGGGAAATCGTTATAATCATATATCTTAATTTCATATCCTACACGAAATGGTATCATTAAATTAACACTCTTATCATCACCCGGAAATTTATAATTCGGGTCAAGCATACTTACACGGTTTGCATCAACATTGTTATAGATACCCCCAATACCACTTCCAAAATAAAAATGCTTGAATATATTTGCAA
The DNA here is from genome assembly GCF_016522075.1 of Mucilaginibacter segetis. Taxonomy (GTDB): domain Bacteria; phylum Bacteroidota; class Bacteroidia; order Sphingobacteriales; family Sphingobacteriaceae; genus Mucilaginibacter; species Mucilaginibacter segetis. The sequence goes on along the minus strand of NZ_JAEHFW010000002.1, from coordinate 674,676 downwards.
TTCCCCCGCCTGAGTAATCCATAAGTTCTCCTAATTGTATATCAAAGTGTAAAATGGCTGCTTTATATTTATTTGAATACCTGCGTGTTGCGGCATCCTCTTCTATTGTATTACCCCCGCCTGTAAGTTTTCCGGATTGAAATTCAAGTGCAACAGGCACATACGGGCTATAGTTAAATATTAAACTAACGCTGTAAGCATTGTTCTCATATGCGTTTTTTAGGTCCGCAAATGATTTTACCCTACTTGCCTCAACACCTATACCAAAATCGTTGAAATTATAGCCTTGCGCTTCTACCTTATAAGTAGTAATTAATATTACTATAATTAAAATGTACTTTTTCAACATAATTTATGTTATGAATTTTTACAATTTTTGCTTTTCTACCCTTTTAAAGGCTTGTTATAATAATTTTACTAATATAGGTTTTATATGGATTTTAAGTCGATTTTAAGTTTTACCGTAACAGAAAGATTTCTACGATATGTGACTATTGATACGCAGTCCGATCCGTCTTCGCACACTTGCCCATCTACTGAAAAGCAAAAAAACTTAGGCAGGTTACTTGTTGCGGAGCTGCTGGAAATGGGTATTGAAGATGCTCATTTGGATGATTTCGGATATGTATATGCTACTATTGCGGGAAATTCCAAAAAGGAAAATGTACCTGTGATCTGCTTCTGCTCACACATGGACACTTCACCGGATTGCAGCGGAGAAAGCGTAAAGCCGATTATACATAAAAATTATACCGGTGAAGATATTGTACTACCTGATGATACCACTCAGGTTTTAAGAATGAAAGATCATCCGGATCTTAAAAATCAAATAATTAATGATGTGATTACTGCATCAGGTACTACACTTTTAGGCGCTGATAATAAGGCAGGTTTAGCGGAAATAATGGATGCCTGCCACCATTTAATGAAGCACCCGGAAATAAAACATGGGACTATTAAAATATTGTTTACTCCTGATGAGGAGATTGGTCGCGGGGTTGATAAAGTTGACATTAATAAAATAGCTGCTTTTGCCTGTTATACTATTGATGGCGAAAGTGCGGGTAATATGGAAAATGAAACTTTTTCTGCCGACGGAGCCAGGCTCACTATAAATGGCATTAGTGCTCATCCGGGCTTTGCGAAAGGAAAAATGCAAAGTGCTATAAAAATTGCCGGACAAATAATAGCCGCATTGCCTCTTGAACTTTCACCGGAGGGCACGTCCGGAATGCAGGGTTTTATCCATCCGGTAAATATGGAAGGACATGTGGAAAAAGCGACCGTCGATTTTATTATCCGGGATTTTGAAGATGATGTACTAAAAAGCCATGCGGCCGTTATTGATAAGATCGCGAAGGAAATATTAAAAGAATATCCGGATTCTACCTTTTCACTTGACATACAACCACAGTACCGCAACATGAAAAGTGTTTTGGCTCAACACCCCCAAATAGTTGATTACGGCTTGGAAGCTATACACCGTACAGGCATGGAGGCCAAGCTTTGTAGTATTCGCGGAGGTACCGATGGGTCCCGTTTATCATTTATGGGCCTGCCAACTCCTAATATTTTTGCAGGGGAACATGCCTTTCACGGAAAACAGGAATGGGTGTCCGTTCAGGACATGCAAAAGGCTGTTGAAACCATACTTCATTTAAGTATGATATGGGAAGAAAACGCATAAATAAAAAACTTGTGAAAAAGGCCATCGGTTATACCCAGCCTTTGTTCACAAATTTTTATACTAATATAATAAGTTATCGTATGGATATCTCTCTGTATGAATAGCCTTTACATACTCATATAACATTGTTCGAAATTCCTCTATATTCTCTTTTTCAGTAGCTGAAATAAATATAGCGGGGCTATTGTTCTTTGCCATCCAGCTATGTTTAAAATCATTCATTCTTAAAGGTTCCTCTTTTACATCAATATTATGATCGTCGGGATTAAACGCATCTATTTTATTAAATACAGTAATGATCTTTTTATCTATTGCGCCAAGTTCTTTTAAGGTTTCATTAACCGTCCGTATCTGATCCTCAAATGTCGGATTTGATATATCCACAACGTGAATAAGTATATCGGCCTCCCGTACTTCATCTAATGTAGATTTAAAACATTCTACCAAATGGTGAGGGAGTTTTCGTATAAACCCAACCGTATCTGACAACAGGAAAGGTACATTCTCAATTACTACTTTACGCACCGTAGTATCAAGTGTTGCAAATAGTTTATTCTCAGCAAATACATCCGATTTTGACAACATATTCATGATGGTAGATTTGCCTACGTTGGTATAACCTACCAGTGCCACACGTATAAGTTGTTGTCTGTTTTTTCGCTGGGTTTCATTTTGCCGGTCAATAAGTTTCAAGCGTTCTTTTAAGAGCGATATCTTATTCAGGATCAATCGCCTGTCAGTCTCAATCTGCGATTCACCTGGCCCACGCATGCCAATACCTCCCTTTTGCCGCTCTAAGTGAGTCCATAAACGGGTAAGTCGTGGCAAAAGGTACTGTAATTGCGCCAGCTCTACTTGTGTTTTAGCTTGGGCGGTTTGCGCCCTGCCCGCAAAAATGTCCAGGATAAGGTTACTTCGGTCCAATATCTTAACCTGTAACTCACGTTCAATATTACGTAATTGCGATGGCGACAACTCATCATCAAACACTACTATATCTATTTCTTCGGCTGTAACATATTCTCTGATCTCTTCCAGCTTCCCTGTTCCTACAAATGTGGCTCGCTCCGGGCGCTGTAGCTTTTGGGTAAAGCTCTGCACAGTATTGCCGCCGGCAGTAGCTACCAAAAATTCAAGCTCTTCTAAATATTCTTTTTCTTGTGCTTCTGTTTCATTTGGAGTGATCACTCCAACCAGCACAACTTTTTCCTGCTTCACAGCAGTATCATAAAATTTTTGTTTCATAGATGTTAATTCGCAGTAATGCAAAGTTACAAAACTTGCGTTGCTGTTGTCTTTTTATATTTATGGTTAGGCATTTAGCTTTTTTACAAAATCTTTCATTGCCTGGCCGGGCTCCGGTTGCTTCATAAAGTTTTCACCTATTAAAAAACCGTTGAACCCTGCTTTTTTTAATTGTTTAATCGTGTCTGTATTACTTATCGCGCTTTCTGATATTTTTAGAAATTCCGGAGGAATATATTCTCCTAATTGATAGGACGTTTCTACTGATACCGTAAAATCATTCAGGTTCCTGTTGTTAACGCCAATAGCATCTAAATTAACATCTAAACTTCGTTTTAGTTCTTCCAGGTTGTGCACTTCCAGTAATACATTTAAACCCAGCGCCTTGGCTAATGCTGCCATTTTTTTTATCTCTGTCGGACTAAGTATAGCAGCAATCAATAAAACAATATCTGCTCCCAGCGATTTTGCTTCTATTATCTGATACTCATCTATCATGAAATCCTTACGTAATACAGGGATATCATTCGCCCCGCGAGCTTCTAACAAATCCCCTCTATCACCCATGAAGAAATTACTATCAGTTAAAACAGACAAAGCTGATGCTCCTGCTTCGGCGTAGGCTTTAGTAACGTTTTTAACCAATACTGCGTCGTTTATAATTCCCTTTGAGGGTGATCGTCGTTTAAATTCAGCTATGATACCTGTTCGGTCAGGCGCAAGCAAAAACTCTCTGAAAGAATGGGTTTGCCTTTGAAAAAAATCCGATCTCTCCAATTCGGCAACAGATCTTTCCCTTTTATCCTGCTCTACTTCCTTTCTTTTATGAGCGACAATTTTATCCAGTATATTCATTTATCAATTCTACTTAATAATCGGATTTAGCTTTATTCACTTAACCAGTTTTGCATCATTTCTTTTCCATACTCCGTCAACACCGATTCCGGGTGAAATTGTACACCTCGTACATTATATCGCGTATGGCTTAATGCCATAACAGAATTATCAGCCTCATCAATTGCGGTAACGGTAAGCTCTTCAGGCAAATTTTTCTCAACTACCCAGGAGTGATAACGACCTACCTTAAAATTATTGGGTAGTCCTTTAAATAATCTTTCGTTACCATCTGTAACTTTTATTGGTGTGGCAATACCATGCATCGGCTGACTTAAATTATACAGCTTACCACCAAATACCTCGGCAATAGCCTGCTGGCCAAGGCATACGCCAAAAATACTTTTTGTTGGCGCGTATTTTTCAATCACATTAAGCAGCAAGCCAGCTTCCGATGGTATTCCCGGGCCGGGCGATAATATGATATGCTGAAACGCACACACATCATCAATGTTAAAACGATCGTTGCGCCAAACTTCACATTCCAGACCAATCTCATTAACCAAATGCACCAGATTATAGGTGAACGAATCGTAATTATCTATTATTAATATTTTGTTATTCATTGTATGTATCCCCAATTTATCAGGGAGTTTTATATATGTTAAAGTGATTCGGCCAAATCAATGGCGTTTCTCAATGCGGCTATTTTATTATCTACCTCCTTTAGCTCGTTTTCCGCAACTGAGCCAGAAACTATGCCCGCTCCTGCCTGATAATGGAGGGTATTATTTTTACTCAGAAAGGACCGTATCATAATAGCGTGGTTAAAATCTCCGTTAAAACCTAAATAACCAATAGCTCCGCTATAAAAGCTACGTTTGCTTTTTTCATTCTCATCTATTATTTCCATTGCACGGTATTTGGGGGCACCACTAAGTGTTCCTGCCGGGTATGTATCCGCTACTATTTTAAATGAAGAAACCCCGGGGCGCAATTTGCCACTCACATGCGATACCAGGTGAATGAGATGGGAGTAATACTGCACCTCTTTAAAGGCTTTAACTTCCACCTGCTCACAATGCCTGCTTAAATCGTTTCGTGCTAAATCAACCAGCATAACATGCTCTGCCGATTCCTTTGGATCATTTTCGAGGTTGCGTGCAATCTCGGCATCCTTTTCATCGTCGCCACTCCTTTTAAATGTACCCGCAATGGGAAATATACTGGCCACATTGTTTTTTATAGTGATCTGAGCCTCAGGCGAAGAACCGAATATCCTGAAATCTCCGTAATCGAAATAAAACAAATAGGGAGATGGATTGATGGAACGTAAAGCACGATAAACATTAAATTCATCTCCTAAAAATTGACGCGAAAAGGCTCTTGACGGAACTATCTGGAAAACATCACCACGAAAAATGTGCTGCTTCATCTTTTCAACTATGGCGATAAATTCCTCGTTGGTTAAATTGGACTGTTCTTCATCGTTACTTTGAAAACTATACTCCGGAAAATTTTTGTTTTTGATCAGGTATTCCATTTTCTCCAAACCATTGGTTTGGTGTACGCCTTCAACTTGGTTATGAAACAGATGCAACTCATTTTTAAAATGATCTATTGCTATAATATAGCTGTAGATATGATATTGCATTACGGGTATTTTTCTGAGATTATCTATATTATTCTTTAGTCTGATGGTTTCAAAATGTTCAACTGCTTCATGTGTAAAATAACCGAACAGGCCATTTGATATGATCTTTGATGCCGTATCATCAGCCTCAAAAAAATCTAAAAACTTGTTTAGCTCTTCGGTGAGTTCAAAGGTTCCCGGTTCGCTTACGTCTTCGGTACCATCCGGTAATTTTTTTACTAACCGATCGTCATTTAATATAATACCGCTAAAAGGAGCACAGCAAACATAACTCATACTATTTTCCCTGCTATGGTAGTCTGAACTTTCCAGCAGTAATGAATTCGGAAAAACATCGCGCAGGCGAAGGTAAATACTCACCGGTGTTGTAGTATCGGCAAGCAGCTTTTTATGTGTAGTTATAATTTTATATTTCTTCATTTTTTATATCAGGAGTGTTAAAACAAAAAACCCGGCGAATTGAGCGTTCGCCGGGTTTCAAATATAGGTTTACATTTGATTAGTATACATATCAAAAACTATCCGGCTACCAAAATTATTTGGTGCCACCAATTGGTGTTATGGTTGTTTTTGATCATGATATTTGAGCAAAAATATAAAGAAATTTGAATTGACAAATTTTTTATGAAGTTTTTAATGGCTAACCCCAAAGAATGGTCGTTGACTTTGAACTATAGCCAAAACAATTACTAATAAGGCCAGTGAGTAAAATATGGCGATTGCACGGTGTTTACCCTCAGGTAAAATTATTTTTTTTGACCGGCTATGCCCAACTGTAATAAGTATAATGGCAAATATCATCATGGCGGCATGCTCAACTGTCCAGTATCTTGTGTCAGTTTGTTTCATAGTAGTGCTGGTGAATTGCACAAACGGGCTTAAAAAGTATAATATTATACCTAATAAAAGTTGGGTATGAGCCGATATCATGGCAAACAGATTAATTTTTCTGTTACCGTTTGTATATTGTTTTTTGCTTAACCAGCCAGCGAATGATTGGAATATTGCGAGCAATACCAGGATCAATACAATATATCTGAAGCCTGAATGAAAATATAAAAAAAAACTATATGCGTTCATGTTATGGAAATTTGGTTCGAATATACAAACAAAAATATTATAGCGGAAAGCTGAACTTACCCATTAAAACAGCTGGATTGTTCCCAATAGCCATAGGCTCGCCACAAAGAGCCTCGTTACCCAAAAGGGCAAAGAGCATTGCTTCTTTTGCATCCGGATCTATTCCCAGTTTATACGTATCTGAAACTGCCGCCGTGGGTAACTGTAAGGCCAGCTGCTCCATCACAAAAGGATTATGCGCGCCGCCGCCGCTTACAAAAATTCTTAAACCAGATACGTTAAAGTTAATACTGACAAAACGGGCTATAGCCTTCACAGTAAATGCACTTAGCGTGGCTATCAAATCAGCTTTATTAATATTTAATGTGCGCGATGCTTGCTGAGCATCACCAACAAACGTCAGATTAAAAAGCTCCGGACCGGTTGTTTTTGGTAAATTCTCATTAAAAAAAGGATGATGCAAAAGGGCGTCCATTAATCCCTCATTTACCACGCCTGAATAAGCGATCTTAGCGTCTTTATCATAAGGTTTATTAAAATATTGCCTGCAGGCTGCATCAATTAAAGTGTTTCCGGGGCCAACATCTGTAGATATTATTGAGTTGGTATTCCAATCTGCAGGTAAATAAGTGAGGTTTGCAATTCCGCCTATATTCAATAAAATACGATTTTCCCCAGCTTTGCTTCCTAATAATACATCCCCATATAACGCTAAAGGAGCGCCTTCGCCTCCGGCGGCAACGTGCTTTTGCCTAAAGTCGCTTATGGTAAGTATACCCGTTTTTATTGCTATATGATCTCCATCACCAATTTGCAGTGTAGCATTTCCGTACTGTGCCAATTGATGCGAATGCTTGGGCGCATGATAAATTGTTTGACCATGACTCGCTATAAAATCAATATTCGCGGCATATACCTGCCATTTTGATAAAGCCTGCAATACTAATTCACCATAAAAAGTGCCGATATAAGCATTCAGCAAACATAGTTTTCCCAGGTCCACCTGTTTTTTCGCAAACACCGATTGCACTTCTTTCTTAAAAGTATTAGTATAAGGGATAGTTATGAACTGCTTTAGCTCGACTTTCGTTTCGGTTCCGCTTCCACTAAAACTACATAAAGCGATATCTAAGCCATCCAACGACGTTCCCGACATTAAACCAATCCCCATCTTCTCCGGCTTTTGGGCAATCGCAAATAGTTTTTGTAAATTTTGGTTTAGTTGAGCCATGTGTGTAATTTACCTGTTTATAGAGGGCCGGGCAAATTTAAATTAAAATGCCCTGTATATAAATATCTGATATATTTGTTTCTAACCAATAGATATTCCAAAAACCTACAACACATTAACATGCTATGGCGAGATTAAACTTACTGGAATCGACAAGATATGAGAAGCTGCCGGTAACGGTGTATCCCGATCAGCGCAGCGCCTCGCTGGCCGTGGCTGCAAGGATAGCAAAGCTGATCAGGGAGAAACAGGCTTTGGGTAAGCCTGCTGTTTTAGGACTGGCTACCGGGGTTACCCCCATTCAGGTTTATGCCGAACTGGTACGCCTGCACCGGGAGGAAGGTCTGTCCTTTGCTAATGTGATCACCTTTAACCTGGATGAATATTATCCCATGCTGCCGGAAGCGGCTCAAAGCTATGTTACTTTCATGAATGAGCATCTGTTTGCGCATATTGATATCAGCAGGGCTAACATCCATATCCCTGACGGTACCCTTGCTCCGGATGCCGTGGCTCCCTTTTGCCTGGCTTATGAAAAACAGATCGAGGAGCTGGGCGGGCTGGACCTGCAGCTCCTGGGGATAGGACGTACCGGGCACATCGGGTTCAATGAACCGGGCTCGGCTCCTAACTCGGGTACCCGGCTGGTGACCCTGGATGACCTGACCCGCAGGGATGCTTCCCGCGATTTCGGCGGTAAGCAGAATGTGCCGGTCAAGGCTATCACCATGGGTATCGGTACCATCTTTAAGGCCCGCGAGATCATCCTGATGGCCTGGAGCCGTAAAAAGGCGCCGATCATCCGCAAGGCGGTGGAAGGGGAACTCTCCGGGGAGGTGCCGGCTACTTACCTGCAGCTTTCGGATCATGTGGAGTTTGTGCTGGATGAGGGGGCGGCTTCTGAGCTGACGCGTTTTGATACTCCATGGCTGGTGAAGGATTGTGTGTGGGATAATATGTTAATTAAAAAAGCGGTGATCTGGCTTTCGTGTACGGTGGGCAAGCCTATCCTGAAGCTGACCGAGGAGGATTACAACAGTCATGGCATGGCCCAGCTGGCCGTGGAGAAGGGCCCGGTCTACCAGATCAATATCGATATCTTTAACCAGGTGCAGCATACCATTACGGGCTGGCCGGGGGGTAAGCCGGGGGCCGATGACAGTCAGCGTCCGGAAAGGGCCGAACCGGCACGCAAGCGGTCTATCGTCTTCTCTCCGCATCCGGATGATGATGTGATCTCTATGGGGGGTACGTTTATCCGCCTGGTTGATCAGGGACATGAAGTGCATGTGGCTTATCAGACCTCGGGGAACACGGCTGTATGGGATGATGATGTATTACGTTATGTGGAGTTCGCTATTGACTTTAAGGAAAGCGTGGGGGAGGATACGGCTAGGCTGAGGGGGATCTATGAGGACATGCGTACTTTTATTGAGGCGAAGCTGCCTAACCAGATCGATACCCGCGAGATCAGGGATGTGAAGGGTTTTATCCGTAAGACGGAGGCTATTGCGGGTGCCCGCTATGCGGGGGTACCGGACAGCAATATTCATTTCCAGGCTTTGCCTTTTTATGAAACGGGAAAAACTAAAAAAAATACGGTGGGCGAGGAGGATATTGCCATCACCATGGAGCTGCTGCAGAGGGTGAGGCCTCATCAGGTGTTTGCCGCGGGTGATTTCGCGGATCCGAACGGGACGCACCTGGTGTGTTTTAACATTATCCTGGCGGCGCTGAACCGCCTGAAGGAATCCGAGGACTGGGTGAAGGATTGCTGGCTGTGGCTTTACCGCGGGGCATGGCATGAGTTTGCTACTCATGAGATCGAGATGGCCGTGCCGCTTTCTCCGGCTGAGGTGTTGCGCAAGCGCAACGCTATCTTTAAGCATCAGTCTCAAAAGGATCGCCCGGTGTTCCCCGGTGATGATGAACGGGAGTTCTGGGTCCGGGCCGAGGATCGTAACCGCGAAACTGCACTGAATTATGATAAACTTGGTATGGCCGAATATGCTGCCATGGAGGCTTTTGTAAGATATAGGTTTTAATGGGTGGTTAAATAATCTTATATAATGAATTCAACTAAATCTGCCCGCCTTCTTTCTCTGGATGTATTCCGCGGAATTACCATTGCCGCCATGATATTGGTAAATGATCCAGGTGACTGGGGACATATTTATACCCCACTTGAACATTCAGAATGGAACGGTTGCACACCTACCGACCTGATATTCCCGTTCTTCCTGTTTATGGTAGGTGTATCCATTGTATATGCCATGGAAAGTAAAAAAGCAGCCGGGGCTAGTCAGTCTAAAATCATACTTACTGCTTTACGCAGGACGCTTATTTTGATAGGTATTACCTGGTTAACTCAAATTATATTACGATGGGATTTTAATTTAGGCCATCTGCGGTTACCCGGAGTGCTTCCCCGTATAGCTTTAGTTTATTTTATCTGTACCATACTATACTTGAAAACGTCGCAAAAAACACGCGACTGGATATTTGCCGGTGTGCTTATTGGTTATTATATACTCATGAACTTTGTTCCGGTTCCGGGAGTTGGTTATGCCAACCTTAACCCCGAAACCAATATGGGAGCCTGGCTCGACCGCTTGATATTAACGCCGGACCATTTATGGCAATCGTCGCGCACATGGGATCCGGAAAGTTTATTAGGAACTATCCCTGCAATTGGAACCGGGCTTTTTGGTATACGTGTAGGTACCTGGCTGAAAAGGAAAGACAAAGAGAATAGTGTTAAAGTAAGCTGGATGTTTACTTATGGGGTATTGGCCACAATATTAGGCTTATTTTGGGATTTGTTTTTTCCTATTAATAAAGCACTATGGACAAGCTCATTTGTATTATATGCCGGTGGTCTGGCAACTGTGGGTTTAGCATTATGTTTTTGGTTAATAGATGTACAAGGCCATAAGCGCTTTACCTATCCTTTTGTAGTTTTTGGTGTTAATGCCATTACAGCCTATGTTCTATCGGGCTTTATTCCGCACTACTTAAATTTAATAACTTTTGGTGGCAAATCTATTTATCAAACTTTGTTTGTCCCGTTCTTTTCACCAATAAACGCATCGCTCGCCGGAGCAATTTTTATTGTATTAATATTATGGCTGGTAATGCGGGTATTGTATCTTCGGAAGATATTTATAAAAATTTAGGACATGAGATTTAAAATCATTATAGCATTACTGCTATTTTCCACTGCAATTAAAGCACAAACCGTCAATATTACTCCTGCTCATTTAAAAGCAGCGGAGGATATGTTAAAATCATCTGGAGCGGATACCCTTTTTAAAACTAACATATCCACCCTTGTAGATCAAGCCAGTTCAAAACTTCCTGATGATAAAAAGCCTGTTTTTATTGATGTGATGAATAAGTTTATGAACAAATACATTAGTTGGGATATTTTGAAAGATCAACTGGCCAGCTTGTATGCCCAAGAGTTTACTGAAAAGGAGCTTAAAGACCTTACCGCATTTTACAATACACCCTTAGGTAGAAAACTTAACTCAAAGCAAGCAATATTATTTCAAAAGAGCGCTTTGCTTGGCCAGCAAGCCGTTCAAAGCCATCAGGCTGAATTACAGGCAATGCTACAGGCTGCTTTTAAAGAATAACAACACAATTTAAAACTATATATTTCGTTTTCACTACTTTGTGAATTAACCCTTTTTAATTTATGACAATCAACAGAAAATTTTCTGTAACGGCATTAGCCTTTATTATTGCAGCGAGCGGTGCATTTGCACAGGTAAAAAAAAAGCCAACCCCTTCGCCAAAACAAAAACCGGTCTCCGCTGTCGCGCAGATCAAAGGAGATATACTTCCGCTTGATCCGGATGTAGTAATAGGTAAATTACCTAATGGCTTAACTTACTATATCAGGCATAATGAGCAGCCAAAGAATCGCGCCGAGCTTTATCTGGTGAATAAAGCGGGATCTATATTAGAAACCGATGCACAACAAGGGCTTGCACACTTTACCGAACACATGGCGTTTAATGGCACACGTGATTATCCTAAAAATGAACTGGTAAATTTTCTCCAAAAATCCGGGGTAAAATTCGGGGCAGATCTTAATGCCTACACTTCTTTTGATGAAACAGTATACCAACTGCCGGTACCAACCGATAGCGCAGCGGTATTTAAAAATGGATTTAATATTTTGGCTAATTGGGCGGGTTACCTAACCTTTGATCCAACAGAAATAGATAAGGAACGTGGCGTTGTTTTGGAAGAGGAACGTCTCAGAGGGAAAAATGCTCAGGAAAGATTAAGTATGCAAACCCTGCCGGTAATCTTAAATAATTCGAGATATGCCTCACGCTTACCTATCGGTAAAGAAGATATTCTTAAAACATTTGACGCCGCCACTATCAAAAGTTTTTATCACGATTGGTATCGCCCGGATCTGCAAGCTGTTATTGCTGTAGGTGATTTCAATGTGAAAGAAGTAGAGCAGTTGATAAAGGATAACTTCTCGGTATTAAAAAACCCGTCGCCTGAGAAGCCCCGAACCGAATATACTGTTCCACCAACCCCGGGTACTGTAGTGAAGTTTGCAACTGACGCGGAATTTCCCTATACACTTGCTCAAATAATAGTAAAACACCCGCAAAAGGTTGTAAGAACAGCTACTGATTATATGGAAAGTATCCGTATTAATCTTTTTAATTACATGCTAAATGAACGCTTAAATGAGCTACAACGCAAACCCGAACCTCCTTTTTTATATGGAAGGGCCAATTACGCATCATTACTTGGCAAACAGGATGCGTTTTCTTCGGTAGTTGTGGCAAAGCCCGGTGAATTAGAGAAGGCATTAAAAACAATAGTAGCGGCTACAGAACAAGCCCGTAAATTCGGCTTCACCTTAACTGAGCTCGAGCGCGCAAAACAGGCTGCCTTGTTACAGGTGCAAAACATGTATAACGAACGTAACAAAACAAATTCGGCCAACTATGTAAGGGAGTACCAACAAAACTTTTTAACAGGAGAGGCAATCCCCGGGATTAGTTATGAATACACTTTTTATGCAAGCAATATCAACAAAATAACAGTTGATGAGATGAATGCTATGGCGGCCAGATTCATAAGCGACCAAAACCGTGTAATTATTGTTGAAGCTCCTGACAAGGAAAAGGATAAGTTGCCGGATGAGAAGACATTATTAAGCTGGGTGAATACTGCAGGTGCAAATGTTACTGCATATGTAGATAACGTAACTTCAAGACCATTAATGGATAAAGTTCCTGCGGGATCAAAAATTGTTAGTGAAACTAAAGACGAAGCAATTGGGACAACTACACTTACATTGGGTAACGGTGTAAAAGTTATATTAAAACCCACTGATTTTAAAAACGATCAGATTTTAATCAACGGTTATAGCTTTGGAGGCACATCACTTGCAAGCGATGCCGATTTTACCTCAGCTAATTTGGCTTCTTCTATAATAAGCAGTAGTGGTATTGCCGATTTCAACCAAGGCCAGTTGGATAAAATGTTAAGTGATAAGAATGTGAGGGTTTCACCTTATATCAGTGAAATTACACAGGGTATATCCGCAAACACTACTCCCCGCGATTTAATAACTGCCATGCAGCTTATTTATCTATATTTTACTGATCCGCGTAAAGACGCCGATATTTGGAAGGGTTCTATAAACCAAACTAAATCAATATTGGCAACACGCGGAGTAAACCCCGGAAGCGTATTCCAGGATACGATAGCTGCAACCTTAAGCAACAATAATTTCAGGGCCATGGTAACTACTGAGGACCGCTTAGAGGCAGCCAGTTTAGATAAAGCCTTTGATTTTTTTAAGGCACGATTTGCTGATGCAAGCGGTTTTACTTTTACCATTGTAGGTAACTTTGACCCTGAACTTATAAAACCTGTTTTGGAAGCATATTTAGGCGGTTTACCATCAACACACCGTAATGAAACCTTTAAAGATTTAGATATACACCCGCCTGCAGGTCAGTTAACAAAAACTGTATATAAAGGCATTGATGATAAAAGTACCGTTCAGTTGGTTTTTAGCGGGAATTACCAATATAACGAAGCTAATAATATACAGATGGATGCCTTAGAGGAAGTATTAAATATTAAGCTTACTGAACGCCTCCGCGAACAGGAAAGTGGTGTTTATTCGCCAGGGGTAAGAGCAAGCTATGTAAAAAATCCTTCAGCAAGATATAGCATCACTATATACTTTACCTGTGCAGCAGAGAATGTTGATAAGCTGATTGCCGCAACGATGGATGAGATAAATAAATTAAAGTTAAATGGTGCGGAGCCTGCCGACATCCAAAAATTTATAGCTGAAGAAGCCCGTTCAACACAGGTGCAATTAAAAGAAAATGTTTTTTGGGCAGGATATTTAGGCGCGACCTCTCAAAATGGCGAAAATCAGGACGAGATATTAAGCCATGTTAAGAACCTTGATCAAATAACAGTTCAAAGTACCAAAGAGACGGCCAGTAAATATTTAAATGGCAGCAATCTTATTAAATTGATATTAATGCCTGAAAAAAAGTAAATTTTCTATAGCAAAAAGGTCCGGTGCGCAAGAACCGGACCTTTTTATGCTGATGAAATAACGCCTTTACTCGCTTTCACTTTAAATTCATTTTACAATTATTATATTAGAGTAAATTACATGTCATGAAGAAACATCTTTTATACCTGTTTACATTCTTATTTACTTGTTTTACCTTTATCACTTACGCACAGGACGAACCACGTATACCCGAGGCCAGTTCAACCCAAACCATAATACAAGATTTTGGATTAGGGAAAATCACCATAACATATTCACGGCCGAATGTAAAAGACCGTAAAATATTCGGTGGTATAAATCCATTTGGTGAAGTTTGGCGCACAGGTGCCAATGCGGCAACTATTATCACATTTACAGAGAATGTAATTATTGAAGGTCATAATGTTCCGGCAGGTACTTACTCTCTTTTTACCATTCCGGAACCTGATGAATGGACTATTATATTAAATAAAACAGCCAAACAATGGGGTGCTTACAGTTATAAGCAAGCAGATGATCTGGTTCGCTTTAAAGTAAAGACCATTAAAGTAAATGAAAAAAGGGAAACCTTTACCATGCAGTTTGCCAATGCTACTACCAAATCAAACGATCTTTACATGGTGTGGGATCATACGGCGGTTAAGATCAATTTAAAAACCGATGACGATGCCTTAATAACCGAAAACATTGATAAGTTAATGGAAGGCGTTAATAAACCCTATTTCAATGCTATACAATATTATTACGAAAACGATAAGGACCTAAACAAGGCTATGAAATGGGCATTAGAAGCAGAAAAAGAAGAACCCAAGGCTCCCTGGTTTAAATTATGGAAAGCACGTATTCAGTTGAAAATGGGTAATAAAAGTGCAGCTATAGCAACCGCACAAGAAGGTGTACGCCTTGCTAACGCCAGTAATGATGATGAATATGCTCGTTTAAATAACGCAGTTATTGAACAGGCAAAAAACAAATAACTTTTACGGGCCCCAAAATAAAAGAGCGATCCTTAATGGGGTCGCTCTTTTATTTTGCTAGCTGATAATTATGTGGCTTATAGAATTTATTTATTACGGCCGAAATAACTATTACTGCTATACAGCCAATTGCGTTTAACCACAAGTAGGCAACAACTTCCAAATACCCTAAAACACATATTAATACTTCTGTAATTATCGCGGCTAAAAAAACCGGTGTCCCCTTTATTTTCTTTACATAAAAAGCAACTATAAAAACGCCCAATATAGTGCCATATATATAAGACCCCCATTTGTTAACCTCCTCCAGCAGGTTACCTATTTTACTTGCATATAAGGCCATTCCTATACAAACAACTCCCCATATAACCGTTGCAAGCCGTGTCGCCAATACATAGTTTTTATCAGTAGCGTTGGGGTTAATTATACGTTTATAAATATCAACCACACTGGTTGACGCTAATGAATTTAAAGCGCTTGATGTTGAGCCCATGGATGCTAAGAAAATGATCGCGATTAACAACCCTATTAATCCCCGGGGTAAATAGTGGGTCACAAAGGTGAGGAATACGTAATTGGTATCGTCGGTATTGGCATCCTGATTATTTCTTTTAATAACAGCAATAGCCTGATTTCTTATTTTACCTGCTTGTTTGTTAGCAACTTCAAGTTCATTACGGGTTTCTGCGATAATCCTTTTATCATTCCCGTCAATAGCCTCCAGCAAATCATTGGCTTTGTTCCTTTTTTGATCAAATGCTTTAACGTATTGCTTTTCCAAAGCATTATACTGGTCTGCATAGGAGCTTTGCTTCACTTGATCAACCTCGTAATTATTAAAAAATATTGGAGGGCGATTAAATTGATAAAAGCTAAATACCAAAATCCCTATTAACAATATGGAAAATTGCATAGGTATTTTCACCAAACCGTTCATAATAAGTCCCAACCTGCTTTGTCCTATAGAACTACCTGTCAAATATCTTCCTACCTGACTTTGATCGGTACCAAAGTATGATAGTTGTAAAAAGAACCCACCAATAATTCCGCTCCATATTGTATAACGGTTGTCCGGATCAAATTTCCAATCAATAACATTCATTTTACCCATATTTCCGGCCAGTTTTATGGCTTTAACAAAACCGATATTGTCGGGTAATAATATCACTATAAAAACTGCAGCCAAAAACATTCCGGTGAAAATTATGCTCATTTGCAACAATTGCGTGTAGGATACTGCTTTGCTTCCTCCATAAACGGTATAAAACAACACTAAGCCACCTATAAAAAGGGTGGTATAGGTAGTATTGATATGTAATATACCCGATAAAATAATGGACGGTGCATATATGGTTATACCTGTTGAAAGACCACGCTGTGTCAAAAACAAAAATGAGGTTAGTGCACGGGTCTTCAGGTCAAACCGCTTCTCCAAAAATTCGTATGCTGTATATACCTTTAACCTATGAAATATAGGAACAAAGGTTACGCATAATACGATCATGGCCAGAGGAAGACCAAAATAAAACTGAACAAAACGCATTCCATCGCTATAGGCTTGTCCCGGTGCGGAAAGAAATGTGATAGCACTGGCTTGAGTAGCCATAACCGAAAGCCCGACATGATACCAGGGTAAGGAACGATTGCCCAAATATTGACCTATATTTTTGTTGCTGCCGCTTTTCCAAACGCCATAGGCTACAATTGCAAACAAGGTGCAGCCTAAAACTATCCAATCGGTCAAACTCATTCAAAATAATTTGTAATGAGCCAAAATATAAAAATTAAAAAAACCAGCCACACGACAACAATGCCGTAAAACTGGT
This sequence comes from Mucilaginibacter segetis, assembly GCF_016522075.1. Lineage (GTDB taxonomy): Bacteria > Bacteroidota > Bacteroidia > Sphingobacteriales > Sphingobacteriaceae > Mucilaginibacter > Mucilaginibacter segetis. Next base: position 657,580 of record NZ_JAEHFW010000002.1, on the reverse strand, counting down.
TCCAGCTATGAATAAATGGGGGCAGACCGCTTTCAGGCCTTTTCGCCACGCCCCTTCACTAATACATTAAGGAAAAATGCTGCGGTTAATAATCCCAGAACGCCACCTACCGGTATCCATATAAATCCTTTATCAACTATACCGCCTGTAAATAAACCGCAAACAAGCGCTACCAGGTAGTATATGTAATCGTAACTTTTTTCTTCTTCGTGATGATTTGACATGCTATTCTTATTTAATAATGATACAAATTTAAACGTTTAAATCGTTGATGCCTAATTCAATTACTATTTTTAGGTTTACTAAGTAAATTAATGAATAAACGATAGACTCCCGGTACACCTTCAGGGAGTTCCCTGAAAAACACCAATGAGGTATAAATATACCGCCCTGTTCCATAATGGCTAATTATTAAAGAACCTTTTTGGGGTGTCTGACCAGCATCATTCATTTGCAATAATAACAGATAATGCGGATCTGTTGTTTGCGGCATGTAAATACTGCGTTCTTGTATCCATCCCTTAAAATCGTCCTGAGAAATATGGTTTGGATAATTAAATATTGGATTTTGCTTGTCCAAAATGGTTACCTCCGCATTTTCATCAGTTACGCGTTCGTTTACTACTCTTAACGGATAGGGTCCGATATTATTAGTAACCAGGTCGGTGTTTTTATTATATTGAATAACCAGGTTACCGCCGTTTTTAACATATTGTAATAATTTGGGTTGTTCATAAACCAATCGTTCATTTACATTATAAGCCCGCACACCGGTAACAATGGCATCATACTCTGAAAGATCGGAATTAAGTATTTCATTTTCGGTTAAATCATGTACGTCATAACCAACTTGTTTTAAGGCTTCGGGGATCAAATCACCAGCGCCCTGTATATATCCAATCTTTTTACCGGCTATCTTCAAATCAATATTAACCAGTTTTGCCTGGGCAGGTGGGAATAGTGTGATATTGGGTATATGCTCATAATTAATATGTTGTATTCCCTTAGAAAATGATTGCCCGTTAGCTTTAGTTACCACTTCAAAAACGCTTGTATTGGATTTACTGTTGGTTGGTTCAACAGTAAAGTTCACGGTCCATTCATCACCCTTTTTCTTTCCTGTAAAGTTTATTTTTTCAGGTGTTATTTTCCATCCATTAAGCGGCTTGATACTTATATCGCCGGCGGCATCAGTAAAGCTCCTTAATTTTACTTTTATGTTTTGCGGCTGTGTACTATTAAAAATATAAACTTTATCCGCAATATTTGCAGTTACGGGTGGGGTTATTTCTAAAGGTTGATAAATTTCCCCACGCGCCGGATCTACATATTTATACACTAATTTACGGCTGATGTTAATTACCTTACCATCCACTACGAATTCAAACAAAACGGATAAGGCATCCGGATTCTCCGGATTACCCACCTTCATATCATCATTTATAGTGTAACTGCCAATACCATGCGGTGATTCCAGCCAATAAGGTTGCGATATTTTTTCCGTCTTTATTTTAAAGTTAACCGTTTTTAATTGGTTGTTTGGCAGATCTTCGTTTAATGTTTTAAACCTTTTATCCGCACTTGAGCTAATACTTTTAATAGCAGCGTTTACACTACTTCTATTTATTATTTGTAGTTGTACATCGGCACTGTCACCAACAGCGTATGCCGGTTCAGCCGTGTATGCCTCAAACCATAAACCAGAGCAGGCGGCAATCAGCTCTTTTACTGCTATAGATTTTTGTTCTCTCCAATAAGTGTCAGGTATTTTTTCAATATTGCCAAGCAGGGTAATCAAAGGCTTAACAGAATTTTCCGGAGCATCATCATCAAAATTATTTGTAATTATTTTTAGCTGTGCGGCTATTTCATCCCCGCCTTTCACACGATCCCAGGTGGTTTTAACCCCATCCATCAAATCTATTTTGGGGGCGTCCCCTAAGATAGTTTTAAAATATTCAAAAGCATCTCCACGTTGTTTAGCGGAACCAAAACCCTGTGTTTTATGATTGCTTCGGCTATCCGCAGCTATTTCACCATAGCTTTTTCCTAAAATAGGATTATATCCTCCTACATTAATTTTGAACTGATCGGGGGATGTTGTATTAATCCGGCCAAAACTAAAAGTATTCCAAAGAAGGCGCTTTGCCTGCCATGTCTGCACATATTTTAATTGCTCAGGATAACGTTTTGGATCGGCGGCGGCTGAAAATGCTTCCTGTGCCAATATTGCCGATGAAGTATGGTGGCCATGTCCCCCTTCGCCTGTTGTTGGGAAACGACATATCATCACATCCGGCCTGAATTTACGGATCACCCAAACCATGTCACCTAACACTTTGTCTTTGTCCCAAATCTTTAAGGTTTCATCAGGCCCTTTTGAGAAGCCAAAATCGTTAGCTCTTGTAAAAAATTGCTCCGCGCCATCAGTACGGCGTGCGGCCAGTAACTCTTGTGTACGTATCAAACCCAATAGTTCACTTTGCTCGGTACCTATCAGATTTTGACCGCCGTCGCCCCGCGTCAGGGACAAATATCCTGTCCGATAATGTTTTTCCTGAGCCAGATACGCCAGTAGCCGTGTATTCTCATCATCAGGATGCGCTGCTATATAAAGCACACTCCCCAATACGTTCATTTTCTTTAAATTTTGTTTAATAGTGGCGATGTCCGCCGACGGTGCTGTTTGAGAAAAAACAGTCTTAAAAATAAAAAATAAGATCAGGCTTATTGGCAATCTACGCTTCATAGGGCAAATATATTGTAAAAGTTATTCTGCAACAGACCCTTACAAGCACATTTATATCTTTCGTAAGTAAATTTTTACTCAGGGTTATCTTTAAAAGTTATGATAAACGACACATGTCAATTAAATGCAATAAATAACAAAAAACATTTTAAACTAATCAAACGATTGATTAGTTTTGCGGCGCGACAAAAAATAAAATGGAAAAAGAGAAAATTGATAAAAAGGATCATATCCTGGATGTAGCTGAAAAAGTATTTGCCGAAAAAGGCTTTGATGGTGCATCCACTCGTCTTATCTCTGGTGAAGCCGGAGTTAATATGGCTATGTTAAATTATTACTTCGGATCGAAAGAAGGGTTGTTTCTTGCCATTTTTGAACGACGAATTGCCTCGTTCCAAAAAATACTATTAGGTATTGGCAATGATGAAGAATCCAGTTCCTGGGGTAAATTGGAAAAATACTTAGATAGCTATGTAGACAAAGTTGTTAATAACAACTGTTTTCATGTAATGCTGCACCGGGAAATATCAAAAACTAAAAAAACAGAATTAACTGATAAAATAACCAATATCATCATGCAAAATGTAATTGTATTCAGAAACATTTTGACCGGTGGTATTAAAAATGGTGAATTTAATAATACCTGCGATATTGATATGATAGTAGCAACGGTGTTTGGTACAAAAAACTATGTAGTAAATACGCCGCACATTGCATCATTGTTGCTGGGATATGATGTTCAGGACATGACAGCACAGGAAGAGTTGCTTAAACCAAGGTTAAAAGCCTATATGAAAGGACTTCTTAAAGCTTACTTAGTTAATTAAAAATGACAACAAATAAATATACTCCCTTGAAACCCTATCTATTAAAAAACACCGCTAAAGCAATGGGTAGTATTGCCATATTGATACTGGTAATGCTATTCACAAATCCCGCTACTGCGCAGGAAAAAACCATCACGCTTGATGAAGCTATTACGCTTGGACTGCAAAACAGCAAAGTTTTAAAACTTTCACAGGCAAAAGTTGATCAGGCTATATCCCAATATAACCAGGCTAAAGATAGCGCACTGCCATCTGGAAAGGCAAGTTATGGTTATAATCGTGCACAAATACCTGCTAACCACCTGAGTTTAGGCCCGGATGAGAGCTTTAATTTACCGAAAAGCGCCGATGCATATTTAGGTACCGTATCAATAAGCCAGGTTATTTTTGCAGGTAATAAATTAAAGTACGCCCGTGAATCTACGGAACTATTAACTCAAGTAGCCCGGCTTGATTCAGAAAACGATAAAGACCAGATCACTTATGATATAATTAATGCTTATTACAACCTGTATAAGGTTTTGCAAAGCAAAAAAGTTGTAGATCAAAACCTTGCTACTATTGATCAACAAATTAAACAATCGCAACGTTTTTTTGATCAGGGTTTGGTAACCAAGAATGATGTTTTACGCTTTCAATTACAGCGTTCAAACATCCAGCTCAATGGCATCGACCTTGAAAATAACCGCCGCATAATTAATTATAATATGGATATTTTACTGGGTTTACCTGAAGGCACCCAGCTAAATATAGGAGAGATTAAAGAGGCGGAAAGAACAGCAGAACCATTATCTGTTTATATGGATTCGGCAATGGTTAACCGACCTGAATTAAAACAGTTGGATTTACGCACAAAAGTGGCCGAAAATAACATTAGCAATATAAAAGCTAATACAATCCCAACATTAGCTGCATCAGGTAGCGCTTATTATGTAGATGCTTCTGCAAATCCCCTTCCACGTAACGGACATTATATAACACCTATATCGGTGGGTTTAACTTTATCGTGGAATTTCGGCAGTTTATGGACCAATAAAAATAAAGTAGCGGAAGCCAATATTGAACGCGAACAGGTGATAATAAATAAAGGTATTACAACAGATAATGTTAAAAATGAAGTAAATCAAAGCTATCAGAATTATCGTTTAGCACTGGATAAGATCAACTTACTGCAAACTTCTATCAACCAGGCACAGGAAAATAACAGAATATTGGAATCAAAATATCAAAGCAATATATCATCAGCAACAGATCGGGCAGACGCGCAAACATTGCTTTATCAGGCCCAAATAAATCTTGAACTGGCTAAAGCCGACGCAGGGCTTGCTTACTATACTTTATTAAAATCAACCGGAACTCTTAACAAATAATACAACACATAAAAACAATGGCAACACAGGCAACAGAAACCAAAAAAAAACCAAATAAAGTTCTCCCGATAGTATTGGGGATCATACTTATAGTAGGAGCTATTTTTGGTGTAAAAGAATATATATACTACAGTAACCACGTAGATACAGATGATGCGCAGATAGATGGAGACATAAGCCCCGTAGTAACAAGAGTTGGAGGCTACGTTGATTCTATCTTATTTGAAGAAAACACCCATGTAAATAAAGGCGATGTTTTAGTGAAAATTGACGATAGAGATTATAAAGTTAAACTCGAACAAGCTGAAGCAGCCCAAGCCGGTGCAAGCGCAGGAGTTAACGTAGGCCAATCACAGATATATGCCACAACCGCTAATTCTGCAAGTGCTAAAGCTGAAGTAACTTCTGCTAAGGCGCGTTTAGATAAAGTACAGAAAGATTACGACCGTTACGCCAATCTGGTTAAAGACGGATCAGTAACACGTCAGCAATTTGACCAGGCTAAAGCCGATTTAACGGTAGCTCAGGCAAATTATAAAGCAGCCCAAGATCAATATAAAGCTGCCGTAGAACAAGTTGGCACCACACGTAATCAATTGAAAGTTACTAACAAAGGTGTTAATGCAAAGCAAGCAGACGTTGATTTTGCAAAACTTCAATTATCCTATACTAATATTAAAGCACCGGCGAGCGGCCTGGCTGCTAAAAAGAACGTACAGGTAGGACAATTGGTACAAGCAGGGCAAACGTTGTTTTCTATAGTGAATGATAACAGCATTTACATAACCGCCAACTTTAAAGAAACGCAATTAAACGACATCAGAAATGGGCAAAAAGTAAATGTTGAGGTAGATGCCTATCCTGATATGGACATAAAGGGTACCGTGTATAATTTTTCACCTGCTACTGGTGCGAAATTCTCATTATTACCTCCGGATAATGCCACAGGCAACTTCGTAAAAGTTGTGCAAAGGGTTCCTGTGAAAATCAAATTAAATGGAACCAAAGAACAATTAGCTAAACTACGCCCGGGAATGAGCGTAAACGTTTCTGTATTAATTAAAGACTAAAAAACATGGCTGAGACCGGTTTTAAGAAATGGATAATTACTATTACTGTTATTGTAGCTTCCTTACTGGAACTTATTGATACCACAATAGTAAACGTATCCCTGCCAGATATACAGGGTAACCTTGGTGCTACACTTGAAGATATTGCGTGGGTAGTTACAGGGTACGCTGTTGCAAATGTTATTATTTTACCCATGTCGGGATGGCTGGGCGGGCGCTTTGGTCGTAAGAATTATTTTCTGACATCTATTGTTGTATTTACTATTGCTTCTTTTTTATGCGGTAATGCTACCAGTTTAAATGAACTGATCGCGTTTCGTATAATACAAGGGCTTGCCGGCGGCGGCTTAATATCCACCGCCCAGGCTATTTTATTAGAGACATGGCCCCGCGAACAAATAGGTACTGCAACAGCACTCTTTGGTTTGGGCGCCGTTGTAGGACCAACGGTTGGCCCAACGATAGGAGGTTATATTACTGACCACCTTGCCTGGAGATGGATATTTTATGTAAATATACCCGTAGGCGCGCTTGCCGCATTTTGTACTATAACTTTTGTACGGGAAACGCCTAAGGATGAAAAAAAACCTATTGACTGGTGGGGTATTGCCTTATTAGCCGTTGCTGTGGGTAGTTTACAAACTATTTTAGAGAAAGGAGAGTCGGAAGATTGGTTTGCAAAAAGCTATATTTTAGTATTAACAATTACCGCAATCCTTGGAACCATACTGTTTATTTGGAGAGAGTTAAGTACTGATCATCCGATAGTGAATTTTAATATTATGCGGCACCGAAGTTTTACAGTGGGTATGTTTACTTCGTTCATATTAGGATTTGGCTTATACGGCTCAGTTTTTGTATTTCCCATATTTTGCCAGAATCTGCTTGGTTTTTCTCCGCAACAAACAGGTGAAATTCTGTTCCCAGGCGGACTATGTACCATAATAATGATGCCTTTTATTGGTAAAATGCTAAATAAAGGCATACCTGCACAGTTTATGGCAACAGTAGGAATGTTCTTATTTTATGTGTTTACCCACATGCTTAGCAAATCGACGCTATCAACAGGTATAAATGATTTCTTTTGGCCACTGGTAATACGGGGTGTAGGTATGGCATTATTGTTTGTGCCATTAACCACATTGGCAATGGCCGACCTTACTGGTCCTGAAATAGGTCAAGGTTCCGGTTTAAACAACATGATGAGGCAGTTAGGTGGTTCATTTGGCATTGCAGCGCTAACCACCATAATTCATGTCAGACAAGGGTTTCACCGAAGTAATTTGCTTACAAATATCAATCCGTATAACACGGCATTTACACAGAGATTTGATCAATATGTTCATAATTTTATGGCAAAAGGTAATTCGTTACTTGATGCAACACATATGGCATATATGGCTATTGAAGGTACTGTTCTTAAACAAACGCTATTATTAACTTATGATGACGCATATTGGGTATCTGGTTTGGTAATGCTATTTTCTATCCCGTTATTATACTTGCAACCGTTCCGCAGAAACATGAAAGTACAAACAGATTCCCATTAACAAAAAAGCCGTTCTGTTATCAAACAGAACGGCTTCTCCAAAAAATCAACAATTAAATTTATTTTTCCCGCTGCTGCACAAGTCGTTTAGTTGGTAAATATTATGGAAACAGGGGGTGTAAAATCTTAAGTTATAAAATTAGCGGTTTTAATTTTAGAAAGCCAAATTTAATTTCATTTAAATTTCATAAAGCAATCACAGATATCAACTGCTAATATTTTAAAAAATTATTTTCCCTGTGGCCGTCACTAAAGAGGCAATCCTAACTGCATCAAATATTCTCTCTTCAGTTGTTCCTAGTTTCATCAATGAGTCTTCGTGTGCATTAACACACATTTCACAACCGTTAACAGCAGATACTGCCAAACTCATCAATTCAAAAAATTCCTTACCCGTAACGGGTTTCATCATTAATTGCATCCTGATGCGTGCAGGAATTTGACTATACTTTTCTTTTTGTGTAAAATGCCTGAAACGGTAAAACACATTGTTTGATGCCAATAAGGAAGCACAACCGGCGACTTCACCTATTTCCGCAGGGCTAGCTCCCTGTTCTTCGGCATATTTGGTGTAAAAATTAGTAAGCGGCAGGTTATTATTATTGATGGCAATACTTAAACCAATCAGCGCACATTCCTTATTATCTAAATGTGCTGATGTTAACGTGCTGGTAAGGTTAAGTTTAAAATCACGGAGGTAACGGGATTCACCTTTTTCCAAAAGGGAAAGACTGGCTGTTCTATATCCCGCATCTAAATTAATGCCTTGCAGAAGCTCTTGTATTATTTCGGTACTTTCGTTCATAAGATTTTGATGTAAAAAAAAGTCCTCTGCACCTAATAGTACAGAGGACTTTTATCAATATTAAATTAAACAGTTAATGTTTCCTGACCTTTTTCCCAGTTACAAGGGCAAAGTTCGTCAGTTTGTAATCCATCAAGTACACGCAAAACTTCTTTTACGTTACGTCCTACATTTAAATCATTTACAGATACCCAACGGATAATACCTGTAGGATCAATTATGAAAGTAGCACGGTAAGCGATTTTTTCATTCGGTTCTAAAATACCTAACTCTTCGGCTAATGATTTTGAAGTGTCAGCCAACATCGGGAATTTAAGATCGCGCAGATCATCGTGATGTTTTCTCCATGCTGCGTGTACAAATTCCGAATCGGTTGATGCGCCTATTAAACGAGTTTCTCGATCGCGGAATTCACCATAGTTTTTATTAAACTCAGCTATCTCCGTCGGGCAAACAAAAGTGAAATCCTTTGGCCACCAAAACATTACTGTCCAAACGTTATCATCGTTTACCAAAAAGTCTGAAGTGATGGTTTCAAACTCTTTTCCTTTTTCAAGGCTTGTTACTGCTATTTTAGAAAATTTCGGGAATTGTTGTCCTATTGTTAACATAATTGATGTTTTATTATTATATCTGCAAAGATATGATAAATTTCAATCCCCTTCAATCTATATTATTTATGCTTTATAGATAAAATCTATTATCAACAAATCCAAATATTCATTTTCCTTATAGATATATAATCTCCACTCAACTATGCAAGTAATTGTGCAGCAGCAGCTAAAAACAAACACTTATTTAAATTTATTTTTTAATGCAGCCAATTTGTTTTGCATGTCGGTTTCGGGTTGGGCTTTAGCGCTTGTTTTTGGTAAAAATGCCTTCTTTTGCGGGCGCGTTTCTGCTTGCTTTTTCTCGTTTTCTTTCATGGAAAGTGAGATGCGTTTGCGATTTACATCTACATCCGTTACCGTAACCTCAACCTTTTGGTGCACCTTAAGTACCTCATTGGGATCTTTTATAAATCGGTTGGTTATCTGGCTTAAGTGCACCAAGCCATCCTGATGAACACCTATGTCGACAAACGCACCAAAATTGGTGATATTAGTTATAATACCCGGCAGTTTCATGCCTATCTTCAGATCACTTATAGCATTAACGCCCTCGGTAAAACTAAATGCTTCGAATTGTTCACGCGGGTCGCGGCCAGGCTTAGCCAGTTCAGTTATAATATCATTAAGGGTTGGGAGCCCCACCGCATCGGATATATATTTTTGTAAAGGGATAGATTTTCGCAGATGCTGGTCGTTCATCAGGTCCCGTACTTTACAGTTCATATCTTTGGCTATTTGCTCAACCAGATTATACCGTTCCGGATGGACAGCACTACTGTCTAACGGATTATCAGCATTATGAATACGCAAAAATCCTGCAGCCTGTTCAAAAGCCTTATCGCCTAACCTGGCTACTTTTTTTAGTTGATCCCGCCGTTTAAATGCACCATGCTGATTACGATATTCTACAATGTTTTGTGCAAGTTGTGGCCCCAAACCAGATACATATGCCAAAATTTGCTTTGACGCAGTATTCAGTTCCACACCAACGGCATTTACACAGCTTATAACCGTGTCATCTAACGAGGCTTGTAATTTATTTTGATCCACATCGTGCTGATATTGACCTACACCGATAGATTTAGGGTCAACTTTAACCAATTCTGCCAGCGGATCCATTAAACGTCTGCCGATGGATACCGCACCACGAACGGTAATATCCTTATCAGGAAATTCTTCACGTGCGGCTTCTGAAGCAGAATAGACAGATGCGCCGCTTTCATTCACCATTACAATAATAACACCCGGCAAATTAAGGTTACGAACAAATAGCTCCGTCTCACGTCCTGCGGTACCATTACCAATAGCAATGGCTTCGACGTTATATTTTTCAAAAAGGTGACGCACGGCTTTCTCAGCCTCTTTTTCATGACCTGCACCAGTATGGGGATATATGGTTGTGTTTTCTAATAGTTTGCCTTGTTGATCCAGGCAAACCAATTTGCAACCTGTACGAAAACCGGGATCAATGGCCATCATTCTTTTTTGACCAAGCGGAGCCCCCAATAATAGCTGGCGGGCATTCTCTGCAAATACTCGTATAGCCTCTTCGTCAGCGCGTTTTTTTGTAAGCAGCCTTACTTCCGTTTCCATAGATGGCTTGAGCAACCTTTTGTAACCATCTGTAATAGCCAAAGCAACTTGTTCAGCAGCAGCGTTACGGGCTTTAATAAATTCGCGTTCCAGCAGGGCTATGGCTTCTTCCTCAGCAGGTTTAATATCCAGCCACAAAATCTCTTCTTTTTCACCACGGCGCATGGCCAACACACGGTGCGACGGTGCCGATTTTACAGGTTCTGACCAATCGAAATAATCTTTATATTTTATGCCCTCCTGTTCTTTCCCATCAGCAACCTTTGATTGAAAAGTTCCTTTTTCGGTAAATAAATCGCGCATTTTAGCGCGGGTATCTGCCTGCTCACTAATATATTCAGCAATAATATCTCTTGCACCTGCAAGTGCTTCATTGGCATTGGCTATTCCCTTTTCCTCATCTATATAATTCGAGGCTTCTTTTTCCGGGTCTGTATTTTTCTGTTCCATCAACAGGTCGGCTAATGGTTGTAAGCCTTTTTCACGGGCCGTAGTTGCTCGTGTCTTCCGTTTTGGCCGGTAAGGCAAATAAATATCCTCGAGCTGTACCATTGTTTCGGCAGCATTTATTTGCTGCTCCAACAATGAGGTAAGCTTAGACATATCCGTAAGTGATTTCAGAATAGCTTCCCTACGCTTATCCAGATCACGGAGTTGTTGTACACGGTCACGGATCACCGCCACCTGTACTTCATCGAGACTTCCGGTCAGTTCCTTACGATACCTTGAAATAAAGGGAACAGTGGCTCCCTCATCTAAAAGAATGATGGTTGCATTAACTTGCTTTTCGGCTACAGAAAGTTCGGCCGCTATCTTTTTGCTATTATTGATCATATTTATTATACCAGAATTCGGACTGCGAAATTGGTACTCTTTGGGCAAATATCAAAACGACATATTTGAAACCCGGTTTTCTGTTACAAATACGCTTGCAAGCAATTCTTTGATATTTCAATTAATTCAGGATCGTTAAATTGGTAATTATCTTCAATATCCAAAACTATCAATGGTTTTTGCAAGGTATTGAAATCCCGCTTAATTAGCTCACGGTATTATACTCCATTACAAAAACTTCATCGGCCCAATATATTAGTTTTTGACCGATTCGGACCCGCGCCTTTGAGCTTGTCCCCGCTGATCGGGCCGAATGTTCAGGATGATTTTTAAACAAAAGTTCAGCAGTAGAATCGCGCCATTGATTTTGCTACAAATGAAAAGCAGGTTCGACATTTAGTTAAATCTATTACGTGATTTTTAATTGGGATTAGCCATATAATCCAATGTTAAATTACATAAAGCTTTTACGCCAAGTGTAAACCCACTTTCATCAATATAAAAATCAGGCGTATGATGAGATGGGGCCGCAAACGCATTGCCACCTTTAGGCATTCCACCTAAAAAGAAAAATATACCAGGCACTTTCTGCTGGTAAAAACTGAAATCTTCTGCGCCTGTTACCGGCGGGCGTAATACAACGTTTTCAGCACCTGCAGTTGCCTGTAAAGTGGGTAGCATTTTGGCAGTGAGGGTCGGATCGTTATAGGTAACGGGGTAATGATTACTGTAAGGTATAGTTACTTCGGCTGTTGCTCCCTGGGCTTCTGCTGTTTTTGTGGCTATCAATTTCACCTTTTCTATTAATAATTTTTCATCGCTTGTTGAAAGCGCCCTTAAAGTGCCCAGCATTTCCACCGACTCCGGAATGATATTTGAACGATTACCCCCGTTTATAGAACCTATGGTAACTACCGCCGGGTTTTCTGTAACATTAACGTTTCTGCTAACAATAGTTTGCAGGTTATTAATGATATGGGCGGAAACCACAATAGGATCAACACTTGACCAGGGATAGGCCCCATGCGCTGATCGTCCTTTTACAATAATTTGCATATCATTTACTGCTGCCATAGTGCCGCCGGGGCGGTAAGTAATCTTACCCACTTCTGTTTGAGAGTTTATATGTAAGCCGAATATCACGTCGACCTTAGGATTTTCCATAACACCCTCTTTAACCATTTCTTCGGCACCACCCTTTTCTCCTGGTTCTACACCCTCCTCAGCAGGCTGGAAAATAAACTTCACCGTACCATGCAACTCATTCTTCATAGATGAAAGTATTTCGGCAACGCCCATTAGTATGGCCATATGCGAATCATGTCTGCAAGCATGCATCACTCCTACATCCTGATTATTATAGGTTGTTCGTACTTTAGAAGCAAACGGCACATTGGTACGTTCAACTACTGGCAAACCATCCATATCTGCACGTAAGGCCACAACCGGCCCTGGTTTGTTGCCTCTCAAAATACCAACCACGCCGGTAGTGGCAATGCCGGTATGTGCTTCTATCCCTAAGGATTGCAAATACTTTGCAATAATACCTGCCGTTCTGAATTCATGATTTCCTAACTCAGGGTGTTCGTGAAAATCTCGTCGCCATATAATAACTTGTTTTTCTAAAGCATCTGCTTTATCACTTACTAATTTTTTCAGGTCAGTGTTTTGCCCTAAAGTGGATAACGAACACAGGCATAAAATAAAAACAGAAAGCTTTTTCATTACTGATTTTTTGAACAGTAAGATAATGCTTTCTGCAATATTATTTATAAAATATAAATAAGGTATTCTTTAATTAAAAGATAACAGATCTATAGTGAATACTAAAACAGCGTTCGCCGGTATTGCGGCACCAGGAGAAGTTGCGCCATAGGCCAAACCTGAAGGAACTATCAGTAATATTCGGCCGCCTGTTTTTATATGAGGTATGCCTATTTGCCAGCCTTTTATTAATCCTGATAATGGACTGGTTAGGTTAGACGGTTCTGCAAAAACATTACCATTCAAAACCTTTCCGGTATAGTTTACAGTAACTGTACTGGAAACCGTTGGATTTGCTCCGCTGCCTTCTGTAATGACCTGATAGTATAAGCCACTTGCATCTTTAGTGGCATCAATGTCTGGATTGGCTGCCAAATATGTTTGTATAGCAGTATCGTCAATTACAGCTTGTTCTGAAGCGCTTACAGTTTTTTCCTTTTTGCAGGATGCAAGACCAACAATCGCTATAGTTAATAATATTATGTATTTTTTCATGTAAGTAGTAACGGATTATATCAGGATACTGATACAGTGGTTTTAATTTTTAGTTCGTTCATTTGGGCCTCTGCGATGGCTGAAGGCGAATCGATCATCACATCCCGACCTGAATTATTTTTCGGGAAGGCGATAACATCACGGATGGAATCGAGCCCGGCAAAAATTGAACATAACCTATCAAAGCCAAAGGCTATACCGCCATGCGGGGGGGCACCATATTCGAAGGCGTCCATTAAAAAGCCAAATTGCTTTTGTGCCTCTTCCTGCGAAAAGCCCAGGTGTTTAAACATCAGCGATTGCAAGGCACGATCGTGAATACGAATAGACCCTCCGCCTATTTCGGTACCATTTATTACCAAATCATAAGCATTTGCCCGTACATTGCCCGGATCAGTATCCAACAAGGGGATATCTTCTGGCTTAGGTGAAGTGAAGGGATGGTGCATTGCATGGTAACGGGTTGTTTCTTCGTCCCACTCCAACAACGGGAAGTCTAATACCCAAAGCGGAGAGAAATTATTTTTATCCCGTAAACCTAAACGTGTACCCATCTCCAGCCGCAACTCATTCATTTGTTTACGCACCTTGTCCGTTTCTCCTGCTAATATTAGCATAAGGTCGCCCGGCTCTGCCTCAAAGGCAGCAGCCCAGTTGGTGAGTTCATCCTCGTTATAAAATTTATCAACAGACGATTTTAAATTACCGTCAGTATTATAACGGCAATAAATTAGCCCTGTAGCACCAATCTGCGGGCGCTTTAACCATTCCGTTAATTCATCTATTTGCTTACGGGTATAAGAAGCTGTTCCCTTAGCGTTTATACCAATTATTAACTCTGCATTATCAAAAATGCTAAAGCCTTTACCTTTAACAACATCATTTAATTCAACAAACTTCATCTCAAAACGAGTATCGGGTTTGTCAGATCCATAAAGACGCATGGCATCGGCATATTTCATCCTTGGAAATTCGCTTAATTCAATACCTTTTACTGTACTGAATAAATGGCGGGTCATGCCTTCAAAAATGTTCAAAATATCCTCTTGCGTAATGAAAGCCATTTCGCAATCTATTTGTGTAAACTCCGGCTGACGGTCGGCGCGAAGATCCTCATCCCTGAAACATTTTACGATCTGGAAATAACGGTCAAATCCGCTTACCATTAATAATTGCTTAAATGTTTGGGGCGATTGCGGTAAAGCATAAAACTCCCCTGGATTCATTCTACTTGGCACCACAAAATCTCGGGCGCCCTCCGGCGTTGATTTAATAAGCACAGGAGTTTCCACCTCAATAAAATCCAGCCTGTCTAAATACTTCCTTATTTCCTGGGCCATTTTATGGCGTAGCACCAGATTATTACGAATCGGGTTACGGCGCAGATCCAGGTAACGGTATTTGGCTCTTAACTCTTCGCCGCCATCTGTTTCATCTTCAATTAAAAAAGGGGGTATTTTAGCGGCATTTAAAACTTCCAGTTCGATAACTGCTATCTCTATTTCGCCGGTAGGAATTTTTAGGTTTTTATTTGATCGCTCCAACACCTTTCCTGTTACTTTAATAACAAACTCGCGCCCGAGTTGCCGTCCTGCTTCTCGCAAATCAGCATTAGTTTCGGTATTTAAAACCAATTGAGTAAGCCCGTAACGGTCACGAACATCAATAAATGTAGTACCACCCAAGTCGCGGGATTTTTGCACCCACCCGCAAAGTGTTATGGTTTCGCCTAAGTTATTGATCGTTAATTCGCCGCAAGTATGTGTTCTAAGCATAATTCCTTTTTGTAAATCTTGCAAAAGTACGTTTTTGAGTGAAAAGCCGAAAGGTTTAAAATTCAAAGATGTTTTGTACCTAATATATTTGAACAATAAGCTTATTACGCTGCCAAAAGCACTATTGATGTTTTCAGTGGTTTTATAATCCCGAATCAAATTCTATCTTTGCTGTATAATTCTCAAGGGGTGCCTTGCTTTGGTTATAAACAAACTGCAGATTGTTTACCAAACTGAAAGACGGGCTGAGATCAAACCCATTGTTGCGAATAGTGAGTTATGAAAGGTGATTAAAAAAAATTTATTTCACCGTTAACCAACCACTAACCAACATGCACCTG
Source organism: Mucilaginibacter segetis (assembly GCF_016522075.1). Taxonomy (GTDB): domain Bacteria; phylum Bacteroidota; class Bacteroidia; order Sphingobacteriales; family Sphingobacteriaceae; genus Mucilaginibacter; species Mucilaginibacter segetis. The sequence continues at coordinate 641,794 of NZ_JAEHFW010000002.1, read as the reverse complement.
ATCCGGGTAATGCCGGCGTAGGGAGAGGTAACAAGTTAAGTGTACTGCACATTAACCCTGATGGGCAGATGGTTTAACTATTTTATTATTAAAATTTTGAAAAATTTATTTGCGGCGCTCTTCGCCCTGCTATTGCCTGTTTTGGCATCGGCACAGTTTTCCATCAGCGGAAAAGTCACTAATCAAGCGGGCGATGGTTTGCCCGGCGCTACAATAAGCCTTACAGGCAGTTCATTAAGCGCAATTACAAATTCAGATGGCATTTATCAATTAAAAGGTTTACAACCCGAAACTTATGTTTTAAAAGCAAGCTACGTTGGCTATAGTACGATTACTAAAACGGTTACAATCCGAAATGACAAAACCGTTAATTTTTTGTTACAAGCTGCCACGTTTACCACCGAAGAAGTCTCGGTAAATGCAACGAGGGCAAGCAAAAACTCGCCTACAGCATATACAAATTTGAGTAAAAAGGATCTGGAGAAAAATAATTTCGGACAAGACCTGCCTTATCTTTTAGATCAAACACCATCAGTAGTTGTTAGTTCCGACGGGGGAACAGGAATAGGCTATACAGGTATCCGTATTCGCGGCAGTGATGCAACCAGGGTTAATGTAACTATTAATGGCATACCCTATAATGATTCTGAGAGCCAGGGTTCTTACTTTGTCGATCTACCTGATATTGCATCCACAATTAACAACATACAAGTACAGCGCGGCGTTGGAACATCAACCAATGGGGCCGGTGCTTTTGGCGGAAGTATTAATATACAAACAACTACTCGCCGCGATACGGCTTATGCGGATATCAGTAATTCAGCCGGTTCTTACGGAACAGTTAAAAACACCATAAATCTGGGTACAGGATTATTGGGTGATCATTTTAGTATTGATGGCCGTTTGTCGCGCATACGATCAGACGGGTATATTGACCGTGCATCTTCACACCTGAAATCCTTCTTTGTAAGCGGTGCTTACTATGGCAAAAACAGCACCTTAAGGGCAAACATCTTTTCAGGATACGAACGCACTTATCAAGCATGGAATGGTATACCTGATTATATTATCAGCGATAAAAGTATTCCCAACCATCGTCGTTATAATGAATTGGGCATATTGCCGGATGGCAGTTATTACCCGGACCAGGTGGACGATTATCTGCAAAGCCATTACCAGTTATTGTACGATCAAAAACTTTCTGATAAGCTGGCTTTCAGTGGAGCTTTACATTACACTAAAGGTAAAGGGTATTATGAAGAGTTTAAAGCCGATGCCGATGTGGAAGATTATGGTTTAACCCCAGTTGTTATAGGGGGCACTGCAATTACTAATACCGATCTTGCTCGTAGACGTTGGCTGGATAATGATTTTTACGGCATCACCTACGCGTTAAAATACACACCTGACAAAACTCTTAATTTCACCCTAGGAGGTGCCTATAACGAATATAAGGGGGCGCATTTTGGTAATATTATTTACACTAAAGAAAGTGCTGGAATTGGCCCTAACTATGAATATTATCGCGATGATGCCAAAAAGAATGATTTTAACACCTTTGTTCGCGGCGAATACCGGTCAGATAATGTATTAGTATATGCAGATATGCAGTACCGCCATGTTTATTACTCCTTTCTCGGGTACGACCGCAATTTGAATAATGTTCAACAAAACTCCTCATTAAACTTTTTTAACCCTAAAGTAGGAATCACTTATGAGCTTAATGAGCGAAACAACATTTATGCATCATTTGCAGTAGGTAATCATGAACCCAACCGCGATGATTATACCAACTCAACCCCGCAAAGCAGACCAAAAGCCGAAAATCTTAAAGATTTTGAAGCCGGATACCGTACAAGCGGATCTGTTTTTAGAGGAGGTATTAACTTGTTTTATATGTTATATAAAAACCAGTTAATATTAACAGGGCAATTAAATGATGTAGGATCACAAATTCGGCAGAATGTAAAAGACAGTTACCGGGCAGGAATTGAGTTTGACGGAGCATTAAAAATAAGTCGGTCTTTATTGTGGGCTGCTAATGCTACACTCAGCACCAATAAAATTAAAAACTATCGTCAGTTTTTAATAAATTATGATGACAACAGTGTAGTTGAACAGGACTTTGATAAAACCAATATCGCCTATTCGCCATCATTCATTGCATCCAGCACTGTAAGCTATTCGCCAATAAAGGGAGGAGAAATTGCTTTTATTAGTAAATACGTAGGAAAACAATATCTGGATAATACATCAAACACCAATCCTACAGAATATCCGGTAGTTGGAAATAGTTCTTTCATAGTAAACAGGCAGTTAGACGCATACTTTGTAAATAATATTCGTATGAGGTATGACTTTAGCATTAAAGGAATAAAAAAAATTGGCCTGGGCTTATTGATAAACAACATCTTCAGCCAAGAGTATGAAGCCAATGGCGCGAGCTATCCGGACATAGAAGGAGGTCAGGTAGTAAACTATAATTATTACTTTCCGCAGGCTACCCGCAACTTTCTTGCTTCAGTGACGTTAAGTTTTTAACATTTAAGTAACGCAAATATCACATTGAAAATTAATACCATTGTTGATATTTGCGTTATTTAACATATCTCAACAATACAATGAAGATCAGGTACATTTTTTTATTCGCATCGTTATTTATCATTTTTAATGCAACGGCTCAAACCCACAAAAAGGTTATTAAGGCCAATGAGCAAAACACCACATTAGCCCGCCCTAAATTAATGGTTGGCCTTGTGGTTGATCAAATGCGCTGGGATTATTTGTACCGATATTATGACCGCTATCAGTCAGGTGGCTTTAAAAGACTCCTGAATGATGGTTACACTTGTGATAATACAGAAATCGATTATATACCCACAGTTACCGCGGCAGGTCATACCTGTATTTATACCGGTTCCGTTCCAGCTATACATGGTATAGCTGGCAACGATTTTATTATACAGGCTACTGGTAAATCAATGTATTGTACTGACGATTCAACAGTAACGCCGGTAGGTAGTAATTCCAAAGCTGGCCTTATGTCACCACGTAACCTGCTGGTAAGTACCGTTACAGATGAATTGCGTTTGGCAACCAATTTCAGGTCAAAGGTGATAGGCATTGCATTAAAGGACCGGGGCGGAATTTTGCCTGCTGGTCATGCTGCAAACGCGGCTTATTGGTTTGACGATGCAAGCGGTAACTGGATAACAAGCAGTTATTATATGAGCGATCTTCCACAGTGGTTAAAATCATTCAATGCACAAAAAAATCCTGAAAAATATTTGAAGCAGGATTGGAATACTCTTTACCCGATCAACACCTATGTTCAAAGCGCTCCGGATAATAGTCCTAAATATGAAGGCAAGTTTCGTGGCGCTGATGCACCAACCATGCCTGTGCTTACCTCTAAGCTTTACAACGGAAATTTGGGTATGATACGCTCAACTCCTTATGGTAATTCATTAACTCTTGATCTGGCCAAGGCAGCAATTTCCGGTGAGAATTTGGGAAAAAATGTAGTTACCGACTTTTTAGCTGTAAGTCTTTCCTCAACAGATTATGTTGGGCACCAATTCGGGCCAAACTCTGTTGAGATTGAAGATACCTATTTAAGACTTGACCGTGACCTGGCTTCATTTTTTAATTATTTAGATGCAACAGTTGGCAAAGGTAATTATTCGGTTTTTTTAACTGCTGATCATGGTGCTGCACATAACCCCACTTTTTTGATGGATCATAACATTCCGGCAGGTGTATGGATCAGCGGAAAAGCGAGGCAGGAGATGAATAAGATACTGGAAGAAAAGTACAAGGTAAAGAATTTGGTTATTGGAATGGATAACTATCAGGTAAACCTGAATAATGTAATGATTAAAAAGAATCAATTGAACGAGGATGCGATAAAGAGCGACTGCATTCAATATTTACAACAGTTACCTGAGGTTGCTTATGCCATTGATATGCAGCAAACACAAAACGCCAGTATTCCTGCACAATTAAAGGAAAAGATCATCAATGGCTACAACATAGATCACAGTGGCGTTATACAAGTCATATTAAAGCCGGCTTATTTTTCGGGCGGAAACACCGGCACGACTCATGGCACCTGGAATCCTTATGACACGCATATCCCTTTGGTGTTTATGGGTTGGGGCATAAAACATGGGCGCCTTACCCGGCAAACCCACATGACGGATATTGCTGCAACGGTTGCAGCTTTATTACACATACAGGAACCTAACGGGTGTATTGGTGTGCCAATAAGCGAGGTGCTGAAATAGCGCTATCGTAAATTAAAGTAAATGCTGTGCTGGTACGCTAATTCCTGGGCGATGGATTGGCTGTTATACTTAAAGCCACTCTTAAACTTGCATCAGCATTTATTTTATTTCTGAGCTGATATACCATTCTAATGCGGACACTGGGTTCGCGCACGAGCTCGTCTAAAAAATGTGTGTTATCTATATCTAAAACAATACTATTACCAGAATTAGGGCCAATATCTGTTCGCGAAGCCACTAGCACTTCGCCTTCGCCATTTTCTTTCGCCATGTATATTTTAGCTGATGACAGATTACCGATATTAAAATCTGCCGGAAGCGTTGATTGCATCTTGGCTGAAACTATATGTACTTCGCTTATACGACTACTATTGTTTCCATCCTTGGTAAAATTCTGATCGAAACTATTGCCTGTACTTATTGCCGTAAGCATTTTACCAGGCTCTGCTGAAGCAGGGATGGTAAGTGTAGCAGTATAAGGGAAGCTTGATTTTATGATGGACTGAACTGTACCGCAAGCAGAAAAAATCAGAATAATAAAAACGTAAAATAATTTTCTCATGGCTTTATTTATTAAGGAATATACATTGGTTGGTACAATTTAGCGATAAATTTAGTTTGATGGAAAAAATAAATTAAAATAATAATCACGCATACAAATCGCGAAAACCTATATTATAATATAACAATTTTAAGTTAAATTCCAAAAAAACCTGTAAAATGTTTTAACAATCCGTATCTTTGCACCCCGACGCTGAAGTCGGGATTTCGCTTTCAGCGCATAGGAAAAAATGTGTTATCGTCTTGATCGACAGCTTGATTTCTGAACTTAGAACTTTTGAATAAAAAAAAGCCCTATGCCCAAAAATACTTCTATTAAATCCGTACTTATTATTGGTTCCGGTCCTATTATTATTGGCCAGGCGTGTGAATTCGATTATGCCGGTTCACAGGCAGCCCTTTCTTTAAAAGAAGAAGGTATCTCGGTATCTATTATTAACAGTAATCCGGCAACCATCATGACGGATAAAGTTATCGCTGATAATATTTATTTGTTGCCGCTCACCTGTGAAAGTATTGAACAAATACTGCAAGAGCAAAAAATTGACGCTGTACTCCCTACCATGGGAGGCCAAACTGCCCTAAACCTATGTAAAGAGGCAGAAGAACGCGGCATTTGGGAAAAACACAACGTGATGGTTGTTGGTGTTGATGTAGCCGCCATTGAGAAAACCGAAAATCGTGAGGCTTTCCGCCAACTTATGGTTGATATAGGTATAGGAGTGGCCAAGTCCAAAATAGCCAACTCGTTTTTAGAAGGTAAAGAAGCCGCTCAGGAAATTGGTTTTCCTTTAGTAATACGCCCAAGTTATACGCTGGGAGGATACGGCGGTGGGTTTGTACATAAAAAAGAGGATTTTGATGCTGCTCTTAGCCGTGGCTTACAATCCTCACCTACACACGAGGTTTTAGTAGAACAAGCAGTATTAGGGTGGAAAGAATTCGAATTAGAGCTTTTACGCGACAATCGCGATAATGTGATCATTATTTGCTCAATTGAAAATTTTGACCCGATGGGCATCCACACCGGCGATTCAATAACAGTTGCCCCGACCATGACCCTTAGCGACAGGTGCTATCAGGAAATGCGTAATCAGGCTATTAAAATGATGCGCGCTATTGGAAATTTCGCTGGTGGTTGTAACGTTCAGTTTTCTGTTAACCCCGCTGACGAATCTATTATCGCTATCGAGATCAATCCTCGTGTTTCACGTTCATCTGCCTTAGCGTCTAAAGCAACCGGTTATCCTATTGCTAAAATAGCAGCCAAGCTGGCTATAGGGTATAACCTTGATGAGATAGAAAATCAGATCACTAAAACTACCTCGGCTTACTTTGAGCCTACACTTGATTATGTGATTGTAAAGATACCTCGTTGGAACTTTGATAAGTTTAAAGGCGCAAATAAAGAGCTTGGCTTGCAAATGAAATCAGTAGGCGAGGTGATGGGCATAGGCCGCAGCTTTATAGAAGCTTTACAGAAAGCTTGCCAAAGTTTAGAGATCGGCCGTGCAGGCTTAGGTGCTGATGGCCGCCAAAGCCGCAATCTCGATGAAATAATGCACAGCCTTGAACACCCAAGCTGGGATAGGCTTTTCCATATTTACGATGCTTTAAGTTTAGGTGTACCCATTGAATCGGTAAGAAAAGTAACCAAAATTGACCGCTGGTTTTTAAACCAGATACAGGAAGTGGTTAATATGGAAACGGAGTTGCGCCGGTATTCTTTAAACAATATTCCTGAAGACTTTTTTTACACCCTGAAACAAAAAGGTTTCTCTGACACACAGATAGCTTATATTTTAGGCAATGTAACAGAGGATGATGTTTATAAGCGAAGAAAAAGTTTGGGTATAAACCGTGTTTATAAAATGGTTGATACCTGTGCTGCAGAATTCGCCGCGCAAACACCATATTATTATTCCACATACGAAGGAGAGAACGAATCGATAGTATCTGATAAAAAGAAGGTAATTGTATTGGGTTCGGGTCCTAACCGTATAGGGCAGGGTATAGAATTTGACTATAGTTGCGTGCACGGTTTGCTTGCAGCAAAAGAAAGCGGCTTTGAAGCTATAATGATCAACTGTAACCCTGAAACGGTGTCTACTGATTTTAATATGGCAGACAAGCTGTATTTTGAACCCGTATTTTGGGAGCATGTGCGTGAGATAATTGATCTGGAGAAACCTTATGGAGTAATTGTTCAGTTGGGTGGCCAGACAGCTCTGAAAATGGCTGAGAAACTGCATGAACACGGTGTAAAGATAATTGGCACCTCTTTTGACAATATGGATATTGCGGAAGACCGGGGTCGTTTCTCTGATCTGCTGAAAGATCTGGATATACCATATCCTAAATATGGGGTAGCCGAAAGTGCCGAAGAAGCATTGGAGGTTGCACACGAAGTAGGATATCCTGTATTGGTAAGGCCAAGCTATGTACTGGGCGGACAGGGGATGAGCATTGTTATCAATGATGAAGACCTTGAAAAAGCAGTTGTTAATCTGCTTAAAAATTTGCCGGGCAATCGTGTCCTGATCGACCACTTCCTGGATCGCGCGGCGGAAGCTGAGTCGGATTCCATAAGCGATGGCGATGATGTGCACGTTATAGGCATGATGGAACATATAGAACCTGCCGGTATACACTCAGGAGATTCTTTTGCAGTATTGCCACCTTTTGATCTTTCAGATACCGTTATAGAGCAAATGGAGTTATACACTGCAAAAATTGCCGGGGCATTAAATGTCAGGGGATTATTGAACATTCAGTTTGCCATAAAAAATGACAAAGTGTATGTAATAGAAGCAAACCCAAGGGCGTCACGGACGGTGCCATTTATAGCAAAGGCATACGATGTTCCTTATATAAATATCGCTGCTAAAATAATGCTTGAAGCAAATAAATTAAAAGATTTTAAAATTGAGCGTAAGCTAAAAGGATATGCTATAAAAGAACCGGTATTTTCATTCGATAAATTTCCGGAAGTAAATAAAGAACTCGGCCCTGAAATGAAGTCAACCGGCGAGGCCATCAGGTTTATCCCGAATCTGGAGGATCCCTATTTCAGGCATCTGTATAAAGAAAAATCAATGTATTTGAGTAAATAAATTTGATACGCAAGTGCGATCGAATTTGTTAAAGAAGTTGACGGACGTAAAAAAATTACGTCCGTCAACAATTGTTTAATTAAATTATATTGTATTGAAAGTTAATTCTGATAATAAGCGGTCTATTGATCTTGATCATGTAGACCCTGAAGATATAGGTGAAGTTTTAATAAAAATAGAGCAATCGTTTAATATTAATTTAGAAGACACCTCCTTAAAAGAGGTAAAAACTTTTGGGAAGCTCTGTGATGTGGTTATTGATAAAGTTAAGAAAACCAATACCGACAGCTGTACTACCCAACAAGCGTTTTATAAATTACGGCATGCTATTACGGAATCTACTGGGTTTGATAAAGAGCGGATAAAACCGCAAACCCGTCTTTCAGAATTATTTCCCCGCGATAGCCGCATTGAAGCTATTTCAGGGATTGAAGAAGAAATGGGATTTCAACTTAATTTACTAAAACCTAAACAATGGGTTGTTACCCTATTTGTTTTAGTGATTATAGGAAGTATAATAACGCTTTTTTATAATTTATCAATAGGACTCTCTGGCCTATTGATTGGAATAGTCGGGCTTAGGTTAGCCGGACGCTTCGGCAAGGAAATGAGTGTGAAAACAATCGGCGATCTGGCGGAAAAAATTTCAAGAGAACATTATCTTAAGTGCCGCCGCGATGCATCAACCATCAACAAAAACGAGGTATCTCAAAAAATAAAACAGTTATTTGTTAAAGATCTTGAATTAAACACATCCAGAATAGAAAAGCAATCTACACTGTTTTAATAAAAAAAAGACATTAAATATCAACCATTAATCCCCTTACTTCAAAACTAATCCGTTGCTTAGGGTTAGGGTTTGTATTATGTGCTTTTTTGCCTGTTACTGTGTCTCCGGCAAAGTGCTGTCTATCATCTGCAAGAAATTTTCTTTCAGCAACGCCCTCAATTATCACTGTTCTGCCTTCAATGTCTTTGGGCAGGGTAATACTATAATCTTTAAAGTGTGCATCTATAATTTTTTCCTTTCCGGCTTCCATTTCAAACCACCCGCCCTTTGATTTGGTAACCCGTAATATCTTTCCCTCTATGGCAGTTGTGACCCTTGTTTTCTTTCCCATAAATTCCTCTATTTTGTAGGATTCAACTGGCCCAACATTTTCAGGCTTTAACCCAAACACCATCCCATGTGGAAGCGGCGTACTTTTTTGAGCCATACAAGTAATGGTTGGAATTATACAAAGGATAAAAATTACGATTTGCAATTTTCTCATACTAATTATAACAGCAGTCAACGCGGTTAGTTTCAACCACCATATTGTTTGTTTTTTCAACAAGTATTTATTAGCTTATCCTATTTCACCATATTTGCAACATCCAATTTTAAAAATGTTATTAGCGAGGTATCAGCACGAATATATTGAAGCGGGATGTGATGAGGCGGGACGGGGATGTTTGGCTGGACCAGTATTTGCTGCTGCGGTAATATTACCTGATGATTTTGATCATCAATTACTAAATGATTCTAAACAGTTATCTGAAGATGTCAGATATGCCTTGAGAACGGAGATAGAAGAAAGAGCGCTTGCCTATGCTGTTGCTTCGGTAGATAATTTAGAGATTGATGAAATAAATATTCTTAATGCGTCTTTTTTAGCTATGCACCGGGCTATTGCTAAACTTCACCTTAGCCCTCAGTTTTTAATAATTGATGGCAACCGGTTTAACAGGTATTTAGATATTCCACATCAATGCATAATTGAAGGCGATGGTAAATATTTTAGTATAGCAGCTGCATCTATATTAGCCAAAACCTACAGGGATGATTATATGAAGCAAATAGCTATAGAGCATCCGGAATATAACTGGCATAGCAATAAGGGTTATCCCACTATAAGTCATCGCAAAACCGTATTAGAAATGGGTTATACTCCATATCACAGACGCACGTTCAGAGTTACCGATCCGCAGTTAAGCATTTTTTAACGTTGCTTTTTGATAAAGCGTTTTGGGTTTGGTATTTTTGAACCACCAAGTATAACCAATTGAGGATATTAATTTTAACACATCGTGTACCATTTCCACAAAATGGGGGTTATCCTATTGTTGTAGGTAACACCATAACGGGGCTAATAAATTTAGGTCACGAGGTTTCGTTAATGTCATTAAATGAAAAAAAACATAGCGGCAAACCATCAGAAAAGGATGGGCTGCTAAACAAAATAAATTATACGGAATACGGGATAGACACCCGTATATCATTAACAGAGGCTTTTAATAATCTTTTTACTAAAAATCCGTATAATATTGATAAATATTATAACTCCGGGTTCGAAAAATTACTCATTAGCAACCTTCAGCAAAATAAATATGACATTATACAGCTGGAAGGTTTATTTGTAGCCCCCTATCTGTCTACTATTCGTAAAAACACTACAGCAAAACTCATTTATCGTGCTCATAATATTGAACACCAGGTATGGCACAAACTGGCACAACAAAAGAATGATCCTTTTAAAAAGTGGTACCTGAATTTGATCGCACGACGTATAAAGAACTATGAATTGGAATTACTAAATCAATTTGATGCCATAGTAGTATTCACTATTCAGGATAGGGATTTTATATTGCAGCATGGCACAAAAATACCTGTAAGGATTTTTCCAATAGGTGTTGATTTAACTAAGTATCAACCTGATTACAGTAAAACGGAGCACCCCAGCTTGTTCTTTTTAGGTTCGCTTGACTGGCTGCCTAACCGCGAAGGGATTGAATGGTTTATAGAGAATTTTCACAAAGACCTTACTGACGGAGATCTGAAAGTCAAATTTTACGTGGCCGGTAACAATATCCCCGAAGAATTTGATGACTATTATGTATTAGGAAAAGTATTTATTCAGGGAGAGGTAGATGATGCCCTGGAATTTATGAATAGCAAATCAATAATGATTGTTCCTTTACTATCCAGCGGTGGTATGCGGGTAAAAATCATTGAAGGTATGGCCATGCAAAAATGCATTATTTCAACATCATTAGGCGCCGAAGGAATTAATTATACCAACGGCACCGATATAATTATTGCAAATAACACTGACGAGTTTTACCGGGCAATAAGAAGATGTATAGTAAATGAAAATCTCTGCCGTCAAATTGGCATTAATGCCCGAACTCTTGTAAACGAGCACCACGATATTAATAAGGTTACTTTTGCCCTTGCTGAATTTTATCAATCAGTTATATAATACGTTATAATAAAGCTATTTTTGCGCGAGATCATAAATAAAGATGAAAGATACCGCACTAAGCCACTTACATGCTAAAATTGGCGCTAAAATGGTACCCTTTGCTGGGTATAATATGCCTGTACAATACTCCGGAATAAATGCTGAACATGAAACCGTACGTAAAAACGTAGGCGTTTTTGATGTTAGCCATATGGGAGAATTTATTTTGAAAGGTGAAAATGCATTAGCGCTTATACAAAAAGTAAGTAGTAACGATGCTGCCAAACTATATGATGGTAAAGTTCAATACTCCTGCCTTCCTAACGAAACAGGTGGTATTGTTGACGATTTACTTATTTATCGGCTGGATGAAAAAACATATATGCTGGTAGTAAACGCCTCTAACATTGAAAAGGACTGGGAATGGATAAGTAAATATAACACCAATGGGGTTGATATGAAAAATATATCAGACCGCACTTCACTGTTAGCTATACAAGGGCCTATGGCAGCAGATGCTTTACAATCTCTTACTGATATAGATTTGGCATCTATGGAATATTACACTTTTAAAAAGGGAACATTTGCCGGTGTAGAAAACGTATTAATATCCGCAACTGGTTATACCGGTGCTGGAGGTTTCGAAATTTATTTTGATAACAGCCATGCTGAACATATATGGAATGAGATATTTAAAGCAGGTGAGCCCTTTGGCATAAAGCCTATCGGACTCGGCGCTCGCGATACATTACGGTTAGAAATGGGCTTTTGCCTTTATGGAAACGACATTGATGACACCACCTCTCCTTTAGAGGCCGGATTAGGCTGGGTTACTAAATTTAATAAGGAATTTACAAATTCCAACGCTCTGCAACAACAAAAACAACTTGGTGTACAGCAAAAATTAGTAGGCTTTGAAATGATAGATCGCGGTATACCTCGTCATGATTATAAAATTGTTGATGGTAATGGTAACGACATTGGGCGTGTTACATCGGGCACTCAATCTCCGTCTTTACAAAAAGCAATTGGGATGGGATATGTTAAAAATGAATTTGCTAAAGAAGGTAGCGAGATTTACATCAGTATACGGGACAATAAAGTAAAAGCAAAGGTTGTTAAACCCCCGTTCTATAAATAATCTTGAATGTTTTCACAACCCTAATGATCAAGCTTTTAAACGTTTGCCTTAGCCCGGCATTAATACCATTATATAATATAGAAGATTATATAGTGGTGGTTATAGATATTTTTAGAGCTACCTCATCTATTACTTATGGCATCGGTAATGGTGCCGAGGCTATTATCCCGGTGGCTGAAATTCAAGAATGTTCCGCTTATCGTGAAAAGGGTAAAGAATATTTGCTGGCTGCCGAACGTAACGGCGAAGTCGTTTCAGGTTTCGATTTTGGTAATTCGCCTTTCTCTTACACTAAAGAAAAAGTTTTCGGTAAAACTGTTGTGCTTACCACTACTAATGGTACAAACGCGTTGCACTTATCCCGAAAGGCAAAAAAAGTAGTTATCGGCTCATTCTTAAATATTACTTCGTTATGCAGCTGGCTTAAAAAACAACCGGATAGTATTTTGCTGGTTTGCGCCGGTTGGAAAAACAATTTCAACCTGGAAGACACCTTATATGCAGGCGCTGTAATTGAGCAGATAAAAAGTAGAGATTACGTATTAGATGACCCGGCCATTGCTGCTAATGACTTATACCAAATAGGCAAACAAGATATAGTGGACTATCTTAAAAAAACATCGCACAGTGAACGTTTGAAAAAATTAGGGATCGAAAAAGATATTGAATTTTGTTTGCAGATTGACCTGACAACCGCTATTCCGATTCTGGATGGCGAAAAACTAGTAAAGTTGGTTTAACTCATTTTAACTTTTCATTATTTTTGTGTCTGTCGGCATCACGAATACTCTTTTTTTGCAAATTTTTCAGTAGTGCCTCGCTGAGATCTATCCCGGTTTGGTTAGCCAGACAGATCAATACAAAAAGCACGTCGGCCATTTCATCAGCAAGATCAACTTCAGTATCTGATTTTTTATAAGACTGTTCGCCGTACTCCCTTGCCATAATACGTGCCACTTCGCCAACTTCTTCCATCAGGATAGCGGTATTGGTGAGTTCGTTAAAATAACGTATGCCTGTTGTTTTTATCCATTCATCTACCAGTTGCTGGGCATCCTTAAGTTCCATATCAGTGGTTATCTTTATCTTTAGTGTCCATCACTATAGTTACCGGGCCATCGTTTACCAGACTTATTTTCATATCAGCGCCAAAAACGCCGGTAGCAATTATTTTGCCGGCAAGCTCTTGTAATGCGGTTATCATTTTCTCATAAAGCGGTATAGCCTTATCAGGTTTGGCTGCTTTAATAAACGAAGGTCTGTTACCTTTTTTGGTTTGCGCAAATAAGGTAAATTGGGATACCAACAATATATTTCCACTAACATCCGCAAGAGATTTATTCATTAAACCATTTTCGTCTCCAAATACACGCATGCCTGCAATTTTTTGCGCCAGCCATTGTATATCCTCTTCCGTGTCGGCATCTTCTATTCCCAATAACACCAAAAATCCAACACCTATTTCTCCGGTAATTTTACCGTCTACCGTACAAGATGCTTCAGAAACTCTTTGTAATACCGCACGCATTATTTATTCTTTTATCTTGTGTATTCTTTCCCAATCCCACCTCTAAGCCCTTGTGTCATTACCATTATAAATACTCAAGTAACTGTCATATCGTGAAATAGCAATATCACCCTCTTCTACAGCGGCTAAAACAGCGCAGCCTGGCTCATTAATATGGCGACAGTTATTAAAGCGACATTGGTTCATCAGCTCACGCATTTCCGGAAAAAAGTGGCTCAGTTCCTGTTTTTCTATATCTATTACTCCCAGTTCCCTGATACCTGGGGTATCAATAATCCGTCCGCCTTGCGGCAGATCAAACATTTCGGCAAAAGTGGTGGTGTGCATGCCCTTGTCGCTCCATTCCGAAACCATATGTGTACGCAGATCCAGGTCGGGAAGCAGACGATTAATAAGGCTCGATTTACCCACACCTGAATGCCCTGAAAATAAAGTTACTTTATCCTTTAATGTCTCTTGTAAACTTTCAATATGGGTACCCTCAAGTGCAGACACCTCGTAACAAGAATAACCTATATCCTCATAAATCGCCCTACAATCAGCCAATATTTCTAAACCCTCATCACTAAACAGGTCCAACTTATTAAATACAATTATGGCGGGTATATCATATGCTTCAGCAGTTACCAAAAACCGATCAATAAAACCAAGTGAGGTGCGGGGAGAAGCCAAAGTTACTACCAGTAAAGCCATATCCAGATTGGCTGCAATAATTTGCGCCTGCTTAGAAAGGTTAATGGATTTACGTATGATATAATTTTTACGTTGATGCAACGTAGTTACCACACCGGTGTCTTGTTCAGGCTCCATTTCAAAATCAACCAAGTCGCCAACCGCAAGAGGGTTGGTGGTGGTAATCCCCTTGGTGCGAAACTTTCCCTTAATACGGCAATCAATAGTTTGATCGCCGCTTTTAACCTGGTACCAGCTTCCGGTTGATTTGGTAATTAAGCCTTGCATAAGTGCTGCAATTTATGAATTTAACGGCCATTGAAAAATAAATAGCAAATGATGTTTGTTTATTAAAAAATATTCTACTTACTTTACAGACATTATATATGACAACTAACAACATCATCATTACAACTATTATTACCACCGGGATAAAACACGGAGGAAGATAATCGTATGGTGTAAAAACATAAATAACCAAATGAGCCTTCCTCCTAAAAGAGGAAGGCTTTTTTATGATATCACAAAAATGAAAGTTTTAAAATTCGGCGGTACTTCTGTAGGATCTGTTAACAGTATCCAAACTTTACTTAACATTTTAAAGAACGATGATAAATCTACAGGCCTGCCTGTTGTAGTATTGTCGGCTATGAGCGGGGTAACCAACCTTTTGATATCTATGGCAGAAGAGGCCGCAGCCGGAAATGATTTTACACAAACGCTTGCCGAACTGGAAAAACGCCACTATGACGTGGTGAAAAAGTTACTTCATGTTCAAAATCAAAATCCGGCCTACACCCGTTTAAAAATTCATTTTAATCAGTTAGAAGAACTATTGCAGGGTGTACTCACCTTGAAGGAACTTACGCCAAAAACACACGATCTGATATTGAGCTACGGCGAGCGATGTTCCACACTCATGATAAGTAAAATAGCGGCTCAGCATTTTGACAATGCTTTGTTTGTTGATGCGGCTGAATTAATAAAAACCGATAGCTCATTTGGCCATGCCCGGGTAAATATGGAGCTTACTGAATTACTTATCCGCGGATTTTATAAAGAGAACAGCGACAAAGTTTTATTTATCACCGGATTTATAGCATCCAACGAGGCAGAACAAATCACTACACTTGGACGGGGTGGCAGTGATTATACCGCCGCTATTTTCGGATCGGCGCTAAATGCCTCGGAAATACAAATATGGACTGATGTAAATGGCATGATGACCGCCGACCCCCGCATGGTAAAAAAAGCATTTTCGCTGGAGGAACTTACTTATACCGAAGCTATGGAGTTATCTTACTTTGGCGCTAAGGTGATATACCCGCCCACCATGACTCCCGCTTTTTTGAAAAAAATACCAATCGTCATCAAGAACACCTTCGACCCTGAGTTTAAGGGAACCGTTATCCGGCACGATTGCAAAGCATCTCTGCTGCCAATAAAGGGTATATCATCTATTAACAATATCAGCATATTAAACCTCCAGGGTAGCGGAATGGTTGGCAAATCGGGTTTTAGCGGGCGCTTATTTTCATTACTAGCCCGTGAACAGATCAATATAATATTGATAACGCAATCTTCATCTGAACACAGTATAACCTTCGCAGTACAGCCCGAAGATGTTTACCATGCAAAAACATTAATAGAGCAGGAATTTGAGCTGGAACTGCTTGCTCAAAAACTCGACCCTTTAGTAGTAGAACAGGATCAGGCTATATTAGCCATAGTGGGCGAAAACATGAAACAAACACCGGGAATGTCGGGCAAGCTATTTCATGCCCTCGGCCGAAACGGCGTGAATGTTCGTGCGATTGCCCAGGGCTCCTCTGAATATAACATATCGGTAATTATCTCCTCTGCTGATCTTGCCAAGGCTTTAAATGCAGTACACGATGCTTTTTTTGTACAGCTTACCAAAACGCTGCATGCCTTTTGTTTAGGTACCGGCAATATAGGCCGGACATTATTTGATCAACTAAATGCGCACCGCGATTTTTTACAGGAAAACAATGGCATACAGGTAAAAATAGCCGGTATAAGCAATACCCGCAAAATGGTTTTTAACGCTGATGGTTTGTCTTTAAATAGCTGGAAGGATGAATTAGAGCAATCTGTAACCACAGCCAATTTGGAAGACTTTATCTCAAGAATGAAGGAAATGAATTTACCTAACTGTGTGTTTATAGATAATACCGCCAGTCCTAAGCCTATTGAATTTTACGAAACCATTTTCAAATCGAACATATCCGTTGTTACCTGTAATAAAATTGGCAACTCGGCGTCATACAGTCAATATAAAACCTTCCGTGATACTGCCCGCAAACATGGGGTAGACTTTTTTTACGAAACTAATGTAGGAGCAGGTTTACCTATTATCCGCACACTTAAGGATTTAATGAGCAGCGGCGATAGGGTACAGCGTATTGAAGCTATACTCTCAGGCACTATTTCATTCATCTTTAATCATTTCAAAGCGGATGTGAACTTTCATGATGTGGTAAAAATGGCGCAGGAAAAAGGCTACACCGAACCAGATCCCAGAGACGACCTGCGTGGTACGGATTTTATGCGAAAGATGCTCATTTTGGCCCGGGATGCCGGTTATGAAATGGAAGCCACAGATGTGCAAATAGAGAGAATACTGCCCAAAGCCTGCCTGGTTGCGCAAACAGTTGATGATTTTTATGCTGCCTTGTTAGCCGAGGATGCCTACTTTGCTAATTTGAAAGATAAGGCAGAAAGGGAGAAAAAAGTATTACGCTACATTGGTAAGCTGGAAGATGGAAAAGCATCTATAACGTTACAAATGGTTGATGAAAACCATCCTTTTTATATGTTATCAGGCAGCGATAATATTATATCATTTACTACAGACCGTTATAAAGAGCGGCCATTAGTGGTAAAAGGGCCCGGAGCGGGTGCCGAGGTAACTGCGGCGGGTGTTTTTGCCGACCTGATAAACGTGGGTGCCAATTAATTTATCATCCTAATTATTATAAAAGCTTAACAATGGAAAATAATATACAAGAATTTAAGCCTCCGCTTAAGGAGGAAAAAGGCATTACCAATTCTGGCAATGTTAAGGTTGCTGACAGTATAGCTGTTTTTGCACCGGCTACGGTTGCCAATGTGGTTTGTGGTTTTGATGTACTTGGTTTCGCGGTAAACGAACCGGGAGACGAGGTTATTATGCGCATTACTAATAAACCGGGCATTACTATTAGTAAAATTACAGGGGATGATGGACGATTACCTCTTAACCCTGCTAAGAATACCGTAAGTGTTAGTGTGCAGCATTATTTGCAAAGCATTAACCGTACCGATATTGGCCTGGATATTGAACTGCATAAAAAAATGCCCATTGGCAGCGGTCTGGGTTCAAGTTCGGCAAGCACTGTAGCAGGTCTGTTCGCTATAAAAACCTTAATGGACGATAATAGCGATCCTGCAAAATTATTACCCTTCGCCATGAAGGGGGAGGAGATGGCATGCGGGCATGGTCATGCGGATAACGTGGCCCCCGCGTTATTTGGAGGCTTTGTGCTTATAAGGAGTTATTCTCCGTTAGATGTAGTGAGGCTACCACATCCGCCCGGATTATATTGTGCCATAATCTTTCCGGATGTTGACGTACCTACCCGCGAAGCCAGGCAGATCATCCGGAATAAAATATTAATGAAAGACGCTGTTACGCAATGGGGAAATATAGCAGGCTTAGTAAGTGGTCTGTTTATGCAGGATATTGATCTGATAGGGCGTAGCATGCAGGATGTTTTAGTGGAGCCGGTACGCTCAATGCTGATACCTGATTTTTATCCGATGCGTGAAATGGCTATGGAGTTAGGTGCTGTTAGTTTTGGTATATCAGGTTCAGGACCATCAGTATTCGCTTTTACAAGAGATGAAGAAACAGCCACGCTAATAATCCAAAAATTACAACAACACTTAACTAATATAAATATTAACTCAAAAACCTATGTATCTACAATTAACGATGCCGGGCCCAGAGTTATAGGTTAATATAAAGAATCACCAATGAAATTCTACAGCACTAATAATACCAATCTACGGGTGGGTTTTAAAGAGGCGGTTTTTAATAGCATGCCTAAAGATAAAGGCCTGTACATGCCCGTTGAAATTCCGTATCTGGGCGAAAAATTTATAAGCAATCTGGACGAGTACACATTACCGGAAATAGCCTTTCATATAGCCACCAGTTTACTTGAAGGCGATATCCCCGCTGAAGATCTGAAAAAGATCATCTACGATGCTATAAATTTTTATGCCCCTGTGGTAGAATTAGAGAAGAGTACCTATGTCTTAGAACTTTTTCATGGCCCATCATTAGCCTTTAAGGATTTTGGTGCCCGGTTTATGAGCCGGGTAATGAGTTATTTTTTAGCCAAGGGCGAAAAGCAACTGGATGTACTGGTAGCAACATCCGGGGATACCGGTGGTGCGGTAGCTTTGGGATTTTTAGGAGTGCCAAATACACGTGTTACAATTTTGTATCCCAAGGGAAAAGTAAGTAATATACAGGAATTACAATTAACCACAAACGGCCAAAATATACGTGCACTTGAAATTGACGGCACTTTTGATGATTGCCAGGCACTTGTAAAACAAGCCTTCACTGATGATGAGCTTAATAATGAACTTCGCCTGACATCTGCTAACTCTATCAATATCGCGCGACTTATTCCGCAGACTTTCTATTATTTCAACGCATATGCCCAACTCCTCAGAGAGGGCATAAACAAAGTGATATTTGCTGTACCAAGCGGTAATTTTGGCAACATTGGCGCAGGTTTATTGGCCTGGAAAATGGGATTGCCGGTAGAGCAGTTTATAGCAGCTACGAATGTTAACGATACCGTCCCGAAGTTTTTAAAAACCGGGGTTTATCAGCCTAAATCCTCGGTAGCTACATTATCAAATGCAATGGATGTGGGTAATCCCAGTAATTGGGTTCGAATTGCCGATATGTTTAAAAAGGATACGGATGCATTAAAAAAGCAAATAACCGGGTATGCTTATACCGATGAGGATACCCTAAAAGCAATTCACGAGATAAACGCCGAATATAATTATATTGCTTGTCCGCATACAGCAATAGCATGGAGGGCTTTAAGGGATTGGAAACATGAGCGAAATAGCGACAATGTAGCCGGAGTTTTCTTATCTACGGCACATCCGTGCAAATTCCCTGAAGTTTTCAACAAGAATATCGCCGATAAGATCGTAATTCCCGAACATGTAAAAGCTTTATCAGAAAAAGAAAGTAAAGCCGTAAGTTTGGACGTAGACTTTGCCGGATTTAAGAAATACTTGCTAGAAAATAATTAACATGAAAAAGTCCCTCATAAATTATGTATTCCCATTTTTTTTGTTGTTGGCAATATCAGGGTGCCGTAACCAGGAGAAGTTCACTACTGAAGGTTGGAACGACGGTGATGGAATAAGCTGGCCAAAACGCTATACAATGGTTGAGGACCTTTTACAAAATCATAAATTAAAGGGGATGAGTTATAAGCAGGTAATAAACTTATTAGATTACCCTCAACGAAATAGCCACACTGACAGAAGTTTTTCTTATGAGATAACCCGCAAGATGGATTTGGCTGACACCTTATATTTTAAAAGCCTGATTTTTTATCTTAACAAAGATTCGGTGGTAACCGGAGTTAAGGTATATGAGTTTAAACACGAAAAGAAGATTAAAAAGAAGTGATCAATACAATTATTTTTGACTTGGGTGCGGTGCTGATTGACTGGAACCCCCATTATATGTACCGAACAATTTTTGACGATGAACAGGAAATGCTTGATTTCCTTAAAAACATAACCACATCTGATTGGAATGAAGAGCAGGATGCCGGACGTAGTTTAGCTGAAGGTACAGCAGCTTTAATTAAAGAACATCCGGAACACGAAAAAAACATACGTGCGTTTTATGATCGCTGGGATGAGATGCTTGGCGAAGCCTTTTATGGAACCGTTGAAATTTTTAAAGAACTAAAGGAAAGTGGCAGATATAAAATATATGCACTCACTAATTGGTCGGCAGAAACCTTTCCTAAGGCTATTGCCAAATTTGATTTTTTGAGTTGGTTTGACGGTATAGTAGTTTCAGGCACTGAAAAAATGCGCAAACCTTCGCCTCAATTTTATAATATCTTATTAAACAGATACAATGTTAATCCTGCAGAGGCATTATTTATCGACGATAATTACCGCAACATTTTAGCGGCAGAAAACTTAGGTATAACTTGTGTGCATTTCACTTCGCCAGAACAGTTAAAAGAGGATCTAAAATCTAAAAATTTAATTTGAGATCCTCTCTTAATCCAAAGCTTACTGAATTTATCTCTTAAAAGAACTTAAAGCCAACGCTAAGCGACCAAATATTCTGACGCTGTCCGTAATTGTCATTTATTTTTGTCAGCCCGCCTTCATAACGCAAATCAGCTGTGATATGGCCAAGATCAAGTCCTGCTCCTGCCTGAAATCCCAAAGTGCTGTTGTTATAATCTCCAAAATCGTGATATGCCTGATTGAAATTATCCGAAAAGCTGGCGTTCTTATCTAATACATAGGTATAAACCGGCCCGGCCATGATGTGTATATTTAAATTTTGACCTCCAAAATATTTACCAATTAATAACGGAACATTTAAGTTAGTAAACCTAACCTTACCGTTATATGCGGTTCCGTTGTCATTAGAATCAAATTTACCCCCCGTACTGCTTAAGTAAAGTTCTGGCTGTATAAAAAGACTTTTTCCTACACGAGCAAATAAACCAGCCTGATATCCTGCTATTATTGACTCATCTAAATTATCTGTGTTGATCTTAGAAAAATTAACGCCTGCTTTAGCCCCTAAAGAGAATTGTGCATGAGCACTAACGGTTGTAAGTATAATAACTGCAAACCCTAAAATGTACTTTTTCATAGTTATAGTTTTTAGATAAATAAACATATGTAATTTAATATAAACCCATTCTATTTAAATTAGTTGGATTTAAAGTATCAATAGATTGGGCTTAAAGGTAAAAGTTTAATAATTAGCCGCATTTTAAACGAAGCAACGTTGTATTTTTATATTTTTGCTAAAATAATTTTATTTCCATGGCAGAGATCACTATCAGTAATAAAGATTGGGAACGCATAAAAATTAAGGTTCAACGAAAATACAACCACCTTACTGACGAACAATTAAATTATACCGAAGGACAAGAAGAAACGCTTATATCCCGTTTAATGAATTTGGTTAACCGCGACAGAAAATACATCGTATTTACATTAAAAAAGGCGCTGGTTAATATTGATAACAACCGGCTTTAATAAGCTCACATTATAAAAGCTGCGAAGCTTTATGTATGTTTAAGTTTTAAGGTTAAGGAGTATGATATAATGCAGCGCATTAGTAAATTAAAAAAGCCCGTACTATTTGCCGGGGCAATGGCCATTGCTGTGCTATTGTGGAGTTTTAATGACGATCTTTTTCAGATCTCCAAAAATCTTGATGTCTTTGCATCTGTCTATAAAGAAGTTAACATCAATTATGTTGATGATATCAACTCAGCCAAGTTAGTTAAAACTGGTGTTGATGCCATGCTTAATGGTCTTGATCCATATACCGAATTCGTACCAGAATCGGAGATAGAGGATTATAAGCTGCACTATGTCAGCACTCAATATGGCGGCATAGGTGCCAGTATCTTTTCACGTAAAGGAAAGATTTACATATCTGATATTTTTGAAGGATTCCCCGCTCAAAAAGCAGATGTCAGACAGGGAGACGAGTTAATTAAAATAAACAATATAGATCTCGCTGGCAAAACCAACGATGAGGTCAGCTCTTTATTAAAGGGTTCAAAAGGTGCGCAAATCAGATTACTTCTGAAACGTGAGGGGGATGCACCAGTTGAAAAAACGTTGATTCGTGCTGAAATAAAACAACCGAACGTTGTTTATTACGGAATGGTTGGCGGTAACATGGGGTATATTAAGCTTAATAAATTCCTCGAAAATTCGGCTAATGAAGTTACCGATGCTTTGGTGGCTTTAAAAAAAAATAATCCGAATGGTATAATACTTGATCTCCGGTCAAACGGCGGCGGCATTTTACAGGAAGCTGTAAAAATTGTTAATCTTTTTGTTGAGAAGGATGTAATGGTAGTTTCCCAAAAGGGGAAAATAAAGGAGAAAAACTTTACTTATAACACCATAAATAATCCTATAGAACCTAACCTGCCTTTAGTTGTTTTGGTAAATAGCCGGTCGGCATCGGCATCAGAAATAGTTGCCGGCGCATTACAGGATTTAGACAGAGCAATAATTATTGGCCAGCGTAGCTACGGCAAGGGTTTGGTTCAACAAACATTCTCTTTACCCTATAACAGCCTGGTTAAAATTACAGTCGCAAAATATTATATTCCTTCAGGTCGTTGCGTTCAGGAATTAGATTATGCACACCGGAAAGATGATGGAAGTGTAATAAAATTCGCTGATTCATTGCTTCATGAATTTAAGACAAAAAATGGTCGCTCTGTATACGACGGGAGTGGCGTTTATCCGGATATTTTTATTAAACAGGAACGATTTGCCAATATTACACAAACGTTGGTAACTAAACTTTTTATATTTGATTATGCAACGCAATACCGAATTGCTCATCCAAGAATCGGTGACCCACGCAACTTTACTTTATCCGAAACGGAATACAACGATTTTATAAAATATCTGGCAGATAAAAATTATTCCTATAATACTGTTTCGGAAAAAATGCTTACAAGTTTAAAAGACGTGGCTACCCGCGAAAAGCAATTTGATGAAATAAAGCCGGAGTATGAGGAATTAAAAGCCAAAATATTAAGCACTAAAAAGAATGACCTGCAATTACACAAGCAGGAAATAGAACAAGTCCTTGAAAATGAAATCGCTTCGCGTTATTATTATGAAAAAGGAAGGTATGAGGCCAACTTTAAATACGATACAGAACTTGACAAAGCGATAAAAACAATGGAAGCCCCTTCTCAACTTGCATCTATTTTACGAGGAGATGGTAATTATAAAATTATTGGCAAACCCGTTTTAGCTATGACCAAAGCCGATAAGGAAAACGTAAACACCGAGGAATAATCATATTATTAAATTGTAACATCTAAGCTATATTAAGCTGAGCGGTAGCTTCAGTTCATATTTTATTAAACTATACTCATAATTGACTGTCATACTTCAAACAATAACAATTATGAAAAAGTTAATTTTATCAACAGCAATATTTTTTAGCTGTTTATCAATACAAATAGTAAAAGCACAACTCAGTGTAAATATTAATATCGGCAGTCAACCTGAATGGGGGCCTGTAGGATATGACCATGTAGATTATTACTACATACCGGATATTGATACTTATTATGATGTTCCGGCTCATCAATACGTTTATTATAATAATAACGCATGGGTACACAGCAGGGCATTACCTGCAAAATATAAAAACTATAACCTTTATAACGGTTATAAAGTTGTTGTAAACGAGCACACCCCATGGGTGCATAACGACATTATCAGGACTAAATATGTAGGCTACAAAGACCATAAAAGTCAGGTAATTATAAGAGACAGTCATGATGTTAAGTATGCCAAACATTGGACTAACAATAGTCGAAAAGCAGTTAAGGCAATGAAAAAAGAGAGAAAGAACGAACGAAAAAAAGATAAACATTAAAATTAAGCGTTGTCCTATAAATAGAAAAAGAGCATCAAATTTATGCTCTTTTTCTATTTAAAATCTATTGATTACAAAATACAATAAGTTTTTTGAAGTCTTCGATTTTATTTAAGTCAATGTTGTTTTCCTTCACAAAGCTTTCTATTTGGGAAGACTTTTCAGAAAAGAGCTTTTCAACTTTTTTAAGATTAGAAGCTTCATAAAAGACGCCTTTTTTTTGCAACCAAAATACATTTTCAGATTTTAATTCATAGTTTTCGGGCAGGGTCATATCATAATCAACATATGTTGTTCCTTTTGTTTGTTTTACACCAATAAAGCCCCCTATAGAATTATTTGATCCACCGCCAGCGCCGATGGTTGCCTTTGAATTAACAGCCTTATTTTTATATTGAATATATAATGTAACAGGTGTATTGGTAAGCCTCTCAAAAAAAACAGCTCTCGCCGGTATAAATTTACGGCTATCAAAATAAAGAGTGTCAATATTACCAATTGTTTCTTTATCTAAAACGAGCTTTTTGCCATTATTATCAAACATCATCTCTTGAGTGATGGTATTATAATCTAATAACGCTTTTACCACTCCTCCATCTTTCTGTAAAACAGTCCCTGAAATAAATTTTGAAAATACAAATGGCGACCGCGGAGATTCCATTTGAGCAAATGCAGTATTATAAAAAAAGATGAACGCAATTATCCCTTTTAAGCATTGTTTAAGCATGGTAAATGTTTTAAAGTTGAACGTAAATTACCCATTATTAAGTATAAAGTAAACGCTTTATCAAAATATAAATAAATAATGATTTATATTTATTCATCTTGAAAAAAACAAAAAATGCAATAAATCAATAATTTTAAAAAAACAGCTTGCTTAATAAAAAATGGTGCGTATATTTGCCAACCCAAACGGAGTGGTAGTTCAGCTGGTTAGAATACATGCCTGTCACGCATGGGGTCGCGGGTTCGAGTCCCGTCCATTCCGCTGATTATGTTATCAAAAACATCAAAAGGGCCTTTAATCGTTGATTAAGGGCCTTTTTTGTTTTACTACCTTACCAAAACTCGCATTAAAACACATAATTCTATTGCGTCATTCATTGCGTCATTTCAAACCAGAAAAAAGACGCAATGAAAACCGCATAATGAATTGATAATGAGCATGTACAGCGCGTGGACATCTTGTTTGGATGATGATCTAAACCGACATTTGTTTAACCTTTAAATGTTAGTTTATGTTAGAAAAAAGCTTCGGACTGCTTTTTTATTTGAAACAGTCCAAAAATCGAAAAAAAGGCCCCCTTTACATTTACCTGAAAATTACGGTAGATGGCAAATCAGTTGAGCTATCTTCCAAGCGAAAATGTGACCCTGCCAAGTGGAACTCTGCTGGTGCAAGGGCAATGGGGACGAAGGAAGATGCCAGAGAATTAAATTATTTCCTGGACGCATTAGAGCTGCAAATTTTCCAGGCTAAGAGATCACTAATCGAAGCTGATCGTGAAGTTTCCGCACAGGCGATAAAAGATATTCTTACCGGCAATGTTGAAAAACGTAAAAAAATCCTGGAGGTATTCAGTATGCATAACGCCCAGATGAAAGCATTACAAGGAGTTGACTTTGCCGCAAGCACCATGCAGCGCTACAATATTTCTTATAACCACACGAGGGATTTTATAAAGTGGAAGTATGGGACTGACGATAGAGATATTAAGGATCTTGACCATGAGTTTATTTCCCAATATGCTTTCTGGTTAAAAACCGTTCGAAATTGCGATCACAACACCACAATGAAATATTTAGTCAATTTTAAAAAAATAGTGCTGATCTGTGTGAAGAGCAAATGGCTTCCGGGAGATCCATTTTCCAATTTCAAATTAACGAGAAAAGCCCTGGAGAGAACCGCATTGACGGACGCAGAACTGCAACGGATAACCGAAAAGGATTTTGAAAACGTGAGGTTAAGTAATGTCAGGGATATTTTCCTTTTTAGTTGTTATACCGGGCTTGCTTACATTGACGTCAAAAATTTAAAACGGGGTGACATTCAAAAAGGTGTGGACGGGGAGCAGTGGATTTTTATTAACCGGCAAAAGACGAACGCATTATCAAGAATCCCCTTGTTAAAGGAGGCCATGAGAATTATTAAAAAATATGATAAGCACCCGAAATGTATAGTCAATGGCGTGGTTTTACCAGTGCTGACCAACCAAAAAATGAATTCCTACCTCAAAGAGATAGCCGACTGCTGTGGTATCAAGGTAGAGCTTACTTACCATATCGCACGGCATACATTTGCAACGACGGTAACTTTGAATAATGGCGTTCCTATTGAGACGGTGTCTAAAATGCTGGGGCATGCTACTATAAAGCAAACGCAACATTATGCAAAGACACTTGACTTTAAAGTCAGTGAAGACATGAACAGGCTTAAGAAACGGTTGGTTAGAAAAGGGTCTGTGTTAGTGTAGTTAAACACAGGAAGCATAAGATCATTATCGTCTTATGCTTCCTTTTAAACAATTAGTATAGGGATGGGGAAGTTTGCCGGAACGGCATTTGAAGAGAAGAGTTAAGCAAAGCCGCCTATTGAATATTACGGGATAATCTCAATAGCGCTGCCCGCATAACAGTCATAGGTAGGCCGGTAAAGAATGTATCCAAAATCGCAAAGTTGATTAATACATTTATGGTATGTTGTTATACTGCCAATGTGAGCCTTTGTCATTAATTTTTTTCGAGAAATTTTCACTTGCCTTTCGAAACCGGCCTGTTGCCATAAAATAAGCATGGTAACATACAGACTGATGTGCCATACTGTTATACGAGGATCTTCAGTCATCTTACCATAGAGTTCTGAAATAATGTATGTCTGAGGCATCATTTAGTCAATTTTCCACTAAGCATGTTTTGAATGTCGGCGAGATTATAAAAATGTATTCCACCTATTTTTTGGGATTTTAGCTTCCCGGTGATTCTTAAATTTTGGACGGTGCCTGTCGAAACCTTGAGCATTTTTCTGACATCTGCGCATCTGAGCCACTCTTTGGTTTCCGTTTTATTGTTGGCCAACAAAGCCCTAATGTCATTCAACAGTGTTTGTCGAAAAGCTTCGAGATCGTCTTTAGTGATTATTTCTATCGCCATGGACTATAAATTAAAAATTGGATACGTTACCCGACTACTGTCGGACGCTGTTATGAGCCGGGTTTTTTACCCCCGGTTATAGAGACGCAATCTATTTAGAGGCATCAACAAATTTCTTTTTTGTTCTGGCGCGTAACAGGTCGTATTTAGGAGGGATGACCTCTGCATAAAACCCACGGTAATTAAACCGGTGTTCACCACGCAAATAACGATTGATAAAAACGGTATAGTCTTCACCGGGCGATGCGACCTTCCTTCGGTAATGTTCCTTTACGAAATGGACCATCTGCTTTTTATTTTCAAACTTCATGAGTGAAGTTTTATACAGCTCCGAAAGTATCTGAGGCTCAATTGGCACGATTAGGCCTATGTTGTCATATTCTTTAATATAAATAGACCATTCGTAATACATTGACATGGCGACCTGATAAGACATAGCGATCAGTTTCATTATGTCAACGAGATGTTCTTTAGGCAATAAGGTAACCGCATTGGGAGGCATCGTATAATTAGGATGAAGTGAGATAGGGTTCGGTATTTCTGTAAAAGACAATTTATCCGAGTTCTCTACCTTAGTCCCTAATGCAAAAAAGCCTTTATTAAACTCGTAGCCGCATTTAAAACCATAAAATGCCTCGGTTTTCTTATTGTAAAACGCGGACGAAATTTCATAAGCATATTGAAGTGTAGACCTTAAAGATTGTTTCGTGCGGATATCAAGCTGCTTGACCTTGTTGAGTTGTATCGTTTCCTCGAATGTCATTACTTTGATGTTCAGGTTAGGGAAAATTTCCGGCGTAGCCTGTAGATCGGTAAAGGGTCTGAAGAATTTTACACGATTGTTTAACGCATCGTCGCCGCCTGCCATCAGATAAGCTTTGTCGAAATGGTTACGTGTAACGAGTGGCAGATATTCGGCCAGCCGCATTTGATTGAAATTCTGCTGTATCATCAGCATGGCCCATTCGAGGCGGTCGATAAAGTCCGTGCAAATGAAATCGTTGGTAACAGCTTCACCGAATTGCTCTTCTGAAAGTGCCAGGTCTTTATTCAGTAAACTTGAATTTTTCATAAACAGTTGGATTACAGTAAATAGCATTAGATGAGTTAATAATTGCGCTAAGCAACGGGGGCTCTGTAGTTGGAAGATTTCCGGAAAGAGGTTATCACACGCTGTTCTTACCGGCCGCGTTTATGCGATTGGGTTTCATTGTTCAGAGAATTTCCGGCAGCAAGCCTTTTGTTGTTCTGAATGTATTCCGGCAGCCCCGTTTCTGATAGCGGGGTTACCTTTGCCTTCAGGTTCATTTGAAAGGGATGATCATTTAACAAATCAGTTTCGCCTATGCCATATTCCCTTGCGACAGCAACGGGATCGAGCTTTGCTTCACAAGGAATTTCAAGCACGACCACATTTTCCGGCAGCTCCAGGAGGTTTTCGTCAGGTTCATATAATTCGTGGGTTTCGGTATTGTAAAAACAAAGGTATTCTTCACCGCTATCGGACATTTCCATGTCCCTTAAACTGATATTCTTCCAGGGTTCTTCTGTTTCTCGCAGTTCTTTTAAGCGCCAGTCAATGGTAAAATCCGTGCCTGCCAAATCAATATGCGGCAATTTGCCGGACAACCGCAACGCGGTATCTTTATCTGCAAGGTAAAATCCCCATTCTTTATCATGGCTTAACCTATTCAGGTCCTGTTTAAAATCTTCGGTTAAAGAACCATGTTCATCAAGGATCGGCGCAGGAATGATCACGTTAAGAATTTGATCGTAATGTTTACCAAAATCCGGCCATTCGGTAGATAGGTTAATGCCGCTCTTATACAATTTAGCCGCATAATAACCCTCTTCCTTTTTTAAGTGATCGAAGCGAATGATATTTTCCCATTTATTAAATTGCTGTAATAGGCGCCGATCCCGGTCAATGATAAAAGGAATTGCTCCGATTGCTATTATTTCTGATTGATCGTCCATGGCTACTTTTGTTTTGCGGTAGCTTTTTCGGCCATATCAATTAATCGCTTTAAATATTCATGGCGGGTCTTCACCAACTCCATAGTGAAGCCGAGCGCTTCTTTCATGGCCTTATTGTCAACCCCTTTGAGTGTGAATTTGATATTTATATCATCATCACTGACAACCGTTACGTGGGCAATATTTAAAAACTGCATCAATTTGCTCTGGTGCACATCAAATGCTTTGATCTGCAATGGTTCCAGCCAGGTCACTGTTTTATTGAGTATCCCGGTGCTGACCATGAACATTTCCGGTGAGATAACATACAATTCTGCACATAGCAAAAAGACATGATATAAAAACCCAAGCAGTACGAGCCAGCTCGCTATAATCAGTAAAGGATGCACGAGAACTGTTCCTGCGATGAAGCCAAAAAACAATAAGAGCCAGGGACAAGTACGAATTAACATGAACCGGATAGACGGCCGCAACGGGGCTATCCCAAATGGTAATATTTTCATTTGATTAAAATTTAAGGGTTAATAAAAAGAGGATTGGAATAATTGCCACAGGCCGAAATGCCGGGTCGAAAAAGTTTAATGGATGCTAAAATATAAGGCTCAAAAAAAGAAAAGTCCCTGAGCGCTCGCCGCCGGGACCTTTCAACCTAAACCTTATCACAATTGCGGGCAGGTTGCCCGCTTTTAAGATGTTGCAAAGTAGCAATTATTGTTCAATAATGCCTGTTAAATGCAGAACTCCGCATATACTCATTGAACCTGCGCTGGTATTCCCTTTCTTCGTTTAATCTTCGGTTGAGCACGGAACACCTCCAGGCACATAATCCGCAGGCTAAAAAAGCTACAGACAAACAGGTCAGAGTTTCCTTCCTGGCTTCAGCCGCTTGTGCTGCGGTCATTTTTTGTTTGGTATGTTTCCTACCCACTGCCCCGAAAAAGGCAAATGTGGTAATTAAACAGGCTAACAATATATTGCGGACAATAGCTTTCATGAGGCTAAATTATTAATTAAAAATACTAAATTAATTAGTATTTTCCAAATGTTTTTTCAATTTAATTCGTAAATTTTATTGTTTTTCCGGGCCTCTTGTACCCTATCGCGGATGGTATCCGTAATGGCAGATTCAGGGATTCCCGTGAATTGTATAACCGGATTTTCGGGATCGGTACTTTTCAAAGTCAGGTACATCAGCCTAAATAACTGTAAAATAAAAGATTGGGTGATAATGTAATCCTTAACCCTGAACATTTCCACCTGGTCAACACGCTTAAAGAAAATACCGCGCGTCAACCTGATATATTCCGCCGTGATCAGATATTGAAAACTGCGGATATATAACAGCCGGTACCAGGCCACACCGCAAATGGCCACGCTGAAAAGGATAAAATAAGGGGACAGCCACCATGCCAGTAAAAGGAAGGTGATGGCCAGCAAAATCAGCGGCAAAGCTTTCAGAAAAGCAAAAAGCATGGCCGGCTTTAATAAAATATCATCGTTCTGCATCATGTTTTAATTGATCTAAAAAGGTTAATGATTGAACCGGCTTGCCGGTTCGGAAACGGGGGCGAATGCCGAAGGCTTCCTGAAAAGCATGAAGCGAGATCTGCTCCTGATTAAATACGCGTAACACTTTATCACGGTAAATAAGGACTTCATTATCCGAAAAAAATACCCGGATGGGGATGTTTTTAATACCGGCAGCTAATTTTATATCGGTGATATGACCGATAAGGTCTTTGCCGAACACTAGCGTAAATTTTCGCCCCGGAAGATTCTCCCTGATCCAGTTTGCCTGCTCACCGTGCAGCCTATTGCCGATAGCAACAAATGCCAGTTGTTCCAACCGGGGATAACGATGCCGGTTAAGCGTGATAAATGCCATTGCCTCCATTACCGAATAGGTGATGATTACATGGGTGGCATTATTACTTCCTGCAACCCAAAGGTTTTGTGTTGAGGGTACTGTATGAAAACCTTCACCGTAATGTTCCTGCTGATCACCATAACTAAAAGAAAGGTCAGCAGCGGCATTAAAAAAGGCCTGGATTTCCGGAGAAATGCCAAGCCCTGTTAAAAGGGTATTCATCGGTATTACCTTCCCTTGCGGGTTTGGGATTGTTCAAACTGATGGGGCTTAAATCCATGTTGGTTCTCTATATCTTTGAGCGCCTGGTGATAGCCCGGACTTAATTTTTCAGCAGATTTTTGTTCACGCTTCTGATTAAACAGGGCATTTAACCCTTTATAAACCATATAAGAAAGACCACCATCGATCAGGATGGAAGCTACCAGCGCCAGTTTGTTGGAGCGGATGCCATGATGATCTGTACCTGAATAATTGAATTTGGTACCATCTGCTATCTGCACTTCCTTACCCTTACGGTAATTTTCCTTTTGTGCAGGTGTCAGCAATTCATTATTAACCATATCCGGTGCCAGGATCTTTTCGGTGTCGGAAACGATGTATTCTTTGGTGTCCGGGTCATATTCGACCAGCATTTCTTTTTTATTGCCATGATTATCGAGGGTGATTTTTAGTAAACTGGCGACTTCACCTTTTTGCAATTGCCGGGCCTCGGTTTCGTTCAGGAAATCTGGCGTTTCCGCTTTGCGGTAAATGGGATGAATCAGCAAATCCAGTTTGCCGTTTTCATTTGGCTTTAGCGATATCTTCGCGTTGATGGATTTGATCTTGATGTTGTCGGTTTCGAGGTCATGCAATTCTAACAAAGCTGTACGGCGACCTGAAAGCAGTGCTTTCAGGTCATCGACATTTAACAGGAGCTGGCCGCCTGCGGCCAGCCCGATGGTTTCCAGATCCTGGATCGGGAGATCATCTTCATGAAAGTTAACCAGGTTCATTTATCGCCCTATTTTCTGGTTTTGCCCCTGTTCCTGGGATTGGCCCTGTTCTTCCTCCAAAACCATTTCCGGTTCACGAGGGTTGGCTTTAGCATCTAACAGGGATTTATAGAGGCCATATTCCGGCTTCAAAACCTTGCGGGTGCCATCCGCATCTTCCACTTTGATGCTCTTGGTCTTGTAGGTTTCCAATACTTTGTAGGTTGTATCCTGGTAGGCGATCTCGTCACCTTTTTGGAAGCCTACGGCTTCAGGGGCCTGCTTTTGCTCCCGCTTCTGTGTAGTGCCCAATAAAAGGTTGGAGATTTTCTGCGCATCCCTGGTGGCTTTGGCAATTTCAAAAGGCTCATCCTTTAAGATCTTGGCGAAGTTGTTCATGTAGGCCGCCTGCTGACCGAAATTATGGCCGAGCTTTAATTCACCGCCGATTAGGATGGCGGCCACTGCTGCACGCATTTCCTCGCGTGCGTAGTCCAATGATCCGAATTTACCCTCCATCGGACGGTTCAGGCGGCTTTCATGGCCTGTCCAGTGGGCCAGCTGATGAATTGCCGCCTGGAAATATTTGGTTTCATTTTCAAAATGTTCGGGTTCCGGCATAAAAATAGCGTCCCGTTGCTTGTCATAATAAGCCTCCTGGCCGCCGTGAATAATCACCGCCTTGCTGTCTTCAATTAATTTTGCAGCCCTTTCGTTTGGTGACAATGTTTGCCCCTCATCCTGTTTGGCAATAAACTCATCCAAGGGCTGCATATCCTTCAACTGGCTTCCGTTAAACAGGAAAGCCTGACCACGCTGCGGTTTATCAAATTCTACCGTTTTGGTCTGTGTTACGCCAGCATCATCTTTGATCACCTTACCCTCAGCCGTGCGAATGGCCTGAATGTCGCTGGTTTTTGGAAACTCGATCAGTGTGCCTTTTTCATCTTTTTTAACCCAATTACCGGCATATCTGGCGGCATCGGCCGACATCCAGCGGGGGTCGTCATGACGCTGCATACCGAGGATCAGCGCATTCATGGCGCTATAGCCTTTTCCGGTGATGGGATTAATTGGTTTAACAAATGCGGGCATCCCGTTTTCTTTAACCGGTTGTTGAAACAGGGAATTTCCCTCTTTGATTTCCGCTATCAGCTTATTCGAAAGCTGAATGGGAAGTGCTTTGAAATTTTTGTCGTTCATTTTCTTGTTTAATTAGTAGTTCATATAAAAATTTAATTGGATTGATGTATTTGTGTTGGTAGCGGACGCTGAAGTGCAGGTGCTCGCCCGTCACAAAGCCAGTAGCCCCCGTTATGCCGATAGGCTCACCTGCGGTTACACTATCCTGGGCTGCCACTAAAATCCTGCTGAGGTGGCCATAAACCGATTCGACCTTGCCATGTGCCAGCCAAATGTTAATTCCAAGGCCGTCATCATAGCCGGTAGATTTCACTAAGCCATCCATTATGGCATACACCGTATCATGCCTGGCCTTAAAGTCAACACCTGCGTGCATGGCATATTTGCCGGTGATCGGGTGGATTCGGTAACCGAAGTCAGAATTTATTTTCAGATGCTTGAGGGGAAGACAGACCAGGCAGATGCTGATCAGCGTTTTCACCGGGCATAGGTTTTGGCCAAATCCTGTTTAGGTGCCGGATTAATGGAATCCAATACCCTTTCCTGGACACCGGGATTATCGTTTGCGATGGCCAGCGCGGAATAGATAGCCTGTGAAGTGCCCCTGTCCTGCAACAGCATGATCTTGTACATCGCCTTGAAATCATCGAGCGGCAATGATGAACCATTGTTGGTAAGGTCATTGAAAACCTCCTGTTTATCTTTGAGCATCATCACCTGCGCGGCAGGAAAATATGCCTCACCACCTTCGGGAAACCGTACATAGTTTTCTTTTTCCGAAAAGGACATGGTCAGTACACCGATGTGCCCCCGTTTCATACCGGAATCGTTTTCTAAATCCGGCTGTACCAAAACAATTGTTCCGACTAAATTTTGATTTTCCATAATATTTAATGTTTAAGATTTTATCTACCTATTTTTCGCCTTGGGGCGAAGTCGATGGCCTCATTCAACCGAATTGTGGCCAGGCGATGGAGTTCGGGGTCGTCCTGCAACAGTTCAAAAGCGTTCTTCAGTTGTTTGGCCGACCCGGATGCTTGCAACCGGGCAAGGGTTTGCAGATTTTGAGATACAGGCGGCCATCGCACAGCCTGGTAAGTTTCCGCCAATTCATTAAGTTCGTCACAGGCTCTCAGGATAAACAAGGTCTTAGAACTGAAGCAATCCACTTCCTCATCCTCAAATCTTACCCAGATTTCGTCTTTTGTAAAGTCTGTAAATTCGATTATTCCGATACTGCCAACGTGGTCAGAAGTCCAAAGGACCGGGCTAACCATGACCATTAAACCGATAGAATCTTCCTCCTTCATGATTATTGCTTTAAATGTTTTGTTGAAATTTGTGGTCAGGCCTATTTATCTGCCCCGTTTATAAGCTTGGTTAATGCCGAGGCTTTCTTCCAATGATATTAGTGCGGCTGACAGCACCCCCGGATTTTTCTGAGCGATCTCCATCGCCTTCCGCTGGTCCTTTGGCGTCCCGTAGTCCAATAAAAGGGCTATATTTTTGAGGTTCATAAAATCGTCAACCGAAAGTTTCAATGCATTTTGGTGCATGTATTCATAGATACTTTCCGGCTGCTTCAATAGGAGGAGCGCATCGGCGCTATATAAACCTACCTGGCCATCGTCAAATCCGACAAAAAATTCGTCCGTATTTAGGATGGCGGCTGTAATAACACCTATCTCTCCCTGCCTGTAAACCGGGTCATCAGTTAGCCGGGGGTTAACCAGGACATAATCCGGGAGCTGTATTTCTCTGTTGTTGTCGTTCATTTCTTCATCGAGGCTTTAATAGGTGTGGGCGCCGCAGGCGGTTTAAAGGCCAATACCATTTCCTGTATTTCCTGGCTGATGTGATTAAAATTCTGGCGGAGCTTTTCATCCAGTTTTCCGCCAAAGTCATAAAAGGTGGGTAAGGGTTTATAGCCTTTTTCTTCACGCCGGATAGCCTCCATGTCGAGGTTGACCCTGCAGTTAATGGCGGATGTTTCAAATTGCCCGGTAAACTTTTCTTGTACATCGGCGGCAATTACCCCTACGAGCTCCCCCGAATTGAGTGATGCGATTTTGCCTGCCGGGATAAGGGCTTCCAGCTTTTCATTCAAAGAGGTAGAGGTTTTATTGCGGTCGATGGACAAGCCTTCACCGATCTGTTTGGATTTGCCAAAAAGGCGCTCCAGCCATTCCAATGTGTCCTTATTTCTGACGGAACCTGAAAGTACGGTACCCACTACGGCGGTGATGGTGGCGGCTGTATCTTTGCCATATTGCTGATTGAATTGCGGCAGCTCCTGCAAGCCCATCAATACAGCAACCTTGTTCGACCTTGCAGTTGCAATTAAATTCTCGACCCTATGAACAAATAAGGTAGGCACCTCATCCACAATCAGGGCGGAAGGCAGGTTGCCTTTGGTGTTGATCAGCTTCGTTAACCGGTTGATAATAATAGAATAACAGGCGGAGTTGATATTTTGGGTATTCGGGTCATTTGCCAAAACGAGCATACCCGGATTTTCCTTTGCTGATATTTTAAGGTCGAAGTCATTCCCGGAAAACACCCAATACGTCTCCTTTGTCGCCAAACGGCTGATAAATATTTTCAGGGTACCTATCTGGCCTTCCAACTGATCCGTTGCCTTGGCATTATAGGCGGTCATAAAAGGCGATAACAGAGACCGCAGTTCAGGCTCGGAGGTCAGGGCGTTAAAGATGTCCTCGTAAGAATGGTTCAGCAGGGCCAGGACATGCGGAAAGCTAGAATAGATGCCCCCTTTGTATTTACTCATAAAATACACACAGGATGCTAAGAAATTGATAGCAGACTGTGTAAAGAACTGGTCGCTACCGCCGGAGCGGTCACCTTTTTTTAAGGCTTCCACCAATGCCTCGGCTGTTTCTGCCGCATCTGCCAGGGATTTGATATAATCCGCACGCCAGGGATTGATACGGCGGCTTTTTTCGATGTCGTTGAGATTAATGACATGGAAGGCAAAGCCTTTCAGTTTACCATGCTGTTTAGCCAGTAGGTAGTGATAGTATGCGATATGACCGAGATCAGGAAATTTGAAATCGTACAGGCAAACTGCAAATTCCTTGTCGATCAGTTGCCGGATGAATGGATTTACAATGGAGAAACTCTTACCTGAGCCTGGGGTGCCGATCACCATCGTACCCCGGAACACATTGCAGATATTGATCCAGCCATTCCTTACTTTCCCTTTATAGTAGAAAAGCATGGGGATGTTCACCGAGTAAGGGGTATCTACCCGCTTGACCGGCTGCATGAAACTTTCTGCTTCGGTGTTCCATTTATCCTTGCCGAGCCCGGATTTGATGAACTTGGAGATGTTATCCATTGACAAGCTCACCATCAATGCCCCGGCAAAGGAGCAAACCATGTAGAGCAGGTTATACCAGCTGGTATAAACAAACACTACCGGGGAGGCATGACCCTGAAAAACAAGGCTGCCGAAGAACAAAAACAGGCCGATTGCAAGGGGGTAGATGATATGCTTTTTAGGGTCGAGGTCTGTTTTCTTTTTTGCCAGCGTACCTATGCTGACCAGGCAGATCAAGCCAAACGTGGTCAACTTACTATAGACCAGGTTCGAGTAAATAATCAGGTGACTGATTTTATCGAGCGGTGTATTAAAAATGCCCCAGAAAGGGGCATCGCGGTAAATGAAAATGGCAGCTTCTAATCCTATGGATAAGTAAATGGCGCATTGCAAGAACCCGTGGAGTTTTTGCTGTTCTCTGGTTTCTTCCATAAGTAGAATGAATTAAAATGAAAAAGCCACCGGCTTTTGCGGGTGGCTTGTATGGCTCACAGAAGTGGCTGACTATCGGTATGGTTATTTTTTGTTACGCTGAAGGTATTTTTCAATGATCTTTTTAACCGTCCTCCTGTTTGGAATAGGCGCAAAAAACAGGTGATCGGGCAAACTTGTCAATGACCGGACAGCATTAAGTTCATGTGGAAAAGCGGTATTGTGGCTATTTAAATTGATATACAGGCCTTTCATCTTTTTTCGGCAAGCGATATCGTTAAAGCTTATCCAATTCCAGCAATTATTCACTTCATAAAAGCAGCCGTCTTTTTTGTCTACATAAAATAGCTTTCCCGCAATATCAATTACAGGCAGGCCAGTGTGGTTTTCCGATCTCCATTCCGGATTCAATTCGTCCAGGCGTGCTGCTGCGCCAGCCGGATCTAAAGCGCTAAAGGAATGAAACCAATAGTTAAGAATATGTTCAGGCGGCGGGTCGCTATGCGAACCCTGGTAAGCATTTTTGATGGAGGGATCGTACCATAATTCTACGTGGCTTTTAAAGGAACGCGCCTCATGCATGTCGATCCTATTATCTGGATTTCCCACCTGAACGAGATAAAGCCATTGGGCATCGACATAAAAGGGGGTATTGTCCAGTTCAATAACCGGGCGGGGCCTGGTGCAGGCACTAATTTGTTTCATAAATAAATGATTAGATATTTAACGTTTTACCTGAGCAGGTACCAATTCCACGGATTCATCGTGTTCCTCTGAAAATAGTTTTTCTCCAGCCCGTGCCTGCTGTTCCTTTTCAGCTATCTTTTGATTGATCTCCATTTCCAGTTTCTCCATGTCCCTTTTCAGGGAAGCCAGTTCATACTCCTGGTCAAATTGCCTTTGCGAAAGTTCGCGGACTTCAGGAATTTGCTGATTGATACCATCCAATTCCTTTTCGTACCGTTCTGCCATCCCAACTACCCGGTGGATCGCATCTAAAAAATATCTGGCTGCCAGTTTAGGATTGTCGATGTTCGGCGCCCCGCCGTTCTGCATGTATTTGATACCCGTATTACGGCTCTCCGCATAAAGTGAGGTAACATGCGTTATCCTGCTTGAAAATCCTTCTTCCACGGTCTGTAGTTTGCGCCTGATAAAAAGATCAAAGCCATATAATTCCCCTAAATGAAATTCAGGTTTGTTAAAATCTTCCGGCTGCCAGTTTTTGTAAAGCTCGATCAGCTGGTTACCAACGGCAACCGTATCAGCCTGAAACATATGTATTAGCTTCAACGGATTGAGTTTAACCCCATCATCATCAAATTTCAACACGCTCTTATAGGCCATATCATCCTTGCGAACCAACTCCAATGTTGATTGGATTTCCCGGCTTTTCTTTTCCAGGTCTTCCAGCAGGTAGCGGCTACGCGAAACTTCTTTAAAATGTGCGCCTTTGTAACCTTCGAGTTCAGCTACCTTTTTTTCGATACGGGTTTTTTCGAGCAGGGAGGTATCACCCGATAAAATCGCGATGTACTCAGAAAAGCTCATGCCGCTTTGCTCATCCATAGCGCCTTCATCCAGGGTACGCACGGAGAGCTCATTGTTTTTCATCTGGCTGATGAAAATCTGCTTATTCTTGAGCAGGTTGAACTTGTAATTGTCAAGGGATTGTTCTACCGCATAGATGAAATTCCTGACCTTGTTGCCATAAAACTTTTTGGCGAGCCAATTTCCCTGCCTCGCGCCCCGGCCATCACGCTGCTCCAGCTCCGATGGTTTCCAGGGAATGTCCAAATGATGCATAGCAACGATCCGTTCCTGTACATTCAAGCCCGTGCCAGCCTTTTCGGTACTGCCGATCAGTATCCTGATCTCCCCGGCATTCATTTTTTTAAACAGTTCTTTCCGCTGTTTATCTGTTGCCCAGTTGTGAATAAAGGTGATCTGGTTTGCCGGTACATCAAAATCGGTTACCAGCTTGTCCCGTAAGGCGTCATACACATTAAAATCACCAACTTTAGGTGTGCCGATGTCGCTGAAAATAATCTGTGTGCCTTTATGCGGTGTGCTTTCGTGGTAGATTTCGGCTACCTTACGTGCACAAACATTGACCTTGTTATTTGGATGGTCGCCGTATTTTTCAGGATTAACGAGGCGCATATCCACCGCCATTTTTTTGGCGTAGTTGGTGGCGATCAGCATCCGGCCCTTATCTTCATCCTTTGTCAGGGGCCGCCTGCCGATCAGGGTAGCATCTCCGGTCTTGGCAAATTGCATCAGCCGTTTGATAAATTCCTGCTGATCCGGTGTAGGCTTGATATTAACCAGGGTTTCCTCAATTTCCGGCTTATCAAGATTGATATGTTTAGCTGTTTGGTAATCGGTGATCTGATTATAAAAGAGCGCCAATTCAGGCACTTTGATAAAGTGGCGAAAGCGCTCCTTGGCCCTGATCTCATTGGTTACCGTAAATTCAAAATCTACCGTCTTTCGGGCATAAACCGCTGCCCAGGCATCAAAATTGGAAATCTGTTGCCTTTCCAGTTCCCGTGGCCGGAGGTATTTGAAGATCAAATACATTTCGGTCAGGCTGTTGGAGATCGGCGTACCGGAAAGAAAGGTAGCGCACAGGTCTGTATCGTAACGGTCCTGTAAGGTGCGGATAGCGAAAAGCATGTTGAGGGCTTTTTGGCTGCCTGCCATATTACCCAAACCTGCAACTTTCGTATGCCGGGTTGTAAAAGTCAGGTTTTTGAATTTATGGGATTCATCAATAAAAAGATGATCAATATTCATTTCCCGGAAATTGATGCCACTATCCTTTCGCTGGGCAATTGCTTCCATTACACCTTTCAGCTTGGCTTCGAGGTTTTCTTTACGAATCTCCAAACCTTTGAGCATCTCGCGGGTGATCTCTTCACCGGAGTTCTGAATGGAGAGCAGATCAAGCGCTGTGTTATCCAGTTCAATTTCGAGTATCTGCCGCTGGATTTCAGGTGCCTGTGGTATTTTTCCGAACTGGTCATGTGTTAAGATGATGCAGTCCCAATTGTTATTTTTTATTTCATGAAAAATTCTTTTACGCTTAGACGGTTCAAAATCATTTTCGCCTGGTGCCAACAATTTCGCTTTAGGATAAGCCAGCCTGAAAGTGTCGATGATTTGCTGCACGTTGGCTTTAAGCGCCAAGATCAGGGGCTTATGTACGATCCCGAGCCGCTTCATTTCCATGGCGGCGATGATCATGGTCAGGGTTTTGCCCAGACCAACTTCGTGGTCAATGAGTCCCCCGCTATTTTGAATTATCCGCCAGGCTGCATTTCGCTGTGATGGATAAAGGTCATTGATCTTTAAACCTTTCAAATCCAGTCCCGGAAAGGTCAGGTGGCTACCGTCATATTCCCGGAGCGCGTAACAGTTGTAAGTGTCGTTGTATAGTTTTTCTAAGTACTGCTTGTCCTCATTCGGGAGCTCCAATAACCAAAGGAGGTAACGCGCCCTGATGTTATCAACCTTCCGGTGCGCATTTTGTATGGCTTCTTTATCCGGTACTCGTACTACTTTTCCGTATTCCTCTACCGGGTAGGTAAAATGCGGGTTGGTATTGAGCAGCGCATATTCCAGTAAGGTGCGGCCGGTGATCTTGTTACTTTCTTTGGGCGTGACCGAAAACTCCTCGTTGGTAATGGTATTGCCCTTTTTCGCATAGCTGACCTTATAGGTATCTATCGAGCTATAAAAACTAACCTTAGTGTCCAGCTTAAACAGGTCGGTGGCAAAACGCTGGTAATAATCAATCGGCACCCAGCGTTCCCCCAGGTTAAAATCAAGTCTTTCAAACGGAATCCGTTCGGGTTGCACCCGGCGGATGGCGGCCAGGCTCCTTGCAAACTGTAAATTTTGCGAATCCTCTCCGGCCAGCTTTTCAGCGATCTTTAACTTTTCTACCACATTGCCGGACAGGTAATTGTCGGTTGTTTCCCAGGCAAGTGTTTTAGGATTTAACAGGACTTGTTTATCTAACTGAAGAATGACCTCATCTTCAGTTAAACCCGTAACCTGTCCAATGATCGATAGGTCAACCCGCCCGGTATCATTCAGGCAACGTGCGAGTGCTTCGGCAGGATCATCCGTTTTCAGCAATTCCTTTTGCTGAAAAAGCGGCCCGTAAAATATATCGGAGCGTACAAATTTCTCTCCCTCCTTAATTTCGAGTGAGGACAGCATTTTAAAACCTAAGGCCGCATCATTTAAAATGCGGTTCCGATTGGCGTTTTTATTCAGCTCACCATGTTTGGCGACAAAGGCATCATAATAAAAGTTAAGTGAATGCCGTAGTTCCGGGAACTGGATCGTATGCTCATTTTCATACCCGGAAAGTTCCAGGTAAATATCCCGAAGTGTAAGGTAGTCCTCATAAAAGGGTAATTCCGGTTGCGGGTCAAGCTGCTCGAATTTAGCCTCAAAGTTGTGCGGCTCCCCGATGAGGCCAAGCTTGCCGTTAAAGATGACCAGCGTATCCTTGGTATAAAATGGTTTCAGGTCGGTAAATGCCTTTGGCCTGTCGGGTAATAATTTAAAGGCAGGCTCTAAGGTAGTATCGCCTTCGTAGCGGTAATCATGTCCGAATTGTTTCAGCTTAACTGAAAGCGCGTCCAGTTCCTGCCCGAGGCTCAAACCAGACATCCACTTACCGGGAAATGAAATTTCAGAAAGATTACTATACAGCTTATAGCTGTAGCGGTTATTCGCTTTGGCGCGGGCGCTCAGCAATACGATGCTGTCATGCAGCGGCCTGGTGGTAGTTCTGATAGTGCTGATTACCCGCGCCGTTCCGGCATCCACGAATTGTTTATCAAGATCATCTATGTAGCCGAGCGCCTTGTTATCCTGATCAGCCTGTACGGGTGCATCAAATAAACCTAACTGGCCAAAACTTAGCCCAGTCTTATCGGATTGTTTTTCAAGTTCGGGTACGGGTAAAAAGGTAAACTGTTTGAGTTGCCCTTCTTTTTTGTCAAAAGAGATCGCTTCCCATTTGGTATAATTTAAATTGGCAAACCCGGCAATCAGCTGTTCTTTGAGTAAGGGAACGATGTCCAGCATGTCGCCATTTTGCCAGGCCACTCTGGAAGCTTTGCCCCTTGCATTGGTACCTTCGATGATCTCGTCGGCATAGACCAATTCATTCTTATCTGCTAACCAGGCATTCAGGTTGTATTTACCAAAGGAGTTTTCAACTTCCACGGTATCTATTAGCTGGCTTTCTGTTTCGGTGAGCGTGTCCTTCGTATCATTTTTCTGCACCAGGATCAGGTGCATACCTACCTCGAC
Source organism: Mucilaginibacter segetis (assembly GCF_016522075.1). Classification (GTDB taxonomy): domain Bacteria; phylum Bacteroidota; class Bacteroidia; order Sphingobacteriales; family Sphingobacteriaceae; genus Mucilaginibacter; species Mucilaginibacter segetis. The sequence goes on along the minus strand of NZ_JAEHFW010000002.1, from coordinate 599,310 downwards.
ATTGGCGTTTTCCTTCATCAGGTTGGCAGGCAACACAGCAACAGTCAAGAGGTCGGCAGAAGTAAACAAATATTTACGGGCGCCCGAATTAGAGGGATTATTCAGGAAAGCATCGGTAACGATGTAGGCCAATATGCCGCCGTCTTTGATCTTATCCAGCCCCTTGGCAAAGAAGTACGTATGGACCTTGGCGGAAATCCCACTTTTGTTATAGGCGGGGTCGTGGACCGCGATTTTGCCAAAAGGGATATTACTGATCACCAAATCTGACTGCGCCTTTTCAGTCGCCGCTGTTTCTTCCAACTTTTTGATCTGCACCTCAACCGGGGTATCATAAACAGAACAGATAGCGGTCAGTATCTTGCCGGTCAATATATCTTTTTCAACGGCGGTTATTTGTTCCAGGCTGCCAAAGGCTTGTATGGCCTCTGCTATAAATACGCCAGCCCCGGCGCTGGGCTCATACAAACGTTTCGGTAAAATATTAGCGTCTATCATCGCGGCATAAATCACCCTTGGGATATAGTCCGGTGTGTAATAGGCCGTTTGAGAACTACTTTTTAGGGCGTCAATTGCCGCCTTGTAGTCTTTTGCCGACAGTTTTTCTTTAAGCATGCCATGTAATTCCATGACCTGTGGGTAAAGTTTGATATCGGCGGCAGACGCGCCAAACTTTGCCCATTCGGATAATTCGCCCGGAGGATACAAGACGGCTTTTAGTCCGCCAAAACCGGCATATTTTTTTAGTGCTGCTAATTCTGTTTCGGAGAGCTGCTGGCCGGAAAAGTCCAGCGCGATTCGGATGGCGGCCATATTGTCTGCCATCTTCCTTACCGGATTAAATGCCATATCACACCTCCTGTAAATAATCTGCTATAGTTCCGATCACTTCATACTTTAAAAAGCGGTCGTCCTCGTCCAGGCCCTGAATTAAAGGCGCACAGAGTTCGAGGATATTTGTAAGCTCGTAATGGAGAATCCCGTGGTTGGAGAAGCGCAGATAGGCCCTAAGAAATTCTTCTTCCAGCACAAGCTTTACATAATCGTAGGCTATGGAATCAGTCATAAACAATCATCAAAGAATTAATTGGGCAGCGTATCGGCGTCGAGTATGTCCTGGTAGGAAATACTTAAGGTAACGATGCGCCCGGAAAGCTGCTTTTCGCTCAATTCAGCGTGCAGCACTTTATTTCCTGGGAAGGACATCTTTTTAAAGACAAAGATGTTCCGGTAGTTTTTTGAAAAAGCGGGCGGACTGAACAGCACATACACCGGGCTGATCTCCACCGATTGATTATTGGCTGCCTTGGTGATTTTTTTATCATCCACCTTAAAGCGGAAGTCAGCAATATCATATTTCAGGTTCGTTTTATTGTTATAGGAAATATCCAGAAAAATGTAGTCGCCGACCGTATAGACATGGTTCAATTGTCCTTTGATGCCAAAGGCTTTGACCTTTTCCATGCGTTTATCTGGCCTTTTGGCAATGAGGCTGAGCGCTAAACCTTTTAATTGGTTTTGAGACAGTCCGATGCCGGAAATATCCAGCGGCCGCATGTCCTCCGGGACAATGTTTATTTCCGTGGGTACACCCGGATAACCCGGCAATAAGCGGTATTGCGCGATAAATTTTTCGCCTGCTATGGTCACTACAGAACCGGAGAAACATTTGAGGGAATCCCGTAATTTTAATCGCAGTACGTTTTTAAGCGGCAGGTCGCCGATCAGTTCTTTAGTGGAAATATCCACGTACTGAATAGGTTCAGGTGAGATAAAATGAACAGTCAGATTTTCCGGCAGGTAAACTACCGGGAGTTTATCCTGCGCGTAAACAAAAGGTGCGCTAAGCACCATCAGGAGCAATAATATCTTTTTCATGTTAATAGGATTTTTCGTGTTGCTATTTTTTTAGCGTGCTTTTAATTTGATTTTTTTTCATGGGTACTCAGGAGGCCTTCGCTCTTTTGCGCGTTTTGCAATGCATCCGGGTCGATTAAATAGAGATAGGAGTTGTATTTGAGCTTCGCCTTATTTTTGCGGATGAGGTCTGCTATGGCTGAAGAAGTGGATTGAAATACTTTGTCCAGCGAACTCATGATAAACTGGCTGTTCCCCGAACTGCCGTCTACCGTTACACCCTGTACGGAGTTACTGCCGAGGTCCTTAGTAAAATCGCGAAAGGCAGATGAGGGGACATACAAGCCGGGCAACCCGTCCATATCGTAAACATCAAGTTTAACCGGCAATATTTTTCCTTCATACAGGATAGATGTTATGGACAGCGTTACGCGCTGTTCTGTAAATCCGCTGACCAGGGCAAACAGGTAGGTGCCTTTTTTGACCAGGATGTTACCGGCTTTGATATCTTCCAGGAGTTTCAGCCGTAGCCTGGAACCGGCATAGCCCGTTACGTTTTCATCGATCACGGCGCTGATAAAAGCTGGTTCCTTTTCGGGGACTACCGTATTAAAATCTGCGGATAGGGCATCCGCCTTTTCCACGGTCAATTTCACCTGGCTTTTTTTAAATTTCTCTGCCTTGTCTGCCGCCTGCTTTTTTTTCAGTTCGTCTTTGTAGGCCGGGTCGTTCTGTTTGTTGATGCTATCCATAATCGCCATCTGCTGCCTGAAAACCTCCATCGGATCTTTATCCTTCGGCGTATTTTCTACGGCAGGCCGTTGATTAGCCTGGCGGTGGCTCATTTCCTCAACCGCCCGGGCAACCCGTCGGTCGTGATTAATATCAGCTGTAGGGGCATCTCCTTTGGCGGTGCCTGAACCAAATTTTAGCTTCATGGCCCGCTGAATGGAATCCAGCGTTTTCTTTTGCTGCCCGGAATAATCGTTATCATAGCCGGGGTTGCTGGAGTTTTCCCTTGGGATCACATTTACAGCGGTCAGGCCGTCGGCCTCTTTGTAGGTGTTCCTGTACGCATCGAGTTTATCGGCCAACTGTTTCTTACGCACGTCGCCAGACACTTCGCCGACCGAGCCATTCAGTCCCACAGTTTCTTTGAGCGCTTGTTTTGGCTTGGAGAAACCACTTTGCCAGGCATAGAAGAACAGGCACAAAAAGGGCAAAAGGATGAGCGGTAGCACATATTTGGGCTGCTTAAAATTAATTTTCATAGCATTTTACTTTAGTGTTTGATGAATTTGGGAGAGGCGGTCAAGAGCGCTATCCAGTAAGGTGCTGTCCTGTCCGCTCAATTGTTTTTTTGCTGACAGGCTATCCACCAGCTTTTTGAGCCGCATGGTTTCCCGGATCTTACTGGTTGCCTGGATGATCTGGTCAAAGCCATCCTCCACCGGGTTGACTTTTTTCACCACCGTTATTTTTGTTTTTTCCGGGTGGCGGAAAACCGTAAATGATAATACCAGCGACAGGGCCATCAGGAAGACCATGCACCCAAAAAGGAATTTGGGGTAGGCACCTGTCAGGCGCTTACCGGCGGTCCCGGCAATGGCGAAGTAACTGGCAAATTCCTTGCGTATCTCGCTATACAGCGTATCCCTGGGATCTCTGTTAGAATGTATTCTTTTCCACATCTTGAAGGTCTTTATTTTCCAAAGTTTTCCAGTTGGTGATCAGCACACCATGCGGGTTATTATCGCTCCGTGGGATATCTTTCAAGTAACCCTCCGTAATGAGGGAGCGGACGACGGTGGAGCTGCGCCGGTCGATTTTCAACTTGCCGTAATACCGGAAATAATGTTTAGGCATATCCACGGTAATGGAATCCGTTTGCAGCGTCAGTACAGAACTGGAGGAAAGAATGGAGTTAAAAAAACCATTTTCCTTGAGGTTATTGTACTGCTCCATCCCCGACTCATCCACGAGGTACATCGCCTTTTTCATCTGGTATTCCATGTAATTATCATCTGGTGTCAGGGAGAAGAACAGGGAATGAAACAGGTCAACGTCAGCCCGGTATTCCGCGGGACGGTTCATTTGGATGTCCGTTTGCCGGGCCAGTATGGGGATATTGTTATCCAATATGTAAATACTTTTTTGGGCATTGGATACCAGCTTGAAAGCATAGAGGCAATTCATGCCGACGATGACCAGGGACGTTAGCAGACTGCCGGCCGCGATGAATGTCGCCAGTCTTATCTTGGCTTCGATATTTTTGATAATCATAATAAATGGCGTTAAATAAAAAAGGCCGACTCATAGCAGCGGGTCAGCCTCCAATCAAAAGGGGAAAGAAAACGAAGGGTTAAAAGAAACTGCCTGCAGCTTTCCTTGCCATGCTGACCACTGTTCCGGCGCTGCGGCCAAAGGTGGAAGTGGCTGAGCTGATACCGGAAGTGGAGATGATCCAGGTAGAGATACTGGGCACGGTGAACATGCAAATGGCGCCGATCAAAAACACAATGATGACGGTGCCGAAGGACAGGATACCATTCCCGGCAAACCAGGCCATTTTTTCGAGGTTCGCGCTCGTGCCGTTCTGTCCGACTAATTCCTGGTACTTGCTGATCTCGGAGGTCAGCGCATATTCCTGCATCAACCCGCAAAGGTACATAATCAGGTAAGCGATGCCGCTGTACAGATTGACAGAAATAAAACGGGCGACCCATGTGCTGAAGCTATCGCGAAAAGCGGGCAGGATGCTGACTGCTACAGCAAACGGGCCAAGGATAATCAGGATCGTGGAGTAAATGATTTGTATCATAAAGATGATATAGACCGCCAAACGCAATATCCAAATCCCCAGGAGTTCCAGTAGCTGGGTAAAGAGCAATTGCATACCCACCGTCAGCCGGTTCTTTAATTCCAACAATGGCGAAACCACGCTGCTAATCCCTTCCTTAACCGTACTGGTTACGGAATCCCAGGCTTGCCCGTACCATGTATCGCTTTCCTTTTCAGCGACTTCAGTTTGAGCCTGGTAGGTATAGAGGGAATTAGCTACGGCCAGCATCAGGTTTGACCTGTTCAGCCGCAGGTTATCCACGGTGGTTTGTTCACTGTCAAACATCTGTTCCGTTTGATTAGCCACGAGGTCCGTGGGGAAGGCGATCATTTTAACGAACGCTCCCCACCACAAAATAATCATGGCTAAACCGAAGGGACGAAGCAGGGGCATGATCTCCAGTTGCTTGTCGCCGACCATCATTTCGTATGATTTGATGGCAAAAAAGATGATCATAAAGATGGCGGCCAGGGCCTTGGCATCGGTAATAAACAGATCGAAATGTGTCCATACGGAATCTTTAAGCCCTTTCAAAAATACCATGACACCTGCTTCATAGACGCCATCGCCCTGCAGGTACTGCAACGCTTTGGTGTTATCGGTATTGGTGGTGGTTTGTGCGAATACTGCCGTTATACAAAGGCATAGCAGCAGCAATAAGGTGAGTTTCTTTTTCATTGGAGGTGTTGTAAAACCTGGTTAGCGATCTGGATGTCTGTCTGCGGCGTCCATTGACTGACCGTGACCTGGTTAGTTTTTAATTTTTGTGCCTGGGCGGTCATCGTCAGCGTGGCTTGCGCCGACGAAGTGCGGATGGCCCAGACACCGGCCAGCCTGCGGTACTCCATCAGGTAGCGGTGATAGGCCAGGATGCGAGCCCCCCGGTCGAGTGTAGTCGTATGGGCGGCCTGTATTCGTTCCTTCAGCATATCCAGCTCATTTTTGTACCAGCTGTACAAACCTTCGGAAACCAGCTTGGCGCTGACCTGTGGTGAGAGCCCGACTAGTATGGAAGCCGGCGAATTATTTAACACGGGTTTGAGTTCCTTGCTGTAATACAATTGCCATAAGGGGTCAGCACTGGAAACCAGCCCGGACTGATTGGCTATTTCCGACAATGCTGTGTTGCGGACGGTATCTGATTGAAGTTTGTATTTATTATCTGTACTATTCATTGCGCCGACAAGTGCGAGCCGTTGGGTTTGGGGGCCGGTTGCGCTAAGCGGCCGGAGGTCAGTTTTGTGATAGTTTGGATGAAATAACCCCCAGGTCAGCCAGTAATATGGATTGAGGCTAAGGAAACCCGCTTTCGGTGTGAATTTGTTTTGGTCCCATTGCAGGTAAACCATGCGTTCCTCCTGGTAGCGCACGCTCTGGTCCTGGACAACGGATTGGCCGAAGCACTGTTGAATCAATGCAAGCAGGATAAATGGAAGTGGAATTAAGTTTTTTTTCATGATCTGATCTGTTTTAAACGGCATTCAAGCTATCATCCGACATAGTCAGATGATGGTCATTGCTTTAGATATTTAGCGTTTTGAATAATTTGATTGACGATGCGGGTATCCTGGCTGATAAAGTTGGCAAAGGGATCAAGGGAGGCGATCACGCCGCGTTCCTTTGCCCAGTACATGGCCTTCCAGGCACCATAGGCCAGCCCGTCCAGTATTTGTAATTGGGTAACCACCTTGCGCAATAGCTGGTCGCGTGAATTATAATCGGCCAGCACGTTATTGCCTTCTTTGAGGACGTAACCGGAAACATCGGTCACCAGCGCCAATGACCTCGTTCGCATTTCAGAGGCTATATTTCCGGCAAATACCAGCAGGTAAGGTTCACTTTTAGCCATATCCAGTGCCTGGTTAATATAACCCGTCATATCAGTGATGATCACGGCGATATTTTTTACGGCAAGGCCGTCCTTTAAGGCCGAGTTGACATTGGCAAGCCCGTCATAGATCATTGTTTGTGCCAATACCACGGACCCCACATTGGTATTGAGGTCATTGATATTGTTATTGATCTTGCCGAGATATTCGTCATGGGTGACTTCGGCACTGCTCCGGACAGCGGCATTTTGTGATACCGCAACGAGGTGCTGGTAATCTATGACATATTCCTGCGCCTGCACCCATTGAAAAGCAAACAGCAATAAGTAAGCGATAAATAAACTTTTCATTTTAAGTATTTCGCGTTTTGGATGATGTCGCTGCCGATAGACTTATCGGCATCTATAAAATTCTGAAAAGGGTTTGCCGCCCTTAACAATGATGCCAGGCTGGAATACTGCATCATACCCAACATATTGCCGGACAGGTTCTGGATGTTGCTTAGCTCCGAGATCACATAATCAAAAAGCATCTTTCGGTCGGAAGCCTTCATCTGGTTGACGTCGCCAAGTGATAGGGTGAGGCCAGTCACGTAAGCCACCAGGCTTTTCGACTGTGAAGCAAATTGCAATGCCGATTGGTAGCCAATAGCGATTAAAGCAGGATTTTTTTGAACTAACTGGACGATTTGCGACTGATTACTGACAATGCGCTCAACCATGGGTGTCGCATAAATTCCGATGTTAGCAATATTTATAGCAGTTCCAAGGGTATTATACCGCTGCTGCAAAGTGCGGTACATTTTTTTCATTTTATCCAGTAAGGTAAGGTTGGCCTGTTCGTTTGCTGTTGTCAGCGCCTGTTGGTTCTTAGCCTTTACCTGCAGTTTATTTTCGGATTCGGATTCGTCAACCAATTGGTGCAACGCGGGAATATCCAGTATTTTTTGCTGCGCCAGGACGTTTGTGCTAAGGGTTATCGTGGTAGCCAGGATCAATAATATAGCTTTCATATCGTGTTATTTTAATTATTATGGTGGAAAACATTCCATCCCGTCCGGTGGGTGAAACCATAAATTTGAAGTTTAGGCCGAATGGGAAACATCGCTTCAATCATTGCGTACGCATCTGCGGGTTTTCGCTCCCGGTCTTTAACTCTTCCGGTAAAGGGTGTCTCCAAAGAATCAGGGAAAGGTAAGACCGGTGCATACATTTTGCCTTTATAATAAACCATGAGGTATTCAAGTACTTTCTTTGAGCTACCCCTTTTCCATTTTGGCCTGTGCCATATCAAATACTTGTGATATTCATAGCCCAAATGCTTCATGTAATCCTTGCACTCTTCCGTATATTTTTCCGTCACCCAGATAAAAACCACGTGGTCAGGTGACGAAAGTTGGTTCAGGCAATTCTCAATAAACCGAAAAGCAACCAGGGCTTTCAGCAATTTTGGAGGAATGTTATCAAACAGGAACATAGGCGATCTTTTGTAAATGCGGTACTGTTTCCACGGCGGGCAGATCATAAAAATCTCGTGTTTCATTGCTTCAGGTATTTAGCGTTGGTTAAGACGTCATTGGCTATCCTGACATCTTCATTTTGCCATTCGGCCCAGGGATTTAGTGAGCGAAAAATGCCATTGATCTTTGCCCAGTACATGGCCCTGTCCATCCCGTAGGCAATGCCCCGCAGGATACGCATTTCATCGGCGATATGATTTAATAATTTGCCTCTTTCGCCGGAGTCCATGAGGTTACCCTTTCCTCCTTTAAGCACGAAGGCGCTTACATCTGCGGCGAGCGTTGCCGCCCTTGTTTCAAAGTCGCGGGCGCCCTGCTCGGCAAAGAGCAACAATACCGGGTCGGATTTAGCCAGCATGACGGAAGCCTCCACATCGTTGACGATATCGGTGCCACATTCTGCAATTTCCTTAATGGTGGTCAGGTTATTGATCACTGATGCCACCTGGCTCAGACCCTGATAGATCTTGTTTTGCAGGTTGTTCACGATTACGAGCTGGCCGGTTACGGCAAGCTGACCTTTTTGGATGAGGTCAAGTTTATTGTTGGTGGTATTCAACTGGCCGTTGATGACACCAGCGTTAACCGCAATAGCCGCTGATACGGCAGGGTCAACGGTTAAGGTCTGTGCTTTAGCCTTGCAAAAAGGTAGACTAAGCATTATAGCTAAAATTGAAAATTTTAAATTATGGGTTTTCATGATTGTTGATTTTGGTTAACCTGTGAAATGAAGGCAGGCAAGGATTTTCCGCTGCCTTTAAAATCCCGGATAAAGGCATCAAGGCCGTCCGGGTAAGAACCGAAGCGATTGGTGTAGCTCTCTACTGCCGACTTCTCCGGTTTTTCTGTTGTATAAGTAAGGTATTGGTGCAACGATACCTCTACGCCGTAAACTTCACCGACTGCGCCGCGGCGGATATAAACTTCCTTAAAACGTCCGCGGTTATCTGTGTTGTCCAGCTGATTAATGGTGAAAATTTTACGCCTTTCGGTTTCATTGATGGAGAGCAGGGCGGCAATATCATTGTAATTATCCTTGAATTTGGTCTGATCCAGCAAGCAGATGGTATCGGAATTATTGATGATGCTATCTTTAACCACAGCGTTGCCAATAATGTCCCCCAGCTCTTGTGTAACTACTATAGCCTCTCCCCAAAACTTCCTTACCGTTTTATACAAGTAGAGTAAATACCCTGCCATTAAAGGGCTGGCGATAGCCTTCCAGGCTTCTTCGACAACCAAAGCCTTACGCTTATCCGAACGGTAACGCATCTTCTGGATGAATACATCCATAATAATGAGCGTGACAATGGGAAAGAGGATCTTGTGCTCTTTTATACTATCAATTTCGAACACAATAAAGCGTTCGGTAAACAGCGATTTATCGGCTTCCTTATTCAGGATGGGTGCAAATTCACCGCCTTTATAGAACTTTTTAAGGACATACCGAAACTCGTCAAAATCAAACACGATCTTTTCCTCGCTTTTGATCCCGGGGATTTTTTCCAGGGCGAACTCATAAAAGGTATTGAAGTTTAATTCACCATTATCAGCAAAAAACTTGCTGTAATAAGAGGAAATCACGTTTGCTACTACATCTCGTTCCACCGGGCTGAAAACTCCCTCAGCGCCCTTCCAGGCAACCCCGATCAGTGTACAGAGGAAATCTTTCTTTTCAATATTATATTCCGCTTCAGTAATACGGAACGGATTCATGGTAATAGGCGTTTTGTCCGTATAGGTGATGTATTTGCCCTGGTAATAGGAACACAGGCCTGAGTAAGAGTGCCCGGTATCAACGATCACCATGTCCATGTTGTAGAGCATATATTGCTCGATCATGGCGTTCATAAAAAAGCTCTTACCGGAACCGCTGGGGCCTAAAACGAACTTGTTGCGGTTATTGATCCTCCCTGTACGCATGGGCAGGTCTGCCGGGTCCATCCCTACAGGAATCCCCTGTCGGTCGGTAAACCTAATTAAGAAGTCGGAAGGCTCATCCTTCGGCAGTGACTCTTTAAAGAAAAAGCAAATGGCCGCGTCGCAGGTAGTCAGGAACCAATCATATTCCTTTAGCTCCACACCGTTTCCCGGCAGCACCGTCCGAAAAAGCTCTAACTGGTTGTAAGCATTTTTGCTGGCTATAATACCTAACTGGAAGAGCGAACTCTCCACAAAATTGACCGCTTTTTGTATGGCGGAAACATGGGCCGCCACCAGAATATTAAAATGGCAATTGACGAGCATTTGATTTTCGCGGGCCACATCGTTTAATAAGAAGTCAATGTCCTCTACGCATAATTGATTGGCAGGGTCAGGAATACCTGCGTGCCGTTTCTTTTTTTGCTCCAATTTGCGCAGGGTCATCACCTGGTTAGGTATTTCGATGAGCTGGTTAAAAACGATCACATCAAATCCCGGTACTTTAAAAAGGAAGGACAGGAAATCTATGGGGAAGCCGCGCATGCTTTCCTTATCATTCAGCTCGATATGTGTCGCTACATCCGGAGGCAGGTCGATACTGTCGATATTGACAAGGCTGATGCTGCGCACTGCCTTGTCACCTATCCTGATCTCTGTTTCTGACGGCGAAAGGTTGTTGAGTACAATATTGGGCCGGCCAAATTCCATACTGAGCAGTTGTAAAACCAACTGGTTCAACTGGCCCTCATTCAGTGCATTCGCTGAAGGCAGTACGTCCAATACTTTGCCTACGGCCTGCCGGAAATCCCGCAGCACCCGACCATCGTAAACATAAAACGCGCCTTTTTTCACCTGGCGCGTGATGGTTAAATAGGTTGCAACCTGCAGGCATTCTCGTCCGTCGAAATGGGCATTGTATTGTTTTTGCAGGTATTCATTGGCCGGGGGGCCTTTATAAGGTGAGCGGCTGATGATGTCCTGCTTTTGCAGGAGATAACCATCGCCTAATATTTTAACAACATTGATGAGCAGATGGTGAAATTCTTCATACCCTGCGGGATAAGCGGAATAACGGATGACCGGGTTTACCATTTGGATAACCACAGAACATTCCCCATTGACGCCTATGAGCAAATCGTATTCCCCATCTTTATCCACGCCCGCATAGGGAATGTTAAATAAGGTTTTTACGGCCATAATGATTAAGGATGTAAATGTTTGAGGTGCGGCTTTTAGAATGCAGGCCGCCTTTTTGTTTGCTGGCTGTAAAGAGTAAACCGCCAACAATAAAGCCAATGAGTACAAGCGCACCCAGCCACATGTTAACTAATGACATGGTAAGCGCACCGAATACAAGACCGGTTAAAAGGGAGGCAAGCCCCCAGTAAATGAACTTGCCTTTGAACCCTTTGAATATAAGGGGCCGTTGCAGCCCCTTATATACAGGATACTTCCGGGCCATTATAAGCCGAAGAAAGCTTTGATCACCAATGCGGAAACCACGAGAAAGACGCACGATCCACCCCATCCCATTAATTCCTTATTGATATCCTGGTCGCCCGAATTCCATTTGGAATAGACACGGATGGCACCAACGATACCAACTATGCCGCCAATCACCAAAGTAATATTGGTTACGGGGGCCACATAGGTCTTTAGGGTGGAGGTTGCTGTGTTCAGTCCGTTAACGCCGCTTTGCGCAAATACCGGAACAGACAGGGCCAGCAATACGGCTGAGGCCCATAGTTTTTTTGTTTTTGAAAACATGAAAATAGAGAAAAAAATAAAGGCGGAGATCTTTTAGAGCCAACTGGGAGAAGGCCGGTTATGTTAAAAAAGCGTTCAGATCACGAACAACGCCCCGATTATTTCACCCAAAGGGATTGGCAGCATTAACGCTGCCCGGTTAAACCGGTCAAGGTTTTGTTTGAAGAAGGTACAGACAGGAATCTTTTATAGCTTCCGAGTGGAAGCATCAAAATAAAATACAGGCATTCAGATTCCGAACAATGCCCGCAAAAATGGACCCGATAGGATCATAAAGAAAGAAGCGAAAAACCATGCGGCGACGGCTGAATCAATCTGATCCTTGCCCATTTGCCAATTATGGTATATCCTGAGCGCGCCTAAAAGGCCAAATAAAACGGCCAGGACCATACAACAATCAAAGGCGGAGAAAAACGAGGAAGATAAGTCTTGCTGTGCCTGCTGCATTTCGTTGATGCCAGGTTGTGCAAATGTTAAACCAGGCAGCAGGCAACAACAAAGGGACAGAAAAAATTTCATGTGCTAAAAGCTTACGGATTTGATGTACTCGACCGACTCTTCGCGGGCGAGATTAAAAAGCTGTTTCAGGCTCACACCGCCCGAAAAGGCTACTGAAGATTCTTTTCCTGTACCGGTAACTTCTTCTATGTGTGATTTAACGGGTTCAATGTCCTCCACAAAAGTGAGTTCATGTTTGTCAACTCCGGTTTCCCCACGGTTTGTACGCAGGTAATCCCAAAAGATCAGGGCTACATAATAAGTGGTATAGATACCAAGCAGCCAAAGGGCGAATTTTATCCAAGTCATAATTCTGTGTTTTGTATATATTGTTTGATAATAGTTTTGAGTTCCGGGTTGGTCTCAAAAAAGTATTTGACGGCAAAGACGACAAATTTGGTAATGTCAACACCGGTGGCCATTTTAAACTTGTTCATTAAATCGACTGTCTGTTTATCAAACCGGACGTGTACCATGTTTTTATGGCCGCTGTTGTCATAAGCCCAGAGTGACCTCAGCACGGTATCATGGATCAAGATTCCATTTGTCTTTTTCTCATTTATTAAACCAGTTTCGTTCCCCGGCTTTTGTTCACCTTTAGTCAGAGTGTTCCCGCTTTTTATGTCGGCATGCTTGTGGCGAAGGTGATCCCAAAGGATTAGCGCCGAATAATAGGCGGCATAGGTACAAAGGAGTCCGAGTGCAAATTTTATCCGTGTCATAAGTATGAGTTTTGTATAAATTGTTTGATGATTGTTCTAAGCTCGGGGTGCGTGTCAATAAAATGTCGGACAGAAAAGGCTACGAATTTCGTTGCGTCTACTCCGGTCGCTATTTTAAACTGATTCAGAAAATCCACGGTGTGCTTGTCGAACCGAAAATGTACCATAGTTTTATGATCGCTATTGTCATAGCCCATCAATACTTCAAGTATTGGCGCATCCAAAGCCTTGTTTGCCTTTTTCAGCGGCTTTTTAGTATTCCCGGTTGCCAGCGCTGGTTTATCACCGGTAGGTTTTTCTGGGGGCTTTACCATTTTTTCGCGCAGCTGGTCGGCTAATGATTTCATTTTTTCCATAAACGGTCGGCAAATATTTCTTCAAAAATTGGAGTGATAATCCCGTATAGGGATAAAGGCGTCTGAAAGGTTGTAATGCGCTGAAAGTCGATACGGTCAGGAATCATGGCTGTTATCTTACCGAACCTGGAAAGCTGTTCATTCACTTCAGTCATGATCTCAAACTTTACGTTTGCTTTGATGCGGTTAGGGACGAAAATCACCTCTACATTCGGGTTGACCTTTTTAAGAACAACCGTAAATAAGACGGTGGATTCAAAAGTGAACTCGTCATAAGCAAAGGGACAGATCACTAGGTCAGCTGATTTAAAAACCGGTATCAGACCATCATCATCAAGTTTGCCGGGCAAATCGATAAGCACCGCATCCTTTTTATTTTTGGTTAGCACCGGAATTAAAGGTGGAAAGCTTTCCAGGTTTGCCGGCAATACATCGTAGGGTTCTTCATTTTCCAGTACTTTAGCCTTTTCAAATTTCTGCGATATGGATTGCTGGTAATCCATATCAATGATAGTCACGGGCCAGTCTTTAGCCAGGCTCAGGTAGTTCCCTGATAGGACGGTGAGCGTACTTTTTCCTACGCCACCCTTTTGGTTGCCAAATAAACAGATCATAAGTTTTCATGGGTTTATCCCTTAACGGGTATTAGTTCTTGCTTTCTTTTGTCTCCGGCGCTTCATGCCGAGAACCTGTTGATCGTCCACATCGTCAGAGATCATTATAGGCCCTATGTACACCGGCTCCGATGCATATTCAGAATAATAAGTTATGGCCTCATGGCTCAAATAGTCGTTGAGGTCTATATTGACTGGTTTATTTATTAATTCAAAATTGAGGCTTTCGTCTAACAAATATTTCAGGTTCAGAATTTCGCTGCCTTTGAAAACCTGTTTGGTGGTATGGTCGATGACCGTATAACCATAGGGCTTTTTTCCTTCGGAAGAATGAAATACCAGATCGATCCCGTTTTGCGATTGCATCTGTTGCACAAAAGCAGGGTTGGCTTTGTACGCGATGAACAGCTCTTTAAGGTCTGCTATCCTGGCTTTATCTGGTACATAGGAGCTCAACTTTTTCTGAAGTTTCTCCTCATTAAGGTAATTTCGTCCAAGGAAGCCCTGGTTCTCCAGTATTAAATAAAACTGCGCTTTGGTACTAAATTGATATTGCATAGCAAAGCCATAGCCCAGTACCTTATTTATATTTCTTACTGCCCGTACCTGTTCGTAATCGCGGTCAATCTGTTTACCATCTTTACCTACTCGTGAACTGACAATATGGACATGGTTATTTTCTGTGTCTTTATGAAAAACGATGAGGTATGGCTGATCGCCATATTTCATTTCCTTCAACCACATCACCGCAGCCTTTGTTAATTCCTGTTTGTTATAATTCCTGCCTTTAGCTGAAATAACCGCGTGAAACTGCGTGTTTTTAATTACTCTGTTCTGCGCGGAAACCATTAAAAGGTAATTAACCAAATCCTGCGGCCGTGGATTGTTTAGCGCCTGCACCGCTCCGAAGTTGGCGATGAGCATTAGTTCGCCGGTATTGCGGTCAACCTTATTGGTATTGTATTTTACGCCGGCAAAAGTCCTGGAAGGCTTTTCAAGGATATGGGCAATCATAGCTTAGTGCGTATTAAGAAAGGAAGATCAGGCTAACCATTTATCAGCAGATCAGGATATCAGCCGATCTCCATATCTTATGAGCAACTGATCCTTGTAGGTAACGATCAAATGATCTTTGAAGCTTCCTATCAACCTATCGGCTGATATGCCGATCTCCATATCTTGTAATCTTGTTATCAACCTATCCTGCGATCTTTTGATCATCCTATCTTCCAATCTATAGATGTCCTTATCTGGTGATCTGCCTATATTAATATCGTAACAGCTTAGTGCTGTGCGGCGGATAATTGAGTACATCAAACCCCGCTCTTATACGCCCATTGCTCGTATAATTTTCCGGAGTGAAACCTCAAATTGTTGTTGGACACGGATGTATTCTTCAAATAGCCTGTTGAACTGTTCTATGATAACAAGATTTAGCGCCCCTTTTAATTTAAGGGTATTGGCATGTTTGGCTAACTGGTTGATATTGTTGCCAATCCGACCCATTTCCGCGCCGGCGTCATCTAGGTATTTGATCAGTTCCCTGGAATTGATGACCGTTCTCTTGGCATCTGATAAAATCCGCATCCTGATCAGGTCGGTCTTTGTAATGCCCAGTTGCTTTTCTAATTCAGCAATATCTTTGTATTCATCTTCGGTAAACCTGACGTTTATAAATTTGGTCCGTTTACCATCCTTTAATTTCGGCCTCCCAATCAGCTTCTTTAAGTCAGCCATAGAAAAAACGAGTTGCGAAGTTTTTTTATCTCCCCCCGGGAGGGCAAGAGACTTTTTGTGAAACAAAAAGACATCTTGCCGTTGCTAAAGCAACGGAAATCCCGATTATTAAATTGAGGTTTTAGTCCTTTTAATTGGGCTTTTCAACCGTTAAATAAAAAGTTGGGTATGGGCTCGGCGGCAATTCTCTCCCTGGCTATTTTAACGAAATCGATGGGCCTGACCTTTTGGTGATAGGCCCCGCTGTTTTTCTCGATGCCGATAAATTTCCGTCCCTCGCGGATAGCTGCAATCAAAAAAGAACCACATCCGCAGGCATTGTCAAGTACAATAGCACCGGGAATGGTGTAAGTCCTGATCAGATAGCGACCTAGATCCACCGGCTTCTGCGTCGGGTGATAAGGCCTTGTTTCCTCATGTTCACATGTTTTGCAATAAAACCAATCATCAGGTTCATCCTGGTCAAAAAACAAAATATCATAAGGATAGCGATTGCCATTGCTGATAGCCTGTGAAGGATTATACTTACCATAACAGCCTGTGGTCTGTTCCCTTCTCCATCCCTTGTTGTAGGCCTTACCTGGTATGATTTGTGGCTGGTAGACCGACTGCTTATTGTAAAAAATGCAGATATCCTCGTGCCGCCGGAGCGGCTGTTTTTTGGCATTTAAAAAATTGGTGGACTTTGATTTTATCCAGACGATCTTGTATTTGAACCAGGCTGGGTTGCTCAGAATAACAGTACCGGTAAAAATACCGGCGGAGGTCAGCGCAATGACACCGTTGGGTTTAATGATCCTTTCGTAGTGTTGCCATAGCAAGTTAAAGTCAATCGGAACATCCCAGGGATTTAGCGTTGTACCGTAGGGAAGGTCACATAAAACAAGGTCGATTGAGCTATTTGGTAATTCTTTCATCACCTCCAAACAATCGCCCTCAAGTACTTTGTTCAAGTAGGAATCAAGCAGAAACGACATAGCCCCTACCTTTCAAAAGGCACCCGTACACCTGAAAAGAAATTATCTTTCTTCCTTTTCTCTTCGGCAGCTACTTTCAGGTCTGCTTTAATCTTGTCGTTATAGTCGTTAAATCCGTCATAAAGTTTTGAACGGTCAATGGCATAGGGCAATGCGCGTATAAAATCATTTGTTGCACCTTTTCCTCCCTTATCCCGGTCAAAGTAAATATCCAGGGAAGAAAAAGCTTTAGCTTTATTTATACCTTGTTGTAATAAGCTCAGTGTGTTTAGGACGATGACACTATGATCTGCTTCAGGATGCTCTAAACGCCAGCTCAGAAAGTTCAGAAACCCTTCAAAAACTACTGCATTTTTAGGATGGCTCGGAACAAAGGTAACGCCTTTATGCCCCATACAGCCTTTAAAATACCGGTTACGGACTTCCCACGAATTGTTTTCATTTTGCCATCCGGCTGCAAAGTAATGTTTACGGAGATTTTTGTCATCTTCCACATAATAATATACTTCGGACAGGTATTTCCTTGCAACATCAAAAATACCCCTGCTTTTTAAATATTCTGTAATGGCCGGGTGCGTTCCTAATGGCTTAACCTGCTCCACTATGTGTTGCGGAATTTTAACGGCTTTGCGCGGCCTGGTTACCCTGGTTTCACCTTGTTCCATGGAACAGACCTGCTGGATCTTTTTAACGACGTCATTAAAACCCAAGTGCCTCCAATACAATAGGCCGAAATCAATGATATTTCCGCCTTTGCCTAAACCGTGGTCGAACCATACGCCGAGATCATCATTCACGCTAAACGATGGATCACTATCGTCGTTCCGGAGCATACTGTGATACATTCTTTCCCTGCCCCGTTTGGGAACTGGCTGATACCCTAAACGGCTTAACAGGTCTACCAGGGAGCCTTGTTCTTTGAGCTCTTTCGATGTTAATAAATTAGACATAAATAATTGATTTGAGTTAAACATTAAGCCGGAGATGGCATAGGATTATTAATAGTTCCTTATGTCCGGCAAAAAATAAAAAGAAACCGACTATCCGATTAGACTTAAGGATAGCGACGTAATAAAAGACTTTGTTTGCCTGTACCGGCAGCGGGTAACGAACCCGTTGAATTCGCTTCTGCCGGTATATAATTCGGGACTACTCACGTCAGATCCTACGATCCGGGCTGTTGGCCTGCCCAGGCGCTTTCGGTCTATTGCGGTTTTACGCTCACCTTCGCCTGATTTCCGGCTTCTCGCCGGATAATGCTTTATCCCCCAATGTCAAATAACGTTCGCTATCACCCAGCTTTGTACCTGGGCAATCATTGACCCTTCAGTTAGTGACGGAAGGTTTTTCCAAAAACCTTTAGCCGAATGGACTTAAAGTTTTTTATGCCGATAAATAATCAGGAAGTGAATTAAGTGTAGTTGACATTCACCCCTGGTTGCTATCATAGGATCAAAGCACGGATTCCGGGGTACGCGAAAACAGGGAAAGGGGGTGAAATGGTTTTTTCACCCTTGCAATTTGGAACTGAAAAAAACAGGTATAACTTAGCCTAAATGAGCATTTTAGACTAAAATTTAAAATGAATATTGATTTTTGGCATCAATTATTAATACGGCAAATTCTTTTAATTAATTGAGAAAAATTAAATGGGAGAGTTTATATACACTCAAAATAGCTCTGAAAACTACCTTTAATATTTAGCTTAAGGGTATTGAATTCCGCCTGTTATTATCCATTTATCGCTTTCTGGAAGTCTTGAGTAACTTATCCGACAAATAAAAGCTGAAATTCTCCCTGTAACTTTCGCCTACGGTAAATGATAAATTATTGTTCATTCTGATCGTATTCCCCTCAATGTAGTTAATACAATCCGTGGAAATAATAAATGCCCTATGAAATTGTTTAAATTCATTACGGGAGCCTAAGAGTTCCAAAATATCTTTTATTGTTAGGTATGCAGTCAGAGTTTTATTACTGGCCAAATGAATTTTGACATAATTATGTGAACTTTCAAACGCTATCACTTCTTTGTAGCCAACTTTGACTATTCGAAGGTCTTCTTCTTTATTTTTTACAAGAAAATAGTCAGCTTCATGAGCCATGTCCTGAATAGTAGTATTTGTATTACTGGGAAATAACCTGTTTATAGTTGTAGAGAATTTCGAAAAAGAGAATGGTTTTAATAAGTAGGCGTCCCCCTCCACTTCAAAGGCATCAAATGCATATTTAGAGTGCGATGTCGTGAAAATTAATTTATGGGTTTTGGGCCTTAACGCCCTAGCTAATTCTATTCCCGAAATAAAAGGCATGTCTATATCCATAAAAATCAAATCAATATTGCTTTCAACAGATACACATTCCAATGCTTTAATGGGACTATTATAGATCGCAAGAATATTCAGCCTCGGAAGAAGTTCGATGTATTTTAGAATTGCATCAACAGAAAATTGCTCATCATCAATAATAATACAATTTAACATATGATTTTAAGTTATGTCGATAAGAAAGTTCACCTAAAGGAGCGGTTCAAAAATTGGCTCAAGACAAAGTAAGTAATATTTTAAATATGACAATAAATTAGAATGGTTAGAAAAAAAAGTGTTGCAACATTAAAGCCTTCATTTTGAGTTACATTTGAGTGTTTTTTTGTGGTTATCGTCTTTGTAATTCCTCCAAAAACAACTATTTAGCTAAAATAATCGTAATAAGGTAAAAGCTTACTTTCGTTACCCCAATAGGGGTGTTTTCTACATAGAAAGGTAGGTTTTCTTAATTGGATAAATTATGCTGCATAACAGCACGGTAAAAAGATAGCGCTACCTCTTAATTGCACTATTATAAATATCCCTAATTAAATACCACCCGATCAGTATTCATTTTGATTCAGGTAAACAAATATCATGGTAAAAAGCGTTTTACTATCGTAATATTTGGGAATATGTGCAGTTAATTGCTTTTCTATGTATATAAATAAATGCGTTATTATAGATGATGAGCCCTACGCTATTGAAGGGCTAAAAACTTACATCGGGTCCATTCCTAATTTAACCCTCTTTAAGTCATACACCGATCCGGTCCAGGCACTAATTGACCTTACCGCATCTGATATGGTGGATCTCGTTCTGTTAGATATCGATATGCCCAAAATAACCGGTATAGAATTATCCAGAGAAATTCGTCAAAAAACACGTAAACTGGTATTTACCACATCATATACAGAATATGGATACCAGGCATTTGAAGTTGATGCGGATGCCTACTTGTTAAAGCCTTATACCCTTTCCAAATTTGCAGCGACAATTTTGAAGTTATTTCCGATAGACGAAAAAATTGCGCAAGAAAGCAAATTCATTGACGATTATTTTTTCGTAAAAAACAAAGACGAGAACTTAAAAATTGTAAAAATCAGGTATGATGAGGTGATCGCCGTCGAAAGCAAGCAAAATTATGTGATGATACACACTGTATCCAAAAAAGTTGTTACTTATATGTCGTTGACTGAAATCTCCAAAATTTTCAAACCATATCCAAGATTCGAACAGTTTCAACGAAGTTTTATTATTTGTAAGGATCATATAGATACTATCGACGGCAATACCATAAAAATGATTAATGGTCTCCAGATAACGGTTGGCGATTTTTACAAAAAGGTGTTCGCCGAATTTTTGTCAAATAGATTAATAAAGGCCCGGCGTCAAGAATAACGCCTGGCCTCTGTCCCGCATTAAATTTACTTCCCAGTATTTAAGATGCCGGTCTTGGTAAGCGTCACCATGCTCGTTGTAGGATCTGTCGAGTCAGTATCGCCAGTAATGGTCTTTGACGTTTTTTGTGCCTTGTATACAAAAAACGTGTTGTCGGGGATTTTAAAATGTTTCTGTTTCATAGCTTTTTTTTATGAAACTTATACTGAATTTTACCCCGGATAAATAAGTTTATACAGAACCAATATTTTTCTATACAGAAAGGGAGATTCATATGAAAAGGATTTTTAGCAACTGGATCACGAAATATAGACTACATCTCTTGGTTTGGTTGCTTTTTATTCTTTATGAATCCGTCGTCATCGGATTAATTACCGGTGTATTTGGAAATCTTTCCGCGTATATAAGTCACTATGCATTAATACTGATCCTTTTTTATTTCCATGCAAACTATTCGCTGCCCTGGGCATTCAAGAATAATAGAATGGCTGTTTGGAAACTTCCTTTAGTGATTGGGGTGGAAATTGCAGTATTTATTTTGACTTCCTATTGTATTGACGAATTATTGATTACTACCCATCTTCTTAAAATAATGCATTATAAACTGACTTATCAAAATAGTCTTCAATCGTTATACAGGGGGATTTATTTTATGGGGTTTTCCACTGGTTATTATTTTATTCTCAGGTATAATAATGAAAGGAGAAAAACAAATGAACTTGAAAAGCAACGCCTTATAGATATCATCTATCGCCAAAAATCAGAGCAGGAACTGACCATTGCGCAGAATGCCTATTTAAAAGCACAAATTAATCCGCACTTCCTATTCAATACATTAGATTTCGTATACCACAATATTGTAGCATTGTCACCAAATACAGCAGATGCAGTAATTATGCTTGCGGAGATGATGCGATATGCAATCGATTCGGACAAAATGGGTGAATTTATCCCTTTGGGAGAAGAAATAGACCAGGTAGAAAATCTGATCTATTTGAACCAGATGAGAAAGAATTATGAACTGGGCATCCAATTTCACTATGAAGAAGACGTTCGCAACATTTATCTCATCCCATTAGTCCTCCTGACACTGGTAGAAAATATTTTTAAACATGGCAACTTAACGGATAAAGGTCAGGATGCGGTAATTCAAGTTTATCTGAAAAATGAAACATTTTATATTGAAACGGACAATGTAATTGACCAGAAAATGCGGAGTGCAGGCAATCATAAAGGTTTGAATAATACGGAGCAAAGATTAAAATTCGCCTACGGGGAAAATATTTTATTTGATTATAGCTCAACTGAATCAAGTCATTTTAAAGTTCTCTTAAGTATTCCTTTGAAACAATTGAAATACCCCGGCGAGACTTTAAAACCTTTAATAGATAATGGTAAATAACTGCCTCATGGATTCTCTGGTCAGCATTAAATAAACGGTTAATATGCATGTGAATTAGATCAGCCATCATATTTACCTTATCAGACTCATTATCACAAAGACTTAAGATTTCCTGAAATTCAAATTCGTATCTGAAAAACAACTTGTTTAAAATATGCGGCGCTGCGGTTCCAAAACTTTCCTTATGTATTTCAAAAGCCTGATTTAACTTTTTGAAAAAATCCTTACCCATATTTAATTCTTTCTTGAAACTGTCCGACATTTTGGAGACAAAAAATATTTGAGAATCAATTTCATCATAACAACATATCAACATTTTATTCATGATGGCCAGGGTTATCGCATAGAGTTGAACCACTGTATGTTCTTTTTTCAGTAACATAAGAACAGTTTTGCTATCGTACCAAAAAAAATCTTCAACCCGGCTTATTCGGTGAATTCCATACCGTTCCACTTCTCGCTCATAAATCCTTATTTGGACATCCGAAATTAGACCGGTTAAATAATCTTTCTCTATTAAAGTATTTAAACGGCCAATTAGTTGATAGCCATTGGATGGCTCTTTTAATTGCACCCGAAAACGGAGATGAGGTTTAGGATTATCATAACGGATAAAAAACCATTTTCTAATATCTTGCCTAAATTCTTTTACAAATAAGGAAATCTGATTTAACAGGATAGCATTGCCCCTTGCCGGGTGACAGTATATTTCAAAATACAACCACTCATTTCCGGGGAGTGAGATTTTTTTTGACTTTTGATTGTTTACCCCGAGCTCCGTTAAATTCTGAATACCAGAATAGACTTCACCTTCGTGACCATAACTGACAATATATTCAGCTGCATAATCCTTGCCGTTGTTATCCCTGATAGTTGTCTCGTCTGGTAATAAAGCTTCTGTAATATAAATTTTAATTTGCCGGTTTTGACGGCAAAAGTTCAAAAAGGCAATCACATCCTCTTCTATTTCAGGATTGAAACATAAAGTTTGATCCGCGAACCCTGTTCTAAAAGGAAAATCAATACTGTTCTTTTGAAGCCAGTTTTCCAATATAATTTTTGACTTAGATATATGATCCTGTTCAATGACCTTCATTAAATCCAAAGGAAATAGCCACATTTCAGGGGAAACAATAATATTCTTAAACACTACCCGAGGATAGTGCTCCAGGTCAGGAAAAAATTGCTGAATCCTAAAAGTCAAATCAGATCTGATTCCCTGGTGCTGGAGATCGCATAGAAAGCGGTAAACGGCGAGATCTGAACGTGTATAATTGTAGGCAGATGGAATGCGGGGTATCATACGTTTTTTCCATTTTTTTGACCAGAGTATTACTTCAGAATTTCTTATAAATACTAAAATATCGTCTAAATGAATTTGGGATGGCTCACAGGACCATGTTAATATGGGAAGTTCATGTTTGTATAATTTCTTTCGCCGGTTAACATTATCAACCCGTTTTTCAGCCTGGTAAGCAATATCGAAAAAACACACATCCGGGTTTGCTTCCATTTCCAAAGAAGCTGTTCGTTGACCAAATTGCTCAATTTCAGAGCTGACGGCAGTAAATCGACCAATTAAAGCATTAGCAGTGCACCCTCCAAGGCTTGATAAGACGGGTTGGTCACCGAAAAAATGGAACATCGCGCTAAAGCTATTAGGCAGTGGACATGGATTCTCAATTTCTGCCCCATAAAAATCCTCTAACCGAATTATTGTATTTTTAATCAGGCCATTCAACAAAAACTTGTGCAGAGCGGTATAATTAATTTGCAATTCGTTGTGATGCTTATCATTTAAAGCATTTTTCATTTCATTGAATTCGGGATCGTTCAAGTGATATCCAAGATTACCATATCCGACCCCAGCTTCTGGGTCCATTACTACTGTAAGTGGTACCGCTTCTTCTTTAAATTTCTCACCGAACGAATTACGAAATTTTCTCAACTGTGTGTTTTCCGTAACGGGCAAATTCAATTGAAGAAATACGATTAAATCAGATAAGTCTTTGATTTTAGTGCTATCAAATTCTCCTGCTATTAATTTGCGCTCAGAAATGGAAAAAATATTGTGCGATGATTTTCTGTCTATTTTTAAACGCTCAAAATAATCCTCACCTGTTATGTTTGGAAAACGATCAGTTATTATGAGTTGCAGGGTCAATAATTGTGCAAGAAAAATATTAATATCATTTAAGTTCAGCTCGTACTTAGATTTCATGAAATCATAGACATCGTGCCTGGTCGATTTTTGTTTGCACAGATTCAATAGGTCTTTTAGCTCAGGAAATTCTGTTACATAAGCCATTTCGAAACAATCATTTTTAAAGCGGATAAAACGAATTTCGTCGCCTACAGTATATACGGTCGAGTTAGTTTGAAAAAATGATGAATTTCCAACAACCTTGTTAAAATCATCAATGTATGCATCCTTTTCACACCAGTCTATGAAGTATTTTGATAAAATAATATTATTTAGAACTAAAGGCCCCGAAGGAATTTTTGACAATGGAATGGAGGTAAATGCCGCGAATCCGCCAAATGGTGTCGCCCTATATTTTGCCCTATTAAAATACTTCCAAATTGTAAAGCCTATTTTGGTATGAGATGTAAGTACCGAAGAAAGGTTCATATGTTCAATTGCCTGGTAAAAGGAGGGTGAGGATTCAAAGATGAGCTCCTTAAGTTCCTGCCATTTATCGTCAATTTGATCATTTATACTAAATGCAGGTGTCCGGCAAATAACAATATCCAATACGTTTAACTTCATGGTAAATTCTGTCCGGTTGAAGCAAATTATTGTTTCCTGCTTAACCTTATTTTTTTCTCCAAAAGAATGGTTATCGACTGTTGTAACTCATTGTTTTTTATACAATGCCTGATTTTCGGGACAGAAAGGCAGAAATTCGGGAGATATTGGTCTTACCAATTGGTAATCGATATTTAAACATTAGTTAAATTTATCAGGCAATATTTGAACTCGAATTTGTTCAAAAGTTAAACGTATTTAATGCTTATCATTTCTGAGAACCGGCTCCATAGATAAATCGGAAGGTGAAGTAGGGTAACGTTAATATTTTTAAATCACTATCTATGATAAAGGCTGAATTAAAAGATAAAACGACTGTAATAAATATTTTAAGCAGCGCATTTGATGATAACCAAAGTGTAAATTTCATCGTTTGCGATGACGAAAAAAGAGAGCAGAGAATAAAGGCTTTAATGGCTTATTCCTGGGAAGTCTGCCTGTTATTTGGCGAAGTATGGCTCTCTGACGATAAAAGAGCCTGTGCATTGCTGTTGTATCCGGATCAAAAGCGTTCTTCCTTAAAATCCATTTGGCTCGATATAAGACTGATCATTCAGGTCATCGGCCTCACTGGTATCGGAAAAATATTAAAACGTGAAGCTCAAATAAAGAAAATACAACCTAAAGAAAAAAGTGTCTATCTCTGGTTCATTGGCGTTGACCCTCAATACCAAAACAGGGGTTATGGCAGCAGGTTGTTAAAAAGTATAATTTTAAGTTCTGAGCAAAAGCCGATCATCCTCGAAACATCCACTTTGAAAAACCTTCCTTGGTATCAAAAATTTGGATTTCAAATATATGGCCAATTAGATTTAGGATATACCCTATATTTCCTTAAGCGGGGACCGGATAATTAACGCTCAATTTATGCTGGTATTCGGAACGCAAATACATATTGTCACCGCAATTTTTATCGGGCTTGAAATTTTAATGTTCATTTTCCAATTGGCCAGTTATTTCTATTGGCCGAAAGATAAGAACCGCGAGTGGTATTTACTATTGCTGTTTTTGATGTTGCTATACAATATTACTGGGGGACTTTTCCCTGATCCACTAATCAAAATCCCTATCAATATCCAGGAAATGATTGCTTACGGCACCGGATTTCTAATGGCTTCCTATTTCCCGTTTTATTTTTATAAAGCGTTTGAACTTAAAACATTGCGTTGGCATGCCCTTTTTGGTGTACCACTATTTCTGATTCTTCCATACATCATCTTTTTTGTCATCATTTATGCAATAAACGGCGAGTTAAACGTAGATATCCGTTTTGGGATGATTGTCCCATTTATTTATGCGATTGTTTTGCTTTGGGTTATTTTTTGGGCAATCCGGCATAAATATAAAACCGAACGTGACAAGAATCAATACCTGGAAGAGATAGCAATGCATTGTGCTGTTACTCCCTGGTTAGCACTGGCTTTTTTCGGGCTTGTTGAAGAAAGTCAGTTAATTGAAGTGCTTTGCACCAATACCGGCATAATCGTAATCACAGCACTTTTTATAGCCAGATCGGTTAGTAACGCGAGGCAGGAATTCAAAAAAAAAATACATGAGGTGAACATAGAAGGGATCAAACCAGACGAGTTTTTGGCAAACTGCTTGCATTATGGCCTGACGAGAACAGAGATTCTAATTGTTCAAAAAATATATAAGGGGATGAGGAATAGTGATATAGCAAATAATATGTTCATTTCAGAAGAAACAGTTAAAAAACACATTCAAAATACCTTCAGAAAAACCAACGTACAAAATCGGGCAACTTTAATTCATAAACTTCAAAACCATCATAAATAAATAATTTGAGTTCGATTGTCATTAAAAATACCACTATTTAGCTATGCCAAATCCCTGATTTGAGTATTTATTCAGCTTTTTCCCACAACTAACTTCGTCCCGGACTGGCATAATCCAGGAACTTTCACGAATCTTTTCTTATTATTTAAAAGAAATTATTATGCAAACACATAATTTACAGGATGCTCTTTTGAGGATGAATCCACTACCAAACGAATTAAAAAGTGAAACAAATTTTAAGGCTATCATGGATTTTATTGACTCTAAAACAAGCGTTAGTTTCCATACGCACCGGCAGTTATTACTAAATGCAGGGCAGGTAGCAGATCACATCTATTTTGTAGAAAATGGAATTGCCAGGGGGTATTATTATGACGATAAAAGGGATAAGGAGCATACTGCGTGTCTTTGGGATGCCGGTTCTATTGTAACCGAACCCAATAGTTTTCTAAAAAAAATCCCTTCAGACCTATATATCGAGGTTATGCCTGGCAGCAAGTTATTATCCATTTCAAGGCACCAGTTATTTGAATTATACATTGCCTTTCCTTATGCCGAAGCATTTAATACATGCCTCACACTTCAGTATATTTCTTATAATTCTAAAAGAATTCACGACCTCATTGGGCTAACAGCCTGGAAACGGTATCTAGAATTGCTCCAAAGGCACCCCAAGATAGAACAAAAGATCTCCAAGGAAATTATATCTTCTTATCTCGGTATCACTCCACAGTCTCTAAGTCGTCTCATTAAAATAAATGGGCATCCATAGGTATTGTTCAAAAAATAAATATTAACCAATTGTTAAATTATTTTGTAACTATTGGTAAATGATTTCTTATCCAAGGATCACCCCATTTGGGATTACCCATCGATACCTTTATCAAACTTTATCATTTACCGATGAGCGACTTTAAATTCAACAATTGGGTGCAGATATTACAATTTTCAATATCTGCTACTATCGTAAATTTTATTACCGGAGTGATTCTTGAGAATTTGGATTCCGATTTGAGAATTATTGAATCCCCGTTTTTACGCTTTTATCTTACTACACCAATACAAAAATTAAATAGTCAAATTATTCACCAACGAAAATTTGCGTTGTTTCCGGGTAGCACCGAGGAATTGTTTTAAATGAGAATAATTATTTGCAGCAAATAATTATTCTCGGGTTGCTTCCCTTAACTGCAGGCTCATAAACCAGGGTTAGGTTTACGAGCGGGAAAATCGATGGAACTGTCAAATATTTAGTATGGAAAGTATGATTTTTAAAAAGCAGAGCTTTTATTTTTCTGAGCTTACAAAAGATAGAATAGTCGTAAGCATTCGTCTGGCCTGTATGTTTTTATTTTTATACACGGCATATGCAAAGGTTATCGATCATGATCGCTTTTTAAAAGGACTTTCAAATGTTCATTTGGTTAGTGGATTTGCCTTTTATATTGCCTGGCTGGTTCCTATCACTGAAACTCTTACTTTCATTCTACTTCTTATTCCGCAATCCGCCAAATTGGGCCTTTATTTATTCGTTTTGCTGATGATTTTATTTACAATTTATATTATCAGCGCATTGATATGGGAAAAAGATCTTCCATGTCTATGTGGCGGAGCCATCGAAAAACTAACCTGGATACAGCATATATGGTTTAATCTCGCTTTTATTTTATTGGCCATATTTGCTATCCGGCTTCTTGGATCAAAATATATTATCAAAAAACAAATAAAATGAAAAACTTCAAACAATTAGCTTTAGGCCTAATGGTAGGTGCTTTAGCAATCAGCTTCAGTGCATTTACAAATGCAAACAACAATACTTTTGTTAAACATCACCGCGCGGTAAAAGCCGGTATGATTACCGACGACTACATTGTACAGCCGACATTGAATAACTTCCAGGAGAATGCATCACCAACATCCTCAAATTGCCACGGCACTGCAACCCTTCAATGCATTTATGATGTTACTTCGTCAGGACAAACAAATATTCCTGACCAGGCAAGCTATACAGCTTCAAACATCAACAGTTATGTAGCTGCCGGTTATTTGGTTGCTGATCCTAACTCCCACGCATCTTTATATTAAAAACCAAGTTTCAGAACTAAAGCTGTGGATATAACACAGCTTTAGTTTTAAAAGGCAATATTTGTGAGTATCAAAGATTCTGATTAATAAATTTCTCAAACAATGAAGATTTTGACCTTGGATCAGGAGGAGCAATTGAAAGTACTTTTCCTTTTTTGGAAATTATTAAGAGGGTTGGGTATTCATTGATATTATAGTGTCTAATAAATGCAGAGTTTCCGTACAATCCTTCCATTAAATTAATTTCATCTTCACTGCAATATCTTTCCGATTGTAAGCTTTTTAACCATAATGATTTATTGCGGTCTATGCTTATAGACGCAAATACGATATTTGGATTAGACTTATAAGAAGCCGCAATTGGTTTTAAGGTCTCCGCCATCTCTAAACATCCGTGGCACCCTGTAAACCAAAAATCGATGACCAATAGTTTCCCTTTAAAATCTTTGAGGGTATATATTTTGCCGGTTTTATCCGGCATCTCGAATGGAAACGCGTTAACCCCTACGGTCAATTTACTTTTTATTTCCACCAAGGCTTGTTTGAAAATATTGTTACCTGCTTCATTGATGGCTATATTAAGATAATTGGCAAAGTCACCCTGTTTTTCCCAATCCAAATCAAGGAAAGCAAGTAGCCTCAATTTATCTTTCAATATTCCTCCCTGATAATGATTATTAATTACACTATCAATTTCTGCAAACGTCACATTACGATGCCCTTTATTCCTAATCTCACTCATAATTTCAGGATAAACATGGTTCTTTGTGTTCAAGAAATCGGCATAGCTATATGACTCTACCATCAAAGTCGTATCCTTAAAAAGGGTTTCTTTATAATTTGCGTAGTAGTTTGAAAAGCAGGCCTTCGCTGCTGCGTTAAATTGATCATTAGGATCGCCGGTAAAAGCTGCATAACAAAATCCAACAATTTGGTAATTGCAATTAGCCCAGCAATCTATTTTTACCAAATTGTAAACCCTGGGGTTCAATTTATTTTTGTATTTGTTTAAAATACCTGTCTGCAAATTATACAATGAATCACGGGAGGAAATTAGAGATTTATAGGCATCCTCATAATTTTTCTTTTTTGTAAATGCATTGAATTTATCATTATTTATTTCGTTGTTATTACCTATGGCATACATGCAATTGTACTTATCCGCATCTTTCCCAGTAAAAAATGCACCCTTTTCACGATTTGATAAATGTAACGTTACGGAGTCACCGTCCTGAAAGAGAAACAAATTGTTATTTTGATTAAGCTCACTGAACATTTGCAGTTTATGACTGAAGAGATAAATATGCCCATAGTTTGTAGCAGTAGTTAAAGGAATAACTAACCTGATTTTTGCAGCATTTATTTTAAAATCATACCAGTCAAAATTGTGTGTTGAAATTGAATTGATACCGTTTTTGCTCATTTGAAACTCAAGCGAATCACTATGAACCATAGCCGTATCGTCTGTAATCACATCAACAACTGAAAACAATTTTCTATCGGCCTTTTGGGCAACGGCAATAGATGAGCAGTTAAAAAAACAGTAAAAAAAAACAAAGCAAAAGCTTATAAACTTATAAATCGCGTTCATTGTTATTTTGTTAAAAAGCGTTTTTATTAATACCCCATATTTTGCGTGAGATTATGATCGTTTTGTAAATCCGCCTGTGGCAATGGATACAATTGCTTGTTTGTCTGCCAGGAACCTCCTTTTTTAGGAGTTGCAATACTCATAACAGCATCTACATTTCCAGTTCTTTTTAAATCCAGCCAACGATGTCCCCATTCGCTAAATAACTCTATTTGGCGCTCATGAAGGATTGCTGTAAGTAATGACGCCTTGTCAAGTGGGCCAGCATAGTTTGGGAGTCCCGCACGATTACGGACTACATTTAGATCATTTACAGCTCCACTTGTGCCGGTACCGGTCCCTTGGGCCTCTGCTTCTGCTCTTATCAAAAATTGCTCAGCTAAACGAAGTACTATTTCATATTCGGTCACAGGTGCGCCAGGAACGTTTACTTTATATTTATATGGATAGTAGTAGTTTGTTGAAACTCCTCCATTGGTAGCCGTAACTTTGCCAACCCAATTGGTAAGCCTTTGATCACCAGATTCAAAACTGTTTATCAGGTCGCTATTGAGATAAATTGGTTTGTTAAGGTTCGGCCCGGATATAGGCAAAATAAAAAATAAACCGTCTGGTGTATTCTGTCTGGAATTTACTGGCTGAAGCTCCCAGATTGCTTCAGAACTATTCTTTAGATATACACTATTTAAGGCGCTCAAACTATAAGTATTTGAATTGCCTATAACTAAATTAGCCTGGGTTACTGCGTCAGCCCAATCTCCCGTATATAAATAAGTTCTTGCCAATAGTGCTGTTGCAGCCCACTTGGTGGGTCTTACCCTTTCGGAGGTTGGATTCAAAAGTGTGCCATCAAGATACTGATCGCTTAACAGTGATTGTGCCTCTTTAAGGTCTGTTATTATTTGCTGATACACTAGTGCTTTAGGAGTACGTGACATTAATTCGTTGGACTTGTAATCTGTTCCTGTTATTAATGGTACATCCCCATATAAATTGACAAGGTAGAAATAGCAAAATGCCCGAATAAATTTTGCTTCTCCAAGAAGTTGTTGGTCAACTGCAGGGGTTAGGCTATTATTATTGGTCAGTCCTTCTACGGCTGAATTAGCTATATACAAGGTCTGATATAGTACCCAAAAGTCCCCGCCTGCTAAATTTGCATTTGTTAGCGAATTCTGATAGAAGGGGACATAACCGGGTTCGGATGCCGGGTTATACAACGTAAATTCGTCGGCGGATAGCCCACAATAAACCGATGTAGAGCTTAAACCTGACGAAACTCCTGTAGAACTTATTTTAGTATATATACCCGTTAGTACTGCCGATGCAGTGGCATCAGATTTATATACGTTTGCAGAATTAAGACTGGTTATCGGTGTTGGAACCTGCACGAACTTTTTACAAGATGTATTTAATATAGAAAGTGTTGATAGGGTGAAAATCGCCCAGCAAAAAATCTTGGTCCTTTTTACTGTCTTTCGGTCTGATCGATATGATTGTTTCATTTTGATTTGAATGTTATGTTCATTTGAATAAATTATTTGCATTATAGGCCAATCTGTAATCCCAAGCTTATAATCCTTAACGGTGGGAGCGAGAGACTTCCCGGAGTTTCAGGATCTACTCCTTTATAGTGTGTAATGGTCAACAAATTTTGCCCCTGGATAAATAATCGCAAATTTTCAAGCCTTAAAGATTTAGCCCATGAGTCTTTAATTTGCCACGAAAAGGACAGGTTTTTTAGCCGGATATAAGAGGCATCGGAATATGCTTCACTACTGCTCGCAGCATCGTAATATTGGGTTGCATTGCTATAGGCCGAACTATATTGTTGTATGGATTTAATATCCCCGCTTTTTTGCCATCTGTTTAGAACATATACAAATTGATTGGTATTGAATGTTCCCGGTATGCCTTGAACAAATAAGGCGTTTAGTCCTGTCTGCTTAACAAATTGAAAAAGAAAATCCAATCTGAAGTTTTTATAATTAAAACTGTTTTGGAAACCCCCATAAAACTTAGGTAATACATTAATCAGAGCGGTCCGGTCTGTTGCGTAGTTAGGGTTGAACTTATCCGTTGAAGAAGAAAACATATACTGACCGGTAGATGGGTCAACGCCTGCAAATTGAAATACTTTTTGCACGGTTATCGGTTGCCCAATGATCAGTTGATTGGCATAGCTTGATGTACCCAAATTGGGGAAGGCTAATAGTGTATTTTTAGGTAAGGTCAGATTAAAATTGCCTGTCCAGCTAAATAAACCTGTCTTTATAATAGTTGAGTTTAAGTTGAATTCCCAACTTGTATTTTGAACAGTTGCAGGGAAATTTGAGGTTAGTGAGCCAAAACCAGTTATAAGCGGCAAGTTATATCCTAATAGTTCATTTGAGGATTTATTTACGCTGTAACTGGCAGTTAGCAAAATCCTGTCTTTAAAGAATCCTGCTTCCAAAGCAAGTTCTAACTTGCGCGTTAGTTCCCATTGCAAATTCGGGTTGGACAAACTACTGGGTGCTAAACCTGTAATCCCCTGGTAAGGCACCCCTGCACGGGTAGGATTGTATAAGCTTAAATATTTATAATCACCAATCTGGTCGTTTCCGGTACTACCATAGCTGGCCCTAAACTTGCCAAAACTTAAAAAAGACAACTCCTTCTGAAAAATCGGCTCATTAGTGAAAACCCAGCCAATACCTAAAGCACCAAAATCATGAAACTCATTGTTTACGCCAAAGCGGCTGCTGCCGTCTCGTCGGGCTGTCAGGTCGATTAAGTATTTATCATTCAAATTATAGTTAATTCGTCCAAACAGTGCATTGTACTTATAAACAGCTTCAATGAAATTGTTGACATAGATACTTGAAGCCGCAGACAAATTGCCAAGCTGACTGTCGCTGCTATAACCTGCGCTGCCAATATCCTGGCCTTTACTGTTATTTTGTTCAAATGTAGAACCTAAGAGAACGTCCAACTTTCCTTTTCCAATTGTCTTTTTATAGTCTATTTGTGGCTCAATGATCCATGAATTTATATTGTTACTTAAATTCAGAGCGGTACTTTCGCTTGTGGACCTATATTCAGGAGCGTTTGCGTTAAGAGGGTATAACGTTTGTTGATTTTGTTGCAGATTTGTATAACCAAAGCTGCTTCGGGCTGTTAAGCCGGGCAATATTTGATAGGACAAAATTGAATTGACCATCAAATTGTTAGTTTTCTCCTGATATGTATTTAAGTTTCCAGCAAGAGGATTTTGAAAGGTGGAGGTACCAGACCCAGTTGGCGCCCAGTTGAGTGTCCCATCAGGATTATACAAAGGAGGAGCATCAGGGGCTAAATTGTAAGCATACGCCGTAAGGTCTGATGCGGGTAGCTGGTTGTTATCAATAGTATAACTTCCGGTTAATGAAATGGTAAACTTTTTATTTGAAGAAGTATTATTAATGTTAAAATGCATGGAAGCCTTCTGATCGTTAAAATCACCTGGAAAAACGGTTGTTTGCCTTTTATAGCCGGCACCAATTAAGAATTGTGTAGATTCATTTCCGCCGGATATACTACCTTGCGCATCGGTATAGTGTGCCGCATTACCAATTAGTTCTTTTTGCCAATTTGTATAATGGGTCGTATCCCATTGTAACAAATCATAGTCTCCATTAGCCAGGCTTGGAGTTATTCCGTCGTTTTTAAGAGCTTCGTTCCGCATTTGCAGGTATTGGGAGGTATTTAGCAAATGTGCTTTTCTCGCTACCTCACCATAACCGTTTTGTATATATACATCAACTTTTGTCTGCCCGGCTTTTCCTTTTTTTGTTGTGATCAAAATTACACCATTGGCACCTCTCGAACCATAGATGGCTGTTGCGCCTGCATCTTTTAAGACTGATATGCTTTCAATATCTGCCGGATTTATATAACTAAAAGGATTACCATTTTGCGCGCCAAAACCAGTATTGTTATTACTCGAAACCCCTAAGATATAGCCATCGCCCGGTAGTAGCTGGGAAGTATAAGGTACTCCATCTATTACATACAGCGGGTCATTCCCGCCAGTTATACTATTCTGACCCCTGATCGCTAATGAAATGCCACCTCCAGGTATACCGTTATCCTGGGTTATGAAAAGCCCAGGCACTCTTCCTGAAAGAGTTAGCAATGGGTTGTCCACAGGTTGTTGGCTGATGTCTTTGGCTTTAATTGTGGTAACGTTGCCTGTATTTAAACGCTGAGAAGTTTCGCCATATGCGATTACTTGTACTTCGTCAAGTTTAGACGAACTTTCATTTAATACAATTAGCACATAACCGTTATCATCGGTAATAGTTATTTCCTTGGTTTGATAACCAGTAAATGAAATCTGCAAGTTGCTGTTCTTCTGAACATCTTCGATAAAAAACTCACCATTTGCATCAGTTATTAAGATTCTTTTGTTGTTCATAACCCTGATAGTTGCACCCGGCAGTGGGTTGCCCTTATTGTCGGTTACCTTTCCCTTAACAGGTACAGCTCTTTTCACTGGCAATACCGGGGTTGTTTTTTTTTCATTATGACTAATAACAACTTTGTCATCTATAAATCGAAATGATAATGGGAATGGTGACAACAGTTGATTCAACACATCAGTTAATGGTTTATTGACAACATGGATACTGACCGGGTCAGTCAGCTCTTTTGAGTTGCTATATATAATCGTAACTGAAGCTTTTGTTGCGATTCTATCAAAAGCCTCTTTCAGGCTTATTTTATCAAAGCTTATTGTAATTTTTTTCTCAATACCCTGTGAGGTACTGAATGCCTTTGTGTTGACACTTAGGATTACAAAAAAGCTAAGAAAAAATGCCAATCGCAGCAGTCTGCGGTTTTTTTTATGTGGTAATGTTTTTAGCATATAAAATTTGATTAAAAAATTTACTGAGTTAATCGTTATTTCAAAAAGCATTTCGATAGGGCAATAGAATGGCCATAAAGCAATAATTCGGCTTTTTGCAGTATTGTTATTAAATCTCTAAAGTGTTATTTGCCCGTAGTTGAGTTGGACATATTTAAACTACGATTGAGGTAAACAGCATCTGAATTTCATTCTTCGCATCCTCCTTTCAAAATGTATTTATACTTTTTATTAATTACGGTAGCATTAATTGCGGCTGCTAATTGATCTAATACTATGTCAATCGGCCTGTTGGTGTTAAATTCACCATAACACAAACAATTTTTTGATTTACTTTCTAATTCAATCGGTAATTTATAATACCGGGAAAGGTCGGCTACCACCTCTTGAATATGTGCACCATCATAGTTTAAAATGCCATCTTTTCTTTTGAGCATTTTAACCGCATTAGGATAATTTATGCTGATTAACTTCCCATTTTCCCTGCTAAATTGGCTTTGTTGATTAGGTTTAAGCAAGACTGAATTGGTATTCCCTGTGGTGACTCCGAGCAAAGTAACTTTTACAATCCCTGTTACTACCGTTACAGATGAACTTGGTTGGCCCTTATATGATTGGATATTAAAAGAGGTTCCCACAACACGGGTATCCATTCGACCACTATGAATAATGAAAGGGTGTTTTTTGTCTTTTGCAACTTCAAAAAAAGCTTCGCCTTCCAGTTTAACCTCGCGTAAATTACCTATTAACTGATCCGGATATTCAAGAGAGCTGGAAGGGCTAAGCCATATTTTCGTCCCATCGGCCAAAATCAAGGTTTTCCGTTCGCCCTGTTTTGTATTAATCGTATATAATTTAACAGGATGAATAAAATTTCTAATTCCTTCCTGGAAATGATTTATTAATAACCCAGCAGCTCCAATTAATAAAAACCAAACCGCACAAATTTTAGCCCATTTATATAACCTAAACTTTTTAACAGGAGTCTCAATTCTATTTTGTTGTAGATCTTTAATTAAGATAGTTCTTACTTTTGAAACGGCAGCATCGATGTTTGCATGATTTTTCTTATCTATTTCGGTGAATTCTAATTCAGTTAGAATTAGGGCACGCAATGCCTGCTCGTTTTCAGCATTTTCGAAATACCTCAAAAGCCGTTTGATCTCCTCGGGTGTACACCTGCTTTCGAGGTATTTTACAAAAAGGCTCGCAATATCTAATTGATTTTCCAATGTCGCTTTTTACACCATCATGCAGTAAAAAAGAATTTACTCTGCTACAATGAAAAATATTTTGACTAATTCGTAAATAAAAAGGTTGGGTAAGACTATTTATGAAATATTACCTGGTCTACTATAAAGAGTAAGGCAATTCCGTTGTTTAATTGAAGGAACTGTTTTACTGTTTTATTGGCTTTTACGATATGATCGCTAATTGTAGAAGTCGAAATGCCCAGTTCCTTGCTCACTTCTTCGTAACTTTTACCTTCCAGTTTACAAAGTGTGTAAACTTGTTTTCTTTGTGGCGGAAGTTTTGCTATCGCCGCATATAAAAGTTCCTGATCTTGCCTGGAAATTACTATTTCCTCTGCATTAATGTCAAATTCAATATTTGCTCTGATTAGATTTTCGATCAAACGATTATCCTTAGCGACCTTCCGGAAATACATAAAAACCAAATTTTCAGCCACTTTGAATAAAAATGACTTAAATGATCCTTCAATTTTTATGCTTTGCCTATTTTCCCAAACCTTTAGGAAAAGGTCTTGTAATAATTCCTGAGCTATAAATTCGTCTTTAACTAACCGCAGGATATTACGATAAAGCTGCTTGCTGAATTTATCATATAAAATGGTAAAGGCCCGCTCACTTCCTTCCTGGAGTTGTTGAATTAGAAACTTTAAGTTTTCATTGTCCGAATCCATTGCTTTATCTCCTGTTTTGAAATTAATATCAAGCCAGAAGAATTGAAGGGCGGATTATTGTATATTACAATAGGGCCGGCAACCCGCAAAGTCTAATGTAGCATGGCTCTGACAAAGCCAACCATTCCTTTCGGAATGGCCTCCAACAAAAGACATAAGCGAGCACCAGCCCTATCATAATTATATGTATAGGGTTGAGGTGCTGCACTTACACTCGCTGGATTAAATTGTCAGATTTAGCTGCGAGGCTCGTAAGCAGTCCTACTTATAAGCAAAAGGTAAGCACTGCAAAATTATAAATTTTATATTTCGATTATTAGCTTACTATTAATTTGAAAAGAAAATGCTGTGGTAATCCACAGTGTTCTTTCATTATCTTAACACAAAGATAATGATTTCATTAAAACTATCAAATTTCAATAGCATTAACTACTGTTTTATCATAGTTAAATATCTTACTTCTCCGTCTCTCTTTTATCAGATTTGTTCATGGGTGTAGAAATAGGTAAAATCATTCATGGATTTGTGCATGAGAAGGGTTTAAAAGCAAAGTTTGTTGCTGGGTATGTTAATGTTAGTGAGTCAACTCTATATGGTATCTATAAAAGAGAATCAGTCGATATTGACAAACTCATACTTTTTTCAAAACTTCTTGGTAAGAATTTATTTGTCTATTATTTAAATGAAGAGCCGTTAAAAAGTATGTTTAGTAAGGACATCATCGCCCTTCAAAACCGAATCCTCGAATTGGAGTCAGAATTGAGTGTTAATGAGGAAAAGGTGAAATACCTATCTGATATTATAGAAACTCAAAAAAAAGTAATTTCATTACATGAAGAAAAAACAACAAAAAAGAAAAGATAATTCCAATCGTCACAATGGGTATTTGCCATTTACTCTTAGCTTCTGATAGTCGTAGGCATTTTGTTTATCAAGCACTGCTAATTCATCATAATATTTATTAGTTATCGCTTTATAATTATCGAACTGACTTTTCCTCTCAGCAATTTGATGCTCGGTAAACTTCCATGCTTGATCTGCCATAAATCTATTTGTTAATTCTTTATAAAGCTCTGCACGCAAAACTTTTAAATAGAGATTCTCCATCTTCAAATTGACCGCCTTTTCAGCCATGTCTTTAGCTATAACCAGATTGCCAAATGCCATCTTATTACCTACGTCAGGATTTGAAATGATCTTATTTAATTGCAGATAAAGTACAGCTCTTAAATACAAACACGTCGTATCGTTCGGATGAAGTTTCAAAACCTTGTCCAGGCTGTCAGATAATGCTGAATATTTATTGGCATTGGGTTTTCCAATCGTACCATCATTTACATAAATTAATCCAGATCTTATCTCAAGCGGTAATTGCGCAAAGCTGTAAGTTCCTCTAAATATTGAAATTATGATGAATACTAATAATGCTGCTGTTTTTTTCATAAGATAAAAGACTTAATGTTGGATCCGATGCAGTTTTGATGACCGGGCATTTTAAAACGACTGTCTACAAATCAAAACAATGGCAGATTACAAACCGACAGGAACAAAAATAAACTGTTGCCAATATGAAAGCATTAGAACGGGGTACCTGTATGTCAAGAAAACAAACCTTTCTATCCCGAAAAACTATCGATGGCGAACTGAAGAATTAAAAGAAGGGCAGATTGAATGAGCCAAACGTAAATCGTATTAAAATAAATCATTAAATCCAAAATAGATATTCTGGCTTCTCCTGTCATTAAACATACTACTATTTAGTTATTCTAAATCCCTGATATAAGTATTTTAACCCATTTCTCACCAATCTAATTTTGTTCCGCATTTAATCTATCTATAAAATTATTGGGAGTTATCAATGGATTTAATAACTATTCAGCTTCAGCAATTTGTACGAGAGTCAATAAACCCGCAAAAGTTTATTGGTAAAACAGTCTCCTCGAAGGATTTTGGCAAATGGAAAGATTTCCTGGCAAAAGAAATAAATTCTTTAAATCTCGCGGTTCTAAATTTATCATTTCATAACAACGGCGTTGAAAAAGTAATGTTACAGCTGGTGAATTTGAGTGATATCGTTAATTCTTACATATTTAAGAAATCCCTAATTTTACGAAATCACTCGCAGGCCCGGTTAATAAGAGAACATTACATTTATACAATAGAACGCTTTGACGAGCTAATATCAATTTTAGGTAATTTATTCCCGAATGAGGCTGGTAAAATAAAAATCGCCGATTCAAAGTTATTCAATACAATTTCCGATTTAAAAGGGCATTACCGAGAATTGATTAATCATCTCCGTAATTCTGATGCTGGGAAGGACTTAGTTGAAATTGTATTACTGGGAATTTGTAAAATGATCCATAAAAAGAATATTACGCGAAATGAGGTGCATTATATTGAATCGCTAATCTTCTTTTTATTAAAAAATGAAGTGTCATTGGATAATCGCCGCCTTTCGGATTTATTGATCATCCATGATTTTAACATCCCTGATTTTTACCGTTATTGCGTCGACAATTGGAAGGTTTATTTAATTGATCTGCCTGGCCTGCACGAACAAAAGGAAATGTTGTTGGTGGAAAAAGACCGACTTTTTAACCTCTTTACTGCAAAAGGTTTAATTATGCCATATAATATGAAAAGCTTGTTTATGGAATTGGATGAGTTTTTAAAAGAAAAATAC
The DNA here is from genome assembly GCF_016522075.1 of Mucilaginibacter segetis. GTDB lineage: Bacteria > Bacteroidota > Bacteroidia > Sphingobacteriales > Sphingobacteriaceae > Mucilaginibacter > Mucilaginibacter segetis. The sequence goes on along the minus strand of NZ_JAEHFW010000002.1, from coordinate 559,780 downwards.
ACCTTAACCAACCAGTTGATAAAATTAAGAAGGAAGTTGAGTCAGGATCAAGAACGAACAAAAGCCGGAATTCGTTTTTTGGTTAATTTACCAGTATCCCAGTTTGGCCTTTTTATCAGGATTCAGATAGAAAAAGGCATATTGATAAAAGAAAATCTTGGTGAGCTATTTACATTTTTTGCAACTCATTTTTATACACCAAATACCTTATATATTTCGGCAGAAAGCTTACAGAAAAAATCAACTGATGTTGAATTTGCGACCGCTCAAAAGCTTAAGGGGCATTTAATCGGGATGTTGAATTGGTTAAACACGAATTATAATCTGTCAAATTATAATTAATCAATATGTAGTGTTCGATTGCAATTATATAAGAAAGTACAAACACAATTATATATGGATAGCCATCTACTTGCTAATAATGTCGCGCTGTTAGCTGTGGAACCGGTAGTAAAAACCAAAGCAGATTCAGGGCTGCGACCAAAAAAATCGACAATTTTAGTTTGCAGCATCTCATGATGTCATGATGGCCTCCGATCAAGGGGATTGCGCTTGCACCAGTCCCATACTGTTCGATGCCATAGATGGCAGCGAGTTTTACTGCTGGGTGTCGCGTGAAATTTAGGTAATCATTAGATACAAGGCTGATACATTTTTTTGGTGTCTTATTAAAAGGTGAAGTCACCCACATCTCAGGGCCACAGCCTTTCTTGCTGGTCATAAAACGGAAGTTCATTTGTCCGTTTTCCATAATCTGTAAACTGCTGGAAGATTCCTGCGCGTTCAAAAACATTGAGGCCGGGAATGTTTTCAAGTTTTTAAAACTCGCTTTCGAAAAAAATGAAGCTATAAGGCCTAGTTTGTATAATACTCAATAAAAAACACATAATCATTAATTAAGAATCACCTGAAACTGATTTTTGTAATAGCATTTGACTATTACCATAAAACGGCGTATCCGTTTTTCCCAGTATGCTTGAAGGAAGTGTTGTCATTTCCTGTAGATTGTCAAATGGGACTAATACTGTTTTTGCACCGTTTTCAGAAAGCAATGATACTTTTTCTGCAAAATGTAGCGATCTTTCAACCGCGCCTCCAATCGAAATATTGCCTAATACTGCTAGTGCAGATTTGAGATTCTTTTTATAAATAGCTGAAATAATTGCAACGTAAACAGCACTACCTATTCCACCGTTTATATAAGCGCCCATTAAATTACTGACTTGAATATTCAAATCATACCCAGCAAGAGAATGTTGCTCATTTAGAATGCTTTTTTCATTTGCCCTAATGTAATTGAAAGTGTTTTTAATGTTTTCCTTAACTTCCTGGTTGTTGGTGCCAGTAATATTTACTTTTCCTGTGCCGCGCAGCGCAACTACCTCAATTTTTACTAATGAATTGTTATCGCCATCACTCGTAGCTGTGTAACAAACACCAGGCGCAAGTGGATTACTATCAATCAAATGTGAGCCTCTGTCCTCCGGTAACCCGACAAATATTTCTTCCTGTCTTTCTTTGTCTATGTAAGAAAAGTTTGTATCCCAAAATTCCATCCCACCAATCCTCTTCAATTGTTCCTTAACCCTTCGTCTCATTTCCATGGCGATGATCAGGTATTCTCTTATATCTTCTTTGGTATAGTTGGCATCGGGGTGAAGTAATTTTATAAAACCTGAAACTATTCTGCGGACAGATTTTGAATCTCTTTGTTTTAAGTGAGCACCCAACGTAAAGTACTTATCAATCACATCATAATAAGTTGTCTTACGTTGAGATTTAAGAATTTCAGAAAAGAAGTCTGTGCTAAATCCAAAGTGGTTGGTGAAATTCTTGGGACTAAATTTGGTTATCTCCCAACCAGGCAAGAATAGGTTGATTCGATCAAGGAATGCTGTATCATAATTAACTTCATCGGATAGGGGACTAAAAAGATGAGACGTTTGTAAAACAGTTTCCACAGGTTGGTTGATATTCCCGTTTAGAATAATGGATGCTGACCCTGAAATCTCCCCGCCTTTGGCCCTCGAAAAAGAACCTGATTCCATATAATCTTTCATCAAGGGGATGGCGTCTCTGTCTTTGAATAGCTTATCAGTACTTTCATCAAAACAAATTGCATCCCACAAGCCTACAGCACCAACTCTGCCACTTGTATTATTAACAAAAAGCTGCGCAACAGAACCTTGCCCACCTGAAATTAAAATCGCATATGGGGTTATTTCTTTATAGATATAAGATTTCCCTGAAGATCTCGGTCCAAGTTCAACCATATTGAAATTTGCCTCAACCAAAGGGATTAAGCGGCACAATAGCAGGTTTAATTTGCGTTCATCCAAACCTTCACTTAAAGGCTCATAGCCGGCGCTACGAAGCAATAAGGTTTTCCATTCGTCTTTTGTAAACTCTTTTCTTTTATCCGAAATTTTTGAATTGTCGAAGCTGGATAATTGTATGGGTTTAATATCCCGAACAACAAAAGGGTAAACCGTAGGGCCAATCATTATCATTGGATCATATTCCATTTCAATTATTGCCCAAATACCCCCAAGCATCAGTTTTTCATGGGTTCGCACTAATTCATCGCTGATGTTCGCTTTTTTAATGTTGCTATTGCTAATATTTGCCCAATACCGGTCGCGCTGGGGATCAAGGTCGACAGAAATTTTATCAATGATTTTGTACCTGCCTTTTTCACGCAACTTAGATTGTATCAAAGTGCTTTCTTCCGGATTGATATAATGGTCACGGAGAATCTTTTTCACATTCTCCATTCCTTCTTTCAGCTTTTCTTCATCTTCTGTGCTGCAGGTATTGGCCAATAAATATTCCAACACAAAAGCTGGAACATTTGCCCCACCTTTAATTATACCAACCAGGTCTTTTTTAACTACAAAACCCCTGAAGTGATCTAAGGCTTTTTTATCTAAATCGTCTAATACTATCATATTGATCTATTTATTATAAGCCTCCCAAATCACGAAGGTTAGATTTTTTGATGATTACTGTGTCTAATTGTTCCTGGGTTGCAGCATCGAGTAATATGGCTTGTACCTGGCTGTTTTTATTAAAGGAAAACTCCTTAACTTCCTTTTTACCCGCTTCAAAAGTTATTATGTCGCTGCTTAAATATTCCCTCCCGCCAACATATAGTTTTATCTGAACTTTACGTTGCGAACCAAATAGGTCAGCTAAAGTTTTTGGAGCTTCCAACTTAATCACAAATAGTTCAGTAGGAACATCGTTCAATTCGGATTTATTGGAAATTAATACTTCCAACTTTGATGTTTGTGCCCTTGCTTTGGTAAATTTAAATTTCGGAATAATGAGTTCTTGAGGTGTGAAGCCACCATGCGAAAAGCCATAGACACCCTTTGATTTAAATGGGCGATGATTTTTTGCTGCATAAACATATTTGAATTCGTTATATGGCCTTTCAAAACATATCCAATCACTATTTATTTGCTTTTCAGCCGTGCGAATAAAACGTTCATGTACCTCTTTTTTACCAATTGCATTGGGTTCTATCTTGTCAGCTTCATCTAATAATCCGGTCAATACAAAGCCATGGTCGGTAACAAGGTACACTTCTTGGTACCCCATATTGAGCAACAAAGTTATTTTTTCAACGAGTACTGCCTCAAACTCTGAAAATAACTTAATGGCTGCTTGCTGTAATTTTTCACCCGAACTATCAATATCTTTATATGTTAGAACAAGGTAATCTGCCTCATTGCCGTAACTTAGCTGCTCCAATTGCATATACACAATGTTCTTTCCGGTTGCTTGTGTCAGCCTTATTTCCCTGTCTTTTTGAACAGAAAGCACCTCATTGCCGCCTACATATAAGGCACTCATATTATGTTCCGTTTCTGACGGCATATCCGCTAACATGATTTCCTTTTCAACTTTGAAATGTTTTTGCAATTCGGTGGCTACATAATCTGCAATCTCATAACGTACGCCATCGCCAACGATAACTGCCGTTTTAGCTTTAGCAGTAGCGAAGAGTTTGGGAAGGTATCCTTGTTGATCTGATTTATACGCCGGATAGAAATCAAACCATGTTTGTAATACCAAATGATTTAAACCTTCATAATATTCCTGCAATGGTCTTACTATGGCATCGGTGTTTAAAAATGCTACATATAAATTGCGTATTGCTCTATCAACTTTTGAGAAAGTACCTGCATAATATTCTATAAACGCATTTAGATTGTTACATTTTGACAGATCATCGGTATTCGTTTCAAACAGCACCAATAGGTCCTTCCACCATACAGGAACAAAAACCTGTACCTTCTGGGAAAATATTCTTTTCTTTAACTTTTGGAGCTTTTCTGCCACAAATGACTTATCCCTGTAATTATCTGCTATCTGTCTCAACTCAATCAAATCAAGTGTTTTAAAACAATGATCGGGGTGGGAATTCCAGGGATTGATCGATTCGTCTAATTTATAATCATGAATATATTTTTCCAGGGATGGCCTATAGGTAGAACTATCAGCCCATTTATAGTACAGTTGTAACAGGCTATCCGAAATCTCGTTGTTTGCAAGGCCGTCAAACATTCTTTTCGCAACTTCCCCTGCCAATGTTTTTGCGGGTTTACTCATATATTGCTGATCAAGCAATTCGTGTATTTTTTCTTCAAACAATCTTTTAATATCCGGTTCTTTTGAAGCAAGGTATTCTTCCGGGTTATTGACAAATGGCAACAGTTCATCATCGAGGTTAATCATTTCCTCTAAATTCTGGACAATTTTTTTCCACCAGGCGAGGTCTTTTCCGATCCCTAATTTAGCTGCCGTTAAGAGCATTGGGCTATCTAAATTTACTTGTAAACCTGTACTTGCAAATATTTTCCTTTTTAACCAATCCTGGGGATTGCTTAAATCAAGGCAGCCATGTGTAAAGCAGTAATCAAACAGAAAACTTAGTTTATCTTGTGGCCTGGTAACATAAAAAACAAGTGGTTTATTTTTATAAGTTGTTTCGCCTTCGTATCTGATCAAAAGCTCTTCTTTCTCCTGTTGCCACTGTTCTGAAACAGAAACATTTGTTTGTAAAACGTTTATATGGTTTTGTTGCAAAATAGGTAACACAAAACCGCATTGCGCCGTAGTATCCAGTAACACAACCCTGTCACGGTGTTGTATTAACGAATTAATATCTTGCATCAACCATTGTTCAGTCATTACCAATCTGCATTTAAATATTTTTGTAGTTGAGTTGATTTTAATACTTCCGCCTTTAGCATACCCTTTTTTTGAAGCGGGGCAATATTTTTACCTACACCACCATCCAATTTTGGATCATAACCTTCAGCAATGAGTTCGTCAATCTTTTTGGAGAAAACGGCTATCTCCTGTAATTGCAGCCTGATGATTTCCTTTTCTGTTTGTGCCTGGGCGGTTACACTGTCCCCAATTTGCAGATTGCGGTATTGAAGGCTTTCGGTACGTTTACTAAGGTAGCTGCTTTTGAGTTTGTACAAACTATCCCTGTTCCATTTGTAAATAATAATATATGCTTCAAAACCCTGGTGAGCACCACTACTTAAATGCCAAATAAATGGTGTTTTTGGCAAATACATAAATAGGTTGAGATGATCGCTCAAATCCTTGAAAAAATGCTGCTCAATATATTCGTTAATTGGTCGGCCTATCAAGGCATCTAATTGCATAAACTGTGCAGAGTTAAAACCTTGGCTAAAGCAGTGTTGTTCTAATCTATCCGCCAATTTTGGTTCACCAGGTAAGGCAACTAACGGAATAATGCCATCCTCATCATCTTTTAAAATCGTCCGGAGGGAATCAGCCAAAAACTCCAAAGCGATGTCTGCAGCACGACCTTGAGGTAGTATTTTACTTTCTTTAAACCAAAACCAAACATTGATGGGATTAACTTGGTGCCTAATGCAAAATTCCTCCAGATCATTGTTGCTTTGATACAAAGCATTAAACTCTATTTTGATAGGTAGTATTTGGGACTCTTCAAAATCAATGGCTCTTAAGTTTTCGATATGGTTTATAACGTTTTCCTCTTCGAGTTTTATTTCTTCCAAATAAGCTTGACGAGCGGAATTTAGAACCGGCAGTTCTCCAACTGGCCTCCCCATCTTTGCCTCTATCTGTTGTCTGTCTTGTTCACTAAGGTCGTATACCTCAAATATGAGATTGTTAATTACCGCCTCATTTATCAAAACGTGTGTTAGCTGAGCATTCTCGCCATTCAGGTGGGTTAATAGACGACTCGTTAACGAAACGTCAGAATATAATGTTAATGGATTATTTTTATAATTCGTTTCAACCAACTTAAATTCACAAAGGTTTTTCTTAATTATTATATTTTCATTAGCTAAGACTGAAATACCATTTTCAAGTGATTTGGAAGGCTTGACTATTGGTATCCTTTGTAAGTCTCCGACCTGCGTATTTACCGTTGGATTTAAGCAATCAACTATATAGGTAGATAACGGTGAATTTAGGAATGCTATTAGATAATTTAAATTTTTATATGTTTTGCCTAAAAAAATGCAAGAACCTCCAGTATCAAATATGCAATTTGACGGTAGGTATCTATAAGAGGCTCCTTTTGAACCACTTGCAGAATAAGTAATCCCTTCTTGTAAATAAAAATTACTATTTCTTAGTACAGCGCCGGCACTTATTAAGTCCTGTCCATTTGCACCCCAATTCAATAGTACCCATAAATTGCCGTACCATTTATTAAAAGGGCCTCCCTTTGAATATTTAACCCATTTTCTTTTATCCTCGTTGTAATTTATCGATATAGAGTTCTCTTCAACTTCCCACCAAAACCTTAAAAATTTGTTATTATCCGTTGTTGCCGCCCCTTGCGCCGGATTGAACATATCGAGAATGGTTTTCTCTTTGAACTTTTCTCTAAAACCATCACTAATCCAATATATAAAAGGCCAACTTTCTATAATTTTAAGTTTAGATTGAGGAAGTGTGATATTGTGTTTGTTAGGAATATTCGCTATGTAATCATCCAATGATTTAAGACAGAAGTCCTTCTTGAACTTTTCATTCGGTGTACGAGTATATTGATCTAATGAAATGAACAATGAATCATTTGAATGTATTTCCTTTTCGAGAACATAAAACGCTGGATCGACCATCACGGATCCGAATAAGTTGCTCAAACCGTAATCAACGAAAATATTAATATGTAACTTGTCAATGATGAATTTCCTGACATCCTCAAATGTTTTGATGTACATAAATGTCAATGGATGTATCAGGGCCATTTTACCTTGTTCGTCAATTAATTCAAAAGAACGCTTGATAAACGTTGCATATAGATTAGAATTGAATTTATAGGGTTGCTTGTAATTTGTGTCAATAAATACTTTTAATTCCGGGCCAAAATCAGAGCTGTCTGTGTAGGGCGGGTTGGCTACAGCTACATCATACTTTTGAGTAAGTAATTGAAGAAAGGTAATTGCATCCTGTGTTTTAGTATTTAGGAATGTTTGTCCTTGTTTGGCAGTATTTTGTGTTACAGCTTTATGAAGGTTAATAAAAAAAAGCTCCCTGAAATTCTCAAAATCATCTAAATTTTCTTGTCCAAATAGCGCAATCTGGTTTTGATCAACATGCTTTTTTGTGCCAAACCATTTAAGGTTAAGTTTCTCCTCCAGGCGTATTAAGGCACCAAATTTATAGGCATTTTGTAAGTCGCCCCATAAATCGGCCATTAGGTTTCGTTCAACCTCACCTAATTCAGCACTTTCTTCAAAAATGTGCTTTACCTCACTATAAGGAGGCAAAAAGAAATCAGAACTAACGATATTAAAATGTTCAATTTTAGCAGAACGCTTTTTACGCTTAGCTTTAATATACAAACCTAATTGCGCCAGTTGAATTGCGCGGTCATCCAAGTCAACGCCATGCAAGTTGTTGGTAATGATGAGTTCGGCTATTTTACGTTCATCATATTCAGCACCGTAATTTTCAATCTGATCGATATACAAATCATAAAACAAGTCAAATCCGTAAAGCAGGAAGTTACCGCTACCTGTAGCCGGGTCAATCAACTTAATTTCGGTTATCGGTTTTGGTGCCCTTGTCTGTGTTTTAGGGGCGTTGGCTATTTTATAACGATTTTTTATTTCGCTATCAGGAAACATTTCAAGGTACAGTTTCCCCAAACTGTTATCCACTAAAAATTTAACAACCCAACGGGGCGTGTAAACCTGGCTTTGAATACTTACTTTATTAAATTCTGTTTTATCACCACTTTCTTTATGAGCGGCCTTTTTATAATTGTTATAGCTCTCATATAGCCAGCCTAATACATCGTCGCTTTTCCAAATGTCACTTTCTACTTGTGGATCAGTTTCCACCTGGTTAAAAGCGTTCATTATCCCATTAAGCTCAATTGCCGTCGGCAACAAATGATAAGGGTGCTGCGGGCTGAACAAAGGAATGTCAGTTGTTAATACGGTTAGTTGATCTTCAATAAAACGAACCAAGCCTTCCATTTCTTCGTTACGTCCGTCTGGATTTTGCTCCAACCAATGTTTATGAGCAAAAGATCGGTCACCATGCTGAGTTCTTCTCGTAATAATTTCAGGATGCAAGATATGCGCCTCCATTACCTTTAAAGCAGCCAAGCGGTTAAATAATGTAAACGTAAACTCTTCAACCAACTTTTCGTATGCTTCCGAAACAGTTCCCGTTTCGGCAATCCAAACTTCCCTTATACCTTCAATACTTTTCCTTTCAAAACGGTACTCGGCAGGGATAGCATCTACGGGTTGCAAAACTGAAGCGGTTACACCCATCCGGCCTAAGCGGTTGCGAAAAGCAGTATCAATTAGTTTACGAATAAGTTCAACGTGCTCGGCTAATTTCATTTATATAGTTATAGATTCTTGATTTCAACTTCATCATCGGCAGCTGCCCCTGATATTTTTTGCAATTCATTTTGCAGCCATGTTTTGTATTCACTTACTTTTACTTTTCCACCGGGTAATGTAGCTGAATAAATTTTCTTGGTCGGGGTTACCGGAGTTCCAGGAGCAGGTTTGGTAGGGGTCGTTGTAATTAACCCCGATTTTATTATTTCTAATTTTGTTTTATAGCTATGAAACAATTGAATGAAAGAAAGCATCTCGGAGTAGGTGAACCTCGTGTGCCTATCTTTTACGTCATAATCTATATCAATGGCAGAATTTGTGCGTTGAGAGGCATACTGCCTGATGCTACTTCCTTCCAAACTTGCTTCTTCATTAAGGCCAGCGGGTAATGTATGAATCTCTTTTATCAATTCATCTGCGTCCTTTTGCAGGAGAATATATTTAGCAGCCATTTCTGTCGCGGCGGCTTGCATAAGCTGATAATAGGCATCCTTAATTTTCTGGGCTGTCTCTTGTAAAGCTTTGAAGTTCTTTACTACCTCACCCTGGTAAAGGCTATTGTACTCTTTTAATAATGGATTGATTACCACATCAGCCTTTGCTGCCTTATTTATTTCATCATTAACACCATCGGCAAAAGCTTTCCATTGGCGTAATTTATCCAGATTATTACGAATGAATTTTTCTGCTTTTTCAATTTCTCTGATCGCATTTGCATAAATATCGTTTTGATCAAGGTAATTGTCCGCTTTATCTATATAATTTGCTTCACTAACGGCCCCTGTGAATACGCCTAATTGATCTTTACAAGTTTCCAGGTTACTGAATAATGCGTCAAAATCCTTATTGGAACGCTTCATGAAATCTACCTTATCGCAAAAAAGTTTTGCCAATTCACGCACGGCATTCACCAGGTCAAAATCATTGGTGTTCCAGTCTACTTTTTTGTGAGTGTGCGTTTCGCTTTCTAATTCTTGAAGGGATGTAACTATACTGTTTTTTTGAGCTGTTGACAATGATTTGGCTATAGCTTTAAATGATGCCTTTCGAAACTCCCGGGCTGCGCTGAAAATACTCGAAACGCCATCATCTCTCCATGAAAATTTTTCGGCTCCATTATACTTGGACATTATTTTGCCGCCACGCATTAAAGCTGCAACGGTAGTAATCACTGTGCCGAATCCAAAGCCTGTAGGTGGTTGCTCTAAGTCCTTTTCGAGAGTAGCCCCGTCAACAAATGTGTTCCTGATCTTGAATAATATTTCTTCAGCAGGCTTTAAAGCCTCTCCAATAAAGTTACCCTGAGCGTCATAAAACTGAAAATCTATACCTTGCCCGTTGAAGTATGTTTGTAAACGCTGACTATTTGCTTCTCTAATAATTCTGTCAGCAAGCGCGTCTGATAATTGGGAAGTTAACCTTTTGTAATAAACATTTTGAATAACCTGTCGTTGCAAACCATTCATAACATTTTGCCAGTTATTATTATCCATTTGCGCCGTATTATACAGATAAATAGAATTACCCTGCATTAACGATTGTTCCACCAGTTCCTTTAATCTGATTTCTTTTGCTGAACGCTCCGATTGAAACGCTCGTACTATTGGTCCTTCTTCAGAATTTGGATTGGTGTATTTCTCTTCAAGGTATTTAATGCGTTCTACTTCCTCCAGCAGTTTATCAATTTCCCTAAAGTGACTGTTATCCGGCGCCAACCAAATTACATCTTTATTATTTTGGAATTGTGTTTTTAACTGTTCGATATCAATACTGCGATCATCGCCAAAACTGTACAGGCTTTTAACTTTTAACTTTAATTGCTTTAAACCAGGGTTAGTTAGTTCGTCGTCATTATCTGAGGTGATATAGAAATCAAAAATGGTATTGGCATCATTTATCTTTGCCAGTGATTTTATAAAAGCAGAGTTTTTGAAAGCAGAAATGATTTGTTGCTTCTTTTTAAAAATCTGCACCAGGAACTGGTTCATTTCATCTAATAGGCGTTGCTCTATATCCGAAGTGATGCGGTATGTCCCGTTAGACAACAACAGAATTTTGTGCTCTACTAAAGTGTCTAATGCTTTGGTGACCAAAGCTTGCACAGTATGAAAGTCTTCAGGTGCTTTAACGTAGGATTTTACAATATTAGTAAATGAAGTTGGGGCAACTTCCGCTTCGGTTAAGAAATGGATGGTTTCTAACAAATGACGACCAGGCAAATCAATATGTTCATTTTTTAATATTGTATCAGCGTTGGAATACCTGTTTACTAAACGAACAGGTGGTTGCGGTTGGGCCTCTTTTGCAATCTGCCACCCAGTCGCAACATTAAATAAAGTCTCGTTCTGGATTTCGTGTTTTAAAATATCGTAGGTGGTGATAATCATACCCCTTGCCGCAACCTTGGTGGATGCGTATCCCTGGCGACCAAAAAGGAAATTTTGCAATAACCCAAATTGGTTTTGATAAAATGGATAGTAGGTAACAAATGAGTCGCTGTTTTCTGTTTTGCCGGCTCCCGTAAGTCCGCTATGATCTGCTATTTTCCCTGAATTTTTTTGGTAATGATCTTTTAACTTCTGTAAAGCGTCATCCTTCTTTTTTAATAGCCTACTGCGGATAATTACATCAACTTCTGTAGCCTCAAGGTGGATTTTGATTTTGAAGCGATCTGTCACTTTGGTGAGTTGAGCCTTGCTTATATTTGAGTTGTTGATAACATCGTCCAGTTTTTCCTGGGCAATTGCAATAGTCCAAACCTTACCACCTAAAGAGGAAAGGGATTCGCTCAGACCTTCGAGGTCAAGCAATGTGAATTTTCTTTGGTTAATCGCTTCACTTGCCTCATCAAAAAGGAAAACAACTTTTTCGTCCCTAACGGCCTTGAAATATGTGCTTAATTCGTCCTTTAATTTAGAAGCGCTAAATTCATCAATTTCCCTGCGGATTGTAGTTAGAATAGTGCTATAATCAGCTTCTGAATTACCAAGGGCAATGTATATTTCCTTGATCTTTCCAATATAAACTATCCGGTTATTTTTTAAATCACTCCATGACTTGCCCGACTTATCCTGTACAAAATCAACCACATTGCTATAGTCAGCACTGCACATTAAAGAGAATAATAAAAACCCATGTTCATTTTCCGGCAGTTCAAGCGATTTTAGAAAATTTCTGAAAAGCGCATAGGCAAAACCTTTCGAAGTGTCCTGCTTCGCAATATCCATAAATACCACACGAGCATTAACGCTATTTAGTTTTGCAATAGAATTCTTAACCAGTGCTTCATCATTTATGCCAGTAAATCTTTGTAATATCCTGTCCCTTGCCGGTGTGCCACCTATAAGTCTGTTACTGATCATATAACCAAGTAACTTGCCAAAATATGATTTACCCGAACCATAAAATCCGGAAATCCAAACGCCTGTTTCAATTATGTTGGAAGTAAATGTGGAAACAAAGTCTGAATATTCTTCAGCAAGTCCCTCTGTAATGATATAATTCTCAATTTCAGATTGAATGGCAGCCTCTGAAATATCCTCTAAGTCGATTACGTTTTTTATATCTTCACTTAGATCAATTGTTAAAATGTCCTTTATAAGCATATTCGTTACTTCTTTTTAATGAATCATCATACACCGGTATTTTGATGCAGGTTGCTTGCCAAGGAACATGACGCGATCAGGTTCAATGGTTGCGGGATATAATATTATTAAAGGCAAAGCAGCATTCATTACTACATTATTCTCCATAATATGAATATTGTGAATACCAGTTCCGTACAATGATCCTGTATTAATTAATACCGGCACCTTGTTTTGTTGCAGCGCTCCATGAATATGAGCTACTATTTCTTTGAATAAATCTTTTGAATCTTCACCATCGGGGGCTTTGAAAATTTCATTTGTAGCAGATTGAAGAAGATCGTATAATTCTACCAATTCGGCTTTATTGTTGGACACAAAATCTATCAGGCATTGGTTCAGATCTATAATTGAATAGCTATCAACAGGCAAAAGTTCTTCTATAGAAGCGATATATTCAATTTCTTTTATTGGCTCACAAACTATCATTATAGAGTTACCGCCGTTGGCGTTTAATCTTATTTCCGAACGTCTGTCAGATTCAACAAGTCGCTTTGCCTGGTGTATTATATTTGCTGGATTATTTAACGGCATCATAAATGGTTGCGTAAGGAAGTGAGGTTTCTATATTAAGTTTATCTCCAGTGTAAGCCAATTGAAAGAACTTTGAAAATTTCTTTTGCAATAATCTCTCGATGAACACAGGCCGTTCACAGAAACAATATTGTATCCACTCACTTTCTAACAGATTAGGTTTAGTTTCTATGGATGTGATCCAATATATAAATAAAATAAACATTTTATCAGTCAGGTAAGGATGAATGATTTTTTTGGTTAACGCCCCTTCCATTAGGTTGAACTTCTTTAAAAGTGTCAAATACTTACGAGCAACCGTTTCTATAGTAACAATTGTCCAATCTTGTACTGTAATATCAGTTTCCTTTAGCTCCTTGATACAAGCGCCTATTTCTTCTTTTTTTAGTACTAATCTGCCGGAATAAAATGCCGGAAAATATACCCGGCTGTTCAAATATTGTAAAAGATCATTATTCACTGATGCATTCCAGAAAAGCATTAATAAACTATTCTCAGATATTGATTCTGTAGATAGCATTGACCTAACTAAATATTCTAAATCCTTGCTTTTAAATTGCAAGAAAGTACCCATGATGGCTTTTTCAAACCGTTTCACAGATTTATCTGTTTTTATCGTGGTAAAAACCTGTCGTCCCTCTTTTTCACTATGTCGCTCACTATCGAAAAGAAAATGATTTATCAGATTAAAGTCTGGTAAGCCGCCTAAAATATTTATATCCGTGTTGATTAACATTAGTTCTTTTTGTCCTTCAAGATTCTTTCTTCAGCAATTTTGAATGCTTCTGCCGCAAATTCTTCATTTTTAATTAAGTCAAATATCTTATCAGCTAACCATAAAGTTAATAGTTCCTCTGATCCAACATTAAAAAGCTTAGAAAGCTTTTCTAAATGAATTCTGCTAACGGGTTTTTCATTATTCTCTATCTTACTGATATAAGCTGTATCCACCTCCAATAAAGCAGCTACCTGCCTTTGAACAAGTCCGTTACTTTCTCGTAGTTGTTTGAGTTTTTCACTGAGCATATTGTTCCACCAAAGGACTTGTCCTTTATTGGTCAAATGTAAAACTTTTTAAGAAGTAAAAGCTTTATATATTACCATATTCAAATGCCTTTAATTTCGATGGTTTCGTTTCTCTTTTAACAATTTTGAGGCAATTTATTATTGTTTTCTTTTCAAATAAAACCTTTCATACTGATTTCAGATATAATAAGATTTGAACCCAAATTTTAACCTAACTAATGATTCTTAGGATTTAAGTCTTCAATACATAATTCATCGTACCATTCTTTACAGATTTTCAGGTTTCTGTCGATAATCAAACTAAAGGTTCCTTCCCAGTCCCGCTTCATGTCGCTTGAAGAACAATTAGCCCATTGTTGCGAGCAAAAAGACCAATTTAAAAGAACTTTACTCAAGTGTTTTTCTGAGGGAATTAATGTTTTGTTCTTTTCAATAAAAGCCTCCCAATTCGATTTGTTAGTTTTCAATGGATTCAATTTATTTGCTGGGGTATCATCCTGATCCATTCTATTTAAAGCATAAGGCCATGCCCTAAAATTTCCATTTGTATTATACCACTGTTTTATAGGCTCTTTTATTCCCCATTTTCGGAGAATATATTTTTGAGGGGAAATGTGATCCCAATCAAATGGAACATTTGTATCATCTAACTGATACTGTTTATCGTTGAAAAAGCTAGAGAGGAAATCTCTCTGTGCATAAAGTAACAAATCCCTGGTGTAAATCATTTTAATCAGGAACAGCTTATATTTTGTTTTTTGTCCAAACTGTTCGATTATGTTTCCATTTTTAAATTTCCTTAATTGACTAAGGGAATTTCTGTCATATTTACCGTCATAAGTAGGAAAGGGAGTTAAAACTTCATCAGTTAATGCTGAATTAACTGTTAAATGTCCCCAGAAAGCATCACATGGCAATGTCTTGACATCCTCCCAAATATAAGATAACAGCTTTGAATGATCTTTTAAACGATCCCCTTTACCAAACCACATAAACAAGGTTAACATTCCTATCATTTTTTTATGTGACCGATCATTTAAGTTAAACCGGTCTTTCGACAACATAATTCTATAGAGAAGCATAAACATTATTTCAGGTGCTTCATCGGAAATTTTCGACGTTATTAAATAAGGAAGTCCATGCGGATTTGTATGTTTATCATACTTCAGCAAATGTTGAATGTAATCTAATAAAGTCTTACCTGAATAACTTTGATCATTGAATAGATTAATTAAAAATTTCTCGAATTCTCTTTTCTTACCATCAACTGTCTTTTGGAATTGCTTTGGTTTAATACGCATAGTCCGCGCATCACGTTGATCGTCACTTGAATGATTTTGAAAGAGCCTATAAGCTATTGTTATAAACCTTGCAGGTTTGAAAAGTTTTTGACATGCCTGCTCTATTTGGTTTTGAAGCTTTGATGGTATATGAGCTTTGAGTATAGAATAATTTAACTCTTCGCCACGCAATGGAGTTCCACCGGCATTTAGCCGGATAAAAAGATTTTCTATTTCATCCGAATCTTCATTTTCCTCTGTTTCCTCACTCAAATCTTCCGGTATTTCCGGCTCTTCAAGATTTTCATAAAATTCATCAGGATTTAGCGTCTGTCTGAATTTAGTAAAATCCAAATAAAGGGCGGGCACATGTTGCCCGGTTTCAAAATTAAGCATTATTTTAACCGCAGTGTAAATTTCAGAAATGCGTTTTTTTATGGCATCTTGACTTGAGAGTTCAGGTATATCTTTTTTTATGCAGCGATTTAAAATAGTTTCATAATTCTTCCAGTTTTCGATTGAATATATTAATTCATCTATCGATGCGGAGTTAATAAAATAGTCAAAAGGGATTGGGAATGAAGCATCAAATGGATAAAAATCGTCTAAGTCAGCCTCAAGATAATCATCTATATCATACAAAACCATTGCTTTACGGATATTTTCCGCAGTCAATGTTTTAGAATTATCTGTTCTACGATAGCCCCATGGATGTGATTTTGTAATGACCCTAAAGATGTATTTCCTATTGTCTTCACCTTTTGGCTTTTCTAAATCGACATAAACTTTAATTTTATTTTCCGAACCCCGGAATGTTTTGTTTCCAAAACCCAGACAAATCGATGTAGCTCTTTGCTGCCCGTCTAAAATTTCAAATTTATCAGACTTAAGGTTTGGAGATAGCACAAATGCACCAACTGGATAACCTCGTAAAAGAGAGTCCCACAAATTTTCAATTTGGGACGGTTTCCAAACAAACCCCCTTTGAACTGTAGGTAAAGCGACTTGGTTACTTTCTTGCCACCCAGCAATTTCTTGTAACGAGAAAACAGACTTTTTATTCATTTAAATTATTACTCCAAAATCAGTGGTGTAAATTAAATTATATTTCAGGCTGCAGTTTCGGCACCTATTAATATATTCTCCAATTTTTCAATTTGTTCCAATGGCGGTACACAGTAAAATATTCCGCTTTCCTGAGTTTTTCTAAGTCCCCGTAAGAACATATATGCTACACCTCCAAACTGTGATTCATAATCGAACCCTTGTAATTTTACAGTAAGATACTTCTTCAATGCCAATGTATAAATCAAATATTGTAGATGATAATTTCCGTCATTCATCGTGCTTCGCAACGAGTTAGTATTATACCAGCTTAATGAGTCCCCTAAAAAATTTGATTTCCAGTCTATGATATAATATTTGCCGGCATATTCAAAGATCAGATCTATTTTCCCATTCATGATTCCTTCAAGCTGCTCTTCGTAGCCGACTAAAAACTTTGCCTCATTATCTGAAAGTTCTTCGATTGCCGTATTTACAAAACTGCCTACGTTGAAATCAAATTCAAATTCACTGATTCTTTTATTCCTGCCAACGTCAGCAAGAGCAAATGTTGTCCCGTCAATATTTATCTCTGCATTCACGATGTGCTCTATCATCACAAAAAGCATTTTGGAATATGTGTCACCTGTGGCTGGCATAAAACGTCTAATACCCATATCAATAACTTTTTCCCAGTTTGTCGATTTGGTGAAATCAATATTCTCTAAAATATAATGAAGTAAGTGGCCCGTTACGATGCTCTTGGGT
This sequence comes from Mucilaginibacter segetis, assembly GCF_016522075.1. Taxonomy (GTDB): domain Bacteria; phylum Bacteroidota; class Bacteroidia; order Sphingobacteriales; family Sphingobacteriaceae; genus Mucilaginibacter; species Mucilaginibacter segetis. Next base: position 542,593 of record NZ_JAEHFW010000002.1, on the reverse strand, counting down.
AACTGTTTAAATATGAACGATTCATATTCTCCGACAGTGTTATTATTATTTTCTTTTATTATAAAAGGTTGCTTTCTAGACAAAAAGGTGTAGCTCAGCTTATGCCAGTTTTGATCGCTAAGTTGAAATTGAGCCGGTTCCATCCGCTTTAATGGTTTCCATTCTAGCTTTCCAGAATATTTGGAATGGCTTGGTATAGCTGTGTGATCAGCAAATTGAATCAATTCGTTTTTAGCTTCAAGTGTCTTTAGTCCGGCTATAAAAGTTTTTAAACTTGAATTATTGTAATATGAGGCAGTGTTTTTATAGATATAGCATTTATAAACAGCCCTGGTAACGGCGACATAAATCATACGTCTATTTTCCTGTTCGAGTTGTTCGGAAAGCAATGCCGATTGTTCATCACTTAGCTGATTTTGATGAGCAAACAAATACTCCCCACTATCCGTATCACGGAAGCTACAAAAATCACCAACGCCTTCCGGTAACATATCTAAAAATGGGGCGAAGACTATATTATATTCTAAACCTTTACTTTTATGGATGGTGATAATTCTCACCGCTTCTTCATCACTTTCGATCCGTTGCTCAAACTCATCACCCTGAACATCCATACCTTCAGTCGCTTTCTGCAACCACGCGATAAGCTCACCGTTATTTAATTTGTTTGCGGTTTGCGTCTTGTGTAATATTTCAACCAATTGCATCAGGTTAGTTAATACACGTTCGCCATGTGAATGGTTAAGTAATACAGACCTTACCTTATAATCTCTTAAAAATGCTGCAAAGCTTACATAAATACCCTGTTGATCCCAAAGTACACTGTAAATTTTGAATCGCTCCTGTTGCTGATCATCGTTAAGTAGCAATATTTGATCGCGGTCAAATCCCGTAAAAGGTGATAGTAATGCTTTGTTGATCGAGCCACGATTTTTATCTTCAAAAGCTTGAAGCAGATAAAGTAATGCCGTAGCCTCGTTTGATTTTAAAATCTTACTATCGTCAATCGTCACAGCGGGAATACGAACTGCTGCAAGCGCATTCTTTATAAGTTTCCCCTGTTTATTTTTTCTAACCAGTATTCCAATGTCTGATGGCTTAACTGATCTGTATTCTCCATCAACCTCTAATTGATAGCTTTTGTCTTCCAGTAGCGCGAGTACCTGCTTAGCGACTGCTGCAGCGATACTGTCATTAGTGGGACATTCAAATAATAATATAGGCGTTTCAGGAGAACTGTCTTTCAGAAGAGAGTGAACAGTTTTTGTGGATGGTGCATCGACCGGGATGTAGCCAAACGAATTTTCCTGGCCCCCGAAAGCAAATGTATCAAACCCATCTACCGGTTGAAAAAAAACATTCATTGAATGAATGTATGCAGGGCAAGATCGGTAATTGATATTCATACTGTAATTGTTTGCTACAGTAGTCGCTGCTTTCAAATAGGTATTAATGTCTGCTTTTCTCCAGGCGTAAATGGATTGTTTCGGGTCGCCAATGTAAAACAGGATATTTGTTTGTCCGAAAACTTGTTCGAAAATTTCGTATTGCAATTTATCGGTATCTTGAAACTCATCGACAAAAACAGCCTTGTATTTTGCTCGTAAAGATTGCAGGAGTTGCTCATTATAATCTTTGACGGTGGCAGTATGTAAATTGATGATCATGTCGTCAAAGGATAACACACTGTTTCTGTTTTTATAAGCTTGAATATTGATGGATGCCTCTCTGATGCTCATACAATAAAGCGTACTGATGATCTTATTTGCTTTTTCACCGACTCTGCTCATTATTTCGTCGATCTCATCACACGCCACCAGCAAGTGTCCATACAGCGTGTTGATGTAACCTGAATTTCTTTTGGCCTTGATCTGCTTGATAAATTCTTCTGGACTATCGAGCAGGTGTGAGAGTGCAGTGTGCGCATATCGGTTCGCCGCAGTTGCGGCCCGCAAATTGCCTTCATCATTTATAATTCGCGTATGAAGCGTTTTGACGCATCCGTCTGCTTCCGAGAGAATTTTTTCGATATTTACCCATTCATTTTCAAGGTGATCAGATGAAAGTGCGTAATCAACATCGGGCAGATAGGCAATATACCGCTTACCACCGTAATGACCATTCAGTACCTCTAAAAAGTTTGCTCTAGATAATCCATTATCAATTAATATGTTAAGCAGCTTTAATGGAATACTCGTCACATGCGTTCGCCAGAATTTATTGATCTCGTCGTCGAGCAATGGCCCAGAGTCCTTTAAAGTCTCACAGCCAAATAATTGGCCGGTTTCAAAAGCAAATTCATTCAATGTTTGCTGGCAAAAACTGTGTATGGTCATTACTGAGGTATCATCCAAAAGCAATACTGCCTGCGTCAACAATTCCTTTACATTGCTCTCACCTTGCTTTTCTATTGCTTTATTGACCAATTGCAAAATTGTAGTATCCTTAATTGGAATACCATTGGCAACTTTAGCTGCTATACGGACAAACAAACGAATCCGTTCTTCTAATTCAGCAACAGCAGCCTTAGTGAAAGTTACCATCAACACCTCTTTAAGTGCGAGTTGCTTTTCCAGCAATAACCTAAGCAATAATATTGCAATAGAATAGGTCTTTCCTGTACCGGCGCTTGCTTCGATCAGGTTACTGCCTTCCAGGGGCACATCGGAAGCGACAAAGTTTTTCATTTGATCCATAAATATTAACGATTAAATGTTTGGTAAACAGGTTCGTAAATGTCCCGTGTATTTAATTTGCAAGCCTCATAACATTCGGAGCTCTCAAAAAATCCGTTCTCGTATTCTTTTAAAATATACGGGTCGTTTAACCACCCTCGCTCATCAGTAGCCTTTTTCAAATGTGCAAGGAACTTTTCGTGCGTTAAACTGTCAAGTTTACTCATGTCTAACCTGAAATCCGTAGAGAAAACAAGCGGTTCTTTATGCCCACGCTTATAAAGATCAAGAAAGACTTTTAATTTCTCGAATGCGATCTCTTTTGTTAAAGATGGTAGTACTACTTTTTCAAGCGTTGTTGCCGAGATATAATGCGTTTCCAGGTCAAGTTCGGCAGCGGTCGCCAGTAAATGAAGAATATATGCTTCAAGGCAATATTTTGCTTCGTTCTTTGAAAACGAAGCAATCATTAATACGTGATCGTATACAGGAAATATAGTTCCGTTTATTATAGAATCGTCTATTACAATTTCCACCTGCTGCTTTCTTGGCAGGCTGTCACCGACACATTCCTGAACTAATTCTTTGACTTCGCCTATACTCGTATATGTCTTTTCCAACACGAGATCAGCCATGTTTTTTAATGGCAGAATGCCTGTTTTTACCCCTTTGTTACGATAGTTAGGCAACAAGGCATCATCCAGGAAAAGCAGATCTTTTTTCAGATTCCACTCCTGAAGCTTATCCTGTTCAAATATCTCGGTGTCACCAAGCAATAGCGCCTCTTCACGGTAATAAATGCCAAGTATTTTATTGTAATATGCTTTAAACGGATTTTTAAAAAAAGCGATAAAGCTGTCAATATTAATATCGGCAAAATCAAGCATCTTGACTTCCGTCTTATCTAAAGCAGGTATTGACAGTTCCTGGTCTGTCAGGTATGTATAAAGGTCATTGCCCGTGTCTGAATATTTTGAACTAAAACTATGAAGGGGATGTAGTGTGACCATCGACGTGGGCTCGTCAGTAATATAATCCAGTAATTCGTCGATCAATGCCGAAGGAGGTTGGACAGTATTGTCTTTAGAATTTCTGCCTATATAGCTGATATATAATCTTTCCTTCGCCGAAAGAACTGTTTCTAAAAATAAGTGCTTGTCGTTTTCGCGTACATCTCTATCGCCCGGCTTGGGTTGCGCTTTCATCAGATCAAAGGTTACAGGCGATTCTTTTCGGGGGAACTTATCATAGTTTAAACCCAGGATCGCGACTGTTTTAAAAGGGATACTGCGCATTGGAATCAATGAACAAAAAGTAATTCCACCCGAAATAAAGTTACCTGGGCGCGTTTCTCCTTCCATTTCGTTGATAAAACTTTGTCGAAATACATTGAAACTAACTTTTTCGCCCATAGTCTCCGAAATAAGGTTTAAACGTTCCAGATAGTCCCGAAAAAGAAGGTAATCAGCATCATCATCATTTGCCCCTGTAAATAGTAATCGTCTTACACTATCTTCCAGGTATTGGCTCCATTCAGCAAGAGTCCTGTTTTGCTCCTGTTCGCTGCAAACTGAAATCAGCACCTGAATAAAATGCGTGAATTTAACTAGCTCCAGTGCAGATGCTCCCTCCGCAAGGTCCAGGGGATAAAAACCATATCCGTCTCCGAGATATTCGACCGGATCACTCATACAAATGCCGTACATTATACGTTTTAATCCATTTTCCCAACTTAATGTAACTGACTCATCTAATTCGCTGCCAGATATTCCGAACCGGATGTTAGCAGTATTGACGGCTTGTCTTATCAAATCTACATTTGTAATACCGAAACGTTGTCGTATATACCCAAGTTCTAAAAGTTGCAATATTTCTTCGGCCTTAAACTCATCTAAATTTAAGTTCATAATAGCTTGAAGTGAATTGAAAAAACCTTCGTTTACAGAAATATGCTCATCTGCGATAATAAAAGGAAATGAATAAGGGGCCGATTTGAATACAGCGCGGATATAAGGCGCATAGGCATCTATATCATTAACCATGACGACAATATCCCTCGGAGAAGTGATTTTACCCGTTTCAACTTGTCTTACTAAATAATTATAAAAAACTTCTACTTCGCGTGCCGGTGTATAGCAGGCATGGAAACTTAGAGAACCGTCCTTAAGATCATTCACAGTTATTATTTGGCGGTCTTCCTCGATAGCATTGTTAAAAAGGTCAAACTGAATTTTTTTAAGTAGTGTATCCGGAACAGGGAGTTCGACTTCGCTGTCATCATACCTGTCCAGCAATTCCTCGTGCTTAAAAAGCAAACTGAAGGTGTCCCGAATAACTTTGCCCCAGTTTGTTAACAGCGTATTCCCTTCAATTGGCGGCGCAAACTTGCCATCAATAGCGGAACGCTTCATCCAACGGGCTATTTGCGAAGGACTTCTATCCTCATACCAATAAAGTTGCGGTGCAGGATTCAAAAGGTAGAAACATATATCTATGTGTTCACCTAATTGTCTAAATAAGTCAATGTGAAAAGCTGTAAGAATGGAAATGCCAAATAAATGTATACGAGGTAATCTTTCCCTTATTTTATTTTGATTTTCCGGTTCCTTCAATGCGTTTATCACAAAATCTGCAATGAGCGTTTTATCAGGTATACGGGAACCCAGCGATTCTTTCGTTTTAATCCAAAGCCAGGCTTGCCAGGTGACAGAATCGTTTGATAACTCCAATGCGTTCCATTCTCTGATCATATCAGGTCGATATATTTGATATTGGTCAAACAGATCGCCTACCTTACGGGCAAGCCCGAGGCGTTTCACTTCATCGTTATTCTTATAATAACCTGCAATAACCGGATACCGGCGCTTGAAAGCTGCATCATCAAGTTCAGTAAAAAGCACCCATTGTAAATTATCTGCTGCCAGCACTCTTTCTTTAGGTCCGTCAAGCCTGAAATAGATTTGATAAATAATGTCGTTTGGTTTTAAAAAACGAATATTAGCCGTTATCCCGTTATTTTCAGCAATACGTATCCTTAGCCAATTATTCATTCCGGAAGTTTGCGTAATGATAAAGTCTGGTTGGAAAACACCACCGGGAAAATCACGCATATCGGATGAGATACGCAAGGCAAGCTTTTCCAGCGAGTTAGAGACTTTGAGAAATAATGCCATAGCTGTTATTGTAAATTTAGGTTTGTAGACGATGATTGAATAAATCGTTCAAAGATTCCTGATGCTCGTTGCACTGAAGTAATAACCGTTGTTCGCATGACTTCATGACTGGCTTGTATTGTTACGCTATTTTTCGCTCGCGTTACGGCGGTGTATAGCAATTCGCGTGTTAGCAGCCTTTCACCACCCTTTTCAGGTAGTAGTATTAGCACCCGGTCATATTCCGAACCTTGGCTTTTATGGATGGTCATTGCAAATACCGTTTGAACTTCGCTAATGTAATGTGGGAGTACATCGCGGACTCCTCCTTTACCATCAGAAAACCAGGCTTTTAAATTGCCGTTTTCATCGGGTCGAATAATTCCTGTATCACCATTGAATAATCCCAGATCATAATAATTTCGCGAAACCATAATAGGCCTGTTCTCATAAAAATCAGAAGTGATGCGAATTAACTTCTTGCTCTTAAGGTATTCTTCAACCAAGGTATTTAAATGCGTTACGCCTTGTTCGCCCTCCCAAACTGCACACAATATTCTTTGAGAATTAAGTTTTTGTAGTGCTTGTGTAATATCACCTTCATTGATATAGGTTTCAAAACCTGCAAAAAAAGCGGCCAATAAATGATGATTAAAATTATGATCAATGGTTACATCGCTTCCGGGTTTTATTGCTTCAATTTGGCCCGCTAAAATAGCATGACTTAAATTTCCGATCTCAGAAGTGTCCGAAAAACGATGGCTTTTTTTCAGTTCAATAATGTGTCCTGCTAATGGGTGCGACTGCTTAGCAGCTGGCAATTTTAAAACAGCATTTAAAACAATTGCTGTTTCTTGAGGAACCGTATTAATAATTGGTTCGAATTGGCATAAATCGCCAAGCATACTGCCTGCTTCAACAGATGCCAGTTGATTTTTATCACCGAGAAATATTAGTCGTGTATGTGGCCCAACCGCTTCCATTAGCTTTGCAAAAAGCGCAACATCTACCATTGAAGCTTCATCAATTACGATTACGTCTTCAGGTAAAGGATTCTCGGCATTATGTCGAAACTGGGTTGAATTGGGAACGGATTTGAGCAATCGATGTAACGTCACCGGTTCTAATGCTTTTATTCGATTTACCACTGATTCCGGGGCGTCAATTCTGGCACTTTGTAATGATTCTGCCATCCGCATTGCGGCTTTACCAGTAGGGGCGGCAAGCGCAACTCGTATATTAGGCTCAATGGTGTAAAGAACTGCAAGCAACTTTGCCAATGTTGTGGTCTTACCTGTTCCCGGCCCGCCCGTAATTATGGTAAAATTATTAATTACACCCACCAGCACACCAGCCATTTGCCAATCTATCTCATCTTGCGAAAAGTTGCCTTTGAAAAGGTCATTGATAAGCTCACAATTAGTAAGTAGTGTAGCACATCGGCCAGCTATTAACGGTTCTCCATTTTTTATTAAGGTCAGTATTCCATTCAGGATTTTTGTTTCGTAAGCAAAATATCGTTCAAGGTACAATCTCCTATTATGTAAGATAAAAGGTTGCAGACCATTTTCATCAGTAACCAACTGCTCATAAACGAGCTTTTCCTTGTCATTTTCAATTATTTTTTGATAATTGACAGGCAATCCTTCCAGTTCGTCGGCTAACAGATCAATATTCAGACAAATATGGCCTTCGCTCAATTTCTTGGATAAGAGATATACAAAAGGCGCCAAAACTTTCCCCGGAAAGAATTCCGCGAATTGTTGGTGTACATCATTTAGGGTTTGTTTCATCTAAGTTGGATAAGGTTAATCAATGACTATTGAACCATAATTCGATTTTTATAATCTTGATAATTTAGAATAAAATCTTCTTTAAACTGTAAATTAAAAGTGTGCAATGACTCATAATCGTCAGAACACAAATCCTGATTTATGCTTAAATCAGTCAATTTTTGTCCCAGGCCATTTTCAGCTACGATCTGAAAATCTGTAAGCATTACCTGGGGTTCTGTAAGTCCTTTTAAAAATTTAGTTTCGTAAACGTAATCAAAATAAGGCTCCGGTTTTAGCTTTAGCCGGGTTGCTGGCAAAACATTTTCAATGATTGTTTTATTTTCAAAAGCTTGCCTCAGTAATTCTACATCGGTGATAACAGGGCTACTTAAGAATGTAGCCGCCGCTTCCTCTAATTCGGAAATTAGCTGTTTAGCATCGGCTAATATAAAATCATCTTTTAATGCCAGTAACTGAAAGTATTCATTATAATGGAGCGTATTGGGAAGCCCATAAAAAGCCAATAGCTCCTCTTCAATTATAATTATTTGCAACAATAGATCGTTGAGTTGATCATCGGTATGTGTTAAACGTAACTTATGCCACAATTGCGCCTGTGCGATATAGCAAGTTATATTATTCAGGACTTCTGTTTTTTCCATATTACAAAACTGCTATTGTAAACCGCAAAAAATCACGGGTTAGCTACTTAATTTAAATCTGAATAAGAATCTTGGATACGCTTCAGCCGCTCCCTAAATTTTTTTACCGCTTTTACAGTTCCCTTAAGCTTGAGCATCGGTGAGAACTGAAGTAAAAAAGCCTCTAGTTCAGGACTCCATTCTAAATCCATCGTAAATCGCAAATAATTCTTTTCGGGGTCATCACTAAGAATATGGACGGTCGGATGTATAGGGGTGCGTTTTATATAATCGTACATCCACGCATCAGCGGTGTCCAGCATAAGTTTTAAAATTTCAGGCTGGTTTTCTGACATACTTAAATTTTCACGGAACACCCCAAAACTATTTTGAAAGTAGGTTGCAGGGTTAAATTCCCCCAGATTGACGATTTTTGGTCTGAGCGAAATAGATTCTCTGCTAATATGTTGTATCCTGTTCAGTGCAAAGAGTTGGAGTTCGTCTTTTTTCAACCTAAGCCTTTTTATCTCCGGGTCAGGTAACGGACAGGCTAATAAATACCAAGCATTTTGCCACTCCTTGATTACTAACGGCAAGACTAAGTGTTTCTTTAATTGTTTTTTTCCAAATGCCCGATATTGAAGCGTTATAGCACATAAATCTTCAATTGAATGAATGATCTCGTCGAAAAAATCTTGTCCGTCACGCGCCCCTTCCTTTGTATAGATAACAGGATTCCAGAGTGCATCGTGCCCCTTAGTACTTTCTTCAAGTTTAGCTATGGCTTTTAATTTGTAGAACGCATTTTTAGCTTCATTGGTGACAAATAAATGCGTAAATCCGCTTAAGCTACGGCTTAATTCCTGTAGATTCCGAATGTCGCGCGAATCGATTTCAGTAAAGGCGCTGATGGATTCAGGGTAATAATAACCTCCACGGCTTCTACTATATTTCAAAAGCTGAGCCGATTCTAAGGAGGTATATTTAGATGCTAAAATCCTTTTGAGTTCTCGAATATCAGATTCAAGAGTCCGATCTGAAACAGTTCTTTCCGCACCTGACAATGCGCAAAAATTTTGGATCCCAGGATAGCGCTTCTGCCTAATAAGTTCGTCCCATTTTTTTAGGCGGGCTTCTTGTTTCATTGGTTAAAGATAAGGTTATGCAAAGTATTTAAATAAGTCAAATACTGCAAACGTCTGATAGTATTCACTTATTCAACCACCGCTGTTACTTTATTATTTCGACCATATTTTTTAATATCCATTAAGAAAAGTAAAAGTTCAAGAACCCGTAAAGGAGTAACAGGAATAGTCTTTTGTTGATATTCATTTAATTTTTTGCAAAATGGCTGATATATCTCATATTCAAATAGGGGTTCGGATGACAGCAATCTGCTTAAATTCAAATATCGGTTGAAATACTCTGTGTTATTCACTTGTGATTGGTACACATTATTACGGCCTGTCGCGAACCGACAAACACGGCTGTCCCATATTGCATATTGCTCCGGATTAATGAAATGCAATAGCTTTGATGTTCCGACTATTGAATTGTTGAACAACGACTTAAGAGCATTAAACTCCTTGATTCCAATAATTGCGCCCTGCTGTACCTGGTTAAGTATGTGAAGCGGATAGTCAAAATCATCATTTTTAAAACTAAAAATGGTTGGCATCCATCCGTAGGTGAAATTAATACCAATTATTAGGTCATCTTTCCTTATTTCTCCTTTTCTATCAGCAATAATTTTAAAATAATTCAGGAAGGCATGGTAGCTGACCATGTAGTTATCAATGGTGGAAACATCAAACTCGTTTTGATGAAAGTCATTTAAGAGGTTGACAATGGTCAAATTTGGAAAAAGACTATCGGTATTCATATTTCAAAAATACCCACTTAAACCGCAAAAAAAGACGGCTTTACAATCTTTTTATGATTAAGTCATAGAGCACTTAAAATCGCTTTAATTATGTCAGTATGCGGCTTAATTAACCGTTTTACACCTGAACAGATTCATTCATAATCACATTGATGGGAGCTTCTATAAAATGGCCAGGAGATTCCGCCCCTTCCCATTTGTTGCCAGTGACCAGGTACAATTGATAATAAACCAGCCATTCAGCGACCCGGGGTACGGTATAGGCATAAACATAACGCTTGAATTTCTTACCGGGCTGAAGCAGCCGACCGTACCCTATTTATTATGCGCGGCAATCAGCCTGTCTGGTCATCTCCGGCGACAACAAGTTAAGAAAGCACTGTGAGAAAAAATGCCTGTGTGTACACGGCCTGATCTGGGTTTTAGCCTAAATCGTTGCACTGGAACTGATTCCCGAAATTACGGATTCAAAGAAAGCTCGAAAAGCTGATGTCCTATAATGACCGCCTCCCGGCACATGCAATCCTGAAACGTGTGAAGAAATGGGGCACCAAATAAACGTTAGGATAACCCAAGGCCGCAAAAACCCGGAAAAATAACACCGCTTGTTTTGAAGAAAATATAAGGTATGCGGGGCAGGGTTAGATTTTGTTCAAATCAAGCAGCCTTAACTGCCGGAACCGCCTCTTGCGAGGGCAGGAGCATGTGGCGGTTCCGGCGCACCGGGTATGCGGTCAAGGCTCATAGACCCAAACGGGAATTTCTATATTACCTAACGCATCTTCTATCATTAGTTTTACTTTCAACCAATCCAGCCCCCCGTTTCCGCAGCCAAGCGCAGGAATGGCAACACTTGCTACGTGATGAGTTGATAGATAGTTTCTTAATACGACCAACCCAGCTGCTATATAATCGTATTCAGACGGCAATCGCCAATGTGTTTTGGTCGGCAAATTGAGGATCAATTTATCTCCGTATAATAAGTTGCGGTCTGTGACCGCCAAAATTTTACCGATGTTAACGTGCCCTGTACGGCAAGCTTCCCTGTATACTTCAAAATTATGCGGAAAAGCCTTTTTGAATTGCAGGGCAATCCCTTTACCCATCACCCCAACCGTATTCACGGTGTTGACGAGCGCGACCGCTGGACTTTCCAGCAGGATGCCTTTCACATAATTAATCATTCTTTTATCTCTTTATCCAGTAACAACAACTTTTGATAAAAATCTTCCCAATAGTCATATAAATGCAGGTGCATTTCTGATGGTTCGTTAACCCTGTAATGGCGATAATCATCCGCCTGCATGATTGCCAGGTCCAAGTCCGTCACTTCGATTTCCCTGCCGTCCAAATCAATAATTTTCATCCAAGTATTTTTTTTAATGGTGATGAAGCTATCATGAGCCTAATATCGGTGGAAAAATTAGGCTCATGATGATTTCATAGCAGATAGTATTAAACTATTTTGAGCGGTGTGGTTTTAAACTTTTTAATGTTCAGGAATAAGCCCCGATGTTCTATCATGCCATCGCTTAGTAACTGCCATAGCAGTTCCGCACCGTAAACGGCTAAAGCTGTATTGATATATAAATCCTGTTTTCTGAGGGCTTCGGCCTGGGAGCAACTCGGCTCATCTTTGTCGTCCACTTCCTCTAACAAGTCCTTAAATTCATCGGTTACCTTTGGCAGGCTGGCTACTGGCCTGAAGCGTTCCGATTCGGGTTGTTTGATTTCATCGAGGGTAGATAATACCAATTGCCCTGTAAAACGGCTGTTGCCCAAGTCCATCCAGTAGAAAGGCTTGGCGCGGTCGTTACGGCTGTCCCTGCAAACCTTTCTCAATGCGCCAGCAATATCAAATCTTGCGCTTGCAGTATCTACGCAGGTAATATAAATATTTGCTTTGCCTGTATTGGGTAAAAGGTGCAGGGTCTTGGTGCTGAAACGTTCGGGTACGGCTTTCCAGTTTGTGCCATTAAAACGGTTAATACGGTTTATCAGGATTACAGATTTAAAATGCCCGATTTCTGTCGGGGCAAACATTTGCCTGCCCCTGTTCGCTTCGGTAATTATATCATCATCAAAGAGATTAACCTGCAATCCGGGTTTACCGAACGCCAGTAAGGAAATGTGCATCCTGACTAGTTCGGTGAGCATACGGTGTCCCGTCCCGCCTGCCCCTATCAGGTTAACGGTTATGGGGTTTGTTGGGTCAAGCAAGGTGGTATCCGTAAAGTGTATGGCGGGTAAAGTTTTCATTTTAGCAGGTCTTTAATTGTTGATTTAATCGGGTTCAATTTTTCTAAGGGAAAGGGTTCATCGGTGTTCACCAATTTTTGCCAAAGCTGTACGATGTTGCCCTTTACAGGGCTTGCGCCACCGAGCGAATGGCTGAAAAAGCTGTTGAAAAAGTAAATCTGCCATAGGCGCATAAATTCTTCCAGTCCGCAATCCTTTGGAATTTGGATGCTGACGTTACCGAGGCAAACCTTGCCGTCCCCGTAAATATTAAAATAGGGAGCCTGGCTCAAAGTGGTGGTAAGAGTTAACGGTTCATCACTATTCAGCGCATAGACGTACAGGGCATTACGCTGGGCTTTCCATACCATCGGCGGTACATAGGCTTCACCGTTGGGGATGGATAAACCGTCTTTAAATAACAGCCTTACTTTTTGGGTCGGGGTATGCCATAAGGCGTAGGCGTTGCGCCCCCGGTTGATATACAATACATTTTTGGGCATTAATCCGATGGGGTCTAAAAAGCTGGTCTGCAAATCTTCGGAAGTATCTAAGGCTTTGGCTAATGTGATACTTTCCTGCACGGTCAAAGGGTGGGCATTGATGGGCTTACCCTGCTGATCCATGTCAAATGCTTCCACGTAAATACTTTTCTTTTCGCTGTTCCTGTAAATTAACAGGGCTTTTAACGGTTCGTATAAATGCCCGAACTGTTGGGTTATATTCTCTCTCATGGTAATTCAAATAAAATATTGCAGAGGTCTGTTATCAATTCAAAAAGGCGGTGTTCAAATTCAAGCGTTCCTTTTTCGGTGGTAGAGCCATCAAATACCTGTACTTTGGTGGGTAAAAGCATTTCAGCGAAATTCCCTAAGTAATCATTGATTTGACGTTCGATGGTTTCATATACCCATCCCTTGCTATCCCCTATAAAGGAAATATAGGTTTCAGGGATGGCAACTTCATCCCAATCTTCGGCTTCTTCAATATGCTGAAAAACAGAACTGTTCGGAAATTCAAGATATAGGGCTAAAGCTTCTTTAGCCACCAATAAACATTCTTCGTCAAAAGCATTTCGGGGTTTGAACTGGTCAATGGTTCGGGCAAAATTATCCAAGTGGTAACGGTTATGAATTTTGCGTTGCATGATGTCCCCGCATACATCATTCCTGATAATGTCGGATATATCTTCCTCGTAGTCATCGGGCGATTCATTCAGGCATTCTAAAAAACACTGCTTGTTCGCTTCGTATTCATCGTACATAAAATTGCCCTCGTCCCTGTAATACGGGATGCCTGCTTCCCTGTATAAATAGGACAAGACGGCAAGCAGTAACGTACCGCTTGCTTTGTTTTCCTTACGCCGTAAAAAGCGAAAAAGCGGGATAACAGGGATATAATAAAGCGTGTTACCCACCTCGTAAACCTGTTTGGTGGCTAAAGCAATTGTATTGTCTAATTCGCTTCGGATGATAAACAATTCGGTATCGTAGGGCAACCTGTTCAGCTTTTTACAAATATCCCTATGGGTTAAAAGGATGTTATAGGGATAGGGTAAATGCACTGTATCTAAGGGTTGTAAACCATGAACTTTGCACAGGTCGGCAACCGATTTAAAATAAGCAGTTTCCGCAGTTTCCTTTGTAGGGAGTTTGGTTTGCTTTTGACAAAGAGGCATAAAGCTGTGGTTTAAAAAACCATTGGAACATGAGGCAAGGGGGCTGATTTTACCCTGTCCTTTAGTACCGCCTGCGTGTCGGGCAATTCGTTGAGGCTTTCTGCGAATTTTCCTAATTGATGGTATAGTTTGCATTGTCTTTTTGATTTAGGCAGGCTGATAAAGCCTGCCTTTGATTTATCTTTCATAGTTATCCCTTTGTTCCTAATGTGGTGACAAACTGGTATTCGGCTTTGTCATTCTTAAACTCAGGCCCGACTATTTTGGCAGTGGTGAGTATGGCATAGAGGGTGCTGTAAAAATCGCATACCTCATCGGGGCTAAGGTTTATATCGGGGTCGGTCAGGGTGATTTCCTGCCCGTTCTCCTTATGGATAAAAACCCGTGGTAATAAGTCGCTAAACATAATCTTGTCGTTTTAGAGGTTAGAATAATTTGATTTGGGCTAACTGTTCCTTTTTGCGGTTGAGTTCGGTTCGTAGGTTTTTGAGCTCCGTTTCCTTTTCGGGGTAATCCTCAGCGGTTGGTAAAAGTTCTATGGCTTCTTCGTATTTACAATCTGCCTGTAACTCGCCTATGGTTTTCAGGGTCGCATCGTATGCCTTTTTCTTTTCAGCTTTCGGGTCGGGCATTTCATAATCGGGGCTTTTTCCGCTCGTGGTGGCTGTTTGTTTGGTGGTGGATGCTTTGGATAAGTTTTTTGCCTTATCCAATCCCTTGCGGTAATCTTCCATGTTATGAAAAACCCCGGCTGTTTCCTGTACGGGTTTGGTGATGGTGTCAAAAAAGCAATTATCCATTTCCTCAGCTGTCCCGCTGATAATAAAGGGCGGTACGACTTTGGCAGCTTGTGTGCCGTTGTTATGGATGTTAAACAAGCCTGTTATTTTGACGTTGCCGTTTTCGTCTGTGCTAATCCCTATTCTCCAAATGCCGGGAACGTTAAGGTTTGCTATATTTTGAAAAAAGTTAGTGGTCATGATTTTTAAGATTAATGTGTTTTTCTTTTTGTTAATTGCTCCAGATAGTTTGCAGACCTGCCATCTGCGGTAAACAGGTATTCCATGTTTAGAATGCTTTCCTTTATGGCGGTATCACTGCATAGAAAATCGTATTGTTTTTCAAGGGTGGTGTAGAGATAGCGGTTTAGTGCTTCGGCAATTTTGCGTAGCCATTCTTCGAGTTTATCCAGTTCCTCAAAAACGTTATCGTGTTCCCTGCCGTCCTCATTGACTACGTAAATACCTAAGTCAACTACTACGCCGTAATACTGTGACCTGCTGATAATCTGCGGTTCATTGGGTAGTATATCCTTTGCCAATAGCGGTAATACCCTGCGGTCAATATCGGGCGCGGTAAATGGAAATTCCTGTAGGGGTGCATAGTCTTTCCAGGACTGGTTTTCTATGGCGGTTATCAGTTTAAGTATATCCACTTTAGCCGAAAACCCGCTACCGTCCCCCTGTGAATAAAAGCCCCTGAATTTGATTTTGTCTTTGATAACGGCAATGCCTATCCGGGAACACAGTTCTATAAAATCCTCAAATTCATCGTACCACCAATCAAAGTTTACGTTCAAATCCCGGTGCGTGGTGAGTGCTTTTCCTTTGGCTTCCTTGTCCAGTTCGTTAAAGCTATATAGTTTCAATGTTATTTGTTTCATGGCTTCGGATTTTAGTTGTCTTTAAGTATGATTAATGAATTGCCACGAATGGTATAAATGAATGCGCCGTTGGATAGCAGGCTTCTTTGTCGTAACTCTGTACCCTCGTCATCCCATTTAAAGTCGGGCAAGCTGTTTGCTTTTTGAATTAGGGCTTGATTAGAATAGCCTTTAAACATATCCTTTACGGTTTGATTTTGGATTTTTTCAAGGTATGCGATATACCTGCGGGTGAGGTTTTCCCCTTTGCGAAAGACACCTGTTTTAAAAAAATACAGTTCATCGTAAAATGCTACGGTTTGCTTTGGCAAATCAATTTCATAGCGGTAGTCGGCATTTATCCGTTGGTCGTTCATGGTGCAATGTTCGTTCAGCAATGCCAGTTCATGTTCAGCATTGGAAAATGATAAAAGCGGTATGATTAAGTTTTCAACGATGTAGCCCTGTTCGGGTGTGCTGCTACTGTCGGCGACACAAATGAGTTTTTCGCCGTTGCTGAGTGTGATATATAAGTTTGAACGTGTCATAATTTGATGATTTAATAAGGGGGATTGCTCCCCCGTTTGGATTAGTTAAGGATTAATGCATTTGCGCCAATGGCTGAAAAATTACGGCACAGGTCGAATGTGGTTTGCGCCCTTTGTTTGGCTGTACCCTCGATGATGGATTTGAATTTGGCTTCATCGTCCTTGTAATTGCGGACATTTTGAAAGTAGCCCGTAACGGCATTGTATGCGCCAAATACAGTTCCTGCGGTGGTTTCCATTTGTTGGGTCGGACTGCTTAAAGCATATTCGTACACCTTATCTACCATGTTGGTATAGGTGGTTGACAGTTCATCGTCCTTACCAGCTTCGAGGTTTTTTAGCACTTCCCTGTTAGGGGCCATTGCAATTTGTATCAGCTTTTTCACTTCCTTATCGGTGATGCGTACCTGTGACCATTGGTTAAACAGCCCTTGCAGTTCTGCGCCCAAATTGGAACTGATACCCATTAGGGTATGGGCTTGTTTAAGGCGGTCGTTTGCCGAGGCAGTATGGCGTATTTTAATGGCATTGCTATGATTGCGCATAGCTGCATTTAGCGTGTTGCGACAAACGACACGCACGGGGGTAAATGCTGCGGTGATACTGCCGAAACCATCGTGCGAAGTGGTGAGCATTAAATATTGTTCGATAAAATCGTCCTTGCCTACACGGATGTAGCCGGGCAGTTTGGCGGTAATAAAAATGCGCTCGCCTTTGCCTAAAGCCCCTGCGGTTTCGTATAGGATACCATCCCCGCCACCTACGATAGCATCGAAAAATTCAAATGCGTTGATGTTCTGTACGATTTCGTAGTCTTTGCCCACTACCCCTAACACCTGTTCGGTATCGGTGCGGATGGTAGCGAAGTAGTTAGGCACTTCGATTTCGGGTATCAATAAATCCGTTTCAGGGTCGCCTGTATGGTTCTCGCTGTCATAGGTAAATAAAGGGCGTTTTTCTACGGTGTAGTCAAGCCCTGCGAATTTTATCGCCTCTGCGCTTGTTGGGTATTGCTCTACTATTTTGCCTAACCCGTGCCATGCTTTTTCTTTTACGCTGAAAAAACTGTATGATTGAGTTGCGTTGTTGAAATTTAAGTCGTGTGCCATGTTATTAAAATTTGATGGTTAAAAATTTGGATGGTTGGAATTAAAATGGGAGGTCGTCTTCATCGGGCTGGTTGCCTGCGCCTGCTGTTACCTTTTTTTTGGTTTTGGTATCTGTTGCCTGTTCGCTTTTGGCGGTCAGGGAAAACAGCTTGATGGTGTCGCAGGTGCAATTCAGCCTCGCCTTTATGCCATCGCTTTTGCTTTGGTAGCCCTGCGCTTCCATCCATCCCGAAATTTCCACTACTGCACCTTTGATGAGGTATTCGGCAATACCTGAATTGCGCCAGTAAGCGCAGTCAACGAATGCGGTTTTTTCCTTTTTTTCTCCCGCTTTGTTTTTCCATTTTTGGTTAATGGCTACGGTAAAATTGATTACCTGTTTGTCCCCTTTTACCGCTTTAACTTCTGCTTTTGCGGTTAATCTTCCTGTGAATAACATAATTTTTAAAATTTTTAATGAATAATTATTTGCGTTGCTTTTCCTTTCGCCGCCTTGCCCTGATTGATTATTTTTAAAAGAAAAAGGGAAAAAAGAAAGCAAATCGTAAAGCCCGGCAACCGGGCAAGAGGAAACGGAATAAGTCCCGAAGGGTGAAAAGCGAGGATACGAGCTTTTCATTATGCCGTAGTCTCTTGCGAACCCAACGACAACACCGGGCTTGATTTTAGCTGCGCTTTTTACCCGTTTCGACTAAAAATATTCATTGATTAAATAAAAAAATGCCATTGGAGCCGAAGGCGATAACGACCTCAGCCGGTAAAGAAAACTTACCTTTGCCGGTAGAAATAATGTGATTTATCCAGGCGGATATTTGTAAATTGAACCTAATTAATTATGGAACGTACTCAAACAACCGGTAGCGGTATTACCGAAGTAATCAATATGAGCGAGGACAAGAATTTAAGGGCCTGGGCCGATAAGTTTGATGTAACCAAAGCTAAATTGAAAGCGGCTGTTAATGCGGTGGGTAACTCTCCAAAGGATGTGGAATCCTATCTCAAAAAGAATAGCAGGAAGTAACCCTGCGACGTATAGCCCGTTTTTATTCAAACGTATAATTCTTAAAATACGGAGATAGGACAAATGTAGCTTGACCCGGCGAATGAAATGAAGCGTGGTCAACAAATGCTGTTCCTATTGCCGTTTTTTATTCTGCCCGTTGCATAAGCTCTTGCACAAAGTAAAAGTGCTTATGTATTAAATGCACCATGGATAGCAGCGGCATCCTGCGAAGCAGATACAGCGAATAGCCGGGCCCGAAGGGGGTGCCATAATTGGAGCGGAAATTGAAGTTGACGGGTAGCAAACAATACAGGCAATACTTATATTTACCATAACAAAGGATAATTACCTTAAAAAAAAGAGATGGGATTATTTTCATTTTTTCTGAAGCTATTCAAGTTTAAACCCGGCTGGAACGGAACACCGGAAATGTTCCTGGCGATGGTGATGGAAATGCAGTCGCAAAATAATAAGGAGTTTTCTGTTCGGGAAGTACTGCAATGGGGAGAAGTAATGCAAAAAGTAATCAATGTAAGCCTTGCGCCTTATAAAGATTTTGCTGACCTGGTACAAAATGGCGAACCTGACTTTACTCTGGTTGAAAAATTGAAGGGTAAAATGGAAGAAGTTAATCACCGGAGGGATTTAAAGAAAGCAATCTACGGGGAGCAGGTTGACTTAGGCGATGATGACGTAATGAAAAGTGGATCACCCGGTGCTGTTTTCGCCAGGAATATGGTGAAAGATTTGTCGAAACACGTTAGGTTTTCTGACGAGGAGCAAAAAACTATAGAAAAACTTTAGTCGAATCTTCTTGTAAACGCCGATTCGAAAGTTGCGAACTTTTAATCCTAAATGGTATATTTTTCTTAGGATTAACATTAAGAATCTCTAATCGAATATTGCGACAGCGTCAATTTGTAATGACCAAGTTCATGACTGATTGTGAAACCGGACATGCTATTAAAATCCTTTATTGTAACGGCTCATTATCGGATATTATCGGCTCATATCGGATCATTTTGTTTTAATTATTTTGTACCTTTGATTCATGAGTAACGTAAGCGTCCATACTTTAAACCTTGATTTAAATTGGGAATTAATCACCCTATTAAGCGAAATTGACCGGTTCGATGCAGCCTGGACTGCCATAGAGCGTAGGGAAGGCCAAAGTTTAAAAGAATTAAAGTCTATCGCAACTGTTAGAAGTGTGGGTGCATCAACAAGGATCGAAGGCTCTAAACTAAGCGATGCTGAGGTTGACGTGCTTTTAAAAAATATCGATATATCAAGACTACAGGAAAGAGACCAGCAGGAAGTGGTGGGTTATTTTGAAGTGCTGGATTTAATCGGTGAACATTATAGCAACATTCAGATTTCAGAAAATGGATTGAAAAACCTGCACAATCAATTGATGCGGTATAGTGAAAAAGATCAATGGCATAAAGGGGATTACAAGCAAGCCAGCAATGCGGTTCAAGCCAACATGCCGGATGGAACAACGCAAATCATTTTCCAAACTGCGGAACCCGGCTTTGCCACAGAGGAAGCAATGCGTGCATTAGTGGAATGGCATGATAAAGATAATACTGCGCATCCATTAATTAAATGCGCTTTATTCAGCTACGAGTTTGTAACGATACATCCCTTCCAGGATGGCAACGGGCGTTTAAGCCGGTTATTGGCAACATTGTTATTGCGTAAATATGGCTACGAGTGGATTCAATATGTAAGTTTAGAACACGAGATCGAAAGCCAAAAAACAGAATATTACCGTGTACTTAGAAGCTGCCAGGCACAACGGCCCGGCGAAGATATAACGCCTTGGGTACTATTTTTCCTGAATTCTTTAAAGAATATACAGACTTCCTTGTTGACCAAATTAAGCACTCATGGAGTGGAAAGAAGCATTACCAAAAGAGACGCAGCCGTATTGGTTATTATTGAAAGTAATCCCGGCATTAAATCGAGCGAGATCGCTAAGAAACTGGATATTTCCAGCCCAACCATGAAACGAATATTGGCTGAGTTAGTTGAAAAGAAATTGATTGAAAAACAGGGTGCAGGGCCGGGAACGAATTATAATATTTTATAAAACTATTAGCTCATTATCGGGTATTATCGGCTCATACCGGCTCATTTGACTATGATATGTATACAATAAGAGCATCATTTTCCGATGCATACAATAAGATTCTTGAAGACATAAAGCTTCAAATTTTAAAAGAGCCTGATTCCACCATTATCGGAACGACTACAGAAGAATTAGCGGATTACTACTATTCAAATAAACACTACGATCCCGTAAAAATAGATCTGGAAAGAACTGAAACACTTGAACAAAAAAATGAGGTAAGGATTATACGGGCTGACCAGCGCGAAGACTCTTACCGGGATGAAGGTGACCTGCCTTACGAATATGAATCGATCCATGTTACCATTCCTATAGTGCATAATGCCCATCTTTCTGCTTTGTTAAATATGCGGCCATCAACGTTTTCATTGGGTGGAAGTACAAAAGCAGTAAATTGGAAACGAAATACCGCTGAGTTTACTATCGACATAAAAGGATATGCCTTTAACCGGGACGACACTTGGGTTATTAACGAGGTGCAAAGGTTAAAGCAATATGTTTACAATCACATCCATATCATTGAAACTGAAGTTACAACTGAAAATGCGATGTTATTGCAGAAAATCAAGGGGTTAATAGAGGGCCGAAAAACCAAGCTAACGGCCGATAAAGAAAAATATAATTCGCTGTTTAAACAAATAGGCATCCCGATAAAAAAGAAAGACGACGACGTTGTTAAACGTATTCAATTGGATACGCAACCCCTCGTGCAGAAAGTAAAACCGAACCCCACCCAGCCCGAAAATTATAGCATAAAAAGAGAGGATGTACTGGCCATTATACACATCCTCGACAACCAGGGAAGCCAGTTTGAGAAAACGCCCGCATCGTTTGAGAATAGCGGTGAAAATGATTTTCGTAATATCTTACTGGTCGGACTGAACACCGTCTTTCAAGGTAAAGCAACAGGTGAGACGTTTAACGCCAAAGGCAAATCTGATATTTATCTAAATATTGCCAAAGGGAATATCCTGGTGTGCGAATGCAAAATATGGGGCGGGCAGAAATTATACGGAGAAACTATTGATCAGTTATTAGGCTACCTAACCTGGCGGGAGAACTACGGTATCATGATTACTTTTGTAAAAAACAAAAGCCTGACTAACGTATTAACAGAAGCGGATACTGCCATCAATGCACATCCATCTTATCGTAAAGGCTTTCAAAAAATTTCTGCCAGTCATTTCCTGTCCCATCATGTTTTGCCATCAGATGAGTTTAAGTTTGTGGAATTACACCACCTATTTTATAATATATAAAAATAGCCATAGCATGGCGCTATAGCTATTTAAGAATTGTTAATAATTCAATTACCTGGATTTCTTAACGGTTTGCACGTAGGTCGTTTTAGGACTACTTTTGACCTGTTGATTAGAAACAAATTTACCGGTAACGGCACTTTTATTTACTTTCACTGTTATTTTGCTCATCTTATATACCTCCTTTCCGTATTTTTAATTACTTTATGATAAAAAGCTAAAGAATGATTTCAGCCTTTTCAACTTCCATCCGGATTTAACAACAGGCTGTGTTACAATCACCTCCACTGGTTTGATTGCTGTATCATCGGCGTAAAAATTGCCCTTGCGTTTTTTGTCCCGTTTTCTACCATCATTGATTTGCTGTTCACTCCAGCGCCCTGCAAATCTGATCTGATTTTTTACTATCCAGTAATGTGATTGGCAGTCGAAATTCCAATTTCCGATAGAGGGGCTTAATGATATGCTATCGCCATAAAAGCGCAATTCCCAATCCGTAGGAGAAAAAGGCGTGATCACTTTATTACCGCAGCCGCACACACATTTGTGTACGGCCAGTCGGTATTTCATGGAGATATAAATAACACCTTCCTCCTGTTGTTCAGGCATATACTGCACAAACTCATGCCTTAGTTTCTTCATTGATGATCTCTCCTACATTTAAAGAATAAGTTGAATGGTATTCATGGCGCAAATCCTGGTAAAACCCAACCATTTTCTTCCACTTGATCACTGCTGAAATGGCATTAAATGCGTTTAATTCTGCAATTTGCACATTGGTCGTGTAATCGTTATCGTCCGTATCTTCGGTTGAGATTCTGTTGGCTAAATGTTCATTTTTTTCAGGTGTTCCTACAGTCGTCCTTGTCATACCTGTCAATTTATCACCGATCACCCTTACACCCATGCCCACATCAATAAACGGAATATTCATCGCCAGCAGGATTTGAATGATCGCATTTCTCACACTATTTTTGTCAACGCAAATGAATACAAACGACAAGCCTATGAGCAGGTGTTTATTCTCCTCCGTAATGTAAACGGCGTGCGGCTTAATTCCCTTGTGCATTTTTGAATATAAAGCTTCGAAATAATCGACTTTTTTCATTCTGGCCTGCAAATCATCTGCCGATGCCGCGCCCGGCATTCGAAAAGCATTATGCACCTTTAGGTCATCGCCATCAAACGGATGTATCTCTGCCACACAGGTCTTCGCCATAAAATCCAGAATGTACGAACCGGTGCCACCGAGGCCTATAATCCCGATCTTTTGTGTTTTAAACTTAGCGTTTAACTGCATGATGTTTGCCCGGCTTGAGTTGGTATCATAATACTGAAAGACACTATTCTCCTCATCATCGCTCATCGGTTTGTAAGTACGCGCTGTAGCTGTCGGCTCAATGGCCCTGGCCGCTACGGAGATCAACGAGATGTAACGCGAGAACTTATCATAAAAGTTAGCGTAATTGCCACTTTTGGGCTTGCTTGACAGGTAAAAGTTCCCGATGATTTTTTCTGTCAAGGGTTTATTCTGTATCGCAAGATTAATTATTTCGGACATCGATTCACCCGTTAGATGGCAAGGCTGTTCACCTACAAAAAAAGCCGTGTGGTCTTTCGGCTTATCTGCAAGAGTTGGTGTAATTAAGGTAATATCCGTGATCAGTTTACCATATTTCACTTCCTTCTTGCTATTTACATAAGGTATGTGGTGGATACATACGTATCCACCAATTATTTCAATTTCATACCCCTCATCCCTGAGTTGCTTCAAATCAGGGTTAAGACTTATCAGTTGCTGTTGCATTGAATATCATTTCATTAATTACAAAAACAATCTGACTCTTAGCTAATTCCCCTTTAGGGTTTTGCGGTGGCCCATCAAAGTACGTAATAGTATAGGCCTTTTCCCCGGTGGAGGGGTCATCCTGCTTAGCCAAAATCACCACCTGGTCATAAGAGATGGTTTTCTCTTTCCATTTTTTAGGTTGCCCATTAACAATCAGCGTAACCTCGAACGGTTGCGCTTTTGATATAAAACTCTCTTTGCCCGGCAACGCCAAATCGACCTCCCTATCGTCAGTGATGAGTTCATTATGATAAGGCGGCGGAACTTGCAAAAATATCTCATCCGCCGCTGCAATTTTACCCAAGACGCGAATTTGCTTGCCGGAAATATATTGTTCGTACCAGGTAAAGGGTTCGCTATTGATGGTAAATTTAAGCTTGTCTTTGACAAAGAATTGCTCTATATCCTTACGGGCAAGATCAACTTCTTTTTCATTACCGATCAATTCAGGCTCATAACCCGCTTGCACTGCTAAGTACAAATTAACTGCCAGTGGGATACTGGCCAGTTCTTTTAACTGAGCCCCCGTCAGGTACTGATGGAAGGTTTCAAACTCTTTACCCTCTATAAAAAATTGCAAAGCTTGCGCTAATTTTGGGGTAAGCGCTCCCCCTTTATTTTCATTTGACATGATAATATTATTAAAATTTAAAAAGTGAATAAGGCCCTACATATCATTTTTGTAGCGCAGGCTGGTATTACCAGGAAATGAAAATTGCTTTTTTACTTTTTTTTAATTTTAAATTCAACCATACACGCTCAAATAGGCATTTTTATGCCTTATTCGGTTGAAAACACTCAGAGGATTTGCAGAATTGCGAAAAAGAAGGTAAGTTTGAAGTGCAAGAACATTCTTACCTTAAGTCAAGAGCCTGTAAAGCTTTGGTCTTAATCGAATTAACAAAGTCATGGTAATTTCTGCCGTGGCTTTTTTTTATATAATTTGCTTTACTAAGTCTACATCTATCGTTTCTCCCATCATTCTGATTTCGTTTACTAAAATTTCAATAAGCCATCCTTTATTAATAGCCCTGATTTTAAAATCGTGTGCTGCCGTCTCCCTGAGCAGATCATCCTGGCTTAACAGCTTGTAGCCAGTTTGCTGCGCTAATACAAGTGCAGTTACTGTTTTAACAATAAACTGCGGTTTGTAAAAATGATGAAGCCGGTCTACTTCGCCCATCTGGCTTTCATCCAGGGTCACAACTTTAAGCAAGCCGGCGTCAACCATCTTTTGCGCCGTCAACTTATCGTTATTGATTGCTAATATCTTATGCTTATAACAGATGTCCGTAATGTGAAATGCTAATTCATCACTGTTAAAATATTTAAGTAGCCCTGACCTGTAAAAAGTTGCGGCCAGTTGAATCTCTGTTATAACGATATTGTTCATCTTAAAACTCTACTTGTTGTTTATAAATTTGCCTAAATTCAGCTTCATCCCAGCCTGAAAGTTTAGCGGCCTTATCAAATCCTATTTTCTTTTCACTTAGGCAACGGTAAAGCATTTGCAGGAATTTCTGAGGTTCTTCCGTACCATTATACTGCCCATATGCAGCGTCAGGATAATCCGCGGTAAGCCATTTTTGATAGGATTCGTAAGTAATTAATTTTGTTACCCTGGCTCTGACCATTATCGCTTTAATAGAAATACCATAGATTTCCTTTATCCGTCGTAATTCCGGCATGGAGATAGCCGTCCTATTTTTGCCAAACTCCTGTTCCAATATTTCAGCAGGTAATAATACAGCACCAGCAAAAGCATCGCAAATACGTTCAATATCATCCATATCCAGGCTCTCTTGAATTTCTAACAGTAAATGCCCGAGTTCATGCAGGATCGTAAATCTAACCCTTGCCAAATCTTGCTGCCTGGCATTAAGAATAATAACAGGCACTCTTTTTTCTTCTGCCCACCCGGACAAGCCCTCATGGCTGTAGTGGAAACCAAAATCAATTTTTAAGATCCTGATTCCTTTTTTCTCCAGAAAGCCGGAAATATTATAGATCGGTTCCTCTCCAAGTTTCCATTTTTTCCGTAGCTGCTTCGCGGCTTTTTCCGCTTCAAACGTATTGTTGATAATGATGTCTTCCAGCGGATTTTGAAACGCAACCAGTTCTTTGGCGATACGTTCCAATTCCAGATAATCATTCAATCGGGCGCTGGCAAGTTCTTCAACTTTACTTCTTTGAGCAGGGCTTAACAGCATACCCTCCCTGTAATTAACATTGTGCAGGTTAAATGCTACGTTCGCATCATTGTAAAAATAGTCAATGTCTTTTTCTAAGGCATCGGCTATGGATAATTGCATACTGCTGTCGGGCCTCCTCAATCCACTTTCGTAGTGACTGATCGCCTGCTTAGAGCAATTTGCCATAGATGCCAGTTCTTCCATTGATAGACCTCTTAGCAGTCTTGCGCGCGTGAGGTTGGTGGCAAATGTTTGTTCCATTGGTTTTCTTTCTGTTTCGGTGTAGACAAATATACAAAAACTGTTTTTTGTAAACAACTATTTTCATAAATTTATTTTCCTTACTCGGATAAGTAGTTTACGCTAAAATGAAAAAGACTTAACACTAACAGATAAAATATTATAAAAGGAACCGAAAACTAAATAAATTAGCCTTCTTTTAAAACCTCTATAAAGTAATCAATTGTAATATAAGGAAATAGCAATTTGAAGACATTTTCATCTATACGTGAATTACTATTGGTGCTAAGCCGGGAACAAAAGCTCATCACGGAAATATTTGAGAAGCGCAAAGTCTTGTCCTATAAATATGACGATGCCTTAGAAGTGTTGGATTACAATGAGGATAAACTTCGGCTATTGCTTGAATTCGCGGTGCTTAGAGAAAATGGAGCTTATTTGGAGCTTGATGATCAGTTCCTTCAGTTTTTTGAACAGATATTAGAAGTAAATGAAGAAATAAATGTTTCCTACATCACGGAGAATCTTCAAACGATAAAGCAAAACATCATTTATTACCTGAAGGAAAATAGTGAAAGCCGGAAGTATAATTATCTAAGGCAGGTTAAAAGTGCCTTAAGAAAAACAGGGATCATTGCCATAAGAAATGTCGTTGACCTGAAACGTAATATCGACAATACTTTTAAGAATGAACCGAATTATAAAATAAAGAAGGCCAAACTGGAGCACCTTGACATTAAGCGAAATGACATTGCAACCCTCGTTACATTAACTGATAACCTGGTGGCTGGTGATGAGGAGCAAACTTTTTTCAAAACCGCTTCAGATGAAGAATTGCAAAGGATCATTAATGCGTTGCGGGGGCAGCTTAATTTTTGCCGCCATAATTTAATTGACATACAAAAGCAAATTATAGAGTTTTTGAACCGCTTAAAATATCAAAGCGGATTGCTGGAAAAAATCAGACAATTAAAATATTTAAAAGACCAATTCGAATTAAAAAGCAAGACGAACATCGTCAAACTTTTGTTGACAGACCATGCACTGGTTTATGAGCCTAATCCAGCCTACTCCCTGAAGCTTTCTTTAGACCAGTTGCAAAGCGATGATGAAGCACTCGATGCCATTAAAAAAGTTGTGAGCAGAAACAAGACCGGCAACCGTTCTGTCATTCAGCTTTCTGATAATAATTTATCAGACTATTTGCAACTTGATATTGAAGAGGTGGAACAAATAAATCTTGAGGCGGTTAAAAATAGTTTCCTTGCCGGAAGTAACAACCTGTTCGATTTTCTACAGACCTACGATTTTGGCAAACCGGTATCCTTTGAGGAATGCCTTACCATTTATTGCCAGCTTATTTCGCAATATGACCTGCAGTTCAGGTTGACCGGGGACTATCAAACCCGGCAGAACACAGAATATTTATTGATTTATCCGTTATAACATGCAGGAAATACCCAAACAGTCAGCAGAGGTTTTTGAAATACTGAATAAGGGCCAATTTATTTGTTCCAACAGCAGTAGAGAATCCGTGCGCAAACTTTACTCGGCAATCAGCCAGGATTATGATTCTTATTGTGATTATTTCATGGGTATTAACCTGATCCTGGAAGAAGGTGATGAATACTACTACTTTGCGCGGTCCGAAAGCCGCGCGGAAATGGAACGTAAACTGGAAATTGCCATGAAATGGATTGATATTGTTGATTTTCTAAAAACGTTTGAAAATAGTTTCGGGTCAGGGTTTCGATTCAAGCCTTCTGACTTGTTGGTAAGGTTAAGCGTTGACGCAGATTTGAAAAATAAGTTAGAAGGTCTAAAAAAGTACGCGCCTGGAAAGGAAAAGCATTCGGAAATTATCGACAAGGTGTTAGATATTTTGGAGAAGGATAACTTTATCGAATTAGAAAATATTATCGTACATGAATATAAAACCCTGGCTTCATTTACGTACCTAGAAAAGTTGATACTGAACATAGACATACCTGAAGATATACAGCATGAGATACCTGAATAAGATCGTTTTTATAAACAGTGCGGGTATCTCTTATGCCGATATAAGCATAGATGGCAACGTTCATTTTATTGGAACCCAGGGGGTGGGCAAAAGCACTACACTTCGGGCGATACTATTTTTCTATAATGCCGATAAACTTAAATTGGGAATTGAAAAAGGCAAGCGTACGTTCGACGAGTATTACTTCCCCTACGGAAACTCTTTCATCGTTTATGAAGTCGCAAGAGAATCCGGCCCCTTTTGTGTCCTGGCATTTAAGTCCCAGGGCCGCGTTGCTTTTCGTTTTATAGAGGGTCCATACAAGAAAGAAAATTATATCAATCCCGAGAACAAAGCAATGTCCTGGGAGCAAATCAGGGGGACTTTTTCCGGGACAAATATCTACACACGGAAAATTGAACGGTATGAAGAATACCGGGACATTCTATACGGCAATAACAAAGGCCTTAATGCGGAATTTCGTAAGTATGCTTTGATTGAAAGCAGGCAGTATCAAAACCTGCCCAGAACTATCCAGAATGTATTTTTGAATTCAAAGCTGGAAGCAGAATTTATTAAACAGACAATCATCATGTCCCTGAATGAGGAGGACGTAAAAATTGACCTGGACCAATATGAACTTCACCTTAAAGACTTTGAAGTCCAACTGGATGATATAAGCAAATGGAGCAATAAGAATCGCTCTGGCGAAGTCGTAGTTCGGCTGATCGCAGATGCTATCTCCAAATCGTACACGGAAATTTGCTTTTTGGAAAAAGAAAAGTCAATTGTTGCAACACAACTGATCACCAACCACGCTTTCTTCGAAAAGGCATTGCCAGGAATAATAAAGCAACTTGAAAACGAAAATGAAAAGTTAAGCGCAGCCAATAAAAAGGTGTCAGAAGCAAATCAGCGGTTTGAAGACAAAAAGGAAAAAATCGTAAAAGAAATTACCCTACTGACTGGAAAATTGAATGAGGCAAAGCAAAAATCCGAAGGATATGAACGTATAAATATCCATCAACTAATAGAACGGGTCAGTAAGCGATCAGAATGGGAAAGCAGGAAAGAGAAATTACAAAAAGAGCAGGCGCTGCTAACCGCCCGTTTTACAGAGATAACGGCCAAGTTTGATGCCTTAATTGGTCAAAATAAAAATCATTTGAACGACTTTATTAATTTAAAAAATGCTGAAAAAAATAACAGCAGGGAAGTTTTTTATAAAAGTAAAGAAGTGATTGGTCTCCAGTGTGACGAATTGATCGCGGAGATTGAAAAGGAAAACACAGAAACGAAAGCAAACGCGCAGGAGCTTATTTCAATCAAGACATCAAATCTCCATAAGTTGGAAATCAGGAAACGTGAAGTTGAATTAGAACGCTGGTATGAAAGGGAAATAGAAGAGTGTAAAAATAGTATAAGCGAAGCTAACCGGGTGATACACGCTGCCGGCATCGAAATAGCAGGATCTAAAAAACAATTAGAATCGATACAAAAGCAATGGGATTTTGATCTTGCAAAGTTTGACAACGAATATAATCATACCTGCGCACGACTTGAGGAAACGATTTTAAGTGCTAAAAAAAGCATTGAGCAAATAAACACACTGATTAATAACCGAAAAAATTCGCTTTTTGATTGGCTCAATGAAAATAAGCCTGGGTGGGAAAAAACTATAGGAAAGGTGATTAACCAGGAACAGGTGTTATTCCATACTGGTTTATCTCCGCAAAATACAACGGGCGGATCGACTAATTTCTATGGTCTCGAAATTGACCTGAAAGAAATAAGCACCTCTGTTAAAACAATCGCTGATTATGAAAAGGAAGTACGGAAGCATGAGGACCAGATAAAGAAATCGGAAGCAACGGTTAGAACTTTAGGAGAAGATAGGGTAAAGGAACAGGATAGGTGTAAAAAGAAATACCAGTTTCAAATAAAATCGTTAAAGGACTTAATTGCACTTAAAGAATATGATTCGCAGAAGGCCATTTCCGCAAAGGATCAAAAGACAGTGCAGCTTGATGATAATCACCGTAAAGCCATAGAAGAAAAAAATGCGGCAATAAGATCGATAAAACTGGAAATTGAGGTTGCAAAAGAAGAGAAGCAAGCGGCCGATGAGCAGCTAAGGGTTTTAACAAATCAGGTTAGGAACCAGGTGGAAGTAAAAAAGAAAGAGCGGGATAACAAAATTTCCAAAGAGAATACCAGCTTGCAAGAGACTTTGAATAAGCTATCTGAAGACATTAAATCCGAAGATATACAGGTGCAAACCCGCATTAATGACCTTCATCTGCAGGCCAGTAAAGCCCTGGAACATGCCGGCGCAGACACCATGCGGCTCAACGCAATTGACACAGAATTTGTCGCGATAGTTGAGGAGCTGCAGTTTATCGAAAATAACAGGCAAACGGTTTCTGAATATGGCAAGGATAAACGTGAGTTGTTTGACCTGATTGACAAATTTAAGTCAGATAAAAAGATTTATGAGAACCAGTTGGCCACAGAAAGGCAACGTCACGAAATCGCTAAAGGCAAGCTTCAGGAGTTGGTGATCAAATTGAACCATATCATCGCAGACCTGGATGCTTCTCAAAGAAAAATTGACGAAGATATCCTTGCATTTGACCATTTCAGCCAAACGGAAGTTTTTTCAAAACTTGATCCTGCTGCTCTTATTGTATCTGAATCCGTTAGAACCACAAGGCGGCTTAAGGATTTGATCGATGAAATTAATGACAAGAGCTTTTCAGTAAGGGACAAACTTGACGACTTGCGCACATCCATACAAAAATTTTTGAGCCATTTTTCGTTGGCAAATATCTTTGGGTTTAAAACCAATCTTATTGAGACCAACGACTTTTTCCTTTTTGCCGAAAATTTAAAGGAGTTTCTGGAGGAAGACAAAATATCGGAATTTGAAAAACGGACTAATGAACGTTTTGCCAGTTTAATCTTCCAGATTGGCAAAGAAACCACGGATCTTGTTTCAAAGGAGGCAACGATACAAAAAGTTATTTCGGACATCAATAAGGATTTTGAGGAGCGCAATTTTGCCGGAGTCATTAAAAGCATTAATCTGCGTTTATCGCCAAGTGCAAATAAAATTGTGATGCTCTTGAGCGAAATCAGAAAGTTCAATGATGAACACGCGCTGTCTTTAGGTAAGTCAAACCTTTTCAGCGGAAACGAAACAGAACAAATCAATAAAAAAGCAGTAGGGTACCTCAAGAACTTCGCAAGTGAGATTGCCTCATCCAAACTAAAGGAGATCAATTTGTCCGATACGTTTGAATTGCAATTTAAAGTCGTAGAAAATGACAATGATAGCGGGTGGGTTGAAAAGCTGACAAACGTTGGATCTGAGGGGACAGATATATTGGTCAAGGCAATGATCAACATTATGCTTTTAAATGTTTTCAAAGAAAGTGCATCAAAAAGATTTAAAGATTTTCGCCTGCATTGCATGATGGATGAAATTGGTAAACTTCATCCGAACAATGTGAAGGGCATATTGAAATTCGCCAATGACCGAAATATTTTGTTAATTAACAGTTCGCCAACATCGTATAATGCTGTCGATTACAGGCATACCTATTTATTGGCTAAAAACAATAAAAATGTGACTACTGTGAAAAAGCTAATCACTAACAATTAAAACATGGTTTTAAGCAAATCATTAGCCAATATATTTTTACAATTGTCTAAAGGTGAAAAAATACCTGCAAGCAAATTTAAAGGCTCGCTGGCAGCTGAATTATTGATGGAAGGTATCCTTGCTGACATAAGGTCTGGCCGTACAAGAAGTCTGCTTTATGTTCCGAAGGTCGAATCGCTGAACGCATTTTTATCAAATCGTTTTTCAATAACAAACCTGGAGCATTATGTCAACACATTAAGCCAGGACATTATCACAAGGGCAGATTTAATTCAGGCTGCTACTAATTCAAAAGCAAAAAAAGTAAGGACTTTTACAGGGTTTCTTGTAAATTGTTATGAACCTGTCGGAGCAACACTGAACGGAGAAAACATCAAAATTAATCCCCCTGCCGGAACATTTCAATTTATACATGATACCAAGCATTTTGTGCCACATCCCGGCTTAACCATAGTGGGTGTTGAAAATTCTGAAAATTTTAGCCAAATAGCTAAGCAAAGGCATTTATTTGAAAATATCCGTCCATTATTTGTTTGCCGGTATCCCCTAAATCAAAGTAAAGACCTGATAAAATGGCTGCAAGCTATTGAAAACCCTTATTTGCACTACGGTGATTTTGACTTTGCTGGAATTGGTATTTATCTAAATGAATATAAGCGTCATTTGGGATCACGATCAACATTCTTCGTACCTGATCATATTGAATTGTCGATCAAGACATGGGGAAACCGAAAATTATACGACGGTCAGAAGATCAATTTTGACCTGAAGCTCGTTACGGAGCCAAAAATTCATGAATTGATTAGTTTTATACATCAATATAAAAAAGGCTTAGAGCAGGAAATACTGATAAAATAATGCCCTTCAAACCGAATTGGTTATCATTTATCTTTATAAACGGCCTTCTTTTTTAGGTTTTCCAGCTTACGCGAGATACCGACTTTAGGATTAAGGACGACCGCCTTTTCCCAAAATTCAATCGCTTTATCAAGATGATTATTAGCCTCGTAATACTCACTAATCTTACAGTAGATATTTTCAATACCAAAAATTTAAGAGGTGTCCTTGTCATTGACCACCTTTTCGAGTCATTGCAAACATTGAGTATCGGCGAATTTTTCATCTTCCTACAGGATCATTTTATCTTATACCGATCCCTTGGCCAAAATCTGGTTTTCATAACTTTCCCGATTGAGTTATTGGCCCTCAAAGTCAATTTCAAAGGTGAACGCTTTATGGTTCATGAATAATCTGTTAGTTAAACCATCGGTCGTATATGTATGACTATTTATAAACTTTTGTTGTTGTTGTTCGATTCTTCATCGACAAGTTCCATCATCATCCTTAGTTCTTCCGCTGCATTATAGACGATCTTGTTTTTTTCGAAATCAAACTCCGAAACTCTAACTTGTAATGCTGAAACCTTTATCAGGTCTTCACTATCCTTATTCTTTTCATCGTAATTGGTATCCCCGACCGTGTAAACTGTGATTGCTTCCAGATCCAGTTTCTCTAATACAACTGAATTGTTAATAGCTACATTGGTGACGCCATAATCTCGCTTAATGCTTGGGTAACTGATCGCATCAATACGAAACCCATTTTCATCTGGGAGGTCCTGGAGGAATCGGGATGAAATAATCGCCGAAAATAGATAATTTATCTTTTGATCGACTTGAACTGGTTTCATAAATTCTTCGCAGATAAATTTTAATATCTCATCAAAAACCCCCACGAGCTGCGGATCAAATTTCTTTTGGATCTCTATATACTCAGTGTAAGCTTTCAGGCTTTCTTTATTAGATCTCGTCTCTTTGGGATGAAATATAGAGTGGAGCATCAATTTTTGTCCTTCCTTTATTTTCCATTCACTGACCGTGATGTAATCACCAGCCTCGGGCTGCATTTCCCATATGACGGTACGAAAATCAAGCGCAGAATAAAATACACTTTCCCCAGCCAAATTACATCTCCCAATACCAGATAAACCTTCCGGCGGTCCTAGAAGGTCCGAAACCTGCTGTAATTTTTGCTTTTTACCGCCACAAAGATTTTTATTGTTGGTGAGTCGGAATAATTTGGTCGGATAAGCATCTGTGACGATTGCCAGGTTGACATTAAAAAATGTATTAAATTCCTTCTGAATATGCGCAATTTCTGCTTCCGTCAAATTATGCAAACCTGCTGCACTTAGTTCCCGAAAATAATTCAGTTTCTCTAATATATCCTTTGGCGCTTCGTAAAGCGGCAGTGTAATATCACGTACTATCCGTTCGATCATATAAGTTTAGCGCTATGCCTTTGAAATCATCTAAAACAATCTAATCCCGATAACTATTTCTTCAGAACTGCTTTAAGAATGCCTCAGCTTCTACCTGGCTAGTGGTATAGTTAGACAGGAACGCCTGCAAGCGAATCAAAATATCTTCATCAGAAATTTGTGGCCGATCATCGAGGTAACCAGTGTTTAACAGGTATTGTTCAAGCTCATCCGCTTTGGACTTGCTGAAACGCGACACCGCACCTGATCGAAGGGCGGACACCAACTTTTCCGGGTCGTTACCTAGTTCTTTCAATTTGGCGGCCGCAGCGTCAATAAAGTTTCCCGAAACTGCCCCTGAATCGGCCAAAACCTGCCTATCGATGGGCTTAGGGCGGCCCTGTGCGTAAAGCTCTTGGTAGAAATTCAGTAAGCGCGCCGTTTCTTTCAGGCTTTGCCAGGTTTCGGCGGAAAGGCCGCGGATGGTGCCCCCATGTTTTTGGAAGCTGTCCAATTGGCCGTAAGTGGTGATGCGGTTTTGCAAACAATTATATAACAACTGTAGGTCTTCCATAAGGTACCATAAATGCAATTGCTCGACCCGGTCGGTCAATAGCCTGAACACAGGAAACTTGAGCGCATTGCCATAGTCCAGCCGGGACATGGTGCCTGGTTCCGGGTAGCTGTTAAATGCCTTCAACGCTAAGGCCGGCTGCACATTGAGCATATGATCAAAATAATTATTACTTGTACCGCCAAGAGTAACCATCGCAATTTCCAGCCCGGGATCAACATCGCGGTAAGCCTGCCATTTAGCGATCTCGTCCGCTTGTGATGTGAAATAAAAGACCTGCCGCCCCTCTTTAGATATCTCTACCAAGGCTTCGATAATTTGCTGCGCACGCTGGTCATCGCTATTGGCCAATATCTCGTCAGCCATTACCGGCAATTTAATATCCTTTTCCTGGCTTTCAATAAAAGCCAGTCGGACCGACAACAGCAACTGAATCCTGGTACCTGTCGAGAGTATTGAAAGGTCCTGGCCTTGGTTACTAGCTGTATCGAGTGCTTTAAAGGCCGCAGCATTGGTATCATCGATCAACAATTCATACCGCCCATTAGTGATCCTGTTAAATAGGCGGTTTGCGCGGTCAAAGACATCCGAATTCCTACTCGCCCTGCTGGTTTCCTTCAATTTGCTGCCGATAAGGCTGCCGGTCAACGCGGCAAGATTTTTCTCGTAAGCATTTTCCAGGTTTTCCAACGCGGATTCCCTGTCTGCAAGCGCGTCCTCCAACACATGGCCCTTCATGGCTTCCGCAATAAGCGTGACGATTCCAGTAATCTGCTCATTCAGATGGTCTAATTTGTCGGCTTCCGTTTTATGTTGCTGTTCTTTCAACCTGGCGTTTTCCACTGTCAGCCCATCTATTTCTTCCCTGATCTTTTCATACCACTCATGGCTTTCCAGCTGGGCGGTCCTATCCTTCAGCTCGAACTGTTTTTCCTCGCATTTTTTGGCGGCGACCTGGTAGCTCTCCAACTGCTCGAGCAGGTCATATAACTCCTCATTATTTCCTTCCGGTATTTCAAGCCTTTGAAACAGCGCCGCCAGCTTTGCCGCTGCCCTGTTTTTCTCTGCCTGCCATTCGCCTATGTGCCCGGCTATTTCCCCGATGGCCTCGGCCAGCCGCTGGCGTGCCGTTTCGTCTTCAACCAATTTCTTATGCGAGGCCCTTGCAGCAGGCCCGCTGTGAACAGGGGCATGTAAGCCATCCAACAGGCTATTTATAGCTAAAAATTGTTCGCCTTGCTGTTTCTGCAACGTTGTTGAAGCTGATTGAGCAGCAGCCAGCTCACTGTAGGCCAACTGATAATCCCTTAATGCCAACAGACACCAATAAAGCCCGCCGTAGTTTTTTAAATCTGCCTTTGGTAATTCGGGCACGAAAGCTAATTTTTCAAGCCAGCTGTCGCGCTGTTCATTGACCACCAATTCCCTAGCGGTGACTTTTTCCAGGTCAGCCTCATAAATGGCTATTTCCTGCTGTGCCATTTCTGCGTTTTTCCCGGCTTGTAACTGGCCGGTCAATTCATTAAGTACGCGCAGGACTTCTTCATTGTCCCAATTTTTCGGTTGGGCCAAGCCAGTGCGCTGATAGTCTTTTCTCCGGATGTCTGCCTGGTTTCCAGTTTCAGTGCGTCCGCCCAGCACGCCCAATACCACAAGGATGATCCCTCCGACCAGTCCTAGCCAGCCAAGGAAATAAACGGCCAGCGCAGTCAATATTCCCGCAGCTACCAATGCCCAAAGCCACGGTGCCTTATTTTGTGCCGTGCCCTCCGGCTCTTTAAACCAAAGGATCAATAAGCGGATACCTTCATTCAGTTGATCGTTGCTGACTGACACGGATTTCGCCCGTTCCCTTGCGGCAGCGAGGTTGCTTTCCAAAACCTGTTTTTCGCTCATAACCCGGTGAGCATCCGAAAGGAATTTTTCCAATACTGCAACATCACTTAGCTGGATATCGATCTCGCCCTTGTGTTCCAATTCTTTGGATATCGATCTAAGGGCATGAACTAGCGCCTGTTCCGCGGTGCTGGTCTCCACTGCTAAGCGGTTTAATTCCTTTTCAATATCCAACACTGCAATTACCCTGGTGTCCAGCTCATCGAGTAATTGCTTATCGATCCCAACGTCCGGCAGGTCTAAGGACCGCAGTTGTGTTTTCTTTTTTTCAGCATCCTCCTGCGCCTGTTCGACTTTTTTAGTGTAACTATTGATGTCCTTTTCCAGGCCGTCCAACTCGTCTGCTTCGTTTCCGCGCATCATGGCGAGCTGTTCCGGGTATAATTTGAGCCGGTCACTCAGTTCGCCGAATGCCGCTCTGGCCTCCGTGCAAGCCGAGGCGGCCGTAAATAATTTCTCCCATGTCCTAGCCTGTAAGGCCTTCGCCTTCTCGGCCTGCAGGTTTTCCAACTTTTGTTCACGGTCCTTGAGTTGCACCTGTCCGGCTTCTATCTTTCTTACCTTTTCCTCGGCTTCACCATAGGCTTTACGTTCTGAAATGGTTCTTGGTTTAAACTTAGCATCAAACCCCAGGTTCTGCTCCGCCTGCGGAAGATTGAAACCACCTGACATCTCCCGGCCTACCTGTATGGCCAGATCGGTATCATCATCTTTGACCAACTCGTGAAGCGCCAGGGAATAGCGTTTGGATTCCTCAACTGCTGGCAAATGTGGTAATTTATCATCGATTCCGCCCCGTTGGCTATGGTAGTCCCCATGGTCTAAGCGGATATCCCAGAGCTGGCCCTCCAGCTCAAGCCGGCATTCGATGTCCTGCTTTTTGAAATCCTGGGGCCATAAGACCTGGCGGATCGCCTTAGCGGTTGTGCTTTTACCCGACGCGTTCGGGCCGGCTACCAGGTTGATATTCCTGGCCAGCCCCTTGATCGCTATGATGCCGGAAGGAAATCCCGGCACTTTGCGCATGTTGATCTCCCTGATGATCAGTGGTTTCTTTCCCATATTACGCGATCTTTACCTGGTCTGTTAATTCGCCCAATAGGCGGTTACATTCAGTTAGGATATATTCCCTGGCGACGGCATCCGAGAGCTCATCTGTTTTTTTATGCCTGCCTAGCGGTTCGTAGGTCCCGCTATCCGTAAGCAGCCGGGCTTTTTTGAACCAATCCTGCATCAGCGCGTCTAAAAAAGGCGTGGTCGTTTTATTTTGGATGGCTAAAATCGTTTGTGCTAGCTGACCGATCATGGAGCTTTGCAATGCTAATTCGTTCAAATCACCGATCTCGGCGGCCAAGTTACAGGTTAGCTTCCGTACAGAAAGGTTGGTTCCGGTTTCTAAACGAAGGTTCAGGTCAGTAATATTGGCCGCCCATTGTTCTACTTGTTTAATCCGCGCATGCCTGCCGGTCAGCGAAACCTGGTAAACGATGGCCAATACCTGTTCTAATTGTGCCAGCTTAGCTTCCACATCGGCCCGCAGGCTGGTCATGACCAGATCCCGGAGCTCCATCATATCCCCGCAGCCTGAAACATTGACCGCGAGGCGTTCATAACGTACAGGGGATAATAATATACGTTCCGTAATTACCGGTTTGTCTGCTGCAACCGTGAACAATACCGGGCCGTGCGGTCCCGGCTCTTTGGCGCTTAAGGCATGGGGTGAACCTGTATAGCATACTTGCGGCGAATGGGTACGCAATTGATCCGGTTTGTGGATGTGACCAAGTATCCAAAGATCCACTTCCTGTTTTATCAATTCAACAAGGCGGAATGGATTGTAATGGCTATCCGGTTTGTCTATATCGCCATGCAGCAAGCCGATGACCGGGTAATTCGGATCGTGGCCGGG
Source organism: Mucilaginibacter segetis (assembly GCF_016522075.1). Taxonomy (GTDB): domain Bacteria; phylum Bacteroidota; class Bacteroidia; order Sphingobacteriales; family Sphingobacteriaceae; genus Mucilaginibacter; species Mucilaginibacter segetis. The sequence goes on along the minus strand of NZ_JAEHFW010000002.1, from coordinate 504,274 downwards.
AAGCTGCCAGCCCGTCATCGCACTTTCTTGGACGATCAGGCGGGGGAACGACCAGCCCGCGAACTGGATCGTTTCTCCCGCCTTAGTATATGAATATAATTCCCAGGTGCCATTAGCACCCAGCAAATGAACGTTGTCCAACTGTCTGCTGCGGAGGATGCCGGGTAACACATCGTGGTCATGGTTGCCGGAGACCATGAAAACCTCTATTCCGTGTTTCCCGAGTTTCTCCAGACCGTCCTGGAGGGGGCCTACAGCCTCGAAGTAACGGTTGTCACGGTCAACGATATCGCCACAAAGGGCAACAACGTCCACAGCATGGGCGATAGCCCAGTTAACTACGGTTTCCCAAGTATGCTTTGTTGCGGCAAAATGACCGCTGACATCGGCGGATGCCTTACCCAGGTGCAGGTCGGCAGTAGCTAAGATTCTAATTGGCATTGGTTGACTAAGGATTATGGCTGAAAATAAAGGTACACTTATTATTTGCTTAATATCGACCGCTATTTAATAAATTCCCTGTCAATAATATCTATCAACCTGACTATTCCTAAATGTTTAATAGCGGAGAACAGCGCCGTTAAGAAATAGATTTGCGCACACTCAAAAATATGCTTTATATTAGATATTTTTAACCTTGTCATGTTCATAGCGATTATAATCATATTGTTTTTCTGGATCATTTATGCTACCCGCCCGAAACCCAAGGGCGGCAATCAAAAACCTGTCAAAAACAATCCGTTCTTAAAGACCGCTACCATCAATGAACCTTACCGGCGTGACCCGCCGGTGCAAAGACCAAAAGCTATCGTGACCATTGAAAGAACACCCATTTATAACACACCTCCTTATACGCCCGCGATCCCGGATGAAAGTATCATTGATATTGACACCAGGGTTCACCAGATCGATTATGAGCAGACCGTCACCCTAAAGAAATACCATAGCGGGATTCCCAACTGGCCCATGACCTATATTTATTCCGCCAGGGAGCTATCCAATGCCAATAAACAGCAAAAGGAATTTTATAACCTGTTCAAGGAAGCGTTCCTGCGCCAGGAACTTTGGGACATTCAAGACCAAACCAACTACGCCTTTATCCTTTACTATGACCTGCTGAACGCGTTCGAGAAACACCAGCAGCTATCCTTGCTGGAGCGGCAACTGAACGACCTGGCCTCAATGTGCCCTAAAACACTGAATTACTCCAGGTCCTTTATCCGGAACATCATGACCGCTAAGGAAGACTATGCTGGGCTCATGCGCACCCAGAGCTGGGGACACGGCTATGATGAATATTATGACTGGCGAAAGAAATACCGCGAAGCTTTAAAGCTCAATAAGAACGAGGAGAAATTCCTCAACTACATTTGGCTGAACACCAATAAATTCTCGGGGGTCGAATTTTGCTGCATGGAGATCCTGAAGCTATATATTAAAGTGACGACTTCCCTGGAGGTCTACTGCGGGCAGCAGGGAACCTCGCTGAATGCCGAAATGGTCATTTTATGCGATCTGCTAGCCAGGAAGCTGTTCAGATATCACCTGAACAGCCCAAACTATAAGTCGACCATGCAAACCGGCAGTAATATGCTTTTTGAACTGGTCTACAAACATTGCGAACAGGCGGTAAGAGACCGTTACCATCATAAGCGCAAGGTAACCCTGGACACCTATGCCAATGCAGAACTGATGGCAGCGGTGACCGAGAAGTTATTGAATCCCGTCACCATGTTGATCGCTAAAAACCTTGAGACGATCGCCCAGCCGGACGAACCGACCGAAATTGAATTGAATATTCAAAACACCAATCGCTGGCGGGAACTTTTTCAACTGGACATCGCTTATTACCGGGCATCCGGCAGCGCTGCTTTTGAACAGGAACTTACTGAACTGATCCGCCTGAACGCGAAAAACCCTTCCCTTGAAGGTTTATATCTAGAAGTTTCAAAATTCTATGCGGCGGTCGACAAGGGAACATCACTGCGCTACTTCGCGGAATATTTCCGGCAATGTATGCTGCAAACCAAGGTTTACAAACCCATGGGTAAGGCTATGGAAAAACAGCTTTTCGCCGGCCCCGCGGAAGTGCAGCGATTTGATGCCTTGCTAAACGAATATATCCGTACCAAGGATTTCGAGGGGATCGCCGACAAAATAGCCCGATTTTATACCCCGGTGCGCAAATCCATTACCATCAACCGCGATGCGGTTGCCGAAGCGGAAAAGCAATTTACCGGTACAGTCATGATCCTGAACGAATACCTGGCCGAGGAAGAGGAACCGGGCACTGTCTCGGCCGAACCGGAGCGCCCTGCTGCAATTGCAGTACCGGCTATTGACGGCACATCGGTAATAGCTATGCGCCCGCCTGCGCCGGCCGCACCCGGAAACCCTTTGTTCCAGGTGGTAATCAGCCCTGTGGCAGCCGTCCTGCTGGAGCTTTTCGAAATGAGCAGCTTCCAATTATCCGCGGACGAAGTCGACGATTTCTGCAGAAACGAAGGCTTGTTTAAAAACACCCTGATCAACGGCCTCAACGAGGGCTTTTATGATATCCTGGACGACCTGTTGATCGAAACGGACGAAGAAAACTATACCATCAACCCTGCATATTTTCAACAAATAAAACAATTATGATACCCGGACTAAAGCCAAAAGAAGCCACTGCCATTATTAATTCCCTCGTGGGCGGCGTCGTCCCGAAGATCGGCGTGCAACATATCACCGTCGGGCGCTCTACCGAAGTGGAAGCTTTTTTACAGGCTTTGAATGATGTCAAAAACGGCCACAGCATGGTGAAGTTTTGGATAGGGGAATACGGCTCCGGTAAATCTTTCATCCTGCACCTGCTTAATACGGTAGCGCTCAAACAGAAATTTGTGGTCGCCCAGGCGGATTTCACGCCTGACAATCGTCTGTACTCGAATGACGGCAAAGGGCGGGCCCTATATGCCGCCATCATGGATAATATCGCCATTCAAACCATGCCGGAAGGCGGCGCTTTACCGGTGCTGCTGGAAAAATGGATCGAACAAATGCTATTAAAAACATGCCAGGAACATCAAATACCGATGACCGCGATCCGTGATGCCGTTCATTTGCCCAAGATCGAGGCGAATATCCTGGCCACCGTTAACGGCATTACCGAGGTAGGCGGCTTTGACTTCGCGCTAGTCATCATGAAGTATTATCAAGGCTTTATTGGCGGGGACGATCAATTGAAACGTAACGCGCTGAAATGGCTTAAAGGAGAATACCATACCAAGATCGAAGCGCGGCAGGACCTCGGCGTCAGGGAATATATCAATGATCTGAATTATTATGATATGCTGAAAAACTGGTGCAAGCTATTTGTCAGCATGGGCTATAATGGCTTTATGATCAACCTTGATGAGGCCGTTAATCTGTACAAGATCGGCACGGCGGCCATGCGGGAAAAGAACTATGAAAAGATCCTGACGATCTATAACGACTGCTTCCAGGGCAAGGTCAGCAACCTCTTTCTGAACATCGCCGGTACACTTGACTTCCTGGAGAACGAACGCCGGGGGTTGTTCAGCTACCAGGCGCTAAAATCCCGCCTGGAGACCAACCGTTTTGAGACCAGGGAGATTCGTGACTTCGCGCAGCCTGTTATCCGCCTACTACCGCTCGATCATAACCAAATATTCGTATTGCTTAAAACGCTGAAGGATATCTTTGAATTCAACTATAGCGTTAGCATGACCGTAACCGACGAGGATATCCTGTTCTTTATGGAAGAATTATTTAATAAACCCGGCGCGAGCGAGTTTTTGACACCACGCGAGGTCATCCGGGATTTTTTGAGCATCCTGAGCCTGCTACGCCAAAATCCTTCCCTGGACAAAAAACAATTATTCGGCAACCTGGTGGTCCATGATGAACGGCCGAATGACCTCCTGCTGGAAGATATCGAGGAATTATAAGATGTTTGAACTGCTCGCCGAACCCATTCGGAAATTTATCCGGGACCAACGCTGGGAATCCCTGCGCCCCATCCAATATGCTGCGATCAAGCATATGATGGGTTCTGCCAAACATTATATCTTGGCCTCCCGCACGGCATCCGGAAAAACAGAAGCGGCCTTTTTACCGGTGTTATCCAGCGTTGATTTTAATACGGTTGGTGTAAAGGTTGTTTATATTTCGCCCTTGATCGCCCTGATCAACGATCAGTTTAACCGGGTCGAACAGCTTTGCGAATACCTCGACGTGACCGTGACCAAGTGGCACGGGGAAGCCAACAAGACAAAAAAGGAAAAACTGATCAAAAGCCCTTCCGGGGTTCTGCTGATCACCCCCGAGTCGCTGGAAGCTATGTTCGCGAATAAGCCGCAAAATATCCGTCACTTATTCGGCAGCCTTTCCTATGTCATTATTGACGAGATCCATTCGTTTATAGGTACGAATCGCGGCGTGCAATTGCAATCCCTTTTGTACCGCCTGCAACTGGAGTGCAAGGGCCGTTTCCAGGTGATCGGTTTGTCGGCTACCATCGGTGATTTCCAGGCAGTGAAAGCCATGACGGGCGAACCAGAAGAAACGGTTGTCCTCAGGGATAAATCGGCCAAGGAGATGGAAGCCCACTTTAAATACTACGAAGGCGAGGGCGCTGACCTGCCGCTCAACCTTTTAAAAGACCTTTACCTCAACGTGCAGGACCACAAGGTGCTGATCTTCCCGAATAGCCGCGGGCGCGCCGAGGAGATCGCGGTCAAGCTGAAAAAGATATCCGACCGCGTCGGGGGGCACCCGTATTATTTCTCCCATCATTCTTCCGTAGACCGGGAACTGCGGGAATACATCGAACAATTTGTCAAGACCAACCGCCGCTATCCATTTGCGATTGCCTGTACCTCGACCCTGGAACTCGGAATCGATATCGGCTCGGTGGATAAAGTGGTCCAGGTAGATGCCACCAGTTCTATCGCTTCGCTGATCCAGCGCGTGGGCCGCAGCGGCAGGAAGGACGGCATGACAAGCTCGCTTCTGTTTTACGCAACTGGCAACTGGAGCCTGGTGCAGTCACTTGCCTGTTATTCGCTTTACCAGGATGGTTTTATCGAGCCGGTCTATGCCAGCGCCTATGCCTATGATATTTTTCTGCACCAGCTGCTTTCCACGGTAAAACAGTTATCGGGCTGCACCTTTGATGTACTCAAAGAAAGGATGCTCCATAACCATGCCTTTAAGCTAATCGACGAGACCGCCCTGGTGGCCATTTCTCGGGAACTGCTCAAAAAGGATTTCCTGGAACTAGTGGGCAATGACCTGATCATCGGGCTGGAAGGCGAAAGGATCGTCAATTCCCGAGACTTTTACAGCGTTTTTAAAACAGACCCCAATTATAAAGTAGTTCACGGCGATAAGACTATCGGCGAGATCCCGTTGCTATCGATCATAAATATTGATGAAAATATCCTGCTTGCGGCCAGGATATGGAAGGTCGTGGATATTGACGATAAGATTAAGAAGATCGCTGTCATACCGGCTAAGGACGGCAAGAAACCAAAATTCTTCGGATCCGGCATGGAAATTCACCCCCGGATCCGCGAGCGCATGCTCGAACTGCTGGTGACGGAAACGCAATGGCCGGAACTCGATTCTGCCGCGGCAGAGGTCTTGGCTGTTACCCGCGGGCAATTCTCCCAGTACCAACTGGAAGACCTGGCCTTCGACCGGCCTGTCTTGCAAAAGGAATCCGAGAGCATCCTGTATACTTTCCAGGGAACCCGGATCAATAAAAGCCTTCATTTTATCCTGAACCGTGTCAAAAGCGGGGGCGAAATTATCTACGACGAAGAAAGCAGCAGTTTCGCTTTCCGGGCGGATATCGCAGGGGTCCGGCAAATGCTGGCGCTTACACTGGCCAATATACCGTGCGCTGACGATTTCCTGGATGCCGCGTTGAGGGACAACCAGGACCTTATCTCTTATTCCAAATGGGGCATTTACCTGCCGGTGAACTACCAGAAATATTTGCTTAAACAGAATTTCTATGATTTTGAGGGACTGGAAACTTTCCTCGCCCATATCAACCTGGTGAGCAGCGGAACAGTTGTATCTTAAATTCATTAGCCTCATAAAGCCGCCTATGACACATAAATAAATTCGCAGGGGTGTAAAAAGGATCCCAGCGGTGGATTTTACTCCAATCGACTATATTTAACAGCAATTCGACTATAAAAAACATTTCTACTTTTCTTCTTCTACTTTATTTGCTATATTTATACCAACGATTTAGAATCATTTATCCATTGCGTGATTCGTAAAGTAGTTGATTATTTGAAAATATAAATATGTGATATATAGACAGTTATGAACGATGTTCATGACCCGTCCATTCCGCAAAAAGAGCCGCGAGGCACATCAAAGCGCTTAGATTACTGGTCTAAGCGCTTTTTTTATATTCAAAACTCCGAAATATTATCAGTGTTCATAATTCAAATGATGTACAGTTTTTACAGTGTCCCATGGCGTTAACCATTTGAAGAAACCGGAATTAACTTTCGTTAGGTATAATCCCCGTCCGAAAAGTTGAATCTCAATGGGTCTATATAATAAAACAATTATACTATAATTAGCGAAGCTTTTAACTCTCCCCAAGGTTAGTGGCGCTTTGTGTAATCGCGCGGATCACCTCATCAAGCTCATTTGCCGAAAGTTCAATATACTGCATGATTTCCCTCAATTCATCCCCCTCTGGTACATTGCGCATCAACCCAACTAAGCCCATAATACGACATAGGGGGGCGCGTATTACATGTGATTGCATCCAGGAGATCTCACGCAATTTTTTATTTTGTTGTTCTATTGCTTCAAGATGTCTTACACGTTCAGTTACATCTGCCGCAAGTGCAATTCGAGCCGGCCGGCCATCGTAATTTAAAGCACTGCTTGTAATTTCCACCTGGATCAATTCCCCGTTCTTTTTACGGTGCGTAAAAACGCCGGCTTGATATAAATAAGCTGCGCGATCGGTATTTTTTACGACGGTTTCTAATCGTGCGACTTCACTCTCCGGACGTATATCACGTAATGTCATCTTCAGAAATTCCTCGCGGCTATACCCGTAATGCTGCACCGCCGCACGATTAACATCAAGGTAGGCAAGTGTATCAGCATCAAATACGAATTTTGGCAAAGGGCTCAGCTGGAATAGGTCGCTATATCGCTGATGTGAAATTTCTAAATCACGTTCCGTATTCTTGCGAGCGGTAATATCTTTGAAAAACACAGATAAACCATCTTCTAAAGGATAAACGCTCACATCATACCATCTTTTACCAACGGTATAATAATCCTCAAAATGTCGCGCCTCACCGGAAGCCATAGCTTCTATATAGTAAGTATAAGCAGGCGAGTCTTTCGCAGAGTCAAAAACTGACCAAAGGTTTTTACCCACGATGCTTTCTTTAGGCGTATTCAGGTTTTGCTCTGCAACATGGTTCCAATATTGAACAATCCAGTTACTATCTACCGAAAAGAATGCATCACCAATGCTTTCCAATATGGAATTTCTTTCCGAAAGAAAACGGTTCGCTGCCAATTCGGCCCGTTTACGTACATCAATATCTTGTATAGAACCATAAACCCGACTGCAACATTCCCCTTCAAACTCTGCTTCGCCGAGAACCCGTACCCAGCGCCGGTTTTGTCTCGCAGTAACCAATTCCAATTCCAGATCGAACGGTGGGCCACCCCGGCTTACCGATTGCAGAGCCTCGTTTAACTTGGCCAAATCGTCGCCTGTATAAAATAAAGCGGCATTTCCGCGTGCAGGCCGGAAGTTCGGCTCTACTTCCAGTATGTCAGCCGTTATCTGTGACCAAAAAACCGGGTCACCGGAAGACTTGATCTCCCAACTACCAATACGCGCCAATTCACTGGCCTTGTTCAATAAACGCTCAAGTTCTTTCTGACCGGAGATATTCCGGGCAACACAAAAAAGAATCCCCTCTTCTTTACTTTTTGCGGCCGTCCAGGCGAGGTCAATAATCCGGCCCGAGCGCGATTGGTAACGGTTCTCAAAATAAACCGTCTGCAATTCCCCGTTAATAAAGCGGCGCATCCGCGCCTGGCTTTCAGCCAGATCATCGGGATGCACAAGTGCGTCAATGGACATTTTTCGCAACTCGGCATCGCTATAGCCAAGCATTGCACACATGGCAGGATTCACCTTTTTAAAATAGCGGTCTGTGCCCACAATGCAAATAATATCAGGCGCAGCTTCAAAAATATTTTGCAGATCATTTTCCAACTGCCGCCGGCTGATCTCCGTGCCGAGGTGATCGCCGAGACGGATCAGTAGCTTATCATCAAGTAAATCCGGACGTTCAACGCAGCTTTGACCAAGCAATAATATGCCGACAAGTTGTCCACCATGGCGCAACGGTACACCAAACGCAGACTGTAACCCGGCTTTCGCCGCCGCTTCCCGTCGCAAAAAGTTCGGATGATGGTCGAGATTAGTCCAAAATGTCACACCACCTTCCAGCCAAGCGTTTCCGGGAAGTCCCTGCCCGGCTTTAAGCTGCCTTAGTTCTGCATGGTCATTAAAAAAACCTACCATTAGTTTATTTGCAGCAGTTTGTGCACTTAGCACCAATCGTTGACTGTCCCTGCTGAGCAGCCATGTTTCAACCAAACAAAAATCATTGTTTAGCGATATCAGCCTTTCCATTACTTCCTGCATCAATGCTGACAATTTCAGCGGTTGTCTAAAAATTTGACTAACATCAGCCAACAGGTCTTTTTGTGCTTCTTCCTGTTTCCGCCAGGTAATATCATTAATAAAGATAGAGAGACCCTGCTCATTCGGATATATATGATTTTCTTGCCAAAGGCCGAGCGGAGGATAGTGATCTTCGTTACTGACTGGCAGGCCGGTTGCAAGCGCTTGCTCTACCGCGCGCCAGGTTGCCGAACCTACGGCATCCGGAAAAATGTCCCACATTTTACGGCCAAGCATAGCCGCGGAAGACATGCCAACCATTTCACAAGTCCGACGGTTAACGTAGGTATACCGTAGTTCCCGATCAAGCGCAATAAAACCATCGTTGATGCTCTCCAACAGGTTGCCGATCTGCCGGTTCTTTTGCATAAGTTCCTCCTTTGAATACCTGGCTTCGGTACGATCGTACCGTATAGCAAGATATTGGTAAGGCTTGCCCTGAGTATTTAGGAAAGGAACAATAGTGGTAGCAACCCAATATAGAGTGCCATCTTTTCGGCGATTGCATAAATCACCCTCCCAAATATCGCCTTTTGAAATGGTACGCCACAAGGTTCTCATAAAGGCCTTATCATGATAGCCTGAATTGACGATCCGATGGTCCTGACCTATCAGTTCTTGTTGCGTATAGCCGGATATAGTACTGAAATTTTTGTTAGCATAGCGAATAATCCCTTTTTGATCGGTGATTGCCACGATAGCCGCCGCATCCAATGCATATTTATAATCTGAGAGTTCCGCTATAGTTTGGTTCAGCACATTTTCCGTCAGTTGGTGTTCTGTAATATCCCTGAAATTGAGTACAATTGCTCCAATGTCCGGCGCATGCAGCCAGTTAGTAAAAACACCTTCCAAATCAATAAAATGACCATCATAATGCCGCGAACGGAGGCGGCATGTTATGGAAGCGCCGGGTGTTTTCTTCAAATCATCCAGCAAAGTTTTGACACGGTTCCTGTCGGCCGGATGAATAATGTCATTAAAAGTGATATCAGCCCTTCCCTGATCGTTAAAGCCCGTGATTCTGGCCGCGGAAGGACTACGATAAATGAAATTAAGATCCGCATCAAATAAAGTGATACCCGAATAGCTATGCTCAATTAAGCGTTGATATAATCCTGGGTTCTTTTTTATTTCCTCAGCTTCGTCAAAACGGTAGGCAATTTTTTGTGTATAGGCCAGGCTTTGTGCCGTAAATCCATACCCGGTTAACAATTTTTCCTGATAAAGTGGCTGAAAGGTCAGATAAGCCGGAAACCAGGAACCATCTTTCTTGTAAGTTTTTGATTCGAGGTTATAACTACCTGCCGCAAATGCCTGTTGCAGATAAGGCAGGACCTCGATACCTCCAAGCAGGCAATTGGCGGACACACCCACTATATCATCAGCGGCATAACCATAGAAATTTGCGGCGCCGGCATTCCAGGCACTAACAATTCCACGTTCGTCAACCATACAGATCGCCTGGTCAGTGATGCCTGCACTGAAAAGATCGAAAAGACACTCACCTGGTGATTGTTTTTGCGCACACATGCTCTTGTTGATTCGGTATAGGATTTTAAACCTAAAAAATAGTATCGAATTAATCAAGTACCTCCCTGAAAATAAGCTACATATTTTTAATCATGAATTGTCCGCGCCCTCATCATGACCTTGGATACGATAAAGATTGATGAAGGGATGCGAGCTGGCAGGAAGCAATATGTTACCCTCAAACGTAAAGTGTCGGTTTTTTATGCTTATCTCACGGCGTTGGTTGACCGCGAGTTGACATTAAATTTCAGGAAGGATATTTATCAACTCTATAAACGACTAGCAAATATGCTCTTGTATCATGGTAATGGTAATTAACCTGGAAATGATAATTGCTCATTCATGAATATTAATTAAAATCTGGCATCAGATAAGCCAGCCTCAGCATTATCCAATGATATTTTTCTATTTAGTTTAATTCTTTATCGTATCCGAAATTATTATTAAAAAAACAGTTTATCAGGGAAATTAAACTCACAAATTACTGTAAGTAAAAACTTTATAGGTAATTTGGGGTTAAATCATAAATAATTATTTATCAAAAAAATACGTTATGAGACTCAAACTATTTATACCGGGCTTGCTTGTTGTTGCGATTATGGCCCAAAGTTGCGTAAGCAAAAAAAAATATGAGGAGCTGCAAAGCAATTATAATCAATTAGATAAAGATACGCGCGATCTCAGGGGGAAATATTTAACCAGTGAAAGAAATTTAGCAGTAGTAAATAACCGCGCTAAAAGTTTAGAGGAGCAGATAGCATCTGAAAAAGCAAACGTTAAATCGCTGCAGGATGCGCTGGATAAGTGTCTGAATTCTACAAGCCAGGGAAATGTAAATATATCTAAACTGGCTGATGAGATTAACCGTTCTAATAAATATATTCAACAATTGGTGAACGCCAAAAATAAAAGCGACTCACTCAATATGGTGTTAACCAATAATCTTACCCGCTCCTTAAGCCGTGAAGAAATGCAGGATGTTGATGTACAGGTGTTAAAAGGCGTTGTTTACATTTCGCTTTCAGATAATATGCTATATAAATCGGGCAGCTATGAGGTGTCTGAAAAAGCAGATGAAACACTGGGTAAAATTGCCAAGATCATTAAAGATTACAGCACTTACGATGTATTAATAGAAGGTAATACCGACAATGTGCCTATCTCTCAAAAAAATATCCGCAACAACTGGGACTTAAGTGCTTTAAGAGCGTCTTCGGTTGTGCAGGCTTTACAAAACAACTATGGGGTTGATCCTAAGCGTTTAACAGCAGGCGGAAGAGGGCAGTATAACCCTATTGCGGATAACTCTACGGAAGCCGGTAAGGCAAAAAACAGGCGTACGCAAATTATCATCACTCCTAAACTTGATCAGTTTATGGATCTAATAGGAAAGGCACCTGAAGACCAGCCACAACAATAATTAAATTGCAGATATATTAAAGCCCGGTAAAACAAATTTTACCGGGCTTTTTGTTAGTCGGGATGGCGGGATTCGAACCCACGACCTCCAGCACCCCATGCTGGCGCGATACCGGGCTACGCTACATCCCGAAGAATTTTCCGGAATGCAAATATAATTATAGCACATAAATTGTAAATATCTTTTGAAAGATAATATCCCGAAAAGCTAAACGGCATGTATCATGGCGTTCCTGTCAATCACTTTTTTCCGGATTTCTTTTTGCTTTAATTTCCTCAGAAATATCCAATGCATCAATCCTATCAACAATGCGGCAAACCCTTCAAATAAAAGCGTGTTAGTTGTGCCTATCCATTTAGAAAGAGCCCCAACCAGCAGCCCCCCCAAAGGCTGCATTCCAAAAAAAGCCATAGCATAATAGCTGATGACACGCCCCCGCATCTCAGGTGTTACCGACGTTTGAATGAGCGTATTGCTAATGGTTATCTGTGACATCATACCAAAGCCAGCTATGGTAACAAAAACTAATGCCAGCACATAATTATGTTCATGCGAGAACAGAATAAGCCCCGTACCGAACACCAAAGTATTTACAAATAAAATCTGCCTTAAATTACGCCCCGCTTTAATTGAGGCTAAAAATATGGCACCTGCAAAAGCGCCTAATCCTATAAAACTGTCAATAACGCCAAAAGTGGATGCTGTTCCGTTAAAAACATCTTTGGCATAATATGGTATAAGGGTACTGAAGGGCAGTACAAATAAGCTAATAAGCGCCAGCATTAGTAATACAAATGATATTGACGGGGTTCTTTTTAGATACGCCATTCCTTCCCTTAATTCTTCGAAAACATTTTTGGTGTGGATTTTTGCTTCATACTTAGGCAGCCGCATCATGAGCAACGAGCCTATAACTGCAATAAAACTTGCCGCATTCAATGCAAAGCAAACACCATCACCAAGGGTTTCCAAAACCAAGCCCGCTATTCCCGGTCCAATCAGTCTCGAAAGATTTACCATAGAAGAGTTTAGGGCCAACGCATTGGGCAAATGCTCTTTATCATCAACCATTTCGGCGACTAACGATTGACGCGCCGGTACGTCAAATGCGTTTATGATCCCTAAAACCACACTAAGCGAAAGTATTTCCCAAACGGCATAGTGCTTTAAAAGTATAAGCGTTGCCAATAGCACCGCCTGTATCATCGACGCTATTTGCGTGCCTAATAAAACTTTGAACCTGTTATACCTGTCAGAAACAACACCCCCGATCAATGAGAATAAAAATGACGGAAACATTGTAGCGAACAAGGTTAACCCCAGCATAAAGGTAGAGTGGGTAAGTTCATATATTACCCAGCTAACGGCTGTTTTCTGCATCCAGGTACCTATAAGTGATATAGACTGGCCGGTAAGATATAATCTGTAATTGCGACTTTTTAAAGCCTTAAATGTATTTATATTCATTTATAATAACCCTGTTATCAACTGCAAAACCTTAGGGTCAATCAAAATCAACAAGTTTCGTTAATGTAATTATTGCTTTCCTTAATAACTCTTGTTCTTCGGCATCACAGGTTTCTGCCACAGCCTTTTTTATCCACTCATCCCTTTCGCTTCTAACTCTTAACAACGTCTTTTCGCCCTCTGCAGATAACGAGATCAGTACCTTTCGTTTATCGGTTATAGATGCTGTACGCGTAATATATCCCAACTCCAATAAATGACTTAGAATTTGAGACATCGATTGATTAGTAATCTTCTCCATTGCTGCAAGTTCGCTTGGCAGATATTCGCCTTTGTAAAGCAGAGACATGGTTGAGCGCTCGGTAAGCGACAGCTGGCTTCCTGTAGCCGATTTCTTACGTAGTTTCTTTATAAGCCGGGTGGTCACAGTCCTTAAATCAGATGCCAATTGTTCATTTTTAATTTCGCTCATTTTAATAAGTTAACCTTATAAGTTTGCCTTACAAAAATACAATTGTTTATTTTTCTAAGTATCATTTTTATATCATTAATCATAAGTGGCCAAATATTATTTTTATATACAAACAAATTTCCGCACACATTAATTAATAGTTATTTTCGTTTAATTCCATATGTTGGAAGCTTAGCATTAATATGACCTCGTCTGAAAACTACGACTTGCTGATTGCGAAGATCAACACTTTTATTCGCAAATATCATTACAACAATTTGCTGCGCGGATTGCTGTTTTTGGGCGCAGGATTATTTTCGGCGTATGTAGTGATAACCCTTAGTGAATACTTTGGGAATTTTAATACACTTCTACGCAGCATATTATTTTATTTCTTTATTATTCTGAATCTGGCATTGGTAGCATGGTTGGTATTACCACCATTGCTCGCACGTTTTCGACTTGGTAAAACGCTTACTCATGATCAGGCTGCACAAATAATAGGCAAGCACTTTAATGATGTTAATGATAAATTACTCAATACGCTCCAACTAAAAAAACAAACATTGGGGAATGCAGAACATCGTGAATTGATAGAGGCTAGTATAACTCAAAAAATAGATGAACTTAAACCGGTGAGTTTTCCTTCGGCAATTAATCTCCGCGAAAACAGTAAATATCTTAAATATGTTATTCCACCGGTTGCTGTTATTTGCATTATAGCTTTGGCTGCACCGTCGGTGTTGACAGAAAGTACCAAACGACTTATCCACCATAACGATTATTTTGCTCCGGTTGCCCCGTTTCAGTTTCAAGTACTAAATAAAACGTTGTCAGCAGTGCAGGGCGATGATCTTAATCTACAGATCAAACTAACCGGAAACAAAATTCCGGCCAATATTTATCTGATAACGGCTAACAACACTTTTAAGTTAGATAAAGAGAACATCACACGTTTTAAGTATTTGTTTACAAATCTGCAGCAAAACACAATCTTTAAACTTACTGGAAATGGGTTTACTTCCGCAGATTATCAAATTAAGGTGAACTTGCGCCCCGTGGTGTTACATTTCGATGCCGACTTAAAATATCCAGAATATTTGCATAAGCCTGACGAGGTAATAAGCAATGCGGGCGATCTTACATTACCGGCCGGAACAATTGTAAAATGGAAAATTCACACCCAAAACGCTAATACGCTTTTATTTAATATTAACCACAGCGTTCAAAAGATCATCCCGTCGCAAAAAGACGTTTTTGAACATGCCGAAAAGATAATAAATAACACCAACTATACTATAAGCCCTGAAAATGGCGAGGTTAAAACCGCTGATTCCGCATCGTACCGGATAAATATAATTGCTGATGCTTCACCATACATAGGCGTCGAAGAAAAACCGGACTCTGTAAGTCTTAAGGCTATTTACTTTAACGGGAAAATACAGGACGATCACGGATTCACGTCCCTGACATTTCATTATATAATGGGGAATGGCAACCAGGAAAAAAAATTTACAAAACAGGTTAAGGCTGATCTTTCTTCAACAACATCGGCTTTCTTTTACTTTTGGGATCTTAAAGCACTCGGCATAACCCCAGGCGACAAGGTTATTTATTATTTTGAAGTAACTGATAATGATGGAATAGCGGGACCAAAAAGCACAAGAACACCAGAGCGCACTTTAACCATGCCCGACGCCGGTCAATTAGCAGAGCAATTGAATGCCGGTACACAAGCAATAAAACAAAAAATGCAATCGGCTATTAAAATTGCCGGGCAGGTTGAACGTGATGCACAAAAGTTAAATCAAACATTGCTGGATAAAAACACACTTAGTTTTGATGAAAAAAAGCAGATTGAAGAATTACTTCAAAAACGACGCGATCTTAATGATCTGGTAAAAGACATTCAAAAGGATAACAAAAAGAATTTGTATAACCGTCAGGAAAATCAGCAGCAGAACGAACAGCTAACCCAAATGCAGCAGCAAATTGAAAAGCTCTTCAATAATGTATTGGACGACAGGACCAAACAATTGCTTGATAAATTGCAAAAGCTTTTACAACAAGATCAAAAAGATGATACCCGTGATGAACTGTCAAAAATGCAAACGGATAATAAATCATTAAAACGCGAACTTGATCGGATGCTGGAACTTTATAAAAAACTTGAATTTGAACAAAAATTAAATCAAACAGTAAATCAGCTAACCCAAATGGCGGACGAACAGCAAAAACTGTCAGAAAAAACAAAAAAAGAGGGGGATAACGCCGCCGACCTGCAACAACAACAAAAGCTAAACGAGAATTTTCAAGATATTAAGGGCCAGCTGAATAACCTGCAAAAGTCAAATGAGGAAAATGGCAATAAACAAAATTTTGAAAATCCTGAAAACGAGAAAAAGGCCATTGATGAGCAAATGAATGAAAGCGTTGAACAACTTACAAAAAATAATCGCAAGCAAGCCTCTGCCGCACAAGAAAAAGCAGCCAAACAGATGAAACAACTCGCACAAAAGCTGGAGGATAACGAAACGGAGGGAGAAGAAACCGGAAATGCTGTTAATGCCCGGCAATTGCGTGAATTGTTAAAGTCGTTAGTAAACAGCTCTTTTGATCAGGAAAAAACAATGCAATCGCTCAAAAATACCAGTCCGTCTGACCCCGCTTATGTTACTTTGGCCCAAAACCAAAAAGATATAAAAGATAATCTAAAAACCGCCGAAGATAGCTTATATTCATTGAGTAAAAGATTGCCACAAATACAATCGACCGTTAACAAGGAAATAACAAGTATTAACGACCATATTGACGAAGCATTAAACCGCCTTGGCGAACGTAAAACATTTGAAGCAAATCGCAATCAGCAATACGCCATGACATCAATGAACAATTTAGCACTTATGTTAAGCGAAGCGCTGGATCAGTTGCAAAAAATGATGAATAAAAGTAAGGGAGGAAAAGGCAAAAAGGGGAACCCATCTATTTCGCAATTGAGCCAGATGCAACAGCAGCTAAACAAAAACATGCAAAAAGTTCGCGAACAAATGCAACTGCAAGGGAACCCCTCAACAGGTAAAAACGGGCAGCAAAGTGAACAGGGTATGAGCGAACAACTGGCCAAAATGGCAAGGGAACAGCAATTGATACGGGAAACTTTACAGCAGATTAATCGTGAACAAAACAAAGATGGAACAGGTGGATTGGGAGATTTGGATAAAATTTCAAAACAAATGGAACAAACTGAGAAAGATCTCGTAAACAGGAAAATTACAGATGACGCGCTTAAGCGCCAACAGCAAATTCAAACAAGGCTGTTGGAGGCCGAAAAGGCCGAGCAGCAACGAGATCAGGACTCAAAGAGAGAAAGCAAAGCCGGAACGGAAATACCACCCGGTTATATAAAAGCTTTGCAGGATTACGAGCAGATAAAGGCAAAGCAAACAGAACAGATAAAAACAGTCCCATCGGCGCTAAATTTGTATTACAGGAAAAAAATTAAAGTATATTTTGATCAACTTAATGCAAATTGATATGGAACAGGCGAATGTTCAGGCAGGACAATTGTATACCTTACAGCTTCCATCAAAACACGAAAGCATTACTCTGCTTGAAAATTTAATAGAAGAAATAGCTGATAAATATCAGGTAAGTGAAGACACCTTTGCCAATATGATGACATGCCTTAATGAAGCCGTAATAAATGCCATTGTACACGGCAATAAATTTGATGAAAACAAACTGGTTATTGTAAATGCCGAAATTGATACTAAGCGTATTGTCTGGACCATTACTGATGGGGGCGAGGGCTTTAATTATGCAGATTTACCAGATCCTACAGCTCCCGATATGCTGGAAAAACTTACAGGTCGCGGCGTATTTATAATAAAACATCTTGCCGATCAATGCATATTCAATGCAAAAGGCAATGAGGTTGAGCTTCACTTTAAGATATAATGCCCTCTATAAACTTTTTTGAAGAAGACGTTAACTATTCGCTGAAAAACAAACAGGCTATCCGTAAATGGATAACTGAGACTATTTTGGCCGAAGGTTATAGGTTGAAAGAGCTTAATTACATTTTTTGCTCGGACGAATATTTATTGTCCATAAATCAACAATACCTGGATCACAATACGTATACAGATATCATCACCTTTGATAATTCCGCTCAAGGAAAAGAAATTACCGGCGACATATTCATCTCCGTTGAGCGAATTCGCGAAAACGCTGTAAAATTTAATGTCACTGAAGTTCAGGAATTACACCGCGTAATGATACATGGTACATTGCATCTGTTGGGTTATAAAGACAAAACTCCCGCGGACAAGAAAAAAATGACATTTAAAGAAGATTTTTATTTGGCGACAAGAAATTTTATTGGCTAATTTTACTCACAAATTATTCATATTCAATTTATTAAAACCATGAAAACGTTAGCTTTAATATTATCGTTGCTGTTTGTTACATCAGCTCCATCTACAGTATACCAGTTCAAACTAAAAACAATAGATGGCAAACCATTCTCGCTTGCCAAATACAAGGGAAAAAAATTACTGATCGTAAACACTGCATCAAAATGTGGTTTTACTCCGCAATATGCCGAATTACAAAAACTTGCAGATGAATATAAAGACAAGGTTGTGGTTATAGGTTTCCCTGCCAATAACTTTGGCAGCCAGGAACCGGGCGCCAATACAGAAATTAAAACTTTTTGCGAAAAAAACTATGGCGTTACATTCCCGCTAAGTTCAAAGGTGAGCGTTAAAGGTGATGATATTGATCCGTTATTTAAATATCTTACCGAAGCTTCAAATCCCGACTTTACCGGTGAAATTAAATGGAACTTCGAAAAATTCCTGATAGATGAAAATGGCAACCTGATACATCGTTACCGTTCACAGGTAACTCCTTTAGATCCACGTATTACAAGCGCTTTATAAGGTATCATAATAAAATAAAGGTCGCAAGAAATGTCATATTTCTTGCGGCCTTTATTTTTCATCAATCTATGTTTACAAAAAGATGTACCTATTTATACTCCATCCAGTTTTGTAATAAAATAACGGCAGATATGGTATCAACCAGTTCTTTGTTTTGTCTTGCCTTTCTGTTCATACCGCTTTGCGCAATAGTTGCAGACGCCATTTTAGAGGTAAAGCGCTCATCCAACATTTGGACTGGTATATCCGGAAAAGTTTTTTTAAGTAAATTTACAAACCCTTTTACATGTATTGCAGATTGTGATGGCATGTTATTCATTTGTTTAGGTTCGCCTACTATAAATCTTTCTACCGGATTTGTAAGCACATATTTTTTTAAATAATCTATGATTTTTAACGGATGTACCGTATCAAGTCCGGTTGCAATAATTTGCATAGGATCGGTTACCGCAATGCCGATGCGCTTGGTACCATAATCAAAAGCCATTATTCTCATAACAGGCAGTTTTTAAACAGGAAAATCAAATACCGTGGCATAAATGTAAACATGTATCAAAGATAGGTAAACCAATTAACCGCTCAAATCTAATATCTCACATCTAAAATCTATTTCTTATTTTGCACCAATGCAGTTTAAGGAAATAATTGGACAGGATACCTTAAAGCGCCAGCTGATAAAGGCGGTCAACGAAAATCGTGTGAGCCATGCCCAGCTTTTGTTAGGACCTGAGGGTTCGGGCAGTTTGCCGCTTGCTGTTGCCTACGCGCAATATTTATCTTGTGAAGATAAGCAACCCGATGACTCTTGCGGGGTTTGTTCATCATGCCGTAAATATCAAAAGCTGATGCATCCCGATCTACATTTCTCTTATCCGTTTTTTGCAAAGCACAAAGACGATACCGCCTTAACTTTTATTGAACAATGGCGCGAAGCTTTTATAGCCAACCCTTATATAAACCTGGACATTTGGCGTGGTTATTTGGATGCGGAAAACAAACAAGCCAATATAAACATTGCGGAATGCCACCAAATTATTAAAAAACTAAGTTTTAAACCTTTTGAATCAAAATACAAGGTACTTATTCTTTGGCTGCCGGAATATCTGGATAAAGAGGGGAATGCACTTTTAAAAGTTATTGAGGAACCCCAGCCTAATACACTTTTTATTTTAGTAGCTCAAAATCAGGATCAGATATTAAATACGATCTTATCGCGAACCCAATTGATAAAAGTGCCAACGCTTGCCTATAACGATATAAAAGATTACCTTATAACCCGCCATCACCAAACCGAAACTGCAGCTGCTGAAATAGCTTATCTAAGCAATGGCAATTTAACAGATGCATTGCGCATGCTACAGCACGATGCCAAAAGCTACCATGCGTTATTTGTGCAATGGCTGCGTTTTTGTTTTGCTAATAAGGGGCTGGATGTATTAACGTTTGTTGAACAAACTGCAAAAATGGGACGTGAGAATCAAAAGAACTTTTTACGTTACGGAACTAATTTTATACGTGAGTGTTGTTTAATACTTGCCGACGCAATCACCATGGTACATCTGCCGGAACGAGAGCTTGATACTGCAAAAAAAATGGCCTCGGTAATGAATATACCAAAAGCACAGGCTATTGTTGAAGAGTTGGAAAAAGCTCATTATCATATTGAACGCAATGCTAACCCTAAAATCTTGTTTTTAGACGTATCTTTGCAGATTATTAAAATATTAAACTTAAAAACTATCCCCACGGGGAATCATTATATACCGAATTAATTATGGGATGCGGAAGTTGCTCAACGGGCGGATGTTCGCCCGCAGGCTGCAAAAGTAATGGCTCATGCCTTACAAATGGTTGCAGCAAATTAGATGTTTACGATTGGCTATCGCATATGGATATGCCTAACAATTATAAGCCTTTTTCAATTGTAGAGGTAAAATTTAAAGGCTCGCGTAAGGAGTTTTATCATAATAATGATAATATCTATCTAGAAACAGGTGATTTAGTAGCGGTTGAAACTACCACCGGCGGGTATGATATAGGCCACGTTTCTATAACCGGTGAGTTAGTTAGGATGCAAATGGTTAAACGCCACGTTAAGGAAGCCGACGTTGTAAAAAAGATATATCGACGGGCTACACCTGCCGATGTAGATAAATGGAAGATGGCAAAAGATCTGGAGTGGGAAACCATGCACAAATCACGCACACTGGCACTGGAACTTAACCTGAGCATGAAAATAAGTGACGTGGATTATCAGGGAGATAAAACTAAGGCTACTTTTTATTATACGGCAGAAGGTCGGGTGGATTTCAGGGAACTAATTAAAAAAATGGCTGAAGCATTTCGTATCCGCATTGAAATGCGGCAGATAGGGATGCGGCAGGAAGCAAGCCGTTTAGGAGGCATTGGTTCTTGCGGACGCGAACTTTGCTGTTCTACCTGGCTTACCGATTTTAAAACCGTTTCTACCTCAGCTGCGCGATATCAAAACCTTTCATTGAACACCCTTAAACTTGCCGGGCAATGCGGGAAATTAAAATGTTGTCTTAATTACGAATTAGACACTTATATGGATGCTTTAAAGCATATTCCGGATAATGTAAATACCCTCAGAACAGAGAAGGGTGACGCGCGTTTACAAAAAACGGATATCTTCAAGAAAATGATGTGGTTTAGCTATCCTCGAGAGGATGCCTGGGTTCCTCTGCATATTGATAGGGTAAAGGAAATTCAAAAATTGAACCGCGATGGCGTTATTCCTCCAGATCTCGGAGAGATTTTGGAAATTGAGACCAAGCCGGCAAAAGTGCTTGATTATGAAAATGTAGTAGGTCAGGATAGTTTAACCCGACTTGATGAGCGCAACCGTAATAAGAAAAAAAGCAAGAACCGGAATAAAAAATCAGGTTCAGGTACAAATAATCATACACAGCCTCAGCAAGCGAAACCATCAGTAGAATCAGATACGAATGTAAAGAACGAAAACGCGAAGCCCCGCAACAACAGAAACAGGCGTCACAGGCCTCACCGTACCAATCAAAATCGCGATAACAACAATAAGAATAACCAGGAATAATGTATCGCTTTAAATCTATATGGATCATTGTAATAATTGTGCTTGTACAAAGTTGCACCGATCCATTATCGGTATTTGACCAAAACAAACCTGTTCCTAATCATAACTGGGCTTATGTTAACCGGGTTAGGTATAATGTAAAAATTGACGATCCGAGTATTCCCTATAATATCTATTTTAACTTGAGAGTTACAGGCGGTTATAAATACTCTAACATTTTTGTGTTGTTTTTTGAATCGGGTGTTAATAACTCTACCGTTAAAACCCGGCATGAGTTTAAGCTTGCATCTCCCGATGGGGAATGGTTGGGCAGCGGTAGCGGTAACTTATACAGCTATCAACTACCATTACTTATAGGCCATAAATTTCCAGCTACAGGGGTTTATCATTTCGAGGTAGAACAAAACATGCGCGACAACCCGCTTCACGAAGTGAGCGATATAGGATTAAGGGTTGAAAAAATGAAGTAATCAATCTTTATAAAAGATCATTCCCTTTTGTTTTGGGTAAAATATTTATATTGGTATTCTAAACCAACTTCTTTTCTTGGAATGAAAAAGTTAATACTTATCACACTATTTTTGCCATTGCTGGCAAAAGCCCAATCAAACAAACTTAATACTGATAGCGTAAAATATGTAAGCACCGTTAAGTATTATACCCGGGCAATAGCAAAAACCCCGAATGATGCAGATGCTTATTACAAACGGGCATGTGCAAAATTTGGCCTGAACAATTACCAGGGTGCGTTATTAGATTTAAATAAAGTAATAATCCTGGATGCCAAATATTACGGAGCTTATTTAGAAAGAGGCCGCACTAAACAGGCATTAGAAGATTATACCGGAGCCATAAAAGATTACACCCAATATCTTGTTTTTAAACCGAACAGTTCTGCGGCTTACTATAACCGCGGATTAGTAAAACGCATAACGGAAGATTATAAGGGTGCCATTGAGGATTATACAAGGGCGGTAGCCATTGATCCGACAGATGAGGATTTTTATAATGAATTAGGAATAACTAAAAAACGCCTTATGGATTACAGCGGAGCATTGGCAGAATATGACAAAGCCATAGCACTTAATCCCCAAAATTTCAGGCCTCATTATAATAAAGGGCTTACTAAAATTTTAATCGAAGACTATAAAGGAGCTATCGAAGATTTTACGAAGGCCATTCATTTAGATTCTGCGTATGCTGATGGCTATTATAGTCGTGGTGATGCAAAACGTTATTTACAAGATTATAATGGGGCTATTGCCGACTATTCCATAGCGATAAAACTAGACCCCAATTTTTTGGATGCCTATAATAACAGGGGAATAGCAAAATACGACATTGAGGATTATGAAGGAGCCATTGAAGATGCAAATAAAAATATCGCTATAAATCCGAAATACACTCCGTCATATTATAACAAAGGGTTGGCATACGATAAGCTTAATAATTTTATAGAGGCTTTAGATTGTTATGAAAAATATATAAAGCTAAAACCCAAAGACCCTGATGGTTATTTTAAACGAGGAAACACCAAGCTAAGTTTAGAGGATTATAAAAATGCCATTGAAGATTATACGCTCGTTATTAATATGGACGCTAAATATGTAAATGCTTTTAATAACAGAGGTGTGGCAAAGCGTTTATTGGATGATTATGTAGGTGCTATTAAAGACTACGATCAGGCGATAATACTTGACCCTAACGATGGCAATACTTATAATAACCGAGGGTTTGCCAAACATTTACTACATGACGATAGCGGATCTTGCGCAGATTTTAAAAAGGGGGCTGAATTAGGAGATCAAAGTGCGGCTGAAAACCTGGAAAAATTTTGTAAATAAACGGTTTTACTTCCTAAAAGACTTCTTATCAAACAGATAGGTGCCATGCATTATGTTTCCTTTATGGGCGCCATCGGTCATTTATAAAGCACAGCTCATATTAGAGCAAAACATAATTTATATATTAGTTTTGCTAATATTTTTATCATTATGGAAAGTGTTGTTTTAGTTATTGTAGGTGTTATTGCTGTTTTAGCTCTTGTATTTACCATCTTCAAAAAACCTGTAAAAGGCATATCAATGGCCGAACTTGAAGCATTGAAGATTGAAACTGACGCTTTAAAAATAAACCTGGCCAAAGCAGAGCAACGGGCCGATAGCTTAAGCCAAGAAAAAAACCGGCTGCTTGATGAGTTAATTTACGAACGCTCACAACTCGCTCAGGCCAATCAATCCTTAGAATCGTCGCGGTCATTTTTTAAGGCGCAGCAGGAAAAGCTTATTGAGCAAAAAGCAGAGATCGAACAAACCCGCGTATATTTCCAGCGTGAGTTCGAGAACATTGCAGAGAAATTGCTGAAAGAAAAATCGCGAGAGTTTACCGATGTAAATAAACTGAGTATAGATACGATACTGAATCCGCTTAAAGAGAATATAAAAGCTTTTGAGGACAAGGTAGACAAGGTTTATAATATGGAAGCAGCCGAACGAAATACACTGAAGGGTGTAATTACCCAGTTGATGGACCTGAATAAACTGATAAGCACTGAGGCGTCAAACCTGACTAAAGCACTTAAGGGCGACAATAAAAAGCAGGGTAACTGGGGCGAGGTGATACTGGAAAAGGTGTTAGAACGCTCGGGTTTGATCAGAGACCGCGAGTACCGGGTACAGGCGAGCTTCAATGCTTTGGAGGGAGGAAGATTACAGCCTGATGTTATTATTGATCTGCCTGACGATAAACACCTGATAATAGATTCAAAGGTGTCGCTTATAGCTTACGAAAAGCTGGTTAACTGCGAAACTGAAGAAGAGCGTAAATTATTCTCTAAAGCTCATATTGAATCTATTCGTAACCATGTGCTTGGTTTATCGTCAAAAAATTATCACGCGCTGCACGAGATAAATTCCCCTGATTTTGTACTGCTATTTGTACCGATAGAATCCTCATTCAGTTTTGCCGTACAACTTGATGCCGACCTGTTTAGTGATGCCTGGGATAAACGGGTGGTAATTGTAAGTCCATCAACCTTATTAGCTACGCTACGCACTATAGCCAGCATCTGGAAACAGGAACGCCAAAATCGTAATGTATTGGAGATAGCACGTTTAAGTGGCGATATGTATGATAAGTTTGTAGGTTTTGTCGGCGATATGGAAGGCATTGGCAAAAACATCAAACAAACACAGGATAATTACGACAAGGCACTAAATAAGCTCACTGATGGCAGAGGGAATCTCACGATTACCGCCGAAAAAATAAAGAAATTAGGTGCCAAGGCTAATAAACAGATCGATAATAAGTATATAAGTGAGGAATAATCCCAAAGATATTAATCCTCACTTATTATTTCTGTTTATTCCGCTTTAAAAGCATTCCAACCCTGTGCTTTAAGCGGATGCACATTGCCGGATTTAGTTATCAGGTTACACCCGGCATTGGGTTCTGTAATATAACCAATAATGGTAAAATCCATTTTAAACTTGATCTTGTCATATTCCGCTTGTTTAACAGTGAACAACAGCTCGTAATCTTCTCCACCGCTTAACGCGCAAACCGTTGGATCAAGGTTAAACTCACGTGCAGTTTCATACGTCATGGGGTCAATAGGTATTTTCTCTTCGTATAAATTACAGCCTTTGTTACTCTGTTTGCAAATGTGCAGCAGTTCCGATGCCAACCCATCAGATACATCTATCATAGCTGTGGGCTTTACATCCATTTCTTTTAGCAAATCAATAATATCTTTACGTGCTTCGGGTTTTAATTGTCGCTCTACAATATAATCTTTGCCTTCCAGGTCGGGTTGAATGTTCGGATTTTCCATGTAAACCAGTTTCTCACGTTCCAGCAACTGCAGGCCGGTGTATGCGCCGCCCAAGTCGCCGGATACACATATCAAGTCCCCTTCTTCGGCTGTATTACGATATACAACATCCTGCTCATCAGCATAACCTAAAGCTGTTACACTAATAACAAGCCCTTGTTTTGATGCTGTGGTATCACCACCTATAACATCCACATTGTAATTAGAGCACGCCAGGTAAATTCCTTCATACAATTCTTCAATAGCCTCCAGAGGAAAACGGCTCGACAAACCTACCGATACAGTTACCTGCGTGGCAATACCATTCATGGCATATATATCAC
This sequence comes from Mucilaginibacter segetis, assembly GCF_016522075.1. GTDB lineage: Bacteria > Bacteroidota > Bacteroidia > Sphingobacteriales > Sphingobacteriaceae > Mucilaginibacter > Mucilaginibacter segetis. The sequence goes on along the minus strand of NZ_JAEHFW010000002.1, from coordinate 478,471 downwards.
TCAAATTAACTTGTACCGCTTTATAGCCTAAGTGTTTAAGAGGGGTGTAAGCCAAATCAAAATGAATGCCCTCCAACAGCATATCAGTAGATACCAGTACTTTTTTGTTGGTATAATCAAGCACAGCAGCATCATCTCCCACACCCTTTAATGTGCTTTTTTGGGTATGTTTAATGTTTTTGGTAAGGTGGTTTATTAAACCAAACTCTCCTAATTTTTCTATGGCTGTTTTCTCCTGGTTTTCAAACATTATATTCTTTTAAATTATCCTGCAAAAATACGAAAGCAAAACTAAATAGGTCATAGTATTTTGATAGGCCTGTGTATATCTCTGTTATGCAAGCATTTAAGTTATTTAATATTCGATGTAAAAATTTAGTTAAACTATATCTATTTAATATTTAGTTAATACAAAAGCAGTATTTTTGCTTTCAAAAAAACAGATACATGAATTTAAGAAAAGTACTTATTTATTTGTCGCTTGTACTAATTGTAGCAAGCTGTAAAAAAGACAACAATCCTATAACTCCTACACCTCCTACCGGAGACACCACTGTTATTACGCCTCCTGCACCGCAACCCTATGCTATTACTGAAGATTTTGAGTCGGGCTCAAAAACCGCCTATGCAAAAGCCGATGTACAATTAAATACAGGCGTATGGAGTTTTAACGATGCCTTATTAGGTAATCTTGCTGCCGATGTTAAGGATGGGAACAAATCGGTTCGCTTACGTAACGGCGATATTACCATGAATTTTGATATAAATGGAGTAAAACAAATAAATATTAAACACGCTAAATATGGCAATGACGCCAGTTCTACTTGGCAATTGCTAATGTCTACAGATGGTGGTACAACTTTTACGCAAATAGGATCGGACATTACCGAAAACAACACCACACTGACTATTGATTCATTTAAGGTTACTACAACAGAAAAGGTTCGTTTCCGAATTCAAAAAACTGCTACTACCCGTATCAATATTGATGATATAACCTTTAAGGGTACTGGTGATCCTGGTATTGTTGTAGGTTCTCCGGATAATGGCAGCGATACAACAGGGAACTCCGGCGGCTCCACGGGAACTCCCGCAGCTGACAGAGGAGTTACTGCAGGTGCCGATGCTCCGCCTGAGACCGGGGACAATAGCAATTTGTTGTTGGGTAATCCTTCAGGAGCTCAAGCGGCAATTGTTATGAGCGATAATTATCTTATTGATCAAAAATATTATGTAGAATCATATAGCAGTACCCGAGGAACCCCGAACTGGGTGAGCTGGCATTTAGATGCAACCAACATCACCAATGCAACATCAAGACTTGATAATTTTGCCGGATTTAATGGTTTACCTTCAGGTTTTTACGAAGTGCAGAGCAACAGTTATTCTGGTTCTGGTTTTGACAGGGGACACAATTGCCCTTCTGCTGACAGAACAAGCTCAACTAATGCTAATTCAGCAACATTTTTGATGACAAATATGATACCACAAGCACCGCAAAACAATCAGCAAACCTGGGCCAATCTGGAGAACTATTTGCGTGAGCAGGTTGTTGCCGGCAACGAGGTTTACATTATTATGGGCAGCTACGGTGTAGGCGGTACCGGATCTAATGGTACAGCTAATAAAATAAATAATAACCATGTAACCGTACCAAGCAATGTTTGGAAAATAGCTGTTATAGAAAATAAAGGAGATGCTGATTTAAACAGGGTAACTTCTTCAACAAGGGTTATTGCTGTAAATACTCCAAACGTTAATAATATTAACTCAGACTGGAAACAATACAGGGTAACTGTTCGAGATATAGAGACTGCTACCGGATATAATTTTCTTTCGAGCCTGCCACAAAATATTCAGGACGCTATAGAAACAAAAAAAGATAATTTATAATATCTATAATATGTAGCAGGGACAGGAACTATAACGTTCTTATCCCTGCTTTTTTTAATTTTTAGCTTTTGCCTTTTGTATGGCTTCGTGTGCCTTTTTTATCGAATCCCGGCGTGCCTTTTCTTTTTTCTTAAAAAACCCGCGAAGTAAAAAATTATGTTGAGCTGCCTTTAAGTCCTCGTTTAAAGTAGCCGTAGTACTATGTACTCCCTTAATGGTTGTTTGGGCTTGTTTTACCGTCCCTTCCAGATCTTTAGCAATTTTATCGTTATTAAGTAAACGGCCAATGCTTCCCTTCCCGTTGTTTATTTTAGCTACTATTTCAGAAAGGTTCGCAGTAAGCGACTCCGCATTATCTGCTACCTTGGTTAATTTGCCAATTATCTTATCTACATCAACCGGATTAATGGTTACCAACTCTCCATTTTCTTTTACTTGTTGCGTACTGGTTATACCTCCCGGTGCAATAATTACCAGTTTATCTCCCATCAGGCCATCGCTGCCTATACTTAGCTTGGAGTCCGTCTTAATAAATTTTTGAACAGAAGTATTCAATGTCAAATCAACCCTTACTGAGCTGTCATTAACAATATTTATGGCATCAACTACCCCTACGTTAATTCCTGCAAATCTTACGTTATTGCCAACTTGAAGACCACTTACATTATTAAATGTACCGTATACCCTAAAGGTTGAGTTGAAAAGACTTTTTTGATTACCTATAAAAAAAATTGCTAACAGTAAGATGAGCAATCCTGCTAAGGTAAAAAGTCCGATCTTTATTTTCTGTGATGATGTTGTTTTCATGTTGTTTCGTTAAAAAATGCTTTTATTTTAATATCCTCAGAGTTTTTTAGCTCATCAAATGACCCTTCGGCTATATACATTCCATCATTCATTATGAGCACCCTGTCGGCTGTTATTTTTGCGCACTCCATATCGTGTGTTATGATAATGGAGGTGGTTTTATATCGTTTTTGCATATGCAATATGAGTTCACTAATTTCTCTGGATGTAATAGGGTCAAGGCCTGTGGTAGGTTCATCATAAAGCATTATTTCAGGCTTTACGATCATTGTGCGTGCAAGGCCAACCCGTTTACGCATTCCGCCCGAGAGATCGCAGGGCAGCTTATCAACAGCGTCTAACAAGCCAACTCCGTCTAACACCTCTTCCACTCGTTTATCTATTTCTTTTTGATCTTTTATTTTTAATACTCTTGTTAAAGGAAATTCCAGGTTTTCCCTAACGGTCATGGAGTCGTATAGTGCCCCGCTTTGAAACAGAAATCCAACTTTTGTACGCAAATCCTTTAATTCTGCATCAGACATTTCACTAACCTCTTTACCAAAAACTTTAACAGATCCTTCATCTGGCGTTAAAAGTCCGACTATACATTGTATAGTAACTGATTTGCCCTGTCCTGATTTACCCAGTACTACAACGTTCTCACTTCTTTTAACACAAACACTAATATCTTTAAGCACTTCGTTAACTCCGAACGCTTTTTTAATATGGCTGATCTCAACTACAATGTCTTCCATTGCGCCATTTTCTCCGTTATTATTAATAAAGGTTTCCATGCTATCTGTAAAATAATAAGCTGGTGATCTGAACGGCAATAGCATCAATAACAAATATCCATAGTGACGCGGTGACTACCGCAGAATTTGCGGCAAGCCCTACGCTTTCGGTGCCTTTATCAGAATGATATCCTTTATAACATCCTACAAAGCCAATTGCGAATCCAAAAAATATGGTCTTAATAAACGCCGGTATAAAATCGGTAAAGTCGAGCGCAGCTATGCATTTATGGAAGTAAAGTGAAAATGAAATACTGTCTGTAAAAGTTAGCGCCAAATACCCCCCTAATAAGCCTATAGCATCGCCTGTAAGTGCCAGTAGGGGCACCATAAAGCTGGTAGCCAGTATACGGGTTACAACCAGATACTGTATCGGATTGGCTCCTGAAACCTCCATAGCATCTATTTGTTCGGTAACCTTCATACTTCCTAACTCTGCACCAATGCTTGAAGCTATTTTGCCAGCGCAAATAATTGCTGTAATAACCGGTCCTATCTCGCGAATCAGAGAAATAGACAATGTTCGGGGAAGCATGCTTTCTGCACCTAATTCTAATAAAGACGGCCTTAGTTGCAAAATAAGAACCATGCCCATAATAAACGCTGTAATACCCACGAGCATTAACGACCTATAGCCAATTTCGTAACATTGTCGCACAAACTCTGACCATTCGAAACTTCCATTAAAAACATTCCCTACAAAGCGTGTAAAAAAAACTCCTTGTTCACCAATATTTTCAAGCCATTTTTTATAGCCTGTAACAATCTGTTCTGCCATAAGCGTCAGTATATAATTGATTTTATCACTATCAGCCTAATCTGTTGTGAACTGATTGTAATATTACAATGAACATTAGTTCATTAGTTTTGTTCGAGAGTGCAATTATTTTTATAGTGTTGATTATCAATATATTATAAACGAAAAGTGACACTCTACAGCTGATTGTGTGCAACATTATCCATTACGCTGATACTATTTACAGCTATATTTTTTATTATATGTATTTTTGCATTTTAAACTGACCATCAATGGCATATAAAGGGATTATAGTGGGCGCAAGCGGGCTTATTGGTGGCAATTTGCTGGAAACATTGCTAACCAGTAGAGAATACGTAGAGATATTGCTTTTGGTAAGAAGTGAGTTAGAAATCAAGCATGAAAAATTGACTCAGCTTGTAGTGGATTTTAATGATCTTTTTAAACACTCGAAAGAAATAAAAGGGCATGCTTTGTTTTGTTGCCTGGGAACTACACGAAAAAAAACGCCAAATCTGCAGGAATACAAAAAGATAGATTATTCTTACCCTTTGGAGTTGGCAAAATTGGCTGTAAAAAATGGCGTTGAGCAATATCATTTAGTTTCTGCCATCGGTGCAGATGCAAGCTCGGGTAATTTTTATACCCAAATAAAAGGCGAAACTGAGAACGCTATAAAAACCACAGGGGTTAAAAGTTTACATATATATCAACCTTCTTTATTAACAGGAGACAGGAAAGAATACAGAGCGACAGAAAAAATAGCCACTGCAATTATGAAATTTGTTAATCCTTTACTTTTAGGCGGCTTAAAAAAATACAGAAGCATTCCTGCACTTACAGTTGCAAATGCGATGTATAAAAAGTCATTAGACAGCACCCCTGGAATATTTACTTATACATCAGATAAAATAAAAAAAATTTAGTGAGCACATTTATATCGGCCGAAAATTTAGGCCATTCGTATCATGATAATTGGCTGTTTAAAAACTTGTCCATTGGTATTAACCGGGGCAGGAGGGTAGCATTGGTGGGTATAAACGGAGCGGGTAAGTCTACTTTGTTAAAAATTTTATCAGGCTCATTAAAGCCAACGGAAGGTAACGTGGCGCAAAGCCGTGATCTTAATGTAGGATACCTGGAGCAAGATCCTTTTTTTAAGAACGCCGTTACTATAAGTGATTATATTTTTCATGCCGATAACATCCAGCAGCAATTAATACGCCGCTATGAGGAACTGTTGGAAAACGATCCGGAGAATATGAATGCCCTTAACCAGATAATGGAGGAGATGAGTGAAATTGATGCATGGGAGTATGAATATAAAATTAAAACCATTTTAGGACGTCTGGATATTCATCACCTTAATCAAAATATTAACACACTCTCCGGAGGACAAAAAAAACGCTTAGCATTAGCCAAGTTATTAATTGAAGATCCTGAACTTTATATATTGGATGAACCAACCAATCACCTTGATATTGATACGATAGAATGGTTGGAAAAACTTTTAACGGAAGGATCAAAAACGATATTGATGGTTACCCATGACAGGTATTTTCTTGACAATGTATGTAACGAGATATTAGAAATAGACCGGGGCAAGATCATCCCTTATGCGGGTAACTATGGCTATTATCTGGAAAAGAAGGCTGAACGCGAAGTTTCTGAAGAAGCAACATTGCAAAAAAACACCAATTTGTTGCGTAAAGAATTGGAATGGATGCGCAGGCAACCAAAAGCCAGGGGCACTAAATCGAAATCGCGCATTGACGCTTTTTATGATCTGGAAGCCAAGACCAAAAATAATGGCCCCAAGCAAAATGTAGAGCTTAGCGTTAAAACGGCAAGACAAGGCAATAAAATAATGGAGATGCACGGTATAAGTAAAGCCTTTAATGGCAACACATATATAAATAACTTTAGTTATATCTTCAAAAAAGGCGACAGAATTGGCTTAGCCGGCAAAAACGGAAGCGGAAAATCAACACTTTTAAACCTGATCACTGGACAATTAGAGCCAGATAACGGCGAGATCATAAAAGGAGAAACAACCGTTATCGGTTATTTTAACCAATCAGGCATCAGCTTTCAGGAAAACGAGCGCGTTATTGACATCGTAAAAAATGTGGCGGAATTCATTACCATGGCGGACGGAAAAACTATATCTGCATCAGCCCTGCTTACATTATTTCTTTTCCCGCCAAATAAGCAATATGGTTTGATTTCAAAATTAAGCGGTGGCGAAAAAAAGCGACTTCATTTGATGAGCATCCTGATGAAAAACCCTAACTTTTTAATATTGGATGAGCCAACAAACGATTTAGATATTGATACATTAAATGTTTTAGAAGAATTTTTAGGAAATTATCCGGGCATATTAATAATGGTATCTCACGACAGGTATCTGCTCGACAAGATGACCGATCAACTATTTATAATGGAGCCGGACGGTCATGTTAAAATATTTAATGGTAATTATTCATCTTATCGTATGGAATTGGAAGAAAGTAAACAGCAAAAGAAAAGCTCTCCAATTAAAGTATCAGAACCAGTTAAAAAAGCCGGCTTAAGTTATAAAGAAGAAAAGGAGTTGGAATCTGTTGAACAAGAAATTGAAGCACTGGAATCTGAGTTAAAAAACATCACGAAGAAACTAGACACAGTTAATATAAACCCTGATTTGTTAATTTCCTTAACTAACAAAATCACTGAAATAAACGACCATATTAATACTAAATCAACACGGTGGTTAGAATTAATTGAATTAAAAGAAGCATAAATGAGCCTGTCAGACATCATAGCATCAACTGGTGTAATTATACTACTAATTGCTTTTCTGTTGAATTTATATAAGAAATTATCGACACAAAGCCGCTGGTATAGCGGAATGAATTTTATTGGAGCGGGCTTATGCGGCCTGTCTTCCTTTATGATAAGTTTTTACCCTTTTGTTGTTTTAGAAAGCATTTGGGCAGCATTTGCCCTGTTTTCTTTTTTTAAAGTTCCACGTGGAACATCTGTTTAATAACAAAGAGAAATGTTCCACGTGGAACATGGAGATTATATGTTTAAAAAATACAATGTAATAGTAGTTGGCGCCGGCCATGCGGGTTGCGAGGCGGCGGCTGCGGCAGCTAATTTAGGCTCATCGGTTTTATTAATAACCATGAATATGGGCACTATTGCTCAAATGAGCTGTAATCCGGCTATGGGTGGCGTGGCTAAAGGCCAAATAGTACGCGAAATAGATGCGCTTGGTGGATATTCAGGCATCATAACAGATAAAACATCCTTACAGTTTAGAATGCTTAACCGCTCAAAGGGGCCTGCCATGTGGAGCCCCAGGGCGCAAAGCGACAGGATGCGCTTCGCTGAAGAATGGCGAATAGCCTTAGAAAAAACACCAAATGTTGATTTCTGGCAGGATACAGTTACATCCCTATTGGTAAAGGGAAATACCATAGCTGGAGTAAAAACATCTATAGGGATTGAAATAGAGGCCGATGCAGTAGTACTTACTAATGGGACATTCCTTAACGGTATCATACATATAGGCGAGAAACGATTTGGCGGAGGGAGAACAGGCGAAAAAGCAGCAACTGGTTTAACTGAACAGTTAGTGGAGTTAGGTTTTGATTCTGGTAGAATGAAAACCGGCACCCCTCCACGTGTAGATGGACGCAGCTTGAACTATGCACTGATGGAAGAACAATGGGGCGACGAAGAAAGAGGTCGATTCTCCTATACAGATGTTGAATTAGCTGCAGATCAGCGTTGCTGTTGGATCACTTATACTAATAGCGCCGTACATGAAACTTTAAAAGAAGGTTTTGAGAAATCACCTATGTTCACCGGAAGAATTAAAGGTTTAGGTCCAAGGTATTGCCCATCCATAGAGGATAAAATCAATAGATTCGCTGAGCGCGATCGTCACCAAATATTTGTTGAACCGGAAGGTTGGAATACTGTTGAAATCTATGTGAATGGCTTTTCCACTTCATTGCCTGAAGATGTACAATACAAAGCCCTTACCCAAATACTAGGGTTCGAGAGCGCAAAAATGTTTCGCCCCGGGTATGCTATCGAGTATGATTACTTCCCGCCTACTCAATTAAGCTTAACACTCGAAACAAAACGGATAAGCAATTTATACTTTGCGGGACAAATAAATGGAACAACGGGTTACGAAGAAGCGGCTTCTCAAGGTTTTATAGCTGGCATTAATGCGCATCAAAAAATAAATGATAAACATGAATTGATCTTAAAACGATCTGAATCATATATAGGTGTGCTAATAGATGACTTAGTAACTAAAGGGACCGAAGAACCATATCGTATGTTTACCTCAAGAGCGGAGCACCGTTTACTATTACGACAGGATAACGCGGACATTCGTTTAAGCCCAATGGGTTATAAGCTGGGTTTAATAAGCCAGGAACGTATAGATAAGGTAAATAATAAAATTAAAAATTCTGACCATATAGTTGCTTTTACACGCAGTAAAAGCGTAGACCCATCTGCTGTTAATAATCTACTTCTGGGTTTAGGAACGAGTGCTATTAATCAAAGTGCTAAATTATTTAACCTATTAACCAGACCTCAAATAGGTTTTAACGATCTTAAAAAAATTGATCCTGCTTTACAAGATAAATTAGCAGCATATGATAAAGAAACAATTGAGCAGGCTGAAATAAAAATTAAATATGAGAGTTATTTTATAAAAGAAATGGAAATTGTTGAGCGCATGAAAAAAATGGAGGATAAAGAAATTAATCCTGAATTTGATTACCATCAACTGATTTCCCTTTCAAAAGAGGCTCGTGAAAAATTGATGCGTATAAAACCGAGAACACTTGGCCAGGCATCTCGAATTTCGGGTGTTTCTCCGTCAGACGTATCCGTTTTAATGGTTCATGTATCAAGATAGCATATAAAGTATTAACAATCAGTGGTTTATAATAATATTAATTATAACAGATTTTTTTACGATTTTCAATAAACATATCGTCAAAAACCAAAAGTAGCTCAGAACGCATAAAAACAATGCTAAATTCAAAATCGCCTTTTTTATCTCATTTTACATTGCTATTTAGTATTGCTTTAATGCTTTTTGGTTGTGCAGCTATGCAAAAACCGCAAGGTGGCCCAAGAGATCTTACACCACCAAAATTATTGAAGGCAGACCCGCCCAACATGACAAGAAATTTCTCGGCAAAAGAGATCAATCTGGAATTTGACGAATATTTTAAATTAACTAATGCCTACCAGGAAATAAGCATCAGTCCGTCCCAGGAAAAACTGCCGGAATATAACATCAAGAAAAAAACACTCAATATTAAATTTACAGACACGCTTTCAAAAAACACTACATATGTAATCAACTTTGGAAAAGCTATCGCTGATGTAAATGAAAGTAACGTACTAAAAAATTTTACATATGTTTTTTCGACTGGCAATCATATCGACTCTTTAAGTATATCAGGAAATGTTATCAATTCCTTAACACAAAAAAAAGAGAAAGATGTTACTGTTATGCTTTTGCCATTAAGCCAGGATACTTCTATATTCGGCAAAAAGAAACCAAGCATTTATACAGCAACGGATACTTCTGGTAATTTCTCTTTAAATAATTTACATGAGGGATCATATAAAATATACGCACTTAAAGAAGCCAGTCCAAATAAAATATTTGATAACGACAATGAACTTATAGCATTTTTAAAAGACACCATTATTGTAGACAAGGATATATCCAACATTCGGCTTACTTTATTTAAACAGATCCCCGAGAAGTTTAGAGTAATAGAAAAAAGATTCGATACGGAAGGAAGAATTAATCTTGTTTTTAATAAACAACTTTTTAATCCATCTATTAAAATACTCTATCCCCAAGGTTTAGATAAAGATAAATTAGTTGATTTCTCTAAAAGTAAAGACAGCGCTTCCGTTTATTTGCGAAACTTGGATTTCGATTCCCTAAGTGTAGCCTTTTTTGACAACAATAAGCCTTTGGATACCGCCTATTTATTAAAAGGCAAAAATGAAACATATAAACGCACGCTCCAATTTCTCTATAATCTGAGCAGAGATGGTAAATTAAAACCTAATACGGATCTAAATATAATTGCAACTATTCCCATTGAAAATTATAATTCCAGCTTAATCTCCTTAACACAAGACTCTGTACCGGTAAATGATCTGAATATTCAAAAAGATACGAGTAGTGTTAGAGGATACTTTTTAAAACATCGGTGGCGAGCAAATAGTCGATATGAATTAGTTTTAGATAAAGGAGCATTTACAGATATTTATGGCGATAAAAACAAAAAAACAGGTATCAGATTTGTTGTTGACAAGCCCGAAAATTATAGTGTGCTAACATTAAAAGTAACTGTACCTGATACTGCAAAAAACTATATTGTTGAGTTCCTTACGGAACAGGGTAAAACCTTAAGAAGCGATATAATCACCAAAAGCGGGAATATAATTTACCGTAATTATCTCACTGATAAATACCGTGTAAGAGTTATTTATGATGATAATAAAAATGGACGCTGGGATAGTGGAAATGTAGCCTCGCAAACACAACCGGAAAATATCTGGATAAGCGACAAGGTTATTTCCTTGAGGCCCAATTGGGATGCCGAAGAAAATTTGGACATCCCTAAAGAAGCTAATCCTTAAACCAGCCAGAATACATTATGTAATTTTGCGGAAGTTTATCAAGCATCTGCCTTTGTTCCATAGTTATCGCTTTTATCTTTTTAGCAGGTGTACCTGCGTAAAGATAACCTGATTCACAAACAGTATTCTCCAGAACTACAGATCCGGCCCCTATTATAACGTACGCCTGTACAACCGCATTATCCATTACTATAGCACCCATACCTATTAAAACATGATCGTGAAGTGTACAGCCATGTACAATAGCATTATGACCTATAGAAACATTACTGCCTATATTTGTTGGCGACCTTAAATAAGTAGCATGTATACAAGCATTATCCTGAATATTGGTATTATCACCAATTTTAATATAATGTACATCACCACGTATAACCGCGTTGAACCACACCGAACAGTTATTACCCATTACTACATCGCCCACAATGGTAGCATTTTCAGCAATGAAACAATCCTCGCCCCATAGCGGGCTTTTATCTTTAACCGGAAGTATAACAGGCATAGCAGATGCTTAAAGTTGAATGCTTAAAGATAAAAGCTTTTAAAAATTTATCTTAATTTTATTTATGTTTGAGCACGATATAAGCGGAAATAGCTCAGCCGGTAGAGCATCAGTTTCCCAAACTGAAGGCCGCGGGTTCGAATCCCGTTTTCCGCTCTCTAAAAAACAGTATCTTCCAAAATATCAGCATGTACAGGATAATCAGTGGTGTAATGTAACCCTCTGCTTTCTTTACGTTTCATAGCCGATTTTACAACCAGATAAGACACCTGTATTAAATTCCTAAGTTCACATAACTTTACAGATAACTTTGTTTTTTTATAAAACTCTTCTGTCTCTTCATAAAGTAACCCTAAACGTCGCATAGCCCTTTCTAAACGAAAATCAGACCGTACTATACCCACATAGTCATTCATTAATTTCTGCATTTCACGCACATTGTGGGTAACTAAAATATCCTCATTTGATAGCTTTACTCCATGTTCATTCCAATCTGGTATATGATCAGGAATTACAAATCTATCCACGTTCACAATTGCATCTTTATATATTCTATGGGCGAATACCAGTGCTTCTAACAACGAGTTAGAAGCCAACCTGTTAGCACCATGTAACCCTGTAGACGAACATTCACCGCAAGCGTACAACCTTGTTATAGAAGATCGTCCGGAATGATCAACCATTACACCACCACACATATAATGGCAAGCAGGAGCCACAGGTATCATATCCTTGGTCATATCTATACCTATATCTAAACACTTAGCATATATATTGGGGAAATGCTCGAGCATATCATTTTTACTTTTATGCCTGACATCCAGATAAACAAAATCCTCACCTGATTTTTTAATTTCAGCATCAATTGCTCGTGCAACAATATCACGCGGAGCAAGGGACCTGCGTTCATCGTATTCCTGCATAAATTCTTCACCATTAGTCCGTTTTAATATGCCACCAAAACCCCTTACGGCCTCTGATATTAAAAATGATGGATATTCTCCCGGATTATAGAGCGCAGTAGGATGAAATTGTATAAATTCCATGTTACGTACTTTACCCTTAGCACGATAAACCATTGCTACACCATCACCCGTCGCAATGGTTGGATTAGTAGTAACCGAATAAATATGGCCAGCACCGCCTGAAGCCATTACTGTTATTTTTGAGAGTATTTTCTCTACCTTATTATTTAAGGTATTAAGTGCATAAATACCGTAACATGCTATATCATCAGAAGACTTTTTTACCAACTCACCCAAATGATGTTGGGTGATCAGATCAACGGCAAAATAATGTGTTAAAATTTCAATATTTTTCTCCCTGTGTATCTCTTCAAGTAATGCCCGCTCTATTTCAAAACCGGTTATATCTTTATAATGTAAAACCCTAAATTCTGAATGACCACCTTCTTTCGCAAGGTCATAAATGCCTTCATTATTTTTGTCAAAGTTGGTTCCGTAATCGATAATCTCTCTTATACGTTCCGGTCCCTCCTTAACTACCGCTTCTACTACTTCCTTATCACAAAGCCCGTCTCCGGCAATAAGCGTATCATTTATATGTTTTTCAAATGAATCTTCTTTTTTATCCACAACTACAGCAACACCACCCTGTGCATACTTAGTGTTGCTTTCATCCTCATTAGCTTTAGTAACTATCAGCACCTTACCATGTTTTGCCGCCTTTAATGCAAAACTTAGTCCGGCGATACCCGAACCTATAACCAGGAAATCAACAGTTTTAGACATGTTTTAAATATGTATGGTGTAAAAATATGCTTTATGTTAATAAGCGGTATAAAACATGTTAAATTTGTGTAAGTAAATTTTTATAAATAAATAACAAGGTGGAGAACTCCGAATTTCTTGATTTTTAACAATACTTTTGAATGATTTATAAGATAATTGGGAGACGAAACTAACATTTTTATACACTACAATTTATTAACAAAAAGGATTTTAAAATAAATTTTGATTGTCACATTAATCTTAAAATCAATAAAATAAAAAATAAAAACTCCATATATATTGTTAGTAAATAATTAAAAACAACATTTTATATAAAGCGTAACACTATTTTTTAACATAACTAACACCTTAATAACAATAGTTTTATTTATATATAAAAAGAAGTTATTATTAATTGAATTGTTGAATGGATATCTTCGAAGAAATAAAAGTGAAAGGTTTTGCAGACGAATATATAGATCCGTCTATTGATCTTTTTGATGAAATTGAAAAACTAAAGAAGCAAAAGAATGCAGTTATATTGGCGCATTACTATCAGGAAGGAGATATCCAGGATATTGCCGATTATATCGGTGATAGTTTGGGCCTTTCACAGCAAGCTGCAAAAACTGACGCTGATATTATTGTGTTTGCCGGCGTTCATTTTATGGCAGAAACAGCTAAAATATTATCACCGAATAAAAAGGTATTATTACCTGATTTAAAGGCAGGGTGTTCATTAGCAGATAGTTGCCCACCACATTTATTTAAAAAATTTAAAGAAAATTATCCCGATCATCTGGTTATAACATATGTTAATTGTACAGCGGAACTAAAGGCATTAAGCGATGTTGTATGTACATCGAGCAATGCGGTACAAATAGTAGAAAGCCTGCCTAAAGACCAAAAAATAATATTTGGACCCGATAGAAATTTAGGAGCTTGGGTGGCAAAAAAAACAGGACGAGATTTGGTTTTATGGAATGGTGCATGCATGGTACATGAAATTTTTAGTAGAGAAAAAATAACTAAGCTTAAAGAAAGATATCCTGATGCTAAAATATTAGCGCATCCTGAATGTGAGGAAGTTATATTGAAAATGGCTGATTATATTGGATCAACTACAGGGATATTAAAATATGCTACTTCCAGCCCGGATAAGGAATTCATAGTTGCTACAGAAGCAGGTATTATTCATCAAATGGAAAAGGACAACCCTGATAAGAAATTTATACCAGCTCCGCCAAATAATACTTGTGCCTGCAATGATTGCCCCCACATGAAAAGGAATACTTTAGAGAAGTTATATTTATGTTTAAAAAATGAGATGCCTGAAATTTATGTTCCACCTCATGTTATAGAAAAAGCTGTAAAACCTATAGAAAGAATGTTAGATATTTCTGCTCAATTAGGGCTGTAGAGATTGGATATGAATAAGATAAAAAGCTGAGTACTTATAAAAAGTGAGTTAAATATCTATTTTGTATTTTTGCATTATGGAAATTCTTGATCCGGCTTTGCAGAAATACCTTGATGATCATTGCGATACTGAACCTGGTCAACTCCAAAAAATAAATCGTGAAACATATCTGAAGGTTTTAAAACCTAATATGTTATCCGGGCACTACCAGGGTAGGGTGTTGAGTATGCTAAGTAAAATGATGCAGCCAAAATTAATTTTGGAAATAGGCACGTTTACAGGATATTCAGCAATTTGTTTAGCTGAAGGTTTATCGGATGATGGTATATTACATACCATAGAAGTTAACCGCGAGTTAGAGGAAATGCTTATTTCACATTTTAAATCAACAAATGTTGAAAATAAAATTAAACTTCATTTCGGTGCTGCTGAGGCTGTAATTGCTGATTTTGAGGAAAATAACTTTGATATAGTATTTATTGATGCTGATAAAAAGAATAATTATACCTACTTTGAGTTAGTATTAGAAAAAGTAAGACCCGGAGGGTTAATAATAATTGATAATGTTTTATGGAAAGGGAAAGTTTACGGTAGTGAAAAAGACACCGATACTGAAAGTTTCCGCAAACTAAATGAAAAAATAGCTGTTGACACACAGGTTGAAAAACTCATTCTACCCGTTCGTGACGGACTATTGATTATCAGAAAAAAATAATTATGAAGAAACTCTTTACGTTTTTGCTACTTGCAATAGCTTTTACAGCAACTTCACAAACTTCTTTCGGACAAACAGCAGCTGAATCCTATATTGATAAGTTCAAAGATAATGCCATTCGTATAATGCATGAGACCGGAATACCGGCAAGTATTGTTTTAGGCATTGCAATTCATGAGTCTGCAAGCGGCAAAAGTGCAATTGCTAAACATTTAAACAATCAATTTGGAGTAAAGGGAAGCAAATCGGTAGTTTATTATAAAAATAAAAAGAAAGTAAGATCAGCATATAAACGCTACGATTCTGTATTAGATTCATTTGAAGATTTTGCCCGTATAATGACTGAAAGAAAGCAGTTCAGTAAATTGGCAGATAAATTTACCCAATATGATTATAAAGCCTGGGCTTTAGGAATACAGCGTAACGGATACGCAAGCAGCAAAAAATGGGCTTCTCAGGTATTAGGTATAATAGAAAAGTACGATCTACATGATTTAGACGGAAACCCTGCTAATGAAAGTCAAATAGCTCAAAATAATTAAATTATATTTTTTAACCTTAAGTTTGGATCATGATACAAGCTATTAAGGTATTATAATGCAGAAGTTTTTATTTTTAATAATCGCCGTTATTTTCTTTTCCTCATGCGCCGCGCATAAAAATACAATAAGTAATAAAAAAGCTCGCCGTAATAATAAAAGCATTCAAAAAGCTAATCGTAAAGCAATAGCTAATTATACTTCCTATACATCTGTACAGTATATAGAACGATTTAAGGATATTGCTATACAAGAAATGAACCTGTATGGCATTCCTGCAAGTATTACACTTGCACAGGGTTTGTTTGAATCAGGTAGTGGTAACAGCGAATTAGCTAAAGTAGCTAATAATCATTTTGGAATTAAATGTGGCAGTGGATGGAACGGCAAAAGCTATTATAAAGATGATGATAATTCTAATGACTGCTTTAGAGTGTATAATAATCCGGAAGACAGTTTTCGCGACCATTCAGAATTTTTAAAGAAAAAAAGATACGCTAAATTATTTGAGTTGGATAAAAATGACTACGAAGGCTGGGCTTACGGACTAAAAGATGCCGGTTATGCAACTAATCCTAAATATCCACAGCTGTTAATTAGTGTTATTAATAAATACGATCTTACCCAATATGACAGAGCCGAAGGTGAAATACAAAAAATAAAAAGAGAAGACAGGGTGTTATCGGAAATAAATAAGAATATAGGAAAAGAAGATAAAGACACGGTAGTGAAAAATACACCTGTTGATAAAATTTACATAGTAATCCAAGGCGATACACTATACAATATATCCAAACGTTTTGGTTTAACTGTTGATGAATTAAAGGCATTAAATAATATGGAAGATAATATCATTAAGATAGGACAAAAGCTAATCGTAGCAAAATAAGCATGTTAATTATTGTTAATACCAAAGTAAACCGCTTTTAAAAAATGTAGTTTTATTTAATAATGAAATTATGGCTATGTGTTTTCTTCCTTATTAGTTCGTTCTCCGTTTTTGGACAGCAAAAAGAGATAGACGGCATTGTATTTAATAAGGAAAGTGAGGCCAGGGTAGCTAAGGTTAACATTCTGAACACTAATACAGGCAAATCAGTTTATAATAATTTTAAAGGCGAGTTTAAAATAGATGTTTCCCCTGGCGATAAGTTGATATTTTCTTCTGCGGATTATAAAGCAGATACTATAATATTAAAAAATTATAGCCCGTTGGCTGTGTATATGCAGCCATTAGTTATTCAGCTAAAGCAAGTAGATATATTTGACACTAAAATTTCTCCCCAAAAAAAATTGGAAGCCACAAAAAAAGCGTACAATAAAATTTATGGCTCATTAGGAGATCGTGATTTGCTTAGCGTTTCGCCCGGGGCCGGAGTTGGGATCAATATAGATGCGCTGTATAATATTTTCAGCAAAAGTGGAAGAAATGCAAGACATTTACAGGAGGTTATAGAGGCAGATTATAAGCAATCTATAATTGATTTTAGGTTCAATAAATCGTTTGTTGGTCGTGTAACCGGTTTGCACGATCCGGATTTATCAGATTTTATGGCAAAATACCGGCCCGGATATTATTTTGTAATTGCTGCAAAAGATTATGAATTTATTGCATCTATACAAAATAATTTAAAAAGATATTTAAGAAATCCGGATGCATACAATTTGCCGGTGATTGTGCCAACCACAACTATACCCTAATCGATGTAAGGTTTGAGCAGGAGTTATGTGAAGTAGAAGTTTAAAAAAGAGTAATGAAATAAGAGAATTTTACATTTTATTTGTAATATGTTGAAAACCGGACTTAAGACACTTTTATTATTGTCATTTTCAATCGTGTTCTCCGCAAATGCGCAAACTACCGATACCGTTAAAAGAGATACAGTTTTAATTGACACAGTAAAAAAAGATACAGTAAAAATTGATACTGCAGTACTAAACGGATATCGCATCTCTCCTAAAAGAAACGCTATACCTGTTCCGTCTAAACCATTGCAAATTCAGCAGGAATTGATACCTGTTACCATGCTTGATTATAAGGTAAGTTACTGGCGCAGACATGTAACATTCGCTTTAAATTTTAATCAGGCAGCGTTTAGTGATAATTATAGTGCCGGTGGTGTAAACTCTATTGCATTAGGGTCTAATTTTATTTACCGTCTGGATTATAATAAAGCTCCTTTTAGTTATTCAACTGAATTAAACCTGCTTTACGGAAAATCTAAAAATAAGGGTCAATCTGCCCGGAAATCAAACGACAGAATTTTCCTTGATAATAAAGTAGCCACTCAATTATCTAAACACTGGTACTTTTTTGGTTCGTTAAGTTTCGAATCGCAATTTGATAAAGGATATCAATATACTGATGGTTCAGGAGCTGTTCTAAATCCTCCGTTACTTATTTCCAATTTTATGTCTCCGGGTTATTTAACCGAATCTTTAGGTTTTGAATATAAACCAGCGCCCTATTTTGATCTGCGCCTTGGTACCGGAACGGCACGCCAAACATTTGTTTTAGATACTACTATATATCATAATCAACCGGCTAACTATGGGGTTACACCTGGTAAAACAATCAGAAATGATATCGCATTTCAAATAGTAGCTATTTTCGATAAAGATATAGCTAAAAATATGCATTTGAATACGCGTTATGATATGTTTATTCCTTATGGACAGCCGCTTACCTATGTTCGCCACCGTTTAGATGCGGCTTTGGTTTCAAAAGTGAACAGGTTGATTAATGTATCTATAAGCGGTACCCTATTATTTGATAAAAACACATCAGATTCAGTTCAGGGAACGGAAGGTTTAGGATTAGGAATAATTTATAAGTTTCCGTAAAAACTATTTATAAAAAATCAACATGTCAAGTTTCCTTTCAGCCTTCTCAAGGGTTAGTCCAAGATCGTGCAAAGATTTTTTAATACCATCCAGGGTTCTTACCTCAACATTTGTTTTTATATCGAAGCGCTGAGATAAACCCGTTTCATCTACGACTGGAAGGTCCATCTCGTTGCTTAAGTATGTCGATGAAAAATCTTTCATAGTGGCGGCTGTACCGTCAAAACCCCGTCCGCTAAAGCTATAACTAAACTTTTCATTTGTTGATTTATTTAGCTTAGTAGAGTCGCTACATTTTAATATATAAACAGGGATCAGTTTTTGTTCTGTTCGTGCTTTTATTGGTAAAACAGCTAATAATTTTTTTTTCATTATACTTTTAAGGCTATCTTTTTGTTCTGGTTTCACCAACAGATCGAAACAATAAAGCGAGTTTTTATTATCGTAATCACACACTTGTTTTTCCTCTATTTCATAAATAATTTGCTTTGAGGAAACAATATCGAAGGCATCTTTATACATATTTGTTGCGCAAACATTAATATAACTAATCCTTCGGCCATTGTACGGAGCGTTTATATAATGTCGTCCCATACTTTGTTGACCTTTCATATAACCCCGAATAGTAAAACTTTCAGATTGTGTACTATCTACGCCAAAAATGTCTTTTCCGGAAGTTACCGCTTGTTCTTTAATTTCCGCACCGGATCTAATCTTATTCCCTTTCAATAAATCATCAATCATTTTTTGATTAATATAATCTGTTTTAACCAAAGCTACTATTTGGTGTTTACTATTAATTATGGCGCTTTGTCCTACATAAGAAAAGCCAAAAGCTTTATATAAAAAAAATGATGTATCGCTTGCTAACCATAACTTGGAAGGCTTTTTAATCAGGTACTTTTTTAACCGTTCAGGTGAGTCGTCAGAAAGGGCAATTACTCGTACATCCTTTTGATTGGTAATTTGCAGCTTTGCAAGTTTATCCATTTCCGGAATACATGGGCTACACCATGTGCCCCAAAAATTAATTATATACAATTTAGTGTTGGCGTTAGCCGGAATTAAAAACTCCTTAACAGGTGCGTTTATAATAGGTTTAAAAAGAATATGTGGAAAGATGTCTCCAACCTTTAAAGCGGTATTTTGAGCACTGGTTTGTAAACAGCCAACCAAATAAGCAAAAATCAAAAGTTTTTTCATTGCAGTAAAATTTGTTAATCAAAACTGAAGAATAATTACTACAAACAGGGTTAACGAAAGGGTTAATTTAGGTTATATTAGGTTAATAGAAATATAATTTAACATGCCATACAGTATTTTTGAGTAATGAACGCCAAAACACGGTTTATATTAATACTATGTGTATCTGCAATTGCAATAGTGCTGCTGCTACAGTTTTTTTGGGTAAAAAATTATTATAAAGTAAATCAGGAAACTTTCGAAAAGGAAGTGAACATGGCATTTGAGGATGCTTTAAAAAAAGAATTCAGCTTGCGGTGTGACACTATACAGCACCTTATCGCAAATCGCTTAATGGATACGGCTGAGTTTAAGATAACAGGAGAATATAACGAAGATAAAAAGAAATACATTTATACTATAGCAAATGCCCATAACCCGGGAGATAAGTTTTCATCATCATCATTTTCAAACAAAAATATAAAAGGAGTATTACACTTAAATGATACCATCTTTAAAAGGGAAATAGCAGAAAGTTTTGCTTATACTTTCAGAAGCGAAGACCTGGAAAACCACATAGTATACTACCGTACCCAAAATTTGGGAGGTTTTATGATAGATAATAGTCAAAAATACGACTTCGATACAATACGTTTAAGACCAGTATTAACCAATTATTTAAAACAACGCGATATTAACGTACCCTTCAGGTTTTATTTGCGTGCTAAAGATAGCACTCTTAATAAAAGCAATTTTAATACTGCTCTTAAAACAAAATATCCGATAATTACCAAATCTTATCCTACATATAAGCAGAAAGGGGAACAGCAATATGTACGGGCGATGTTTACCAACCCTTTTTCCTATATTATTTCTAAAATGGGGCTGATGTTTGCAGGATCGTTAATGGTAATTATAATGGTAGCCTTTAGCCTTCTTTATTTATTAAAGCAATTGTTTAATGAGAAACGCCTGTCAAAAATAAAGGACGATTTTATAGGAAATATCACTCATGAATTTAAAACGCCTATTGCCACAGCATCTGCAGCTATTGAAGCCTTAACAGATTTTAATGTGCTTGATGACAAAGCGAAAACGCAGAAATACCTTAATCACTCAAAAAATGAATTAGTCAGACTATCGGCTTTAGTGGATAAGATATTAAATGTAGCCATATATGATACACAACAATTTAGTATTGCCCCCGAGTGGTTTAACGTTGATGATCTGCTAAAGAAAATGTTATATGAATCGGCAGCAATACAGCAGAAGCAAATTAACTGGTTTTATAATAATTTAAGCCAGGTACATGAACTGTATGCAGATAAGACATACTTTGAACATGCTATAAAAAACGTTATTGATAATGCTATAAAATATACGCCCGGTGAAGTAAATATTCAGGTAGCTTGTAGTGTAGAAAATGGATTTTTGGCTATAGCGGTAAAAGATAACGGTATCGGAATATCTTCTGAAGCTCTGCCTCGCGTATTTGAAAAGTTTTATAGAGTGAGTTCAGGTGACAAACATTTTGTAAAAGGACACGGATTGGGTTTAAGCTACGTGAAAAGTATTATAGAGAAACACCATGGTTGGTATAAAGCAGAAAGTGAATACGGGCAAGGCACAAAATTAACATTAGCGTGGCCTGTATGAACAATAGTAAAATATTATTGGTAGAAGATGAACTTGTACTTGCGGAAATTGTGCATGAAAGCCTTAATTCGCGTGGATTTGAAGTTGTACACACTGATACCATACATGGTGCAAAAGAATTGTATTATAATATTCTTCCCGATATAATTATTCTTGATGTGATGCTGCCGGATGGCAGCGGATTTGATTTTGCAAAACAAATAAGAAACATAGATGCAGAGCTTCCCATAATTTTCCTCACTTCGAGATCTTTAATTCAGGACGTGGTAAAAGGGTTTGAAAGCGGAGGAAATGACTACTTAAAAAAACCTTTTAGCTTGGAGGAATTAATAATTCGTGTTAAAGCGTTATTAAGTAGAAACAGGATCTTAATAAAAGAAAAAGAAGAAATTAAAACCATACAGATAGGGAGCTATAAATTTCAATACCCTTTGGGTATTTTAAGCCGGATGGAAAACAAACGTACGCTTACAACCCGGGAAAGTGAAATTCTGCACTTACTTCTTTTAAACCGGAATAATGTATTGAACCGGAACAGTCTATTAATGGAACTATGGAACAATGACGATTATTTTTCCGGCCGTAGCCTTGACGTATTTATGGCCAAACTCCGTAAGTATTTGAAAGACGACCCATCGGTGTCTATCCTGAATATACGCGGGCAAGGATATAAATTAATATATTAAAGAGGGATGTTTATTTTGATTTATGTCTTTTTCTCAGATCTTGAAAATCAATATAGTATAGTAATTTCAGCGAAAAGTTATTATTCTGAGGCTGATTAAAAGTATTATCAAAATTACGGAAATACCCTTGATTGGCCAGGTTGCTAAATGTTTGTGTAGAGTTTTTCCAGGAAATACTTAATTCGCTTCCCGGAGAAAATTGCCAAACATATATCATGTCAATATTCCAGGTGTTAAAATTTTGATCAACCTCATGATTGAAATTGTTCGTACTAAGCGGAGCCAGGGAGCCATCCTGTGCAAGATCAAAAAACTCCTTATTGTTAAGCTTGCTCCAATAATGCCTTAATCTTAGTGACAGCCCCATTACACTATTAAAAGTATATTTTAGGTTAAATATATTTTCAACGGTGTGCACATTACGTAAAGCAAATATCGGATCAGACGTTAGGGTGTCGCGTGTAGAGTATCCCGTATAATTTATCCGCGGACTGTAGGTGACATCGCCACCGAAGGAGAACCGGTTACTAAGCCGCAAATTGTAATACACTTCAATGTCGGTGCCTTTCCCATTTAATCGGTTAAGCCATTTGTTGGAATAAAAAAGCCCTCCTGAAAGTCTTTTAGCCTGGTTAGTACCTAAATTAAAATTCAGAATAAAAGTTTGCGGCGATTTATAAACCCTACTCTCAGTTCGGGGTTCATAAAAATCATTCCCTTCCTGTTGAAAGTGGCCGTTAAAATTGCCGTACCAAAAGTTTTTGAAGTTAAAAAAGGCGCCAAAGTTTTGGTTAAAATACTGATAGGCCGATGGTGTTACCCTACGTGAATAATAGGTGTTTGTCCAGGCTCCCCATTGGGTAAAAAACTTTTTAGGTTTATAATTAGTGTATTGAAGGTTAATATTATGATCTATAAAATTATTATTGAATAAAATGCCTAAATCGTTCTGATCATACGTACTGCTTACAAAATCTTCATAAACATTCCATGTAAAATTCCCTGAAGATTTACCACCGCCAATTTCATAACTGTATCCGGTTTGTGTTGGTTTATCCGGATAAAACAAGTTGCTCATGAAACCATAGCCACTTAGGTTATAGTTGTTTTTTTTATTATTTAAATTATAAACCAACCCGCCAACATCAGCAGAATAATCTTTACCAAACCTGTCTACATTGGTGTTAATAAGCGTAACAGCCGAATTGTTCTTTAAATTTTGATCAAGTACAATAATGTTATAATTTGTTAACGGGCTGGTTTGCACTTCGCGCCTGTTACCTTGTGCATCCTCAATGGTAGCGTAAGAAGTATTTGTAATAGCATTAAAAACTCCGATTCCTAAGCCATTGCTCAAACGCCCCGAAAGCTTAGTAGCATTAAGCAATTTGGTTTCTGTCGGGTTTTTCACCACTTCCTCACCGGGTTTCAAATCATTGTACGCATTATTAAAATTTATAGGCTGTCCGCCTACGCGGCGGGAATAAAACAAATTCCCCTTATTAAAAAGCTCCGTTCCCTCGGTAAAAAACGGACGATTCTCATTGTATTTTACTTCAAACGGAGTAAGATTCAGAATTTTATTGTCCGATTGTACCTGTCCAAAGTCTGGGATCAGGGTAAGGTCAAGGGTAAAGCTTTCATTTATACCATATTTAACATCCATACCTCCATTAACAGATGTAGTCGTGTTTTTAACTCCAGGTGTATTGTATGGATAGTTATTTACGTAAGTAGAAAAATACGGGTAAAAAGCCAGCCTTACCGGCGGCGTTAGTTTTTCCAATCCGGTTAGTATACCCTCCTGATTTATTAAGCCGCTTTGCTTGGGGTCGAGTTCATTCCAAAATAATTGCTTTTGTTCAAACTGCCGTTTTCTTATCAGGTTCATACCCCAGGTTTGCACATCTTTTTTTGCAAAACGTAATGCCGAATAGGGTATTTTAAGTTCTGCTGTCCAGCCTAAACTGTCAACATTCACGCGACTTATCCAAACCGCATTCCAGGTTTCATCTTCTATATTTCCGTTAGGGTTTGGTGCATATTTCGCATCAAACTGACTATTTGCAGCTGTTACAAAAAAACCGGAGCCATTTATCCCGTCTTTATAAGTATCCAGGATAATACCTATAAAATCTGCATTTCCAATTTTATCCCGGGTAGCCAGTTCTCTCGCCACCTTATCGGCAGATGTTTCGTACATGCGTGCGCCAATATAAATGGCACTGTTGTCGTATAATATTTTCACCTCGGTACGTTCATCTTGTTTTTCGTGCTGGCCGGCATTGGGTTGCAGTTCAACAAAATCTGTTGCTATAGGAACATTATTCCAAACCGCATCATCCAATATGCCATCTATTTTTGGAGCGGTTTCTGTTTTAATGGCAACAAGGGTTTTTTTTGGATTTTGAGCGAAGGCCGTCAGTGTGAATGCAGATAAAAATAAGGCAGGTAAAATTCTCATCAGTTAGTTTATAGGCTATAAGATGGATGAAGATGGAAAAACGTTACACTTTTTTATGTTAAATGTTGGTTAATGAATGTTAAAAAATGTTTATGCACAATGAAGGTGGCCGAATTGTTTCAAAATCATAACTTTGTAACCTCAAAAATTAATAATAATAATGTTTGAAAATCTTTCGGATAAACTTGACAGGGCTTTTAAAGTACTGAAAGGACAAGGATCAATTACAGAAATAAACGTGGCCGAAACCATGAAAGAGATAAGAAAAGCTCTTTTGGATGCCGACGTAAATTATAAAACAGCTAAAGCCTTTACTGACGACGTAAGGCAAAAAGCAATTGGCCAAAATGTGTTGACGGCTGTTTCGCCGGGGCAGTTGTTAACCAAGCTCATGAATGATGAGCTTACCGAACTTATGGGAGGTACAGCTGCTGAGTTGGAACTTAAGGGGTCTCCTACAGTTATACTTATTGCCGGGTTAAACGGTGCCGGTAAAACCACCTTTACAGGAAAGCTGGCAAACTACTTAAAGACGCAAAAAAATAAGAAGCCGCTATTGGTGGCCGATGATATTTATCGCCCCGCGGCTATTGATCAGCTACAGGTATTGGGCGGGCATATAGGCGTTCCGGTTTATGCAAATTTAGAGTCTAAAAACCCCGTAGCGATAGCTTTAGAAGGTATTGCTCAGGCAAAACAGAATGGCAATAACATAGTAATTATTGATACAGCCGGTCGCTTAGCTATTGACGAAGCCATGATGCAGGAGATTGAGCGTGTAAAGGCGGCTGTTAATCCACAAGAAGTGTTATTTGTGGTTGATGCCATGACCGGGCAGGATGCCGTGAATACCGCTAAGGTGTTTAACGACAGATTAGACTTTACGGGTGTTGTGCTTACTAAACTGGATGGTGATACCCGTGGTGGTGCTGCGCTTTCTATTAAATCCGTGGTGAATAAGCCTATAAAGTTCATAGGTACCGGCGAAAAGATGGAAGCATTAGATGTTTTCCACCCGGATCGTATGGCATCCAGGATATTAGGAATGGGTGATGTCGTATCATTAGTAGAAAGGGCTCAACAACAGTTTGACGAAAAAGAAGCAGCGGAACTACAGAAAAAAATACGTAAGAACAAGTTTGATTTTAACGACTTTTATAGCCAGATACAGCAGATCAAAAAAATGGGCAACATGAAAGATCTGATGGGGATGATACCTGGTGTTGGTAAAATGATGAAGGATGTAGAGGTAAGTGATGATGCTTTTAAATCCATCGAAGCAATTATTCAGTCCATGACACCTAAGGAGAAAGAAAATCCGGATATTATTAACCAAAGCCGACGCACACGTATAGCAAAAGGTGCCGGTACCGAACTGCAGGAAGTTAACCGCCTGATGAAGCAGTTTGATGATATGCGCAAAATGATGAAACAAATGAGCAATCCGGCTGCTATGGCAAACATGATGCGCCGAATGCCAAAGATGTAATAACAAAACTTCAATACAAGGCGCCCCGGACTTCAAAATTCAGGGCGCTTTTTTATTGATTGAATTTTTTAAGGGTGATGTTAAGAATTAAATAAAACAAAATACTATTAAAAGCATCCTTGTAAAATTACCCTTACAGATAACAAGATTGTCGGGTATTTTTACAAACTTTAGCTTTTAAACCATTTGTATATATGATGTTAACTTTACCTTTTCGCAAAAGTGTTTTACTGCTACTTGCAGTTTCTGCCTTATCCGCGCAGGCCCAAAAAAAGCAACTTACCACAGGGCAGATGCTGCAAAACGAGCCTAATAAAATAATTGCACCGATACCGCAAATTACCGGTTGGGCTGATGATTCGCACTATATTACCAGAAGCTTTGGTCGCAGAGGAGGGGGCAGCATGCAGGTTGATGTTAAAACCGGCATAGAAACCCCATATAGCCCCGCCAAAGAAACAACAGTTATTGTTCGTGATAAAGATATTTATCTGAAAAAAGAGGATGGTACAGAAACGCGTTTAACAAAAACGATTGACGAAGAACAAAATCCCATATTATCTCCCGATGGAAGTAAGATTGCCTTTACTGAGGGTGGCAATCTTTTTATAATTGATATCGCCACGGGCAAACAATCTCAAATAACAAATGATGGCTCAGACGTTATTTATAATGGATATGCATCCTGGGTTTATTATGAAGAGATATTAGGCAGAGCATCCCGCTACAGAGCTTTTTGGTGGTCGCCTGATAGTAAGCGGATAGCATGGATGCATTTTAACGACTCGCAGGTGCCGGTATTTCCGATTTATAACTCCGAAGGTCAGCATGGTTTTGTGGAGAAACAACGTTATCCTGAAGCGGGTGATCCTAACCCAAAAGTTAAAATGGGTTTCTATTCCATAGCAGATAACAGGATAAGCTGGGCCGATTTTGATGAAAATGCTGATACCTATCTGGGTACGCCTTTTTGGTCGCCTGATGGCAGCGCTTTATGGATGCAGTGGATGAACCGCGATCAAAATAACCTTAAAATATATGCCGTTAATCCGCAATCTGGCAGTAAAACTGAAATATACGACGAGAAACAAAAAACCTGGATCGATTGGTTTGACGACATAGATTTTCTAAAAAACAACCAGGGCTTTATTATAAAGAGTGATAAAAGCGGCTGGATGCAATTGTATTTGCATGGTATGGATGGCAAACTTAAATCACGCATCACCAATGGAAAATACACCGTTACAGGAATAGAGTATATTGATGAGAAGAACAAGCAAGTATACTTTACCGCCCGTAAGGAGAATTCTGCAAGGGTTGATCTTTACAAGGCCCCGTTTAATGGAAAGAGTTTAACACGTTTAACATCGGGAGAATTTAATCACCAGGTGTCGGTTTCCGATAATGGTACATATTTTACCGATACGTATTCAAACGTATCTACTCCGACAAAAATAGCATTGTATAACAGTTCGGGTAAATTTATAAAGGAAATAGCCGATAGTAAGGGGGATGAATATAACGATTATCAATTGGCAACCACACAATTAATAAGAGTAAAAACACCAGATGGGTTCGACCTTCCGATGACAATTATGCTCCCGCCTAATTATGATCCAAATAAGAAATATCCGGTAATGATAAGCGTATATGGCGGACCCAATGCAGGTACAGTAATGGATAGCTGGAGGTTTAGCGGCATGAGCCAGTGGTGGGCCAAAGAAGGGCTGATACAAGTAGCTATGGATCACCGTGCATCCGGCCATTTTGGTAAAGCGGGACAAAATTATATGTATCATGACCTTGGAAAATGGGAAATGAACGATTATATAGAAATGGTAAAATGGTTGCGCAACCAAACCTATGTTGATCCAAGCAAAATATGCATTACCGGCGGAAGCTATGGAGGCTATATAACGGCGTATGCTCTAACTTACGGATCAGATTATTTTACACATGGTATAGCAAACTTCGGAGTAATGGATTGGTCTTTATATGATTCGCACTACACCGAGCGCTATATGGGAACGCCTAAAAACAACCCCGAAGGTTATAAAAGCAGTTCGGTATTAACATACGCCAACAAGCTTAAGGGGGTTTTACGTATAGTACACGGTACAATGGACGATAATGTGCATGCTCAAAATAGTATTCAATTAATTGATAAGTTAGAGGATGCAGGGAAACATTTTGAATTTCTGCTTTATCCGGGCCAGCGTCATGGTTTCCGCGACCGTACAAAAGCGATGCACCAGCGTATGGAAACCAACAGATTTATTTATCAATATCTGTTGGAAAAACCTATGCCGGAAGAGTTGAAATAAATAGTTCGAGTTTAGTAACACATAAAGAATCCTTGCTTGTTATATTACAGCAAGGATTTTTTGTATACCAAGGTTGTATTATTTTAAATAATTAAGTTCATATGTTGCAAAATTCAAAAGCATTCAGCGGATTTTCGGTTGATGATACGGAAAAAGCCAAACAATTTTATGGGGATATTTTAGGCCTGAACGTGACGCAGGATAACAATATGGGTGGAGTGTTAACTATTCATGTTACAGGGGGCGCTAAAATTTTGGCCTATCCCAAGCCCAATCATTCACCCGCTACTTTTACTATTTTAAATTTTCTGGTTGATAATATCGCTGATTCGGTAAACCAACTTAAAGCTAAAGGCATACAATTCGAAAGTTATGATATGGAAAACTTTAAAACCGATGAGGACAATATCTTCAGAGGGGGAGGGCCATTAATAGCCTGGTTTAAAGATCCTGCAGGAAATATACTATCGGTGATTGAAACTAAGGCTTAAGCTTTTTTTGCATTTTTAGTAACTCGCGCGGAATAGATCCAGTTAACGCTCAAAACAACAATTAATATCATTAATCCAAAAAACTCTCTTGATTCTTCAATCCAGGGTTTAGTAGCCTGCATGGTTTGCACCATACTCTCAGCCTGGTGTTCTTCTACCCAGTCTAAAACCCCTGTTTTGTCAAAAAATAAATAAGCGCCATACGCTGCGTAAACTATAATTCCGGCTAAGTATGCTTTGGGATAAAACTTTCTTTTAGCCGCAAAATAGCACAACGCCGAACTATATAAATATATAGGCATCCATAAATAGGGATCGGGATCGTTGTATTGCAATGCCGCGAAAAATATGAACAAAACAAAAAATAGCAGGTTAAAAATTTTCATGGTTTAGCCAAGGGGCGCTGCAATTTACATATCTAAAAACACAACGCCTAACTAACGTAGACTTTTGCAAACCTTAATCATTGTCAGGCTGTTGTCTATACAAATAATTCAGAGATTATTATGAGTCTTAAAGAATATGTTGCCAAGAGGGATTTTACTAAAACAGCGGAACCCCAGGCCGGTAAAAGTAAAGATGAAAGCAAGCTGTTGTTCGTGATACAAAAGCATGATGCAAGCCGCCTGCATTATGATTTTAGATTGGAGATGAATGGGGTATTAAAAAGTTGGGCTGTTCCTAAAGGACCCTCTACAGACCCCAAGACTAAACGACTGGCCATGATGGTAGAAGATCATCCGTTTGACTACCGAACGTTTGAAGGGATCATACCAAAAGGTGAATATGGAGGAGGTACAGTTATCGTATGGGATGAGGGGACTTATGAACCCATTGAGGAAATAAAGGGTAAAAAAGCCCAGGAAAAACACTTGTTAAAACAACTCAAATCGGGCTCACTTAAAATAAAGCTGAACGGTAAAAAATTGAAGGGTGAATATGCTTTAGTTAAAACATACGGTATGGGCGAGAACGGGTGGTTGCTGATAAAACATAAGGATGATTACGCTTCTACTGCGGATATTACCAAACAAGATAGATCGGTAATATCCGGAAAGACCATCGAAAAAATGGAAAAAACCAGCGAAAAGGTATGGCAACACGGACAAGAGGAAAATGTAAAAAACTCCGAAAATTCAGGAAAAGATGCGACAGAATCGCTTCAAGACATGCAGGCGGGTGAAACAAAAAAAATGGATGTTAATAAACTATTAAAACATGCACCAAAAACAGCCATTCCTAAAGGAATTAAACCGATGCTGGCTACACTCGTTGACAAACCATTTGATGACGACGAGTGGGTTTATGAAGTGAAATGGGATGGTTACCGCACGTTAGGTTTCATCAACAAAGGCGAGGTTCAATTGCTGTCACGTAATAATAAATCTTTCAATGACAAATATTATCCCATAACCCGATTGCTGGAGGAGTGGAAGATAAACGCTGTTATTGACGGAGAAATTTTGGTTTTGGATAATAAAGGAATATCAAACTTTGGAGCGTTACAAAACTGGCGTAGCGAGGCTGATGGTGAACTGGTTTTGTATGTATTTGACCTGTTATGGTATGAGGGTAAAAACTTAATGGAACTCCCTTTAATTCAGCGACAGGCCATTTTAAAGGAGATATTACCAGCTAATGATGACAGAATAAGGCTTAGCCAGGTGTTCGCGGCAAATGGCGTTGAGTTTTTTGAAGCCGCAGAGAAAATAGGACTTGAGGGAATAATTGCTAAAAAGGCGGATAGTTCATATATAGCCGACAGCAGATCAAAGGAGTGGCTTAAAATCAAGATTAACAAAAGGCAGGAAGTAGTTATTGGCGGGTTTACTAAAAATGCAGGTACCAGTAAATTATTTAGTTCGTTATTGCTGGGCGTTTTTGAAGATAACGGTTTTCATTATGTAGGAAAGGTGGGCACAGGCTTTTCTGACGTGCAGCAAAAAGAAATGATGGAGGCATTTAAGTCGCTAATTGTAAAAGAAAGCCCGTTTAAAAGTGAGCCCGATGTTAACAAACCATCAAGATTTAGGCCAAATCCGCCAAATGCAAAAGCTACGTGGTTAAAACCCGAATTGGTATGTGAGGTGAGTTTTACCGAAGTAACAGGAGATGGCGTATTCAGGCACCCATCGTTCCAGGGAATGCGTGAGGATAAAAATGCAAGAGAAGTTGTAAGGGAAGCTGAGGCTGATACTGAAGATGTTGTAGATGAAAAAGTCGCTTCAAAACAGCAGGCCCATCCCATGATAAAACCACCCGGGGAGAAAACAAAACGTACGCTATTGAACCCCAATGAAGAAACCCAGATAAAAAAGATATGCGGGCACGATCTTAAATTTACACATTTAAGCAAGTTGTATTGGCCGGAGGATGGAATTACTAAACGCGATATGTTTAATTATTATTACCAGGTTGCAGAGTACATATTGCCTTATTTAAAAGACAGGCCTCAATCACTTAACCGGTTCCCCGGGGGTATACACAGCTCCGGTTTTTATCAGAAAGACGTAAAAGGGAAATCGCCGGATTGGGTAAAAACCTTTCCTTACAAAACCAGCGATGGTGGAGATAAAGATTATTTGGTTGGCGCAGACGAGGCCACATTGCTATGGATGGCATCGTTAGGTTGTATCGAAATGAATCCGTGGTTTAGCAGAATTCAATCGCCCGACAATCCGGACTATTGTGTAATAGACCTTGACCCTGATAAAAATACCTTTGATCAGGTTATATCGGCAGCGCTTGAAGTAAAAAAAGTGTTGGACGCCATAGATGTACCTGCTTACTGCAAAACATCAGGTTCAACAGGTATGCATATTTATATTCCGCTGAATGCGAAATACGATTACGATCAATCTCAAATGTTCGCACGCTTAATAGTAAACATTGTGCATAGGCAAATACCGGATTATACTACCTTAGAAAGGTCAATAAAAAACCGCGATGGTAAAATGTATCTTGATTTTTTACAAAATCGTCCAGGTGCAACAATTGCAGGACCGTACTCATTGCGTCCTAAGCCTGGAGCAACCGTTTCAATGCCATTGCATTGGGATGAGGTAAAACCCGGACTGACTATGAAACATTTTACTATCCATAATTCGGTAAGCCGGTTGAAAAAAGAAGGGGATTTGTTCAAAGGCGTTTTAGGGAAGGGTGTCGATTTAGAAAAAACCATTAAAAAAGCCAAAAGCATATTCGAATAACTTTTGGCTCAATATATATATAAAGAATCTTATGCAGCTAATTGAAATGCTACTTTATTTATAAAAGTTGACAGATCAAATGGTTTGCGTAAGTAATCATCAGGTGCACCATCGGCAAGTAATGTTTTTTCGAGATCGGCGCTACCAGAACAAATAATAACAGGTAATTTTTCTGTGGCTTTATTATGTTTTAGTATGCGGCATAAATTAATACCATCAACACCCGGAAGCATTACGTCCATTATTAAGAGATCAGGCTGCGATGAATCAATTTCGCGCATAATATATTCGCCGCTCGGTAATGATTTAACATCGTACCCGTTCGCTGACAGTATGAAACTCATCATTTCAACAATCAACTCATTATCATCCACAATTAATATTTTCTTACGCATAAACATTGCTTTTTATGATTATAGCAAAGCGCATGCCGTTATTAACTTTTGATTAAAAAACTTAAAGATAATATAAATAATTATATGTGAATGAACAATTCTTTATAAGGTTTTCGAACTTTTAATAATTTGCTGTAGGGGTCATCTTCAGCTCTAAAGCCAATAGCAACTATTACAGTTGATGTTAAGTTCTTTTCTTTTAACCCCAGTATTTCATCAAATTTTTCCGGTTCAAAACCTTCCATTGGGCAGGTATCAATTTCCATTTCAGAGGCAACACTTATTAACACTCCCACACCAATATAAGCTTGCTTTTGAGCCCAAATTATTTTTTGATCCTGAGTTTTGCTGTTAATAGCACCTAAGATCATTTGCTCAAAGCCGGCCAGGCTTTCAACACTTACACCTCTGGTAACAGCAATGTTTTTAATATAGTTCCTGGCATATGCGGCATCTAAATTTGTTTCAGCTGCAAAAACAATCAGTTGAGATGCATCTGTTATTTGCGGTTGATTATAACCCGCTAAACGTAATCTCTCCCTTATAGCGGCATCTTCTACAACTACTACTTTGTAGTGTTGTAATCCAGCCGATGAGGGCGAAAGTTGCACTGCTTTTAAAAGGTCGGCTAATTTATCCGGTGAGATTTTTTTATCCGGATCAAATTTTTTGGTGGCGTAGCGCCATTCAAGACTATCTATTATTGACATGATAAACAAATTAATTAAACGCAAAATTAAATGTTTAAACATGTAATACGGTCACATTAAAGCCATACTACGGCATCCGGTCTTTTAATGTGTTTTCTTTATCCTTTTCTTCTTTTTTCAATCTTCTTTTTTCTTGTCGTATCTCTTTTTTCGTTTTTCCGGCAGTATCAATATGATCTATTTTATAATCATAGTCATTTTTAAGTTGCTCAATTTCCTGTTTAAGTCGATTTTTGATCATCTCATCAGTTTCCTTTATTTTAGCCTCAGCTTTGGCTGCAGCAGAAGTATCTTTTTTGCCAAGTAAACGCTGAAAAAAAGAAGGACGTTTAGCCTCATCAAATGCAGGTAATTGCCCATCGTCATTAAGCTGCATCATTAAACTATCGGCCAGTGTGGTGTCGGCCGGGGCTTCCCTTCGCAAGGCCTCCCGCAAACGAACGTTGTAAAAGCCATAAGCATTAGAATCTCTTTGCGTAAGTCCTTTGCTTGCCATAAGCCGGCCAATTAGGTTAAAGTACCCATGTAAACCCTGCCGCAAAGTTCCATCCGGCTGAAAAGCGTATAAACCCGCCTTTGGATTAGGTACAATACTGGCGAGGTAAATGCTTTCACCCAAAGTAAGTTGTGAAGGAGCCTTCCCAAAATAATAATGCGAAGCTTCACTTATGCCGTAAATGTTTCTACCCCATTCAATAATGTTAAAGTAAACTTCAAGCATCCTGTTTTTACTCATGATCTGGTTGTTTTCTATCAGCCAAACTATCAGTATTTCCTCTATCTTTCTTGAAAGTGTTTTATTGCGACTCAAGAAAGCGTTTTTTACCAGTTGCATTGATATGGTACTGCCACCACGTTTGAATTTTTTATCTTTAAAATCAGTAGCTATTGATTTTCGGATTGATTCTTCAACAAACCCATGATTACTGTAAAAGGAGGGGTCTTCTGCAGTCATTACGGCATTACGTAAATCGGGAGCTATATTTTGCAAGGGTGTAAACTCCGGGTTCGATGGTCCGATAATATGAGGAGACATAGCCTTCCCTTTTTCATAGGGAACGTATACAAAAGAGCTGTTGAGTTTATTAAGGTCTGTTTTTCCGTATTTGAGTATTTTAAAATTCTGTTTTTCCAACCTGGAATCGAAAACAACATCGTCAACATGAGCGGAATTGAGAAACAAATTCAGATTATAATTTAGTTTTCCGGCAACTTTCATCCCATCTAAGGATTCAAACATGCCATCTGGAAATGAATCAAAAAGATCCTGTGCATTTTGCCATCCGGTATTGATTTTTAATTCGTAAATTTTAACAGGGTTTAGCGTGTATTTGATGTAAGGATTTGCTGTTATCTTTTTAAGATGAACAACTGATGAGCTATCAAGTGATAAATAATTTTCTCCTACAAAAATATTAGCATCTATTGATCCATTGGGGATAACTATATTGCTTACCGATAAAGCAGGGTGGTTTATTAATAAATTCCGAACAGCAAAGTAACTATATATTTTAGTTTCTCCACCGCCATTACTAACCTTAGTTAAGCGGGTGGTGAGGGTATCAAAATTAAGTTTTAATCGGAATTTCTTTTCTATAATTGGTAGTTCTACCTTTTTCCCATCGGCAAAGAGCTTTACGTCAATATCCTTGTCCGATGGATGCATTAATCCTGCAAAATGCCAGATAGCAGCTCCATTATCAACATTAATAGTTGATGTTAATTGGCCATCGTTAATTATTGCTGTTTGGGCCAGCAGTTTTAGCTTAGTACTATCATCTCTAAAACTTATCATAAAGTTTTTTAGCGACAGATTATCGGGAATTTTATATAAAACTTCATTGATCAGATTGTTGGAAAGGACAGAAAGATCTACTTTGTTTTTAGTTGCAGTAGAGTCCTTTTTCTTTTTAAAAAGAAAGTCGAAGTTTTTAACTCCTTTAATACTGGTTAAACTTAAATGGCCATTTTGGAGAGTAACGTCAGCTAACTTTATATTTCCAAAAATCAGAGGTAACAGCTTTACGCTGACCGTAAAATTTTTAACAAACATCAAACTATCGCGCTGATACGGAATTATTGAGATGTCCGAAAAGGCCACGGTACTTATGCCCGTAAAATGGGCTGAACCTATTTTTACATCTAAATTATAATCCCTCTTTGCTTTTGTTTTAGCTTTGTAAATAGCCTTTTGCAGCAGCACTTCGCGTTTTGAATAAGCAATATAACCACCAATCAGCACTATTACTATAACTAAGGCTGCTACTATGCCAGCAATACGGATATATTTGGAATTGATATTGATACGGCGCATTTATAAATTTTATCCAAAACTAAACAAATATAATGTGCTGCAAACGGTTAGCAACAGCAAATTGTTTTCTTAACAAGTACACGCACCAGGCAGTTTTTGTATTTTTGTGATCAATAATATGAATATAACTAAAGAACAAGTATTACAAGCTCTTGGAAATGTCGAAGAACCGGATCTGAAAAAGGATCTGGTAACGTTAAACATGATTCAGGATGTACATATTGAGGATAACCGGTTAAGCTTTTCGGTTATATTAACAACTCCGGCATGTCCTCTTAAAGCGTTAATTGAAAATGCCTGCCGTAATGCCATAGCCCATTTTATAAGCAAAGAGATAGAAGTAACCGTCAACATGACCTCAAGGGTTACATCGCAAAAAAACACAGGTGTACCGGGCGTTAAAAATATAATTGCTGTTGCTTCGGGCAAAGGTGGGGTGGGTAAATCAACTGTATCGGTAAATCTGGCACTCGCATTATCAAAAACCGGCGCCAAAGTTGGCTTAATCGATGCCGATATTTATGGCCCTTCCATCCCTATTATGTTTGGATTGGAAGGTGCACGCCCAAAAGCGAGTCAGGATAATGGAAAAACAAGAATAGAGCCAATTGAAAAATACGGTATAAAACTATTATCTATCGGCTTTTTCACCGATCCAAATCAACCTGTTCCTTGGCGCGGACCTATGGTTTCCACTGCGGTTAAGCAACTTTTTAATGATGCCGACTGGGGTGAGCTTGACTATTTGGTAGTGGACCTGCCACCGGGAACGGGAGATATACACATCACTGTTACGCAAAGTTTCCCCGTTACGGGAGCGGTAATCGTAACCACGCCCCAAAATGTAGCATTGGCCGATGCTAAAAAAGGTATAGGCATGTTTATGATGAATGCTATTAATGTACCTATACTGGGCATAGTAGAAAACATGTCATATTTCACACCTATAGAACTGCCCGATAACAAATATTACATATTTGGGCAGGGTGGGGGCCAAAAACTCGCCAGCCAACTGGATGTTCCATTTTTAGGAGAAATACCTTTAATTAAAGGTATTAGCGATTCAGGTGATGCCGGTAAGCCCATAGTGCTGGAAGATGATAGCTTGATGAACGGGGCATTCATGGAAATGGCCAGGCGCGTAGCACAACAGGTATCCATCAGTAATGCCCAAGTTGCAAATAATAGTAATGTGATAAATAATTAATAACTTTACTTATATAATTTTATAAAATGAGTTTAGCAGATCAGGTGGAAGCAGCGTTAGATACCATCCGTCCTTATTTAGAGGCCGACGGGGGAAACGTTTCTGTGGAGGAAATTACCCCTGACAAAGTGGTGAGGTTGAAATTATTAGGCTCATGCGGCTCATGCCCTATGAGTATAATGACGCTTAAAGCAGGCATAGAGCAAGCTATTAAAAAGGCTGTGCCCGAAATTACCGCAATAGAAGCAATAAACCTGACGGATATTGACGACCCCAATGCCGTGCTTCCTGAAAATTTAAGATAATGTTAAGAATTGTTAAATTGCGCATTGAGTTATTTCAATAGCGTACTTTTATCAGCTTGCCAAAACAAATTACAAAGCGGCTGGTAGTAATAAGTACGGGTTTACATGAAAAAATTAATAGGCATATTATTTTTATTTGCATCACTATCGGTTTTTGCCCAGCAACAAGAAAAGCCTTTAGTGCAGTTTACCGGTGTAATATATAATGCTGATAGCACCACATCTGTAGTGCCGTATGTAAGTGTCACAAATATCAGCTACCATAATACTACCACCATAGCCAATTACCGTGGATACTTCTCGTTTGTGGCCCATGAACAGGATACCATCAGGTTTACTGCTATCGGTTTTGCCCCCGTTACTGTAGTAATACCGGCAAATGTGAGCAATAAAAGCTATGTTGCAAAAATAAAGATAACGCCGCAGATAAATAATCTCCCAACATTCCGGGTTTTTCCATGGGCTACAACTGATGAATTCCGACGTGATTTTATTGCAGCTAAATTAGCTGATGATGATCTTGAAATTGCTCGTAAGAATGTAAGCAGGGCCTCATTGGCGGCACTTAGTAACACTTTACCGCGCGACGGCCAGGAAATCCAATCTGCTAATGCCCAGGCTATGCACAATAACATTGTTAATTCGCACTCTATTACAAACCCTTTATTAAATCCATTGGCTTGGGGGAGTTTAATAAAATCAATAACGGAGGGCGATAAAAGTCGTAATTCAGAAAATTAAACGATAGTTGTAATAAGAGGGGAAATTATCTTCCTTTTTTAGCGTTCGGAAACTTCATTTTATAATCAACATCAACTGCGCCTTTTGAAATGTCAGTTAGTTTCTTTTCAATAAGACGCTTTCTGAGCGGACTAAGTTTATCTGTAAACAGCTTACCTTCAATATGATCGTATTCATGCTGAATAACACGGGCAGCCATGCCAGAGAATGTTTCCTGATGATGCTTCCAGTTCTCATCGTAATACGAAATCTTTATTACAGGTTTACGGGATACGTCTTCGCGTATATCCGGTATGCTGAGGCACCCTTCATTAAAAGACCACTCATCACCCGTTTCTTCCAAAATAAGGGCATTTATAAAGGCTTTTTTAAAATCTTTCAGTTCGGGTTCTTCATCGTCAAAAACCGATGCGTCAACTACAAATAAACGCATGGACATTCCTACCTGAGGGGCAGCTAATCCTACGCCACGTGCACCGTACATGGTTTCAAACATATTATCAACCAGTTCTTTTATATGCGGGTATTCATCAGGCTCAATAGCAGTTGCTTTGCGTCTTAATACCGGGTCGCCATACGCTACAATAGGATATTTCATTATACAAAAATAAGTGATTTATTATTCAGGCTCAAATAATAAGGTTATCATACGGTCATTATCAAAAATTTCGTTGCTTATTTCTAATATTTGCTCGGCGGTAACCTCATTTATTTTAAAAAAAACATCTTCCAGCGAATCAATATAACCAAAATCAAGCAGGCTTTTTGCCATTGATATGATCAAATTCATGCGATTTTCTTCAGCCAAAGCAATCTGGCCTATAAATTTTTTCTTAGCCTGGCTTAATTGTATAGTACCAAGCTTTTGTTCGCGCAGCTTTCTTAACTCTTTATGTACCAGTTTTAGCGCCTTTTCGGATTTTTCTGCATCAGTACCAAAATAAACCGAAAATATGCCGGTATCGGTTAAAGAAGTATAATTCGATTCAATAGTATAGGCAATACCATATTTTTCTCGTATTTCCAGATTTAAACGACTGCTCATGCCCATGCCCCCAAGCAGATTGTTCAATAAAGATAAGGCATACTTATTGTTGTTATCCGAAGCATATGCCCTGCCGCCTAAAACGCAATGTGTTTGAGCAATCGGACGTTTTACTACATGATAACCGGGTATAATAGAAGGAGGGGCAATTCGGTTTTTTTGCGCGTTATTTTCAGGTACAGAGCCAAAGTACTTTTCAGCTAATTTAACCAGCTTTTTAAAATCATAATCGCCGTACACAGCAAATACCATTTGATGGGTATTGTTATTAACTGATATAAACTGTTTTATATCAGCAATATTTAACAAACCGACACTTTCAGGCGTGCCTAAAATATTTTTTCCTATCGGGTGATCTTTAAACAGTAATTCTTCAAAATCATCCTGTATGGCTTCTTCCGGCTGATCGAGGTAGGAGGCTATTTCATCTAATATTACTCCGCGTTCCTTTTCTATTTCTTCCGTAGGGAAGGTAGAATGAAAAAGGATATCTTCAAACAGATCAATAGTACGCTCCAGGTGCTGTTTTAATAAAGATGCATGTACGCAGGTATATTCTTTTGTAGTGTAAGCGTTCAAATCTGCGCCAACCAATTCTAAGCGATTTAATATTTGAGGAGTATTTCGCCGCTCTGTTTCCTTAAAAAGCAGATGTTCAATAAAGTGGGCTAACCCTGTCTGGCGCGGTAACTCATCACGTGATCCTGCATTAAGCACGAAACAGCAATGTGTAATCGTCGACGGAGAATGTTTTAACAGTATACGTATGCCGTTAGGCAATGTGTGAATTTGATGATCTGTCATTCGTGGTTCAAAGATAGTGTATCTCTATACAGATTATGAACAATTGTGTATGTTTACGTTATGAAATTGCAAATTGCCGATCTTGAATTTGAACCGCTTATAGCGCCTGATGCGATACAAAAACGCATAGTGCAGGTAGCACAGCAAATAAATGAAGATTTTAAAGATCAAAAACCATTATTTGTTGGGATACTGAACGGGAGCTTTATGTTTATAGCCGATCTGGTTAAAGAAATTGTTGTGCCTTGTGATATTACCTTTACAAAACTCGCATCGTACTTCGGCGGAGTATCCAGCAGTCGCAAAATACGCGACGATTTCGATCTGAGTGTTAGCATTGAAGGGCGTGATATTATTTTGGTAGAGGATATTATTGATACAGGTAATACGATTAAATATTTGGTAGAAAAACTTACGGTGCGCAACCCTGCATCAATTACCATATGCTCACTGCTGTTAAAACCGGATTCTTTAGAGGATAGCATAGAAGAGCTGCGCTATGTTGCTTTTCAGATTCCAAACGATTTTGTAGTTGGTTATGGATTAGATTACAAAGAATTGGGTCGGAATTTAAAGGGTATTTATAAGAAGGTATAGCTTCTATATTCCTACACACCAACACCTACCAGTTCGCTCAATAAATCAACCGCTTCATCAATATTGTGTATATCATTTATACCCAGGCGCAGTGTGTTTTTTACCTCTTTTAAATTAGTGCGACGTGGATTGCGCTGTACAAAATTAAGCACCTCCTTAAATATATCTGTTTCGAAATAAGGGGATTGCTGGTCGGTTACAAAATACCCGCGAAGTACATTCTTTTTCAGGGAAATTTTTTCGAATCCAATAGCCTTACCCAACCATTGCAGTCGCATGGTATTTAGGAGGCGTTTTACTTGCAGGGGTATAGGACCAAATCTGTCGTGCAATTGTTGCTGAAAAGCTAAAAGTTCTGTTTCATTTTCCAGTTTAGAAAGTTCCGTATACAGGTTATACCGTTCAGCTATATTGGTGACATATTCGTCAGGTATCAATATTTCCTGGTCGGTATCTATCTGGGTAAAAGCAATAAATTCTTTTGGTTTTTCTTCCGGGAACACTCCTTTAAACTCATCTTCTTTTAGTTCCTGTATGGCTTCGTCCAGTATTTTATGATACATTTCAAAACCAATTTCGGCAATAAAGCCGCTTTGCTCTGCGCCTAAAAGGTTTCCGCTGCCTCGTATATCCAGATCGCGCATGGCCACATTAAAGCCACTGCCCAGGTCGCTGAACTCTTCTATGGCACTCAAACGTTTACGCGCCTCATTGGTTAGGGTTGATAACGGTGGACTAAGTAAATAGCAATAAGCTTTTTTATTGCTTCGCCCTACGCGGCCCCGCATCTGGTGCAGATCGCTTAGGCCAAACATATGAGCGTGGTTAATGATTATGGTATTGGCATTTGGGATGTCCAGCCCGGCTTCAATTATGGTAGTGGCTACCAACACATCATACTCGCCGTTAACAAACTTTAACATTACGTCTTCCAGCGCATCGCCTTCCAGCTGACCATGGGCTATGCCCACCCGTGCTTTGGGTACAAGGGTGTGTATCATGCCGCCAAGCTGTGGCAGATCTGCGACGCGATTATGGATAAAGAAAACCTGCCCGTCGCGCTCTATTTCATGCTCAACGGCTTCTTTAATTAGTTTATCATTAAAGACATGTAATTCCGTAACCACAGGTTGCCGATTTGGTGGAGGGGTAGATATTATGGAAAGATCGCGCGCGCCCATTAGCGAAAAATGCAAGGTCCTCGGTATAGGGGTAGCTGTAAGCGTTAGCGTATCTACATTAGCGCGCATTTGTTTCAACTTCTCTTTGGTTGATACCCCGAATTTTTGCTCCTCATCAATGATCATGAGCCCAAGGTCCTTAAACTTCACATCCTTGCTTACCAGGCGATGGGTGCCGATAATTATATCAATTTTACCTTCTTTTAATTTGTTAAGCGTTTCCTTTATCTGCTTGCTGGTTTTAAAGCGATTAACATAATCGATATTGCAAGGAAAGCCCCTTAGCCTGTCGCTAAAGGTTTTATAATGTTGAGCCGCTAAGATGGTCGTTGGCACTAAAATAGCCACCTGCTTACTATCGGCAACGGCTTTAAACGCGGCGCGCACTGCTATTTCTGTTTTACCAAAACCCACGTCGCCGCATATCAGCCTGTCCATCGGATGGGGCGACTCCATATCCTTTTTGAAATCGGTCGTAGCTTTTTCCTGATCCGGCGTGTCCTCATAAATGAAGGAAGCTTCTAATTCATTTTGCAGGTAACTGTCCGGCGAAAAAGCATTGCCTGTTTGAGCCTTACGCAACGCATATAGCTTAATGAGATCGCGGGCTATATCCTTAACTTTTTTTTTTGTAGTCTTCTTCAGCCGTTCCCAGGTATCGGTCCCCAGTTTGTTCATTTTGGGAACCGTGCCTTCCCTGCCGCTGTATTTAGATATGCGATTAAGCGAATTGATGTTTACATACAGTAAGTCGTTGTCCGCATAAACCAGACGGATCATTTCCTGTACTTTATCATTTACCTCTACCTTTTCCAACCCGGCATATTTGCCTATGCCATGGTCAATATGGGTAATATAGTCACCGGGCTTTAATTCGCGAAGCTCCTTCAGGGTAATGGCCTGCGAGCGCTGATATCCCTTTTTTAATTTATACTTATAGTAACGGTCGAATATCTGGTGATCGGTATAGCATGCCAGGTGTTGGTCGCGGTCAATAAAACCCTCTCTAACAGACACGCTTATGGGCGTAAATCTTGCGCTTTTATCCATGTCATCCAAAATAGCATACAGGCGCTCTACCTGCCTTGCTGAGTCGGTAAGGATATAATTTTCAATTTTTTCGGCTTCGTTGTTTTTAAAGTTGTGAATAAGTAAGCTAAAATCTTTATTGAAAGACGGCTGCGGACGCATATCGAAGTTAATAGTGGCGTTAGCATCATAGAAAAACTGTTTTCCAAATTCTACTATGGCAAAATCCTGAAGCTGCGAAGCGATCAGTTTCTCATCTGTAAAACTGAATTTTGGATCTATCCAATCAGGGTTAAGATTTTTATCTTCTACAGATAGTGCCTTCCATAATTGAGTCGCTTTTTTGTATCCGCTTTGAATGATATCAAGGGTAAACTGAACATCTTTTATCCAAACCTGAGTGCCCGCCTCTACGTACTCCAGCAAGGAGATATTGCTTTCAGTTAAAAACTTAGACTGTACATTAGGCACAATGGTTACACTTTTAACCTGCTCAACAGATAGCTGGCTTTCTACTTCAAAGGTGCGGATGGATTCAATCTCGTCGCCAAAAAACTCCACCCGGTAAGGTAGGTCATGTGAGAAAGAGAAAATATCAACAATACCCCCGCGGACAGAGAATTGCCCGGGCTCATAAACAAAATCCACCCGTTCAAAATCGTATTCTACCAAAAACTCGTTAATAAACTCAATACTGAGCTTGTTGTTTACTGCGATTTCCAGCGTGTTTTTTTCAAGAGATTTTCGGTCGATAACTTTTTCAGCAACAGCCTCCGGATAGGTTACTATTAGTTGTCCAAATTCTGTAGAATGATTGAGTTCATTTAACACTTCGGCCCTGGCCAGTACATTACTGCTGTCGGGTTGGGTAAATTCAAAAGCTTTACGGTATGATGATGGGAAAAGTAAAACATCCTTTCCGGTCAGATTCTCCAGATCAGCCTGAAAGTAAGCAGCCTCTTCGCGCTCAGGAAGAATGAACACCATGTGGTTGTGCTGTAAAAAATATAATGCGGTAGCCATGGCCGCATCACCCGATCCGACTAAACCACGAAGCTGTATCCTTGGATTTTTATGTGCATTAAGCGCTTGCGCCAATGTCTTTATCCGTTGGTCAGCCTTGTAACGCTCTAATATATCACGGATGTTCAAAACGCTGCAAATATAGATAAAAAGGACTTTTATGTTTGTATGGAATTATTATCTAAAAATTGTACCAAACAATTTACCCTTATATTTACTTTTAAATGATATTTTGAATACGCACACTTGCTAAACTTTATAACTATGAAAAACTCAGTAATATTTGGATTATTAATAGGCGTTTTAAGCACCATATGGCTTTTTGTTATGCGCGGAACAGGATACGATCTTACAGATAGCAAAGTTTCTCCAATTGAATATGTATCTGTTATTAT
The DNA here is from genome assembly GCF_016522075.1 of Mucilaginibacter segetis. Lineage (GTDB taxonomy): Bacteria > Bacteroidota > Bacteroidia > Sphingobacteriales > Sphingobacteriaceae > Mucilaginibacter > Mucilaginibacter segetis. The sequence goes on along the minus strand of NZ_JAEHFW010000002.1, from coordinate 434,554 downwards.
TCCTCTTATTGGATTGTTTTTTGGAGTAAAAAATTTCAGAAACGGCGAGCTTAAAGGACAAATGGGGTTTTTAGAAGCGCTTATACAAAGCTTTAAAATATTACTTGTTGGCGGTGCTATAGCCGTATTTGCCGGAATTGTTTTTGTAAATTGGTTTTCTTCCAGCAACGATACTACTTTTCAAAGTTTTAGCGGTCGTATCTTTGGCGCGTTATTAGTTGGTGTAATTATGGCAATAGGCGTATCTTTATTGCTTACCACCAAATCAAACAGGGTTGATTAAAAAGCTTTTTAACAGGTATTTCGAACTCCTTTTTTGGATAATTGCAATGGCTTGTCTTGCTCTTACTAACCCTACAGGCCAATCTCATTATACACTTTGTCCTTTTAAGTTACTGGGCTTTAAATGGTGCCCCGGTTGTGGCTTAGGGCATGCCATATCTTTTCTTTTTCATGGTGATGTACGCCGATCTTTCGGAGCGCATTGGTTGGGCATACCCGTGTTGTTTGTAATAATATACCGGATATATTCTTTAATTAATCCTACTGTATATTTTAAATCTCGACATCAAAGCTAACCTCCGGATTCTTTTATATTTTACCGTTAAAAGCATGTCGTTTACCGATATATTGCCATCTGCTGCCAATATTGTATTGCCGTTTTTTTAATGTTGCCTTAGTTTTACACTAACAATTTATCACAAACTAAAAACTAAAGCGATGAACATGTATCAACAACATTATATGAATATATCAGACATGACCATGGAAGAAATGGCATTTGTTCAGCAGGCTACTAACGATCTTTCTGATGAACAAAAACAATATTTCTATATGGTTTACTCCGGCAAAAGGAGAAGTCCGCAGGAAATTTTAATATATACCTTATTAGGGTTTGTTTTAATAGCTGGCGTACAACGCTTTCTGACAGGGCAAATAGTAATGGGTATATTTTATGTGCTTACAGGTGGATTTTGTTTGATCGGCACCATTGTAGATTTAGTTAACCACCGTTCGTTAGCTACAGAGTATAACCAAAAAATGGCTTATGAAAGTTTCCAGATAACTAAAATGAATGTTAAATAATTTAAACCTCAATCATGAAAACATATACCAAAACCGCAACTAATAAATTATTATCAAGTTTCGATAAAGCTTTAATGAATGTATTAATGAGCGATCTTAAAACTGTCAAAGCAAAAAATCAGGCTCGTTTAGCCGTTAAATAAATTAAGCGATCGTTAATAAAAGATCAAAACAAGGTAAGCATTGGCCAATTTAATATAAGCCAAAGAAAATATTACCTTTTGTTTTGATCTTTTTTGTGTACCTCCCGAGCTATCCGTAACATATCCCCGATTAAAATAAAATAGCCCGATAGCTTCCATCTGATAAATTCCTGCGTTACCTTAGTGGCTTATGAAATTAGCACAGCTAACGGCGTATCTGGAAAGTCTGGCCCCGCCGGCATATCAGGAACATTATGATAATTCCGGGTTGATAGTTGGCCGGCCGGATATGGAGGTCTGGCAGGCATTAATATCTCTCGATTGTACCGAGGCGGTAGTAGATGAGGCAATTGCCACCGACTGTCAGGTTATCATATCACATCATCCCATAGTTTTTAAAGGGTTAAAAAGATTTAACGGCAAAACCTATGTGGAGCGTGTTGTTGAAAAGGCTATTCGGCACAATATTGCCATTTATGCTATACACACTAACCTGGATAATGTGATGGTAGGTGTTAACGCACGTATTTGCGAAAACTTAGGGTTGGAGAATTTGCGGATCCTGGCTCCCAAACAAGGAGTATTAAAAAAGCTGGTAACTTATGTGCCCAAACAACAGGCAGAACAGGTACGTAATGCCTTGTTCCATGCAGGGGCAGGGGATATTGGCAATTATAATGAATGCAGTTTTAATGCCGAAGGTACCGGTACATTTAAGGGGTGTGAAGATTCCAATCCTTACGTTGGTGAACCGGGAGTGCGCCACCACGAAGACGAGATACGTATAGAGACCATTTATCCGGCCTATTTAGAGAGTAAGATAATTATGGCGCTGGTTTTAGCCCATCCTTACGAAGAGGTAGCTTACGATTTATACGAACTTACCAATAAGCATCAACAGGTGGGAAGCGGAATGATTGGAGATTTGCCGATGCAGATGGACGAAGAGGATTTTTTAGCTGATGTAAAAGAAAAAATGCATGCTGAAGTAATAAGACACACAGCTTTTACCGGTAAACCGGTAAAACAGGTTGCCGTTTGTGGTGGTTCGGGAGGGTTTTTATTAAAGAATGCTATAGCCGCCGGAGCTGATGTTTTTATAACCGCAGACTATAAATATCACGAGTTTTTTGATGCAGAAGGAAAAATAGTGATCGCCGATATCGGACATTTTGAAAGTGAGCAATTTACACAACAATTATTGTATGAAATTATTCAAAATAAATTTGTTAACTTTGCGGTCCGTTTAACAAAAGTGAATACAAACCCCGTCAAATATTTTATTTAATGGAACAAACTGTAGAACAGAAGCTTCAGGCTTTATATGACCTGCAAACCATCCACACTAAAATTGATAAGATACGCCAGATAAGAGGCGAATTGCCAATGGAAGTTGCCGATCTGGAAGATGACGTTGCCGGATTAGAAACCCGTATACAAAAAATTAAAAACGAGCTGGATGATTTGGAGGATGAGATCGTCAACCGCAAAAACCTGATTAAAGAATCACAGGCAAATATTAAAAAATACGAGGCGCAACTTAACGAGGTTAAGAATAACCGCGAGTATGATGCCATATCAAAAGAAATTGAGATACAAGGTTTAGATATTCAGGTTAGCGAGAAAAAGATAAGGGAATTTGGATTTGAGATAACATCAAAAACACAGATTTACGATAAAGCTCTTGCTGATCTTGAAGCACGCAAAAGCGATCTTGAAGCCAAAAAAGACGAATTAGGCACCATTACCGCAGAAACAGAGAAAGACGAAACAGCATTAGCTAAAGAGGCTGAGAAAGCCACAAGCAAAATAGATGAGCGTTTATTAATAGCTTATAACCGTTTGCGTAATAACGCTAAAAATGGTTTAGCTGTTGTTACCATTCAGCGCGATTCCTGCTCCGGCTGTTTTAACCAAATACCGCCTCAGCGCCAATCGGATATCCGCCAGCGTAAAAAGGTGATAGTTTGCGAACATTGCGGCCGTATTTTGGTTGATGAGCAAATGGCTTTGGTTGAAGAGAACGCATAAGATAAGACCACGTATAAAACTAATCATAAAGGGCATCCATAGGATGCCTTTTTTTGCTTTACATTTAAAACATACTCGTCTGTTTTCCACTCTTAGGGGTAAATAAGGTGAGGTTATAGGGTGGCATTTCGCGTCCTGCCAAAAAGCGTACACAGGCCATTCGGTAAAGTTGATGAATGGAATTGGCTATGTGCCCGTCACCGCTCATGCGGCGGCCATAATTGCTATCGTTTAAGTTACCACCATGGCAGGCTTTTATCATATTTAATACTTTTTCGGCACTATCAGGGAAGGCTTTATGTACCCAATCGGTAAATATTTCGGCGATACTACCGTTGAGGCGAACCAAAGTGAACCCGGCGGATAGTGCGCCGCGGTCTGCAGCGGCTTTTATAATGTCGGGAACCTCGTTGCTGTTTAGTCCGGGGATAATAGGCGCGACCATTATCCTTACGGGTACTCCTTTCTGCGATAATTTTTCAATTACCGCCAAACGGCCGCTCGCCGTAACGGTACGTGGCTCCAGTTTTTGCCTCAGTTGTTCGTTTAAAGAGTTAAGGGAAACGTTCACATGCGCCAGATTCATTTGGGCCATTTCACTTAGGATATCCATATCGCGTAATACCAAGTTGTTTTTGGTAATAATACTAACCGGATGTTTGTATTTTAAAAATAACTGTAACATTGCTCTTGTTATTTTCAACTTGCGCTCAATGGGCTGATAGCAATCCGTATTTCCGGATAATATAATAGGGACAGGCTGATAATTTTTTTTATTAAAATATTTTTCAAGTAGTTCAGGAGCATTGCGTTTTACTATTATCTTACGTTCAAAATCAAGGCCGGCGCTAAAGCCATAATATTCGTGGCTGTTACGAGCGTAACAATAAATACAGCCATGCTCGCATCCCTGATAGGGATTAATGGAAAACATGTGACTAAGATCGGGACTATTTGATGTGCTGACGATGTTTTTCGGGGTTTCCTCAAAAAATTGAGTATGCGAGTTTTCAAGACACGGTTCGTCAAGCCCTTCTATTTCATCAAGTACATATTTATTCTTTAAAAACTTATTGTGAGTATTTACCTGTGCGCCCCTGCCTTTAAAAAACTCCGCATTATCCTCATGTGCCATAAAGCAAATTTGCTAAATTTTTTAGCAAATTACAATTCCACCAAATTATTTTTTATAGCATAAAGTACCAGGCCTACCCGACTTTTTATTTGTAGTTTTTCAAATAATTGATCCCGGTAGCCATCAACAGTTCGTGCACTAATACACATCTGGTCGGCAATCTCTTTGTAAGTGAGTTCTGTACCGGCCAATTTTAAAAACTCCAATTCACGGCTGTTTAACTTTACCTGTTCGGGTTTGCGGTTAAAATTGCTCACCAAATGGCGGGTAACAAATTCGGGATAGTATAATTCTCCTTGTGCAACTTTTTTTAGTGCCTGTTCAAATTCATGGGGTTCGGCATCTTTTAGCAAATAGCCTTTAACGCCGAGTTTAACCATAGTTAATACTTTATCGGCATCTTCAAACATGGACAATACGATAATACACACGTCGGGATAATTGGCCTTTAGCCATTGCGCTGTTGTAATACCATTCATACCAGGCATATTTATGTCTAATAAAATGATATCCGGCTTAAATTTTGGAGAAATTTTACGCTGTAGTTCTTCACCGTCTCCGGCCTCAAAAAGTATTTTATAACCTTTTAAACTATTTATTAATGAAACGAGCCCGCTTCTGAAAAGCCGGTGATCATCAACCAGAGCTATAAGAGTCGTTTCCGTCAGCATATGCTTGTTGTATAAAGGGGTCAATAGTAATTTTAATACAACAACCCTTACCCGGCATACTGTTAATTGTTGCAACAGCACCGATTAAGGCTGCTCTGTTCTCCATGTTTTTCAATCCCGAACCGCCTTTTTGAGACGTGTCGGTTGTAAAACCGATTCCATCATCTTCGATGGTTAAATTAAATAATAGCTCAGAATATTGCAAGCTGATTTTAAAAAACGAGGCCTTTGAATGTTTAAGCGTATTATTTAATGCTTCCTGAAAAATGCGGAACAGAACCAGTTCCCGCTTATCTCCTAATGTGTAAACATCACCTTCTACAGACAAAGCTACCTTAATTATTCCACTTTTGCTTATCCGCTCAATTTCAATCTCAATTGTTTTTACCAAACCTAATTGTGAAATATGTTCAAAACTAATACTTTTTGACAGATCACGCAGATCACTTATTGCCTGTGCTACCAACATTCGGCTTTCGCCAATTCTTTCCTTTTGTTGATGCCGATCTAAGTCTCCGGTCATTGCTAGATTAAGTTTTACGAATGATAACACCTGGGTAATATTGTCATGTATTTCGCGGCTTATGTTTAAAAGTGTTTGCTCCTGTATTTCATTCCGGGCCTTGAGCAGTTCCTGCCTGAAGTTTGATTTTAGCTGTTCTTGTTCCTGTTTATGGGTAAGTTGCTTATTTTTATAAAGGATAATAAAATGAAGTATAAATGCAGCTAAAAGTGCAAAAAGCAGTATACCTAAAATGAGCACAATATATAATTCCTGAATTTCAATGATATGAAACATTGATTGTTTTTTTAGATTCAATAATTAAGGACAATCCTATTGTGCAATAGAAAATTATATTCAGGGTATAAACGAACGTGTCCAGAAACGTAGTTCCTAATTTACTTTTTATAAAGGAATTCATCAACCCGAAACAGAGGAATATAACCGACGAAAAAAGAAAAAACGCGGTGTTAAACCAAAAAGCACTTTGCTTTTTTAAGCTGATACTTATAGGGTTAAGTAACATTTCTTTAAAATATAACAGGGAAAAAATTACAAATGCCACCTCCTGAATAGATAACAAAACAGACGGAAACTCTAAAATCCCCTGATAAAGCAGCATGCTAAATATAGCGAGGATAATAAATACCGGAATACTGAATAATAAAAATCGCTTAAATGTTTTATCTGTTGATAACCTGTAGTATATCATTGCCACCATAATGTATTCTGTAACGGCGAAAATGTGATCAACAGGCGCGCTGTTGCGATATAATAAAATGGCTATCCGGCTTATGGTTTCACTTAAAAAAGTAAGTCCTAAAAAAAAGGTTAATATTTTAAACGGAATGCTCAGCCTTTTAAAGTTGAGCATTCCGTATGTAAATACAGCAAGTAATAATAACAGATAGATGAAGAACCGTATAGACATATTTAATTAAATAGCTGTCCGCAATTGTTAGGACACGGGTCAACATGGTCGTAAATAGGAGCTTCAATATCAAGGCCTGTTGAGTCGACACCTTTATTTGCGCTCGGTTTTGTGCCGGCAAAAATTATTGTGAAAACCCGCGATTTTGTATCTAAATATTTAGGATGTTTTGCAAAATATATTCTTATACCGTTGCAATCATCCGTTTTAAATATGTTTTCTATTGCTGCCCTCGAAATTACAAATCCGCCTACTTCGTTCTTATTTCCTTTAATATCCTCGCTATACATACCCTGGCCATTTCTGATATCAGCGGAATTTTGAGTTTTAAATAGCTTTATCATATTTTTTGCTTGTGCAGCGGTTATCGTTGTCTCTGTAAAGCCCTGTAAAGATGCAGGTTGACTTGCACTTAACATTACATGCGGGGTTTCGTTGTTATCGGCCTGTTCTTTTAAAGAAGTACTATCCGAAGCCGTCGCTTTAATATCACACGCTTGATGGCGGGGAATAAAGTAACCAATAACAACACCGGCAATTAAACAAATAATAATTAATGGGAAATTTTTCATAAAAATGAGTTTTTGGTTTAAGTTTATTAAAACTAATGTACAAGGTTTTCGCTTTTTTATCCACCCCGTATTTTAACGGTATTTTAACTTGGCTATTAGTACGTTGATTTGAGTAAGTTGCGCTTAACACAAACTATCAGCATAAACGTTTACCACACATGCGTCGTTTCTTACAAAGGTTACTATACAAGCCGGTTATTCGCCTGACGGCAAAATTTTCTTCCCGCCCTAAAAAAGAAAGGGTATATAAAGCACTTAGCAAATTACATAAAGCTATTTTAGCTGAACCTGGTAAAAAAGGCAAGGTGGTGTCTTTTGATGTTCAAAGCGACAGGTTTATTATATTATCAGATCAGCATAAAGGGGCACGTGATGGTGCAGATATGTTTGCCGGGTGCGAAAAGGCATATCTTAGTGCGCTGGAATACTACTTCGAAAACAAGTTTACTTATATCAATTTGGGCGATAGCGAAGAACTGTGGGAGAATTTATTTGTTTCGGTAAAAAGGCACAATAAAGCCACTTTTAAACAAGAAAAAAAGTTTATTCAACAGGATGCATTTATAAAGATATTTGGCAATCATGATCTTTACTGGGGGAACGATCCGCTTGCAACTGTAAGCTTAATGCAAATTTATGATAAGGCTATCCGGATCTACGAGGGAATAATATTACAAACTACCATAAATAATAAGCCACTGTCAGTGTTTATGACACATGGTCACCAGGGTGATCTGCAAAGTGATGGTAATTGGTTCAGCAAATGGTTTGTGTCAGATATCTGGGGGCCAATACAAGGTTATTTACATATTAATCCTAATACACCGGCTTTTAATAATCAATTAAAAACCGATCATAACAGAATGATGTACGAGTGGAGTTCCAAACAACAAGACATGCTTTTAATAACCGGGCATACACATCAGCCAGTTTTCAGATCATTTACACACCTGGAATCGCTTTATGAGGCGTTATCGGATGCAAAGAAGATACAAGACACTGCCAGAATACAGGAGTTGGAAGAAAAAATAACTTCTCTGCATATTGAGGGCGAAAAAATGCCGGATTTTAATGGTTATTTAGATACGTATTTTAATACGGGTTGCTGTTGTTTTGACGATGGTGATATTACCGGAATAGAAATAGCAGAAGGGTTTATTCGGCTCATAAAATGGACAGGTAGTGGAAAAGCAAGTAAACGTTATGTACTGGAAGAGTGTAAACTTGAAGAATTAAGATTGGAGTAACAGAACTAACAGCCACCCAGATTTGTTATAGATTAACTATCTAAAAGGAAAACAAACACTTCCTTTGGCCCATGAGCACCTAATACCAAAGTTTTTTCGATATCAGCAGTGCGGCTTGGGCCGGTAACATTAGTTATCATAGAGGGCAATCGGTTACCGTATTTTTCCTTAATCAATTTAAATCCATCCTTAAGATCAAGCACTAACTGATTGGTATATGCCAGCACAATATGAACGGGAGGGTAAATACTTAACCTGCGCCCCGCTGCATTGCCATTTGACAGCATTACACTGCCATTGCGTGCAATTAAAGCTTCACAAAGGGTAAAGCCCACCTCAGCTTGCTCAAACTCTTTATCAGTCTCAAAAAAAGGATATTCGTAAAGCTTAAGTATTTCCTGCAGCGCGGGTTCCCAGCAATATATTTTATGCCAGTTGCGCTCCTGGGCCAGGTTAATAAGACTCTCAATAAACTGAACCTCATCCTCGCAAAACGCAAACTGCCCCGAAACCGCTAAAAATTCCTCAGCAAATAGCACTTCCAGCATTTCCTGGGTGGGCGGATAATGGGGCTTGTCCTCCAGATTGGGATAAGGGTTATCCCTTTTTTCTAAAAGTGCTTTACGTACTTTTTTAAGTAGCTTCTCTTTAGGTGTGGTAGTATCCCTCATATATAATTTAAAAGCCGAAAGCTTGTGTTTAGAAGCTTTCGGCTAAATAATTATTCCTTATCGGTGCCGGTACCTTTTTCGGGCTGTTTTCTTTCAAACGTACCTGAATGATCACCAACCCCCTCGTGAACCAAATTTTGAGCCACAGGATCTTGGTTTGATTCTCCTTCACCATTTACAAACTCATCATATGTGGTGCGATTGTCAAACGGGCGCTTACCCAATAACTCTTCCAGATCTGATTGAAAAAGTATTTCTTTCTCTATCAGCTTATTGGCCAGCTTTTCTAAACCCTCACGTTTGTCTATCAACAATTGCTTCGTGCGCTGATAAACCTCATTTATTTGATTACGAACTTCGTTATCTATTAATTCCGATGTTTTTTCAGAATATGGTTTATTAAACTGATATTCTCCCTGGGTATCATTAAATGAAATATTACCAACCTTCTCGTTCATACCATAAATGGTTACCATAGCATAAGCGAGTTTAGTAATACGTTCTAAATCATTTTGTGCTCCGGTTGATATTTTTCCAAAGGTAATGTCTTCAGCAACCCTGCCACCTAATGTCATGCACATGCCATCTAACAATTGCTCTGTTGTGTACAGAAATTGTTCTTTAGGAAGATATTGGGCGTAACCTAAAGCAGCCACTCCCCGAGGTACGATAGATACTTTTACCAGCGGGTCGGCGTGCTCTAAAAACCATCCCGCAATAGCGTGTCCGGCTTCGTGATAAGCCACAATTCGCTTTTCTTCCGGAGATATGATCTTGTTTTTCTTTTCTAAGCCGCCTATGACACGGTCAATAGCATCCTGAAAATCCTGCATGTCAACAGCTTCCTTGTTTCTACGTGCAGCAATAAGGGCTGCTTCGTTACAAACATTAGCTATTTCAGCACCGGCGAATCCGGGAGTTTGTGCCGATAATTTCTTAGCGTCTACCCCTTCTGACAGTTTAACAGGCTTTAAGTGTACCTTAAATATTTGTTCGCGACCCACTAAGTCGGGCTTATCTATAGAAACCTGCCTGTCAAAACGTCCCGGACGTAGCAACGCTGAATCTAAAACGTCAGGTCGATTGGTAGCAGCAAGTATAATAATACCCGAATCCGTACCGAAACCATCCATTTCTACCAGCAGTTGGTTTAGCGTATTCTCGCGTTCATCGTTGCCTCCAACTATATTGTTTTTTCCGCGAGCACGGCCAATAGCATCAATCTCATCAATAAATATGATACATGGTGCTTTATCTTTTGCCTGGCGGAACAAGTCACGTACACGCGATGCTCCAACCCCCACAAACATTTCAACGAAATCAGACCCTGACAATGAAAAGAAAGGCACCTGGGCTTCACCTGCAACAGCTTTTGCTAACAAGGTTTTACCGGTACCTGGTGCACCTATCAATAATGCCCCTTTAGGTATTTTACCACCTAAATTTGTATATTTTTTAGGGTTTTTAAGGAAATCTACAATTTCCATCACTTCTTGTTTGGCTTCCTCAAGTCCGGCAACATCATTAAACGTTACCGACACCTGCGCTTCCTTATCAAACAGGGTAGCTTTTGACTTACCGATGTTAAATATCTGACCGCCTGGCCCGCCACCGCTACCACCGCCCATCCGGCGCATTATAAACATCCATACACCCACCAGCAGCACTGCCATTATAATGCATTGCACAAGCCAGTTCGATAAAAGATTTTCTTTTCCCTGCTGATACTCTATAGGAGTTTTTTGCGAATCGGGCATATCTTTTTCCGCGGCAGCTATGGATTGTTTCAAGCTTTCATATGAGGCGTCAGTAAAATTATACTGAGGTTCATCTGATGACATGCTTAAACTACGTTGATTTTTGTTAGCATCGGCATACTGTGGTTTACTTAGACTATCCTTTTTTATATAAACTTCTGCAGTTATAAGGTCGCCATTTTTGTATGCCACAATATGATCAACATCACGTTGTTTAAGCATTTGGTTACTAAACCGTTTAAAATCAATTTGCTTACCAATGCTGCCACCAAACAAGGTTGGTACAACCAGCAGACCTATTATTGCAATTGCATAAAGCCACATAAAATTAAATTTAGGCGGCTTTGGGGTAATTTTTTTATTTGGCACTTTCCTCGTTGGTTTTGGGCTATCTGCGTTATTATCTTTATCTTTCATTTTTTTATAAGCTCAACTTACAATCAATAACTTGTTTTTTTAGCTGGTAAAATTTTGAGCTTGCTTAAGCACTTTTATAGCTTTTTATTTCAGCATCACCCCATAGGTCTTCAACACCATAAAACTCGCGTTTATCAGTCCTGAAGATGTGTATAACTACATCAACATAATCCAGCAGTATCCATTCGCCATACTCAAGGCCTTCTTTTCTCCAGGGCTCTTGTTGTAAGGCTTTAAAAATCTCTTCCTCTACACTATTAGCTATAGCTTTTACCTGTGTGGCGGAGTCGGCATGGCTAATTACAAAATAATCAGCAACCGAACTATATATATTACGAAGATCAAGTCTTATAATATCATTTCCCTTTTTTTCCTGTATGCCATGTATGGCAAGCTCAGAAATATAGGACGATTCATTTAACACTTTGTTTTTTACCATCAAAAAGAATTAGTTTTGAACGATTTTGGTTTTTAATTTATTATACGTTGCAAAATAACATAATTTCAGGATTATTTGTTGGACAAAATTTAGTAACACTTAAAGAAGTTGACTCTACCAACAATTTCCTGAAGAATTTATTGTCAAATTCCAAGCCAGTACCTGAAGGAACGGTCATTATGGCAGAAAGCCAATATGCCGGAAGGGGCCAGCGAGATAATGTTTGGCATGCAGAGGCAGGTAAAAACCTAACCTTTAGCCTGTTATTAAATCCTGTATTTATCCCTGTAGCACAACAGTTTGATTTAACAAGAGTGGTCAGTTTAGGTGTTTTTGATGCACTACAGCCATTATTGGGTGACAGGTTGAAAATAAAATGGCCTAATGATATATATTGTGACAGTGGTAAATTGGGTGGAATGCTGATAGAAAATATGATACAGGGCGGACAATTAAAATCTTCCGTTATTGGCATAGGACTTAATATAAACCAGCAAAACTTTGGGGAAAATACCACGAATGCTGTATCGTTAAAACAGATATTACATAAAGATTATGATTTAAGGAACATATTATCACAAATTTGCAGTTATATAGAAGTTTATTATCTGCACGTTAAAGCCGGAAGAATAGACCTTGTAAGGGATTTATATCAAAGCCGACTATATTGGTTAAACGAAGTAAGGGATTTCAGGTCAAATGATAACAAGTTTACAGGTAAAATAATAAGAGTTATGGATAATGGCCTTTTAGTAGTTGAGCGTGAGGGCACTGAAGAATCATACAATTTAAAGGAAATAGAATTTTTAAACAAGTAATTATGAAACGAATATTAGTATTATTAACAGTTTTGGTAATTAGCGCAAGCGCTTATGCCCAGATTGAAACACCCGTTAAATGGCAGTATGCTGCAAAAAAAATAAACAGTAAGGAAGCGGTTGTTTTTTTAAAGGCTGTTATTGAACCAGGCTGGCATATATATTCGCAAACGGTAAAAGACGGCGGGCCGATAAGGACTTCTTTTACCTATGCTAAATCCAAGGATTATGTGCCCCTTGGTAAAACTATTGAACCAAAACCGCAAACCAAATATGAAAAGTCGTTTAGTATGAATGTGAGTTATTTTGAAAACGCAGTGGTTTTTCAACAAAAAATAAAATTAAATTCAGCTAAGGCAACCTCAGTAAGCGGCAAGCTGGAATATATGACATGTAATGATAGTAAGTGCCTGCCACCTGAAGAAGTTGAATTTTCCATTCCATTGGGTAAATAATAAAAATAATGACGCCAGCTACCAAACGCAGCTTACGAACGGCTAAATTTTCGTTTTTTTTAATGTTGTTCGTATTTATGGCTTTAATGCCAGCAGCAAGGGCTGCACAACAACCAGTTGATACTGTTTCGACCGAGGATATACAATTTACGGATATACCCACTCCTGCAGATAGCATTGCAGCAGCGCAAGCTAAAATGACCGATACTGCTAAAAAAGCCACATTGGATGCTATGGCTCAGGCGCAAGCGATCACTGATAAAGCGAATGCCGAAAATAAAACAGTGCCTAAAACACTTTGGCAAATTTTTATTGAGGGCCTTTTGGGTGGTTTTACAGCGGTAATATTGCCCTGTATATATCCATTATTGCCATTAACAGTAAGCTTTTTTACTAAAAAAAGCGGATCACGCAGTAAGGGTGTTGTGCAATCTCTTATATACGGAGTATCCATTATTATAATTTATGTAACACTGGGCTTGCTAATATCTATAATTTTTGGCTCCACGGCTTTAAATGAAATAGCAACAAACGGGGTTTTTAACATATTTTTCTTTCTGCTGCTTATTGTATTTGGCATATCATTTTTGGGTGCCTTTGAGATTACGCTGCCGAGTTCATTGGCGAACAAACTCGATCAAAATGCGGACAAAGGCGGTTTAGCAGGAATTTTTTTTATGGCCTCCACATTGGTAGTGGTTTCTTTCTCCTGTACAGGACCCATTATCGGAACTTTATTGGTTGATGCGGCAGCAAAAGGAGATAGGCTGGGTCCGGCTATGGGGATGTTTGGGTTTTCTGTTGCGCTAGCACTACCATTTACAATTTTTGCATTATTCCCTTCGGCTTTAAAAAGTCTTCCAAAATCAGGGGGATGGCTTAATAGCGTGAAAGTGGTACTAGGGTTTTTAGAATTAGCTTTTGCGCTTAAGTTTCTTTCAAATGTTGATCTTGCCTATCACTGGGATTGGTTTGACAGGGAAATATTTTTATCGATATGGATAGCTATCGGGCTGCTGTTAGGACTTTATTTAATAGGTAAGATTAAATTTTCACACGATAGTGATGTAAAGTATCTTTCTATTCCGCGGGTGTTTTTATCAATAGGTGTTTTTGCATTTGTTATTTATATGATACCGGGTTTATGGGGAGCCCCTTTAAAATCAATAAGTGCATTTCTTCCACCAGAAGCCACTCAGGATTTCAATTTGCTGCCTGTTCCTGGTGGGGGCAATACAGTGTCAGCTGCCACCGAACAGCAAACGAGTATTAAAAAGAAAAAATACGATGGTAACTACGACCGAATTAAAACAAGGGGCCTTGATGCCTGGTATGACTATGATCAGGCACTGCAAGTTTCAAAAGAATTACACAAACCTGTATTTATTGATTTCACTGGGTTCAACTGTGTGAACTGTAGGGAAATGGAAGCGAATGTGTGGTCAGATCCGGAAGTTTTTAAACGGTTGAAAAATGATTTTGTAATGTTACAATTGGTCGTAGATGATAAAGCTGACCTGCTGCCTGCAGATCAGGTAATATCAAAATACACAGGGAAAAAGATAACGGCCATCGGAAAAAAATGGAGCGAGTTTGAAGCTTACCGATTTAATTCCAACTCACAGCCATATTATGTAATATTAGATAGCGAGGGCAATTTATTAGTGCCGCCAAGTGGGTCTGATGAGAATATAAGCAGCTATATAAAATTTCTTGATAGTGGAATTGATGCCTATAAAAATAAGAATCGGTAAAAAATTAATGTAAATTCGCCCCAAGTTTGCAGGGAAGTGTCGTTATTGGCATCAACAATTGCAATTCATTTAATAAGTACATTTTTACATATAAAAGGGCGTTTCAAACAAACATGACGCAGATCAAAAGAATAGGAGTTTTTACATCAGGCGGCGACTCTCCCGGTATGAATGCCGCTATAAGAGCCGTTGTACGTTCAGCCAAGTATTATAATATTGAGGTTATTGGTATTCGTCGAGGATATGAGGGGATGATCAATGGTGAACTTTTTGCTATGGATGTAAAATCTGTTGCGAATATTTTGCAACGGGGTGGCACTATGTTGAAAACCGGTCGTAGTGAGCAGTTCAGAACTGCCGAAGGACGTAGATTAGCTTACGATCAGTTAGTAAAACATGGCATAGATGGTTTGGTTGCGATTGGCGGGGATGGTACATTTAACGGGGCCCGTATATTTGGGGCTGAATATGATATGCCTGTAGTTGGCGTGCCGGGTACTATAGATAACGATTTGTTCGGTACGGATTTTACCATTGGATACGATACTGCAATAAATACGGTAATAGATGCTGTTGATAAAATAAGAGATACGGCAGAATCACACAACAGGGTATTTATTGTTGAGGTGATGGGTCGCGATTGTGGGCTTATTGCTTTAAGAACAGGAATTGCGTCGGGTGCGGAAGCTATAATTATACCGGAATCAAAACAAGGAACAGCAGAGCTTTTGAAACGATTAGAAACAGGCCGGCAGGATAAAGCATCGAAAATTGTAATGGTTGCTGAAGGAGATGATGTAGGCGGCGCCTTTGAAATAGGCCGAAAGGTAAAGGAGAAGTTTCCTCAATATGACACCCGTGTGTCAATATTAGGGCATATACAACGCGGCGGTAAGCCAACCTGTATGGATAGGGTACTGGCAAGCCGGATAGGGGTTGCAGCAGTAGAGGCTTTACGCGATGGTCATCGTAATGAAATGATCGGAGTTATTCATAACGAAATATCATATACACCTTTTGAACTTTCTACCAAGCATCATAACGAAATTAATAACAACCTGCTAAGGATAGTAGAGATATTATCAATTTAAAAGTATAAAACAGATTTTAAAAGTTAAAAGAAAAGCCATCCCACTACGGAATGGCTTTTTCTTTTGCATGCAGCTATTAAACAACCGGATTTACTTGTCCGGCTGTTGTGCTTCTTCGGTATAGCTTTCTCTTTGCAGCTTTTTAAGCATCTCGTTGCCTATCAGCGCGTCAATCATACCATTGCCGTTGCCATCCCTGCCGTTAACCAGTATTTCAGGTACCAATTTAATACCATTCGTTGCTAAGGCTTCAGCAACCCGCACTATGGCGTATTGTTCAATACCCATTGCTTCGGTTTTTTGTTTGGTAACTTCGGCTTCGGCAAGGCCTATTGCCTTAATTTTACCTGCATCAGCGCTACCATTTACTTCGGTTGCTGCTGCGTCAGCCTTAGCATTTATAGTTTTAGCTTCGGCATCGGCTTTTGCAATAATGGTTTTATTTTCGGCTTCAGCTTTTGCATTTATGATCCGCGATTCAGCATCACCCTTTGCTGCAGCAACCTTTGAAGCCGCCATTTGCGTATTGATTTCAACCTGACGGGTAGATTTTACTACTTCGGGTTGCATGTCAGCACCAGCCTTGGCACTTTCAAATTCCTTACGCTCAATTTGGGCGCTTTTTTGGGTTTCATAAGTCACTCGTTCCTGTTCAGCTATTTTACGGTCGGTTAATGTTTTCATTAACGCTTCGGGTGGTACTATGTCTCCAATAAGCGTATCTACACCAACAACATTATAGTCTGCCAATACTTTACTAATGTGGTCTTTTGCATCATTTTGCCTTTGCGAACGATTAGTAAGGAACTCTATCACATCGCTTTTTTGTGCAGAGTTTCTGAAATAGTTTGCAATGGTAGGCTCCAATACCTGCGACACCAGATTTTTGGTGTTACCAAAACGGGCAATAACCTTTGGCGCTTCATTGCGGGGGATATGAATAATTTGCGATACATCCAGGTTAAAAGTAAACCCATCAGACGAGCGTACAGTTATTGTACACAGGTTTTTATCCAGTTCGTGTGCCTCGCTGCGGCTGTTTGCCCAGTTCAACACAATATTGGTTGTTGGTACTATCTCTACCGAATGGGTGTAAATATTCATAGGGTGCTTACCCGGATCCAGCGGTTCACACCAAACGCCTTTATCATACTTTTTCACAATGTTGCCGTGTTTAAAAGCATCGCCGCTTGTATCGTTGCCCTCTGGGCCAACAAATGAGTTCACCACGCCTACATAACCTATGGGTATATGTATCATATTAACCTGCTCTACCAATACAAACCACGGATTCAGGTAATAGGTGCCTGCTAATATTACATCTTCCTGCAATCCTTTTTTCCCGCCGGCACTTATAAATGCCATCGGGTCCTGATAGTTGCGGTGTCCACCTACCGATCCACCGGCTATCTCTCCTTTTTCAAGTGGTTCGCCGTCAAGTGTGGTAACAATACCCACTTTGTTTTCATGAATATGAGTAACCGGAACTTTTTCGATATCAAATAAAAAAGTATTTATGCGATAACTTCCGGGTGTTAAAAAAGCGGCTTGCGGACCCTTTTGGCCTTTATTTTCTAAAAAAGCTACAGCATCCTGAAATTTATCGCACTCAACCGGGCGACCAAGCACCCTGCCGGAATCCAATATTTCACCACCTTTGGCTTTTACCAGTCCCAGGTTTCCCTGTTCAATAATAATGAAAGGTTCCATTTTGATAACATATTGCCAAGGCCACATGCGCCAGTAAAGCCCCGGAGCCAGTGGTTTAGCCTGCATACCGGCTTCGCCGCGGGTAGCAATAATACGCCCGTCGGGCATTCGCTTATCACCGTATAGGGTAAATTTTTTAATAACCAGGCCAATACGATTATCCGGAACGATGATCATGCCGAAAAATACACGAAGTACAGATTTGTACACCAGGAGGGTAGCAACTACAGGCAATACCCACCAGAATTGTAAAACAGGATTATACATTTTATTAATTGATTAATTACCGGGAACCTTAAGGTGCGGCTCCCTCACAAAACTTATAGCTTTATTGTGACCTTGGCTATATAGTGAATATTAGATATTGGGACAATTTAGATGTTACAACCCACGATACGATTATTAGATGTAAACGCATTAAGTATTTAGCACAAACTGTTGTATGCAATTAAATATTAGGCTTTTAAATTATTATTATTTTTTATACCTTTGCGTCCCCGCAGAAAGAACTCCGGGGATAATGTTGAATACATAAAAATAAAAAATGGCAACTAAGATCAGACTGCAAAGACACGGTAAAAAAGGAAAACCTTTTTACTATATTGTAGTAGCAGATGGCCGCGCTCCAAGAGACGGTCGTTTTATTGAGCGTATAGGTTCATACAACCCTAACACCAACCCGGCTACTATCGACATCAATTTTGATAAAACCCTTGATTGGGTAAATAATGGTGCACAGCCAACCGATACCTGCCGTGCAATACTATCTTATAAGGGTGTATTATACAAAAAGCACTTACAAGGCGGTGTTCAAAAAGGTGCGTTAACTCAAGAACAGGCAGATACTAAATTTGCAGAATGGCTTGACCAGAAAGACAGCAAGATCACCGGCAAAAAATCTAACCTTAATGCTGCAAAGGACGAAGCACGCAAAGCAGCATTAATTGCTGAAGCTAAAAAGAAAGAAGACAGAGCGGCAGCTATTGCAGCTAAAAATACGCCACCAGCCGAAGAAGTAGAAGAAGCTCCTGTTGATGAGGCAGCTGCTGAGACTGAAGGCGAAGCCGAAAGCGCTGAATAATTTAATATAAACAGGAGATGAAAGCGGGAAACTTCCTGAGTTTATCAACTGAATAAGCTATACAACAATGGCGAAGTACCAACAGGTTCTTCGCCATTGTTATTTAAAGCACCTGATCATATGAAAACCGAAGATTGTTTCAGAATAGGAAGTGTACTAAAGACCAAAGGACTGAAGGGCGAACTACAATTATACATCGATTTTGATGGTGCGGATACTATTAACATTTCCTCTGTTTTTTTGGATATAGCCGGTAAGCTGGTGCCTTTTTTTGTAGAGTCGATAAAATACGCTCCTAAAAATATAGCCTATTTGTATCTGGAGGATATTGATACTATCGAAAAAGCCGCTGTTTTAGTTAAAAAGGACATCTACCTGCCCAATAAACTTAAGCCCAAGAAGAAAAAGAGTGAATTTACGCTGAAAGACCTGAAAGGGTTTATTGCTGTAGATATTTATGAAGGGGAGTTAGGGGAGATCATTGACATACATGAATTCCCTCAGCAACTAATAGCAATGGTTAATTTTAAAAACAACGAGGTGCTTTTTCCGCTAAACGAAAATATTATAAAAGGTATTGATGTAGTTAAAGGAGTCGTATCAGTTGACCTGCCCGAGGGTTTATTAGATGTTTATTTAGACGAATAAATTTTGTCAAATATACTTGACTTTTGTAAAGTTTGTTTTACATTTGATAAAATATACTTTACAAATATGAAACCTTATTTGTTGTTTCCATACAAAGCACGTTTTGTAGGCTTAGCACTAATAGCTGCTCACGTTCCGGTCAGGGCAATCTGGGAGGCCATCAATCCCGATATCGATCAAAGCCACCGGTTACCTGTAAATCCCGGCGACTCCCTGCTTTTTACTAATAGTCATTTATTTTTTATTGCATCAACAGTATTGGTTCTAAGCGGATTGTTTTTGATCGCATTTTCAAAAGAAAAAGTGGAAGATGAGCAGATCTCAAAACTTAGGCTCGATTGCTTGCAATGGGCAATTTATCTTAATTACTTTTTACTTACGCTAAGTGTAATATTTACCAATGGGATAAATTTTACTGATGTTTTACGCCTGAATTTATGGGTTCCTTTATTATTTTTTATTATACGCTTCCGGTGGGTTATTTATTGGCTTGGCCGACCTGTTAATCAGGAGAACCTGTGACCAATTTTATCAATCAGTTAAATTGAAATGAAAAACACTTTGCGTGTGCAACGCGCTATAAAAAATATTACCCAGGCGGATCTTGCCGATGCAATTGGTGTGTCACGGCAAACTATCAATACTATAGAAAGTAATAAATATGTACCTTCAACGGTATTAGCCCTTAAAATTGCGCGCGTATTCGGCAAGCCTGTTGAAGAAATATTTACTTTAGATGATGAAGATTAGCCATAATAATTATGAATGCGAAACCAACTTTTGCCCCCGAACTTTTCATCCCGAACGGCATAACCGATATTAGTTTCTATGAAAAAGCCTTCGGTGCCATCGAGTTAAGGCGTTTTAGTAATGATGATGGTACAGTGCATGTGTCGGAATTATCCATCAATGGCACTATATTTCACCTGCATGAACAAACGCAGCATTCACATGCATTTAGCCCGGCAAAACTCGGTGCAACTACAGTAATAATAGGGCTGTTCGTTGATGATGTACATGCAGTAGTTAAACAAGCCGAATTGGCCGGAGCTAAAATAGTTTCCCCGATACAAGATTACGATTATGGTTACCGGCAGGCTACCGTGATAGACCCGTTCGGGCATCAGTGGCAGCTACAAATGGTAATATAATAAAACAAAATTATGGAAGATAAAGAACCAACTTTTGGTAAAGGCAAGGTATGTTATATAGAAATTCCTGCAAATGATATCACCCAATCGGCAAATTTTTTTAGCAAGGTTTTTAACTGGAGCATCCGGTCCGATAATCAGGGCAATATTTCTTTTGATGACGGTGTTGGCGAAGTAAGCGGCATATGGGTTAAAGATCGCAACCCAATGACAGAAGCCGGATTGTTAATCTCTATTATGGTAGATGACGCTAAGGCCACAGTATTAGAGATTGAGGAAAATGGCGGTAAATAATCCAGCCGATAAACAAGGATGCTGCTGAGATAACGGCACACTTTAGAGATCCGGCCGGAAATTTATGGAGTATTTATCAGCACGGAGGATAATAACTAACAAAGACAAAGCTATTACGGTACATTTAAAATCTGAAAACCCTACATCAATCTAAAATCAGCATATTTGCACATGCGTTTTGATATCATCACCGTTTTACCCGGCTTGTTAGAGAGCCCTTTTGCCCATTCTATTTTACAACGCGCCCAAAAAAAAGGAATTGCCGAAATCGTAGTGCATAATTTGCGCGACTATTCAACCGGAAAACAAAAAAGCGTGGATGATTATCCCTATGGCGGGGGTAGCGGCATGGTAATGACCATTCAGCCATTTGCAGCTTGTATTGAAAAACTGAAGGCAGAACGCGACTATGACGAGGTGATTTTTATGTCGCCCGATGGGGAGCGATTGAATCAGCAGATCGCTAACCGCTTATCTATCCAAAAAAATTTCATCGTCCTTTGTGGGCACTATAAAGGAATAGATCAGCGCATACGCGACATTTACGTTACTCGTGAAATATCAATAGGTGATTATGTACTATCAGGCGGAGAACTGCCGGCGGCAATATTAGTTGATGCAGTAGTGCGGCTGATACCGGGTGTTTTGTCAGATGAAACATCTGCCTTATCCGATTCATTTCAGGACAATATGCTGGATGCACCGGTTTATACTCGCCCTGCCGATTGGAATGGGCACAAAGTTCCTGATATATTATTAAGCGGCAATACACCCGAAGTAGAAAAGTGGCGCTTCGAACAAGCCATGGAGCGCACAAAAACTCGTAGGCCAGATCTGCTCGAGTAAGATTATAGGGGGCTGTAAAATCGGACACTTTGTTAGTAAAAATCAAAATGTTGAAATTTTTAATATTGACTTTTATTTATCAAATAAAATCCCTATAATTGCAATCCGATTTTTACGGGCTAAAAATCGCTTTAAGAGCTTAAAATCATGGATTTAGTAAAATTTGTAGAAGAGCAATCAATAGTTAAAAACGAATTTCCCGCTTTCAAAGCCGGAGATACAGTTAGCGTACACTATAAAATCAGAGAGGGTAATAAAGAGCGTGTTCAGATTTACCAGGGTGTAGTTATACAACGCAACAGTGTTGGTAACAGTGAAACCTTTACAGTACGTAAAATGTCAAATGGTATAGGTGTTGAACGTATATTCCCTTTCAATTCTCCTAATATTGATAAAATTTTAGTGAATAGTTATGGTAAAGTTCGTCGTGCTAAATTATTTTACTTACGCGAACTTACCGGTAAAAAAGCTCGTATCAAGTCAAAAAGAGTTTAATATTTACTGTGGCCGTATCCATGGCCTGCTATATAAATAAAAAACCTGCTATAACAGCAGGTTTTTTATTTGTCCGGTATTTATATCTGGTTAATTATTCTTATCGTCGCCTTCAGGCTTATTGTTTTTTGCTTTAGCAACAGGCTTTTTTGCAGGAGCTTTTTTACGTGGAGCTTTATTAACTGTTTTTTTTGCCGGTTGTTTTTCAACATCGTGCTCAATTATCATAGTTGGCTCCCCATGCTCGTCTGATAAAACTTTTTCTACCGGATGTAATGGGTCCGCTATTTCCATGTCCTCAGGGATATCCTCAACATAAGTACCCACACTTGGTAACTCAGCTAATACGGTTCGTCCGCCTTTAACTTTTTGGCCAAGCTCCACATTTATACTTGAATTCAAGGGCAGGAATATATCCACCCTTGATCCGAATTTTATAAAACCAAATTGTTGACCTTGTTCTACTTTGTCGCCCTCGTTCACATACCAAACAATACGACGGGCAAGTGCTCCGGCTATCTGCCGGAACAAAACGGCCGTTCCCTCGCTGTTTTCAGTTACAACTGTTGTCCGCTCGTTTTCTGTTGATGATTTTGGATGCCAGGCTACCAGATATTTACCAGGATGGTATTTAAAATATTTAATAACGCCACTTATGGGATTGCGGTTAATATGCACATTTACCGGCGACATAAATACCGATATTTGTATGCGTCTGTCTTTTAAAAACTCAGTTTCTTCGGTCTCTTCAATTACCACCACTTTACCATCGGCAGGGCAAAGTACTTGTGTTTCTTCGGCATTTATTTGCAGGTACGGGCTACGGAAAAACTGGAGAACAATGAAAAACAAAAGAAAAGAAAAAATATAAATTACCCATCTTAATACCTGCGCATCAGGATAGTAAAAATGCACTAACGCATTAATTACAAAAATGAATAATATACATATGGCGAGTGAGGTATAACCCTCTTTATGAATAGTCATAGTATTTAATTTATAACAAAATTACGTATTTATAATAAAGTATAGGTAAGTATAAACAATTGGTGCCGCTAATAAAAATCCATCAAATCTGTCAAGTAACCCGCCGTGCCCTGGTAATAGGTCGCCGGAATCTTTTACATTAATACTGCGTTTAAACATACTTTCTATCAGATCGCCAAGCGTGCCAAAGCACGCTATAATTATAGCTACAGATACCCAGTGATTCCATTTCAGATCTTTAAAGTATATGCTGATAATAAATCCAACCAGCGCACTTATCAGTACACCACCAATAAAGCCTTCCCATGTTTTTTTAGGCGAATGCCGTTCAAATAATTTAGTACGACCAATAGCCATCCCTACCAGGTACGCGCCGGTATCATTTGCCCAAAGCATTAACAAAAATGCTAAAGGGAAATGAAAATTAAACGGGCCTTTTAAGTATGCCAATGCATGGAAGAACGAGAACGGTATAGTAATAAACACCAGGCCCCCCAGGGTGTAGGCAATATTTGTGAACGGAGATACAGAGAATTTAAAAAGCTCCTGTATAAAAATTGCGCTGATGGTTAGGGTTAATAAAAGTAGTATTTTGTGTAAACCGGGATTATCCTGATAGGTTATAAGAGCAAAAATGATATAAATAAATGCTGCGTTGACAAAGCCCGCAACACGGTTAGGTAGTATATTGCTTTTTATATTTAATCCGTAAAATTCGTAAAGGCAAAGCAGGCTTAGCAGCAGGTAAAAAGCTCCGAAAGGATAGTGCCCCAAAAGAACCGAGGCCAGCATTACGATGATAAAAAAAAGGCCCGTTATGGCGCGTGTCTTCATAAATTTATTTGGTTCAGTATCATTATTTCAATGGCCTGGCTAAAATCTTCCTGGTGTATGTACACTTCAATTTCGCCAAAGGCCTGATGTGATGAAGCCTGCCTGTTTAACAAAACAGCATCAATATGATGGCCAATTAGCACCTGTTTAACAATTTCTGATTGGTAAAAATTGGATGACGTAAAAATTTTAACCCAGTTCTTCTCCATTAAAATCTGCAGATTGTTTTTTAACCGGTGCAATATTTTTGTAAACCAACAGCAAAATTATAACAATTATAAAGCTAACAGCATAGCTTGCGTAATTAAATGTATGTGTATCGTCAGGATTGAGGCTTATTTTTTTTTGCTGATAAAGGTAAGTTACTACTACCGCGGTACCGTTATTTAAAAAATGCCCCCATACTGCGGGCCATATACTCCCGCTCCAAACAACAAAGTAGCCAAATAGCGCTCCTAAAAGCAAGCGCGGTAAAAAGCCATAAAACTCCATATGAAAGGCACTAAACAAAATCGCTGTTATCCAAACCGCAGCATGTGCATTGTTTGTCCAGCGTTTTATGATAGTTTGCATTGCTCCTCTAAACAAAAACTCTTCGGCAATTGCTGTAAGTAAGCCAACAAGTAGTACACTTTTTATTGCATCCCAAACGGAATGCATTTGCAATATGGCAACAGTTACTTTTTGTGCGCTTTCTTCGCTTTGTTTCATCCAATGTTCAACACCACCTAAAAAATGGGGCAATACCATTCGCTGATTGATATTGCTCAAAAATTCAATTAATGGCGAAGAAACCATCATTACAAAAAATGCCACTATCAATAGCATTAACGGAAACTTAGTACGGGGTTTCAAATAAGCGTAAGGCTCTTTTACAATCACCCAGGAAAAAAATACAGGGGCTAAGAAAAGCGGAAGCGTGGTTCCTATTATTTGTAATATCCACAAAGCCTGGGTAACACCCGGTGCTGTAAAGTTTAAATTAGTAATGTCAAATAAGACGTTAAGCCCATATTTTGCCGAGATTATACCTACACCGATTAAATTACCGATTAATATAGTGCCTATGGTTATGGCTACTAATATCAGGAACTGTAATGCAGGAGATATTTGATTTATAGGGCTTTTTACCATATTACTTTAAATATTCGTATTTTTGCAGGGCTTAAAGATAAGCCATGTCGGTACAAATAGGAAATATTGATTTAGGGGAATTCCCACTTTTATTGGCCCCGATGGAGGATGTAAGCGATCCGCCATTCCGTTACGTATGCAAAAAAAACGGGGCGGATATGATGTACACGGAGTTTATCTCATCAGAAGGGTTGATCCGTGATGCAGCCAAGAGCCGTAAGAAACTGGATATTTTTGAATATGAGCGCCCTATTGGCATTCAGATATTTGGCAGCGATATTGAGCATATGCGCGAAGCTACTGAAATTGCCACACTGGCTAACCCCGATCTGATGGATATTAATTACGGCTGCCCGGTTAAGCAGGTGGCTTGTCGCGGTGCAGGGGCAAGCTTGCTGCAAGATATTGATAGGATGGTGGCCATGACAAAGGCTGTTATTGAAGCAACGCATTTGCCGGTAACCGTTAAAACCCGACTCGGCTGGGATGATAACACTAAAAATGTTTATGAAGTTGCAGAACGTCTTCAGGATATAGGCATAAAGGCGCTTACCATACATGGCCGCACCCGTTCGCAAATGTATAAAGGCGTTGCCGATTGGACACTGATACGTGATATTAAAAAGAACCCTCGCATAAAGATTCCGATATTTGGTAATGGTGATATTGATTCCCCGGAAAAAGCAGCCAACTGGCGTATGGAATATGGAGTTGACGGTATGATGATAGGCAGGGCGGCAATTGGCTATCCCTGGATATTCCGCGAGATTAAACATTATTTTAAAACAGGTGAATTTCTGGAAAAGCCTACCATTGCTGAAAGGGTTGAGGTCTGCAAAACTCATCTCGAAAAATCAATTGAATGGAAAGGCCTGCGTACCGGTATTTTTGAAATGCGCCGGCATTACTCTAATTATTTTAAAGGGGTTGAAAACTTTAAGGAACACCGAATGCGATTAGTTACTGCTGGTACAATTGAGGAAGTAATGGAGATTTTAGATCAGGTTAACGAAAAATATGCCATTGAAATGGCGTAATATTTGATTTGAAAATTTATATTTGAGAAAAAAGATACTTATTAATAATGGCTACCACTATAACTGAAGGCGTTAAAGTTTCAGTTGAAACAATTTATCAGCCCGAATATTCTAACCCGGCTAATGACCATTTTATGTTTGCCTACAGGGTAAATATAGAGAACCTGGGTAATTATGCGGTAAGGTTAATGAGCCGCCATTGGTATATTTTTGACTCTAATGGAGCAAAACGTGAGGTGGAGGGCGAAGGTGTAGTAGGTTTACAACCGGTAATTGAACCTGGTAGCTCCCATGAATATATATCCGGCTGTAACCTTAAAACAGATATGGGTAGCATGAAAGGCGAATACCAAATGCAGCGCCTTTTGGATAACGCAACCTTTAAAGTACAAATCCCCGAATTTTACCTGATCGCTCCGTACAGGTATAACTAAGTTTAAGCAGATTATTATTTATAGTGCAGTTAAAATCAGGATAGATTTTGCTTTGTACAGCTAATAATAAAACTGATAAGGAAAACTATTAGAGCAGCTACTATTAAGTAGTTTATTAACGTAATCATATACTCCCGTATTAGGTTATTTTGGTTATACATTAATACGTATATATGTACATTAAGGTTTTACTAAAATGAAAATTTATACCAGTTTTTTTAACTAAAGTGATATTATTAAAAAAATTACAGGCTAAAAACGCATTTTATTAACATAAAGGCAAAAAGGCGTGTGTTTGTTATCAACTTCTAAAATTTAATCGCGTCTGTTGAATAAAAACGACGCATAATAAAGCAATGCTGCCAGTGCACTCAAAGCCGCTACAACATAGGTCATTGCAGCCCACCAAAGAGCATTCTTAGCCTGCTCGTGTTCTTCACGCGTTTGCATTATGGTATAATTATTATTTAACCACGCCAGTGCCCTGCGGCTGGCATCAAATTCCACAGGTAAGGTAACAAAACTAAAAAGGGTTATAAGGGCCAGTGCGCCAACGCCTATAGCTAATACTACAGGATTGTGCATAAATATTAACAGCATTATACCTATCATCAAGGTCCACTGTGTTAAAGTAGACGCTGCGCTAACTACAGGTACGAGGGTTGATCGTAAACTTAACCAGCTATATGCTTTAGCATGCTGAACCGCATGACCGCATTCATGTGCTGCTACCGCTGCAGCAGCTACGCTGCGGCTGTTATAAACATCAGGGCTCAGATTAACGGTTCGGGTCTCCGGATTATAATGGTCTGTGAGTTGTCCTTCTACTGAGATCACTTTCACATCATATATACCACTGTCAAGCAGCATTTTTTCAGCAACATCTCTGCCGGATAGTCCGGATGTCAACGCTATCTCTGAATATTGTTTAAATTTGCTCTTAAACCGCCACTGAACTATAAAACTGGCAATAGCTATAACAATCATCAATAGTAAAGCCGAATTATAAGAAATAAATGCGGTTATCAACGTCAGATGTTCCATATCAAAAGTTATTTAATAAATGCCGGTGGTTCAAAAAGTATTCCGATTTAAATTACTAACAATATTTGTCTTAAAAAAATTATAAATGAATTCAACCTCTTCATTTTCGTATTGGGAGCGCACCGCATTTATTGATGATAATGATGTAATAATTATCGGGAGTGGTTTAGTGGGCCTTAGTGCTGCATTACATTTAAAAAAACATCACCCAAGGTTAAAGGTTTTGGTATTGGAGCGGGGTTTTTTGCCAAGCGGAGCAAGTACAAAAAATGCAGGTTTTGCTTGTTTTGGTACAGTTTCAGAGCAACTGGGATTATTAAATAAAGCTAACGCGGATGATGTTTTACATCTCGCTAAATATAAATGGAACGGCTTGCAAAGGCTAAGGAATAATTTAGGGGATAATAACATAGGTTACCGCCAGCACGGTGGTTACGAGCTTTTTATGGATGGAGAAGAAGATAAAGCAGAGGAATGTATAAGCCATTTAAAAAAGTTAAATGATTTATTAGGTACCGCCATTACCGGGCATGACATTTATTCAGTAGCCAATGCTAAAATTACCGAATTTGGTTTTGCAGGAGTTAGCAATATGCTATACAACCCATTTGAGGGACAAATACATACCGGGCTAATGATGCGTACATTGTTGTATAAGGTACTTAAGAATGAAGTTCAGGTCTTAAATAACTGTGGGGTGATTTCCATTGCTTCTGAAGGGAGGTATGTTCATATAGAAACAACACAGGGCATGTTTAAAACAAATAAGGTAATACTGGCGACCAATGCGTTTGCGGCTCAATTGTATCCAGATTTGGAAGTTAGCCCTGGCCGGGGCCAGGTGCTGGTAACTAAGCCTATAACCGGCATAAAAATCAAAGGAACTTATCATTTTAACGAAGGGTATTACTATTTCCGTAATATTGAAAACCGAGTGTTATTTGGCGGCGGACGAAATATTGATTTTGAAGCAGAAGCCACCCATGAATTTTGCAACACCGCTGTAGTAAAAGAAAAATTAACACAATATTTAAATGATATAATATTGCCAGGCCAAAATGCAGAAATTGATTATTGGTGGAGTGGCATAATGGGCTTTGGAGAAAATATAAACCCAATAGTAAAACAGGTTGAGCCCAATATATTTTGCGCAGTGCGCTGTAACGGTATGGGTATAGCTATGGGTAGCCTTATTGGTGAAGAAGTAGCCGAACTGGCAATGAGTTAATTAGTGGCTGGCTTAAAATAGTTCTACCAATTTTTCCAGTGCCATTCCGCGTGATCCTTTTATAAGAATGGTAGCATTCATTACAGGTCTTGCTTTTAAAGCGGTTATGGCATCTTCAGCAGTAGCATAAAATTGTGCTTCTTTTCCCTCGCCTTTAATAGTATATCTCACGCTTTCAAACGCTTTTCCTATAAATATGCGTTCATCAACATTAGCCTGAAAGGCCTTTTCTATAATGTTAACATGTTCAATGGCCGCCTCGCTACCCATTTCAAACATATCACCAAGTATTAATATTTTTTTATCAGCGTAAATTTTATCCAGATTTTCAATTGCTACTGCCATACTGCTTGGGTTGGCATTATAATAATCGCAGATAAGTGTATTGGTTGCCGTATGCGTTATTTGCGAGCGGTTGTTTTTAGGCTGATAATCCGCAATACCTTTATTTATAGCTTCCGGACTTATTTTAAAATAACAACCTATACAGATTGCGGCAAGTATATTATCCAGATTATAGGTACCCGTAAGTTGCGTAGCTACCTCATGCGTGTCTGTTTCAGTATGATTAGCGTTCCAAACCAGTTTAAGTAAAGGGGAGTTTTCCAGTAGTTTACCATTAATTAAGTTCTTCGGATCATTACTTTTACCGTAGTAAACAATATTAGCCAGCTTACGTTGCTGCTGCATCTCTGCTAAAGTATTATCATCTGCATTAATAAATGCAACTCTTTCATCTCCGGCCTTACTTAAGTAATCATACAGTTCACCCTTTCCCTTTTTTACACCTTCAACCCCTCCAAAGCCTTCTAAGTGAGCTTTACCTACATTGGTTATTAAGCCGTGAGTAGGTTGTGCAATTGTACATAACAGTTCAATTTCATGCTGATGATTGGCACCCATCTCTATCACTGCCATTTGATGCCCATTGTTAATTTTTAGAATAGTTAAAGGGACACCAATGTGGTTATTTAAATTTCCTTGTGTAGCAAGTGTGTTAAAACTTTGAGAGAGTACAGCGTTTATAAGTTCTTTAGTGGTGGTTTTTCCATTGGTGCCGGTTAAACCTATTACCGGTATATTTAATTGCCGGCGGTGGTATATTGCCAGCTTTTGCAAAGCGGTTAATACATCATCTACCAATATATAACGTTTGTCTTCGGCAAATGCAGGGTTATCCACAATAGTGTAAGCCGCCCCCTGCTCAATAGCTTGTTTAGCAAAAGTATTAGCATCAAAATTTTCGCCTTTTAAAGCAAAAAACAAACAATTGCGTGTTATTTTTCGGGTATCGGTGCAAATATCAGGATGCTTAAGATACAGCGAGTAGATATGTTCAATGGTATTCATTATCAGCGATAAGCATTGTTATGTTAATGTATTTATTTTATTTTCTGTTCATCCAGGCTATTACTGCCTTAATTTCACCATACGTAAAATTATCACCTAATACTTCTTTTATCGGCGCGAGCCTCTCGTATCCGTAACTTTCAGCGGCTTCCTTAATGGCTGGAATTTTACTTTCGTCAACAAATTCCAGCACGTCGAGTTCACCGCTTTGTACAAATGTACTTAAATGCCCTTCAATAGTTGTGGGTGATAATCCGCGTTCTGCAGCTATCTCTGTAACGTTTTTTCCCTTTCTGTAAAGTTCAAGCGTGTTTTTGTAGGTATCAGATGTTATTTGCTTGCGGGGCTTTTTTTCGCGCTTTTTCACCTTCTTACTCACTCTGGATATTAAACCTTTTGCATAGCAATATAAGTTGATAACACTGGTGAACTCTCTTCCGTACCTTGCCAGTTTAATATCGCCAAAGCCCGATATTAATCGTAACTCATCTAAACCTTGCGGCAAATACGTAGCCATTTCCAGTAAAGAAGCATCAGACAAAATAATATGTGGGGGTAGGTTTTCCTGCTGTGCTATCTCCAGGCGTTTCTTACGCAGGTCGCTCAATAATTCAGCTTCAAAATCAAGTGGTTGCGGAGTTTGCTCTTCTACCTGTTGCGATGCAATAAGTTCTACAGTTTTTTCTCCCCTTAATACCGGACCGCTAAGCGCGGTCAGTTTTAATACCGGGTAAGCATCTTCGGTAAGCAATAAATAGCCCCGGGAAATCAATTCACGCAGGTAACGTTGCCAGTCGGCGCGGGTTATATCCGCGCCAGCGCCATAGGTTTTAATTAGCTTATGCTCCGGTCGTATTTTTTCACTTTTAGATCCGCGTAAAAAATCTATAACATAATTACTGCCGAAGCGCTCGTTTAAGCGCACAACTGCTGAAAGTACTTTTTGAGCAATAAGTGTTCCGTCAAACTTTACGAATTCGCTGAGGCAGAAATCGCATGATCCGCAATTATCAGGAAAGGGTTCGTCAAAATAATGCATCAGAAACTGACGACGACAAGCATGCAGTTGGCAGTAATTCACCATGTCATCCAACTTTTTAAGCATAATTGCACTTTGCTGCTGGTTATTATCAACAGTCGCAAAACTCTTCAGTTTGATAGCATCTCCAGGCGAGAATAACAGCAATGCATCTGAGGGGAGCCCATCGCGGCCTGCCCTTCCTGTTTCCTGATAATATCCTTCAATATTCTTCGGCAGGTCTACATGTACCACATACCTTACATTTGATTTATTTATGCCCATACCAAAGGCTATCGTGGCTACAATTATTTTAACCTCATCGCGCAAAAAGGCTTCCTGGTTGCGCGCTTTAATTTCGTTGCTAAGACCGGCATGATATGCCTCAGCGTAAAAGCCCTCATCTTTAAGGGTAGCAGCTAATGTTTCAGTCGATCTTCGGGACAAACAATAAATAATACCCGAGTCGTCTTTGCGGTTGTTTAAAAAAGCAAGCAATTGATTTAAGCTGTTTTTTTTAGGATGAACACGATAGGTAATATTTGCTCTGTTAAAGGAAGATATAAAAACAGCTGGTTTATTAAGTTCTAATTTATCCAGTATATCTTTTTGCGTTAGCTTATCTGCTGTTGCAGTAAGTGCAATAACAGGAACGCTTGGAAACCGTGTTTTCAACTGCGCCAGCATTAAATATTCCGGCCTGAAATCATGCCCCCATTGCGATATGCAATGTGCTTCATCAATGGCAATCTGCACCACATTTAACGTTTGTAAAAAATTCATCAGAGTGCTTTCTGCACTAAATAAGCGTTCCGGGGCGATGTATAATAACCTGAGTTGATTATGTTTTAATTGCAGGGTTACGTCATACTGTTCTTCCTGGCTTTGCGAAGAGTTAAGATAGGCAGAGGGTATACCCGAAAGATTCATGCTGTCCACCTGATCTTTCATTAAAGCTATTAACGGCGATATTACTATGGTAAGTCCGTTTAACATAATGGCAGGTAGCTGATAGCATAGAGATTTGCCGCCGCCGGTGGGCATCAACACCAAAACATCATTTTTATTTAGTACATGCTTAATTATTTCTTCCTGCTGATGCCTGAACTGAGTGTATCCGAAATATGTGTGGAGTGCTTGTGATGGTGTCATTCGTAGTTACAAATGTGCGGATTTTGTTTTAAAGCGTATTTGCCATAAAATGATTATTTATGTAAACAAAATATTTTCTAAATGTGAATGGCTAAGCTCTGCGTCTATCAATTTTATCAAATTAGCCAAAATACATTGATTTTATTTTAGATTAGCTTTATACTAGAATATCTGTTAATGTCATGATAAAAAAACTACTTTTCAGCGTATTTGCTGTTATTATGGTGTTGGCCGCTTTTGCACAAAATATACAATCGCCAAGCCAATTCTTAGGGTATGAACTCGGTGAGCAATTTACACCGCATTTCCGTATAGTCGAATATTTTAAATACATAGCACAGGTTTCAAAAAATGTGAAATTACAACAGTACGGCACAACTAATGAGGGGAGACCTTTATTAGCCATGTTTATCGCCTCGGATGATAACATTAACCGATTAGAAGAGATACGCCACAATAATTTAAAACTTGCCGGAATTGAGCCTGATGCTCCTGCTATAAATAATATGCCGGTTATTCTATGGTTTAGTTACAATGTGCACGGAAATGAACCCGCATCAAGCGAGGCTGCCATGTGGACTTTATATGACTTGGCTGACCCCTCAAATACCCAAACCAAAGCATGGTTAAAAAACACTCTAGTTGTTATTGACCCATGTCTTAATCCCGATGGACGCGACCGATATGTGAATTTTTATAATTCCGTTAAAGGTGAGCAGGCTGATGCCACACCCGCCGCGCGAGAACATGCCGAACCCTGGCCGGGAGGTCGGGTGAATCATTACTATTTTGATCTTAACCGCGACTGGGCATGGCAGCAGCAAAAGGAAACTCAGCAACGTGTGGCTTTGTTTAACCAATGGCTACCTGAAGTACATGTAGATTACCATGAACAAGGCGTAAACGCCCCATATTACTTTGCCCCCGCTGCGGAACCTTACCATAAAGTTATAACGCAATGGCAGCGCGATTTTCAGGTAATAATCGGTAAAAATAATGCTAAATATTTTGATCAGAATGACTGGATGTATTTTACCAAACAAGAATTTGACCTGCTTTATCCGTCGTATGGCGACACCTATCCTTTATACAATGGCTCAATAGGTATGACCTATGAACAAGGCGGAATAGGAGGAGGGCTGGCAGTTGTTACCCGAAGCGGCGATACCTTAACACTTGTTGACCGTATAGCACATCACCATGCAACTGGTTTAAGTACCATCGAAGCGGTTTCTGCCAATGCTACTAAAGCGCTTAGTGAATTTAAAAAGTTTTATGATAATAGTCGTGCTAACCCGCCGGGTGAATATAAAACGTATGTGATAAAAAACGATAACGCATCCCAAATAAAAGCCCTAACAACCTTGCTCGACAGAAATTTGATTAAGTACGGCTTTGGTGTGGCAGACAAGAGCGTAACAGGGTTCAATTATTTTACAGGTAAAACCGAGCAATATACACCCGGTCCCAATGACTTGATTATAAATGCCCATCAGCCTAAGGCGGTATTATTGGATGTGTTACTTGAGCCTAAAACCTATTTAGCCGATTCGGCTACATACGATATTACTGCCTGGTCGTTACCCTACGCGTTTGGGTTAAAAGCATATGGCTTAAAAGAGTCTATAAAACCGACAAATACAAGCTGGAATGAGCCAAAACCACAACCATTGACTAATACTCACGCATATGCGTATGTATCGGCCTGGCAGTCTGTAAATGATGTAAAATTTCTGGGAGCGCTTATACAAAAAGGAATAAAAGTGCGCTACTCAGAAAAACCGTTTGAGGAGGGTGGCAAAAGGTTTATGGCGGGATCGTTGCTGATAACCCGTACAGGTAACAACCGCGATGATTTCGATAAGGTAGTTACACAAACGGCTGCAGATATGGGCCACGAGCTTACTATACTTACCTCCGGATTTGTAGATAAGGGACGAGATTTAGGATCTGATGCTGTAAGGGTTATTCATCCACCCAAAGTTTTATTAATAGCCGGCGATGGTGTAAATTCAGAAGCGATGGGCGAGGTATGGCATTTATTTGAAAAGCAAATTGATTATCCTATTACCTTAATAAGGTATCAGAATATTATCCGTGCCAAACTTGATGATTATGATGTGATTATATTTCCGGATGGAAGATATTCGGATTTTCCGTCCGACAAGATCCAAGAATGGATAAAAAACGGAGGCAGACTGATAGCGCTTGAAAATGCCGCAGCTACTTTGGCCGGTAAAAAAGGATTTTCGTTAAAGACTAAAGAAGATAAAAAAGATAGTAAAGAATCATCAACCGAAGTAAAGCTATACGCAGACCGTGACGCTGATTATTTGAGTTCATCCATGCCCGGTGCTATATATAAGGTAAATCTTGACAATACACATCCGCTGGGCTTTGGCTACCCCGATTATTATTATTCATTAAAATTGAATGATGATATTTATGAACTTTTAGGCGATGAAGGCTGGAGTGTGGGAACTGTAAAAAATAATGCTCTTGTTGCTGGTTTTGTTGGTGTTAAAGCAAAACAAAACGTAACAGATGGCATGTTGTTTGGAGTAGAGCCCATGGGCCGGGGTTCAGTTATTTATATGGCTGATGATCCTCTTTTCCGCAGCTTTTGGGAAAACGGTAAATTGCTGTTTAGCAATGCAGTGTTTATGGTAGGGCAATAACAATACAGCACTAACTTACTAAATAAACAAGGCGGCGCATAGATACATGCGCCGCCTTGTTTATTTCTATGGATTTAAACAAGTATTTAGTTTCCGCCCTTAACCCGTTGTTTTTCCTCGTCTGCTCCGGTTTGGTGTTGGCGAACCTTAATTTTGCTGTTACCAAAATTGTAAGTAAAGGTAAGCCGGGCCAAACGTGTTTCATTTTTCTGCCTTACTTCCAGATTTACGCTTTGGTAGTGACTGCTAACGCTGTTTCTGCGTGTATTAAAAATGTCAGTTACTGCGAATTTCACATTCATCTTTTTATCAGCAAAGGAATGACTCACGCCTGCATCAACAGAATACTGGGGCTTGATATTAAATATGCCATAAGTTAAGGCCGACTGATAATTGCCGGTAACTTCGGCTTTAAAGCTTTTCGCGAACAAAAAGGTTTGTGTTAATCGTCCTTGAAAAGCAGCCTGCCCGTTATTTAATTTACCTCCTAATAGCGAATCGGATTTAAAGCCCTGATAAAAGCCGGTGGCATTAATGTTCCCTGTCCACCATTTGGCTATCGTGAACGGGGAGTTTATATTAATATTATAGGAGTTTTGTGTTTGCAGGTTAACGTTAGTTTGATAATTAGCCTTATTAATAGTATCAGTTAATATTATCTGCGTATTTACATCCGTGGTTCGGCTATATCCTGCTGTTATATTAATGGTTTTATTATAAGTGTAACTTAGTTCAAACGAATTGGTGTATTGCGGCTTTAAGAAAGGGTTGCCCTGTTCGTAAGTATATTGATCAAGATAGTACCTGAAAGGGTTAAGATTATCATATCCTGGCCTGTCTATCCTGCGGCTGTAGCTAAAGCTCAACTCATGCTTGTCGCTGAATTCATGATTAATAAATAAACTGGGAAAGAAATCAAGGTAATGACGCTTAACCATTTGATTCTTAGTCACCAAGTTTCCGGTTGATGCGGTACGTTCAGCACGTAACCCGGCTTGTACAGAGGTTTTTTTGTAACTTTTACTCAGGCTGATGTAACCGGCACTTACTTTTTCGTCATATATGAAACGGTTAGTCCGAGTGGTGTCATTTATAAAAACATTACCATTATTAACTTGAGCTTGTAGATCATTATCAGTTTTTACAGAACTTAATTTAATACCCGTTTCTAATTTAAGGTTCTTGCTGAAGGGGTAAGTATAATCGGCCTTTTGGGTATATATGGTAATAACTGATGGCGTTTGGTTACGTATATATAAGGGATCCATCTGTGAGCTGCCATCAGGGAGAAAAAAGTAGGTGTCATACTTAGCATTAGAGTTGTTATGAAAAATAGAATAATCCAGATCAATGCTTAACTCCTGTCCGTTAGTGTCTATTTGTACCTTATCATTAAGGTTGGCAGCAAAGTTACGATAGGTTTGTTTGATATAGGTAAGCGTGTTTTGATAGGAGTCGGTGACAGCAGGAGTAAGGCCGAGGTGTGTAGTGTTAGTGTTATTACTGTACTCATTAGTGAAATCACCGTTAACTACGAAACCAAGGGTATTTTTGTCTGATGTATTATAATCAGCGCCAAAACGGTAATTATTATAATGTACCTCGTTCAACATAATAGTGCGCTGCTTAAAATAAGTCAACGTTGAAGCACTGTCAATTACACGATCAATATCCAGAATGTTTTTTCGTTTTTGATCTCCCCGGCTAAACGTACCAAATAAGTTCAAATTCCCTTGTTTATGGTTTAATGTAAGGCTTGTATTATCTCTGAAGTTTTGTCCGTAAGCTGCCCCGGCGGTTAGGCTGCCGTTTGTACCGGTTTGTCTGTTCTTTTTTAGCTTAATATTAATAATACCAGAATTTCCGGAAGCATCATACTTTGCAGACGGGTTGGTAATGATCTCGATAGACTGAATGGTAGATCCGTCTGTTGAGCGTAAATAAGAAGCCAACTGAGCTGATGACATGTATGTTAATTTGTCGTTTATCATCACTGTTACGCCCTGCTTGCCTTTCAAGCTTATGTTGTCATCCTTATCAACCGTAACGCCCGGGGCACGTTCCAGTATTTCCAGTGCCGAATTGCCGGCAGCTAAAACACTGTTTTCAATATTCATTACCGTGCGGTCAAGCTTACGTTCAATTAAAGGTTTGGTGCTCACAATGTTTACAGTTTGCAGGTTCCGGCTATCTGTCAGCATTTTTAGTGTAGGTACGGTTGTATTGCCGGTAACCATAAATGCAGAGCTATATATTTTTTTATAGCCTAAAGTCGTTGCCGACACAATGTAACTTCCATTGCTGATATGGTCAAAAAAATAAATTCCGGCATCATTTGTTAGTGTGCCTTTTACTACGGATGAATCTTTCGCATTTAAAAGAGTAACTGTGGCATAGTCAACAATAGCTCCCTGTTCCGTTTGCAAAGTGCCGGAAACATTATTAGACGGATTAGTTTGAGCAGTGCCCGTATTTATTGCCGCCGCAAATAAAAGTAGAAGAAGTATTTTATATAGATGTTTTTTCATTGATCAAAAAGTTTAGGCAATAAAATTCCACGGAAGGCTGATCCTTCGTTTTTTTAATACCGGTAAATAAATTATTGTTAGTGGCGTTTAGCCGGGTGTGTTTATTAGTTGTAGGATATATATGTTGTGCATAGGTGATTCAGTTTTATGTGTTAATAGTATCTCGATATTTATTATAAGATGCAATAATGTCCCTTTCGGTTACAGTTTATTTTTATTTTTTTTGCCTTTACCGGCCTTGGATAAAAAAATCGAGCTTATATGCTATAAGCCCGTAAAAACACAGGCTTATAGCATAGGTAATTAGTTTTATTACTCGGCAGCACTATCAGTTGTAGTGCTATCTGTTTTACCGGGCAATACGGATTGGGGTAACACCAATGTATCTACTTTACATTGTAAGCCGTTATTGGTCATAATAAACGTGGCAGATGAGGCGCCCCCATTTTTATTAATAGTTTTACAATCGTAAACGCTCACTCCCCTTACATAGCGGTCAACATCTTCATCAACCACTATTTTATAGTTTAACGGCACTTTTAGTGTAAGGTGCAAATCCTGTGCGCGCCATAACATATCATCAGGCTTTTGTAAACGGCGGCTAAATTTTAAATCGGAACCCTGTTGTGTAAATAAGTAGGTAGCACTACGGGCATTAAATAAAGCGTCATCATAATTGCGTCCGCGTGCACTAAATGCCTCTACTAATACCGGACCTGCTACATCAGATTTTTCTATATCTATTGATATGTTACCTGGCGAATCCATGTTATCATCATCATCGTCATCCAGAATGATCTTACCGTTAAACTTATCACTTATCTTAAGCCTTACACTGTCTGCAGCACTTAGATACTTGATGTCATTTAACTTTAAGTGGTAGGTGCTATCTGCCGAGGGCGCGATGTTTATAGTTTGACTAAAACCAGCAGAGGATCTGAAGTCGGCGCTAACTTTAGCGGTATAGTAAATAACCATACTTAGGGCCACTATCCAAACCATTAGCATTGTTGTTCCGCTCGAGCGGGTCATGCCGGTGCTGTTAAAAACTGCGCTTATTATAGTAAGAATTATCGCCAGTAATGGAATTGACAACATCAGGAAAGCGCATATGATGAATATGGTATTTATTTGATGGCTTACAATATTAAAGGGGAATATATGATATATGCCCATATTGCCATAAGCTAAAAGAGCGATAATGCCTACTATAAGAGCAATTATAAAACCAAAGCATACTACTAATACTGCAATACCAAAAAGCTTGGCAAATACTTTACCGGTTCCGCCTAAAAAAGTACCCAAATGTTGAAAAAAATCTCCGGCAAAATCCCGGGTTTTATATATGAACGGCCTGGCTTCTTTTTGAAATTCCGAAAAGTGACCGTGCAAACTACCCATCTCCTGTTCAAAATTTGTTTTAAATCCCTGCAGGTTCAATTTTTGGCCTTTCATGGCCATGCGGTCTGCGCGGGTAACCGCCTTTGGTACAACTATCCATAAAATTATATATACCATAATACCTGTGCCGGCAATTGCACATGAAAGCGCGAACGCTAATCGTATCCACACGGGGTTTATATCAAAGTAATTTGCAATGCCTGAACACACCCCCGCTACCAGACGATCATCCGGATCCCTGAATAACCGTCTGCTTTCGGCGCTGTAGTTAAAATTATTACTAAAGCCCGTTTTACCGTCCTCCTCAGCCGATTCAAAATCGGCAACCGAGCCCATTTGTTCAACCACACTTTTCACATCCTGTTCAACAATAACCTGTTTTCCCTCGCGAAGTAAAATTTCGGTGAACATTTCGGCTATGCGGTTCTCTATGTCCGTAGTGATCTCCAGGCTATCGGCGGAGTTCATGAAATGACGTTTTACGTCAGTCATGTAATTCTTTAGTATTTCGTAAGCATCCTCTTCAATATGGAAGACAGTGCCATTTATATTTATGATAATAGTTTTATTCATGATGGTGATAATTATGAAGTGCTTAATTTTTTCTGTCGCCTATAGCTGTTTGCACAGCAAACGATAATTCCTGCCAGGTAATGTCAAGCTGTTCTAATACATTTTTGCCTTCTTCGGAAAGCACATAATATTTGCGCGGCGGCCCTGAGGTGGATTCCACCCAGTTATAGGCCAGCAGGCCATTGTTTTTTAATCGGGTTAATAAAGGGTATAAGGTACCCTCAACAACAAGCAGCCGGGCCTTTTTTAACTCAGATATAATATCTGATGCATATATTTCGCCCTTTGCTATTATGGAAAGTATGCAATACTCCAGTATGCCTTTCCTCATTTGGGTTTGGGTGTTTTCAACAATCATAATACAAAGATATATGTTTAAGATTGTATTATGCAATACATAGTACTATAATTTTATATTTTTTGTTTAAATAACATATTTTTAATAAAAAGCATCTTTTTTTTTCAATATATTTGATTTATTCATAATGTAACACTACTTTTATGATTAATTAACTATTAACTGATCTTATTATTAACAAACATGAAAAAACTTCTACTAGTAAGTTTGTGTTTCCTGGTGTTATGCATAACACAGGTATATGCACAAAATCGTACAGTTACCGGTACAGTAGTTGCCCGGGAAGACGGCTTGGCCATTCCCGGAGTAACAGTTAAGGTAAAGAATTCCACTATCGGTACACAAACCGATGCCAATGGTAAATTCACACTTACAGTGCCCGCAGATGCAAAAACGCTTACTGTGTCTTTCCTGGGTTTTCAAACCTCTGATTTCGCCATCCCATCTGATGGTGTTGTTAACGCTGTTCTTGCTAAAGATACCCGCCAGTTAAATGAGGTGGTTGTTTCTGCGGGTGGTTTGAACGTTCAACGTCGCGAACAAGGTTATGCGTCTACAACAGTAAAGCCTGAGGTTCTTACTCAAGGTAAAGCAATAAACGTGGGTTCTGCTTTGTCTGGTAAAGTTGCCGGTTTACAGGTAAATACGGTAAGTAGCGGTGTTAACCCTCAGGTTCGTTTGGTGTTACGTGGTAACCGTTCATTACTTGGTAATAACCAGGCGCTGATCGTGTTGGATAACGTAATCGTTCCAAACTCTATCTTAGGTAATATCAACCCTGAAGACATCGAGGACATCCAGGTGTTGAATGGCCCGGGTGCTGCCGCTCTTTACGGTTCTGATGCATCAAACGGTGCGTTAATCATTACCACTAAAAAAGGCAGACGCGGTGAAGCGGTTATTAAAGTGGGTAACACTACCAGCTTGGAGAAAATCAGTTTCTACCCTAAATACCAAACAGGCTTTGGTTCGGGTTCAAACAACGATATTCAAGTTTATATACCGTATGAAAATCAGCAATACGGTCCTGCGTTTGATGGTGTACCACGTATTATAGGCAGACCATTGGAAGATGGATCTATCCAAACTGTACCATACAGCGCTACAAACAGCAAAAATGATTTTTGGGATACTGGTGTAACTAACCAAACTGATTTCTCTATGTCAAGTGGTGACGAAAAATCAACTTTATACCTTGCTGCTCAATATGTAGATCAAAAGGGTACTACTCCAGGTGATAAATATAATCGTGTTTCTATACGTGTAAATGGTACAAGAGACCTTGGCAACAAAGTAAGTGCTAACTACAACGTTAACTATGTGCAAAACAGGTACGATGTAACTACGCAAACTGGAAGCATGTATGACCAAATATTACAAACTCCAGGTCAGGTTCGTTTAACCGATTACGCTGACTGGCAGAACAATCCGTTTGCAAACCCTAACGGTTATTATAATGAATACTATGCAAACCCTTATTACACTAAAGACAATAACCGTCAAAATGTAAGAAACGATTATTTATTAGGTAAAGCAGAGTTAAAATATCGTCCGATAGATGCATTAAGTTTCACTGGTCGTATAGGTATTACCACAAGTAATCAATCATACAAATCATTTACTAATAAATTTGTATTAACCCCATATACTAAAAGTATTGGTACAAGTGGTCAAAAAACAAATGACATCCCCGGTGGTGTTACTGATGGTAGTTCATATGCAACTCAGTTAACTTCAGATTTCCTGGCTAATTATTTAAATAACTTCGGAGATTTTAAAATTGATTTCACTGCGGGTGCTTCATTAAGAAACAATGTAGCTAACGCTCAAACAGTATCTGCAAGTGGTTTGGTACAAAGCGACTTATATAATGTTGATGCTCGTTACACCCCGAATGTTACCGGTGGACAGTCTTTTGGCACTACAAGGCAACTTGGTGTTTATGGTGACTTAAAAGTAGGTTATAAAGATTATTTAACTTTACACGTTACAGGCCGTAATGACTGGTTATCTGTATTAGCGCCTAAAAACCGTTCATTCTTCTACCCATCTGCTGATATCGCATTTATTCCAACAAATGTTTTGGAATTCATGAAAGACAGCCATGTGTTGAATAGTTTGAAATTACGTGGTACCATATCAAAGGTAGGGCAGGCTAATATAGGTGCATATGCTTTAAACCCTATATTTGTTCAGGCTTCGGGTTATCCATTTACCTCTGGTCCTGGTTACACGCTTGATAGCAGGTTAGTATCTGCAGATTTGAAACCGGAGATCACCAAAGGCATTGAGGCCGGTTTTGACGCTGACTTCTTCGATAGCCGCATTAGCGCGAGTGCTACTTATTACAAAACTAACACTACTAACCAAACTGTACCGACCGGCGTATCTAACGCAACAGGTTTCAGCAGTTTCTTAACCAATACAGGTCGTGTTGATAACCAAGGTATTGAAACATCATTAACCTTAGTTCCGGTAAAAACTACAACCGGCTTACAAATAACAGTTGGTGCTAACTATACTTATAATGATAACAAGGTAGTGTCAATTAGTAAAGACCTTGATCAATTGCAACTGAGCACAGGTGGTACAGCACAGGTTTTCGCTATAAAAGGTGAAGAATACCCTGTTCTTAAAGGTGTAGATTATTTACGTGACGATCAGGGACGTGTTATAGTTGACCCGATTACCGGTTATCCTTCTGCTGATCCAACAGTAAAAATATTAGGAAATACTAACCCTAAGCACCGTTTAGGATTGAATGCTGAAGTTAGGTACAAGAGCTTAAGGTTATCAGGTTTAGCTGAGTATCGTGGTGGTTTTGTTATTTATAACAATGGTGCCAGTGGATATGACTTCTCCGGTTCTTCTATCAGAACAACTACTTACAATCGTGAGCGTTTTGTTTTCCCTAACTCATCTTATTTAGATGCGGCTACCGGAGAATATGTTGCAAACAACACTGTTACCGTTTCTGACGGTGGTGCAGGCTTTTTTGCAGATAACAACCGTAATATGGGTATAGCAACTAACTATATCTATAATGGTGCTTCATGGAAAATACGCGAGATATCGCTTACATACGACTTGCCAAAATCTTTATTAGGCAGCCAAAACACAATTAAGGCAGCATCTATAGGTGTACAAGGTCGTAACTTGTTTTTATGGACTCCGAGCCAGAACATTTACACTGACCCTGAATATAACTTTACTGATGGTAACGCTATTGGTATTACCACTCTTGGTCAAACTCCGCCAACCCGTTATTTCGGAGCGACGCTATCTATAACATTATAATGAAAAAGCAAATGAGAAAGATATTTAACATAATTTTATGCGGGCTGGTGATATCATCAACCTCATGTAACAAGTTTTTGGATGTAAATGAAACAAATCCAAATAACCCGACTTCAACCTCGGTTGACCTGGTGTTGCCGCAAGCATTGGCGGCTACGGCTGCAACCACTGTTAATTTCAACAATTATGGAGCTTGGGTGGGTGGTTTCCAGGCTAATGCAGGTGGCTACGGCGGTTTCGGTTCGGATTTAACCTATAATTATACCACAAATGATAAAACCGATTTATGGTCTAACAGTTACGAGAACATAAACGATTATCAGTATATAATTAACAATAGTACCACAGATGGTAATGACAAAAACTTTAACGCTATTGCCAGAACCATGCGTGTTTTTGCTTATCAGCGTTTAGTTGACGTTTATGGTGATGTTCCATATACTCAGGCTGTTAAAGGTTTAGGTAACCTTACCCCAAGTTATGATAAGGCTGAGGACATTTACACCGATCTTTTTAAGCAATTGGACACCGCATTAACAAGCTTTAGTATTGCCGCTACTGATAATACTATTTCTGTAGGGTCAGGTGTGAATGGTAAAATAGACGTTACCAGCCTTGATAAAGGTGGTAAGGATATGTCGAACTGGATCGCATTTGCGAACACCATTAAATTGCGCTTATTATTACGTATTCAAAACGTACCGGCATTAGCTTCTGTTTATAATGCAGAGAAAGCCACACTAAATGCTTATCCATTCACTACAATTGACGTAAGCATCAACCCGGGATATGCGGCACAAGCCGGCAAGCAAAATCCTGCATGGAACTCTTATGCATTTAGTGCAACTAATACGGCTTCACAGCTTGCTGAAGTTCCTACAAAATATGCGGTAGGCTTTTATACAACAAAAACAGCTGATGGCTTAAGGCGAATTCTTGTTTACAGAAGTGGGACTACAGGTAACCAATTAGGTTACACTGGTTCAGATGCTCCTACATCTCCAAGTGGTAGCCCATGGTTGGCACTTGTGGACGATGGAACTTCGGCTTCCACAGCTACAAACTCCAGCCATAATGGTTATGGTATCTTAAAAGGTCCTACTGCTGCTATGCCAATTATGCTCGCATCTGAAAGTTATTTCCTTCAAGCTGAAGGTAACCTTATAGGTATAGTATCTTCCGGATCATTAGCTACCAATTTTAATAAAGGTATAACAGCTTCTTTTGATTATTTATTAAGAAATGCAAGTGGTGCAATATATCCGGGTGAGGTTGTGCAAGATGATGTTGATGGTTACTTAGCTGATAATACAGGTAATTATCTTGTAAACATAGGTGTTGCAACTACTGATGCTCAACGTTTAGAAGCTATCATCACCCAAAAATGGATAGCTATGAATTATATAACTTCATACGAAGGCTGGGCTGATTTCAGAAGGACAACTTATCCGAAATCTGATCCTGTGCCTGCCGGTCACGCTGCCACTTCAATTGCATCGTTACAATCAATCTCTCCACGTGCAGATAAATTGCCGGTTAGAGTATTGTACCCTGCAAGTGAGTATGCTGTAAACGGAACAAATGCACCTTCAGGTATTGACGCGTTTACTTCACGTATATTCTGGGATCTTAATTAATAGATAAAGTTTAAATATAGAAGATATGAAAAAATATATAAGTTTAGCGATTTTGTCAGTTTCACTGTTAGGGCTGTCATCTTGCTTAAAAAACAAAAATCTGGTGTTAGATCCGGAT
Organism: Mucilaginibacter segetis; assembly: GCF_016522075.1. Lineage (GTDB taxonomy): Bacteria > Bacteroidota > Bacteroidia > Sphingobacteriales > Sphingobacteriaceae > Mucilaginibacter > Mucilaginibacter segetis. The sequence continues at coordinate 389,801 of NZ_JAEHFW010000002.1, read as the reverse complement.
AAGTCTCCATCAGTAGTGGAATTTTCAACCATTACCGATAATCCGTCGGGTAGCGGCGGCGGTTATACCTTGTATGCCAGGGCATTTGATATTGATCCGGCAGGAGTTCCGTCACAGTTTGCTGTAAATTATTCAGGCCCTTCTAACGCGCCAAGCGATATCACAGTTAACCTGGATGTTGACCCTGCGGCCATTGATGCCTACAATGATGCAAACGGGACCAGTTATTCATTAATGCCTGCATCGGTATATACTTTACCTTCATCGGTAACTATAAAAAGTGGTGAAAGAAAGGCAGTTATTGATGTAACTTTTAAAACGGCCAACTTTGATTTGAATGAAAGCTATATTTTACCTTTGCGCATCGCATCTGTATCATCAGGTAACATCAGCAGCAATTATGGAACAATTTTGGTTGCTGTAAATGCTAAAAACAAATATGATGGAATCTGGACCTCGACCGGAACAATGGTGGACAACACTACAGCGTCACTTACAGGTTTTTATCCTTATGATTATCAAATGATCACACAATCTGCTACTGCTATTGCGGCATTTGATCCGGTTTACTTCGGTACCTATATTCACATGATAAAAAGTGGCGGTAATGTTTCTGGCTATGGCTCATTTTCACCGGTATTTACCTTTGATGATAGCGGTAAAATTACCAGTGTGGTAAATATTTATGGTCAGCCTGCAGGTAACGGAAGGTCTGCTGCTATTGACCCTACAGGTGAAAATAAAATAACTTCAGGAACTCCTGGAACTCCGGGTTGTGTATTTAAGGTTAAATACTTCTTATTACAACCGGGTACAACTATAAGAACTACATTTAATGAAACATGGACCTATCAGGGCCCAAGAGACTAATTAAATTAAGTTTAATAAAAACCCGCTCATATAGAGCGGGTTTTTTTGTGCGATATTAATTGATCATAAAGAAAAAATATTTGTAATAGTTAAAAAATTACTTTATAATTGTTTAATATATTAAATATTAACTTTAAGGAAATTATTATGAAAAAGTTTATTTTATCCATTGCTCTTGTAATGATTATTACGCCATTTTTTCCTTCTAAAGCGGAGGACGGAAACAAGGAATCTAAAGTAACTAAGTCTGAGATAAGTAATTTCATTGTATACTTTATTTTAAACGGACATGATTATGAGGCAACATGTGATAATGCCGGAGGAACTTCAGGGTTTGTGACAGCGTTGAAGGAAGATAATATACCTGTGACATTAAAAAATCATATCCCTAATACCTGTACATGGGGATCGGATTATGGGCCCACAAATGACGGTGTTGGAGTTACTATTATTTTTTATGATGGAAATAATAATAGTCAATCATATTCTGGATTGGTTTCCTACTAATATAGCTTATGAGGCAGATATTTTTGCAAGTCTGCCTCATTTCATATTAATGAAAAACAGTTAACATATTTTAAGCTAATATGCAAACAAATTCCTAACTATATATATTTAGGGTTACATCACTATTTGATACCGATAACTTTATTTTTTTTCCTAATATCAAGCTGCAGTTATCCTCAATATGACCCGCCGGGAAATCGAAACACACCGGATAATCATATTCTCTTACTACATCCATTACCATCTCGGGCAGGGTTTGGCCAAAGGGGATATCGTTGTCTTTTAATGCCGAGAAGCTGCCAACGATCAGCCCCTTCAAGCTTTTAAGTTTACCTGAGCGTTTAAGGCATCGCAACATTCTGTCGATTGCGTAATAGTATTCTCCGACATCTTCAATAAACAATATTTTATCATTATAATCCATATCAGAAACAGATCCATTTATAGCGACTAATAATGAAAGGTTTCCACCAATTAAAACGCCGGTCGATTCTCCTATACGATTAAATGGATTAAACTGCAACTTATAAGAAAGCTCTTCGCCAAATAAGGCCCTGCGTAAAGTATCTAAAGAACCTGAAGAAGCGTCTGGTATGTTAAGAGGCATCTGGCCGTGTATGCAGGCTATATTATAATTGCTTATGATATGTGCATGCAATAAAGTAATATCGCTAAAGCCGATCAGCCACTTTGGGTTTGTTTTAAGGCGGCTAAAATCCACGAGGTCAACCATTCGTATAGTTCCATAGCCGCCTCGCGCTGCAATAATGGCTTTAACGCTGTCGTCATTAATAAATCGCTGCATATCTTTGGCCCTCAGTTCATCATCGCCGGCAAACTGGTGGTACGATGCAGTTACGGTTTCCCCCAAAACAACCTCAAGCCCCCAGCTATTCAACAAATTTATGGCATCCGTCATGGGGATAGGCAACTTTTTGGCAGGGCAGGTTATAGCTATCTTATCTCCATTTTTAAGATAGGGTGGTATTATGTTTTTATCGGTTGGATCTAATAATGACATGTGCTTTTATAAAATGTGTACTGATCAGCTTAAAGCTAACGAAAAATTAAAGGTAATACGCTCTTTGCCTATATACTGTTTCCCAAAATTCTTGGTTAAAAAAATTATCTTTGCAAATTAATATACATACTTGTTTTAATGTCGCAACTTAATAAATTTAAAAGATACACCATCACTTCTGCCTTGCCATATGCAAACGGACCGTTGCATATTGGCCACCTGGCAGGAGCCTATTTGCCTGCAGATATTTTTGTGCGCTATCTGCGATTAATGAAAAAGGATGTGGTGTATATATGCGGTTCCGACGAACATGGTGCGGCAATCACCATACGAGCTAAAAAAGAAGGCACTACACCACAAGCCATAATTGATAAATATCATAACCAGATAAAAGGAAGCTTCGAGGAATTCGGTATATCATTTGATATTTATCACCGTACATCATCAGCTATACATCACGATCTTTCTCAGGAGTTTTTTCTTAATCTGTATGAGAAAGGGGAGTTCATAGAAAAATATTCTGAACAGTATTTTGATGAGGAATATGATCAGTTTTTGGCTGACAGATACATTACCGGTACCTGCCCTGTTTGCGGGTACGAACATGCTTATGGCGACCAATGCGAAAACTGTGGATCGTCGTTAAACCCAACAGACCTTATTAACCCGGTATCTACATTAAGTAAAAAAGAACCTGTTTTAAAACCCACTAAACATTGGTATTTGCCATTGGATAAATACCAACCCTGGCTGGAGAAATGGATAGATGAAAAGGACGGAGAATGGAAGGTAAATGTTTTTGGACAATGCCGCTCCTGGCTAAAATCAGGCTTGCAGCCGCGCTCCATGACCCGGGATCTGGATTGGGGGATTGATGTGCCCCTGCAGGAAGCAAAAGGGAAAAAGCTTTACGTTTGGATGGATGCCCCTATAGGTTATATATCAGCCACCAAACAATGGGCCCAGGATAGCGGCAAGGACTGGCAGCAATATTGGAAAAAGCAACCAGATGCTGCAGATGACACCTGTTTGATCCATTTTATAGGTAAGGATAATATAGTTTTTCATTGCATCATATTCCCGGCCATATTGAAGGCACATGGCGATTATGTACTGCCGCAAAACGTTCCCGCTAATGAGTTTTTAAATTTAGAGGGCGATAAGCTTTCTACTTCGCGTAACCATGCTGTTTGGCTGCATGAATATTTGGAGGAGTTCCCCGGTAAGCAGGATGAGCTGCGTTATGTGCTTACCTCCATACTGCCAGAAACCAGCGATAGTGAATTTACCTGGAAAGATTACCAGGCACGTGTAAACAATGAACTGGTAGCTATATTAGGCAACTACGTGAACCGTGTAATGATACTGATGCATAAATACTACGGCGGCAGGGTAGAGAGCACCTCAGATGCCATTAAATTAACCGACGCTGCACTTGATGCAGAGCTTGGCGGTTATTATGATGAACTGGGAAAAAACCTGGAGAGCTATCGTTTTCGCGCAGCTATGCAAAATGTGATGGATATAGCCAGGATGGGTAATAGATACCTTACTGAACAGGAACCCTGGAAAACAATTAAAACAGATCCTGAAGCTGCTAAAAACGCCCTGCACAACAACCTGATATTGATAGGCCATTTGGCCACTTGCCTACAACCGTTTTTACCGCATACGGCTAAAAAGATATTAGGAATGCTTAAATACCCGGATGAGGTGGTAATGTTTGATCAGGAGATGGTATTTAACAACGGGCATCAACTAAATGCAGCCGCACTATTATTTGAAAAAGTAGAGGACGGGGCAATAGAATTACAAATACAAAAACTTGCGGATAAAAAGCAAGCTGCCGTACCGGTTGAAATGAAAACTATCCCGGCCAAAGCTAATATCAACTTTGATGCGTTTGCTGCAATGGATATCCGCACAGGTACCATCCTGACAGCTGAAAAGGTGGTAAAAACAAAAAAACTACTTAAATTAACTATTGATACGGGTATCGACCAGCGCACGGTGGTGTCAGGCATAGCGGAACATTACGAACCCGAAAATATAATAGGTAAACAGGTTAGTATTTTAGTGAATTTGGAGCCACGCGAAATAAAAGGCATTGTATCGCAGGGAATGATCTTAATGGCTGAAAATGCCGAAGGTAAACTTAGTTTTGTATCCCCAACAGATGCCATGCCAAACGGTGCGGTAATACGATAACCGGCTAACTAATTTACAAACTACAGATATGCGAATGTGTTTGAAGAACTCAATCAAAATTCGCACATTTGCAGCAATATACAGGTCCCGTAGTTCAACGGATAGAATAGGAGTTTCCTAAACTCTAGATATGAGTTCGATTCTCGTCGGGACCACTAAATTACCCATCCTTGGTAACAATTAAAAAAAACCCTTTAGATTTATCTAAAGGGTTTTTTTTAAAAATTTTTCAACTACTCTTTAGGCGGTGGAAGAATTTTAACCTTATGGACATCTGGTATTGGAATAGGTCTTTGAATTTCGGACTCAAAGCGAAAATATCTTTAGTTGGTTTGGTTTTTATAGCTGTTAATTAATAGTAAAAAGTTTAAAATAAATCAATTACAAAACAGCCGTCCCGGGACTACCCGGGACGGCTGTTTGTATTGTTTATTAAATGGAATGCTAATAGCCGGGGTTTTGCTTTAACACACCATTAGACAGAATTACCTGCGATGGTGGTATAGGTAAATGCCCCCGCTTGGAGTCATCCCAAGCCATTACATAACCATTGGCAGGTGTGTTAGCGCCGGCGGTAAATACTACAGGACCGCCAACAGTTGTTGTACCGTTATAATAGGGCCCCACAAGGCTCGATTCGTTAATTTTTTGTTTTGCATACGGCAATCCGTAACGTAGCAGATCCCAGTAACGTACACCTTCCCCGCCAAACTCTACGCGTCGTTCATGCCTTATATTATCAATGGTTGCTGTACGGTTTGGCATTCCGGCCCTTGTACGCACTCTGTTCAGGTAAGCGTCCGCCTTTGCCTGGTCCACACCAATGTTTAACTCGGCGGCCATTAATAACACATCTGAAAAACGAATGACGTGAATGTTTTGTGCCCAGTTAATGGATGAAAGGCCGGAACTGGTTAAATATTCGCTTGTGGTATTATATTTATTATTGAAGTAGCCGGTATGCTGCCAGCCTTTAATCAGGCCGGGTGCATCAGCTGCCGATTTTAATACCAGGATAGTAGCTGCCCTCCGCGGATCAACTGTCGGGGTGGTTTCAAATTCCTCGTATAATGCCTCTGTGGGGATGGCATTGCTAAAGCCTGCTGTATAAGGGTTGCCGTTAACGCCACGCGGACCAAAATATAGTACGTTATAGTTTCCCTGGGCTTTGTACTGATCGCTGGTGCTGCCCGTCATATAAGCCAGGCTGCTGCAATCAACCTCCCATACCGATTCCACACCCATCTCATTGGCTTTTCTCCAAACATCTGAGTAGGAAGGTATCAGGTTGAAGCCGCCGTTGTTAATAATTTCATCCAGGTTGGTACGTATCTTGGCGGCATCAATAGTAGTTCCGCCTACGGTTAATTCAGTGCCGTAAACACCTTTACCATATAAATAAACCCGGGCAAGTAAGGCAGAAGCTGCCCAATAAGTTGCATGACCGTTATTTGCCTTTAAAGATTTTTTAGGTAAGTATACCATGGCATCTGTTAAATCCTTAGCTATTTGATTAAGCACATCCTGAGTAGGGGCCTGAGGTTGATTATATTCATCAGGTGTTTGCTGTGTGGTAATCAGTGGTACGTTTTCAAACCATTTAAAAAGATCAAAGTAAAAATGCGCCCTTAAAAATTTAGCCTCAGCGGCGGTTTCGTTTTTAAAATCATCGCTTGCCTCTACACGGTCTACGTTAGCTAAATAAGTGTTAGCTCGTGCAATACCCTGGAAGTATATACTCCAAACGCTGCCGTAGGTGCCGTCGTTAGCATTAAATGGTGCGGCGGCTGTTGCTTTAAAATTATCAAGACCCTTTACACCAACAGCGTCAGATGAGCTGCCACCTCCTGCGTATGCATCATCAGATGCAGCTTCGGCCCAGCCCATTAACGGGGTGTGCCCTTGATTGATATTACCCCATTGCAGTACATGGTAAACACCTGCAAGTGCCTGGTTGGCCTGTAACTCTGTTTTAAAGAAATTGCTCTCCTCAATTTGAGAAGGGGGAGAAACTTCCAGGAATGATTTTTTACACCCCGCTGTTAAAATGAGCAGTAAAATGGCAAATATGCCGAACTGTTTTTTATTTATTGATTTCATAAAAATTTTCTTTTGACTGAACAACTTATAATTTAGCATTTATGCCGAACCTGAATGTTCTGGATTGCGGGTAAACGCCTCTGTCAATTCCTAATGATAACGGACTGGTTGCCCCAAGCTCCGGATCGAACCCTGTATATTTTGTTATGGTAAAGGCATTGTCCACAGCTGCAAATAACCTCAGCCTGCTTAGTTTTGCTCTTCTTATTAAATTGGTTGGAAGCGAATAGCCTAACTGGATGTTTTTTACGCGCACAAATGATCCGTTTTCCAGCAGCAGATCAGATACGGTAGCGTAGTTTTTATTAGGGTCGGTACTAATAAATCTCGGGAATTTAGCATCCGTGTTATCAGGGGTCCAATGGTCAAGCATGGTAGCAGGTAAGTTGGATACTGTTTTATCAAACCTGTAGTTACCGTTGAAGATCTTTTGACCGAACATGCCAATAGCAAAAAAGCTGAAGTCGAAATTTTTGTAAGTAACATTCGCCGTAAAGCCGGTGATGTATTTAGGGTTAGGATCGCCGATATTTGTACGGTCCAGGTCGTTAATCACACCATCACCATTCGCATCAATGAATTTAAGATCTCCGGGTTTTGCATTCGGTTGTATCTTTTTGGTGGTGCCATCAGCATTGGTAAATGTATAAGCATCCACTTCCTGTTGAGTTTGGAAGATCCCCGCAGTTCGCTGTCCCCAAAAATAGCCTATAGGCTCACCCACAGCCATGCGTGTTATGCTTCCTAAGCTAATGTAGCCCGCACCTGGTATAGCCTGTGCTGTATTATTGATCTGGGTAACTTTATTAACATTGTGTGATATGTTAAACGATAGGTTAAGGCCAACATCCTTACCAATCTTGTCGTTATAAGTTATCCCCAATTCAATCCCTTTGTTTTGTACATTTCCGCCATTAACATAAGGGGCAGAGTAGCCTACACTCGCAAGTATATTTGGGCGGATGAGCAGGTCTTTGGTGGTTTTTACATAGTAGTCTGAAGAGATGGATATCTTGTCGTTCAGTAAATTAATATCAATGCCAAAGTCCGTTTGTTCGCTGGTCTCCCATTTAAGATCGGGGTTGGCTATGGCTCCCAATGATGCACCACTGGCCAGGTACTCTGTGCCGTTATCTAAAAACGTATAACCGTTGTTCCCGGTAACAATAGTAGAAGCCCATGGGAATGAACTGCCAAGGCTTTCGTTACCATTCTGACCCCATGAAGCGCGTAATTTTAAAAAGGAAATAAATGATGATTTAAAGAAATCTTCTTTGGAAACGATCCAGGCACCGGAAACCGACGGAAACACTGCATAGGGATGATTGCGGCCAAAACGCGAAGAACCATCGCGACGGATAACACCTGACAGCAAATACTTATCATCATAATTATATGCCAGTCTGCCGAAGTATGAGGCTAATGTTCTGGTATCGGCACCGCCATTGTTTTTGCTGGAAGTAATGTCAGTAGCAACATCCAGGTATGCAAGGTTCGGATCAATAGGTGCAGGGTCGTTTCGGGACCCACCCAGATTCTCATATGTGTATTTAAAAGCCGACTGCCCGGCCACCACCTGAATATTGTGTTTATTAAAATCGTGTGAATAGGATAGCACGTTTTCTATTTGCCAGGAGTACTCTCTGGCAAAGCTTGTACTTACCGTTGAATAGTTTTGCACGGAGGTTGGCAGCAGGTAGTATGGCGGCCTGTAGCTTGAACTGTTATAGTTCCCCAGATCCATTCCGTATGAGCTTCTGAACTTAAGATCTTTATAGATACTTAATTCAGCATATGCATTTCCTATCAGCTTATCAATTTTATTAGTGCCGTTCAAAATGGCTATCTGCGCCAGCGGGTTCGGAAACGTAGCTAAGGGCGATATGCCATAAACCTGCGTGCCGTTAGTAACTGCGTTTACATTATATGCTGCTAATTTAGCCGGATCGGTTTCGTAAAGTGGAGTGATAGGATCAATATTTACGGCATTACCTAAAACCTGCCCTCCCTGATCGCCGTTGTCAAATATGGCGTTTCGTTTACTGTTAATATAATTCAGGTTTGTGCCGATCTTTAGAAAGTTATTCAATTTCTGATCAACATTTAGTCTGAAGGTATATCTGTCAAATTTAGAATTATCGCCGCCAATTACACCCTGCTGATCGAAGTAAGAGAATTCGGCCAGATAAGTACCCTTATCGGTACCGCCTGATGCTGTAAACTGATGGTTGGAAATCGGGGCGTTTTTCTGAAACAGAGCATCCTGCCAGTTGGTACCCTCGCCAAGTGATGCCGGATCCGGATAAGGCAGGGGATTGGTGGGGTTGGCATTTATTGCTCCCTCGTTCATCATGGTGGCGTATTGCGTTGCATTTAGTACAGGCAATTTGCGCCAGGTATTTTGCACACCATAATACCCATCATAACTTAGGGTTGTAGCGCCGGGTTTACCCGTTTTTGTGGTAATTAAAACAACTCCGTTAGCTCCGCGGGCTCCGTATATCGCAGCAGATGCAGCATCTTTTAAAACATCTATACGGTCAATATCGCCGGGATTAAGATACTCTATAGTGCTAACCGGAAAGCCATCTACTATGTAAAGCGGATTAGGATCATTATTAGTTCCGGTTCCGCGTATGCGTATCATGGGTTTATCGCCCGGCTGTCCGTTCTGGTTTAGCACCAAAACACCCGGAACGGTACCCTGCAGCGTTTGCTCTACACGGCTAACTGATAATTTGTCAATAGTTTTAGAAGAAACGCTGGAGATAGCGGTGGATATATTTTGCTTTTTTAAAGTTCCGTAGCCAACCACTACAACATCGTTCAAGCTGCTAACCAATGGCTTTAGCTGTATATTCAGTATGGCGGTTGCTTTAACCTCTTGCGATGCAAAGCCGATAAACGATACCGATAACACTGCATCTTCGTCTATATTTTTTAAAGAGAATGTACCGTTGGTATTGGTAACCGTAACAATGTTTGTGCCTTTTACCTGTACAGTGGCACCCGGCAGGGGCTGCCCGGTTTCATCTAAAACGGTACCGGTGATATCTATAGTTGTTTTTACCACATCGGTTTCGGGAGGAGCCTTGCTCTTAAAAACAACAATTTTGTCGGTTATGGAAAAAGTTATCGGCTGACCGTTAAAACAAGCGGTTAGGGCATCGGTTATACTAACGTTCTTAACGTTTACGGTAATAGGGCCCGCTTTTTTTAATAATTCGGTATCGCCTAAAAAATCATATCCGCTTTGTTGCCTGATCTTGCTGATAACGGAGGATAAGGAAGCATCTTTTTCGTTTAATGTTATTTTTTGTCCGTACCCCGCAGCGCTTACTTGTAGCAGGCAGGTTATTATTATAATAGTTGTGAGCTTCATAATTCGGATAAATTGTTCGGGCCGATAAGCTTTAAGCTGTGCCTTAGTGGAAGTGTAAAATTTCATACATTTGGTTGTTTGGTTTTTACATAGCCGGCCTTTTTAACTAAAGGATTGCTATGCTGATAATTAATTTTTGTTGTTGCGACAATATTGATTGGCCGGACATTGTAACCGGGGTGCTCCAACACTCCGGTTTTTTTAGCCACAAACGGTTTGCTTAAGTGGGCTTTTTCATCTTTATTTTTAATTAATTAGAGTTGTTATCTACAGGACTATATACAGTAGTTAGTTTTTGTTCGGCGGATATCTTAAACCGTACCTTGCCGGTGGCTTCAAGCGCGTGTAATAATGTGGTAAGGCTTTTTGCCCGGGATACAATACCGGTAAACAAAGCATCCTTTGGATTATATTTGTATTCGATCTTTACATCATACCATCGGGATATTTTACGCATTATACTGTGCAGGTCTTCCCCGTCGAATATAAAGTTGCCGTTTTTCCATGCCACAAAATTATCAACGTTAACAGCCTTCACCTGTGCGGTGTGATCGTCGATCAATGCCTGCTCGCCGGGCTTTAACAGCAATGCCGCTTTGTTACCCCTGTCAGGTTTTTGAGGTAATACCTTTACCGATCCCTCAAGTAAGGTGGTAGTAACGTATTGTTCATCGGCATAACTGTTTATGTTAAAATGCGTTCCTAATACCTGAATGGTTTGTTTGTCGGTAATTACCCTGAATGGTTTCGATTTATCTTTTGCCACCTCAAAATAGCCTTCGCCTTTTAATTCCACTTCTCGGGTACTACCCGTAAACTGAACAGGGTATTTCAGGTAAGATGCCGCGTTTAGCCAAACCTTCGTTCCATCGGGTAGGTTGACCTGATATTGGCCGCCATTTGGAGTTTCAATGGTATTGTAACTTATAGGTGAATCATGTGCCACAGACCCTGAAGCGTTATAGGTTAAAAGGCCATCTTTGGTTTTTGATAACTTGCTGCCGACCTGTTGGGTTATATAGCCAACTTTAGTGCTGGTAAGATTTATCTTTTCGCCATTAGCGAGGGTAAGCACAGCATTGTTACCCCCGGGTTTAACATCATTTGCCGCCACTTGGGCAGGATTGGTCTTGTCAACTGCAGCAGTTTTTAATTTAAAATACAGACCGACACTTATAAATAACAATATGGATGCTGCTACAGCAAAACGCGCGGTTTTTGTTTGATAAAAAGGCTTTACGTGGTTTACTTTGATACCGGTACTTGCATATATCCTGTTTTTTAGTCTTTCCTCAATGCGGGAGTGCAGCACTTTAAATTGAGCGGGTATATTTACTTCTTCATCATTAAAAGAATAATACCATTCGTTAACCATTGACGTTTCCTCAGGTGTGGCAGTCCCTTTAAGGTAATTATCAATGGCATTAGCCAATTTTTCAGCAGGGTTCATATGTGTTCTTTTAAGGTAAGTGTACTTACCGGCCCTTAGCACCTATTCCATAATTAAATATTTATAAAAAAAAAGAGAAGAGTGTGGTGTTAGCGTGCTTTAGCACCAGGCGAAGCCTGCCGAGCGCTTTGTTAAGGTGGTTTTCAACCGTGCTGGATGATATCTCTAATTTATCAGCAATTTCTTTGATTGATAAGTTTTCAGTGCGGCTATATTTGAATACCAGTTTACATTTTTCAGGAAGACAGTCTATCTCTTCCTCCAGCATCAGGAGGATATTTTTATAATGCAAGCGATCTTCGAGTGAGGCGCTTTCCGCCTCAGGTACACCTTTCAGGTCTTGTAAATAGCTCATCTGGTGTTGCTCTTTGCGTAGCTTCCGCAAAATCATGTATTTTGTAGCGGTAGCCAGATAGGCTTTTAAATTAATTATTTCCAACCTGTCCCTGTTGTTCCAGATGCTAAGCAACACGTCATGTACAACATCCTCAGCAGCTTGTATGTCTTTTAAACGGTTATATGAAATTCCGAAAAGAGTTTTCCAATACCTGTCATAAATTTCATTAAATGCAAAAGCCTGATCTGCCTTTAAAAAAGCGATCAATTCCTGATCCGAATAAGAGCTTTTAGCTATCATTGAATTAACAGATGAGCAATAATTAGTATAAAATGGTCAATCGTTTTTTAAGCAGATCCGATAAGAAAACAAACTTATGTTAACATTAACCTACCGTGCAAAAAAAAGGATTAGAATTGGTTTAAAAGTTAGGTTGAAGTTATCTTTATTTTAACAAATAATACAAATAAATATTTCAGGTACAATAAAGTTACACGACATCAATTTTTATAGCATATTAAGCGAAAGACAAACAGCATATCGCGGGCATAAACAGGTTTCATAATATCTTTTTACAAAAAAGCGGAACACTTTTTAAATTTTTTTTAATTAACTGCTAATCAGATTTATGTGGAATTTATATAAAGTTGAGGGTGTAATTATTGTTAGTTAGATAAAGTTTAATAATTTGATATACAGGGTGTTCCGCTTGTTCCGTTTTGTATATACACACCAGCGGAACAGAACAAAGAACGGAATGAAAACAGGATTGTTAATATTAATTTTATTAACCTTAGTTGTGACGAGTGGTATTGTTTGTTAAGCAAAAAATAATAAGGAAGTATATGTAAACTGCTTAGTCTGGAAGTGAAAGTAATTAAAAAGCGGCAAGCCTGAATTACAAACAAGCCGCTTTCCGGGACCATTAATCTGTTATTTTTTTGCAGCGGCCGGTTTTGCCGGTGCAGTTTTTTGAGTTGTCGCGTTCGTTGCCTTATTTGCCGAAGCTGGTGCGGCTTTTGGTGTTTCTTCAGCTTTATCGGCTGTCGGGGCGGTAGCCGGCGCTTTAGCAGGTTTTTCATTAGCAATTTCCATCAAAGCAGTTTTATCTATCTTGATACCCTTAGCTAACTTTTTAGCTAAATGTTTGGCACTCTTAGCTATTTCTTTGTTTGTTTTTTTACCATTTAATCCCAGCTTTTCAGTAATCTGTTTTAAATCAGACGCAATAGCTGACCTTAAGTTTTCCTGAGCTTCTTTTTTAGCCGTTTTAGCTAAAATTTTTATTTTATGTTTTTTCATATCTGCAATTTGATATCAAAGATATGTTATGTTCAAGTTAATTCAATGTTATTATTATGTTAACATACAGAACAAATGTTAACATAATTGTTATTGTAAAAGGGTAATATTCAATTAATAATGCTTTAATAATTGAATATTAATTTTAGCATAATCACTTAAAAATGGAAATTAATTATTGGGTTTTAGGGATTGTATTATTTGCATTAACCATTTTGGTAATATGGCTGGTTGTACGTAATCAACGAGATGAAAAAAAGTTTGAAAAGGAAGTTATTGAATCGGAAATAAAACCGGTGGATCATGATAACGACAATATATCATCTAATGATGAAAAAAATTAAAGTTGCGTTTTTTGCAGAAATGTTAATTGAAGACTTTGACGGCGCAGTACGGACAATGTTTCAGTTAATAAGGCGGATAAATAAAGCTCGATTCGATTTTCTATTTATCTATGGCACCGGACCGGATCAGATAGATGATTTTGAGAGCTTGAAGATCCCCTCTGTATCGTTACCAATAAATGCGAATTACACTATGGCATTGCCTGTGCTGTCCCAAACTAAACTTAACGATAAACTCGAGGCTTTTTCTCCGGATATAGTACATATAGCCACCCCTTCATTTTTAGGTAGTTTTGGGTTGAATTATGCTAAAGAGCGGGGAGTGCCGGTGATATCAATTTATCACACCCATTTTATCTCTTACCTTAATTACTATCTGAAACACGTTCCGTTTCTTATTAATAAGGCGAAACAAATTCTTGCAGACAGCCATAAAAACTTTTACAACCAATGTGATATGGTGTATATACCTTCAAAAAGCATACAACAGGAACTATGCGAATGGGGTGTAAAACCTTCCGTTATGAAATTATGGCAACGCGGGATAGATAACAAGTTGTTTTCGCCGGAAAAGAAAGATGCCAGAAAAATGAAAAAATTAACGGGGAACAACAAACCTACTATTATGTTCGCAAGTCGTTTGGTTTGGGAGAAAAACCTGGAAACGCTTTTCCGTATATATGATGTTTTTCAGGAAAAGAACGTTAAGGTTAATTTCCTGATAGTGGGTGACGGTACGGCACGGAAGGCATGTGAAGATCACATGAAAAAGGCGGTATTTACCGGAACGATTTCTCATTACGAACTTGCAATATTATATGCTTCAGCTGATGTGTTTTTATTCCCTTCCGTTTCCGAAGCATACGGTAATGTAGTTTTAGAGGCAATGGCATCCGGCTTACCCTGTGTAATTGCAGATGGCGGGGGCTCGCAGGATTTTATTGAGCAAGGCGTAAACGGATTTAAATGTGAGCCCGAAAATGAAAATGATTACTTCGAAAAAATACAACTCGTGCTTAACCATCACCATCTGCGAAAGCAATTTATAGAAGAGGGCCTAACCTATAGTAGTGGTTTTAGCTGGGATAAACTGGCCGAAACATATTTTGATGATATAAACGCAATGTCAGTTAAGAATATGTTAACTGTGGTTTAATTTACTCCGTAAAGCAACTTGCCATTGCAAAATGGAAATTTTATTTGTTAGTCATAAATACCCGCCTTCTGTTGGTGGTATGGAAAGGCAGAGTTTTGAGCTAATAAATGGCGTTGGCCGTCACGTAAAAACACACAGCATTCTTTATCATGGCACAGAAAGCAAATTCAATTTTTTTCGTTTACTTAACAGGCGTATCAATGCCATATGTAAATTAAACCCGGGCATTTCCATCATACACTTCAACGATGCCCTTATAGCGTCCTGTAGCCTTGTGCACTCAGGTTATGAACATCTAAAAAAAACCGTTACAGTACATGGTTTAGATATAGTGTTCCCTGATAAAATTTATCAAAAATACATAGTTCCGCAATTTAACCGATTTGAAATCGTGTTTGCTGTTAGCCATGCTACCGCTCAGGTTTGCATTAATGCAGGCATTGCGGCTAAGCGGGTGGTGGTAGTAAATAATGGCGTGGATGAGAGTATGAAGCCTTCATATGATGGTATAACCACGCAGAAGATGCTGCAGCATAAATTTGGCATTGATATAAATACCAGGCGTTTATTGGTTGCCATAGGCCGGCCGGTTAAACGTAAGGGTTTCTCCTGGTTTATTAAAGAGGTTTTGCCAGAATTACATCCTGATTTTTTATTGCTGTTGATTGGTCCTGTGGGCAATAAAAAAAGCAAGAGCGCAAGGATAATGAATTTATTACCATCACTCATCAAAAATAAACTTGAACTATTTTTAGGTTTCCCTGCGGATGAGGGCGAACTTGAAAAGCTATCTGCAGATCCGCTATTTGCAACACGCTTAAAACGAATGGGTAAGCTGGAATTGGAAGATATGTTAAATGTATTGAGCATTTCAGAAGGTTTTGTAATGCCTAATATTGCTGCTAAGGGAGATATTGAAGGATTTGGATTGGTGTGTGTGGAAGCCGGGCTATGTGGTGCAAAGGTATTTGCTTCGGCCATTGGGGGCATTACTGACGCTATTCATGACCATAAAAATGGCATTTTATTACCATCGGGTAATGCGGCAGTATGGATATCATCCCTCAATAAATTAGTAGACAATCCTGACTATTATCAACTTAGATCCGATGATATCAGGGATTACAACATACGTAATTTTAGTAATAAAAAAATGATAAGCGAATATTTAGCCTGGTTTGAGCGGCTTAGTATGAATAAAGAGGTGACTATTTGTTTTTAATAATAATGCTTTCTATTACAGGGG
This sequence comes from Mucilaginibacter segetis, assembly GCF_016522075.1. Lineage (GTDB taxonomy): Bacteria > Bacteroidota > Bacteroidia > Sphingobacteriales > Sphingobacteriaceae > Mucilaginibacter > Mucilaginibacter segetis. The sequence continues at coordinate 373,878 of NZ_JAEHFW010000002.1, read as the reverse complement.
TCGCATCTTCGCATTTATCGGTAGTTATTTCAAGAGCCGATAGAATTTCTGTGTATTTGATAAGTTCAACGGAGTTGGTTTCGTTTATCATAATTGAAGATATTGCTTTTCCACAAACCTGGTCGGCATAATGTTCAAGTTGTTTGATTTTGTTGCAGCATGCTATTATCAAATCTGAATTTATCAGGTTGTCCAAACCCCTTACTGCCTTGTCCAGTTCCATGCAGGTTTCAATAACCAGGCCGCAAAGCTCTTTTACAGATGGTGTGCTGATGTAGTCTGACCGGTAAAGGCTGATACGACGCGACGATACATGGATGTGATCGCATATACTGTTTATGGACGACGCCAAAGCATACATATCATTACGTTCAAAAGGAGAAACAAAAGCTTTAGCAGATTCCAGGTAAACCTGATGCTTTAATTCATTACCCTTAATTTTTAAGCGATTTATCTGGTTGAACAATAATGTTTCTTCATGCGGTACTTCCGCACTTACTGCTTTATACAGCATATCGGCCATTTCTATGTTGTTAGCAGATGCTTGGTTGAACAGGCCGAAGAAAACCTTATTCTGCGGTATAAAGAAGGTTAAAAGTGAAGTCGCCATTACAAGCTATAATTTGCAGTAAAGCTATCAACGGCGTATTAAGTAGGTGTAATGTCACGTTTAATTTATGTAATAGAAGATAAGTGCAGACACATCATATCAGGCTACTGAAATCGCTTCTTTGTAATACTTATTCCGATATTCCACGGGAGACAGTCCCGTCAGTTTTTTAAATATGGTACGGAAGGCTTTGGTATCGGTATAGCCCACATTAAACATTACTTCGTTAACATTTTCGCGCATTTTTTCGAGCCCCATTTTGGCTGCTTCAATACGTACACGCTGCATATATTCTACTACTGTATTTGAAGTTGCCTTCTTAAATCTGCGCTCCAGGTGTCTGCGGCTTATTGCAAATGCAGAAGCTAACTGATCTACCGTAATTTTATCAGAGTAATGCTGTTCAATATATTCCTGCGCTTTTTTTATCACCTCATCGGTATGGTCTTTTTGCCCGTGAAAGATCATAAATAATGATTGCGTATTGCGTTCAAAATCAATCTCGAATATTTTTGATGAGGTAATTGCCATGTCCCTACCTGCAAATTTTTCAACCAGATAAAGTATCAGATTCAATGATGAGTATGCTCCGCCGCTGGTGTAAATGCCGCTCTCATCGGTAATTATTTTATAAGGCATCAGGTTTACATCTGGGAACATCTTACTGAACTCATCAGCCGCGAGCCAGTGTGTAGTGCAGCTGCGGCCTTTTAATAAACCGGTTGCTGCTAATATAAAAGCGCCGATGCATAACGATACTACTTCGGCACCGTTATGGTATTGTTTTATTATCCATGGCGTAAAGTCGCTGTTATCAGTTAAAACTTTGTTTACGTTGCCATGTACCGCGGGGATAATGATCAAATCAGTATGGAAAACTTCGTTTATAGTGAGTTCCGGTTTTATGGTAAATAATCCATTACTAAGAGTGGTGGATTTGTTAAGCCCTATCAGTTGAATTTTGAACAATGGGGCTTTATTTACACGCTCTAAAGCTTCATTTACTTTAGTGAACATTTTATAAGTGGCCTCAATATTACTGAGGCTGGTTTCGCCCTGCGGTATAAGTACTGATATGTGTTTCATATATCAAAAATATGGCTAAAGCGCGTCGCAATCAACCCCTTAGATTGTCGTAATTACACCCCTTTGATTGCCTGCGTCCGGCGCATATTTGTAAGGCAATATTTTAAAATGGTTGAAGTATTTAAAACAAACGTTCAAGATATTAACCGGTCACGGCTTCTTGTTGAATTAATAAAGCGTGATTTTCCGGTTTGCAGGGTGAACTTTGATCTGGAGGATTGCGACAATATATTGAGAATTGAGGGAGCGCAATTTTGTACTCAGCGAATAATTGAGGTTTTACATCTAAATGGCCACTACTGTGAAGTACTAATCTGAAAAACTATAGATCATCATGCCAAAAATTACCGCTTACATTCATTTTGCTAATGGAAATTGCCGTGAGGCGATGGCGTTTTACCGGGATTGTTTAGGAGGACAGCTGAAGCTCCAGGTGGTTAAAGATTCGCCCATGGCAGATATGTTTCCTCCACATTTGAAAGACAATATTTTACATGCCAGTTTGGAGAATGCTGAACTAACATTGCTGGGGTCTGAAATGCCTTCTCTTGAACCCGAAGTAAAGGGGCACTCCATCTCTTTGATGCTGATTTGTGATTCAATAAGCGAACTCCATGAACAATTTAATAAGCTTTCGGCAGGTGGTAAAACATTTCACCCTATTGAGCAATTTTATGCCGGAACTATGGGTAGTTTTATTGATAAGTTCGGAATAATGTGGGGCGCTTTTACCAACGAAAAATAAATAATTCATAAACTGTACTTATAAAATGCGACCTAAAAGAGTAAAAATAATTTATTGGGTATTAACTGCGCTTTTCGTTATAGCAATGCTGATGGATGGTGCCGCAGGTATAGCTAAAGAAAAAACCGGGCGTGAGGTAATGCAGCACCTCGGATATCCTGTTCACCTGATGGTAATTACCGGGGCGGCTAAAATATCAGGTGCGCTCGCAATCATTCAAAATCAATTTAAAACTATAAAGCGTGGGCCTTTGCCGGATTTACTATTAACTTTATTGGAGCATTTGCATCCCGAAGCTTTGTTGGCGATGATTTGGGCTTGTTATTGCCGCCGTTAATAATGGTGGCTGTAATGTTTGCTGTTTATTTTACGTGGAAGAAGTATAATACATTATAAAAATACTTAGCTATGAACATTTTAACTATTATATTAACGGTTATTGCGGTAATAATTCTACTTGTTTTGGTACTTGCGCTTATTACAAAAAATGAATACGAAATTGAACGCCAAGTGATTATAAATAAGCCTGTTGCTGTAGTATTTGAATACGTTAAGTACATAAAAAACCAGGATAATTATAGCAAGTGGGTGATGATTGATCCGGCTATGCAAAAGAACTACAGAGGAATTGACGGCACCGTAGGGTTTGCATATGCCTGGGATAGTAAAAATAAACAGGCAGGTAAAGGCGAACAGGTAATTCAAAAAATAACCGATAATAAGCAAATAGACATACGCATTGAATTTATAAGGCCATTTTCAGGAATAGCAGATAGCTGCATTGCTACGGAAACGGTTGCGCCAGATAAAACCAGCGTAAAATGGCGATTTAAAAGTAAGATGCCTTACCCCATGAACGTGATGATGCTATTTATAAATATGGATAAAATGCTTGGCAGCGATCTGGAGTTAAGTTTAAACAAGCTTAAGCAAATTTTAGAAAAAATATAGAGTTTAACCTATCAAATAAAACCAAATTATCATGAAAATTGCAGTAATTGTTGTACGCACATTAATGGGGCTTTTATTCCTTTTTGCCTCAATAACTTATTTATTTAAGTTGATGCCTGTACCACCTATGGAAGGGGGTGTAAAAACTTTTAATGAAGGATTGGCAGCTGCTGTTTACCTTATGCCTTTAGTAAAGGTAATTGAGTTAATAGGCGGCTTTTTACTCTTAATAGGTCGTTACAATACGTTAGTAGCTGTGGTGTTGTTTCCTATTATCATTAATATTGTTCTTTTTCACGCTTATTTGTCGCCAAGCGGTTTGCCGGCCGGTTTGTTCTTATTGTTAGGCGATCTGTTCCTGGCCTATTATTACCGTAAAAATTATATATCGCTGTTCGCGGCAAAATAACACTTAAAACAAAGGCTGCACTTTTTTGGTGCAGCCTTTAAAATTTAAATCACACGTCTTTATCTGACACGTCTCTTTAACTCATCTATCGGCATGGTTAACATTCGTCCAATTGGTTTTTTACCCCGGTAGGTTATCACTCTTAACTGGGTAGCATCCTCGGGTACCGTGATAGTTCCGGTGTATTTAGGATAAAACCTGTCCGGAAAGGAGTTGTCAAAACTATAATAGATGTCTAATCCAGGTACTTCTGTACTCAGGGTAACATTTAGGGAGCTGTCGGCATTCATGCCCGCTGTAAATATGGGATCATAGACGCTTGGGGCATATTTGATCTCCGCTTCGTTAAATCTTTCAAATTGCTTCTCCACCTTCGGGAAAAACGTGGCGAAGTTTTTCTTTTCTTTTGGCGACCAAAGCGTCTCAGCTATGGCAAATCCGCGTGGCCATGTCATATACTCTGCCTGCCTGAAATTGTAAACCTGCTCGGTCCACAAATTGGCTTGTCCGCCAAGTATTAAACTTGCATCAACACTATCGGGCACCGGCTCAAACTGATACGATTTACTTAAACGCAGGGTAGCGTAAACGTGTGGTTCTGTTATCCTGTCGGCCTGCATATAATCCAAATAGGCAAAGGTAGTAGGGCTCATTACCACCTCGTGGCCTAACTTAGCGGCTTCAATACCGCCTTTTATACCGCGCCAGCTCATAACCGCCGCGTTGGGGCCTAAGCCACCTTCCAATATCTCATCCCAGCCCATAAATTTTTTACCTTTTGATTCTACTATCTTTTCCAGCCTTTTTTCAAAATAGCTTTGCACTTGTTCCATAGTGGTAAGATTTTCCCGGGCCATCAGCGCCTTTACAGCGTCGCTTTGCTCCCAAAAATTCTTAGCGCATTCGTCGCCACCCATGTGTATATAATCGAAAGGGAATAGCTGGGCAAGTTCTGTTACTACCTTATCTAAAAAGTCGTAAACTTTTTCATTTGCGGGGCATAAGGTGTTATCTACCAGGGCGGTTAAACCTGTCGATTTAAAATCCATGATATGCTCTCCTGACCGTACCACATAATTTTCTGCGCCGGGCGTGCATGATAGCTCAGGATAAGCAACTACAGCGGCCAAACTGTGCCCCGGCACATCAACCTCGGGCATAATGTTTACAAATCGGTCTTTAGCATATTTAACCAGTTCGCGTATGTCATCCTGTGTATAAAAACCACCATAAGTGCGTGGCGCATCCGGTTTTGGCGGAGTGAAGGATCCAAATTGTCCAACCTTTTTAACATTATAAGCGCCAACGGTAGTTAAGCGCGGCAAGCTTTTAATTTCAACCCTCCAGCCTTCATCGTCAGTTAAATGCAGATGCAGTAAGTTGAATTTATAACGCACCATATCATCAATGTAATGCATTACTTCCTGCTTGGTAAAAAAGTGACGGGCAACATCAAACATCAGCCCCCTCCATTTAAACCTGGGGTAATCCGTAATATCAACCGCAGGTACGGTCCATTTTACATTTTTGGCAATCTGTAAACTTTCAATTTCTTTAGGCATCAACTGCAATAAAGTTTGTACACCATAAAACAGCCCGGCAGGTTTATTGGCCGTAATAATAATTCCCTTAGGCTTAACCGACAAGTAATACCCCTCGTTGCCAATTAAAGTATCAGCTTTTTTGGTAAGTACTAACTTAATGGCGGCTGTTGTGAGTTTTGATTTTATAGAGATAGCCCTACCTGTAGCAGTTGATATTTTCTGTTTCAAAACATCTAACACAGGGTTCATTTCCTGTCCCGAGCCCGATTGTATGGTTACTATTTTTGGGAGTACAAATTGCCCCGAATGAGTAGTTGTCTTCACCGGTTCAGGGATTATAGCGATGTCGCTTTTTGCCGTTTGGCTAAATGCCGGAGCTATACAAAAACAGGCGATAAATAGTAAAAATATTTTTTTCATAAAGTAAAATTATAGTGGTTTAATGCAGGCTAACAGAATGCAATTTAAACTTTTTAAATTATATTAAAAAGTTTTTTTATGTTCAATAAAAATAAAACGTTCGTGATGCTCAATATAAATCTATCGTTCTATTTTTTTTATTAAATTGCCTTATAATAAACCTGATAGCTATGCCTGTAGCTGAATTTTTAACCAATTAGTAATCTTAATTAAAAAACAATGTCAACTGATCGCAGAAAATTTCTAAAACATCTGGGTACTTCGGTATTACTTACTTCCGCGTCGCTAACCAGTCTGGCGGCAAGGGAAGAAAACGAATTAAGAATATTGCGCGCTGAAAAGCGTGTTGGGCCAAACGATAAGATCCGCATTGCCACCATTGGCATGGGGATAATGGGGTTTAATGATACTCGTGCTGCCTTAACTGTGCCCGGTGTTGAACTGGTGGGATGTTGCGACTTGTATAAAGGACGGCTTGAGCGTGCCAAGGAGGTTTTCGGGAAAGATATTTTTACTACCGACGATCATCGTGCGATACTTGATCGTAAAGATGTGGATGCGGTTATTATTGCCACCAGCGATAATTGGCACAGCGCCATAGCAATTGATGCCATGCACAAAGGCAAGGCCGTTTACAGCGAAAAACCAATGGTGCATAAAATAAGCCAGGGACTTGAGGAGATCAAGGTTCAAAAGCAAACCAAATCTGTTTTTCAGGTGGGCAGCCAGCGGGTAAGCAGCATTGCATATAAAAAGGCAAAAGAGCTATACGAGGCCGGCGCGATAGGACAAATAAATTCCATTGAGGCGTCATTTAACCGCCAAAGCGCTTTGGGTGCCTGGCAGTATACTATTCCTTTTGACGCATCGGTACAAACAGTTGATTGGGCACGTTTTCAGGCTAACGCACCTGTTAAATACGATTATGACAGTAAGCGTTTTTTCAGATGGCGCAACTACCGCGAGTACGGTACAGGCGTGGCAGGCGATCTGTTTGTGCACCTGTTAAGCGGGATACATTTTATTACCAGTTCCAAAGGGCCTGAAAAAATATACTCCATTGGCGACCTGGCGTACTGGAAAGACGGCCGTAACGTGCCAGATGTAATGAGTGCGGTTATCCATTACGGAGAAACGAAAGAGCATCCGGCATTTCAGGTTACGCTCCGCGTTAATTTTATAAGCGGCGAAGGTGATCATAGTACCACAAAGATTGTAGGATCGGAGGGGGTGATGGATCTGGGTGGTGAAGGCGACGGGTTTACTATCCGTAAAAGTAAGATGCCGGTTGCTCCGGGCATAGGCGGTTGGGATTCATTATACACGTTTACCGAAGCCCAGCAAAAAGCACTGATGGATGATTATAACAAACGCTATTCGCAGGCCGACCAGCAGGAACCTAATATTCCGGGACTTACTTACCGGGCACCGGAGGGGTATAATGCTTCCAACGACCACTTCGCTAATTTTATGGATGCTGTACGGAATGGTATGCCGGTAGTAGAAGACGCGGTATTTGGTTTTAGGGCCGCTGCACCCTGCCTTGCCTGTAACGATAGCTACTTTGAAAACAAGGTAATACACTGGGATGCGGAAAACATGAAAATAGTATAACACACATTAATTAAAACACATTTTATTAACGGTCATGGGCTTTTAAACCTATGGCCGTTTTTATCTTAAAATAGTTACGCTGCCTGATATTACGTTGTTACGAATGTGTGTGTCAATTACATAATAATAGGTGCCCGCAGGCAAGGCCTTTCCCAGATAGTTGCCATCCCAGGGTTTGCTATACCCAACAGACTGATAGATAAGTTTGCCATAACGGTTATAAATATATACTGTGCTTTTAGGATAGCTTTGCAATATGGGTATTTGCCAGTAATCATTTATTCCATCGTTATTTGGCGTAAAGGTATTGGGTATAACAATTGCGCATTCGCTGTTGGTTAAAACGCTTATAGTTATAGTGTTTGACTCAACCGTGGGGTTAGCCAAACAATTCCCATTAGCTGTTATAGTGCAGGTAACATTATCACCGTTACTTAATGTGCTGCTGCTGAATGTTGCACTGTTATGCCCTGCATTTATCCCGTTCACTTTCCATTGATAAGTAATTGTAGTACCGCTTATTGCTGAGTTAGGTGTGGTTGCAGTAAAATCAATCGGAGTGCCGGGGCAGATGGCGTCCGTTATTGATGCAGAAATATTAACTGACGCGTCGGTTACTTCACTTACCGTAAGCGTAACCGGTGCTGACGGCGCCGAAGGTAGGGGCGCACAGCCATCATTGTTAACAACAATACAGGTGATCTGATCATTATTAGCTAAAGTATTGCTCATGAATTGCGGACCTCCCGTATATACATTAACCCCGTTAACCGACCATTCATAAGTTGGATTATTACCGGGATTCTGTGCTGCAGCGGTAAAAGTAATTGAAGCTCCCGCACAGGAAGCCGGAGACTCGGGAGTAACTTTTACGATAGGTGTAGGCAGTTTAATTGCAGTTACGTTAAAAGTTACAGATGCCATATCGTATATGCTAAGGTCGTCATTAGCGGTTAACGTAACAGCAACGGTTTGCCCGTTATTTATCACAGTACCCGCTGCCGGGCTTTGCGTATAATGAAAATTGGTACTGCATGCGCTTTTGGCTGTAGCGTCAACGGTATAATCCGGAACTACCGCCGGGCAGGCATCAATGTAAGGAATAATAGCCGCAGCATAAGTTTTGGTAATAGTAATAGGACTGGTTATAATAATATTTACATCTTTACTCGCTGTGTTGGTTTTGTCTGTATTATCCAAATAACCTGCTTCCCCGCTGCCTGCTATGGTAGTTACCACGCCTGTTGGAGTGATCTTCCGGATACGATGGTTATTCATATCCGCTATATAAAGGTTATCCGACGGATCAATAGTGATACCTGCGGGATTATAAAGTTTTGCCGCGGTACCTGTACCATCCGCATAGCCTGCTACGCCACCCGCAAATATGGAGAATGTGCCATCTGGCGTTATTTTATAGATCTCTGTTTGTTCCGATCCTACAAAAATGTTGCCCTTACTGTCAACCACCAGGCGTGTAAATCTTAAAAGCGGGTCGGTTCGTCTGAACAAAGTAGTTACCACGCCGGCAGGTGTAACCTTTCGGATGGTATTTACATATTGCTGATCGGATGAACTAACATACAATATACCATCTGCACCAAAAAACAAACCTGTTATACCATTAAAACTGGCGCCGCTGCCCGTACCGTCAGCTGTATCAAATCGCCCGCTGCCTGCAAAAAGGGTCGCCGAGCTGCCATCAGGAGATACTTTAATAATAATGTTATTATCGGCTACAAATATATTATCGTTTTTATCAATGGCGATTGATTTTGCCTCAAAGGCCTGTTCGCTGGTAAAAAATTTAAGTTCTTCATAGGCGAAGGTGCTTACATCACCGGCCGGGGTTATCTTTTTTACTTTAAAATTGGCCACATCGCATACATAGACATTACCGTGCGAGTCGGTAGCAATCGATAATAAATCACGACTAAAACGAGCTTCCTGGCTTTTGCCGTCCGCATCTCCGGGCGCGCCGCTGCCCGCAAGTGTTGAAACCTTTCCATTGGGAGCTATTTTCCTCACCCGGTAATTACCTAAATCAGATATATACAAGTTACCGAAAGCATCGTAGGTGATGTTTGACGGATAATTAAACTGCGCGGTTAAAGGGTCTATCGGGTCGGGCCCGTATCCCGCACTTACGGTAATAACCTGCGGGCCTATATCAATACAACTAAATGTACTATCTTTTAATTTAACAATGGGCTCGGGTAAATCAGTTTCGCCTGTAACGGTAGCAACATCGCTTACTTTAACGGTATAGTTTCCTGTTCCATCAAGCGGTAATAGTATTTGTCCTGTCTTTGGTGTGATAGTTGGATATTTAAGATCAGGCGGTACAGCGGTTACTACAAGCACCTGGGAAACAGTAGGTGCGTCACTATGATTTATATCCCCCTTCTGATCTGCATAAATAGTTACCGTGCCGGGGCCAACGATATGTATTTTACCATCAGCAATAGATGCCACACTAATATCGCTTGTGGTATAGGTAATAGGAAGATTGGTATTACTGTAAGCGCCCGGTTCAAAATCCGGGTCGGTTTGTTTTTTTTGTGGTAATGGCCCAAATGTGATGGTTTGAGGTGTGCGGCTGGCTTCGTTAACCTGAATGTTTACGGTATAAACACTTTTTCCATAAAGGTTGTAACCTGCTATAGTGTAATTAGTTGCCGGTGATGCCAGTGTTGGAGTACCACTTATAATCCCGGTTGTTGCATCAAAATTTAAGCCTGGTGGCAATGCAGGTGAAATAGAATATCCCGTGTAGGAAATTTTTCTTATCAGGTTATTTCCTGCATCCGCCACATACAGGTTTCCATTATTATCAAAACAAACACCTGACGGATCGTTAAACGAAGCCCCAGCGCCAATGCCATCTGCAGAACCCCTTGTACCACCTGCGATTTTGGATATAAAAGAGTTAGCGTCTATCCTGCGAATGAGTTGATTACCTGCATCGGCAACAAAACCAGTTTGAGCCTGGTCGAAAATTAAGCCTTTCGGACTGGTAAAGGTAGCGCTTGTGCCAAAGCCATCATATGCGCTTGGCAATGGCTGTCCGGCAAAGGTACTTACTATAGGTGTGGGGGTAAGTTTTCTTATATAATGGCTGTCTGTTACATAAAAGTTATTGTCGGGCGCTATGGCTATTCCCCACAACGATGAAAAACTGGCTTGCGGACCTGTACCATTACTTGGAAGGTTACCGGAGGGCCCGCCACCGGCAAATGCAGTAATATATCCGTCATGAACCTCTCTTATCCGCAAGTTGTTAAAATCGGTGACGTATAAAAGCCCGGCATTATTAATAGATATAGATATGGGATTATCAAAAGTATTATTGGTTATTCCCCTTGTTCCTGGCACACCCGCATATATTCTAACTAAACCTAACGGAGATATCTTTCTAATGAGTTGGTTACCCTGATCCACCACAAACAGGTTGCCGTCCGGATCTATGGTCATACCCGTTGGCCTCGAAAATTGTGCGGTATTGCCCAATCCATCAGCGTAACCTGCAGTGCCATTCCCTGCAAAAGTGCTTACTGTTCCATCGGGAGTAATTTTTCTTATCGCGTTATTTCCGGCATCAGCTACATACAAATTTCCGGCGGCATCAATTTTTACATCTCTCGGTGTGTTAAAGCTGGCGTTCCTTCCATTTGCATTTACGAAGCCTGTAGTGCCGTTGCCTGCAAAGGTAGTAACCTGTCCGAATATGGTTGGTGGTACACTACCACCTCGATTATCAGGAGCTAAAGGTGTAATTGGCGTATTAATGGTATACACCTGTGGCGATGGATCGCGAAACCTTGGCGCCTGCGCATACCCCATTCTTATTGTTGATAAAACAATTACCAATAGCATATAATGTAACACACTTCTCACAGATCTGCTTTTATTTATCTTAATATGGTTAACGGGCCTGACAGGGGGGTACCACCGTTCTTTAAGTTTATAACATAATAATACGTTCCGGCCGTTAAAAGTTTTCCTTTATAATTGCCATCCCACGCCTTGGTATATCCAATGGAGTGATAGACGACCTTTCCATATCTGTTGTAAATATAGAAATCACAATTGGGGTAATTAGAAAGTTCCGGTATTTCCCAATAATCATTTACGCCATCGCCGTTAGGGGTAAATGTATTATTAATTTTAATAGCACATTCCAGGTCAGACCTTACATTAACCGTTATAATGTTTGATGGGGTTACCGGGTTAGCGATACATTTTTCACTCACTGTCATTACACAGGTAACAAGGTCACCGCTTGCCAGTCGGTTAGTAGTAAATTCGGCATTGTTAGTACCCACATTTTGCCCGTTCACTTTCCATTGGAATGATGCTGCCGTGGTGCTTTGCAAGTTTGCAGGTATTGCTGTAAATGTTACCTCAACCCCGGGGCATATTGCCTGACTTACCGAAGAGGTTATTTGTAGCGATGCACTTATGTTGGCTGCCGCATTTGCTGTTATAATATTTGATGGCGTCGATGCAACCGGTGTACATGCATCATTGTTGGTTACTATACAGCTTATTTTATCGCCGTTGTTTATTGATGTTACGAGGAATGATGGCCCTCCCGAATACCTATTTACTCCGTTTATCTTCCATTGATAAGTTGGCGTTTTGCCTGCATTTTCGCTTTCTGCAATATAAGTAACCGGTGATCCCTCGCACAACGAACCGGATTGCTGGGTGATTTTAACACTTGGCGGCTTCACTAAAATAGCCGTTACGCTAAAAGTAGCCGTAGCGGTTTGGTTAAGGTTGTCTGTAGCAGTTAAAGTTACATTAACGGGCTGGTCAGTCGCTAACATTGTTCCGGCCGCAGGCGATTGCATAAACTGAATATTGTTTGCGCAGGTACTGGATGCCGCCGCGTCCTTAGTATAGTCAGGTAACGTGGCAGGACAAGCCGCGGCAACCGGAATGCTGACATCACTATATGTGCTGATAAATTTAACAGGACTGATAATATTTACATGAACTTCTTTAGTGGTGGCATTACTTTCGGCAGCATTATCAAAAAAGCCGGCTTGGTGGTTCCCGGCTATGGTGGTAACAATTCCCTGTGGGGTAATCATTCGGATAAGTTGGTTGTCAGTGTCAGCAATGTATAAATTATCATTACCGTCAATGGTAATTCCTATCGGATTGTTGAATTTGGCTGCTGCCCCCTTGCCGTCTGCGTATCCGCTGGTATTGCCTGCAAATATTGAGAAATCACCGTTGGCTGTTACCTTATATATTTTGTGCGAAGCCGACGCCACAAAGATATTTCCATTACTATCCACAACCAAACTTGAAAATCGCAATGCAGATGCAGTTGTTTGAAAAACTGTAGTTACCACACCCAGTGGTGTTATCTTCCGGATAGTATTGGCATAGTCGTTATCGCTGGTACTCACTAATAAATTGCCGTTCTTATCAAATGCCAATCCGAAAATTCCACTAAACCCCGCTGCAACACCTACGCCATCCACATTTTTTTGCAAACTGTTTCCGGCAAATACGGTCACTGTTTTCCCGTCGGGGGTTACCTTTAAAATCCTTGATTTATCTGCAACAAAAATATTGTTGAAACGGTCAATGGCGATGGATTGAACTACAAAAAAGCTACCCGAATTGGCCGCTTTTAAAGCATTGGTAGCAAAGGTGCTTACCAGGCCATCGGGCGTTATTTTTCGTACCAGCATATTTAATACATCACAAACAAAAGTATTGCCACTATCATCATTGGCAAGCGATAACAGATCGCGGCTAAAACTGGCATTGAGGGAGGTGCCATCACTACTGCCAATTATTCCGTTACCGGCTAATGTAGTTACCCTCCCTTCCGGACTAAATTTACGCACCCTGAAATTACCCAGATCGGATATATAAATATTACCTGTCAGCGCATCATACGATAAACCTGAGGGATAGTTAAATTCCGAGTTTAAAGGGTCTGCAGGGTCGGGGCCGTAACCGGCGCTTACCTTAATGGTTTGTAAGCCTAAATTGCTACAATCTACTATTGCGGGTTTTATTTTAATACTTAATGGCGGTGTGTTTTCTCCGGGGGTAATTGTTGCAATATCGTCGAGTTTAATAGTATAACTCCCAAACTGATCAAGCGGCAGGGTAAGTGGGCCAGGCTTTGGTGTTACACCGGGCTTTTTTAGATCGGGGCCTTGTATAACAGTTAATTGTTGCGACGCCGGCTCGGCTTCTTTATAGTTAATATTCCCCATCTGTATTGCAGTTATGGTAACAATACCTGCTCCAACAATATGAATTTTACCATTAGCTATTGATGCTACAGAAAGGTCGCTGCTGGTATAGGTAATAGGTATCGTAGGGTTACTGGTGGTGGCGCCTGGATCAAAATCCAGATCGCCGGTGGTTTTGTTAGGTAAGGGGCCAAAAGTAATTTTTTGTGACAGTAAATTTGCTGATCTTACCTCTATACTTACTGTGGTAACGCTTCTGCCTGCAGTATTATAAGCGGTTATGCTGTAGTTGTTAGCCTGTATCGTTGCGGTAGGAGTACCGCTTATTATTCCTGTTTTACTATCGAAAATTAAACCCGGCGGTAGCTCAGGGCTTATGCTATATCCGGTTGTTACCACTTTACGGATAAGGTTATTCCCTTCATCAGCGATATATAAATTGCCTTCGGCATCAATTGCTACACCCGCCGGCGCATTAAAAGTTGCTGCAGTACCTACCCCGTTTGTTGAACCGCGCGTTGAACCGGCTATTGTATTAACCGCGCCGACAGGATCCATTCTGCGGATATAGTTATTGTTTTGATCGCCTATAAACAAAACACCGGCGCCGTCTCTTACGATTCCCGCAGGTATATCAAACCTGGATGCTTTGCCGGTGCCATCATAGTTTCCATTAAAAAAACTGCCCGCAATTGTAATAACATTACCATCAATATCTATTGTTCTGATATGGGAATTATCGGCCATATAAATAATACCATCAGATCCAACTGTGATTGCGTTCGGGCTTATAAACGTTGCTGCATCGCCCTTTCCGTCAATCCAGCTTTTTGTACCGTTGCCGGCTAATGTGCTAACATTGCCATCGGGTGCTACCAGCCGTACCATTTGATTGCCGTAGTCGGCTACAAACAACCAGCCTATATCGCTTGCTGCTATACCTGTTGGTAAATTAAAAGTTGCAAAGCTTCCGTGTGAGTTGCTGGCTCCGCTAACACCCGGATTACCTGCAAGGGTGCTTACTATGCCATTGACATCTATTTTGCGTATAAGGTGGTTTTTGGTATCAGCCACAAAGATATTTCCATTTTTATCAACTGTAATACCTTTTGGCGTGTTAAAGGTAGCTGTCGCGACCGGTCCGTCCGCAAAACCAGCGATTCCGGTTCCGGCAACGGTACTGACAATGCCGTCAGGTGTGATCTTACGGATAAGGTTATTTCCCGCATCAGCAATATATAAATTGCCGGCAGCATCTATTTTTATATCATGAGGTGCATTAAAGCTCGCTTGTGTTCGCGGCCCATTAGCTTTGCCTGTTGTTCCGTTACCTGCAAAAGTGGTAACGTCTGCAAATATATTTGGTGGTACGGCTCCGCCTGTATTTTCAGGGACAAGGGGGGATATTGCTGTACCTACCATATAAGATTGTGGTGATGGATAGCTAATAACCGGAGATTGGGCATAAATATCACTGATCCCTATAACATGGAGCAGGAATACAATGATATTTAAGGCCCTTTTCACCGTTCCTGATTCATCATTTCAATTTTTTTGGAGCGACACCTTTGTTAGTTATCTTAACCGGATTAATAAGTCCGTTTGCATCAAAGGTCATTTTATCAATACAGGTTACGCGGTGATTGGCATCGGTCTCCGTTAACGGGCGACGATGATAAACGATATACCATTCGTCCTTGCCGGGTACCTGTATAACAGAATGGTGCCCAGCACCTGTCGCTACGGTAGGATCTTGCTTAAGTATGGTGCCTATTTTTTTAAACGGGCCGTTTATATTATCACCTATGGCATAGGCAACACGGTAATCAGGGCCGGTCCACCCACCTTCTGACCACATAAAGTAATACTTTCCTTTTCTGATGAACATTACCGGCCCCTCTACATAACCCTCCGGGGTTATTGAACGGTACATTGTACCATCCTTAAAGGGCACAATGCCGGTAAAATCACTTTTTAAGCGGGCTATATTGCAGTGGCCCCATCCACCGTAAATAATGTAATACTGGCCATCGGTATCTTTAAAAACAAACTGATCTATCGGTTGGGCGCCATTATAAATCTTATCTATTAAAGGTTTGCCCAGGTAGTCTTTGAACGGCCCTTCCGGCTTATCCGCTACCGCAACTCCTATGCCGCCAACAGCATCATTGTTCTGAATGTCATTGGCACCAAAAAAGAAATAATACTTACCATCTTTTTTAACAATGGCAGGCGCCCACATGGCGCGTTTGGCCCATTTAACATTAGCCGAATCGAGCACGTCATTATGTTTGGTCCAGTTTACCAGATCAGGTGATGAAAAAGCATCAAAATGTACTTGCTGATTATAAGGCGCGGAATAAGTGGGATATACCCAGTATTCTTTACCAAATACTGTCGCCTCCGGGTCTGCATACCACCCATCAAAAATTGGATTCCCCGATGTTTTTTTACTATTACTTTTTTGGGCGAAAGAGGCAGTTATGCAAAATGTTGTAATTAAGATAAGTAGTGTGTGTTTTTTCATTTGTTATTAATTATTTAAACCAGGCCACAACATAGCCTATTATTTCTTTAAAATACGTATTCCATTTACCAAATGCATCGGTACCGGGCAAAAATTCCGATAAAGATACAGTTCCTTTGCTTACCATATAATCGCAAGGATAAGCATCTACAGCTAATCCCGCTTTTTTAAATATCAATAACGAACGCCTCATATGATACGCTGATGTTACCAGTAAATAAGGCGGTTTTAAATTGGCTTTAACGAGTGCTTTTTTTGAAAACGCCGCATTTTCAAAGGTATTACGGGCGTGGCTTTCAATTATTATAACACTATCCGGAAAGTTAAGCTTTTTTAATTCATTTTTAACAAAGGCTCCCTCAGTAAAACCATCCGGAAATAAGTCTGCGTTCCCTCCGGTAAATAATAAATGGCTTGCCGTTCCATTGGCTAATAACCGCGTAGCCTGTATAAATCTGTCTTCCGCATCATTAAAATGTCCGGTGCCATCTTCCCTTTCCGATACAAAGCCCCCTAAAACTATCACCGCGCTGTATTTAATAGATTTAGGTTGATGGGGAGGTACATCCCACACGTGGGCGAACAATCTGACAGGGAACCCGATGCCAAAAAAATACAGTATAGCAACGGATAGCATAACTATCCTGTACCTTTTTTTTTGATTTTTAGTAACAAGCGCATATATAAGCAAGTAAAACGCCCATGCAAAGGGCGAGACAAATACAATAAGCAATTTAGAGAGTATAAAGTACATGGCTTATATATAGCGGTACAATTTAACTCATTTTTTAATATACTCCGAAGAATTAGCTTATGATATGCAAATATTAACGTGGGCGTTAATAGGGATAGGGCGCAAATCCGGATGGATACTATCGTTTAAATGATCGTTAACTTTTGTTTACTCCTTGAGGGCGGGGCTATAAACCGGGCAGCTCACACTAACTGGAAATGTGCTGGTGTACAGCCGACCCGCGAATGAGAAACAAAAAATAACTGCCCTAATATAGATTCAGGGGGAATAGCAGAAATTAAAGCCAAAAGCGCGGGAAATTTTCCCGCGCTTTTTTATATGCTAACTATACATGTCATGTTGTAACTGTTCCATGCCGTATTTTTTTAATACGTCCGGAGGTACACCGGTCCACTTATTAGGTTGATTACCTGCATAGCCTATATCTTTAACACCCATTTCACTGGTAAAAAAGCCGGTTGCGGTTAAATCGCGCATGCGATTAAAAAAGGCAACTCCCTGCTGCATTTCGGGTTTAGCTTTTGTGGGGTATGCTATCTGGTCAATTAATTCTAATTGCTGTGCCTTAGTGCATTTTATAAACGCGTTGTTATAACGGTTAAGGCATTGCATATCGAGCCAGCGTAAACCACCGCGCATTGGTAACTGATGATCAGGTATATCTTTTACTATAAATTCAATAAAATCAGGCACCTTTGCATCTGTCGCACTTCCTGATTTTTCATCTTTCGGAATGATGATATCCGCTAATACGGCAATAGTTGCCATTTCGTGATCAGTAAAAAAAGTATCGGCCTTTAATTTGTTTTCACGGGCCACTTCATACGGTTGCCTTCCGGGAACTGCTTCAGGTTTCGCATCGGCGGCGGTTTTATCAGTTTTATCTGGCGTATTGCAGGCACCAAGTAATACCGTTGTTGATAAG
Organism: Mucilaginibacter segetis; assembly: GCF_016522075.1. GTDB lineage: Bacteria > Bacteroidota > Bacteroidia > Sphingobacteriales > Sphingobacteriaceae > Mucilaginibacter > Mucilaginibacter segetis. The sequence goes on along the minus strand of NZ_JAEHFW010000002.1, from coordinate 356,066 downwards.
GTGCCTAAGCCAATTGCTTTTAGGGATTCGCGTCTGTTCATGATGCCTTATACATTTAATTTTTTACGTTGTGATAAAATATATTCTGCTGTGCGCATGGATAATGCCAGAATGGTCCAGGTTGCGTTTTTATCGCCCTGTTGTACAAACGGAGCCGCGTCAACCACAAAAAGGTTTTTACAGTCGTGCGCCTGGCACCATTTATTAAGCGCCGATTTTTTCGGATCGTCGCCCATACGTACTGTACCTACCTCATGGATGATCTTGCCGGGAGCTTCCAGTCCGTAGTTGGTTTCAGGACCTTGTTTTCCACCATGTATCGCACCCATATTATGCAATATTTCCTCAAAGGTATCCTGCATGTGTTTAGCCTGTTTAATTTCCTCATTACTCCATTTATAATGGAAACGTAAAACAGGAATACCAAACTTATCAACCACATTCGGGTCTATCTCACAATAGTTATCGTAACGTGCAATGGCGGTACCACGGCCGGCCATACCCACCTGTGTGCCATAAAAACGGCGGTAATCATCTTTTAACGATGCGCCATAACCACCAGCATCCTTCATTTTGCCATCGCGCGCAGGTACTGCACCGTTCATGTATTGCATGCCGAAACCAAAACCGTAACTTGGCATGTGCATGCCGCCGCCGTATTCAATGTGGTAGCCGCGAGGGAAATCCAGTTTCTTATTATCAAGCCACCAGGGCGAATAGATATGCACACTACCAACACCATCTTCATTATAACGCTTGCGGTCCATTAATTGCGGTAAAAAGCCACCCGCGCCCGATCCGGTAGAATCGTGAATATAATGGCCCACTACACCGCTGCTGTTAGCTAAACCACCCGGATGCGCTGCAGATTTTGAGTTTAGCAATATACGCGCGGATTCACCTGCGCTTGCTCCCAGTACTACAGTTTTGGCATTTACCTGGTATTCCTGCATATCGTCCTTATTTACATAAGATACACCGGTAGCCAAACCATTTTTATCTGTAAGAACCTCACGCACCATAGCATTAGGTATTACTGTTAAATTACCGGTTTTAATGGCTGGGATAACTAAACAGGATGATGAGGAAAAATCGCCATATACTTTACAGCTTCTGCCGCATTGGCCACAAAAAAAGCATGCGCCCCTGTCTTTATTGCCGGGCAAGGCCTCGGTTAATATCGACCCGCGGCCCGGTATGATTTTAACACCAGATTTTTTAGCACCGTCTACTATAAAAAGTTCATTAAGACGGGGTTTGGGAGGTGGTAAAAATATACCATCGGGTTCATTCTCTAAGTTTTCAACTGTGCCGTAAACACCTATCATACGGTCAACACGGTCGTAATAAGGTTTTACCTCATCATAGGTTATTGGCCAGTCATCAGTAAGGCCATCTTTGGCTTTAAAATCATGTGGCCCCATACGTAAGGATATCCTGCCCCAGTGATTGGTGCGCCCGCCCAGCATGCGTGAGCGAAACCAGTAAAATTCAGTATTGTCTTTTGTTGTATAGGGCTCGCCTTCAATTTCCCAGCCACCATAAGCGGCGTCAAAATCGCCAAAGGGACGGGTTGTGCTTGCACCTCTGCGTGCCGATTCCCAGGGCCATTTTAGCTGAAGCGAATCTTTTGCCGGGTCAAAGAACGGACCGGCCTCTAACATTAAAACTTTTACACCGGCATTGGCCAAAACATAGCCGGCCATACCACCACCGGCACCAGAACCTACTATAACTACATCATAGGTTGTGCCTGATTTTTTGATCTGCAAATCTTCCATTAATTATTATACGGGTTATCTGAATAGTTTATCAGGGGGGAATTTATTATAATTGTTTGAGTTTGATGTTACGGAACGCTATAACTGCGCTGTGATCCTGAAGCGCAATATGTCCTTTCGGATATTTGGCAAAATCTTTCCAGGTTTTGAATTTGCTGTTGTTCAGCAACTCCTGCCATTCAGCACTGCCCATTTGCACATCAATTATTTTTGAACCGTTAAGCCAAAAAGTAAGATGCCCGTTATCTTTACGTATTTTAACCGCGTTCCATTCCCCAGCAGGTTTGGCAACTGATTTTGACGGTGCTTTCATGTCATATAACGATCCGGCAAGATGATTCGCTTTTTTATTGTCTTCAGCTTTTTCATTATCCAGTACCTGCATTTCTATTCCGCTCAGGTAAGTGGCACCTAACGACGGATCTTCATGAACACCAAAAATAATACCGCTGTTTCCGCCTTCGGCGATCTTCCAGTCTAAAGCAAGTTCATAATTCTCGTACTCCTTGTCGGTTACCAGGTCGGCCTGATCAGGGGCGTTCGGATCCAGTTGCAATGCGCCATCAACAACTGACCATGCACCTGCTCCCTGCTTGTTGTAAGCGTGCCAGCCATCAGTAGTTTTTCCGTCAAAAAGTGTTGTCCAGCCTTTAGTCTGAGCCGAAGAAGAATAGTGTAATGCTGTTACAGCCAGCATGCCTAATAGCAATTTTTTCATTGAGTGTTAAAATGTTTTAGCAGATCAAGGGGGCACCTGCATGTGGTTACAATGGTAAAAGTAACATAATTTTTTATGATACTAAATTAACGCACATATATCAATTAAAATATTACAGAATGAAAAAATCCGGTCCGGTAAATTAATTTTTGTTGAAAATAAAGGAGAACCCGGAGGCTATGCCGATGGTTACATAACCATAACTATCTTCGAAAAATATATTATAATCGTCCTGCCCGCGGTAACCACCACCCACCACAACCGACGCATTTTGCATGAATGGCAACTGATAATAATATTTTAGCCCAATGTTTAACCGTTTTTTTAAATTGAAAGCGTCGTAATCATTATATTTATCAGCAATGTAACTCACATCAAATTGTATGCGCTGCCAGTTATCAAATACCTTTTCGGTTTTACCCGGGTCAATGGGGTCAGCATATTTTTTTGCTATGTTAAACAAATAGCTGCCGTTCAGCCGTACAAATCCATAGTGGTCGGTTAATCCTTCGGCAACACCTACACCAAAAAGCCCCGCATGAACTTCAATGCCGGCTGTAGCAAACCTGTTAATAATGATATTTTCCTTATCTGTACGTTTACCTATAGTGTAATTCAGTGAGTAAAAATTAGTGCTGAATTTGCCGCTGTCACGATTAAAACTCCCGTCAGCTTTTAAAGTCGGGCCACGTATACCATTGGAGTGATGCGTATAGGAGAGCGATAAAAACTGCGGCTTATAAATGTCGCGGTTGGCTCTGAAATAGAGAGTGCCGCCGGGCATATAACTCGGAGACTTTACAGGAGCACCATATTCACTCAGCAGCCTTACCTTAATTCGTGCGGCAACATCAAAAAAGAAACGTGAGGCAGGTGTATCAAATAATATAAAATGGGCATTTATATCGCCCACGAGCATTGTTTTTTCGGGCTGAAAATATTCGTTACCTAAAAAAGACGGCCTCAGATTCTGTTTAAAGATGTCATCAAAATTTCGGTTAATAGTGCGCGTGGTAATGCGTGCCGTATCGGTAGTATCAGCTTTTGGCAGGTGGGCTATGGAGCTCGCATGTGCATTAAGGGCTGTAAAAAAAAGTAAAACTATTGCGCATATAAATGTTTTTACAGCGCTGGTTAAAAGTTTAATCATAGTAAACTAAGCGAGCTCTAAATAATTACCGTTGATAAGCGAATAAATCAAAAATTGTTTTTGACGCTGGCGGCGGTAGTGGCAAAAGTACAAGTAAGCAAAACATAAAGGCTTTAAAGTAGGTTTAAACAACAAAAATTTATATATTGCAGGCTCACCTTTAACAATATTGTGACATTTCACGACTTTAATTTCAACGAACAATTACTCGAGGGCGTATTAAGTATGGGGTATACTACTCCAACACCCATCCAGGAAAAAACTATACCAATTATACTTAATGGTGAAGACCTGATAGCATGCGCGCAAACCGGAACCGGCAAAACAGCATCATACTTGCTGCCTGTGCTTAATTATATAAGTAACACTCATAAACATCAGATATCGGCACTGGTACTTGCACCTACACGGGAACTTGCCCAACAAATAGATCAACAGGTAGAAGGCTTAGCCTATTTTACAGGCATCAGCTCGCTGGCGGTATTTGGCGGCGGCGATGGCATGGCTTATGAGCAACAACGACGTGGTATTCAAAATAATGTAAATATTATTATTGCTACGCCCGGCAGGCTTATAGCCCACCTCACTTCGGGGGTACTTAAGTTAAATCATATTACCCATTTAGTATTGGATGAGGCCGACCGTATGCTGGATATGGGCTTTCAGGACGATATTATGCGGATCATCAGTTATCTGCCTAAAAAAAGACAAACACTTTTATTTTCGGCCACTATGCCCGGACGTATACGTACCCTGGCAAAAGCGATACTTACCGATCCTCAGCAAATAAATATCGCTATTTCGCAGCCTGCAGCCGGTATTGATCAGCAAGTTTACCGCCTGCACGATCAGCAAAAGACACCGCTGATAAAATTACTGCTTAAAGATAGCGCCTATGCAAGCGCCATTATATTTGCATCCCGTAAGGAGATCGTAAAATCGCTTTACAAGGAGCTAAAGGCAGCGCATGTTCATGCAGAAGCCTTCCACTCCGATCTGCAGCAGGGTGAGCGTGAAGAGATACTGCTTAAATTTAAAAACAAGTTATTGCCGGTTATTATTGGTACTGATGCCCTGTCAAGAGGAATAGATGTAGAAGGAATTGACCTTGTGGTTAACTATGATGTGCCCGGCGACCCGGAAGATTATGTACACCGTATTGGTCGTACGGCGCGCGCGGCAACTACCGGTACTGCCATTACCTTTGTGAACGACCGCGATCTGAAAAGATTGAAAAATATAGAACAATTAATAGACAGGCCTATTAGCCAAAAGGAGTTGCCGGAAGTGCTTGCAGGGATACAACCTGTTAAGCAGGAGCGCCCGCATGGAGGAGCATATGGCGATAAGCGCAGAAGGCCGAATCGATACAAAGGCAACAAACCCAAACCCGCTTCAAATTAAACCTTTAAAAAAATTGGACGTCTGTTGTTAATATATGGTCAATGCGTTACTTTTACACAAACCAATTAAAATCAAAAAAAATGACTACCAGACGTTCGTTCCTTAAAAATACGGCTATGCTGTCTGCAGGGCTGTTAGTTGCCCCACAGCTTTTTGCACGTAACAAAAAATACATCGGTTTACAATTGTATACAGTGCGTGATGCTATGCAGGCCGATCCAATAGCTGCATTAAAAAGAGTTGCAAAAATCGGGTTTAACTCTGTGGAGGGTGCTACTTACACCGGCACTCAAAAATTTTACGGAATGGAGCCTGCGGAGTTTTCAAAGGTTTTAAAAGATAATGGCCTGATTATGCCGAGCAGCCACTATATGCTTGGTGAAAAATTGGATGCCAAGGGCACCATATCAAACGATTGGCAAAAAGCAGTTGATGATGCCGCAGCAGTTGGTCTTAAATATATGGTATGCGCTTATTTACTGGATAACGAAAGGGGTCCTATTAGTCATTATCGCGAAGTTGCCGAAAGGTTAAACAAGGGTGGCGAGATATGTAAAAAAGCGGGCATACAGCTTTGCTATCACAATCACGATTTTGAATTTATAAAGGAGGATGGCAAGCTTCCGTACGAAGCGCTGCTTACACATACCGATCCTGACCTGGTAAAAATGGAAATGGATATTTACTGGATGTATAAAGCAAAACAAGATCCTATAACCATGTTTAACCGTTATCCGGGACGTTTCCCGCTATGGCATGTTAAGGATATGGATAATACTCCGAAACAAATGTTTACCGAGGTAGGTAATGGTGTTATTGATTTTAAAAAGATATTTGCCCATGCCGGCAAAGCAGGAATGAAATACTTCTTTAACGAACAGGATATTTGCCCGGGCGATCCGTTTGACAGCATCACTCAAAGCTATAATTACATCAAAAAGAATTTGGTATAAATATTTGCCGATACTAAAGGGCCGGGCGTTTGCGTCCGGCCTTTTTTTGTTTAAAAAGCCGATACCTAAGTTGCAGGATACCAAAAAATTTATTTTTGGGTTTTAAATCGTTTATTGTCCTTATCAACGTATATAAAACATGTACAAAATAACATTTAAGTATTTGCTGTTGATATTGGCGGTAAATTGTATTTTTAGCTTAAAGCTGAGCGCGCAAAAACACATAGAGACGGGTGATATGGTGCCCCGATTTTCATTATATGATCAGGACGGGAAACTTTTCAATATCAATCAGGAGATCGGCAAGCATATCTTGGTGATCTACTTTTACCCAAAGGATGAAAGCATGGTTTGTACAAAGGAAGCCTGCGCTTTCCGCGATAGCTTTGATGGGTTTACAAAGGCCGGGGCAAAAGTTATCGGAATAAACGGAGGCACTGTTGAAAGTCATAAAAGCTTTGCCGACCATTATAAATTGCCGTTCACATTATTAAGCGATCCGGATAACAAGGTCTACAATATGTTCGGTGTTAAAAAGAAAATGTTCATGCCCGGTCGTGAAACGTTTGTTGTAGATTTAAAAGGCAAGGTGGTATACACCCATGCAGCAATGCTACAGGGTAAAGAGCATGCTGATGATGCCTTAAAGTTTATTAAGGCAGCGCAAAAGAATTGATGATCACCACATTAAAAATAATTTTCAGTATCGTTTTTGTATGGGTTTGTTATATTGTAATAAGCACCAGCATGCAAAGCAACCTGTTTAAACAGTGGGATTACCTGGGCTCTATCCCCTGGATGCGTGCTACCCTATGGGATTTTTATGCTAATGTATCGGTTATATACATATGGGTTTGCTATAAGGAGCGAAGTATTCCCGCAAAAATTATATGGCTTATTTTATTAGTAGCACTGGGTAGTATTGCCAGTTGCGCTTTTGTTTTGATACAGCTTTTCAGGTTAAAGCCCAACGAGGGACTAAAAGAATTTTTTAGCAAACGCAATGGATGAACATTCACTTTTAGCTTTGGTATTATACGCATTAATTGCCTGTTGCGGCATTATGGGGTTTGTTTGGCTATGGGCGCATAAAATAAAAAATGCGGGCGTGGTAGATATTTTCTGGTCGTACAATTTTCCGGTTATTGGTATAATCCTGCTTTTGTTCGCGCCCGGTTTTGAAACCCGCCGGCTGTTTATTTGCGGTATGGTAATACTGGGCGGCTTGCGCTTGGGTACGCACTTGGCGGTGCGCATCATAAAACATTTAGATGAAGAAGAAGGCCGTTACAAGCAATTGCGCAACGAGTGGGAACCCAACGCCGAACGAAAGTTCTTTTGGTTTTTTCAGATGCAGGGGGTATCAAATGTATTGTTAGCTATTCCTTTTTTTATCAGCGCCATCAATACCGATCCGGAATTATCTGTGTTGGAATATGCCGGGGTAGCTTTGTGGCTGTTAAGTGTAACAGGGGAAGCCATAGCCGATAAACAACTGGCCAATTTTAAAAAGAATGCATCAAACAAAGGTAAGGTTTGTGACACAGGCTTGTGGTATTATTCGCGTCATCCCAATTACTTTTTTGAATGGCTCATGTGGACGTCTTATTTCATTTTTGCGCTCGCATCTCCTTATGGTTATTTAGCTATAATAAGCCCGGCTGTTATTTTATATCTATTATTAAAAGTAACAGGCATACCCGCTACCGAGCAGCAATCTGTACGTTCAAAAGGGGAGGCGTATAAAAAATATCAGGCAAGCACCAGTGTGTTTATACCGCTGCCTAAAAAGAAATAGAAGTTGGAATACCGTGGTGGGCGCGAATTATAAAATAACATTAAAAAATCCGTCGAGGCTATCAAAACGTATACTTTAAACTAACCCTTATAAACCAATAATACAATATAAGCCCGGAATGTGGTACGATAAATTAGTAGAAAAAAACAAAGTCCCCGATTTTTTATTGCGCAGAGGAATACGTACCCTGTTGAGACAACGACTGATAGATGAGGATATGGGCAATGTGGAAGCCCAGCAGGCGCATCTGATGAAATTGATAGCCCGCTTAAAAGCTTCGCCAATTGCCGTAAACACAGCCGATGCAAACGAACAGCATTACGAAGTACCAACGGAATTTTATGAATACTGTTTAGGCAAAAACCTGAAGTACTCCAGTGGTTACTGGAAAAACGGTGTATTGGACATTGATACGTCTGAAGTTGATATGCTGGAGCTTACCTGTCAGCGCGCCGAATTGGTAAATGGCCAGGATGTGTTAGAGCTGGGATGCGGATGGGGTTCCTTATCGCTTTACATGGCCGCAAAATATCCGGAAAGCAATTTTAAGGTAGTATCTAACTCCCGCACGCAAAAAAAGCATATTGATAAACAGGCAAAGTTGCGCAGCATTAATAACCTAACCGTGCTAACTGCTGACATGAATACTTTTGAAATTTCGGATAAATTTGACCGGGTGGTATCAGTAGAGATGTTTGAACATATGCGCAATTACCAGTTGCTTTTGAAAAAGGTGGCCTCATTTCTGAAACCCGATGGAAAGTTATTTATTCATATTTTTACCCATAAAGAGTACGCGTACTTGTTTGAGGTGAAGGATGAGACAGACTGGATGAGCAAATACTTTTTTACCGGGGGAATTATGCCCAGCGACGACCTGATGTTTTATTTTAACGATGACTTGCTGGTGGAGCAGCATTGGCATGTAAACGGTACCCACTATGCTAAAACTGCAGAGGCTTGGCTCAAGAATATGGACAGCCATAAAAAACAAATAATGCACATATTTGAAGATACCTACAGTAAAGCCAACGCGGTAAAGTGGTGGGTGTACTGGCGTTTATTTTATTTAGCCTGCGCCGAGTTGTGGAGCTATAATAAAGGGAATGAGTGGATGGTAAGTCATTATTTATTTCATAAGGCCGGCGTATGACCAGACTGATATTACTTTTTATATTTTTCCTGATCTCCCTGCTTTCGGTATTTAAGGCGCCGGCTTATTATGTATGGTTGCTGGCTGTGTTGGTTACTGATTTCCCGCTCATATTTGTAACTATAACGTCCATTTTAACTTTTTTGGGTGTATGGGTTAACCATTACCGTGTTGCAGGTAACTTAGTGGGTGTATTGGCTATTTTATTATACCTGTCACCAATTGTGAGAACGGCAATTATTGCAAGGGATATAAAAAGTAATATGTTATATGCCTTTAGAAGCATGTATGCCAACAGCTCGCCGGATGTTTTACCTAAAGAAGGTCCGGGCAACTTTTTTAAATTGTTTACTGTTGGAGATAAGGGGCCGTTTAAAACATTTACCTACGTAAAATATCAGGATACTTCGCTAACGCTTGATTTTTATCAGTCTGAAATTTCGGGTAAGCGCCCATGTGTGCTGGTCATACATGGTGGATCATGGAGCAGCGGCGATAGCCGCCAACTGCCAGAGCTGAATACCTACTTGGCCCAACGGGGATATAATGTGGCTGCCATCAATTATCGTTTGGCACCAGAATATCAAACTCCGGCGCCGATAGAGGATGTTGAGGCAGCTATCAGCTATTTACAACATCATGCTGATGAACTGCATATTGATACCAATAAATTTGTGTTGCTGGGGCGTTCGGCAGGAGCACAGATAGCGCTGCTTGCTGCATATACACAAAAATTTCCGGGATTAAGGGGCGTTGTGGATTTTTACGGCCCTGCCGATATGGTTTGGGGGTACTCTATTCCTTCCAATCCGTTAATTATGGATTCACGCAAAGTGATGGAAGATTACATTGGCGGAACTTACAACGCAGTACCTGGCAAGTATGTTGCCTGCTCCCCGTTAGAGTTTGTTAACCAGGAAACGGTTCCTACACTAATTATTCATGGTGGTAATGATGTGTTGGTTTCTCCGGAACATAGCCGCAGATTAAACGCGAAGTTAAAGCATTATGATGTACCACATTATTGGCTTAAGTTGCCCTGGGCAACGCACGGCTTCGATTTTAATATGAACGGGCCGGGCGGGCAGTTATCAACCTATGCTACGCTGTTTTTTTTAAACACCATAACCAAATAATATGTATAAAACAGCCATCATAGGTACAGGCATAGCAGGTATGGGTTGCGGACATTTTTTGCAGCACAATAACGATATTACTATTTACGAGCAAAACAATTACATAGGCGGTCATACTAATACGATAACTGTTGATGAAGATGGCCACCCTGTTTATGTTGATACCGGCTTTATGGTGTTTAACTATAAAACCTATCCTAACTTATGTAAGTTATTTGCCGAAATAGACGCACCTGTAAAAAAAACTGACATGTCTTTTAGTGTGCAGTACTTGCCCGAAAAGCTGGAATATAGCGGTAGTAGCATTAACCACCTATTTGCCCAGCGTAAGAACATCTTCAATATTTCTTATCTTAAAATGCTAAAGCAAATAGCGCGTTTTAACAGGGAAAGTGTAAACATACTTGACGATCCTACATACGCTAATTATTCCATTGGTCAATATATAAAAGAGTTTAACTACGGGGAGGATATGCTTTGGAAATACCTGGTGCCCATGAGTGCCGCAGTATGGTCGACCCCAATGGAGCAGATGTTGGATTTCCCCGCAGTTACACTGATCCGTTTCTTTTTAAATCACGGCTTTTTAGGATTGGACACTCAGCACCAATGGTACACCCCGGTTAAGGGTAGTCAGTCATACCGCGAAATTCTGATAAAGCCTTTTAAAGATAAGATACAGGTTAACCGCAAAGCGGTAAAAATCACACGTGCTAACGAAAAGGTAACCGTTCATGCTTCCGACGGTACACAGGAAGTTTTTGACAGGGTGATCATTGCGACGCACGGAGACCAGGCTTTAGCCATGCTTGATGCGCCCACTGCAGATGAGCAACGCTTGTTATCTAAATTCAAATACCAATATAATAAAGCTATACTGCATACTGATGAAAGCATTATGCCCAAAACAAAATTAGCGTGGAGCAGCTGGAATTACCGCGTGCAAATGCAGAATGGCAAACTAAACCCCAGCACCATTTATTGGATGAACAAACTACAGGGCGTATCCGACAAAAAAAACTATTTCGTGTCCATCAACGCGAATAATAATATTGATGAAAAAAAGATAATAAAGGAGATAGATTATGAGCACCCTTTATTTGATGTTCCGGCAATAAACGCCCAGGATGAATTATGGAAATTGAATCAAAGCGGGCCGGTTTACTATTGCGGCAGTTATTTTAAATATGGTTTTCATGAAGATGCTTTTACCAGTGCCGTGCAGCTTTGCTCACAGTTACTGCACAAACGTATTTACGAATAATTGATCGCTTTTACTTAATCGTAAGTTTGGTGTTCCAGGTCATAAGCTGCCTGTGCTGTTATGATCTGCTTTCGGTTTTCAAATTCTACATCTACACTGTGAGCGTAGGTCTTGTCGGTAACCAGCATGTCGCGTTCCCGGTCTTTTTCAGCGGCGTAAGTATTCGCTTCAGCTATCTTGGCCAGGGCTTTATCATAAGGCCCGCGCGGAGACATCAGCTTAACAAATACGGGTAAACATTCAAATAAAATAAACAAGTAGCCTATAAATGCTATGGCCAGGTAAGTATCCAGATCGCGCGTGCCTTTATTGTTGTAAGAAAGTTGGCCCAGCGCCCAGTTACGATCAGCAAACCCCGCCACGTTGGCCAGGCTGTCTAATTGGGTTTCAGTAAATAAACGGGTGCCATTTACTCCTTCATAATCCTTGCGGTCACTCAGGTACTGGTCCATTTTATCCAGGTCAGCAGTAACGGTTTTCAGGCGATCTTCCTTTTCTTTAAGTACATCGGCTTTTTGTTTGGCATAAGTGCCATAACCTACTATACCCGAAGTTTGATTAGTTTTATCCCCGAAAACTTCCTGATTTAACAGAAAACGGGAACGGTTAATGTCTTTTTCTAAGGAGTCCTTCTCTTGCTTCAGGTCGTTATTTTTGCCCAGTTCCTGCGCATATTTTTGCTGATAGGTTTTTTGCAGAGTATCTATTTTAGTGCGTTGCCCTTTTAGGTAGGCGGTCTTTAGTTTCTGACGTATCTCTTTATCGAAAATTTTTAATTCAAGCGGTCGGGATATTACAATGCCTATCATTATAGCCAAAAGTATACGAGGCGTGGCTTGCAATATCTGCGAGTTAACACTTCCCTGTTTATTGATGCTCGATACAATGTAACGGTCCATGTTAAAAATTGCCGTACCCCATATCAGGCCAAACAATATGGCAAATATAACAGCGAACGGATTGCCGCTGAAAACGAAATACATGGCATATCCGCCCGATAAGGAAGCGAATAGCGCGGTAAAGAATATAGTGGCACCCACGCCCACGAATTTATTATGTTCTATGGGGTATTTTTTTAATGTACCGATGTGCGCACCAGAGCAAAACCAAAAAAACCGGGTTACTTTCTTCATTTAACGTATTGCTGATAATTTATATACAAACATAATTAAAACGCCGGTAGTAAGTGATTGTTACAAAACTTACTTAAATATTTGGTGCGGAAAAAGTTACCTTTGACGGATTAATTCTATTTAATATGAAAGAAATAAGCGTACAGGAACTAAAAGAGAAATTAAACGCAGGTGAAGATTTCCAACTGATAGATGTTCGTGAAGATTTTGAATATGAAACTTCAAATATAGGCGGGCTCTCTATTCCCCTTGGTGGTATATTGATAGAAACTGATAAAGTTGAAAAAAATAAACCGGTTGTAGTAATGTGCCGTAGCGGTAAACGCAGCGCAGCAGCTATAATGCAACTGGAGCAGCAAGGTTTTACTAACCTTTTTAACTTAAAAGGCGGCATATTAGCCTGGCAAGCCGAAATAGATCCGACTATAAACGTGTATTAATTAATTATGGGTAAAAAGCTAGCGCTTAATGTGTTTTATAATCTGGCCATTTTCTTTTGTATGCTAACTGCATATTGGGGTTTTGAGCATGCACGCTATGAGTTTTTGCTGGCCGCGTTGTTTGCAGGTGCCATTTTGGTTGTACTAAAAATTAAGCTGATAAAACAGGTTAAGGAAACTCAGAAACCGAAATAGTCGATTTTTGCCGATTTTTAGTAATAATTGCCGGATATGTTACTCTAATAATAAAATTAACACTTACTAACATGTTTATAGCAATTATTGGTATTATCGTATTTATTGTCGGGATAATGGTAAAACGTTCACCTGAACCGGGTAATCGTTTTGGTGGAATAGTTACCTCGGTAGGTATAGTGGTGGTTGTACTCGGCTTGTTATTTTCTACTATTAAGGTGATAGATCCTGGTAAGGTTGGCGTACAGGTGCTGTTTGGTAAAGTACAAAACAATGTTTTGGAAAGCGGCCTTCACGTTATTAACCCTATGGTTGATATTACCCTGTTTAATGTACAAACACAAAACTATACCATGAGCGCTGTACAAAGTGAAGGCGAAGTACAGGGCGATGACGCTATCAGGATATTATCCTCCGATGGTTTGGAAGTTACTGTTGATCTTTCCGTTCTGTATAAGGTTGATCCGCAAAAGGCTCCGTTTATATTACAGAACATTGGCATGGACTACGTAGATAAAATTGTACGTACCGTATCGCGCACAGCAATTCGTGATAATGCTGTAGCTTATCCGGCTGTTGACCTTTATTCTACTAAGAGGCAGGAGTTTCAGGATAAAATTACCAGTACCATATCAAAAAGCTTTGCTAAAAGAGGGCTGGAGCTACAGCAAATATTGGTGCGTAACATATCCCTACCCGCATCAGTAAGGGCGAGCATTGAATCAAAGATACAAGCCGAACAGGATGCTCAAAAAATGCAGTTCGTTTTGCAAAAGGAACGTCAGGAAGCTGATCGTAAACGCGTAGAGGCACAAGGTATAGCCGATTATCAAAAAATACTTTCAACAGGCTTGTCTGATAAGCAATTGCAGTACGAGGCTATTAAGGCTCAAAAAGAGATCGCGTTATCACAAAATGCAAAGGTTATTATTATGGGTAACAGCAAAACGCCTGTAATGCTAAGCGATAAGTAAAAGAAAATTTAAATATGCGCTGATATGTGGGATAAACCATATGTCAGCGCTATTTTTTGTTAGTAGCCCAGTTCTACTCCAAGGGCAACCCTGTAACCGCTGTGATCCACGCCATTTAACTGCGTTTTTTCAGATCCGCCGGATGCCAGGAATAACTCATCTACCCCCTTGCCTGTTTGCCAGCTAAAATAACCTCCGGATAAGTGCATGCCTATATTGCGGGAAATAGCATATCCTAAGCCCGCGTTGGCAGTAATACCATAACCTTTAGCGGTGTGCCGATAGCTCACCGGGTGCTGAAATGTTTGTATAAGATTCCAGTCGGCTTTCGATTTATAATCGGCCTGGTTGTAGGTAATATCAGCGGTCAGCTTTAAGCGAGCAGCAAGTTTGGCTGTAGCGGTAGCTTTCAGGAAAGGCCCTTTCCAATCTGTATTATAAGTGCTGTTCAGATCCGGAAAATCTCCCGAGCGATCAAGTAAAAATAAAGATTGTTTATTGGTACCATATCCGGCATAAGGGATTAAACTAAAATTTTGCGTATTAAATATCATATATCCCACTCCTGCCGACCATGACCGGGTAAAACCTTTATCCGCATTAAACAATTCACTGTATACGCGGTTGGTGCGGTTGTCGCCATTGTAATCATTATCAGATACCGTACCCGAACCGATATAAACATGCGAAAAGCCAGCTGTTAAGGATAGTTTTTTATAAAAGTTCCATTGCAGTTCGCCTGCTATTAATTGCCCGCCCACTTTTTTCCATTGCAGTTCAGAGTAGATATTAGGATTTTGCCCCGCTTGGTTTCCAGCTATTGACCATTTCAAATCCTGTTGCTGATAGCCTGTAGAAAGGTTTAACTGCACTTTTTTTTGAATTGCCTGGGCAAATAACAGTCCGGCATTTAATAAAATACCAAGGCAAATAATAATTGGTCTTTTCATTCAGGTAAATAAAAAAAGCCTGCCCCGGTTTAAGGGCAGGCTTAAAAATAAGTATTTTTTATTGGTTAATACCAAATGCTTCCCACCCTGATGCGGTCGCCCGTGTACAGGTCATAGCCTGTGTGCCGTTCTCGCTCGAGATGAATTTCCCATTATTTCCTCTGAAGGTTACCTTCCCGTCAGACGTAGGCACCCAGTCGAATTTTTCCCAGTCGCCAATGCTGGTTCGGTTACAGGTAATAGCCTGTGTTCCGTTTTCTGATGATACATATTTGCCCTGGCTTTGCAGTGCTATTTTGCCACCGCCGGCATCAACTACAGTGAACTGTTCCCAACCCTGCGCGGTAGCCCGTGTACAGGTCATAGCTTGCGTGCCATTCTCTGATGATACATACTTTCCGTTAAAACCTTTTAAGGTCACGGTTTGGCCGATAGGCGGATTGGAAGTTGAACCGCCCGATAATGAGTAGACCCTCACATAGTCCACATACATGCTTGCAGGTAACGCGCCGTTGTTAATGGTATTGCCCGGCAGATCGCCACCAACTGCAAGGTTCAGTATCAGGAAGAACGGTAAATGAAATTCCTCGGTATTATTAATATTATTAGCAATATTGCCGGTGTTGAAAAGGTTACCGTCTACATACCAACGTATACTGCTATCATCCCACTCCACGGCGTACACATGGTAATCCTGTACACTGCCCACGGTAGTACTGTTGCCATAATAAACATGCCCGTTAGCATTCCAGTGCATTGTACCCAAAATAGTATTGCTGGTGTTAGTTTGTTCCATAATATCTATCTCACCGCACTGTGGCCAGCCTACTGATCCGATATTATTGCCCAACATCCAGAAAGCGGGCCAGCTTCCCTGGAAGGCCGGAAGTTTTATACGGGCCTCGATACGGCCATATTTTACCGAATATTTACCCGAAGTGGTTAATTTACCCGAAGTGTAAGGCTGCCCGCCCATGCTCTGGTTTTTTGCGGTAATAACCAAATTTCCACCTGTTACGGCCACATTGCCTGATGAATAATACTCTTTCTCGTTATTCACATTTGGGTTGCCATTATCAATGTTCCATTTGGAACCATCAACGCTGCTGCCATTAAACTCATCAGACCAAACCAGCGTGGCCGCTCTTGGCGTGGTGCTGTTTTCTGTGGCAGATGAAACCTTCACCTGTTCCGCAGCCGATTGCCCCACATCCTTTTTACAAGAGAGCGCCAAGGAGACAAGCACCAGCACTATTCCGGCGCTTTTCAGAAAGTTAAAGAATTGCTTTTTCATAATAATTGATTTATAGTTAGTATTTGATTGGTTTTATAGTGATCATTGGTTTACGCCAAATGCTTCCCAGCCGGAAGCGGACGCCCGTGTACAGGTCATGGGTTGCGTTCCATTCTCGCTCGAGATGAATTTCCCGTTGTTTCCTCTGAAGGTTACCTTTCCGTCAGACGTAGGCACCCAGTCGAATTTTTCCCAGTCGCCAATACTGGTGCGATTGCAGGTAATGGCTTGTGTTCCGTTTTCTGATGATACATACTTTCCCTGACTTTGCAGTGCTATTTTGCCGCCGCCGGCATCAACTACAGTGAACTGTTCCCAGCCCTGTGCCGTAGCGCGGTTGCAATTCATGGGTTGCGTGCCATTCTCCGATGATACATATTGGTTGTTGAAACCTTTTAATGTAATAGTTTGCCCGATTGGAGCACCGGAACTACCGCCGCTACCGCTTGATTGCGTACCCGACCATTTAAAGGTTACCACTGCGCCCGCTGCCAGGCTATAGGTAAAGGATTCGGCACCCCATTTTAGCTTAAAGCTTACTGAACTGCTGCCGGTATTCAGCGCGATAACTACTTTAGAGCCATCACTGTTCTTAAAGGCCACATTTTGGATATTGCCTGCCACATTAGAGGCTATACGTACAGCGCCCGGTCTTACAAATTTAGAGGCGTGGGCAATAATGTAATAACCTACATTACGGGTTATTGAGGTGCCACTTACGGTTATACCTCCTAAACAGTTGCTGCAGCCTCCGTTAGTATGCGGGTAATTGTTCGGATCTGATGCAAGGTTCCATTCCAGCACGTTACGGCTCCAGTTGCGGGTTGCCCCTATAATCAGGTTGTTTACATGCCACGAAAGATCGCCGCCAAAATTACTTGGCGCGCCAACCCATTGCTCTGTAAAGTAAACGTTCTTGTTAGGATAAGCGTTATGTACACCTGCTAACGCGCTTATATCCCCTGCGTATAAGTGAAATGCTGAACCGTCAACATATTGGCCGGCACCTGCTAAAACCGTTGTAGCGTAACTTGGTACATCGGCATTATGATCATACGCTATTATTTTGGTGTTCAGACCCGCGTTATGCAGCTGCGGCCCTAAGTTGTTATTAATAAACGTTACCTGCTCATTAGCCTGCATCACCATACTTGGGTTGTTGTATGGATTAAGAGGTTCGTTTTGAGGAGTTATTGCATCAATGGTTATGCCTTGCGCCTGCATGGCTTGTATATATTTTACAATATACCGGGCATAAGCATCGTAATAGGCAGTGTTAAGACTTCCGCCTGTATACCCTTTATTCCCGGTAGTATTTACTTTCATCCATGTAGGAGCCGTCCATGGGGTGGCTAATATTTTTATGGTAGGATTAATGGCAATAATCTTTTTCAGAATAGGGATCATGTCCTGCATCTCAGGCGCCAGGCTAAAATTATTCATATTAACATCTCCGGCGGTTTGGTTGTATGTAAAATCTGATGAACTCAGATCGGATGCTCCTATACTTATGCGCAGGTAACTGATACCGATTTGGCCGTTTCCGGTTCCGAACAGCTCATTCAGTACATTGGTTTGATTGCCTCCTAATCCGTTAAGCAATCCGGCGCTGCCCCCGGTAAGTGTAAAACCAAAACCATCAATACCCTGGTAAGTTGTGTTTTCATCTACGGTAATTGTAGTGGAGTTGGTTCCTGCATCCGCGGCAAAATTAAAGCTGCTTTGTGCCAGCAAACTTGATTTATTAGAGGTGGTTAACCAGGCATTTACCACTTCGTTGGCGGCGCGTGCTGGGGTGCCGCCAGCAGCATTTATAGCAGTTTGTCCGCCGACATCCTTTTTGCAGGCGTACATCAGCAATGCGGGTATTGCAATAATAGCCGCCAGCAATTTTAATTTGTAACTGATTTTCATAATTGTTTATTTGATTTTGTAGTTGGTTGCATATCTATAGGCATAGTA
The DNA here is from genome assembly GCF_016522075.1 of Mucilaginibacter segetis. Taxonomy (GTDB): domain Bacteria; phylum Bacteroidota; class Bacteroidia; order Sphingobacteriales; family Sphingobacteriaceae; genus Mucilaginibacter; species Mucilaginibacter segetis. Next base: position 337,761 of record NZ_JAEHFW010000002.1, on the reverse strand, counting down.
GAATATAAGATCAGCATTAACTGCCATTTAAATTAAAAGGCTAGCACTGCTGTTGAGCAATGGGGCTTTTGTAATTAGTTTTTCGTATGGCAGGCAGATGCCGGTTTATATTGGTGGTACAAATTTAAAGTAATTTTTACGTTACAATCAAATAAAAAGTTTCATAAACAATTGATAATTAATTGATTATAATTTATTTGATACGCTTGCTTCACAGGCAAAAAATACAGCAAACCGCTTTAAGGGACGTTAAAACGGATTTTAAGAAATTTAAAAAATAGTTGTGATACGCTTAATTCACAGTTAATTTTTAAAAAAAATAGGTGTTGAGAATATCACACTATAGGCAATTACAATATACAAGCTTAAATGTAAATGGCAGTAAGTAACGGGTGTGTTTAGTCGGTGTTATTCTCAATAACCAATTTACTCCAACCTTTACTGCCTGCGTTTTTGATCTCTTTTTTACGGCTTTCCATCGCTTTTTTTATACGTGAAGTGTACGACCAGCAGGTACTTTGCCTTATAGATAGTATTTCTGACAGTTTGTGCGATGATATTTTCCCTTTAGTGGAGTACATTAAAAATATCATGTAGAAAGCTTTATTAATAGGTATTCGCGTGCCATGTAAAATAGTATAGGCAATAACTGACTCTTCGTATCCGCATTTAGAACAACGGCGGCTGTAAGGCAAATGGCCGCTGCTGTAATTAGTGTTCCCGCATTTCTTACAGGCATAACCTTTTTCCCATTTCAGATCGGACAGGAATTTAAAGCAGGTTTCGTTATCCGGGTATATTTTACTGAACTCCTCAAAATCCACCTCGGCAGACATTACCCTGTCGTATGTTACTTTCTCAATATCATTATGCAAGGATAGGTTGTCTTTCTCCAGCAATACATTCATGCGGGATATCTCTTCAGCCTGTTGTTGTAATAACGTATTTACCGATAACAATTCGTCATTTTGCGACTCAATGAGCGAGTTTTTTTCCACCAGCTCTTTAGTGCGTTCGGCAACCTGCTCTTCCAGGTTTTTGTTCAGCAGATCCTTCAACTCCTCGTTTTGCTGTAACTGTTTGATCATGCGTTGCTGCGTTTGATCTTTGTCGCGTTTCAGCAATCGCACCCTGTCGCCAATGGCAAAGGTGATGAACAGCATTTCCATGATAAAACAAAAGCTTAAGCTGTAAAAATTAAGTGCGGTAACCGGCAGCCACCAAATATTAAGCGCTATCAGCGTTTTAATAATAAAACCGATAAATAAAAAGCTATAGCCAATTACAAAAAATCTCGCCGGACGATACCCCTTGTATAAAACATAGCATCCGCTTACAAATGCCACTGATAATGGTATAAATTCAATGATCTTGTAACTAAACCAATTTTTATTTACAGTAAGGCACAGTAAAAAGAACAGGGTACGTATAATTATCAAACCCGTTATCAGCCTGTTAAACCGGGGGGCATTTTCCTTTAAATTGAGCAGGCTTTGGGCGAAAAGCATAGCGAAAATGCTGGCGAAAAACAGGGCTATGCCATAGGCATAATGGTTCCAGTGAGGTGCCATTTGCCAAAGGTATTGATAAGCAATACCATCGGTACACATTTCATAAAGGCCGATGCTAAGGTTATAGGCGATGTAATACAAATACTGCCGCTGCCGCATAGCAATAAACATCATGAAATTGTACAGGCCGAAAACCAGGATCATACCGTAAAATATGCCAAAGCAAAAGTATTCGTCGAGCGCGTAGCTGATGAACCAGCTAACCGAACGCAGTACAATAATGATATTGGCAGATTGATGTGACCTGATGCGAAAATAATAGGTATTAATTCCGTCAATGTCGTTATCAAGGTTAAGGCTAAAGTTTTTGTGATTGTATAACCTTTCGGAAAAAGGACGGTTACTACCCAGAAGGGTGGTGGTGTAATTATTTTTTTTGGTAGGCGAGTATACGGTTATGCTGTCAATGGTCTGATCAAAAAACTCAAGAATCCAGTTGTTTTTGGTAAGGGTATTTTGATCTAACCTGATACGATACCAATAGGTAGCATTTACATCCCGAAGCTGCGGCGTAGGTTCGTTATTTTTTTTGAATTTACTATTAAATTCTGCGCTGCTTACAGTTTTAATATTCAGCGTGTTACCCGCTTCTTTAAAATACTCTATCTCACCGTACCTGAAAACATGTTGTTTGGCGGTATCGGCCACTGGTACCACTGTTTGTGCTATACTGCTTAATGTAAAGGCAGACAAAACAAGGCAGAGCAACCCGCAGTAAAGTTTATACATGCTATGTTAAAAAACTTCTGCAAGCGCACAGAAGGGCGCGGCAGAACTTTGGTTTATAAATGCTTATGCAAGATAAGCATTTATAAATTACATCCTATTAACGGTATTTTATACATTTATTTAGCCGGTACTTTAAGCCCCAGGGCTTCGATATACCCTTTATTGGGTGTACAGTTGGCAAACTTGCAATTTTCCAGAAATCCGTCCAAAGCACGTTTTATCATTTCCCTGTCGGCGGGTGCAGCCTTGCGGATCTCCTCGAAACTGGCACGTGGTTTTTCGGTATAGGCAATAACCGAGTCATAACCCTCCGGCTCTTTAAAGGTTACTATTCCACGCGTATTATCCAGTTTTTTATACGGCCAGTAATGCCAGCCGATGTTGTTTTTCTCGCAAAGTATCCTGAAATCTTTCACCCACTCGTCAGTGTTTTCTCCCGTTTCACCCACATAAATAGGTACGTTATATTTATCACGAAAGTCAACATAATCCTGTATTACTTTTTGCACGGGTTCCGTCCAGTATTTATGGAAAGTGTAAACACTTTTGCTATCGAAAGGAGCACCGAATACATTAAAGTTGCTGTCCCATTGCGCACCGCCTATAAAAACAATATGATTTTTATCAACCGACCGAACAGCCGCTGTAATTTGTTTATAAACAGGTTCCAGGTAAGGGTTTAATTTTTTTACATCAAAATAATGCGCGATAGGCTCATTCAGCAGATCATAACCCATTACAATGGTTTCATTTTTATAATGATCGGCAATACGGCGCCATATATCGGCTGTTAATTTACGACTGGCAGCACTCTCGAACAAAAACGGATAGCCTACACCGTCATCAATATTATCTCCGGTTTGGCCACCTGGTGCGCAATGCATATCTAAAAGCACATATAAATTCTCTTTTTTACACCAGCCTATTACCCTGTCAAGTAATTCAAAACCGCGGTTAGGATTATTTTCACCCATGTAGCTTTCGTTAGTGAACAGGCGGTAATTAAAAGGGATACGGATAGAGTTCATTCCCGACTCTTTTAAAAAATGGATATCGGCCTCGGTAATATAATTGTCCTGGAATTTATGCCAGAAAACGTTAGCCTCTTCCGGACCTATCAGTTCTGAAATAGCCTCATTTATCAGCCTGTGCGAATTAACACTTTTGAATTTGAACATGTACCCTTCCGGTACCAGCCAGTTGCCCAAATTGGTTCCTCGTATTAAAAAGGGTTTATTGTCGGGCCCTATTATTTCTTTCCCTTTGACGGTTATAAACTTTTTTTGTGCTTGTGAAGCAAATACGGCAGTGCAAATAATTAAAAGAAGGATACTTAGTTTTTTCATGAAATTTTAAGGAAATTATTTATCTATCATTTTATAAAAACGAACATAATCCACATCCATCGTGGTAGGAAACGCGCCATCGTTAACACCTTGCACGCCGCCCCAGTTACCGCCCACTGCAATGTTCAATAACAGGTGGAATTTTTGATCATATGGCCAGGCCGGGGAACCGTCGCCGCTGTTTATATAAGTATAAACCAGCGTGTCATCGTAATACCCCCTGATGGCATATGGGGTCCAGTCGGTACGGTAAATATGGTAATCCGTACTTGCTGTGGGTATTATCATATTATTTCCCTTGCCATTGGTGCCATTATACAAAGCGTTGTGCACGGTAAAATGTATATTATTGGGATCGTAACCCACCATTTCCATAATATCTATCTCCCCCGATTTTGGCCAGTCGCCATATGCATAAGTATCGGGTAGCATCCATATTGCCGGCCAGGTGCCAACGCCCGAAGGCAGTTTTGCCTTTACTTTCACACGGCCATAAAGCATACTGCCTGTGCCTTTAGATACCAAACGCGTAGAGGTATAATTTTTACCACCAAAATTTTCTTTTTTAGCAGTGATGGTTAGTTTGCCGTCAGCTACGTCCGCATTAGCGCCATCGGTATAATATTCCAGTTCATTATTGCCCCAGCCGCTGCCGCCAACATCATAGGTCCATTTGGAATTATCCGGTTTTCCGGTGTAGTCAAAGTCATCCGAAAAGTATGGTGTAGTTTCAAAGGTCCAGCCTTTATCCTCCGGAAGCACCTTGGGCACAACAGTTGGGGTTTTGGGTTCCGGATTATTTTTACTTCCTGAACACGCTGCAAGACTTAAAATAATAGCGGCACCGCTTAAAGCGTAATAAATTCTCATAAAGATGAATTTGCTGATAATTGGTAAAAGCAAAACAAATATAATGTATTTATATCGGGATATTAATTACGAGCATTTGCCGGGTTGTTAGCAATATGCGTATTTTGCAGAACAAGGATGTATGATAAAATGAGAAGAGCAGAAATTAACTGTAAACTGTGGATAACAATAATACTTGTGCCCTTTTTTTATTTACCCGGAGCCGCTCAAAATCTAAAAGTTGCCATAGCAGCCAACCTGCAACCGGTAATGAAGGAACTGCAAAAGGATTTTAAGAAGCGTACAGGAATAAGCGTTGACGCTATTTCTGGCTCATCCGGCAATTTAACCGCCCAGATCAGCAACGGTGCGCCTTACGATGTTTTTTTATCTGCTGATGTTAATTTTCCTCAAACGCTGTTCAAAAAAGGAGTTGCCTTACAAAAACCTGTGGTTTATGCGTTTGGCACGCTTATTATTTGCAGCACTCAAAATTTAAACTTTAATGATGTACGCGGCTTACTCTCGGGCAGTGGCATCAGCAAAATTGCCATTGGTAACCCGGTAATTGCACCTTATGGTAAAGCGGCAAAGCAAACATTAACCGGTTTGGGGATATACAATAAACTGCGTCCTAAAATAGTGTTTGGTGAAAGCATAACTCAGGTAAATACTTATATAACTACAGGTGTCGTACAGGCAGGTTTTACCACCTTGGCCCTGGTTAAAGCGCCCGCTAATAAAACCCGGCTGTACTATAAACTGGTGGCGCCGGAGAGTTACCAGCCTATAAAGCAGGGGATGGTAATGCTTAAACATGCGGAACACAATTTAGCTGCCGGCAAATTTTACCGGTACATTTTAAGTGTACCCGCTAAAAAGATATTTGCGGCTTACGGCTATCACGTTCAATAAAACGAATACAAATGGATCTGTCACCAGTATGGCTTACATTAAAACTTGCGGGTATCACTACACTGATACTGTTGCTTGTTGGCTTGCCGCTTGCCTGGTGGCTGTCAAAAAAAAGATCGTGGTTCAAAATATTAATAGAGGCTATTATTACCATGCCTCTGGTGCTTCCGCCATCAGTATTAGGATTTTATCTGTTGCTGGGTTTTAGTCCGCAAAATGGCTTAGGCAAATGGTTACAGCAAACGTTTGATGTTCGATTCGTTTTTTCTTTTCAGGGCCTGGTGCTGGCATCAGTTATTTATAGTATGCCTTTTATGGTTAGCCCGGTTAAGTCTGCTTTTCAGCAATTACCGTTATCCTTGTCGCAGGCCTCGTATACGTTAGGGAAAACACGGTGGCAAACCTTTGTACATATATTATTACCCAATATAAAGCCATCTTTACTAACAGCTGCGGTACTTACTTTTGCCCATACACTTGGCGAGTTTGGTGTGGTGCTGATGATTGGCGGAAATATTCCGGGTGTTACCCGTGTGGCCTCTATCGCCGTTTATGATTCGGTAGAGCAAATGGATTACAAAGCCGCTAATAATTATTCATTGGTATTATTTGCTATTACATTTATCATGGTGATAAGTGTTTTTATGTATAATAAATATCAATCCAAAAGTCCTTTAGAATGATTGAAATAGTTGTTGAGAAAAAGCTAAAGGCTTATAAAGGTTTAAATACGCTGCAAATAAGTAAGGAAATTCCTGAAGGAGCTATCCTGCGGATTACAGGCCCCTCGGGTGTGGGAAAGACAACACTATTAAAAATGATAGCTGGATTGGCTACACCTGATAGCGGAAAGATCATAGTTGATGGCATTATTTGGTTTGATGACGCTAAAAAAATCAACCTGCCGCCACAGCAGCGCCATATTGGTTTTGTTTTTCAGGATTATGCCTTGTTCCCCAACATGACGGTTAAGCAGCATTTGGAATACGCCACTACCGATGCGGAATGGATAAACCGTCTGCTGGCTATAGGTATGCTGGAGAATTTTGAAGAAGAGAAACCCGCGCATTTATCTGGCGGGCAGCAGCAGCGCCTGTCAGTATTGCGTGCCCTGGCAATTAAACCTAAGCTGTTATTAATGGATGAACCTTTTTCGGCGCTGGATATTAAAACAAAGTCGGGCCTTATTATGCAATTAAAAACCTTGTTTGCTGAATTAGATATTACCGCTTTAATTGTAAGCCACAATCCGCAGGAACTTGACGGAATAAGCACCGATGAACTTGATCTGGAGCAATAGCGGCGCTACTTTATTTGCCTTACATCTATAGAAACAAGATTGTGGATATATCTTCGCCCGGTTTTATAATCACTGGTTGATGCCATTTGGATGCTTTCTGGCATGTCCGCGGCCTTAACCTTATTTTTTCCGGTGATAATAAATACATGGTCGCCCACAGCAGTGTTATATAACTCGTTCCAGGAATACACTACGCTATAACCGTCGGCAGCGGTGCAAACAAAGTAAATGCGGCTTAACAATTTGGGGCTATCCGCCTTAAATTTTGTGTGTGATAAAATATCCTTTAATAATACGCCTCTTACCATGTTATCCCGGTGTTTAAACTTGCCGGTATGATCAGTGATATTTAAATCGCCTATAGCTTTAACATGATATTGCTGTAGCGAGTCCAGCGTGATCACGCTTTCCGTCTCCACATTGCCACTTATTGTAAATTGTTTGGTTTGTAAACTGTCGGTTTGTGCAAAAACGTCACCTGCATACAAAAAGAATAAGATAAGTAATTTCTTCATGATCCCTTCAAAAGAAAAAGCCCAAAGTACTTTTCTGAACTTTGGGCAAAATAATAAAATTGATACTCAATTAAGGGAATAATTATAAATTAAAGCACGTTTAGTATATCACTAACCGTTGCACGCTTGCGGTAATCCTTATCGAAATGTACAAAGGAGATAATACCCGAGCTATTAATAACATAGGTCGCCGGTACCGGTAAAACATGTTCGGCATTGCCATTAGCAGCATTCAGATCAAGCCCGAAACCCTTGTACTTATTAACTATTGCTTCATCCAGAACATAGTTAACATCATAACTTTTCATAATAGCGTACCCCTTATCCTGAACTATAGAAAAAGAAGCATGAGTTTTATCAATGGTCTTTTTAATGTTATCACCGGTTTCGGGTGTAACACCAATAACGTATGCGCCTTTAGCTGTTAGTAGTTGCAGCGAATCCTGTAATTGCTGTATATGTTTATTGCAATAGGGGCACCACTCGCCCCGGTAAAAAAACAGCACTACAGACTTGTAACTTTTAAGTAAAGCTTTAAGGTCGATCTTTTTTCCGGAATTATCTGTTGCAGTAAATGCGGGAGCTTTAACGCCTGTTGTCAATCCTTTTTGTGCCGAAACGTTCAGCGAAAAGGCAGCGCTAAGTGCAAATAGTATAAATTTTTTCATGTGTTGTTAAATTAATGTCGGTTGGTGAAAATGAAAGGAGGAGGAGCCGGGGCTGCCTCCATCCTCATCAAAAACAAAAACAACCTCCCAATTATTTATTGCCTTTTTCCATTTTGTCTTTTCCCATCTTATCCCCCTCCATTTTGTCCATTTTCTTTTTCTCCATTTTCCCGGTCTTCGTCTTATCTTTTTCCATCTTGTCCATTTTGGATTTTTCCATTTTCCCGGCTTTCATTTTGTCATGGTCCATCTTGTCCATTTTAGATTTCTCCATTTTGTCAGCCTTCATTTTATCCTTCTCCATCTTATCCATTTTCATCTTGCCGGTATCTAAAGCGGCAACGGTTGAATAGGTATTTGAATGACTGGTAGCCCTTGCGTCAGTATTCAGGCCAAAACCTAAAGCCGCGATTCCTGTTAAAACAACTCCTGATAAAATTGATTTGCTTGTAATTTTCATGTTTTTAAGTTTAACGTTTTGCCTGGTTTGTCGGCTCTTATGGTTAAACCTTACAGTCAATCACTATTTAATTTATCAGTTATACGTTCTTGTAACTCTATTTTAAATTTCTCATCCATGGTAACAGGTTTGCCGGCAACCGTCTTAAACATTCGCTGCATCATCCTATTAATTTTATCGCTTTGTTTGGCATATAATTTACAGGCATCGCAGCCAATAAGGTGTATGCGCAGTTCAACGCTTTCTTTCAGGGTTATTTTACCCAGCAGTTTTTTCTCTATTAAAAAAGTAGCCTGCTTGCAGTTATACCTTATTTTATTTAATTCATTCATGGCTTATATCCAATTTTTTTGAAGGCAGGCCCTCAGGTTCACTTTTGCCCTGTGTATGATCACCCAAAAGTTTGAGGCACTTATTTTTAGTTCTGCGCAAATTGTATCGGTAAGTTCATCGTCCATATGTTTCATGCTGAAAACCGATAACCAAAGCGCGGGTAACTTTTGCATGCACTGTTGAAGAATGCGGTTAAATTCCTTGCTCATTAAAGGGTCGCTGTGGTCGATGCCGAAAGGTTGGGGGGCATGTTCATTATTCCAATGGCCGGTAGTTTCCGAAAAAAAATCACCTTGTTCATCTTCGGCCCTATTCACATCTATCATTTGCAACCCTGATGATCGTTTACGATAAACATCAATTATCTTATTTTTTAGTATGGCTGTAAGCCATGTGCGTTCCGAGCTTTTTCCCTCAAACCTATGCATCCCTTCCAGGGCAGATAAAAAGGTTTCCTGCACCAGATCGCGCGCCTGTTCCTGGTTTTGTATCCGTGTAATTGCGTATGCGTATAAATAATCGGCATACATATTAACCCATTCTTGCGGTTTAAGCAGTTCGTGTGTTTCCGCTCTTTTTGTTTTATCCATTGTAGTAAATCGGGTACTTAGTCGTTTAAATAACTAAACCTTACAAAAAACATCACATTAGTTTTACAATTGTGCTTGCCTTTTTATACGTATATATCAAAGGGATTTACCTGTATATTTATGGTATAAATTAATCTTCAATAAAATTAAACTATTTGTAAGGTTTTTTACCGATGGCCGACTAACCCGGCGTAAGTAAACATAAAAGGACATGAAAACGATAAAAATATTAATGCTCGCGGGATGCCTGGTTATTGCAGGATTAGTTTCAGCGGCTATTTTAACAAAAAAAGATGCCGGTGATAAAAATAAAGTTTCCGCAAATGCTGCCGATGATAATGGCTTTGCGGTAGTAGAACTTTTTACCTCCGAAGGCTGCTCAAGCTGCCCCCCTGCTGATGAACTGGTAGCACGTGTGCAAAAGGAATACGCAGGTAAGCCGGTTTATATTTTAGCTTATCATGTTGATTACTGGAACCGCCTGGGCTGGAAAGATGTTTTCAGTAAAGCGGAGTATTCACAAAGGCAAAGCAAATATGCGCAATGGCTTAATTTAAGATCGGTTTATACACCGCAGGCTGTAGTTAACGGGCAAAAAGAATTTGTAGGATCCTCAACAGGTACATTGCACAATGCTATAATTGCCGGGTTAAGAAAATCAACAAATGCAGCGTTAGTTATAACCGAGGTGCATGCCACAAACAAACAGGCAACCGTAAAATACACTACCGAAGGCGCGCCGGGTAATGCCGCATTGCTTTTAGCTGTAGTGCAAAAAAAGGCGGTATCAAATGTAAAAAGGGGCGAAAACGGTGGCCGTACTTTAACGCATGTGCAAATTGTACGTGAAATTGAAAACGTAACTTTGGAAGGTAAAAGATCCGGAACTGCAACGATCACATTGCCTGCTAATTTTTCGGCCCGTGAATATGAAATCATCGGCTTTGTACAAAACAGTGCCAGCGGCGAAATTTTAGCGGCATCACGCTCTGCATTCAATACTACGGATATTGCCAGTAATTAATAACATACCAAAACCTCTCCCGATAAAATGAAAAGAATAAAAGAAAAGCACTCCCTGCTGATGCGATGGACCCACTGGGTTAATTTCCCCATCCTTACTGTAATGATATGGAGCGGAATGCTGATCTACTGGGCTAATGATGAGTATAGCCTTTCCATATTTGGTGCGACCATTTTTAACTTTTTTCCGGACGGATTTTATACGGCGTTAAATATTCCGCATCGTCTGGCCGAAGGGATGGCGTTTCACTTTTTATTTATGTGGATTTTTGCCATAAACGGTTTGGTGTATGTTTTATATACCCTTATATCAGGTGCCTGGCGCGAACTTCTGCCTAATCGCCATTCATTTAAAGAGGCATGGCTGGTGCTGCTGCATGATCTGCATATCCGCAAAATGGCCCCACCTCAAAAAAAGTACAATGCCGCCCAGCGTATAGCTTATACTGCTATAATTGTCATGGGTTTCGGCTCTCTTATTACCGGGCTTGCCATATATAAGCCGGTACAGTTTTATTACCTCACATGGCTTTGCGGTGGTTATCATACCGCACGCATAATACATTTTATATTAACTATTGGCTACGTGTTATTCTTTTTGGTACATGTTATACAGGTTATCCTGGCTGGCTGGAACAATTTCCGTTCTGTTATCTCCGGCTTCGAAATAGTTAACGATAAACCTAAACCGGCAACCCAATCAACTCCCGCTAAAGATGGAAACTAAACATAAAAAAAAGGAACTTACCGTTGACCAAAAAATAAAAAGGCGCAACTTTATTTCGTTTGGGATATTTGCTGTATTATCGGGCGCTGCTTACGAAGGTTGGCAGTGGCTTTACCATTCACCGGCAGAGGAACAGGGAGTAACTGCGGGCGCACATAAGCCATTACGCAGGGCACTAAATAAAACCGAACTTTTTTTCCGGAACTTTTTTAGTAATAATCATCTGGTAAAAACCTATCCAAAAGAACGGGCGGCTAAAAATGTACGCCATAACAGTGATATAGGCTCGGGCGGTACACCAAACCTTGATAACTATATGCTGCAAGTTAAAAGGCTTTCTGGTGAAGTACTTAACATCAGTATGGATCAAATCAGGGCTTTGCCAAAAACAGAGATAGTTTACGATTTTAAATGTGTGGAGGGTTGGGATCAGATACAATATTGGGGTGGCTTAAAATTTATTGACTTTATAGAGCATTTTAACCTGGCAGGAGATACCAGGGCGGCCTATGTAGGCCTAACCACACCTGATAAAGGTTATTATGTAGGTTTGGATATGCCAAGCGCGGTACATCCGCAAACTATTCTGGCTTATGAAATGAATGGTAAACCTGTTCCGGCAAATCACGGGGCACCGGTAAGGCTCATTATCCCGGTAAAGTATGGCATTAAAAATTTAAAACGAATTGGCAGCATCAATTTTAGCAACAAGCGCCCGCCTGATTACTGGGCCGAGCGGGGATACGACTATTATTCGGGTTTGTAGGAAGATAAAAGCAGTTAAAATTTTTAGCTTATCAACTTAATATTCGCATATTGCAGTTGATGGCCCTTGAGAAACTGCCCCTTTCCAAACAACTTGCATACGCCTGCGGGATGATAGGCTGGAGCGTGATGACCAATATTATTATTGTGATGCTCCCGTACTTTTACCTCCCGCCATCAAATGCAGGCCTTCAGCCACTTATTCCACAGCTATTATTGTTCGGGTTGTTCAATATCATGTCCATCATCACTGCATCAGGCCGCCTGGTAGATGCTTTTTTTGACCCGTTTATAGCCTCCCTCAGCGATAAAAGTAATAACAAGCGGGGCAGGCGCATACCTTATATGCAATGGGCTGTTTTGCCTGCTGTGGTATTTTGCTGCCTCACATTTTATCCGCTGGTGAAAGGCGAAAGCGTTTATAATGCATGGTGGCTAACCTTAACCCTGATTTGTTTTTTTATGGGAGCAACAGCCTACATTATCCCCTATAATGCCTTGCTGCCCGAGCTAACTAACACCGGAGCCGAAAGGGTAAAACTTTCTTCGTTACAGCAGGTAGGCTTTGTAATCGGCATTATACTTTCTGCCCTGGTAAATAATTTCGCGGATGTGGTAGAGCATGTTTTTCACATTACTAACCGTGATAATGCCGTGCAATATACCATTTGGGGCTTGGCCCTTTTTGGCGGCCTGGTAATGCTGGTGCCGGTATTGGTCATTAATGAAAAAAAATACTCCAGCAGTATACCATCTCATCTGCCGCTTTTAACCGCCATTCGTAAAACTTTCCGCAACCGTAATTTTAAGTATTACCTCATATCCGATTTTTCGTACTACATGGCCCTTAGCATCATATCAAGCGGATTGTTGTTTTTTATAACTGTGCTGTTGCACCTGCCCGAGTCTGATGGCGGAATCTTAATGGGTACTATGGTTTTGGTATCGCTGTTATTTTATCCGCTGGTAAATTACCTGTCCAAAACAATCGGTAAGAAGCCAATCGTGCTGTTTTCTTTTGGCTTGTTGAGTTTAATTTTTGTGGCGATATTTTTTCTTGGCAAATTACCCCTGTCGCCCACTGCTCAAATTTATATATTGGTTATCAGTGCATCGTTCCCGCTGGCCTCATTGGGTATTTTACCTAATGCTATACTGGCCGAAATTGCGCAGAACGATGCCAGGCGTACAGGAGAAAACCGCGAAGGGATGTTTTTTGCGGTAAAATACTTATTTGTAAAGTTTGGCCAAACATTTGGCATTGCCCTCTTTGCTTTTTTAACCGTGTACGGTAAAGACCCGGGTAATGACTTTGGCTTGCGGCTTAACGGGATATGTGGCTGCGTTTTGTGCGTAATGGCTGTTATCTTCTTTAGCCGTTTCAGGGAGCGTAAGCCCGCGAAAGTTGTAAAGCAGCCTGTAAAAGATCAATAACTCACGTTGTTAGGGCGGGTATATACCAGGTGCATTACATTGATATTGCGCATGGCAAAGGCCGCTTCGCAATAGCACAGGTAATAGTTCCATTTACGTATAAAGGTATCATCAAATCCGAGTGAGCGCACCTTGCCTAAATTCTGATTGAACTGATCATACCATAACTTTAAAGTTTTGGCGTAATCCATACCTATATCTTTCAGGTCTACCATGGTCATGTCGCCGGTGCGGTTAACGGCACCGTTTATTGCCCCTACAGATGGAAGTAACGAACCCGGGAAAATGTGCTTTTGTATCCAGTCCACACCTTTTCTTAAACTATCGTATCTCGAATCGGGCGAAGTGATCACCTGCAAGGCAAGTATCCCGCTCTTTTTTAACAGATCATGGCATTTTTTAAAATACACATCCATGTATTTATGACCAACGGCTTCCAGCATCTCCACCGATACAATTTTATCAAACTTACCCTCCATCAGCCGGTAATCCTGTAATAATATTTTAACCTTATGGCTAAGCCCCGCAGCCTCAACACGTTCAACCGCCATTTTATGCTGCTCCTGCGATATGGTGAGCGATGTTACCTTGCAGCCATATTTCTGGGCCATATAAATAGCATTGCCACCCCATCCGCTACCTATTTCCAGTACATGGTCGGCAGGTTTTAAATGCAGCTGTCTACACAACCTGTCATATTTAGCAAGCTGGGCTTCTTCTAAACTTAAACCATCCCGATAAAAATATGCGCTGGAGTAGGTCATGGTCGGGTCCAGAAAACTGGCAAAAAAATCATTGTTCAGGTCGTAATGCGCCGATATATTTTTGCGCGATCCGTTAAGCGTATTGGCCCTTTTAATATGGCTTAGCTTGTTAAGCCACTTTAGCAGGTTAAGCGCTAAGGTTTGGGTTTTACTACCCGAAAGCCCGGGCGCACTCTCCACATTCAGCAAAACCCACTTTATAACATTAGTAATGTTATCCGTATCCCATACTCCGTCAACATATGCCTCTCCAAAGCCAATGTCTCCAAACAGGATAAGGCGTTTATAAAACTCCACATTATTGACCACTATATTGGCAGTCACATTCCCCTCGCCGTTCCCTATCATCATTACATCGCCTCCCGGTAAGGTCAGGTATAAAGTGCCTTTCTCCATTTTGTTTAAAAAACGGAGAACCAGATCCTGATAAAAACTGTTTTTTTTGACTAATGTGATAGAATCGGCCATTGGTAAAGTATCTGTATACGTCGTTATTTTATAGGATGTACGAATTATAATTGGCAATAGGTTTTTACTAAGTTATATAATTTGATTTATAAGGGCGATAAACCTCCTGTTGTAAATCTTTATCATCTGCTTTTTTATGATAAGGTATTTTTTTAAACCAGAGTTTAAGCGCCTGCCAGTGTATAAGCCCGATAACTTTCAGCGTAATCAGCGGAAAGCTGATAAAATATTTTAGCAGGTTGGTATCATTAAGGGGCTTACGGTTTCCGGTTAAGGTGCTTATAAAAAAGCGGTTGCCTTGCTTGTCATAATCATCTATCCTTATCTGCAGCTTTTCGCCGGGAATATGCAGGTCAAAATCAAAATGCGTATCCATGTCAATAAACGGTGACACATAAAAATACTTTTCGGTATTTAGTTTAAAAGTATCGCCTGTTTTAGTAGCTGACCCTAAAAAATAGGGTTTCATTTCGCGGAAGGTATTACAAACCTCTACTACAGAACATACAGGTTTATCCTGCTCATCGTAACAAAAATAAAACGACACCGGATTAAACTGATAGCCTAAAGTGCACAGGTTGGTAAGCACCATAATACGTTTTGGAGCAATGGCTATACCGTTGGCCAGTAAATAATCATTTAAATGCTGGCGTGTAGTTTTATTAGTATCAGGATTTTCGCGAGGCAGCTGTAAATGATCCTTATCCCTGAAATTGAATAAATTGAACCGGTTACGGCTCATCAGTTTAAGCTTGTTATGCAACGTGTCAATCTCATCCAGATCAAGGTAAAACATAAATACCTCGTAATGGAACCTATGTACTTTAGGTGCCATGCGGTGGTGCATTACTTTAGCCTTATATAAACAGGAATTAAAAGCGGCGTTTGCCATAGGTTTAAATATACGTTAAAATTCATATTCCGGATGAATGGCCCGTTCCATGTAATTTCACTTGTAATAAAATTGATAGATTACTTTTACACATTTAATGGTAATTTAACCCCCTGTATCAGATCATCATCACAATATGAAGAAATTGTTTTTGTTTGGAGCCGCCTGTTTGCTGGCTTCCGCCACTATGGCACAATCAACCCAAAACGCTATATTTTATACGGTATCGTTCCCTAATGCGGTACACCACGAGGCCGAAATAACCATGACTATACCACAGGTGCCTGCCGGGCCGTTGCGTGTTCGCATGAGCCGTTCATCTCCGGGTAGGTATGCCACCCATGAGTTTGGTAAAAATGTTTATAATGTAAAGGCTTATGGCGATAATAATAAGCCGTTAGATATTAAACAACTCGAAGGCGACGTATACGAGATTCCGCAACATGGCGCTATGGTAAAAATAGCTTATACCCTTTTTGGTAACTGGACAGATGGTACCTACGCAAGTATCGAACCCAGTCACGCCCACTTGAACATGCCTGCCAGTTTTATGTGGGCCTATGGTATGGACAAGCGCCCCGTTGAATTTAAGTTTAACGATCTGGATAGATATGGCTGGAAAGTAGCCACACAATTAAAGCCAATGGGCAACGGTGTTTACTATGCCCGCGATCTGCAATACATGATGGACAGCCCTACCGAACTTTCGGACTATAAGGAAGTAAAATGGACGGTTACTAATACCGATGGAAAGGTGGAGAACATCAGACTCACCACCCACTCCGATGACAGCCAGCCCGTGATCAACAACTTTGCGGAGATGGTTAAAAAGGTAGTTTTAGAAGAAAAAGCCGTTTACGGCGAACTGCCAACCTATGATTATGGCAATTACACCTTTTTACAGGATGTGCACCCAAGCACCGCAGGCGATGGCATGGAGCACCGTAACTCAACTGTTATTGTACAGCCCATAAACAAAGTAGAAGGTAACGAAGTAAGGTTACTGGGTACTTTCGCTCATGAATATTTCCATAGCTGGAACGTAGAGCGTATCCGACCCACAACTTTGGAGCCTTTTAATTTCGAGCACGCTAACATGAGTAATGAGCTTTGGTGTGCCGAAGGTTTTACCCAATATTACGGAGAACTTGTTTTAACCCGTGCGGGTTTCCATACACCGGAGCAATATACCCGTACATTGGCGGGTTTAGTAAACTCTGTGCTTAACACACCCGGAGCTAAATACTTTACACCTATACAAGCCAGCCGTTACGCGGTTTATGCGGATGCAGGTGTAGCGGTTGATCAGTTGAACAGCGGCAACATATTCACCAGTTATTATTCTTACGGTGGAGCTACCGCTTTGGCGCTCGATTTAAAACTGCGCAGCGAGTTTAATCTTACACTTGATGATTTTATGCGCCAGTTATGGTTAGCTCATGGTAAAACAGAAAAATCATACAACGTTGCCGACTTGCAGGCTGTGTTAGCAAAAACAACTAATGACCCGGCTTTCGCTGCGGATTTTTTTAAACGTTACATCTACGGAACAGAAAAAAATGATTACGCCGCTTTATTAGCCAACGCCGGATTTTTACTGCAAAAATCAGCACCGGGTAAAGCATGGATAGGGCCGATAGGTGGTAGCCGTGGCCGTGGCCGCTCCGGCCAGGCGCGTACCGGGTCGGGTAACGAGGGTGTGGCCATTACTTCGCCTACACAAATAGGTACTCCGCTTTACGAAGCAGGTATTGATGCTGATGATGTAATATTAAAGGCTGATGGTAAAGAAGTGGATGCGGACGGCTTAAACGAAGCAGTAGCTGCAAAAAAACCCGGAGATAAAATGAGCATTACCTATAAGAACCGTACCGGCGAACACGAAACCACACTTACCCTGGCCGAAAATCCGTACCTTGAGGTGGTTACTTATGAAAAAGCAGGTAAAGAGTTAACTAAAAAACAACAGGATTTCCGCGATAAATGGTTATCATCAAAAGTTAAATAACAGCACATGAAAAAATATTTAGTATCGGCCGCTTTTTTGGCCCTGTCGGTTTGCAGCTTCGCGCAGGATGTAAACAAAATGATAAAAGCTGATGATGTAGACCGCATCATCAAAACCCTTAGTGCCGATGACATGCAGGGAAGGGCAACTTTTTCGCCCGGAATTGATAAGGCCGCAACCTTTATTGAAGGTGAATTTAAAGCTGCCGGACTGCAGCCGTTAGCAGGCGCTACGGGTTTCCGTCAGAATTTTAGTATGACACGTACTACGCCTGTAAACCCTAAAGTAGTTTTTGATGGCGTGGCTATTCCCGAGGAAAATGTATCAGTATCCGCAGGTTCTTCATTCAGTTGGAATAACGATAGTGATGTGCAGATGATCACTATTGCAGATATGGCTAACTTTCGTAAGGAATACTCGGCTGCCATGCGTAGCGGTAAAAAATCTTTGATACTGCTGGATACTGCTTTAACTTCCATTTTTAAGCAAATTCATGCAAGAGGAATAGAGGGTAGGGTATCAGCTAAAGTAAATGATGCGCCCCCGGTGGTATTTGTGCTTGCGTCAACCAGCCCAAAATCTTTTCAGGTAAGCTGCGAAGTAAGATCCCAGGAGCTGCCATTATTTAATGTTGCCGGTATGATTCCCGGTAAAACAAAACCTGATGAATACGTAGTGTTTTCGGGGCATTATGATCATCTGGGGATTGTTAAACCTGTTGAAGGCGACAGTATTGCCAACGGCGCAGATGATGACGCTTCTGGTACTACTGCCGTTATCAGCCTGGCTAAATATTATAAAAAGCTAAACAATAATGCCCGTACACTCATATTTGTAGCATTCACAGCAGAGGAAATTGGCGGTTATGGCTCACAATACTTCTCCAAACAGCTCGATCCGGATAAGGTAGTAGCCATGTTCAACATTGAGATGATAGGTAAGGATTCTAAATTTGGTGATAACTCGGCATTTATTACCGGGTATGAACGTTCGGATTTTGGCAAGATCCTGCAAAAGAACCTGGAAGGCACGGCATTCAAATTTTATCCCGATCCATATCCCGCACAAAACCTGTTCTACCGCAGCGATAACGCTACCCTGGCAAGATTAGGTGTTCCGGCGCATACCATCTCTACCGATCAGATCGACGTGGATAAGCATTATCACCACGTAACGGATGAATACAGCACACTGGATGTAAAAAACATTATTGCAACTATACGTGCCATAGCATTAAGCTCACGCACCATAGTTTCCGGCGAAGACACACCAACGCGTGTAGGTAAACTGGAAAGATAATAATACGCTTAGTATAACTAAAATAAGGCTCAAACAATTGTTTGGGCCTTAATGTTAAATGGCTGAACTTAATCACATACAATATGCAATGGTTTGGCAGGCGCGAAAGCGGCAATGTTGAAGAAGGCAGCAGCGGCGGTGGCCGGGGTTTAGCCTTTGGTGGCGGCATTATAGGCATTATAGCTGCGGCTATCTACTTTTTTACCGGGGTTGATCCTTCGCAGATCGTTAATCAAATGCAGGACAATAGCCCGCAGGAAAATACCCGGTCTGCAGGGCCCGAAACTAATTCTAAAAAATTTGCACGTGTGGTTTTGGCCGATACAGAAGACATCTGGACAAAGCTGTTTAACGATATGGGCAAAACCTATCAGGAACCTGTAATGCACTTTTTTGATGGTGGTGTAACCACCGCATGCGGTTTCGCGCAATCGGCAACCGGGCCGTTTTATTGCCCGGGCGACCAAAAGGTGTACATTGATGTTTCTTTTTTTGATGAGTTGGAAAACAAATTTGGTGCCGCCGGCGATTTTGCTCAAGCCTATGTTATAGCTCATGAGGTGGGCCATCATGTACAGGATTTGCTTGGGGTAACCGCCAAAATGGATCAGGCGCGTAACCAGTTAAGTGAAACGGAGTATAACAAGCTATCGGTTAAGTTAGAATTACAGGCCGATTTTTATGCTGGCGTATGGGCGCACTATGAGCAGAGCATGAAAAATGTGCTTGATCCGGGCGATATAGAGGAGGCTTTGAACGCTGCTCACCAAATTGGCGACGACCGCCTGCAGGAGGAATACCAGGGGCGTGTTACACCCGACAGTTTTACCCATGGCACCAGCGCCCAACGTATGTATTGGTTTAAAAAGGGTTACGAGACCGGAGATTTAAGTCAGGGGAATACTTTTGCCGCTGCTGATCTGGAATGAGCTTATATGGTCGACAAGCTCACCAATACATGTACTTTTTTTGTTAGCACAGGGTCATCCTGAGTTTATCGAAGGATGAGCACAAGGCCGGAAACCTTATTCTCCATCAACCACCGCCCTTATGCGGTTCTCCACCTCTTTTACCAGTTCATCAACAGAGGTTTTACCGGGTTCAATAGGTTCCAGAACTTCCCAGCTCATGGGGGTAAAAGTATTTAACGGATAAAGCCCATAGCGTATCATCTTCCATGAATCTTTAATGGCAACGGGTACCAACAATGCGTCGGGGCATTTTTTTAACAGGGTGGCCACGCCTGCCGACTGAAAGGTTTTTACGTGTCCGTCTTTAGAGCGTGTGCCCTCCGGGAATATCATTGCCGACCATTTGTTCTCCTTCATCCGTGTACCGAACTTTACCAGCTCGGTAATAGATTGCCGTGGATCTTTCCGGTCTATATTCGCCCCACCGCCTACTTTAAGGTTATAGGAGATAGAGGGGATACCTTTGGTAAGCTCCACCTTTGATATGAATTTTGCATGATACTTTCGCAAAAAATAGATCATCGGCGGTATATCAAACAAGCTTTGGTGGTTAGCTATAAAAATGATGGAGCGGCCTATAGGCAAATCCTGTTTATTGGTAAATTTTACTGTATTACCTAAAATATAAAAAGTACTTACCAAACAAATGTTCAGTACATCAACCACTTTTTTATGGGCACCGTATCCCATAAATTTATAAGCAAACCATTGTATGGGTTGAAAAATGATCAGCATTAAAAAAAATGCCACAATCGCAAACGGCGATAAAATGTAGCCTAAAAACTTTTTCATCAACCCGCAAATTTAAATTTTTTTGAGATATGATAAACAGTTAGGTTACAAACGGTTTTCCAGTTGCATTAAACGTGCTTTTAATATAGCGGCTACAGTAAGCGAATCGGTTATTTCACCGTTCTGTACCATTTCATAAGCTTTTATAAAGGGCACCTTATTAATTATCAGTTGCTCGGTATCTTCTGGTTCGGGGTCAAATTGCTGCAGGCCCCGGGCAATATAAATAATAGCGAGTTCATCGCTTACCGAGTTGGACAGGTGCATGCGTTGTATCTCGGTCCATTCGCCGGCTTTTAATCCGGTTTCTTCCAGCAGTTCGCGTTTGGCCGATTCAAGGGGATCGGTCCTTAAAGGACCTCCGCCCTCCGGCATTTCCCAACTGTACTGGTCAAGTACAAAGCGGTACTGGCCAACCAAATAAGTATTCATGTCCTCGTCAAGCGGTAATATGCCAATGGCTAAATTTTTATAATGCAGTTTGCCGTAAATGCCGGGTTTGCCCGCAGGGTTTATTACCTGGTATTCGGTAACATTTATCCAGGGGTTATCATAAATTTCTTTTTCACTGCTAATCTGCCAGGGGTTTTCTGTAGGGTGATGCATGGTTATAAAGGTATTACAAATTAATATCGGGGGCATAATTTAGCGGTACTATTTTACAAGCATTCAGGACCATAGCATAATTTATTTACTTACAGTACCCCCACCTTTATGCTAAACCAACTAAATCAAATTTAACTCATGAAGAAAAAATTAGTTACATTATTAAAAAACAGTATAGCTGCTTTTTTATCAGCAGGATTATGTTTAAGCAGTTCCTGCACAAAGGATGTTTCGGCGCCGGCGGCGTCCGGAAATGCAGGAGTACAAACCACCAACCCGCGGGCTGCAACGCCTGTCGGGAAAAGCATTGTTTTAAGAGGCTTTAACGGAAAGTACCTCAGTGGTGAAAACGGGGCGCAGGCAGTAACCTGTACCCGGCCTGCGGCAGGCTCCTGGGAAACCTTTTTGGTAGTTGATGCAGGTGGCGGTAAAGTAGCTTTAAAAAGCCAGGGCAAATACCTTAGCAGTGAAAACGGCACGCAGGCGGTAACCTGCAACCGTACATCCTACAGTACCTGGGAAATGTTTGACTGGGTGGAGAGCGGCAACGGAAAAATAAGTCTTCGGGGTAATAACGGTAAATACATATCCAGCGAAAATGGCACACAGGCCGTAACCTGTAACCGTGCCACGGCTTCTGATTGGGAGTACTTTACGTACCAGGTGGTGCCGGGACCGCTGTCGTTCAAAAGCCTGAATTATTTATATAGCATCTCCGGGCAAAAAACGGTGGCAGGCCAACAGGGAATGCAATACTGGCAACCTATGAAAGATATCTCCAATAAATATCCGGGGTTATGGGGCGAAGATTTTTCGTTTCAGCCGTTTCAGGGAACATCAACTATGGCCCAATGGCGCAGTCTGGTTACCAGTACTGCTAAAACCCGGTGGAACAGCGGGGCGCTCATTGCCTTAATGTTTCATGCCTGCCCGCCAACACAGGCTGAGCCCTGCCAGTGGGACGGTGGTGTAAAAAGCCATTTAAGCGATAGTCAATGGAACGAACTGATTACCAATGGAACAACGCTGAATAATAACTGGAAAGCAAGGCTCGACCTGATTGCTACTTATTTGCAGGACCTGAAAAATAACGGGGTAGAGGTATTATTCCGCCCGTTTCATGAAATGAACCAGGGCGTTTTTTGGTGGGCAGGGCGCCCGGGGCCAAACGGTACCGCCAAATTGTATCAAATAACGCATGACTATCTGGTAAATACCAAAGGATTAACCAACCTGATATGGGTTTGGAACCTGCAGGATTTCGGCAGCTTATCAAGTGATCTGAATAGTTACGATCCGGGTTCATCATACTGGGATGTACTGGCGCTGGATAATTACGGCAGCGATGGCACCGGGTTTACCACCACAAAATATAACCTTTTACTGAATAAAGCGGGCAGCAAACCTATAGCCATTGGCGAATGCGGTACGCTGCCTACGTCAAGCTTACTGGCTTCACAGCCAAGGTGGGTATATTTACTGGGTTGGGCCGAGCTTACGCAACAACAAAATTCAAATTCGGCTATATCCGGGTTATATAACGCGGGTAATGTGTTCACGCTGGATGAAATGACGGGCTGGCAATAAATAAAGCAGTGTCAGTTTTTTTAAAGGGCCGCTATAAGCGGTCTTTTTATGCTACTGCCTTTTTACGGCTCCGGTAACCCGGAATGTTTACCAATAGTATGCCTAATAAAATAATAAAAAGGCTGATGACCTGGGCCCGGTTTACATTTTCATGCATCAGCAGCCAGCCAAGCACAACCGCCACCACCGGATTTACATAGGTATGCGTACTTACAATGGCGGGTGGTTTTATACTAATTAGCCATACAAAAGAGATATAAGCCACCAGCGACCCCATAACAATTAAAAAAACAAGCCCGCCCCAGGCGTCAAGCCCAATGTTTTTTAAAGAAAATTCTGTATATTCGCCTTTACATAAAGCGATAATGCCACACACTGCGGCCGCGGCCAGCAATTGTACTCCGGCATTCATCACTGATGAACTTCTGCCCTTGCTTTCTTTAGTAATTAACGATCCTAAAACCCATAAAACGGCACTTAATAAGGTAATAACAGCGGCAAGTGTTGCCATTGGCGAGGTGGTCGTGCTTGCAACGCCAAGTTTTAAAAACAAAAATATACCTGTAAACCCTATAAGCAGCCCGCTAAGAATATACTTGTTTGAAAAATATTCCGACCAACGTTTACGATCGATCAATAAAAACATTAATGGTTCGGTAGCTATTAAAACTGCCGCCTGCCCAGAGCTGATATATTGTTCGGCCCAGGCTATCATGCCGGTACCGCCTACCAGCATTAACGAGCCGCTTAGTGCATGCTTATAAATAAATTTTTTAGCAGGGAGTTTTTCACCCTTTAACAAACACCAAGCCAGTATAATTATACCGGCAAAAAAGTAGCGAAGGCCAACTAAAATAAATGGGGGGAAACCTTTTAACCCATAGGCTACCGCCAGATAGGTAGATCCCCATATTATATAAATATTAAAAAAAGCGAAGACGATCAGCCAACGCGGCGCAGTATTTTTTGATGTCATTTTAAAAAAAAAACAGGATTTTTTTATTACCGCTAAAACGCCCTGCAATAGTAAAAGTAAAAATTTTATTACTGCATAAGTGGCCTCTATACGTAAAAAATTCACTAATAATTATATGAGAAAAAAAGTAAATATTCAGAATCTGCCACGCATCGGCGGTTTTTTGTGCTTGGATTTTATTAATACCGTGCAAACCAGAAAAAAGGAAATGCCCACAGAATATTTAAGAGATTATTCGGAATATTTGATATGGTGTTACGAAATGGAGCTGCTTACCTACAACGAACTGCGCGAAACAAAACTAAACGAATACTGCTACGCCGGAACCGTAAAGTGTTGTTATAAACGAATAATTGATGCCCGTGAAATGTTATACAGGCTTTTCTCCTTACTGGCAAAAGGTAAGCCTGTTGCTGAAAGGGTAATGCAGCAATTTAATGCATGGGTAAAGGAGGCGTTAACACAAACTTACTTTGTATCTGATAAGGCAGGGATCCGCTTGGCCTGGAACAACCCCGAAGCTGAATTTGAGCGGCAGTTTTGGATGATCATTAAATCGGCGTATGATCTGCTGCAATCCGATAAGCTAAAACTGCTAAAAGAATGCCCCGGCTGCGGATGGTTGTTTTTAGATACCAGCGCCAAAGGTCACCGTAAGTGGTGCTGTACCGAAACCTGTGGCAGTATTAGTAAGGCCAAAAAATATTACCACACCCGTATTGCTGCGCCAAAAAAGCGGGCAACAAAAAAAGCGGTTTGTTAACAAGCCGCTTTTGTATGTATTATATAATGTACTATAAATTATAAACCGAAGGCGCTTTTTACCTTATCTACATAATCCAGTTTTTCCCAGGTAAATAATTCTACTTCTGTTGTAGTAGTTTGCCCGTCCGGACTGGTAAAAGTTTTGGTAACCGTTTGGCTTGGTTTACCAAAGTGCCCGTAAGCAGCAGTTTCACTGTAAATAGGATTGCGCAGTTTAAAACGGGTTTCAATAGCGTAAGGGGTCATGTCAAATATCGCCTCTACCTTTTTAGCTATATCGCCATCGCTTAAACCAAGTTTGCTTGTTCCGTAAGTGTTAACATATATACCCATTGGTTTAGCAACGCCAATAGCGTAGGATACCTGCACCAAAACTTCGGAACAAACACCGGCTGCAACCAGGTTTTTTGCAATATGGCGTGTGGCGTAAGCCGCGGAACGGTCAACCTTTGAAGGGTCTTTCCCCGAAAAAGCACCACCACCATGTGCTCCCTTACCACCATAGGTATCTACAATGATCTTACGGCCGGTTAAGCCGGTATCACCATGTGGCCCTCCTATAACAAATTTACCGGTGGGGTTAATGTGATATTTAATTTCGTCGTTAAAAAAGTGAGCGTATTTTGGGTATTTTGCTTTAACCCGCGGTATTAATATGCTGATGATATCCTTGCTGATTTTTTCCAGCATCGCTTTCTCTTCGTCAAAATCATCATGCTGGGTTGATATTACGATAGCATCAATCCTGATAGGCGTGTTGTTATCATCATACTCCAGTGTTACCTGTGATTTCGCATCAGGGCGTAGATATTGGATGTCGGTATTCTCGCGACGGATGGCAGCCAGTTCAATTAATAAAGCATGAGCAATATCCAGTGCCAGAGGCATATAGTTAGCAGTTTCGCTGGTAGCATAACCAAACATCATACCCTGGTCGCCGGCGCCCTGTTCCTCTTTAGCAGTACGGTCAATACCCTGGTTAATATCCGGTGATTGCTCGTGTATGGCCGATAGTACCCCGCATGAGCTGCCGTCGAACATATAGTCGCCTTTGGTATAACCAATTTTATTGATCACCTCGCGTGCGATTTTTTGTACATCTAAATAGGCTTTGGATTTTACCTCCCCGGCTAATATTACCTGCCCGGTAGTCACTAAAGTTTCGCAGGCAACTTTTGACTCCGGATCAAAAGCTAAAAAATTATCGATCAATGCGTCAGATATCTGGTCGGCTACCTTGTCCGGGTGCCCTTCAGATACCGATTCCGAGGTGAATAAATATGGCATATTGTTTTTTTAATAAACGTTAAACCGAAAGATATGGATTTTTTTGAACGTTGTAAAAGGGGCGGGGTTAGCACTTTTTTACGTGGTTGCAATCCTTTCCGGAACTATGCCGGGCAGTAAAATCAGTCCACTTTCGGGTGGCAAAAATAAAACAATTTTTCACAAAGCGGAAAATACATTTACTTTTGGCGGCTGAAACCCTATATAGTTGAAAAGGAAAGCGTTATTTATTATTAACCCGGTATCGGGAGGGAAGAAGAAAGATGAAGTGCCGGAGCTTATACAAAAATATGTTGATCCGTCAGCTTTTGAAACCGACGTAGAATTTACTTCGGGCGTATTACACGCCCGCTCGCTGGCTAAGGCAGCGGCGGATGAGTATGATATCATTGTAGCGGTTGGCGGCGATGGAACCATTAATGAAATAGCCTCGGCTATTGCAGGTACCGATACCGTATTGGGCATAATCCCTTATGGATCAGGCAATGGCTTGTCACGTTTTTTAAACATCCCCATGAATGTGGAAGGTGCATTTAAAACATTTAATGCCGGGCGTACCATCACTATTGATGCCGCAAAAATGAATGATCAGTGGTTTTTTAATATGGCCGGTATGGGGTTTGATGCGCACATCAGCCATGTTTTTGCCCAGGGCAGTAAAACACGTGGCTTTTATAATTATCTTAAATCATCAATACAGGAAATTGCAAGTTATAAAGCCCAAACGTATCAACTACTGATAGATGGTAAGCCTTACGAGCGTGAAGCCTTTATGCTGAGCTTTGCCAATTCCTCACAGTATGGCAACAATGCGCATATTTCGCCGGAGGCATCCGTTCAGGACGGTTTACTGGATGTATGTATCATTAAGCCTTTTCCGCTATATCGTTTCCCGGAGATGGGCCTGCGTATGATCACCAAAACGGCCAATAAAACCTCGTATGTTGAGATCATACAAGGCAAGCATATTGAAGTTAGCCGCAAAGCGGATGGCGCTATACATTTAGACGGCGAGCCGCAGGTTGCAGGTACAAACCTGAAGATTGATATTGTGCCCGCAACACTAAAAGTAATTGTAGGCGTTTCCTATAAAAACAAATAGTTATGGTAAAAAAGAAATTTACTGGCATTATGTACTCTACCGATCCGGATTTTGAATATCAGGAAGAAACTGGGGAGGAGCAGCAAACGTTACCGCCACAACAGCAAAATCTTAAAATATACCTCGACCGTAAGGGTGGGAGCAAGCTGGTAACCCGTATAAGTGGATTCATTGGCGCTACTGCAGACCTGGAAGCTATCGGCAAAAAACTGAAGACAAAATGCGGTGTTGGCGGCTCTGTTAAAGAGGGTGAAATATTGATACAGGGCGATTTTAGAGACAAGGTGCTCACTTTGTTACAGGCCGATAATTACAAGGCCAAAAAAGCCGGAGGTTAGTGTATTAGGTGTAAAATTTAATGGTATAGTATACTATTGATAGTCAACTATTTAAATGGTGTGTAAAATTTACATTATGTAAAAAATTGCGCAAAAAAGTTGTAAAATAGTTTTATAAAAAGGTAAGTTTGCCCCAACCAATTGTATTACCTTTAATGAACAAACATAGTTATCAGATACCCGATCTGGGGTATTTGGGCATGCCGGATAATTTAAGTATTCACTACCAGTTGAATCCGGCACAATTAATAGAAGCTGCCATAAAAAAAAGCGAAGGGGTATTAACGGAAGCCGGTGCACTTGCCATTGATACCGGTGAATTTACAGGGCGTTCACCAAAAGACAGATTTATTGTGGAGGATGATATCACTCGTGATAATGTTTGGTGGGGCGATGTAAATATTAAATTCAGTCCGGATAAATTTGATGCTTTATATAATAAGGTATCTGTTTATTTAACAGGTCGCGAAGTATTTGTACGCGATGCCAGCGCCTGTGCTAACGAAAAATATCATATTGATATCCGTGTAATTACTGAGACCGCTTACCAAAATCTGTTTGCACATCATTTATTTTTACGACCACAACTTATAAATGCCGCAGCTAAACCGGAATGGACAATTATTGCCGCCCCCGGCTTCGCCGCCGATGCAGAGCAGGATGGCACCCGTCAAAAAAATTTTACCGTTATCAGCTTCAGTAAAAAAATAATACTTATTGGGGGTACTGGCTATACCGGCGAAATTAAGAAAGCCATATTCTCGGTGCTTAACTTTATACTGCCTCATCAAAAAAAGGTGCTTTCTATGCATTGTTCGGCAAATACCGGAGAAAGTGGAGATACCGCTATCTTTTTCGGCCTTTCCGGAACGGGTAAAACCACGCTCTCGGCCGATCCGCACCGCAACCTGATAGGAGATGACGAGCACGGATGGAGCGATTACACCATATTCAACTTCGAGGGTGGCTGCTACGCAAAATGTGCCGGCCTTACCGCCCAAAAAGAACCTCAGATTTTTAAAGCCATACAGTATGGCGCTTTATTTGAAAACGTAAATTTTATTGAAGGTACACGACGGGTTAATTTCGCGAATATTGATAAAACCGAGAACACCCGTGTAGCATACCCTTTATATAATGTAAGCAACGCGGTAAAGCCATCAATAGGAACAACACCTAAAAACATATTCTTTTTAACAGCCGATGCATTTGGGGTATTGCCGCCAATAGCAAAACTTACGCCTGAACAGGCCATGTATCATTTTATATCTGGTTATACCGCTAAGATAGCCGGTACCGAAACAGGAGCAGATGAGCCAAAAGCTACCTTTTCTGCATGTTTCGGAGAAGCCTTTCTGCCATTGCACCCGGTAGTGTATGCCCGGTTGTTAGGTAAAAAAATTAAAGAACACCAGGTAAATGTTTGGTTAGTTAACACCGGTTGGACAGGTGGCCCTTATGGTAAAGGCAGCCGTATCAAACTTTCGGATACTCGTGCTATGATAACTGCCGCACTGAACGGAGAACTTGAAAATGTAGATTTTAAGCATCACCCGGTATTTAACCTGATGATGCCGGTTACCTGTCCAAATGTGACTGACGATATACTGGATCCGCAAAATATATGGCCAGTTCACGAAAACTATGATGATAAAGCAAATGCACTGGCCAATGCATTTGTAAAAAACTTTGAAAAATACAGCAGCTTGTGCAGTCCCGAAATAACAAAGGCTGGACCCCAACCCGCCATTATTGCATAAAATGAGGCTATTATATCAGTTTAGTTACATACTTTTTATTAGCTAAGGCTTGCTATTATTAAAAAATTTGAGTTTTATTGTAAAAAAATTGTCTGTCGAAAAGACAATTTTTTTGTTTAGAAACGTTATGTATTGCACTAATCAAAAAAATTAGTACTTTAATTATTAAATTATTATAAAGAATTGCATAAAATATTTTTTTAATTCATTTAAATTCTATTTTTGTTATTCGCAAAAAAAGCGCACACATTTTTATTAACTAATATTATAAACAAAACGAAAATTAAAAACTAAAAAGTAATGGCAAACGCACCAACAAAACCAACTACCCCTGTTAAAAAAGAAAGCTCAAGTGCATCGGGCGCATTTGCAACTTTGACCATACCTATTTGTATAGCAGTGGCAATTTGTATATTCATCTTTATACTAGGCGACCCAAGCCACTACAAAGGCGGCGATCCTGTAGACGGTGAACCAACAGACTTATTTGGTACCGTACATAAGGGTGGGGTAATCGTACCTATCATCATGTCATACCTGTTAATGGTTATCGTATTCTCAATTGAAAGGTTTTTAGTTATCGGAAAAGCATCAGGAACAGGTAATGTTGATGCCTTCGTAAGAAAGATACAAAGCTTTTTAAATGCGGGCAACATTGACGCTGCAAGCGCTGAGTGCGACAAACAAAAAGGTTCGGTAGCTAACGTTATCAAATCAGGTTTAAAGAAATACAAAGAAATGGAAGTTGATACTACAATGGATATCGACCAAAAAACTTTGGCAATTCAAAAAGACATTGAGGAAGCAACCGCTTTGGAAATGCCTATGTTAGAGCAAAACCTTACTATTATCGCTACCTTGGTATCAATTGGTACATTAACCGGTTTGTTAGGTACGGTAATCGGTATGATCAAGGCCTTCGGTGCCCTGGCAGCATCAGGTGCTCCTAACCAGTCGGCATTATCCACAGCGATCTCTGAGGCACTTGTAAATACCGCTTTAGGTATCGGTACTTCGGCTATCTCAATTGTAATGTACAACTTGTTTACTTCAAAAATTGACAAACTGACTTACGCGATTGACGAAACAGGCTTTAGCATTGTGCAAACATTCTCTGCTTCACATAAGCACAGAGCATAATCAAGGGTCACAATAATAGTACGGATTTTTCGTTATAACAAAATATAATTTGGAAAATTTGGAACTTTACATTATAATTGTTTAAATTTACAACATGTCAAGAGCAAAAGTAAAAAGAAAAAGTACATCCATAGACATGACGGCTATGTGTGATGTTGCTTTCCTGTTGCTTACTTTCTTTATATTAACCGCAAAGCCGCGTACAGAAGATCCTGTGCCGGTAGATATACCCGCTTCTTCGGTAGAAGTATTGTTGCCTGAAGACAATGTTTTGTTGCTGACCATTGGTCAGGGCAAGGTGTTTGTTTCGGTTGATGGAAACGATGTGCGTAAGCAAACGCTTATACAAATGGGCGATAAATACGGCATCAAATTTTCACAGCAAGAGCAGGAATTATTTTCAGCGTTGCCAATATTTGGTGTTCCGATGAAAGGTCTTAAGGGCTTCCTTGATCTGGATGTTGATCAGCGTAAGGAGTATAAACAACCGGGCATTCCAGTTGATACAACTGCCAATAATGAATTGTCCGACTGGATACTGGAAGCACGCAAAGCAGATGCTTCATTACATAATAAGTCGCTGAGGATATCTATAAAAGGAGATAATAAGGAAGAGTACCCAACAATCAAGAAAGTAATTGGCGTTCTGCAAAATCAGAAGGCTAATAAGTTTAGTTTAATAACTACTATCAGAGAGGCACCTAAAAAGTAATATCATGGCAGAATTAGATACCTCCTCCGGTGGGGGGAGTAAAGGCGGGAAGGTAAGAAGTAAAAAAGTATCAACACGTGTGGATCTTACAGCCATGGTTGATTTGGCTTTCTTACTGATCACATTCTTTATGCTAACCACCACTTTATCAAAACCAAAGGCTATGGATGTAACCATGCCGGCTAAGGATGAGAAAACAAAGGACCAATTAGATGTAGCTGCTTCCAGATCATTAACACTGCTTTTGGGTAGTGATAATAAGTTGGAATGGTACCAGGGTGAGCCCGGAAAATCTCAACCTGAGGTTATTGGTTATGGCAAAGATGACCTGCGGAAACTCCTTGTCGAAAAAGGCAAGGAAATACAGCAAAGTTATGGCAAGTTCATGATCGTGCTTATAAAACCGAGCGACAAGGCAGTTTATAAGAATGTTGTTGACGCTTTGGATGAAATGAATATCACTAAGGTAGAATCATATGCGATTGTAGATATTACTCCGCAAGAGATTGAGCTGCTGAAACGTGAAAATTTGTACAATTAATTAACGTTATTTAATCACTGAAAAATGTTTGGATCAAAATTAGACATATTAAATCAGGAGTGGATTGACGTTGTTTTTAGCGGACGTAATAAAAACTATGGTGCATACCAATTAAGAAAACTTAACTCACGAAACACTAATCGTGCGCTTTTAGTTGGGGTTGTAGTATTTGTGTTTTTGATATCCTTAAAAACAATTATCAATAAAATAGAGGGATTTATCCCCAAGGCTGCTGAAAAGGTGAAGGTAACCGAAGTGGTATTACCTCCGCCTCCTGTAGATGAAATTAAGAAACCACCACCACCACCACCGGAACCGCCAAAACCAAAGGTTGATCAGGTGCGTTTTCCGCCTCCGGTAGTTAAACCGGATAACGAAGTGCGTGAAAAAGATCCGCCAACGGTTAAGGAATTGGAAGTTGCTGACCCTGGTCCTAAAGATCAGAAAGGCGACCCTAATGCTGATATCAGAATTGATGAGCCTGTAGGTAACTCTGATATAAAACAAGTGGTGGAAGCCGATCCTAATAAGATTTTTACCGCTGTTGAGAAACAACCAAGCTTCCCCGGAGGCGATGCTGGTTTTTATAAATATTTAGGTAAAGCTATACGGTATCCTGCAATAGCAAGAGAGAATAACGTACAGGGCCGTGTAATACTACAGTTTGTGGTTGAGCGCGACGGATCGTTAACTGATATTAAGGTTATACGTGGAATTGGTAGCGGTTGCGACGAAGAAGCAGTCCGTGCCCTTAAAAATTCTCCAAGATGGTCGCCGGGTATACAAAACGGTCGTCCGGTACGTGTACAATACAGCGTTCCGGTATCGTTTTCGCTTTCAGATCAGTAAAGAGAGAATGTTAACAAATAATAACAATAAACAAAAATCGCCCAAAAGGCGGTTTTTGTTTATTATAGGAGTTACCGCATTTGTCGGATTTTGTGTTTTAGGTTTGATGATAATTTTTTGGGATAAGTTTCCGTTGAATTTATCACATTCCCAAAGAACCATATTCGGTTCGGTAATAATTATATATGCAGTTTTACGCTTTTCGCGTTTGTTAAGAAAGGAACCGGTAGATGAAGGTTAGTTTTGCTGGTATTATATCCGGTTTTATCGTATTGGTTTTGTTTCAGAGCTGCGATCAGGGAACAAAAAAAACCGTTACAATAAAGGATGGCTTTACCTCAGGAACCCAGGTGTTTGCTGCCGATGAATCATTTTCTCCTATTGTTGGGGAAGAAGAATATATATTTGAGGCATTGTACCCCGACGCTCATCCTGAAATTAAATTCATGCCTGAATCAAGGGTTATTAGTATGCTGCTGAACGACAGTGTAAGGGTAGCTATACTATCAAGAGAGCTTGACACCGCAGAGACTAATGTTTTAATAAGGCGAACTTTGCCGCCTGATGTAAACAAATTTGCCATTGATGCCATAGCATTGATTGTAAATAAATCATCAAATGATACAACTATAACCGTTAGCGAAATAAAAAGAATGCTTAACGGCACTATTAGGACTGACAAAAATATAGTGTTTGATAATCCTAATTCAAGTTTGGTAAGATATTTGAAGCAATTATCAGGCAATAAAGAATTTGAGCAAAAAAATATTTACGCCTTACAATCGAACAAGGCTGTTATAAAGTATGTAAGCGAACACGATAATGCCATAGGTATTACCGGGTTTAGCTGGCTGAATGATCCGGATAAAGATTATGCGGATGCAGTAGATAAGGTAAAGATAATGGGAGTAAAGGATGACCGTACGGTGGCAAAGGCTGCACTGGGGTACACTAAACCTTCGCAAACTACGCTTGTCTTACATACATACCCGCTTAGCAGGTCGTTATATATTATTGACTGCAGTGGTAAAAAAGGCTTAGGAGCAGGGTTTGCTTCATTTTTAGCCAGCGAACGAGGACAACGGATAATATTAAAATCGGGTTTATTGCCTGATTCAATACCCGGAAGAGAGATAAACATTATACATAATACTAAAGAATAAACACACACTAACTAAGATGAAAATGATCAGTAAAACAAGTAAGATAGTATTGATGCTGCTATTTTTGGGTTCATCAGTTTTTGCGCAAAGTTTGGACGACGCCAAAAAAGCAATTGATGCTGAACAATACCAGAAAGCCAAGTCAATGCTTAAAAATTTGACTACAACCCAGTCTAACAAGGATGAAAACTTTTTTTATCTGGGTTGGGTATATATACTGCAAGATTACCCGGATTCAGCCAAAATGCAATTTAATAAGGGAATAGCAGTTGAAGAAAAATCAGCCCTTAACTACGCCGGCTTAGGTGTTGTTGCTTTAATTGATAAAGATAAAGCAACAGCTAATACTGATTTTAATAAAGCGATGGATCTGGCTAAAAAGGATGTAGAACCTTATATTTATATAGCTAAGGGATATTTGCTTTCGCCTGTGGATGGTAAGATACCTGCAGCAGATGCAAATGCTGCTATTGCGGTATTAAATAAAGCTAAGGAAGTGAAAAACAGCGATAAAAGCACTGGACTTTATCTTACCCTTGGCGATGCTTACCGTTCTCAGTTAAAAAATACAGAAGCATACGAAGCTTATTTAGCCGCGTTAAACATTGATCCTAAATTGCCTGCAGCTAAGGTAGCTACCGGTGTATTATGGAAATATGCCGATAACTTTCAGGATTCAGAAACCCAATTTAAGCAAGCGTTGGAAATAGACCCTAATTACGGGCCTGCTTACCGCGAATGGGCTG
Organism: Mucilaginibacter segetis; assembly: GCF_016522075.1. Classification (GTDB taxonomy): domain Bacteria; phylum Bacteroidota; class Bacteroidia; order Sphingobacteriales; family Sphingobacteriaceae; genus Mucilaginibacter; species Mucilaginibacter segetis. The sequence continues at coordinate 303,770 of NZ_JAEHFW010000002.1, read as the reverse complement.
AAACCGATGTAAGATGGGCTAATACCGATCCTAAAATGGCTTCAGAAAAAATAAAGGAAGGTACCGATCATTACCGTAAATATTTGTCTTTAACAGATATGTCTGTTGAGTCAGAGATGCGTTATGCGGATTTCCTTATACAAAGCGGTGATTTTAAAACGTTACAGCAAGTGGCAACCGATCTGTCAAAAACAGCGAACGGTAACTTAAGAGCATATCGTTATTTGGCTTATGCCGGATATGAGAATGGTGATTACCCTGCCGGGTTAAATGCTATAAATACCTGGTTAAGCAAAGCTGACCCGAAACGTATTATAGCACGCGACTATTTATATTTGGGCCGTTTAGAGATTAAAACTAATAAAGATTCCCTTGGTATATTAGCTTTAAGAAAAGCTTACCAGATGGATAGCACTCAGGCTGATGTTTTCCAGGAAATAGGTAAAACTTATTACGATCAGAAAAAGTATGAGAAAGCCGGGGATGCCTATAGTAATTACGTAGAAAAATCTAAAAATGCTACGTTAAATGATTACCTGGCAGAAGGTCGTAGCTACTATTTTGCTTATGAAGATCAGTACTTTAGTAAAGCAACACCAAAACCTACTCCTGATTCAACATTGCTAACTAAAGCCGATTCCGCATTTGCACATATTCAAAGTAAGGTAGCCAAACCTATTCCGGCGGTTACTATATATCAGGCTCGTGTGGCTGAGTATAAAGAGACCGACCGTAATAACATCAAAGGATTGGCAAGGCCGTATTATGAACAATATATTGAGCTTATATCAGCTAAGCCTAACCCTTCAGAATATGATAAGAGGAATTTAGCTGAAGCCTACGCATACATGGGTGGAATTTATGAGCTTATAGAAAAAGATGATGCGAAAGCATTGGAGGCTTACACTAAAGCCAGAGAAGCCGACCCGACCAACAAACGTGCTCAATACTATTTTGACCGTAAGGCTGCCGCAGGCAAAAGCAAATAATTAAATATGATATATAAGGCCTCTTACAAAAGAGGCCTTATATATTTTATACGCATTCGTATATTTGTACTTATATATGGAACTACAAAGTTTACCGGTAAACTATTTACCTATCATATTTCAAATGCTGGTTGCATTAGGTTTTGTGATAACAACCATGTTTGTAACACACAAAATTGGCCCCAAGCGGGTAACCGGCGATAAGTTAACTCCTTTTGAATCTGGCATCGAGGTAATTGGTAATGCCCGTACGCCTATGTCTATCAAATATTTTTTGGTGGCCATATTGTTTGTATTATTTGATGTGGAGGTAATATTTATGTATCCCTGGGCAGTAAACTTTCGCGATCTGGGTAAGGATGGCATGATAGAGATGTTCATTTTTATAGGTACCTTGCTACTGGGTTTTATCTACATCATAAAAAAGGGTGCCCTCGATTGGGATTAGTTTAGATTAGTTCTAAATACTTAACAGGAAGCATAGGTGTATAAGTTACAATGTATTAATTGTAAATTTGCGCATCAGCAGAGCTGATGGGTTAAGTTTATTTGATAAAAAATTCAATGAGTGATATTCAAATAGTTGAAGCCCCCGCGGGTGTAGAAGGGTCGGGTTTTTTTGCCACATCGCTTGATAAGGCAATAGGATTGGCGCGCTCGCATTCATTATGGCCATTGCCGTTCGCTACATCATGCTGCGGTATTGAATTTATGGCTACCATGGCTTCACATTACGACCTTTCCAGGTTTGGCGCCGAGCGATTAAGTTTTTCGCCTCGTCAGGCCGATCTATTAATGGTAATGGGTACCATCTCCAAAAAAATGGGTCCGGTTTTAAGGCAGGTTTACCTGCAAATGGCCGAGCCACGCTGGGTAATGGCGGTGGGTGCATGCGCTTCAAGCGGTGGCATATTTGATACCTACTCTGTTTTACAAGGAATTGATGAGGTTATACCGGTAGATGTATATGTGCCGGGCTGCCCTCCGCGTCCCGAAGCTATCATAGATGGTTTTATGGCAATTCAGAAACTGGTACAAACAGAAACCTTAAGGCGCAGAGAAGAGCCTAAATACCAGGAGTTAATGGCTAAATACGGAATTCAATAATGGGTAAAATAGCAAACGACGAGCTTTTAAAAAAAATTGGCGATAAGTTTCCAGGCCAGGTAAACGTCTTGGGTGCTGATTATGGCTTGCTTACTGTTGAAACCGGCAGAGCGCAAATAACCGAACTGCTTACCTTTTTAAAAACAGATCCGGCGCTGCAATTCATATTTTTAACAGATATTACGGCTATTCATTATCCTGAAAAGGAGATGCCTATAGGTGTAATTTATCATCTGCATAGCCTTACTACAAATACGCGCATACGCGTTAAGGTATTTTTACCTGCCGAGGATGTGCACATCCCTACTGCTACTGTTTTGTGGGATGGCGCTAACTGGATGGAACGCGAAACCTACGACTTTTTTGGAGTGATCTTCGATGGTCACCCCGATTTGCGGCGTATATTGAATGTTGACGACATGACCGTTTTCCCGATGAGGAAAGAATATCCGCTGGAAGACCCTAACCGTATTGATAAAAAAGATTACTTTTTCGGAAGATAATATAAAATGCAGAATCATCCCGTATATACTGATAACGATCCGCAAACCGAGTATTCAACCCTGAATCTGGGGCCTACGCATCCCGCTACGCACGGTGTGTTTCAGAATGTGCTGCAGTTGGATGGCGAACGCATTGTTAGCGGCGTGTCAACAATTGGTTACATACACCGCGCGTTTGAAAAAATTGCCGAACACCGGCCGTTTTATCAGATAACACCACTTACCGATAGAATGAACTACTGTTCATCCCCCATAAACAATATGGGCTGGCACATGACGGTAGAGAAACTCCTTAATATAAAAACCCCTAAACGGGTAGATTACCTGCGGGTAATTATTATGGAGCTTGCTCGTATCTCCGACCACATCATCTGCAACGGTGTATTGGGTGTAGATACCGGCGCTTTTACGGGCTTTTTGTATATGATGGAGTATCGCGAAGCGATATATGAGATCTATGAAGAAATATGCGGATCACGCTTAACCACCAATATTGGCAGGATAGGCGGCTTTGAGCGTAATTTTAATACCATTGCCTTTAATAAGATGCGCAAGTTCCTGAAGGAATTTCCGGCAGCATTAAAGGAGTTTGAAAATCTGTTTAACCGTAACCGTATCTTTGTTGACCGTACAAAGGGCGTAGCGGCGGTTACCGCCGAAACCGCATTAAGCTACAGTTGGAGCGGACCGTTATTACGCGCTGCCGGCGTTGATTATGATGTAAGGGCAATGGAGCCTTACTCTTCCTACGAAGATTTTGATTTTGAAGTGCCTGTAGGTGACAATGGTGATGTTTACAGTCGTTTTCTAGTACGTAACGAGGAAATGTGGCAAAGTTTACGCCTTATAGAGCAGGCGTTAGCTAAATTAGAAAAAGAACCATCAGATATATTCCACGCGGATGTACCTGAATTTTATTTGCCTCCTAAAGAGGAAGTATATAATAACATGGAAGCTTTGATCTATCATTTTAAAATTGTGATGGGCGAGGTGGACACACCTACTGCCGAGGTTTACCACGCAGTTGAGGGTGCTAATGGCGAACTGGGCTTTTACCTGGTTAATGATGGCGGGCGCTCGCCATACCGTTTGCATTTCCGCAGACCGAGCTTTATTAATTACCAAATGTATGCGCCAATGAGTCAGGGTATGTTATTATCAGATGCTATTATTAACATGAGTAGTTTAAACATTATAGCCGGAGAGTTAGATGCTTAGTGTACAGGATAATAATTCACCGGTAGAATTTTCACCGGAACTGATCAGCAAGTTTGATGACGTAGTGAGCCGTTATCCCGAAGGGAAACAAAAATCGGCTTTATTGCCGGTTTTACACATGGTACAGGCTGAGTTTGGCTGGGTAAGCGCTCCTGCAATGGATAAAGTTGCAGAATATCTGGACATACAGCCTATAGAGGTTTATGAAGTAGCCTCGTTTTATACCATGTATTTTTTAAAGCCGCAGGGCAAATACATGCTGGAGGTTTGCCGTACAGGCCCGTGTGGAATAGTTGGCGCCGATAAGATAATGGATCATATAGAAGAAACACTTGGCGTTAAAGAAGGCGAAGTTACTCCCGATGGTTTATTTAGCTGGCGCGGTGTGGAATGCCTTGCAGCATGTGGCTATGGTCCGGTATTGCAAATAGGCCCGGAATACACTTTCTACGAGAATTTAACTAACGAATCGGTTGATAAGCTGATTGGTGATTTAAAAGCAAAGGCAAATAACTAATGAATGTAAGATACAGGTTGATAAGCTGGGATGCAGCATTTGTAATAGGCATAGTCCTGTATTTATTGCTGCAAATACCAGATCGTTACAGCCTTATCATCGGTTTTATAACCGTGTTGATTCTTACAAATTGTATAAGAAATCATATAGCCGCTTATAAATTAAACGGCAAAATATATTAGTAATGGGACGCAAACTTTTACTTGAACATATAAACGTACCCGGCATCAATACCTTTGATGTGTATCGCTCTAAAGGCGGCTATGCAGCAGTGGAAAAGGCGCTGAAAACTCTTACTCCCGATGAGGTTGTGGAAGAGGTGAAGAAGTCGGGGTTGCGCGGCCGTGGTGGCGCGGGTTTCCCTACCGGCATGAAATGGGGTTTTTTGGCTAAACCCGAAGGCGTGCCTCGTTACCTGGTTTGTAATGCGGATGAGTCGGAACCCGGTACTTTTAAAGACCGTTACCTGATGACCTATATCCCTCACCTTTTAATTGAGGGGATGATAGTAGCCAGCTATGCGCTGGGTGCAAAAACATCATACATATATGTACGCGGCGAAATGATGCCGCAGATACGCATACTGGAAAAAGCCATTGCAGAAGCTAAGAACGCCGGATTTTTAGGAAAAAATATTTTAGGCACCGGATACGATCTGGAACTTTACGTGCAGCCTGGTGGCGGCGCTTACATTTGCGGTGAAGAAACCGCTTTGTTAGAATCATTAGAAGGTAAACGTGGTAACCCCCGGATAAAACCACCATTCCCGGCGATAGCCGGTTTATACGGCTGCCCTACAGTGGTTAACAATGTAGAATCCATAGCGGCAGTTGTACCTATTATTAACGATGGCGGCGAAGAGTATGCTAAAATAGGTATAGGCCGTAGTACAGGCACCAAACTTATTTCAGCAGGTGGTAACTTAAAACGACCCGGAGTTTACGAAATTGAATTGGGTGTTCCGGTAGAGGAATTTATATACGGCGATGATTATTGCCAGGGAATTGCCAATGGCAAACGTTTAAAAGCAGTTGTAGCGGGTGGTTCATCCGTTCCTATTCTTCCGGCTAACTTAATACTAAAAACCATTAATAACGAGGCTCGCTTAATGAGCTATGAATCATTAGCCGACGGAGGATTTGTTAGCGGAACCATGATGGGTTCAGGTGGTTTTATTGCTTATGACGAAGATCAGTGTATTGTGCGTAACACCTGGAACTTCGCCCGTTTTTATCATCATGAAAGCTGCGGGCAATGTTCGCCATGCCGTGAGGGTACCGGATGGATGGAGAAGGTACTGCATCGGCTGGAGTATGGTCACGGTAAAATGAGCGACATGGACCTGCTGGTTGACGTTTCTAAAAAAATTGAAGGGAATACGATTTGTCCGTTGGGCGATGCAGCGGCCTGGCCTGTAGCCAGTGCTATACGTCATTTCAGGGATGAATTTGAGTGGCATGTAACCAATGCTGGTGAAGCAGTAACAAAAAATTACGGATTGGCAAATTATGCTGACCCGTTACCAAAACTGGAAACAGCGGAATAAGGTTATCACCTTTAGATAGGTTTTGACTTTTGATTTTTTAATTTTGACTTAATGAAAGTTACTATAGACGGATTTCCTATTGAAGTAGAACCGGGAACTACTATCCTTAATGCCGCAAGGCTGATAGGTGGCGATATAGTTCCGCCTGCTATGTGCTATTACTCCAAGTTACAGGGTAGCGGCGGTAAGTGCCGTACCTGTTTGGTTAAGGTAAGCAAGGGATCTGAAAAAGACCCGCGTCCGATGCCAAAATTGGTGGCAAGTTGTCGTACAACAGTAATGGACGGGATGGAAGTACAGAATATTACTTCGCCGGAAGTTATTGAAGCCCGCAGGGGTGTGGTAGAGATGTTGCTGATAAACCACCCGCTGGATTGCCCGGTTTGCGACCAGGCCGGTGAATGCCATCTGCAGGATCTGGGTTATGAGCATGGTGCTGCCAAAACACGTTACGAGTTTGACCGCCGTACTTTTGAAAAAATAGATATTGGCGATAAGATACAGTTGCACATGACACGCTGTATATTATGCTATCGTTGCGTGTACGTTGCCGATCAGATAACGGATCATCGTATACATGGTATATTAAACCGCGGTGATCATTCCGAAATTTCAACCTACATTACTAAAGCTGTTGATAACGATTTTAGCGGCAACGTAATTGACGTTTGCCCTGTTGGTGCATTAACCGATAAAACTTTCCGTTTTAAAAATCGTGTTTGGTTCACCAAACCGGTTGAGGCACATCGCGATTGCGATAAATGCTGTGGTAAAGTTACCCTTTGGTATAAAGGCGAAGATGTGTTACGCGTAACCGCCCGTAAAGATGAATACGGAGAGGCAGAAGAATTTATATGTAATACCTGCCGTTTTGATAAAAAGAAAACCAGCGACTGGGTAATTGAAGGCCCGCGTAAGGTATCGCATAAATCGGTTATCAGCTCAAATCATTATGGTCAGCTTAAACCACCGCCGGTAGTAAAAACCAATCCGGTATTAATTGAAGCAAATAAAGAACAATTTGAAAGGGAGACACGCCTGTAATGGAATTAGCAGATATTGCCATAAAATTCGGACTGATTATAGTCATCTTTTTAATAAGCCTGGTTATAGCCATGTACTCTACCTATGCCGAGCGTAAGATAGCGGCATTTTTTCAGGACAGGGTTGGGCCTAACCGTGCAGGCCCGTTTGGTATTTTGCAGCCGATGGCCGATGGTGCTAAAATGTTCCTGAAAGAAGAGATCATTCCGGCTAATGCAACCGGCTTTTTGTTTATTGTAGGTCCGTCTTTAGCTATTATGACGGCCTGTATCGGCTCGGCGGTTATTCCATGGGGGCAAAGCGTAACCATAGGTGACCGTGTAATTCCGCTGCAGGTTACCGATATTAATGTGGGCATATTATACATATTTGGCGTGGTATCTCTTGGCGTTTACGGTGTAATGATAGGCGGTTGGGCATCTAACAATAAATACTCATTATTGGGCGCCATACGTGCTGCTTCACAAAACATCAGTTACGAAATATCCATGGGGCTATCTATCATTGCCCTTTTAATGGTTACCGGTACGTTAAGCTTAGGCGAAATTGCCCAGCAACAACACGGCTGGCATTGGAATGTATTATATCAGCCGTTAGGCTTTTTATTATTTATAGTTTGTGCTTTTGCCGAAACTAACCGTACCCCGTTTGATCTACCTGAATGCGAAACCGAACTGGTAGGTGGTTACCATACCGAGTATTCGTCCATGAAATTAGGCTTTTACTTATTTGCCGAATATATTAACATGTTCATTTCATCGGCAGTAATGGCTACCCTGTACTGGGGCGGCTATAACTATCCGGGTATGGATTTTATGGGTAACCTTTTAGGCCCGGTATGGGGTCCGTTGTTTGGCACTTTTGTATTATTCATGAAAATATTCGCATTCATCTTCTTTTTTATGTGGGTACGCTGGACCATCCCGCGTTTCCGCTACGATCAGTTGATGGATCTGGGCTGGAAAGTGTTGATACCGCTGGCTATAGCTAATATTGTATTGACGGGAATTGTTATTACTTTATTAAAATAGAGAGGATCAAAGTTTAAATGGAATCGTTAAGTAATAAACGTAAACAATTAGAAGTAAAACCGCTCAATTTTTGGGAGCGGGCTTACTTGCCGGCAATTGTAAAGGGGCTGTCAATTACCCTGAAGCATTTTTTCAAAAAGCCGGTAACTATAAAATATCCCGAAGAAAAAAGAGAATTTTCTGAAAATTTCAGGGGGATGCATTCGCTAAAACGCGACGAAGAAGGGCGCGAGCGTTGCACGGCATGCGGATTGTGCGCCTTATCATGCCCGGCAGAGGCCATTACTATGACCGCCGGTGAACGCCAAAAAGGCGAAGAGAATTTATATCGCGAAGAAAAGTACGCCGCTGTATATGAAATAAACATGCTGCGCTGCATATTTTGCGGCCTGTGTGAAGAGGCTTGCCCTAAAGAAGCTATTTACCTTGATGGTGATATTATTCCTTCGGACTACCTGCGAAAAGATTTTATTTACGGGAAAGATAAATTAGTAGAAGCACCTTTAAATCAATAACAGAAGTTTTATACCTTTGCCCAACTCTTTTGGCAAAAGTATTTTGTAAAATATTAACATGAGTACATTTTACTTCATCGCGTTTTTATCTATTTTCTTCTCTATACTGGTTATTTCTGCAAAAAACCCGGTGCATAGTATATTATATCTTATACTCACCTTTTTTACTTTTACCATTCACTATATATTAATGAATGCCCAGTTTTTGGCCATTGTAAACTTTATAGTTTATATGGGGGCAATATTGGTGTTGTTTTTATACACGCTGATGCTCATCAACCTGAACAAAGAATCGGAACCGGTAAAACCTTTTATGGTAAAGCTGGCCGCTGTTTTTGGAGCAGGCATATTAATGGTTGTACTGGTGGCGTCGCTTAAATCGTTAGGCACTTCGCAGCCTGTAGTACTTAAAAACCCTGATCTGGGCCTGGTTAAAAATCTGGGGAAAGTTTTATTCAATGAGTTTTTACTGCCGTTTGAGGTTTCTTCCGTATTGCTGTTATCGGCAATGGTAGGGGCTGTTTTACTGGCTACAAAAGATACTAAAGCAACCATCTGATGGGAAGTTTAACCAATACTATACAAGCAGTACCGCTTAATCATTACATTTTATTAAGCACCATTATTTTTTCTATAGGGGTAATGGGCGTTTTACTGCGCCGTAATGCTATAGTTATATTTATGTCGGTTGAGCTGATGCTTAACTCGGTAAACCTTTTGCTAACCGCTTTTTCGGTTTATCGGGGAGACGCTTCGGGCCAGGTGTTCGTTTTTTTTATTATGGCACTTGCCGCGGCGGAGGTTGCTGTGGGTTTGGCCATCATTGTAATGATATACCGTAACACCAACTCAATAGATATTAACGTACTGAACAGGTTGAAATGGTAAACTCGATTATCCGGTTGAGATGATCATTCGTAACGAATAAAATAATAAACTTCTATCCTTTGCAATGGTAGAGCTTTAAATATTAGATATATAAATGGATAATTACATTTGGCTTATTCCTGTATTACCCTTAGCCGGTTTTGTTATTAACGGACTTGGGCGTAATTCACTGTCAAAAAATATTATAGGTGCTATTGGCAGTTTACTGGTATTAGCAGCATTTGGCATAAGCCTTGCCACCTTCTTTCAGATCAGATCAACAGGTGCCTCAATAGACGTTACCCTGTTCAATTGGATAAGTGTTGGTTCATTCAATATATCATTCTCCTTCCTGATAGATCAGTTGAGTTCCATCATGCTGCTCATCATTACAGGCGTTGGTTTTCTTATCCATTTATACTCCATAGGCTATATGCACGATGATAAAGGTTTTGGTAAGTTTTTCGCTTATTTAAATCTGTTTGTGTTTTTTATGCTGCTGCTGGTAATGGGTTCAAACTACGTTATTATGTTTATTGGCTGGGAGGGTGTAGGTTTATGCTCTTACCTGTTAATAGGCTTTTGGTATACCAACCCAAGCTATGCCGATGCGGCCAAAAAGGCTTTCATCATGAATCGTATTGGTGACCTTGGCTTTTTATTAGGTATATTTTTATTGGCAAGCAGCTTTAACAGCGTTGCCTTTGCAGATATTTTTCCTAAAGCAGCAAGCGCTGCTGGAGTGCCGTTCACGCTTATCACTCTTTTATTGTTTGTAGGTGCAGTAGGTAAATCGGCACAGTTGCCTTTATTTACCTGGCTGCCCGATGCAATGGCGGGTCCTACGCCAGTTTCAGCGCTTATACACGCGGCAACAATGGTTACCGCAGGTGTTTACATGATAGCACGTTCCAATATTTTATTTGTACTGGCGCCAACTACTATGCATGTAGTGGCTATTGTAGGTTTAGCTACTGCTGCCTTTGCTGCCCTGATCGCCATATCACAAACGGATATAAAAAAGGTATTGGCTTACTCCACCGTATCGCAGTTAGGGTATATGTTTTTGGGTTTAGGTATGGGTGCCTTTACAGGTGCGTTTTTCCACGTATTAACCCATGCCTTCTTCAAAGCGTTATTATTCCTTGGAGCAGGTTCGGTAATACATGCTATGGGTGGCGAGCAGGATATGCGTAAAATGGGCGGCCTTAAAGGAAAGATCAAGATCACCTTCTGGACGATGCTCATTGGTACGCTGGCTATATCAGGCATTCCGCCGTTTGCCGGTTTCTTTTCTAAGGACGAGATATTGGCACATACCTTCGAGATCAGCACCAGCTTTTATGTAATAGGTGTTATTACAGCCGGGTTAACATCTTTTTATATGTTCCGGATGATGTACCTTACTTTTTGGGGTAAATTCCGCGGAACGCATGAACAAGAACATCATGTACATGAATCACCTGCCAGTATGACCATCCCGCTTATTGTGTTAGCCATCCTGTCAACCATAGGTGGTTTTATAGGTATACCTGAGCTAATGGGAGGCCATCATGAACTTGAGCATTTTTTAGCGCCCGTTTTTGAAGGTTCGAACAAGTTATTATTAGAACATCATCCTGCGGCAAGTACGGAGTGGCTGTTAATGGGCATATCAGTAGGGCTTGCGGTAATAGCATTGATATACGCCTATGTTAAATACGTAAAAAATAACCATGTACCAGTAGCTGATGGCGAAGAACGCCCGGAGCTGGTAAAGCTATCCTACCACAAGTTTTATGTGGATGAAATATATGATACGCTGATACGCAAACCGCTGGATGCTGTATCGGTATTTTTCTACCGCGTTATAGAACTATCAGGCATTGATGGTTTTGTGAACGGATTGGGTAAAGGATCAATTGAAACCAGCAAAGGTTTGCGTTTACTGCAAACAGGGAACGTGGGCTTTTACATATTCATGATGGTGATAGGTATTATCGCCATATTAGTGTACAGCATATTTAAAATATAAAACGATAGCGTTTTTATCAGATAAAATGACGGTTAGTATTTTACTTTTTTTACCGATTTTGGCAGCCCTTTTAGTGCTGTTGTTTAAGAATGAAACAGCTAAGCATGCGGCGCTATTTTTCGCTGTGGCGGAATTAGGTATCGCGCTTTATTTCCTTTCAGGTTTTGTACCCGATGCATCTTTCCAATATGTTATCGATCTGCCCTGGATTCAGGATTTTGGTATATATTTTAACGCCGGCATCGATGGTATAAGTATGGTAATGGTATTGCTTACCACTATTTTGGTTCCGCTTATTATACTATCCACTTATCAGCATACCTATAAAAACGCCCGAGCGTTTTATGCACTTATCCTGTTTATGCAGGCGGGTTTGTTAACGGTATTTACCGCGCTTGATGGCTTTTTATTTTATGTAGGTTGGGAAGCCGCTTTAATACCCATCTATTTTATTTGCGCGTTATGGGGCGGACAAAATCGTATACGTGTTACCATAAAATTCTTTATCTATACATTCGCAGGCTCGTTATTTATGCTTGTAGGTATCATCTATCTGTACCTGCAAACTCCGGGTAAACTATATGATCTGCATGAGTTTTATAATGCAGGATTAGATGCCGCGCATCAGTCGTGGGTGTTTTGGGCGTTCTTTTTAGCCTTTGCTATAAAAATGCCGCTTTTCCCTTTCCACACCTGGCAACCCGATACCTATACCGAGGCACCTGCCGCAGGTACCATGTTGCTATCGGGTATTATGCTAAAAATGGGGATATATGGCGTTATACGCTGGCTAATACCAAATGCTCCGCTGGGCTTTTTGCAATGGCAAAACCTGGCTATAATTCTATCTACAATAGGTATTATTTATGCCTCGCTTATCGCGTTCAATCAAAAAGATGGCAAACGTTTGGTGGCCTATTCATCCATAGCGCACGTCGGCCTGATATCGGCAGGTATATTTGCCTGGTCGGTCCAGGGAGTACAGGGCGCCATGATACAGATGCTTAGCCACGGTATAAACGTGGTGGGTATGTTTTTTATATGGGACATTATCAGCAGGCGCTTAAACACCCGTGAGATAAGTCAGCTTGGTGGTATTGCCAAAGTGGCTCCTAATTTTTCTATAGCGTTTTTAATTATTGTATTAGGTACTGTTGCCCTGCCGCTTACTAACGGATTTGTGGGTGAGTTTTTATTATTAAAAGGGGTGTTTAGTTACAATATATGGTTTGCCGCTGTGGCTGGTTTAACCATTATTTTTGGAGCGGTTTATATGCTGCGCATGTATAAAAATGTGATGCAGGGAGAAACCAACCAGTTAACCGCCATATTTGCTGATATAACCGCATCAGAGAAACTGGTGCTGGGAATTATATGCGTGCTTATAATTGGGATAGGTGTTTATCCGCAGGCAATTTTACATATATCAGAAGCATCAGTAGTTAAACTGGTACGTTCAGTAAATCAAAATTTTGCAAATAGTAAATTCTGATATTGAAACTCTAAATACTAAAAACTAAATCCAAAATTAATAACGGAATGGATGCAGATAGCAAAATGGCCAGAAAGTTTCATTTAGAGGAAAGAACTTTTGATTTTGCTAATAATATAAAAGAGTTTTTAAAAAAGATAGAAAGATCGATACATAACATAGAATACTATAAACAGCTAATTCGTTCATCCGGCTCGGTTGCGGCTAATCTGATTGAGGCCAATGAAAGTTTTAGCAGAATGATTATACGCATAGGATAAAAATTTGCAGAAAAGAGAGTAAGGAAAGTCAGTTATGGCTTAAACTTATTGATGTTGATGAAGGGATTGAAAATGCTCGTATGAATTTGCTTCAGGAAGCAACGGAGTTAACTAGAATATTTGGTGCCATCATCGAAAAAATGAAAGTAAATAAATCATAGATATATAATTTCAGTATTTAGGATTTAGTTTTTAGAGTTTAGGATTTAAAGTTTAGGATTTAAAGTTTAGCTTTTAGGATTTATATATAAACATGACTACATTAATAATTATATCTGTTTTACCCATAGTGCTTTTGTACCTGGGTTTATATAAAGCACAAAAAGCCTTACTGCCGGTAACACTTATTGGTTTGCTGGCGGCTTTAGTAACAGCGGTAATGCAGTGGAACAGTAATGCTCAGCCAATTTATCATGGCATGATGCTGTTCAATAACTTCTCTGTAGCTTTTTCTGTAGTAAGTATCATATCTACTATGCTTATACTGCTGCTATCAAAAGGATATTTCGAAAAGATAAGTAAGCATGTTGCGGAGTATTATGCCATTATATTATTCTCTTTAGCGGGTATTATTGTAATGGTGTCGTACCATAACTTAACCATGTTGTTCATCGGTATCGAGATCATGTCGGTTAGTTTATACATCTTGGCGGGCATTCGTAAAAATGATTTTGCATCTAATGAAGCCGCGCTGAAGTATTTTTTAATGGGCGCTTTTTCAACAGGCTTTTTATTGTTTGGTATCACCCTTATCTATGGTTCAGCCGGATCTTTTGATCTGGATGCTATACGTGATTTTGTAGTGACCTATCCGCGCAATATTGACCCTATCTTTTATATAGGCGTATTACTTATCATTGTAGGCTTGTGCTTTAAGGTAGGGGCGGCCCCCTTTCATTTCTGGACGCCGGATGTTTATGAGGGAGCGCCATCATTGATAACGGCTTTTATGTCAACAGTGGTAAAAACCGCTGGGTTCGCGGCATTTCTGCGGTTGTTTTCGGCTTGCTTTATCACTATCGCCGATTTTTGGACTCCTGTATTATTAGCCGTTACAGTGCTAACTTTGTTTATAGGTAATATAACGGCATTATATCAGCAAAACTTTAAACGCATGCTGGCATTCTCCAGTATATCACATGCAGGATACTTGCTTTTTGCTATCGTGGCATTAGGCGCTGCGTCAGCTAATTCGGTTTTTGTATACGCAACAGCATATTCCATTGCCTCTATTATAGCCTTTGGCGCTTTAATACTGGTACGCCAACAAACTGGAAGCGATAATTTTGAGGGCTTTAACGGATTAGCGAAAAGCAATCCGTTCCTGGCATTTGTAATTACCATAAGTATGTTGTCGTTAGCGGGCATACCATTAACTGCCGGTTTTATTGGTAAATTCTATATGTTTTCGGGGGCACTGTCTCAATACAAAGTATGGCTGGTTATAATTGCAGTGGTGAATGCCATCATCAGCATATTCTATTATTTCAGGGTAATTATAGCCATGTATTTCCGCGATGAGGAACGTGCGGTGGTAATTGTACCAGCCTATTATAAATTTGTATTAGGTTTTTCGGCACTGGCAACCATTATTATTGGCATATATCCATCCTTTATCTCCGGACTTATTTAATAATACCCGTTAACTGCAATTTAATTTAATATTTGTAGTTTTACGGATATAGTTAATGGAACATTTTTGGGAATACCTTCAAAACTTAACAGACGCGCAAGCTATCATAAGCAGTGGTGGCTTTTATCTGTTACTTATTGTCGTATTTGCTGAAACTGGTTTATTCTTCGGTTTTTTTTTACCCGGCGATTATTTATTGTTCCTGACAGGGCTGTTAAGCGCCGCAGGATTAATAGATGTACCTATTTATACGCTCGTACTTTCCATAACAGCAGCAGGTATATTGGGTAACTATGCAGGGTATTGGTTTGGCTACCGCACAGGACCTGTATTATTTAAAAGAAACGATTCTTTCTTTTTTAAAAAGAGATATATTGTAGTAGCCGAAGAGTTTTACGCCAAATACGGAGGTATGGCTTTGATTTTAGGCAGATTTTTCCCGATAGTTAGAACATTTGCTCCTATATTTGCAGGAATTGTTAAAGTTGATATAAAAAAGTTTACATTATACAATATTGTAGGTAGTGTTGCATGGGTAAGTACTTTAACTTTAGCGGGTTATTTTTTGGGCAGACGCTTTCCGCAATTGAAAGATTATCTGCAATACATAGTACTTGGACTGATAATTGTTACAACCATTCCGTTAATTGCAGCCTATTTTAGAAAAAGAATTACAAAGCGAAAAGAAAGTAAATAAATACATATAAACATAAATGAGCACACAACACCCCTGGCACGAGGTTTCTCCTGGAGTAGATATACCGGAAATAGTAAATGCAATTATAGAAATACCAAAAGGATCAAAGGCTAAATATGAAATTGATAAAAATTCGGGTTTATTAAAACTCGATCGTGTTTTGTTCTCATCAGTAATGTACCCGGCTAACTATGGTTTTATACCGCAAACCTATTGCGACGATCATGACCCTCTTGACATTTTAGTGCTTTGTTCTATTGATGTATTTCCTATGTCTATTATCGAGGCAAAGGTTGTTGGTGTAATGCACATGGTTGATAATGGTGAGCAGGACGACAAAATAATAGCGGTAGCCAAAAACGATATGTCGGTAAATTATATTAACGATCTTAATGAATTACCACCACACGCAATGACAGAAATTGTACGCTTTTTTAAAGATTATAAAAAGCTGGAAGGCAAAAATGTGACTATTGAACATCTGCTTGGCGTTAGGTATGCACACAAAGTAATCACCGAAAGTTTGGAACTTTATAAGTCAACTTTCCCGAATCATAAATAAAAATTAATGGACCCCGGACCTGTCGAAATAAACATCTTTTTTATATTCCTGACCATATTTTTGGTTTTACTCAATGGTTTTTTTGTAGCTGCTGAGTTTGCTATGGTAAGGGTGCGTGGCTCACAAATAGAAATAAAAGCAAAAGCAGGTAGCGGGGTTGCTAAAGTTGCCAGGGTTATATTACAAAATTTAGATGGTTACCTTGCCGCAACACAATTAGGAATTACCATAGCATCCCTTGGATTGGGTGTGGTGGGCGAAGAGGTGCTCACCAATATTATGCTTAAGCTTTTTATGGCCTTAGGTATTAATCTTACTCCGGGGTTTATTACCGCAAGTCACGTATTGGCTTTCTCGTCCATCACTATTTTACATATTGTATTTGGTGAACTGGCCCCTAAATCATTAGCTATACAAAAATCGGCACGTACGGTTATGGCCGTATCATTGCCCCTAAGATTTTTCTTTGTGGTGTTCAGGCCATTCATATGGTTGCTTAATGGTTTTGCCAATTTTATTTTAAGGCTGCTGGGTATAAACACATTGGCAGGGGGTGAAACACACCATAGTTCTGAAGAATTACAGTTCCTGCTGGAGCAAGGCAGGCAAAGTGGCGCGCTTGATCTTAACGAACATGAACTGATACAGAACGTGTTTGATTTTAACGAGCGTGTGGTAAAAAATATCATGGTGCCCCGCACAAAAATTTCCGGTATAGAAGTAGAGACCACAAAAGAGGAATTATTAGAGATATTAATAACTGAAGGCTACTCGCGCATGCCTGTGTACGATGATGTTATAGATAAAATAATAGGCATAGTACATGCCAAGGATGTGTTGCCTTTACTTGTACATAACGAGGAAGTGGTACTGCGTAATATTATGCGTAAGCCGTATTTTGTTCCTGAAACTAAAAAGATCAATGATCTGATGGCCGAGTTGCAGCTTAAGCGTATACAAATCGCCATCGTATCAGACGAGTTTGGCGGTACCGCAGGCATGGTTACATTGGAAGACATCGTAGAAGAACTGGTAGGGGAGATACAAGATGAGTTTGATGAGGAAAAACCTATAGTGGAACGTATAAATGACCGGGAGTTTATTGTAAACGCTCTTGCACCTATTTACGATGTAAACGAACATCTCCCGCATGATTTGCCAGAGGATGGCGATTTTGATACTGTATCCGGCTGGATGGGGGATATATTTGGTAAAATACCTGATGTGGGCGAGCAAAAGGAGGCCAACGGATATAATATCACTGTCCTCAAAAAATCCGATCAGAACATTGAATCGGTAAAACTGGAATTGCTGGAAACCGAGGATGAGACTGAAGAGTCCGACTAACCCTGAACGCCTATGCAGCTTTTTTATACGCCGGATATTGATCCATCGTTATCGCAATATTTTTTAAGCGAAGAAGAAAGCAAGCATTGTATACGCGTTTTAAGGCTTACCGTTGGTAATGAAGTTACTTTGGTAGACGGCAGGGGCGGCCTGTACCGGGCTGTTATAACCGACGCTCACCCTAAACGTACCATATTGCAAATAATGGAGGTTACTGCTGAATTTAACAAGCGTAACCACTACCTGCACATCGCCGTAGCGCCCACCAAAAATATTGAGCGCCTGGAGTGGTTTTTAGAAAAAGCTACCGAAATAGGCATTGATGAAATAACCCCAATTATAT
This sequence comes from Mucilaginibacter segetis, assembly GCF_016522075.1. Classification (GTDB taxonomy): domain Bacteria; phylum Bacteroidota; class Bacteroidia; order Sphingobacteriales; family Sphingobacteriaceae; genus Mucilaginibacter; species Mucilaginibacter segetis. The sequence goes on along the minus strand of NZ_JAEHFW010000002.1, from coordinate 286,085 downwards.
GCCAGCGATCCGAACGTAAGGATGTAAAGCTTGACAGGCTTAACAAAATAATTACTGCGGCTATAAAACAATCTATTAAAGCTTATCATCCCTTTTTGAATGAACCAGTATCGCTGAATAAATTACTAAAGCAGGATTTTTCGGGTCAAAAATTTATTGCTCATTGTGATGAGGGCGAAAAAACTGCATTGGCACAATCTATACAAAAGCAAAGCCGTTATTTAATTTTAATAGGGCCCGAGGGTGATTTTACTCCTGCTGAAATTGAGGAAGCTTTGCAAAGCGAATATAAACCCATAACTTTAGGTGAAAGTCGCCTGCGTACCGAAACGGCAGCGCTTGTAGCCTGTTTTGAGGTGAATTTTTTAAACCGCTTATGAAAAGAATTGCCTGTATGTTTGTCGCCTTTTTAATGCTGTTAGGCATAAGCAGTTTTACGGCACCATCCTACAAAATAGGCAGATTAAAATACAATGGCGGCGGCGATTGGTACGGCGATCGTACGGCGTTGCCTAATCTGATAAAGTTTTGCAACTATAATTTAAAAACTAATTTTCAGCCCGAGGAGGAGACGGTTGATGTTGGCAGCGCCGAATTATTCAATTATCCTTTTGTTTTTATGACGGGGCATGGTAACGTGATCTTCAGCGATCAGGAAGCGCTTAACCTGCGCAAATATTTAATGGGCGGCGGTTTTTTGCATATTGATGATAATTATGGATTGGACAAATTTATTCGTCCGCAAATGAAAAAGGTTTTCCCGGAGCTGGATTTTGTGGAACTACCGCTTAACCACCCAATTTATCACCAAAAATATAATTTTCCTAACGGCTTACCGAAGATACACGAGCATGATGGCAAACGAGCGCAGGGTTTCGGCCTGATATATAAAGGCAGGCTGGTTTGTTTTTATACCTACGAATGCGATCTGGGTAATGGTTGGGAAGATTACGGCACCTATGCCGGAGACGCGCAGGAAACCCGGCTTAAAGCCCTGCGTATGGGCGCTAATTTAATTCAATATATATTTACCAAATGAGTACGCTAAAAATAAACGTTAATAAAAAATACGATTTTGAAGTAAGCCGCAATGCGGATGCTTTATTGGTAAATAATCAGGTGGTTAATGCTGATATAAAGCAGTTGAACGAGCTACTTTATCATATCATCAATAACAATGGCTCATATACCGCCGAAGTTGTAAGTTTTGATAAGGATACTAAAACAGCGGAAATAAAGGTAAATAACACCGTTTACACCGTAAGTGCTAAAGATCAGTTTGATTTGCTGCTGGATAAAATGGGATTGAGCAATCTTAATGCAGCCACCATCAGCGAAATTAAGGCGCCAATGCCCGGCCTGGTGCTTAAAATATTTACAGAACCTGGCGCCGAAATAAAAAAAGGAGAAAACTTATTGGTATTGGAAGCCATGAAAATGGAAAACATCATCAAATCTCCTGCGGATGTTATCGTTAAATCTATAAAAGTAAAGCCCGGTGATAAAGTAGAAAAAGGACAAATACTGATCATGTTTTAAACCTATAAAGCACCTAATTACAAGAGCCACAAATATTATTCTTTGTGGCTCTTGTAATTTTATTCGATACGGTTTATTATTCTGTATAAGTTATTTTTTAACAAATTTAATTTGTTATTTAAATCATCTTAATTAAATTGCTTGTGCAATAACAAGTCTGATACACGATGAAATTTATCATTGCCATAACACTTACCTGTTTTACTTTATTTACAGCAGGCGCTCAGGATAAAGGAATTAAGTTCCAAAATAACTTAACCTGGGCGCAGGTAAAGCAAAAAGCTAAACAGGAGAACAAATACATTTTTATTGATTGCTATACTACCTGGTGTGTGCCCTGTAAGGATATGGCCAATGATGTTTTTCCGCAACCCGAAGTGGCAAATTTTTTTAATGATAAATTTATAAGCGTAGCTCTGCAATTTGATGAAACAAAGAACGATGATGCCGATACTAAACGGTGGCGTGCAGAAGTGAAGAAGATAGGGAAGGAATATAAGGTAGAAGGCTATCCGACTTATCTTTTCTTTACTCCGGATGGTTCTATGGTGCACACAGTTATCGGTGGGTCTGATGCCAATACATTTTTAAACGAAGCAAAGGCCGCTTTGGATCCTAAAACACAATTGGCAGCCCTTAAAAAGCAATATGTGGATGGTAACCGTTCGCCTGAGTTTTTAAAAGCGTTTATAAACGCGCTGGGCATGTGGAATAGCCAGGTACTTGAAGTGATTAATGTTTACCTGGCAACACAAAAAGATCTGTTGACAAAAGATAATCTTAGGTTTATAGCAAGGGCAACAGCAAAGTCAACTGATCCGGGCTTTAAAGTCGTACGGGAGCATAGCAAGGAATTTGACGCAGTGAACGGGCTTGGCAGTAGTCGGGCACTGATTGCAAATATTGCATTTGATGAGGTGGTGCTTCCTGTGGTACGTGTAAATGGAGCTAAAGTTAATAAAGGAGGGATGTATTATTATACCGGCGACCTTAATAAAAATGTAAACTGGAATGATGTTAAGGCAAAACTTGATGCGCAATATCCGGATATGGCCGATGAGATTCTGGCTATATCCAAACTAAAATATTACCGCGATGCTAAAGACTGGCAAAAGTATACCGCGCAGATTACTGATTTTGTGGGCCGATATGGCGATGTTGAACACACCGACCAGATAAACAGTTATGCGAATGATATATTCCTTTTTACGGATGATAAAAACTGCCTGAAACAGGCATTAAACTGGTCAAAAAAAACCATGGAAGTGGGCGTGCCCGAAAAAAAGGACTGGTATTTAGTTACCTACGTTAATTTGCTATATAAGTTGGGTAAAAAAGAAGAAGCTTTGGCCATAACAGACGATGCCATTAAACGGCTTGGCAATAAAGCCGGCAGATTCCCCGAAATAAAAGAGAAAATGAGCAAAGGCGAAGAAACGTGGTAATATTATAACGTTAGTGTAGCTCGCCTAATTTCATCAGCGCGTAAAACAAACCGGTGCAATGCAATGCCTGGGCTATTTTATTATCGGCTAATAATTGCTTCACCTCAGCAATGGTATATTCCTCTACAATAAGGTGTTCGTGTTCATCCAGCATTTGTTCCTGCACTTTTTTACCCCCTTTGGCCAAATAGCAAAAAGTTTTATTATTAGCTGTGGATGGGTTAGCGTAAACGGTACTTAACAATTCAAGGTCTCCAAATTCGTATCCTGTTTCTTCCAGCAGTTCGCGCCGTAAGGCTGTAGCCGGTTCTTCGCCATCTTCAATAACGCCGCCTGGTATCTCTAATGATACAATACCAGCCGCGTGGCGATACTGGCGCACCATCAGAATTTTATTTTCATTAGTTAAAGCTACCGCGTTTACCCAGTTAGGATATTCCAGCACGTAATAATCTTCAACAATGCGCCCATCAGGCATTTCACACTTATCGCTGCGTAGCGTAGCCCACGGTCCTTTATGTATATAAGTGGAAGAACGTATCTTCCAGGTAAGTTCAGTCATTATGTATTAATGAAAATGCAGTATAGGGTTGTTTTATAGCAACACACTTCTATTTCTTTAGCTTTTTGGTAACTACCAGCTACCGCTTGAGCCGCCACCGCCAAAGCTACCGCCGCCAAAGCCGCCGAAACCACCACCGCCGCCGCCAAAGCCGCCGCTTCCGCCACCTCCGGAGAAACCGCCCCAACCGCCGTTACCCCGACCGCTGTTACCAAGCATATTGCCTGCTAAAAACCACCAGAACGGACTTGCGCCGCCGCGTCGGCCAATAATGCGTCTGCCGCCACCTCCACCACCGCCATTTCGGAAAATAAGAATAAGTACAACTACTATAATAATAATGATGATACCTGCAGCACCCCCATCTTTTTTGTTAAGCTTTTTATTCTTTTTAGGCGCCTTATATTCGCCTTTCATGTATTTTATAATGTCCGTTGTGGCAGCGTCAAGGCCGGCATAATAATCGCCGTTCTTAAAATTAGGGCGCATATCATTCTGGATGATCTGCTGCGTAACCACATCAGGCAAAGCTCCCTCGGCACCATAACCCGTTTGTATAGACATCTTGCGATCGTCCATCGCTACCAGTATCAAAATACCGTTGTTCTTGTCCTTTTGGCCAATACCCCATTTACGCCCAAGCTGTGTGCCGTAATCATTAATATCGTAATCGCCAAGCGAACGGATAATAACCACAGCTATTTGTGTAGAGGTGGAATCATCAAAGGCTACCAGTTTGTTTTCCAGTTGTTGTTTATCACCTTGCGAAAGCGTATTGGTAAAATCAGCAACAAGTGTGTTGGGTCTTTCAGGAAAGTCCTGCGAAAAGGTTAAGGTTACGATGCTGAGCATAAGGCCCAGGCATACTAATAGTTTTTTAAACATCTTTATAGTTTATTTGCCATCCATAAAGGCAATATCATTTGGCAGTTCATTTTCATCATCTTCCTGGTAAGGGAAAAAGGCTTTCAATTGTGTACCTGCTTTTGTTATGCCCTCCACAATGCCCTCTACCAGGTTGCCATATTTAAATTGGTTCAGCATATCGTTTTTTGCTTCGTCCCAAAAATTATCCGGAACCACTTTGTTAATACCGCCATCCCCAATAATGGCGAATTTACGGTCAACAGTGGCTACATAAATAAGCACGCCATTGCGCAGCTTAGTTTTATGCATATCCAGGCGTGTAAAGTATTTAGCGGCGCGGTCAAGCACCTCTTCGTTACAAGTTTTTTCTACGCAAACCCGTATTTCGCCCGATGTGTTTTTTTCGGCATCCATTACAGCCTGCTGTATAATTTGTTGTTCTTCGTCGGTAAATACTGCCATGTTAAGGTTAATTATTTGGTAATAATATTAAAAATGGGTTGCCGCGCAGGTAGATCCGGCACGGCTTTTATCCCATTCGTAAATTCTTATTAAAATTCCACTTTAGGTGCTTTATCTGCACCTGCTTCAGCGGCAAAATATCCCTTTTCTTTAAAGCCGAACATTTTAGCGGTAAGGTTTGCCGGGAAGGAGCGTATTTTGCTGTTATAAGCCTGTACAGCCTCGTTAAAGTCGCGACGCGCTACCGATATGCGGTTCTCTGTACCTTCCAATTGTACCTGTAAACCCCTGAAAGCTTCGTTTGCCTTAAGGTTGGGATAATTTTCTGATGCTACCAGCAATCTGCCCAAAGCAGTGCTTAACTGCCCTTGTGCAGCCTGGTATTTTTGTATGCTTTCAGGCGTAAGTTTAGTAGGGTCAACCTGTATAGAGGTAGCCTTGGCACGGGCCTCGGTTACTTCAGTAAGTGTACTTTTTTCAAAGTTCGCCTCTCCTTTTACGGTAGCAACCAAATTAGGTATCAGATCGCTTCTGCGTTGATATTGGGTTTCTACCTGCCCCCATTTGCCTTTTACATTTTCATCAGCCTTTACCATACCGTTGTAGCTGCATGAGCTTAATGACATAGCACTTGCTATTATTAATATCGCTGTTAATAGTTTTTTCATGTTGTTAATTATTGCTAATGTGAATTTACTAATTAGATTGCAAAACCCATACCGATGTTACAAAACGTAACAATTACGCCATAATGGCAATAAAAAAGCATTAAATTGTAATTAAGTAGGGTTAACCAATATATGATTTTATATTTGCTTTCGTTAATTAATTACTGATCGTACAAACTATCTCCTCTGAATAATGAAGAAAGTATTTGCTGCTGTTTTAATTTTTACCGGCTTACAGGCCGCTGCACAAACTACCCCGCACGAAAATCTGGTTCAATATGTTAAACCCATTATAGGTACCCAGCGCATGGGGCATACCTATCCGGGCGCAACCGTTCCGTTTGGTATGGTGCAATTAAGCCCCGAAACGGATACCGCAAGTTACGAACTTAACGGGCATTACAACCCTGATGTGTATAAATACTGCGCAGGCTACCAGTATGATGACAAAACTATTGTAGGTTTTAGCCACACGCACTTTAGTGGTACCGGCCACTCCGACCTGGGCGATTTTTTAATTATGCCAACGGTTGGCCCTTTAAAGCTTAATCCCGGCGTGGCCGATAAGCCGGGCAGTGGATACCGCTCGGCATTTTCGCATGCTAACGAAGTAAGCGAGGCCAATTATTATAAAGTAAAACTGGATGCCAGCAATATTATTGCCGAAATGACCACCAGCACTCGTGTAGGTTTCCATCAGTATACGTTCCCTAAGTCCGACCAGGCGCATATCATTCTTGATCTTATGGCAGGTATTTACAACTATCCTGACAAAAACGTATGGACCTATGTTAAAATATTGAACGACAGCACCCTGGTAGGTTACCGCCAAACAAACGGATGGGCACGCACCCGTACCTTGTATTTTGCTATGGCGTTCAATAAAAAATTCAACCAGTATGGATTTAAAAAGTACGACAAGCGTGAGGTTTATGGCGGCTTTTGGGGAAAATTCAACCAAAGCAAAAACTTCCCGGAAATAGCTGGCAAGCAAATACGCGCTTATTTTGATTTTAAAACCGATGAAGGAGAAAAGATCAAGATAAAATTTGCCCTTTCGCCAGTGAGTATGGATGGTGCTTTAGCCAACATGCAGGCCGAAGTACCGGGCTGGGATTTTGATGCGGTAAAAAGCGCCGGGCAACAGCAATGGGAAAAGGAACTGGAGAAAATTACGGTTACCGGCAGTACCGAAAAGAAACAGGACTTTTATACTGCCATGTATCATACCATGATCAACCCAACCATTTACATGGATGTTGACGGACAGTACAAAGGCCTTGACCAGAATGTACACAAGGCAGACGGATTTACAAATTACACCACTTTCTCACTTTGGGACACTTACCGTGCACTGCACCCCTTGTTCAATATTATTGAGCCTGACAGAAATGTCGACATGATACAATCCATGTTAAAGCATTTTGATCAAAGTCCGGAGCACATGCTGCCGGTTTGGAGCAACTCCGCTAACGAGAACTGGTGCATGAGCGGTTACCACAGTGTTTCGGTTTTAGCCGATGCCATTGTAAAGGGTAACGCGCCGTTTGATGCCAATAAGGCGCTTGACGCGGCCGTTACTACCGCCCGCCACCGCAGTTACGAAGGCATAGGTGAGTATATGAATAATGGCTATATTCCTGACGAGAAAACCGGAATATCCGTATCAAGCACGTTGGAATATGCTTACGACGACTGGGCCATTGCCCAAATGGCTAAAAAGCTGAACCGGATGGATATTTATGACGAATTTATTAAACGCTCGCAAAATTATAAGAACGTTTACGATCCGGCTTCGGGCTTCATGCGTCCGCGCAAGGCAGATGGTACCTTCCGCAAAAAATTTGACCCGTTAAGTACTATTAACGAAGGATTTATTGAGGGCAACGCCTGGAATTATACGCTTTTTGCACCACAGGATCCCGAAGGTTTAATTAAATTGATGGGCGGTAATAAACGATTTGTAGGCTACCTCGACTCTTTATTTACCATGAACCTGCCCGATAAATACTTTGCCGAAACGGAGGATATTACCCGCGATGGTATCATCGGCAACTATGTGCATGGAAATGAGCCATCACACCACGTAGCTTACCTGTACAACTGGACCGACAAGCCCTGGAAAACACAGGAACGCATCCGGATGATACTTAACCGCATGTACAAGCCGACTCCTGATGGTTTGGGTGGTAATGATGATACCGGCCAAATGAGCGCCTGGTATATTTTTAGTACGCTTGGCTTTTATCCGGTTGCACCGGCCTCGCCAAATTATGCTATTGGCAGCCCGGCTATTAACAGCGCGGTTATACGGGTAGGTAACGGAAAAACATTTAACATTACTGTAAAAAATCAGGCCGAGAAGAATGTTTATATCCAGAAGATGACACTTAACGGAAAGCCTTTAAAGGGATTATCTATCACTCATGATGAGATCATGAATGGCGGCGACCTGGTATTTTATATGGGCAGCAAACACAAATAGAAAAGCATAATTAATATATGCAAACCGGCATCTCTTATAAGGTGCCGGTTTTTTTATGCATAACAGCGGGTATTGATAGATGTAAGTGACGATATTTTGTTTTTGAGAATAGTACGCGCGCGGTGCAAAGTAGTGCGTGATAATAATTCGGACATACCCAAACTATTACCGATCTCCTGGTGTGAGTAACCCTCAATAGCATACATATTAAATACTGAGCGGTAAGTATCAGGTAATTGACGTATCAACTTCATCAGCTCCTTAACTTCAAGGCTGTTGGCATTATAGCTGGTTCCGCCGTTAATATTACTATCGGCAAAGTCTTCTACTAAAACTGTGTTCTTGGCTTTGCGGTAGCGGGATATAGCGGCATGCACCATTATGCGGCGTATCCAGCCTTCTAAACTTCCGTCTCCACGATAGTTATGCATGTTCTTAAACATTTTTATAAACCCTTCCTGTAATATATCCTGTGCCTCATCTTTATCCTTAGCATAGCGCATGCAAACCGCAAGCATTTTTGGCGCCAATAGCTTATACAGCATCTCTTGTTGTTTCCTGTCATTACGCAGGCAGCCTTCCCATAGCATATTTAAGCGGTTATCATTATTTGTTGTCATTGTGATATTCTTTTGCATGTACGTATGCCAAAATGCAACCAAATAATTAAGTATCTAATAATCAATAAATTAAATTTCAAATAAAATGACAGTTGTTCGCTATCGAACAGTTAATGTGCCATAGCGTACGGTTGTTTAGCCAAACAGTGTATCTTTGTATATCCGGGATAAAAACCCGGCGTATTCCCATGATAAAAGAAATTGAGATTGTTTGCCATCCCGGGCAGCAGCACGATGAACAGGTATTACTATCACTTGTATCGTCGGCATTAAACATCGCAGCAAAACGCGTCAGTGGTATAAAAATATTAAAGCGTTCTATTGATGCGCGGGGCCGTAAGGTGGTTTACCGAATGCAGATAGCCGCTTATATAGATGAAATACCAAGTTCCGAAAATTATGAGCAGCATTACAAAAATGTAAAGGATGCAAAGCCGGTGATCATTGTAGGCGCCGGCCCGGCAGGCTTGTTTGCCGCGTTACAATGTATAGCGCATGGCCTTAAACCCGTTATAATCGAAAGAGGCAAAGATGTTAAACAGAGACGGCGTGATCTGGCTAACATCAATAAACAGGGGGTGGTAAATCCCGAATCAAACTATTGCTTTGGCGAGGGCGGAGCAGGCACCTACTCGGATGGTAAATTATACACCCGATCTACAAAGCGGGGGGATGTTAACGGCGTTTTAAAAACCTTTGTGGCGCATGGCGCTACCGAAGATATTTTGGTAGATGCCCGTCCGCATATTGGTACCAACAAACTCCCGCAGATCATCACCGCCATGCGCGAAAGCATTTTAAATGCAGGCGGCGAGGTGCTGTTTGATATTAAAGTAACGGCACTGCTGGTTGGCTTCGGTAAAATAAATGGTGTGCAATTAAGCAATGGTGAAAAGTTATTAGCTGATGCGGTGATACTGGCTACGGGCCACTCCGCACGCGATGTATTTGAGATGCTGCACCAGCAACAGATTTTGATTGAGGCTAAACCCTTCGCATTAGGGGTAAGGATAGAGCATCCGCAGGAAATAATTGACCGCGCCCAATACCATTGCGAAAACCGCGGGCCATATCTGCCGCCATCTTATTATAATTTGGTGGAGCAGGTTGATAACCGGGGCGTATTTTCGTTTTGTATGTGCCCCGGTGGAATTATTGCGCCATGTGCAACGGCTGCTGATGAGATAGTAGTGAACGGCTGGAGCCCTTCTAAACGGAACAACCCGTTTGCCAATTCGGGTACGGTAGTGCAAATAAATATGGAGGATGTTAAGGGGGATATAAACGATCCTTTCCGGATGCTGAATTTTCAGCAGCAGGCCGAGCAATTGGCCTTTAAAGCAGGCGGCGGTGATTTAGTAGCCCCGGCACAGCGGATGGTTGATTTTGCCGAGGGTCGTGTGTCTTTCGATCTGCCTGTAAACTCTTACCTGCCGGGTTGTAAAAGCGCGGATATGAAAGAGGTATTGCCCGATTGGATACATGCCCGCCTTAAAAAAGCGCTGCCCGCGTTTGGCCGTAAAATGAAAGGGTATTTTACTAACGAGGCTATATTAGTAGGGGTGGAGTCGCGCACTTCATCACCCGTAAAAATACCCCGCGACCGCGAAACTTTTCAGCATCCGCAGGTGGCCGGCTTATTTCCATGCGGTGAAGGTGCCGGGTATGCCGGAGGCATTATCTCTGCCGCTATTGACGGGGTTAATTGTGCCGATGGTGTAATGCGTTATTACGCTTAAACCAATTACACGCCCGTATGTTATACCTTTATGGAAATGAACGGCAATTATCTTCAACCTTACCTGCAGCAAGTGCTGGCAGGCTATCCCTGGTATGGTACTAACGTTTACGATATAATAGGTAGTACCACTTTTGAAGCTGCTTATGAAAAGCCCGGCGGCAGTGTTCATAATATTGCCGGGATATTACTGCACATGCTTAACTGGACAATTGAAGTAAGCGAACGGATACAGGGTAAAGAAGCAGGTATGCCCGAAGCGCAAAACTGGCCCGATCCGGGAACACCTGATGAGCAAAAATGGCAAACCCTGATAAACGATTTTAAACTCGCTAATACCCGTTTGGCAGGCATTATTCAGGACATGCCCGCTGATACCTGGGATAAACCTATTAACGATACACGCGATGAGCCGGGCGCCCCGGCCAGCTACGCCGAAACTATCAACGGTTTAATACAGCATCACATTTACCATGCAGGACAAATAGCCTTGCTTAACCGCATTATCAACGGATAGTGTGTAAGCTTAATAAGGCATTTCTTCGCAATCGAAGCCTGCTATCTGTAATACATGGTTGATGGTTTGTGGTTCAAGGCCGCGGCTTTCTATCCGTAGTACCTTGTCGCAATCTTCCAGGTCAAAGTTGTATTGCTTAATATCAGCCAAAGAAGTAAGCAGGGGATGCACCCTTGCTACCTCTTGCTTGGTTGCCACACTTGTTTTAAATATCAGCACATCCATAATAAATCCGTTTAAATGTTAAAACAAACTCATTTTAAGGTTGTAACAGTTGGCAACCGCCAAACCGGACAAACCCGCGAATTATTTTCGAATTATTTTATAAACCTATTGTTCAAACCCCGGCTTTTCTTTTTCAGCTTCGGGCTGCATCCAGTCGCGTCCACGGTTGCCCCAGGCACCGCAGCGGCTTTTCCATTGTTCTTTAAAGTGCTGGCGATCCTCCGGCGACATGTTTTTAAACCGCTCTTCCATCATTCTTTTACGCCGCATCCAGGGTGCGCCGCCCTTGCCTCTGCCGCCGAAACCAAACAATATCTTGCTTAAAATAAATATCCCCATAGCCTGCCAAAAGGTTATGGTGCTTACGTGCAGTATATCCGGCAGCAGGTGGTTCCATAACTGCATCACCACGTAGCTGATGAGTGCTAAAATCGCTGCCGCCCCGATAGGTATAAGCAGGAATTTTTTTCTGTTTCTATAAAATCCGTTTCTCATTGTTCAATATTTTTAATATTCCGTTATCTCTTTATACAATTGTTTAAGGCGCTCACGTAAATGCAATACCGCGTACCGCTTGCGTGATACCAGGGTGTTCACATTCATTCCCGTTCGTTGGGCAATTTCTTCAAAGGGGATATCTTCCAGTTCGTGCCATACAAATACCTGTTTTTGCTCATCGGGCAGCTCATCAAGCGCTATAAAAAGCTGTTCCCAAAAAAGGTTGCGCAGGTATTCTGTTTCGGGCGTGGTAGCCTCGGTAAGCAATATATCTTTAAAGTCGGGAGCATCGTCATCTTCGTCGCCCTGCAGCATATCATCCAGCAAGGTTTCAGTGTGCTTTTTATGCTTGTCCAGTATCTTGTTTTTTGCCACACGGTAAAGCCAGGCGCTGGTTTGCTCAATAGGGCCGGCGTTTATTACGTTACTGAACTGGTACCAAACATCCTGCAGTATGTCCTCAGCGTCAGCATCGTTTTTCACACGTTTCCGGATAAAGCCCAGCAAGCTTTTACCATACGCAGTTATTGTTTGTATGATGTGGCTGTTTTTATCCTGGGGCATTATGGCGGTTGTCAACTTCTGTTATATTGTTTAAATATAAAGACGACCATGCCCGCAAAACATTTTAAAAAAAATTATTTTTTATTTGAGAATTTGTGAGAGAATTATTTAATAAAGATCACCATTTTGATTTTGAGGCAAGTACGATAGGGTCAGTTTTTGATTTCATATCTAAATATCATTACTTATTTGCCGTACAGCTCATCGGTTACTTTGTTCCATCCAGGCTACCGGGGAGTCGTTAATAAATGTTTAAAATTCACGATTATTGGTTTCTACCCAGCTTACCAGTTCATTAAAATTATCCTCATGCGCTTTTATCCATGCCTCATTCTCATCTTTATAGGCCACTAAACTAATATAGCGCGCAAGTGTGGGCATATAATTTGTTGCGGCGAGTTTTTTAAAGTAGCCCGAATAAAATTTATTATAAAAATCCGTCGTTTGCTGTTTTTGAAAATTATCCGATATCCTGAATACAGAACTTAACTGCAGGGTAAGTGAATCAACCGCGCTAAGCCCCTTTTTATCCGCTGTTGCGGATAGTACCGCCAGGGGTAAGATGGTACCTTCAGCAGACTGATCGTTTATTTTGATGTTTACACTTTTATCGTCCGATTTTGAAATGCCGTAATTAAGTATGTTTTGCACGTATTGGTAAGCCTGAGTTGATCGGTCGGTTAGCGGTTCGATCATCAAAAAATTGCACCATGCCAGTAATGATGCGCCGCGTTTATGTTGATTGTAGGTTGCCAGTGCATAAATGCGATGGCTGCTGGAGTGTAAAGGGTCAAGTTTTAAAGCCTCTGCTGCATACCTTTCCGCCTCTGCATCATTACCTTTTCGTAAATAGGTTATACTCAGGTTAAAGTATAGTCGCTGATATTTTGGATTGGCAGCTATTCCTTTTTTATAATATGCTATAGCTTTTTCGGGTTGTTTATCATCATCATAAATGCTTCCCAAGAGGTCGTAGGCTTGTGCCGCTAAACTTGTTGTTTTTGCATTTATAATCTTTTCCAGATACGGAATGGCTTCCTTAGTATTACCGCTACTGTACAGGGTAAATCCCAACTCATAATTGGCTGATAAATTTGCAGGCTCCAGCTCCAACGCCTGCTTATATTTGGCAATGGCTTCCGTATATTTTCCCTCATCGTGAAGGGCTGTACCTTGTTTAATAAGGATGTCTGCCTTTGGGTTATTTTGCGCGAATAATGACGTACTAATGAAGTAAAAACACAGCCCCAGGAAAATTTTGTGAAAGAGTTTCATAACTAAATTTAAGGCTTTAATAAAAATGTTGAAACATTATTTTAAAATATATCTTATAGGTGGTATATAATTTCTAATTTTCGCTTTCGTTAAAGTGAAATAATTTATCTATGAGATCTGCGCTGAGTATTACTATAACCTGTACAACCTTTCTATTTTTTTTAACTTCCTGTCTGTCAGGCCGTAGCGATGATAAAAGTACTGCGGAAACTCCGCCCAAAAAGCTGGATAATGCTAAGCTTTTAAAATATGACCCTAAACATGCCGATAAAAAAATAGATGAATTTATGCAACATCTGCATAAGGTAGCCAATTTTAATGGCAACGTGCTGGTGGCAAAAAAGGGTAAAATAATTTACGAGAATACTTTTGGCTGGGCCAACCATTTACTGCGCGACAGCCTAACGCTTAACTCACAGTTCGAGCTGGCATCCATATCAAAAACTATGACGGGTACTGCTATTTTGCAGTTAATGGAGCGCGGTAAATTAAAGCTGGATCAGGATGTAAAGGATTTTTTTCCGAATTTCCCTTATGATGGGGTTACCATACGTTTGTTGCTTACCCACCGTTCCGGGATGATGAATTACGTGTATTTCTTGGATAACATTTACCGTACTCAGCACCTCGACCAGCGTAAAGGTATCACCAATGCCGAAACCATGGACATGATAGCCAAATATAAGCCTGCCCGTTTTAATAAACCCGATGTGCGCTTTTTGTATAACAACTCCAACTTTATGGTATTGGGTTCGATAATTGAAAAAGTTACCGGCATGAGCTATGCGCAGTACATGAAGGAGAATATTTTTAAACCTATAGGCATGAATCATACCGCGGTATATTCTAAAGCGGTTTATGATAAAATTCCGGTTGATGTGGTAGGGCATGACCGTAACAGCTGGAAATACTCTGTTGCGCAAAATTACCTTGACGGCCCAGTTGGCGATAAAGGTATTTACAGCACAGTTGGCGACCTGTACATTTTTGACCAGGCCCTGCGTGCTGGCTTATTGATAAAACCAAGAACACAGGATTCGGCCTACACCGCCCGCAATCCCATGATACGCGGCCACTTTAGCTATGGATATGGCTGGCGCATATTTGAGGCACCCGGTCAAAAGGTGATATACCATACGGGATGGTGGCATGGTTTCCGCCATATATTTTTGCGCGATATGAAAAACGATATTACCATTGTTTTGTTAGGTAATGTAGTTAATGGCAGTTTGCTTCACCTGGATGATCTGTATAAAATGACGGGTATGCCTGTAGTACGTAAGGGGGCCTATACCGGCAACGGCGATACATCTGACGATTAGGTTGCGGGTGATTTATGTTTAACTTCGTTATAATTAAAAATTAATAATAAGGATATGTAAGCTGCTATACATTTGCTTAAATAACCTACAGATATTAAAAGCTATGTTCGATAAATTAATGGAAGCCCAGCAAAAAGCTGGCGAAATGAAAAAACGCCTGGATGCCATTAGTGTAACGGGTACTGCCGAGGGAGGCAAAATTGTGGTACATGCTAATGCCAACAAAGTAATTCAATCAATTACCATTGATGATGAATTCTTGAAAGAAGCCGATAAGGAGGAGCTGGAAGAGCTGATGGTCATTGCTGTCAATAAGGCAATGGAGCAGGCGGATAATGTAAGCCAAAGCGAAATGGCAGCCATGACCAAAGATATGTTTGGTGGGTTGGGCGGTATGTTTGGCAAATAATTTATTATAAACTTTAAAGTTTTACCCATGAAAGTTACCTATTACGGACAATCAACTATAGAAATAGAGACAGATGGAAAAAAATTGCTGTTTGATCCCTTTATATCTCCGAACGAACTGGCAAAGCATATTGATGTTAACAGCTTAAAACCCGATTATATATTGGTATCGCACGGGCACGGCGATCATGTTGCCGATCTGTTAACTGTACAAAAAAACAGTGGCGCAAAAGTTATTTGTATTGCCGAAATAGCGGGGTGGCTGGGTAAGCAAGGCGTTGATAATGCCCACGGCATGAACATCGGCGGCGGCTTTAATTTTGATTTTGGCCGTGTAAAAATGGTAAATGCCATACACTCCAGCACTATGCCCGATGGCTCACCGGCAGGCAACCCCGCAGGGTTTGTTATTTATGCCGAAGGTAAAAAGGTATATTTTGCCGGAGATACCGCACTTACCTATGATATGAAACTACTGGAAGATGAGCACCTGGATTGGGCATTTTTACCTATTGGCGATAATTATACCATGGGGCCTGATGATGCCATAAAGGCCAGCGCATTTATCAATTGCAAAAACATTATCGGTATACATTATGATTCCTTCCCGGTCATTAAGATCGATAAGGAAGAAACGGCTGAGAAATTTAAAAACGCAGGGCTTAATTTAAAACTCCCTGCCATAGGCGAAAGTCTTGATCTGTAAAACAAAAGGCACCTTAACTAAGGTGCCTTTTTGCTGAAATCTATTTTTACTTAATAATATTATATTACAGTTCCGGCTGGTATAACCGCGCGTTTCTTGATGATCACTATACCATCCGTTACAGTATGGGTAGGGAAATCGCCGTCGGGTAATTTATCGCCGCAGTTAATGCATACATTATCGCCTATACAGGTATTCTTATCTATCAGTGCGTTTTTAATTTTGCATCCGTCGCCAATGCCCATAAACGGGATACCCTTTTCTTTGGCATCGGCCAGTTGTTCCAAGGTTTGGTAACTGTCGCTCCCCATTACGTAACAATTCTCAATAGTGGTATCAACACCTATACGGGTACGTATGCCTATAAGGGAGTGTTTAATAAGCGTGGCATTAATAATGCATCCATCAGCAATAATTGATTGCTCTACCATGGTCGCCGATATTTTTGTTGGCGGCAGCATGCGTGCACGTGTAAAAATATGGTTCTTATCAAACAAGTTAAATTTTGGGATATTATCCGTAAGCCCCAGGTTAGCTTCAAAAAACGACGGGATAGTACCTATATCTGTCCAGTAGCCTTCATACTGGTAGCTGAGCACTTTATGGCCCGATAAGGATTGCGGGATGATCTCTTTACCAAAGTCGGTAACGTCAGTGGTCTCTAACAGATCATACAGCAGCTTGCGGTTAAACAAATATATACCCATTGATGCCAGATATACCCGGCCTTGTTCTTTCATTTCATCACTTACCTCCGATGCCCAGCTCTCAAAACCGCTCTTAGGTTTTTCAATAAAAGAGGTGATCAGGTTATCGCTGTTGGTTTTTAAAATTCCAAAACCAGGCACATCATCTGCGTCAACAGGGATGGTGGCTATAGATATTTCGGCATTTTTTTCGATATGCTGATTGATCATCTCATCAAAGTTCATCTGGTAAAGCTGATCGCCGGAGAGGATAAGCACGTAATCAAATTCGTGTACTGCTAAGTGGTGTAAACTTTGCCTTACCGCATCAGCCGTGCCCTGGTACCAGCCCGAACTTTTGGGGGTTTGCTCTGCAGCCAATATATCTACAAAGGCGGTGCTGAATGTACTAAAGTGATAGGTGTTTTTTATATGTTTATTTAACGACGCGGAATTGAATTGCGTAAGTACATAAATACGATCGATGCCCGAATGTAAACAGTTAGATATAGGTATATCAACTAAGCGGTATTTACCCGCTATCGGCACAGCAGGTTTTGAACGTGTTTCTGTTAGTGGTGCCAAACGGCTCCCCTGGCCTCCTCCGAGTACGATGCTGATTACTTTTGATGTCATAACTGTGGTTTTAAACTTTCGTATAGATCAATATATTCCTTTGCCGACCGGTCCCATGAAAAATCGAGGCCCATCATGCGTTTACGTAATAATTGCATTTTTTTTGTGTCGCTGTAAAGCGTTATTGCCCTGCTTACCGCAGTGCAAATATCATCAACCGATGCTTCATCGAACCGGATGCCGTAACCATCCTCGTCCGCCACATCAATAACGGTATCTTTTAACCCGCCGGTTGTTCTTACCATTGGTACGGTACCATAACGTATAGCGTATAGCTGATTAAGACCGCAAGGCTCCACCCGCGACGGCATCAGCAGAAAATCTGCTCCGGCATATATCTGGTGTGCCAGCGCTTCATCATAGCCAACAAAAACATTGCAGTTAGCCGGGTAGGTATCTTTTAACTGCATCAGGGCAGCCTCTGTTAAGGCATCACCTGCGCCAAGCAATAAAAAGTTAACCTTATCGCCGTGCAGGCGCAGACTTCTTTCAATTGCGGCGGGTAACAAGTCCGATCCTTTTTCACTTACCAGTCTGCCAATAAAGGTGATCAACGGTTTCTTCGGATCGAGGTTGAACCGCGCGCATAACGCCTCTTTGTTTTTTTGTTTCCCTTTAGTTACCCCGGCAGCGTCATAATGTTCGGGCAGCATAGGGTCGGTTTCCGCGTTCCATACTTCCGTATCAATACCGTTTAATATACCTAACCCTTTATGGCGCTCTATATAAAACAAATACTCTAACCCGTTGGAACTGTAGGAAAGTTCCTGCAGGTAATTGGGCGATACGGTAGTGAATCTCCAGCAGCATTTTACGGCTGATGCCAGCGGATTAATACCGCCGTTCCAATCAAGCAAACCTGTCTTATAAAAATCTATTTCGGGCAGGTAATCCAATTTTTCCCAACCAAATGCACCATGATATTGCCCGTTGTGAATGGTGAAAACAGTAGGCACATTCGCCAGGCGTTTATACAATGAAGAATGGTACATCAGGAACGGAACCAGGCCTGAATGATGATCGTGACAATGCACTATATCGGGTGTTTGCCCGCTCCAGTTTATCCAGTCCAGAAACGCTATCTGAAAAGCAATGAATTGCTCCTTCTCATCCGGGTAGCCGTAAATATTTTCACGGTCCAGCAAGCCGGGTATCTTTATTAAATACAATTCAAAACCCAATTTGTTGGTTGTTTCCTTTAATATCTCGAAATAAAGGCGGCGGGTACCCAGCAGTGTAGCGCCCTGAAAAACAGTATCAAAAACATTGTCGTGTACAAACTTACGGTTGTAATAGGGCATTACTACGGCAGCCTGCAAGCCTGCCTGTGTCTGGTATTTTGGCAGGGCGCCCACAACATCGGCAAGGCCGCCAATTTTGGCAACAGGATAGCATTCGGCACTTAAGTGGAATATTCTCATTCAGGAATTTATTGGTTTAAGGTACTAAACATTTCCCTATAAGAACAAACACATAATTGGAAAAATGTGTTTTAAATGGTGCTATTATTTAATTAAAAATGGGGGAGTTTTGCCATTTTAATATTAAATGGCTCTACATAGTTTCTCGGATTACGAAAATGGCAATAAAGTATATGCTCTGCTTAATTTATATACAGTAAACCCGTATATTATAAGGGACTATCTCGACGAAACAAAGGGAGGCTGCTATGAAGTGAGAAAAAAACGCAAACGAGATAATCCGAAAAGATTTAATAATCAATAAACCAATTATATCCATACATTTTGCGGTATTCTTTAGGGATAGAATTTATTACCCGGCGTTTTGTAGGATCGTTTTCATCGCCATAGCGCTTTACAATGTAGAAGTTCTTTTTTAGCGTATCGGCGGGGTATATATATTCAACGGTGTCAATTTTAAGGCCGTTCCACTTATATTTATAAAGGGGTACTTCGCCCGGATGGCCGTAATCAACACCACGGATGAATTTTTCATTTGGAGAATAGGAGGGATTTATAAATGTATAACTACCAGAAAAATTTCCATCACCAGGCAGATATAACCTAACTTCGTCACGGTTTCGCGCGCAACAGCCAGCGGAATAATAAGTGGTTGATATAAAATCTTTGTATCCGTCTCCATTAACATCCCTTACAGTATCTGCAACATAGTTTAAGTCCCAAATTACCGTATGTATCACTTCCTTAAATTTATTCCTGTCGAGATACAGCACCCTTAAATGAAGATCCCAGGCAGACTTCGTTTTTAAAATCAAGTGTCTTTTTTCCTTGGAAAATAAAAAGCCAAACTTAAGCGTTGCAGACGCACCTAATCCATCATTAATGGTTAAGTTTTTCGTATAAAAATTATCATGTTGATGTTTAATGGCAAATTTCATAGCGGTATCCAGCAATTTAATCTGCCTGAGACTATCTAATTTCTCTTCTCTCTCAGTTTCTAACCTAATAGAATCTTTCTCTCCGCGTTTTGATGTGAGGGCTTTAAGGCGAAATCTTTCTTCCAATACTGGTGCTGCGTTTTTTACAGCTGCAATTTTCTTCGGCGCGTGTTTACACCCAAAAAGAACAATGGCAACTATAAAAACTAAATATTTCACCTCCCTTAATGCGCTTCCAACCAGTTTTTGCCGGTGCCTATTTCTACCACAATGGGTACTTCGGTTTTAATAGCATTTTTCATGTTTTCCATAATAATAGGCTTCACTTTTTCTATCTCGTGGTTGGGTACATCAAAAACCAACTCATCATGTACCTGCATGGTCATACGGGTATCCAGGTTCTGAGCCTTTAGTTCGCGATGAATGTTGATCATCGCTATTTTGATCATATCCGCAGCCGAGCCCTGTATGGGCGCATTAATGGCATTTCGTTCGGCGAAGCCACGTACAGTTGCATTGGCCGAATTAATATCACGCAGATAGCGTCTCCGTCCCATCAGGGTACATACGTAACCATTTTCGCGTGCAAAATTCATGGTATCGGCCATGTATTGTTTAATGCCGGGGTATTGAATAAAATAATTCTCTATGATCTCGGCTGCTTCCTTTCGGGGGATGCCCAAACTTTGCGACAAGCCAAATGCCGACTGACCGTAAATAATACCAAAATTTACCGCCTTGGCGTTACGGCGTTGTGTAACGGTCACCTCATCAAGTTCTACGCCATATACTTTTGCCGCGGTGGCGGTGTGTATATCCAGGTTATTGGTAAAGGCATCCATCATGTTTTGATCGCGGCTTATCTGCGCTATTATGCGCAGTTCTATCTGCGAATAATCTGCTGATACGATGCTGTGGTTCTCATCCCTCGGTATAAATGCTTTACGTACCTCCCGTCCACGCTCGGTGCGGATAGGGATATTCTGCAAATTTGGATTGTTAGAGCTTAATCTGCCGGTTGCCGCTACGGCCTGATTGTAGGAGGTGTGTACACGCCCGGTTTTTGGGTTTACCATTAATGGCAGCGCATCCACATAGGTTGATTTTAGTTTTTGCAGCTGGCGGAAATCCAGTATATCCCGCACAATATCACTTTTTGCGGCCAACGAAAGCAACACGTCTTCCCCGGTCTGGTACTGACCTGTTTTGGTTTTTTTGGCCTTAGGGTCCAGCATCAGTTTTTCAAAAAGCACCTCGCCCAGCTGTTTAGGTGATGCGATGTTAAAGCGCACCCCGGCTTTTTCAAAAACGGTCTTCTCCAGTTTGGCAATATCGGTTTCCAGTTCCTTTGAGAATTCACGCAGGGTGTCGTGGTCTATACGTACGCCTTCGTGTTCAATATCGGCCAGTACATATATCAGCGGATGCTCTATCTCATGTATAAGCTTTTCGGCTTCTACCTCTTTTAATTTAGGCTCAAAAACTGTTTTTAGCTGCAGGGTAATGTCGGCATCTTCAGCGGCGTAATCTTTTATTTTTTCTATCTCTACATCGCGCATGTTACCCTGGTTTTTGCCTTTGGGACCAATAAGCGTGGTAATGGAAACAGGCGAATAATTAAGGTAATTTTCTGACAGGATATCCATATTATGGCGTGTGTCCGGGTCAAGTACGTAATGCGCCATCATGGTATCAAACAGATCGCCTTTTACTTCCACATCGTACCATTTCAGCATCAGTATATCAAACTTCAGGTTTTGTCCGGTTTTGGTGATTCCGGCATCTTCAAAAACCGGTTTAAATTCAGCCACAATTGCTTTGGCTCCTGACTCATCGGCAGGTACAGGTACGTACCAACCTTCGTGATGTTTTACAGCGAACGACAGCCCCACCAGTTCACAGTGGTTGGCATCAGTTCCGGTGGTTTCGGTATCAAAACAAATGCTCTTTTGTTGCTTTAGTATGGCAATCAGTTCGGCGCGTTTTTCCTGGGTGTCAGCCAGGTAATATTCATGCGGTACGTTATCTATATGTTTTGCTTCTGGCTGTTCCGGTGCTTCGTAAATATCCTCTACATCAACAGTTAACGTTTTGTGGCCGCCTTCTACAGGGTTGCCAAACAGATCGGTTTGAATGGATGATGCCCTGGTTTCTGTAATACTGAAATCATCACCAAAAACCCTGCGACCAAGGGTACGAAACTCCAGTTCGGCAAACAGCGGTTCCAGCAGATCTTTACTGGGTGCGCACATTTCCAGTCCGGCTTCATCCAGCTCAACAGGTACATCAAGTAATATAGTGGCCAGCTTTTTTGATAGCAGACCCTGCTCGGCAAATTTTTCAACATTTTCACGTTGCTTGCCTTTCAGTTCATGGCTATGGCTGATGATCTCTTCCATAGAGCCATATTGTTTAATAAGTGCCTTAGCGGTTTTTTCGCCAATGCCGGGTATTCCGGGGATATTATCCACTGCGTCGCCCCAAAGACCCAGAATATCTATTACCTGCTCTACGCGTTCCACTTCCCATTTCTCGCAAACTTCCTTAACACCTAAAATCTCCATGCCATTTCCCATTCGCGCGGGCTTATATATGCGGATGTTGTCTGAAACTAACTGCGCGAAATCCTTATCAGGGGTCATGCAATAAACCTGGTAGCCCTTTGCTTCGGCCTTTTTGGCAAGCGTGCCTATAATGTCATCGGCTTCGTACCCGTCTGATGTGATGAGGGGAATATTGAAACCTAATACTACTTTAAATATATAGGGTAATGCTTTCGCCAGATCTTCGGGCATAGCCTCGCGGTGTGCTTTATAATGCTCGTAATCGGTATGGCGCTCGGTAGGGGCGTCGGTATCAAACACCACAGCCATATGAGTGGGCTTTTCTTTTTTTAATACATCAAGCAAAGTATTAGTGAAGCCCATAACCGCCGATGTATTTATACCACCGGAAGTGAAACGGGGTGATTTACTCAACGCGAAATGTGCACGGTATATAAGGGCCATGCCATCCAATAGAAAAAGCTTCTTCATTTGTTTATTACTGATTACTCCGATTATAATTTGTGATTTACCCTTAGCGGATACTTTCAAAAATACGATTTATGTTTTCCCATCAGCTAAAATCTGTAAAAATGATTTTGCGACGGGTGCATTAATTTAAAATAAACAGGGTGGACTGTGCCGGTGTGGAGGCAATTAGTTTTTATCTGAAAGCACACTCCGGTATATGGTCATTCACCATGCCGGTGGCCTGCATGTGGGCGTAGCAAATAGTAGTACCAAAAAACTTAAAACCTCTCTTCTTCATGTCCTTACTAATAGCGTCAGACTCGGGGGTGCTTACCTGCGGTCCGTTGTAGGTGGTAATAGGTTTACTACCGGGCATAAAATTGTACAGATAGTTGTTAAATGAGCCAAACTCCTTTTGCAGTGCTAAAAAGAGCTTGGCGTTGCTGATGGCAGCATTAATTTTTAAGCGGTTGCGGATGATGCCCGCGTCATTCATTAAACGTTCTCTATCAACATCGGTAAAGGCTGCTACTTTTTCAGCATCAAAACCGGCAAAGGCATTACGGTAATTTTCGCGACGGCGCAAAATAGTTATCCAGCTTAAGCCGGCCTGCGCGCCTTCGAGTAGCAGAAACTCGAACAGTTTGTCATCATCGTGCGTAACCTTACCCCATTCCTCATCATGATATTGCATGTAAAGCGGGTCGGTACCGCACCAGCTGCAGCGTTTTAAATCATTACCGGTTGCCATTTTTAGTGTGAACTTAATTTTGAAGCGGCAGACTCATCTAAAAACCATTGCAGGTCGCCGTCAGGTTTTTCCACTATTAATTGAGCAGGATATTCTTCAATATCCTTATCGTCCTCAATAATATGCTTTACTGCTTCGGCTTTGCCTTCGCCATATACCATAAACACAATATGGTGGGCGTTGTTAATGAGCGGAGCAGTAAAGGTGATACGGTTCATTTTTACCTCATCAATATATAATGCCTGTACGGTAGCGGTATCATCGTGCAGTACGGATGTATGCGGGAACAATGACGCCGTGTGTGAGTTATCGCCCAATCCCAGCAGTATAAAATCAAAACAGGCGTTTTCACCGTCAAAAAAATCAATCAGGTTACTGGTGTACTTTTCAGCGGCTAATTCTGCACCTAAAGCGGTTTCCACCGGGAAAACATGTGCCGGGTCTATCCCCAGCGGGTCAAGCAAAGTGTTTTTGGCCATCAGGTAATTACTTCGCTCGTCGGTTTGAGGCACATCGCGTTCATCCCCGAAAAAAAACCAGATCTTATTCCAGTCAATTTTATCCTTGTATGATGATACCAGCAGCGCATGCAGTTTTTTGGGGGAATTACCGCCGGATAGTGCTACCGTAAAGCGGTCACGCTTAGCTATGGCCTCATTGCCACATTTAATAAAAAAATCGGCTATATTTTCCAGTGCTTCGTCGGCAGTTTTAAAAACGTTGATCTTCATCAGTATATATTTTATTTTTTTCCGTTAACCGGGAGGGTAAACCAATGGTAGCCATCGCGGGCAATAAGGGCTTCAGCGATTTCAGGTCCCCATGAGTCGGCAGAGTAATTCGGGAAGTTCAGGCTTTTTTTAGCCTCCCATGCACTTAGTATCGGCATGATCAGTTCCCACGCTGCCTCTACCTGGTCGCCTCGCATAAACAGCGTTTGGTCGCCCAGCATGGTATCTAATAGTAGTGTTTCATAAGCCTCGGGTGCTTGTGTAGTATAAGTGCCTTTATAGTCAAACACCATATCCACATTGTTAAGTATCATGTCTAAACCCGGGCGTTTGGCCTGTACCTGCATGCGCACGCTCATTTCGGGCTGTATACTTATCACCAAGCGGTTTTGCTGCCAGCTTTCAGCCGCTTCTGAAGGAAACACCAGGTGGGGTACATCCTTAAACTGAATGGTAATTACTGATGATGACTGGTGCATGCGTTTACCGGTGCGTACATAAAACGGTATGCCCTGCCAGCGCCAGTTATCAATAAAGAATTTAACGGCCGCAAAAGTTTCGGTATTTGATTTCGGATCTACCTCCTGCTCTTGCCTGTAGCCGGGTACTTCTTTGCCTTCCATCCATCCGGGGCCATATTGGCCGCGCACGGCGGATTTGCTGATATCATCCCCACTGAATTTGCGCATTGCCCTTAATACATCTACCTTGCGGTTACGTACTTCATCAGCATTAAAGCTAACAGGAGGCTCCATAGCTACCAGGCAAAGCAATTGCAGCAGGTGGTTCTGTATCATATCGCGCATGGCTCCTGCACCTTCATAATAACCGCCGCGGTCTTCTACGCCCAGTTGCTCGGTAACAGAAATTTGCACATGTTCGATGAAATTACGGTTCCACAAAGGCTCCAGTATAGAGTTAGCGAACCGGAACGCCATAATGTTTTGTACCGTTTCTTTACCCAGATAATGGTCTATACGGTATATCTGGCATTCGTCAAATATGCCCGAAAGCAGTGTGTTCAATTCTTTAGCTGATTCAAGATCGTGCCCGAAAGGTTTTTCAATAACTATACGGGTTTTATCCTTGTCGTCGGCAAGGTTTGCTTTTGAAATATTGGAAGCAATGATAGGGAAAAATTTAGGGGCCACTGCCAGGTAATAAATTACGTTGGCCACAGTGTTCCACTCTTTATTTTTATCCTTTATTTTTTTACCAAATTCGCGATAGGTTTCCGCGTCCTTAGCATCAGATATCTGGTAAAAAATGTGCTGCGAAAATTCTTCCCACTGCTCTTTTTTAACTTTACCATTGCGCGAAAAACTGTTGATGCCTTCCATCAGGTTAGCCCTGAATTCTTCGTCGGTAAGCTTGGTACGACCGGTGCCGATGATACAGTATTGTTCGGGCATCCAGCCATCTAAAAAAAGATTGTATAAAGCCGGGGCAAGCTTGCGCGAATTAAGATCACCTGTGCCACCAAAGATGATAAATATGGTAGGTTCGGATTTTATGGTATTGCTCATGATAATATTAAACTTAAAAAATAACGCGGGTTAGCTTTTAGCTACCCACTGTGTATGAAATTTACCTTCTTTGCCGATCAGTTCATAGGTGTGCGCGCCAAAATAATCGCGCTGTGCCTGCGTAAGGTTTGATGGCATACGTTTACTGCGGAACATATCAAAATAACTTAAAGCGGCAGCAAATGCCGGAGCGCCGATACCTGCCAATGCCGCGCCTGATACTATTGTTCTGGCACCCGGTAACGCACCGCTTACCAGTTTTTGAACTTCGCTGTCCAATAGTAAATGTGCTAAACCTTTATCCTTCTGGAAAGCATTGTAAATGTCATTTAAGAACTCGGAGCGTATGATGCAGCCTCCGCGCCATATTTTGGCTATGTCAGCTAATTTAAGATCGTAATTATATTCTTTTGATGCTTGCGAAAGCTCGAACATGCCCTGTGCATAAGTGATGACCATGCTGAAATAGAACGCCTGTTCTAAGGCTTTTACCATTTCGTCAGCATCACCGGTCATTTTAGTGCCGTTTTTGCTGTAAAGCTCTGCCGCCTGCACACGTAGTTCTTTATATTTAGAAAGATCGCGCATAGATACTGCAGTATCAATAACCGTGATAGGTGCCTGCAGGTCCATTGCTACCTGTGAGGTCCATTTACCGGTTCCTTTTGCACGGGCTTCATCCTTGATGTCATCCAGTAACAAGTGGTCTGTTCCAGGTGCTTTAAAAGCGAAGATATCTTTGGTTATCTCCATTAAAAACGATTGTAAACGGCCTTCGTTCCATTCGGCGAAGATCTTTTGTATGGCCTGGTTATCTAAACCAAGTCCGTTTTGTAATATCTCATAGGTTTCGGCAAGTAACTGCATAATGCCATACTCAATACCGTTATGCACCATTTTTACAAAATGTCCGGCAGCACCGGGACCTAAATAAGTTACGCATGGTTCACCGTCAACCTTAGCCGCTATGGATTCGAGTATAGGTTTCATTACACCATAGGCTTCCTTGTCGCCACCCGGCATCATACTTGGGCCTTTACGGGCACCTTCTTCACCGCCCGATATACCCATGCCAAAAAAGTGAAGACCTTTTGCCTCCAGGTAATCTACACGGCGGTTGGTATCAGTAAAATGCGAATTACCGCCATCTATTAATATATCTCCCTTATCTAAAAGCGGTATCAGTTCTTCTATAACATCATCAACAATTTTACCTGCCGGTACCAGCATCATAATAGCTTTCGGGCTTTTAAGGCTCTGCGTAAATTCTTTAATATCGCTAAAGCCTTTTAAATTCTTTTTGGTGCTTTCTTCTTCCAGTAATTTACCTTTTGAAGCATCGCTGTCATAGCCGGCTCCGGCTACATCATGATCGCCCATGTTAAGCAACAGGTTACGGCCCATAGTGCCAAGGCCAATCATCCCGAAATCGTATTTTTTGTCTGTGGTACTCATCTTATTGGAGATTTTCTTTCTTTAGATCGTTTAATATTTTTTTTGTTGATTCGAAGTCGACGTGCTGGTAAGCGCGGATGCCCAGTTTTTGGGCTGTTTTCACAAACATTATCCTGTCGTCGAAATATACGCATTGGTTAGGCGCGGCCTGGGCTATACCCATTGCCAGCTTAAATATACCCGGATCGGGTTTGCGCATATTCACTTCGCATGAGGAGATAAAAGCATCGAAACACTCATGAAGTTTGAATTTTTTTACCCGGTAGTCGTTTAGTTCCTTACCCTCGTTATTAATGGATATGATACGGAATCCGCAGGTTTTTTTCCATTCCTTAAGCCATTGCAGCATATCGGGCAATTCAACAGATTGGGAATAAATATATTCCTTAAAATCCTCGCGCACAAAGTCTCTGGGTTGGTTAAAAATAACAGTATCCAGGTAATCATCAAGCGTTATGCTGCCAATCTCGTACACGTTAAAAATAAAATTATGCAGAGCGTTAACCTCTGCATAATCCAATCCGAATTTTTTTGCCGCTTTTTGTCTGGACTCATGGCCCCAGCCATTACTCAGCAGGATACCGCCAATATCAAAAAACAGGATCTTAAGGTCTGTATATTTCATTGAGTTTATTTAAGCCTTTTTTTGCTGATCTTCAATTGCTTTTAACAATTTCTCAAAAGGCTTATTAAACTTCTCTATTCCCTCATCTTCCAGCTTTTGAGTAATTTCATCAATGTTGATGCCCGCTTGTTTAAGTTTTTCAAGCGTTTCAGTGGCTTTGTCCATGCCTTCTTCCAGCGTGTTGGCCGCAACTCCATGATCACGGAACGCTTCAATGGTTTCCAAAGGTGCAGTATCAACCGTGTCCGGGCCAATAAGTGCTTCTACGTATTTAGTATCTTTGAAATCAGGGTTTTTGCTGCTGGTGCTGGCCCAAAGCAAACGTTGTGGCCTGGCACCCTTAGCTTCCAGTTTTTTCCAGCGCTCACTGTTGAACACCCTCTTGTATATCTCGTATGCTTTTTTAGCTGATGCAATGGCTACTTCCCCCTTTAAATCACCCAAGCCTTTTTCGTCCAGCATTGGGTCAACCATTACATCAATACGGCTTAAAAAGAAACTCGCTACTGACGCTATGTTTTCAATTGATTCGCCTTTTGCAACGCGTTCTTCTAAACCGGAGATGTAAGCATCTGTTACTTCTTCGTAACGTGGTAAACCAAACAACAGCGTAACGTTAATGTTGATACCAGCTGCAATAGATTGCTGTATAGCAGGTAAGCCCGGTTTTGTTCCCGGTATTTTTATCATTACGTTTTCGCGGTCAACTTTTGCCCAAAGCTCTTTAGCCTGTGCAGCGGTTTCTTCGGTTTTTAATGCCAGAAAAGGAGATACTTCTAAGCTAACATAACCGTCGGCACCTTTAACTTCCTCGTTATATACCCCGCTGAAAACGTCAGCAGCATGTTGTATATCCTTCACCGCCAAGCCAAAAAATAACTCTTCAGTGGTTTTTGCGTCCTTGGAAAGTGTTTTTATATCCTCGTCATAATCAGCGCTGCTGGTTATTGCTTTTTCAAAAATAGCGGGGTTTGAGGTTACGCCTCTTATACCATCTTCATCAATTAATTTTTTTAAATTTCCTGATGAGATGATCTCGCGGTCAATAAAATCCAGCCAGATGCTCTGGCCGAAATTATGAATTTGCTTAACTTTATTAGTTGCCATATTATAGGTCGGTTAAAATTTGTAATTATTATTGTTAGAAGGTAAAAGTTCTCTTCAAATAAAGGTCTTAATTTATATGCTGTTTTTTGTAATTATAATCTCCTAATTCTGCCTTCGCAGTGTAAAAACACTAATTGGCTGCCATTAATATATTAAGGTTATAACCAATAAATAGGCCACTTTCTATAACCCCGGTAATTGTTTTAATGTCTTTCTCCAATTCGTTATGCATCTCGCTAAAATTACAATCCAATATCAGATTGCCGTTTTCGGTTATTATTGGCCCGTCCTTGCCTTTTGCAGGCCTTAATTTAACAGCAGTCGCGCCAATAGCTTTTAATCCCTTTTCAACATGCAGCAACGCCTGCGGAAAAACTTCCACCGGGATAGGGAAATTAGTACCTAACTTCTCCACTTTTTTAGAGTCGTCAACAATAATATAATTAACCGTACTTGCGCTTATCAGCAACTTCTCTTTGAACATTGCACCTCCGCGCCCCTTAATAAGGTTATTGTTCGGGTCAACTTCATCCGCGCCATCAAAAAGCCAATCGGGTGTATGTTCAAACAACGTAGTTAATGGTATACCCAACTTGCTGCAAAACATAGAGATCTCCAGCGAAGTGGGGATAGCCTTAACGTTTATCCGTTCTGTTTTTATTCTGTCAGCTATGGCCAGTAAAGCCATGTAAACTGTTGAGCCGGAGCCAACCCCAAGTACATCGCCATCCTTTACCATTGAGGCAATTTCAAGCCCTACTTTTTGTTTACCACTTTTGTTAATGATCTCGCCCGACCATTCCAACTGACTGATTAAACTATCCATTTAATGAGATTGATGTTAATAAACGGCATCAGGCAGCAGGTTTCAGCCCAACCGCCCAATACCATCTACTTATATCTCCTAAAGTAAAGCCTTAGCTTTTTTAACTACGTTATCAACTGTAAAGCCGAACACCTTATAAAGTTCTTCTGCCGGAGCTGATTCGCCAAAAGTGGTCATGGCTATAATATCGCCCTCATCGGTAACGTACTTATGCCAGCCTAAAGGTGAGCCGGTTTCCACCGCTAAACGTTTTTTAACAGCTTTAGGGAAAACTTTTTCTTTATAAGCTGCTGATTGTTTTTCAAATAACTCCCATGATGGCATACTTACCACACGGGCTGCAATACCATCAGCTTTTAATTTTTCCTGGGCCTGCAGTATCAATGATACCTCTGATCCGGTTGCCATTAAAATAACTTCAGGCTCTTTGTCGCTGTCTGATAAGATATAGGCGCCTTTTTCCAGTTCGGCTGCACTGGTGTATTTATCCTGATCAATAATTGGCAATCCCTGGCGGGTAAATACTAATACAACAGGCCCGCCTTTATGCTCTAAAGCCACGCGCCACGCCTGTACGGTTTCGTTAGCGTCAGCCGGGCGTATCACCGTAATGTTAGGTATAGAACGTAACGATATCAATTGCTCAACAGGTTGGTGAGTTGTACCGTCCTCGCCTAAACCAATACTATCATGCGTGTAAATATAAATAGGACTGATCTTCATGATAGCGGCCAGCCTTATTGGCGGGCGCTGATATTCTGAGAATATCAAAAAGGTAGCACTGTAAGGAATGATACCCTTAGTTAAAGCCATACCATTAATAGCCGAACCCATGGCATGCTCGCGTATGCCGAAGTGGAAATTACGTCCATCACGCTTCTCTGAAGTAAAGGAATCAAACTCTTTAAGATGTGTTTCTGTTGATGGTGCCAGATCCGCAGAGCCGCCCATAAGTTGCGGAATGCTTGCGGCAATAGCGTTTAACACTTTACCTGATGCCTGGCGGGTTGCCATTTTGCCATCTGCCTTAAAAGTTGGCAGGTTATCTTTCCAGCCTTTTGGCAATTCGCCGCTGGCGGCCAGTTCATATTCCGCGGCAAGCTCAGGAAATTTCTCTTTATATGCTTTAAAAAGCTCGTTCCATTTCTTTTCGTATTCTGCACCCCTTGCGCCTTTTTCATGATAGAATTTTTTTACTTCATCAGGCACTACGAATGATTTTTCCGGATCGAACCCGAAAAATTCCTTTACTAATTTTATTTCATCAGCACCAAGCGGTGATCCGTGTGATCCGGCTGTACCCGATTTATTAGGACTGCCATAAGCTATTAATGATCTTACACGAATTAAGGAAGGTTTCTGTGTTTCAGCTTTCGCGTTTCTTAATGCTAACTGCAGCGCGTGTACATCGTTAACATCGTCAACTTCCTGTACATGCCAGCCGTATGAGCGGAAACGCATACTTACATCTTCGTTAAAAGTAATATCGGTGCTGCCTTCAATGGATATTTTGTTATCATCATACAGGTAGATAAGATTGCCTAACTCCAAATGGCCCGCTAACGAGGCCGCTTCTGAAGTTACACCTTCCATCAAATCGCCATCGCTGCAAATAGCATAAATATGATAATTAAAAAGATCGAATTCCGGCTTGTTATAACGTGCAGCCAAATGCTTTTGCGCTATGGCAAAACCAACGCCATTGGCAAAGCCCTGCCCAAGCGGACCCGTAGTTACATCAATACCCGGTGCTAAACCATACTCCGGGTGACCAGCTGTTTTGCTGTTAAGCTGGCGGAAATTTTTGATGTCATCCAGGGAAAGATCGTACCCCGTTAAGTATAAAAAGCTGTATTGCAGCATACAGGCATGCCCTGCCGATAGGATGAACCTGTCGCGGTTTGCCCAATCAGGATTTTTTGGGTTATAATTCATCACCTCTGACCACAGCACATGGCCCATTGGCGCAAGAGCCATAGGTGTGCCGGGATGGCCTGAGTTTGCTTTTTGTACGGCATCAGCTGATAGGATGCGTACGGTATCAATTGCTAATTTTTCAAGATCTTTGTTTGTGTTATCCATTTTTTTAAAATAATGAAGGAATAAGGGGTAGGGTTAATTTATTTGGTGGGTGTGGCAATACCTATTTTACTCAGGGGTTTTCTGTCCTCATCCCACAATCGTGCTCCCCCTTTTATACCATCGGCATTTGTTACTATTTTCATGTTCTTATCAAGCTTAAATTTAAGCTTGCTGGAGTTTCCTCCTCCTATATATAATGTGTCGTAATTGAATACGGTTTTCAAAATTTTAAAAACCTTTTTTACGCGGCGGCTCCATTTTTCAGCTCCCTTTTTATCCAGGGCCTTATCACCGATATACTCATCATAATCACGCCCTTTAGACACAGGGTGGTGAGCTATCTCCAGATGTGGCAGCAGGTGGCCGTTCATTAAAAGGGCGGTACCAAACCCTGTACCTAAGGTAATTACCATTTCAAGCCCCTGGCCATTCACCACGCCAAGGCCTTGCATATCGGCATCGTTAACTACCTGGGTTTCCTTACCTAAGGCTTCTTTTAATTTTTTACTCAGATCAACGTCTTCCCAAAAGTGACTGCCCAGATTAGGTGCTGTTTTTACAACGCCGTTCCTTACGTATCCCGGAAAGCCAACTGATATCCTGTCATAGGGAGGAAAGCCTTTAACTAAGGTTTTTATGGCTTTAATTACATTGTCAGGGTCAGCTTCCGATGGGGTAACCACTTTCTGATAATCTATTTGTAATTTACCTTTACTATCTAAAATTGTAGCTTTAATGTGCGATCCGCCGATATCTATAGAGAGGATCTTTAATGGAGCAGTAGTACTTTTCATGAACCGTTGATATAGTTAACAGGCCATTAGCCCGGATCGTGCTGTAAATATCACATTTTTAATAATAAATAGATATTATTAAACTATAATATTAAGCATCAAATTAACAAAGCAGGAATAACAGTATAGCGCCTTGTCATAGTATAACAGTTTATATCCCTAAAGGTTTCCTGTTGCTTAATAAGCCTGACATGATATGACATTTAACAAACAAGATTGCTCTAATATACAGTTCATCTGCTGTATGTATATTTAAAATTTCACAATTTACCCGACAGGCATAATTATATAATTATAAATTAAAATTATTATTGCCACCGCTTAAAGGATAGTTTTTTCCTTTCCATACCAAAATTCCGGTAGTTTTGCCGGGTAACCCAATCTTTAAACTCCACTTTCCGCCACTTTTCACATAATTTACCGCTATAGTTCCATCAGGATGAGGTATTTGCCCCGATGCTTTTTCCATTTTACCTAAATGCGGCTCTATTTTAACCTTACTAAAGCCGGGGGCATAACTGTCGATGCCTAACACCGTACGGTAAAATTCAATATTAGGACTGGCCCCCCAGGCATGGCAGTCTGAGCGATTGTGCTGCAGGTCCGAAATTTCCGCCCAGGTGGTCAGGCCCATCTTAATATTATCGCGCCAAACGCCCAACCAATTCATATAGTCGTCTCCTAAACCGCCTTTTATTAAGGCCCTGTGCAGGTAATATTTAAAGTAGATAGTACAAGGTACCAAGGTAGTATCACGCTCCAGTTTTTTACTTAATGCGGCTGTATGGACGCCAGCAACTCCGGTTAAAATGGCCAGCGCGTTCGCGTGCTGCGACCATGTTGTTTTATCCTTCGTGTCGGCATACAGGCCTTTTTTACTGTCGTAATATTTACGCTGAATGGTAGCTTTTAATTGCGCTATTTTGTTTTGATATAACTGTACGTACACAGACATACCCAATTTGCTTTCCATTTCTGCAGCTTGCTCATAAGTGAGCAGCAATTGCATATCCAATATGGCCGATGTGCCGTCTGCTGCTTTTGGCGGCTGACCAAAATCCCAGCCTTTGCTATCTACCCAGTCAACAAAGGTCCAGTACGGGGCGTTTTTTAACGAGCCATCGGCTTGCTGGTACCGGCTAAAAAAATTCAGTATTTCACGGGTGCCGTTCAGCTTACTTTTTACAAAACCGGTATCGGGGCGGTACATCCAGTAATCATGCAGCATGCAGATATACCAAAGTGAAA
Organism: Mucilaginibacter segetis; assembly: GCF_016522075.1. Classification (GTDB taxonomy): domain Bacteria; phylum Bacteroidota; class Bacteroidia; order Sphingobacteriales; family Sphingobacteriaceae; genus Mucilaginibacter; species Mucilaginibacter segetis. The sequence goes on along the minus strand of NZ_JAEHFW010000002.1, from coordinate 252,344 downwards.
AGGTGGAGATGATCTGCGGCGTGTAGGATGGGTGCCGGCTCAGCGTAATCCCTTCTGCCAGCCGCGAATGATCCATCTGGTTAAGGGCGTTGCGGGCCAGCCTGTCGTCGCCGCTGTTAAAGTACGATACTAATGCCTGTATGCGTCCGTCACCTATATATTGCAGCTGTTCGTAATAGGGGCAATCCATATAGGTTTCCATTGCGCATGAACGCGCGGTGCGCCAGCCAATGTCCAGTATTTGCTGAACTTCAGGATCGGCAACCTGTAAGCTGGCATTCAGCTTAAACGGATAGCCGGTAAACGTACCATAGATATCATCAATAGTTAAAGGTTCATCATCGGTGCTGATGTTTACCAAAATATAACGGAAGGTGCGGTAAGCCAGCGTGGTGAAACCTTGCCCGTTGCTGCCATTTGCTATCAGGCTATCCTTGCGGCCCACAAATTTGAACCCCACAGTTTCGTTACGGTTGGGTTTTACTATCTGGTAAATGTTGCCCACATTAATCATGGGCGACTCGGCATACGTGAGCGATATGCCCGCGTTATTGCCCCCGCTAAAATTGAGCGTTACATAGGCATTGGTGAGGAACCCCTGATCGAGCAGGAAGGATGCCCTGGTATGTGGCGGCACTGCGAATCCGCCTTTTCGCGCCGGGAAGCTGGCCGGAATATTAACGCCCGTAACTTGCCTGGTAGTTGCCAGGCGTTGCGTTTTTAGTTCCATTTGTGGCAGCGATGACGGTACCAGCATCCACCCTGTTGCGTTTACCGTTCCTTTGGGATTGCCACGGTCAATATTTTTTGCGGCTTTCCATTCGGTATCGCTATTGTTTTTAACAGTCTGGTGCATGTTTACCATTTCACCGGGACCTGCCACATAATAGGTGCTGTACCCCACGCCCGTTAGGGGTTGATAGGCCGGGTCGCGTATACCCTGCCAGGTGTTGTTGGTATTCAGTATTTCTTCTGCGGGGGTATCCCCCTGCAACATAAAGGCGGTACGGTCGGTTATTTGTGCTTCAGGGCGGTATTCTCCCTCGTTCCAAACCACGGCGCGGATCATGTTTTTTCCGGCCAGGAGGTAAGGAGCTATGTCAAGGGATTCGTAATTCCAGTAATACATATCCCCGCGTGCCGGGCCAAGCGAAACCAGTTGATCATTAACATATAATTTGTAACGATTATCTGCCGATACATGGATGATGAATTTTTTGGGTGCTGCATCCAGCGCAATACTTTTACGGAAATGGTAAACACCGTAGCTTTTGGCCGGCGCATCAGGAACGGTTATCCATTGGGCCTTCCAGGGATGATCAAGCAATAGGGTGTTAACGGTTTGCGCCCAGGCATTTTGCAGCAATAGAAAGCATAACAGGGCCAGTACAGCAGCTTTGTATTTCATGAATTAAGGTATTGGTAACAGGTTGGTTTTAAAGGTACAAAAATGTATTTATTGGCGTCCCATTTATGGGTTTTAGGAATAGCAAAGATACGGACTTTAGAAAAAAGTAAACTAAAACAGCTACTAACTTCATTGCCGTCCCATTTATGGGACGGAAGAATTAGAGATAGGTATGGCTTCAGCCAAAATTGACGTTTGTAATGCTGGTAAAATATCAATTTTCATTATGTTATGCTCAAACCCCGCCTTTCAAATCCTGCTAGTTTTTCGTATATTTATTATACTCAAAAAGTGCTGAAATTGGGCCGGGAAACCCTTCGAAAATTATTACCGCTCTACCGCCTTACAGCGGTAAAAACCAAAAATTTGTTACCTCTCAAACACGGGTTACAGGTAAAAAAATTAACAGATTTTGCAAGTGTTAAAATTGAAAACCGCGTTTAAATGCAGTGGAGATGGTTTTTTGCGCTCTCCCCTTGCATGAATGAAATTCAAAAATATTTATCCCCCAAAAACAAAAAAAGCGATGGTTTTAGGCCACCGCTTTCATCAGTTAATATATAGTTTAGTTAGTGTTGAGTAAGTTGTTTTATGGTGAAATCTAAAGCGGCCTTATCCGGCAATGGCTCGGCCTTGGTTTCCTTGCCTAATATCATGGTCATGTTGGTTTGTGTATTATAAGCGGGCCATTCCGGTAAGCCTTTGCCGTTAGGATTTCCGTTTTTAGTAAAGTTTACCCAGTATGCCGACATGGTGTTGGCCAGTTGTTGATCGACGGGTTGAAAAGGGCGGTTAACAAATTTCAGATTATCATAAGCATAAGCCACCTCTCCGGTATGGAAGGCCCCGTATTTCTCGAATTCCGGTGTGGCAGGCATACGGCGTGTAAAGCGGTAAAGATAAACCGGCGCACCGTTCTTTGCGCTTTGGGCATTTACCCAGCTGTAATTTTGTATGCCGAACAACCCATCGCGCGATAAGCGTATCTGCGAAACCTTTGCCACCGAATCGTTTCCGCCGGGGTAAAGTTTTAATGCTTCAGCAGCTTTGTCGCCAAAACGGTGTTGCATCTGCGCCTTATAGTCGGCAGCATCTTTCAGTTCGCCAAAAAAGGCATCATCCTCATTCCATCCGGTTAGTAAAGCCACTTTGTTCTCTTGGTTTTCCGCATAAATGGCCGGGGGAGTTTTTGGCATCACATAACCATCTATTATAGGCCTGAAGTTGTTTTGTTTTAATAATTCCTGAGCGGGCAGTTTCCTCAGTTCGGCAAGCGAATTCGCATTTAATGCTTTAGCCGCCTCCACGCCGCTTTGCTCGCCTTGTGCCAGCGACGTTCCTCCGGATGGGTCGGGCAGCATATAAGCGCCACTCTCGGCTATGGCTCCGTTAAATAAGCCTTTGCCCAATGGTGAGGTCACTAAATAATTTACACTCATGGATCCTGCCGACTGCCCCGCTATGGTTACCTTTTCCGGGTCGCCGCCAAAGGCAGCTATGTTCTTTTGTACCCACTGCAAAGCCGCCAATTGATCCATAATGCCATAATTGCCTGACTGGCTGTGCGGTGATTCCTTCGTAAGCTCCGGATGGGCAAAAAAACCGAATATGCCCACACGGTAATTTATTGTCACAAAAATGATCCCCTTTTTTGCCATGGCCTCACCATCATAAATGGGTACGTTGGTACCGCCGCTCACAAATCCCCCGCCATAAATATACACCAGTACGGGGCGTTTTTCTCCGGATAATTGTGCGCCTGTCCACACGTTTAAATAAAGGCAATCTTCGCTAATGGGCTGCTTGGCTATCAAAAACTCTTTGGTATATACCCCAAACGGGTTAGGTTCGGCCTGCATAGGACTTGGGCCGTAGGCGGTACATGCTTTTACGCCACTCCAGGATTTTACAGGTTGAGGCTCTTTCCAGCGCAAATCACCCACGGGTGGTGCGGCAAAGGGTATCCCCTTAAAAATATGTACGCTGCCATCCTGGTTAACCGCTCCTGATATATCCCCGGCATCGGTTTTTACAATATTCAAATTAGTTTGTGCTGTGGTGCAGCAGGCCAGCAACAATATTAGCGGTAGGGCAAAAAAGCGTTTCATAATTTAAGGTTTAAAACGAATTTATGGTTTTGCAACGGGTTTAACATACTTGGCCGTGCGATTATCTTTAATTACACCTTTCCAGTTTAGTCCGTAGCCAAAATCATACAAATGGCCTTCGCTATCGGTATAGCATTTCATATCATGCGGTACATCCTCAAATTGTGCTTCAACGGTTTTCATGTCGGCAGGCATTTGCAGAGGCAACAAGGCTGATGGCTCTGTTTTTCCTGTCAGAATATCCAGGCTGGCTTGTCCCTGTACACCAAAGTCGGCTATGATGGCATCGGCATCGTGTTCAAACTCGCCGAAAACCATAGGGTTATTAATATTGACTGAAACAATTACCGGTTTGCCTTTCATTTTAGCATAGGTATCGGTTACCATAGTTAAATCTGTTGTATTGGTAGCTATGGTTGATTTGCCTTTGTAACTGCGGTTGGTAAAACTCTCTAACGGATCGCCCCCGGCAATACTGGTGGCACGTGCAGTTTCAGCAGTGTACTTTCCGTATTGCAGCGATATGGGCACATACCCGGTGCCGCCGTTTTTAGCATCCTCACTGTTGTAACCGCCATTGCCCGCCGGGCTGCTGATAAATACCAGCGCGTAGTCGGCTTCATCGGGGTTATCGGTTACTTTAAAGTATTTTTTTACGATATCCATATTAACCGGGTACTCCAGTTTTTCGGGGGTGTTCATACCCAAAAAGTTACGACCGGCCGGCGTGTATTTTTTTGGTACGTAAACGGTTTTGCCCTGTTGCAGCGGCAGTATGCCGTTCTTGTTCTTCAGCATCACTATTGATTTTAGCTGCGCCTGGTAACCCGCGCTCATGAAGTTGGGATTACCCACCAGCTTTTGCGAAGCTTCCGGATCAAGATAAGGGTTCTCAAACAAACCCGTGCGGAAGATATTACGCAATAAACGCACGGCAGATTGCTCGAACCGGGCACGCATAAATGCTTCACCGTGATCTTTTACGCCCATTTGGTAAGCAGCTACTACGGGCGCTACTTCGTTATTACCCCCAAACTGATCAACCCCGGCCATTAGTATTTTGTAATGACGCTCGGCTACGCTGGCTTTCTCCATCCCCCATGATTTACCCGACAAGAAATTATCTATTGCGGTTTCATCACCGGTCACCAGCCAGTCGGTACATACCACACCATCATAATGGTATTTGTTCCTTAGCAGGTCGGTAATAATGTATTTGTTGTAGTTGTTGGCTACGTTCTCGTGGTTTTTGGTGTCCTGATTGTAAGAGATGGTGTAATAAGGCATTACCGCGGCAGCCATACCTGTTTTGCCATTCAACTTAAAAGCGCCCTGGGTAAAAGGGATTAAATGCTGCGCGAAATTATTACCCGGATACACGGCATATTTGCCAAAGCCATAGTGCGCGTCGCGGCCACCTTCGCCTGCGCCGCCACCCGGCCAGTGCTTTACCATGGCGTTAACGCTGGCATATCCCCAGCCGCCCTTTAATTCGCTGCTGCCGGTTGAGGTTTGGAAACCATCAATATAAGCGCGTGCCATATCGGCTGCTAACTGCGGATCTTCGCCGAAAGTGCCGCTTACACGTGCCCAGCGCGGGTCGGTAGCGATATCAACCTGTGGCGAAAGCGCGGTGGCTATACCCAGCGCGCGATACTCCTGCCCCGCAATGTGCCCGAAATTTTGTGTTACCGCAGGATCGAAAGTGGCCGCCAGCCCCAATGACCCGGGCCACATGGAAATAGTGCCTCCCGAACCGGCATTATATTCCGCCGTGGCCACCGTTCCGTTGCGCGGATCGGAACTGTTATTGGCTGGTATACCCAGCCCAATACCCTCTACAAAGGCCTGCGCGTTGTTGTTCCACTGAGCGGCAATCTCCGGGCTTTGTACCGAGGTAATAAGCACATGACGTACGTTATCATCCTTTAAAAATTGCTTTTGCTGGTCAGACAGGTCTGATGCCTTTGCGCCGCTTTCGGCAAACACCTTACCGTTGTACGTACCAGCAAACGGCCCCGCAGGAGCCGCCGGTATAGGCTGATGGCGGCTGTATAACATAAGCCCGGCTATTTGTTCCACACTCATTTTAGCGGCCAGGTCCTTTGCCCGCTCATCAACCGGCAGGCGCCAATCCTCGTATTTGTCCAGCTTTCCGTTCTTGTTCAGATCCTTAAAGGCCAGGCCATCTACGGTTAAAATTTTAACTCCCGATGTTGCCGAGTAGCCCAGTTCGCGGCCATTCTTATTGTTCACAAAAACAACATCGCCCTTTTTGGTTTCTGTCCACTTGTTTTGGGCCGATGCCGCTACAGGCAACAGGACTGTCAATAGTAAAAATTTATAATTGGTACGCATAGGGGTTTATTTTTTTAGTTCGGTAATTGGCTGTTGTGGTACTAATGCTTTATTTACCTTCTCAGTAATTATATCGGCAGCCAGGTTAAAACTCTCACTTTGTTTGATGTCTTCAGACGATGGACCTATTTTAACCGTGTACTTTCCTGCATCGGCTATCCATGCTTGTTTATCGGTATTGAATGAAGCCAGATCTGTAGCGCGTATAACAAAACCCACAACCTGCGATTGCCCCGGCTGCAGCATCACAGTTTTAACAAAACCTTTCAACTCTTCGGATGGTTTATCCAATGTTTTGGTTGGTGCCGACAGGTACATTTGCACTACCTCGCGGCCTGCAACAGACCCGGTATTTTTAACCCTTACGTTTATGGTAAGCGTACCGTTGAAGTTTTTATCACTCAGTTTAATATCGCTGAAATCAAAATTGGTATACGATAAACCATAACCAAAGGCATACGCCGGTTTTACATTAAAGGTGTTAAAGTAACGATAACCTACGTACATGCCTTCTTCGTACACTACCTGTGTAGGTTTTGCTGCCGGGGTGCCCGGGAAGTTTTTACCGGCAGGTATCTGCCCGTAATCAACCGGGAAGGTAGTAGCTAACCTGCCAGATGGATTTACCTTGCCGCTTAATATATCGGCGATGGCGTTGCCTGCTTCCAGGCCGGGTTGCCAGGCCAATAAAATACCGTCAACCCAATCGCGCCAGCTGGCAGTTTCAATAACTCCGCCTATATTTAATACCACCACTACTTTTTTGCCTTTAGCATGGTAGGCATCCGAAATACTTTTCAGCATGGCTTTTTCTGTATCCGACAGATAGAAATCATTCTCCAGTTTACGGTCGGCACCTTCGCCCGCGTTGCGGCCAATGGTAACCAGGGCTACGTCGGTATTTTCGGCTTCGGTAGTTATCATCCCGGTAACATCCATTTCAGGGATGGGAGGCGGCAGCATAAAAAAGTTGCGCTGTTTAGGACGTTTGGCCTTAGCATCAGCAATGTAGCCGGTATAGCTGTTGGCAAGGTTAGCATCTACCTTATAGCCTGCATTATCCAGCCCTTGTAAAAGTGATATGGTATAGGCCTTGTTTACATCGCCGCTACCGCTACCGCCTGCTATAATATCATAAGAGGTATTGCCAAAAACAGCCACGCTTTTGCCACTCTTAAGCGGCAGGGCGCTATCATCATTCTTTAACAATACCATACCGTTAGCTGCCGCCATGCGCGAAACTTCGGCATGCTCTTTAAGATCGGGTGCATCAGAATATTTGTATTTTTTGAACGTAGGCGATTCCAGCACAATATGTAGTATGCGCTCTACGCTTTCGTCCAGATCTTTTACATTTAGTTTGCCCGATTTAACAGCCTCTACAATGGCTTCCGACTGGTTAGGGCTGCCCGGCATTAACAGGTCGTTACCGGCGTGTATCTGAGCAACGGCATCCTTACCGCCAAACCAATCCGTCATCACGAACCCCTTAAAACCCCACTCTCCCCTTAAAATGGTGGTGAGCAGGTCGCGGCGTTCGGACGTATAAGTGCCATTCAGCAGGTTGTATGATGACATCACCGTCCACGGCTGGGCAGCCTTTACGCTGATCTCGAAACCTTTTAAATACAACTCGCGCAGGGCACGTTCACTTACTATAGTGTTGATGCTGTTACGGCTGGTTTCCTGGTTGTTGGCTACAAAGTGCTTAATGGAAGTACCCACTCCGTTCGATTGGATGCCCTCTACTATGGCAGCGGCCATGCGGCCGGATACTAAAGGATCTTCGGAGTAGTATTCAAAATTACGGCCACCCAGCGGGTCGCGGTGAATGTTAAGGGCGGGAGCTAATAAAATATCCACGCCGTACTCGCGCACTTCGTTACCAAAGGCAACACCTACTTTGCGTACCAGCGAGGTATCCCAGGAGGAAGCCAGTAAAGTAGCTACCGGGAAAGCGGTGGCATAATAAGTTTTAACACTGTCGCCATCGCGTTTGGGCTGAATACGTAAACCCGCAGGCCCGTCGGAAACGGTTAGCGACGGGATACCTAAGCGCGCAATAGCATGGGTACGACCAGCAGCACCGGGCACTCGCTCCGGAATGTTATAAGCATCCGGATCGGAAGGGGGGAGCTTGAACCCGCCGATATCCACACCTTCCTTTTTTTGTTTTTTACTCGGCGGCGGCATGCCCGGCATACGGAAACCCATCCCTACCACCATCTTGGCTTTTTCTTCGAGCGTCATGGCGGCTACCACCTGCTTTACATTTTTGGTGTTAAGCTGTGGCGCGCTTTTTTTGTTTTGGGCGAAGCCCGGGATTTGCAGCAGGCATACCAGCGCAAAAACGGACAATACCGTGCATACAGTGTAGTTTTTTCTCATGAGGAACACTCTTTTAAGTGGTTAATATCAGGTTATAATAAAATAATTGATTGGTTGTGCTGACACAAAAAAACAGATATTGTGTCAATAATACACAATAGTATATATTATTATTTTAAATAACAAGTGTTGAATGAGTTAGCGGGAATATTTAGCCAATATATTATTAATTCCTAAAATAAGTTTAGGATAACATATATAGATTATAGGTATAAGAAGGAAATTAATAAGAATCTCAATACTGGCCTATAGATAACAGCACCAACGTACAGGCGTAGTCGGTGGTTATGCCGTTTTCGTGGGCCATGCGGCGCAGTTCGGCGTTTTCGGTGCCGGGGTTAAATATGATGCGTTTGGGTTTGGTGTTAAGTATATAGTCGTACAGGGGCGGCTGGTTCTGCGGACCAACGTACAGGGTAATGGTATCAATATCGGTGTGGATGGTTTCGGGTTTTTCTATGGGTACACCTGCTACTTCGCCGGTTTTTATGCCTACGTTAACAATGCTGTGTCCGCGGCTTACCAGTCGGTTAGCAGCCAGGTTAGCATAACGACCGGTGTCGGGCGTTGCGCCAAGTATCAGTGTTTTTTTATCAGCCATGGTTATACAAAATTAAGCAAACGCTAATAGTTCAACAGTTGCAGAAGGCTTTTTGTTCGTGATTTTTACCGGGATGTGGCAATGGGGGTGTTAATATACATTGTACTAAAAAGATTACCGGCAGGCATTTAGCTAACTAAGCATAAAATCCTAACTTTGCACCCGCAACAAAGTACTATTATAATGAGTTTCAGAACCGAACATGACACCATGGGCCCTGTACAGGTGCCTGCCGATAAATACTGGGGAGCGCAAACCGAGCGCTCGCGCAATAATTTTAAGATAGGTCCGGAGGCATCAATGCCTAAGGAGATCATAGAGGCTTTTGCTTACCTTAAAAAGGCCGCCGCTTATACCAACACGGATTGCGGCGTACTGCCTGCCGAAAAGCGCGACCTGATAGCACAGGTTTGCGACGAGATATTGAAAGGGGAACTGGCGAACGAGTTTCCGCTGGTGATATGGCAAACCGGATCGGGCACGCAATCAAACATGAATGTGAACGAGGTGGTAGCCAACCGTTCACACGTTTTGCAGGGTAATAAACTGGGTGAGGGTAAAACTTTTATTCACCCTAATGATGATGTGAATAAATCGCAGTCGTCAAATGATACTTACCCTACAGCTATGCATATCGCGGCCTACAAAATACTGACGGATGTAACCATCCCCGGTGTGGAGAAACTGCGCGATACCTTACAGGCTAAAAGCGAAGCTTTTAAAAGTGTGGTTAAAATTGGCCGTACCCACCTGATGGATGCCACTCCGCTAACTTTGGGACAGGAGTTCTCGGGTTATGTATCGCAGCTAAATCATGGCTTAAAGGCGTTAAAAAATACGCTTCCCCACCTTTCCGAACTGGCTTTGGGTGGTACTGCCGTTGGTACGGGTATAAATACACCCCAGGGCTATGATGTTAAAGTGGCGGAATACATTGCCCAGTTTACAGGCCTGCCTTTTGTTACTGCCGAAAACAAATTTGAGGCACTGGCTGCGCATGACGCTATTGTGGAGAGCCACGGCGCGTTAAAACAGATAGCGGTATCGTTAATGAAGATAGCTAACGATATACGCATGCTGGCTTCGGGACCGCGTTCGGGTATCGGCGAAATACATATCCCGGATAATGAACCGGGTTCATCTATTATGCCGGGCAAGGTTAACCCAACCCAAAACGAGGCGGTTACCATGGTTGCCGCGCAGGTAATGGGTAACGATGTAACCATCAGCATAGGCGGCTCAAACGGACATTATGAACTTAACGTGTTTAAGCCTGTTATGGCGGCGAACTTTTTACAATCTGCCAGGCTGATAGGCGATGCCTGCGTTTCGTTTACTGACCACTGCGCATCGGGCATTGAACCAAATTACGACGGTATTAAAAAGCACCTGGAAAATTCGCTGATGCTGGTAACCGCGCTTAATCCGCATATCGGTTATGAGAATGCGGCCAAAATTGCTAAGAAAGCATTAAAGGAAAATAAATCGTTACGTGAAGCGGCCATAGAGCTGGAATTACTTACCAGCCAACAGTTTGACGAATGGGTGAAGCCTGGAAATATGATAGGCAGCTTAAAATAAGATCATTACCTAACCCTCTCCCACAAAAGGAGAGGGTATTAAATACTATGCAAAAAACACCTGTCTTTGTCCTGTTAGCTGTTGGTTTAATGCTTTCGCTCTCCTGCCGTTTCAATCCGGATATGCAAACACTGGGAACGGATTATTTGCAGGGTGAGTGGCAGCAGGACAGTATCAGTATGGAGAAACAGCTGGTTAATTATTCTTTATACCATTTTAAATTCAGCTGCGATTCTTTTTTTGTAAGCGTGCAATCATTCAGTAAAACCAATCCCGGGGCGGATACGTGTTATAAAAGCGGTCATTGGGCTGAGTATGCTAAAGGCGACTATTATCAAAAGAGTGACACCCTGCATTTGAAGGGACTTTTCTGCAATGCTGATATGAGTTATAAAGAGCCCGGAGGATGCTTCAGGTCGGGTGTTTATGAAGAAGAATTTGTGATCGGTAAAAAAACCGACTCGCTTATTCAATTTAATCCCACATCCAGCGTTATACCTCTTGAATTACGTTTAATAAAAAAGAGTACTTGTATTCCCAAACCCTTGTAAATTATATATGAAACTGAATGTATTAAAAAAGCTATTGTTAGGAGTAGCTGTTATGTATCTGCCCCTGCAAAGTATGGCATGGGGTACCACCGGGCACCGGGTTTGCGGCCAGATAGCCGAAAGCTACCTTACCCCCAAAGCACGTAAAGCCATACAGGCAATTTTAGGAGATGAGTCGGTAGCTATGGCCAGTAATTGGGCTGATTTTATTAAATCCGATCCGGCGTACAGCTACCTTTCCAGCTGGCATTATATTGATTTTGATAAGCCATACACCTATCCGGAAATGCAGGCATTTTTATTAAAGGATACCAGCGTGGATGCTTACACCAAGCTGAACTTTTTAATAGGTGAACTGAAAAAGAAAGATCTGCCGCAAGCCAATAAATTACTTTACCTGCGTATGCTTATCCATATTGTGGAAGATGTTCACCAGCCCATGCATACTGCACACACTGCGGATAAGGGAGGTAATGATATAAAGGTGAACTGGTTCAGCACACCTACCAACTTGCATTCTATATGGGATACGCAATTAATAGAATTTCAGCAGTTAAGCTATACCGAATATGCTAACGCGATAAACCATACTACGGCCACCGAGCGCACCGAATGGCAAAAAGCACCGATAAGCCAATGGTTGTTTGAGTCGAGCAAGTTAGCGGACAATATTTATGCAGACGCCCAAAACGGAGAGAACATAAATGGTTATAAATACAATTTTAAATACATCAGCCTGCTTAATAACCAATTACTAAAAGGCGGTGTACGTTTAGCAGGAGTATTAAACGAGTTGTTTGGCTAATAATTGATGTGCAGTTATGCTGATGCTTGAATGTGCAAATAAATATCTGCACATCAGCATACTGCATATTTTCACATTTACCTTATGAAAATATTAATGGTTTGCCTGGGCAATATTTGCCGTTCGCCGCTGGCGGAAGGTATTATGCAGCACCTGGCCACACAAGAGGGTTTGGATTGGGAGATAGATTCGGCAGGCACAGGCAACTGGCATGTAGGCGAAGGCCCCGACAGACGATCGGTTAAGGCCGCCCGCGAGCAGGGTATCGACATCAGTGGGCAGGTGTGCCGTTTGTTCCGCAAAAGTGATTTTGATGAGTTCGACCTGATACTGGTAATGGATAAAAGTAACCTCTCGGATATTTTAGCGATGGCCGGCGATGATGCGCATCGCGCAAAGGTAAAACTGTTATTAGGCGATAAAATAGTTCCCGATCCTTATTATGATGATACACAATTTACCCCTGTTTTTAAAATGATAGAAGCTGGTTGCAAGAAGATCATCGATCAGTATAAAAATAAATAAACAGGGGAGCGAAATACTAATAGCTTTGTTAACCAAATTATAAATTAATTGTGAAGAATATTATTATTGGATTTTTTATTTCCTGCGGCTTATTTGCTGTTAAAGCGCCACAAGTAAATACTATTGATCATATTACCAATGCGTATATTAATGTAAAGAACTCGCTGGCAGCAGATAATGCTCCCTTGGCTAAAAGCCGCGCAGGGATATTATTATCTGAATTGTCAGCACAACCGGGTAAAGAATTACTGCCCGCACAGCAAAAGGTATTAGCTAAATATGCAGATCAACTAAAATTTGATGCTCGTCACATCAGTGAAACGGATAAGATTGACCATCAGCGGGAACATTTTGAGAGCTTATCCAAAAATATGTATGCACTGGTATCAGCCCTGAAAATTAATAAGCAAACCCTTTATCAGCAATACTGCCCCATGAAAAAGGCTTACTGGTTAAGTGAGTCGGAAGAAATACGCAATCCGTATTACGGCAGCAAAATGCTGGAGTGTGGCGATGTTAAAATAACCCTAAAACCTGCCGTTAACTAACAGCAGGTTTTAAGTGGTTATCACGATACCATATAGGCCATAATTACTTTTTTAGCTTCTTCGCGGTTTTTAGCGGAATTCCATTTTTCTTTTACCGACTGGTCGCCCATATCAAACAGCCGCTCGAAAAGTAGTTTACCATCCTTTTTACCGCTAAGCTTAACAGTGGTGCTTTTCCCCAGCACCTCATCCCAAATTTTTCGCACATCGGCCCAGTAATTTTGCTGACTTGCCCACCATGTTTTGGCGTAAGCAAATTTAGCCTCATCAGTTTTGGTGAATTCTTCGTAGCCTTTTTCCTGTGCCAGTAGCTTATCACCATCAGCCGTGCGTATTATTTTGTTGTTGTCCTGTTCAAACATCCAACCTTGCGGAGTTAAATATATACGGTTACCTCTATGCAGCACATTGTAATCATTCCGTTTAGAAAACTCCCTGCGTGGCAGTGGCGAATCGGTTTCGCTTTGCCACTGATGCCTGCCATCTACATGTACCCAGGTGCCCATACTTTCGTATCTCGGGCTATCATCAACCTGATATACCTTTTGCGTCCACTTGCCTTTGATATCGGCCGGAGAAAAGGTTGCTTTTTTCCATGTATTAGCTGTATCAAAAGCGAGCAGGGTGGGGTCTTCATATGTCCAGTCTTGTCGCCAGTGTTTTATTACCATGCTGTCGCCAACCACCAGCAAATGTTGTATCACAATTTTTTTAGGTGAATCCTCTACTATAACGGCCCACTCATTCCCCCAGGATTGGTAACGCGGATGAAATTTATAGGTGGTATCGGGCGCAAAGGTTTCCGCATAATTAAAAGTTACCTTATAGTAACCTGCGAGCGAACGAATGGCCTGCCTGTCCTGCTCTAATTTTGATTGGGCCTTAACAAAAGCACAACTCAAAAGGCAAATAATAAATAATGGTATTATTCTTTTCATATTATTTATAATTAATCTAAATACAAATAAAGTATTAAATTGACTATAAATCAACAATTCACCTAAAATATTTCTCTATATAATGAGGTTTAGCCTATTTATACCATAAATTTGCAGTATGATAAAAAGGTTAGGCACCGTATTGTTGATGTTGCTGTATGTAGTTACAGCAAGCGGCTTTGCGCTTAACCTGCACTATTGTGGCAATTACGTTGCCGATGTTCAAATTAACGCTCCGGTAAAAAGCTGCGTGCAGCCAATGACGGAGGGTAAAATGAAATGTTGTAAGGATACGCACCTTACCGTGAAGATAAAGGATGATCATCAGAATGAAGCCAACGAGTTTTTAAATCCTTTATTTTCGTTTGATATACCAAGGTCATTATTTGGTGATCTGTTTTTATCGCCGCAGCGAGCACAAGCTGACAAATTTTATGATCGCGGCCCGCCGGATATTGCGCACGATGGCCTAACCTTATGTATTAAAAATTGCATTTTCCGTATCTGATAAGTAGTTAATTGTCCCCAATTAATATTACTTATTTATTTACTGTTTAATTCAATTTTTAAAATCATGAAATCTCTTAAAATATTCACTATTATATTATTAGCTGTGGTAACATCTGCAAAAGCACAATTCACTAAGGCCGAACTGCAGGTAGGCGGTCTTACCTGCTCCATGTGTGCCAAAGCCACCGAAAAAGCATTAAGCTCATTACCATTCATCAGCGAAATAAAACCCGATCTGTCCCGTAATTTATATCTGATCACATTTAAAAAAGATGTTCCGGTAAAGCTGGATATGATCAGTAAAAAAGTAAAAGGCGCGGGTTTTTCAGTAAACTATCTTAAACCTACCTATAACTTCGCTAACACTAAGGTTGCCAATAACACTTTTAGTTACGCAGGCGATGTATTTAAAATAGTTAGTCCGGCTGATAAAGCACTCACCGGTCCGGTTATGCTTACTCTTGTAGATAAAGGGTTCGCCCCGGCATCTGTCTCAAAAAAATACGAGGATAAGGTTACTGATGCCGCGGAAACCGCCTCGGGCAGAACGTTCCACATCGCTATATAAGCATCTTATAATTATAAAAGATGAGGAAACTTTTATTGGCTTTTTGCCTTATGGCATTAGCGTGCAATTTATTTGCGCAGGAGCTATATGTAAATACCGAACCTGCCAGCAACATGGCTACCAAATCATTAGGGATACGGTTGGAGAACCAGGGCTATTTTTCGCCAACCTTCAAGAACCGGAGCACGCTGGAAGTAATGTATGGTTTTAGTAAGGAACTAATGCTACATGGCGCGGTTTACCGCTCAGATATTTATCAGGAAAAGCAAAGGTTTGAAGGTGGCAGCCTTTACGCCAAGGTGCGTTTTCTGACGGTTGATTCGGTGCAGGAGCATTTCAGAGGTGCCTTTTTTGCAAAGGCGGCTTTCAGCAGTAACCGTTTTACCACGCAGGAGATAGGTCTGGAGGGCGATAATACCGGTTTTCAGGGTGGGGTAGTATTTACCAAGCTTGTACATAAGCTGGCGTTCTCCGGATCGGTGAGTTACCTGCATGCCTTTAACAATACAGGTGATAATTCGTTGCCTTTAACGGGCGCGAGGGATGCCGGGGCTTATACGCTATCAGGGGGATACCTGTTTTTGCCAAAGCATTACACCAGTTATAAACAGGTAAATATGAATCTGTATGCCGAGTTGCTGGGCAAGGTAAATCCGGGATATGGGCAAAGTTATCTGGATATTGCTCCCGCAGTTCAGTTTATATTTAACAGTGTGTGCCGGTTGGATCTTTCGTATCGCACACCGTTGTATAATGATATGCAGCGAAATTCCAAAAATATGTACCTGATACGTTTAGAGTACAATTTCTTTAACCTGTGATAAGCTCATTCAGTAGGTGATAGGCAAAGCGGTCTGGTAATTCAGGCCGCTTTTTTTATATATCATAATAAATAACCTATGGCTTAAGTATAACAGAGGCCGCTAAAGCAGCTTAGGTTGATATTCTATTTCCACATCGTCGGTTAAAGCGTGGGCTGTGCAGGTAAGTACCAACCCGTTGGCTATATCCTCGTTGGTAAGCACTTCATTTTTTGCCATTTCAACTTTGCCGCTTTTACAAAGGGCTGTACACGCCGAACATATACCATTGCGGCAACTATAAGGCAAAGCGATGTTATTTTGCAGTGCGGCCTGTAAAATAGATTGGTTTTCGCCTGCTGTAACATCGTGCCACTCGCCGTTGAATTTTATGCGGATATTTTTTGGCGGATAGGTGATTTGTGTGGCGGTAACCGGTACTGTCTCTAATACAAAGTTCTCTTTACGTATCTGCCTGGCATCAATACCCATATATAGCAGGGTAAGATTTATCATTCGCATATAGGCGAATGGCCCGCACAGGTAAAACTCCGCTTTATCACCGCCAAAATGCAGTTGCTCATTTACCAATTGCTCTACCATTACATTATTAAGACGCCGGGCCTCGCTGCTCAAAAGGTGTACAACATTTAATCTGTTACGGCAAACGGTTTCCAGTTCATTAAGCTCATGTGCAAATAGTATGGAGGCATCCTTTTTATTGCTGTAAATAAGATGAATGCGGCTTTTACCCGGCCGTTTTAAAATATATTTTAATTGTGAAAGTACCGGTGCAATACCACTCCCTGCTGCAAAAAACACAATGTCTTTCTCGGCCTGGCTGTCGGTTACCATAAACCGTCCGGCGGGTTCAATGGCAGTAAGTATATCCCCGGGTTTAATTTTGTTCAGCAGGAAACGTGATATTTCTCCGTTGGCTATCCGCTTTACGGTAATAGAAAGGAATCCCTCATCGGGCGATGAACTTAACGAGTAAGAACGGCGTATCTCCTCCCCGTGATGCTGAAACACCAGTGTTATAAATTGCCCCGCTTTATAAGATACCTCTTTGCCAATAGTGGTAGTGAAATAAAAAGTAGCAGTATCCGGAAGTTCCCATTTTATAGTGTCTACTCTTAAATCAATCATCTTAAACTGCCAGTACTAATTTTCCAAACTGCGATGAATTCTCCATTTTAGCAAAAGCCTCAGCTGCCTTCGCTAAGGGGAACACCTCATCTACTACAGGCACTACCTGGTGTTCATTTACAAATTCAAGCATCACTTTAAATTCTTCTGGAGTACCCATAGTAGTTCCCAATATCTGCAATTGCTTCCAAAATATCGGTCTTCCGTTTATCTCCGGAATATTGCCCGCCGTGCCTCCAAAAAATACAATACGCGCACCCGGATTGCATATGTCCGGTAGTTTAGCAAAGCCATCGCCCAGAGCACTGTCAACTATTACATCAAATCCACCCGATAAATGCTTAAGTTCCTGTGCCCAGTCCTGAGCTTTATAATTTACGCCAGCTGCGGCCCCCAGTAATTTAGCCTGTTCAATTTTTTCGCCACTGCCCGATGTTACAAAACCCCGGCAGCCCGCGGCTACGGCAAACTGTAGCAGAAATGTACCTGTTCCGGCACCAACACCATTAATTAAAACTGTGTCTCCTTTTTTCATCCTGCCCTTGGTAAACAAAGCACGGTAAGCGGTTAAGCCAGCTAAGGGAATAGCGGCCGCCTGTTCCCAGGTTAAGTATGCGGGTTTAGGATACAGGTATTCGGCTTTTACCTTAACATATTCGGCCATGGTGCCATCTTCGGGAAGGCCAAGTATCTTAAATTCTTTTGATTGATATTCTGGATGCTCCCCCCAGTTATGCGAGGGGTTAATAATCACCTCTTTATTAAGCCACTCTTCGGCACCTGAGCCTGCTTCGGCAACTATGCCCGCGCCATCTGCTCCTAATATAGTAGGGTATTTGATGCCGGCGTATTTGCCAACGGTTATCCAGTAATCGCGGCGGTTTAAGGCAGCGGCTATAATTTTAACCAAAACCTCCCCTTCTGCGGGTACCGGTTTTTCAACTTCTTTATAAACTATGGAGCGCTCTGCAGATTCTAAAACAATTGCTTTCATATTACTTTGCTTTTATAAAGCGGCTTTTATGGCCGTTAAAAGTTATAATTAGAGTCGTGGAAGTCTCAAATTCAAAATCTGATTCTTCTGTATGTGGGTGCGAAGGCTGATCGGTTATTATTTTATTTCCTATAACGTCGTACGTTAAATTTATAATTTGCCTTTTATCCAACAGTTTAAATTCATATGTAAGTTTTCCGTCTGCTGTAAAGGTCATCTTCACATTTCCAATTTCGTTAAGGGTGCTTAAATCAGTTTTGTCAACTATCCATTCTCCTAAAAACCTATTATCCGCATTTGATCTTTTTATAATTCTTTTAAAGATATTCATCGGAGTATTTAATAAATAATTAAAAAGCGGCAGAATTGTTTCCAACCTGCCGCTTCTGTTTTCATTTCAGATCATTATCTCATGATCCATAGTTAATTATTAAGCTATTGCTTTAGCATATAATTCTGAAACGTGGTTCCAGTTTACTACATTCCATATAGCAGCTAAATAATCCGGACGCTTGTTCTGATATTTCAGGTAGTAGGCGTGCTCCCAAACATCAATGCCGAAAATAGGCGTGCCTTTTACTTCGGCAATATCCATTAACGGGCTATCCTGATTTGGTGTTGATGTTACCGCAAGTTTTTTGTCAGGCGTAACAATAAGCCAGGCCCAGCCTGAACCGAAACGGGTTGCACCTGCCTCAGATACTTTTGTTTTAAGATCAGCAAACGAACCGAATGTGCTGTTAATAGCTTCTGCTAAAGCACCTGTTGGCTCGCCATCACCGTTTGGTGACAATACTGTCCAGAATAGGGTATGGTTAAAATGACCGCCGCCGTTATTGCGAACGCCCATTGGGAACTTTGAAATATTTTTGATGATATCTTCGATGCTGCCATCAGCTTCCGGTTTGCCTTCTAAAGCTTTGTTTAAATTGTTTACATAAGCCTGATGATGCTTACCATGGTGAATTTCCATAGTAGCTTTATCAATATGAGGTTCCAATGCGTCTGAAGCGTAAGGTAACGCCGGTAGTGAGAATGCCATAATATTTAATTTTTAATGTTTAAAAAAATTGTGATGAACAAATATAAGGGTTGAATATAAATTTTGTTCTAAAGTAATGTCATGTTTAACACACTTCACAGGTATTAATAGAATAAATTCTGTAGCATTTTGTTTTCAGTTTTTCTTAAATCTTACCCATAAATGACATCCCACAGGTAGTGCTTATTTACGCTTGCTTTTAAAAAAATTGCGCACCAGTTCGGCACATTCATTTTCATGAATGCCGCCCGTTATTACTGTTTTGGGGTGCGTAATGGTTTGATTAAGCCTGCCAAAACCCATGCGTACATCATAAGCGCCAAAAACTATCTTACCCACCTGAAACCAGTATGAGGCGCCCGCACACATCACGCAGGGCTCCAGCGTAACGTATAAGGTGCAATCTTTTAAATATTTTCCACCCATGTAATTAGCTGCGGCGGTTAGTGCCTGCATTTCGGCATGTGCCGATACATCATTAAGCCGCTCGGTTAAATTATGGCCCCGGCCTATGATCTGCCCTTTGCAAACCACAATAGCGCCTATGGGTATCTCATCTTCGGCCAACGCTAAGCGGGCTTCTTTTAGCGCTTCGTTCATGAAAAACTCGTCGGGTGATATTGCCGGCTCATCGCCGAAAGTAAAATATCTCATCAGTACTTAATCGTGAAATGTGTTTTGTAAATGTTTTTCTGTGGATATGATCAGCATTACACAAGGCACAATAGAGCCTGCAATCAGCAACATTACATTGATGCCATCGCGCAAATTTGCCTGCATCGGAATTTGATAGAGGGAAACTGTAATTATAATGCCCATAACAAGCATTACCCACCCGATTCTGTACATGTATGTGCCCGAATAACGATTAGCCTCATCCCAGGTTTGCTGATTTTTAGTAGCCGATGGCATACGGTAACCATACAAACCGTTGATATGTTTTGGTGGATAATAACGTTGTATCAACCCCATGACAATAAAAACCGCACCTATCAGCTGCGGACCAATAAACCAGCTTTCTATTGGTACATTCATATCAGTTTACTGCCGTTTGGTACGGGTTTATCAATAGTGGTTAATACAATATCGCCGTTCTCATCGGCAAACCCGGTAACTAAAAACTCCGACATGAAATTAGCGATCTGTTTCTTCGGAAAATTTACAACACCAGCTATTTGCCTGCCCGGCAGTTCTGCTTTGGAGTAATGCTTAGTGATCTGCGCGCTGGATTGTTTAATGCCCAGCGGACCAAAATCGACCTTTAACTTATACGCCGGTTTACGCGCTTCCGGAAAATCCGATACTTCCAGTATGGTTCCGGCGCGTAGCTCTACCCGCTCAAAATCGCTCCAGTTAATGGTTTCCATAAAGCAAAGGTATAAGGCTTTATATAAAAATAAGCTTATTTTTATATAATTAGCTTCCCGCTGATATCAACCGCACGCGAAAACGGATTTAAATAACGGTTGGCCAGTACGGCAAATTCCATCCGGGTTACCGGCCGGTTAAGATCGAATTTGGTGCCAAACTTATATTTTGTTTCCCACGATTTCTGCATCATCAGGTTCAGCGTCTCCGGATCGGTAAGCGTCATTTCGCTGATGTATGATAGCAGATTACCCAAAGTGAATTTTTCGCCAGGCTTTACCCGGTTAAACCACAGGAACGAACGCGCATAAATTTCATTAAGTATCGGTTTAAGTTCCGCGGTGTAAACAATGGTATCTGGTTTAAAAAGCACTTCGGCGGTACTGCCATTTACTTTCTGAAAACCTTCGAGGAGCCCGGTTGCGCCTATCTGTTGTATAGCCCTGAATGCTGTATCGCCTTGTTTAACGTCGGCAAAAGGCATCAGCGATCCTTTAAAATCAAGTATCTCGCCTTGTATCACCCTCACATCTAAATGGTTGGTGGTTGTTTTAAAAAACGCGCAGTAAGCCGCGGTAGCTCCCACACCCTGTCCTAAGGTCATTTGTACCGATGGGTAGGTAACACTGCCGTTAACCAAATGGGTTACCGACATCGCTTTTTCAATAACCAGTAAATTCTCCTGGTCTTTAACTACAACCGCGCCCAGTGGGATGCTGTAAGCAGGAAAAGGCGGATAATTTATTTTCGGTACACCGGCTTCGGTATAATGCTGCCCGGGCAAAGCATCGCCCACGCCAATTGATGTACGGTAAAGTTTCGACTGGCGGCTGTATGGCGTGTAAATATCATCCAGTACCATTCTTACTAAACCTTGTGCGCGTTTATTTTCACGGATGTATGGAATATATGGTAAATGATCGGGTGTTTTAAACTCATCCGTTACGCTTAAATTTTTATAGCCCAATACGGTTTGCAGATAATATATTAGCCCCAAGGTATGCAGCCGGGCCTGCTGATAGGTTTTTTTTCTATTCTCCGGTGAAAGATCATCAGATGTTACCGGATATTGGTTACCCCCACAACCCGGGAAATTGACCATGTACTTATCATTAGGCAGTTTGGAATTTGCCAGCCATTTTTTTACTTCGGCCGATTTAAGGCAAGCATAATCGGCAGCATTGTAACCATCAGGCTTGGCGATGGTACGGTCGGCAGCACGGCCGTAATCCTTTAAAATAGCTATCCATGTAATATCCTGTATCTGGTTGGTCGCATTTTCAGGGGCCAGTTGTTCTCCGGTATCCTTACGGCTGTCAAATCCCGCGGTTAATATTGCTCCTGCCTGCGCGGCCACATCGCCGGTTTCGGTAGCATCTACCAATACTTTGGTTTTTATAACTACGTCTTTGCCATCAATCGGGATAATTACTTCCCAGCCACTGCCGTCTTTTTTTATTCCGGTAAACGGGGTGTTCATTTTAACCGTAAGATTTTTTACCGTATCGGTTATCCTTTTCAGGATAGCGGCGCCAGTATAGGGTTCATACACCAGCGGCGCGTTTGCGGTAGTATCGTATCCGAGTCTGTTTTTATAAAAATTAACTACCCTGCCCCGGAATTCAGCATATATGCCTGATGCAAGATTACGGTTGGCATCCAGCACACACATACCGCCGGCCGTCATGCTACCACCCAGCCAGGGGCCCTGTTCTATCAGCATGGTTTTTACATTACTGCGGGCACTTTGTATAGCTGCTGCAACGCCGCTGGCCCCGCCGCCTATTACCAGCACATCAGTTTTAATAGTTTCTGCATAACTTAATGAACAATTGAGGAGTATAAGCAGTACAATTAATTTTTTAATCATCAGTTTTAGTAAATAACTACAAAACGCTAATTTAGTGCAAATCCTTATTCAACAATAAAATATAATATGCCCTATTAACGATAAAAGTATGACAGACGAACAAATGAGATACCCGATTGGTAAATTCACAGCGCCCGTATCCTATATTATGGAAGATAAGCGGCGGTGGATAACTGACATTAAAACCTTACCGGGCAAAGTTCGGCATGCAATTATCGGGTTGAACGATCGGCAATTGAACACACCTTACCGTGTAGGAGGATGGTCGTTAAGACAAGTGGTACATCATCTGGCCGACAGCCACATGAATTCAATTACCCGCTTTAAGCTGGCATTAACGGAAGACAATCCTACCATAAAACCTTACGAGGAGGCCGACTGGGCGCTATTACCCGACTACAGTCTTCCGGTTGAACCCTCGTTAAAAATGCTGGAAGGCATACATCAACGCATGACCGCTTTATTTGAGAGCTTTACTGAGAACGAATGGGACAGGACCTTTGTACATCCTGCCTCCGGCGAAACTGTTTCCTTAAAAAAAGCTTTAGCGTTGTACGCCTGGCACGGTAAGCATCACCTGGCGCATATTACCGAAACTGTTAAAAAATTTTAAACCACGCCGATGTAGTTAATAAGCTTCAGGAGATTTCAAATATAGTGTTTCCGCGCTGTAGCGACATTAAAATTTGCAAGGCCACTATGGATGAACTACGGCCCATCCTTCGTACTGGCGTATTATGATCTCGCCATTACCACTTGGCACATAAGAAATAAATGGGAAAAGGGTATTCTTATCTATGTTCCGCTCGCGTACCGTATTACTGCATTGTGCCAATATCACACCTTTTGCCTGCAGGTCTTTCAATATTTGTTCAAAAGGTCCGCTTTTCATATAAACAGCTACACCGTCGCCAAAGGCTATCAGTTCAATCTGTAGTTTGCCTTTTAAACGGGGGTCTTCCAGCGCATTACTTAAATTGCGCAATGTTCCTTTTATGTGATGTTCATCGGCAGTATTAATTACATATAGGGCGTTATAGTGTTTAAGGGTGGCTTTGGCTCCTGTAAAACTTTCGGGCGTTGTTTGAGCTGATACCGGTTTTATGGAAATAAATAATGCCAGGGCGCATAAAATCAAGAGATACTTTTTCATGGTGTGTTTATTTGATAGTTTGTTTTTGTGCTGCTATTATGGGTTTAAAAGGGCCATATTTATGCTGTTTTTCGCTAAAATTATCAATATATGGCCCCAAAGGGTAATCTACAGGTTTATCTGCAATTTTTTTCCAATCGTTATGCTGGTCAATATGCGGACGTGGTTGTGAATTTACAAACGCAGCTACATTCCAGGCTTCTTCATTTGTTAGCGTTGGATGCCGGTAGGTTGATGAGCCATAAGGCATATTGTTTTTTACAAAGCCCGCGAAATTTATAATGCGTCCCATTCCGGCACCATCATTATAGCTATGCTCGCCCCATAGCGGCGGATAAATATATCCTTTTCTATCAGCATCAGGTAAACCCTGCCCTTTATTACCATGACAACTTTTACAATTGGCAACATAAACCGCACGACCTTTAACAGGATCGGCAGGTTTTGAAAGGTAGGGTAATACTTCGGTAGCGTGGCCAAACAGCTTTTCGCCTTTTTTTACATCCTTGCCCACCCAGGTCATGTAAGCCAGCATCGCTTTTATCTCCTTTGAGGTTATATCCGGCACACTGCCGTTTAAACTTCGCTGAAAGCATTCGGCTATGCGTTCGGATGCGGGTTCTACCTTGCCTGATCGTTTGCTCATTTTAGGATAGTTAACCACAAACACAGCATAGTTATTGGCAAATAAACGCACACCGCCATCTAAATGGCAATTCTGACAATTCATACCGTTGGTAATTTGTGCAATACTACCTTTGGGCCCAAAATATTTAGCAGTATGCGCCAGTAACTCCCTGCCGTATCTTATCATGTTGCCCTGTTTGCCGGCGGGGATGGTGCTGGTGTCGGGTGCCTGCCATATGGTTTCGGCTGGCGGGTTGATAGCTGATGCAACAGTAACAGGTGCGGAAGTGGAGGCAACAATTGCCTGTATGGATGTGCCTGTTGTGGCAGGTGAGTTGAGATCAGACAGAGAAATGATGAGGATAATAAAGCACACTATCATGATAACGGCGATGTAAACCGTATATACGGATAGCTTAACTATTGCTTTTATTAATTCGTGCTGATCGTTTAACTTCATCCGTTATACTTACTTTTGATGTAATCCGGTTTAAATCACTATCAAAAGTAAGCACAAAAGATAAGGCTTTCTTATCAACAAAATTAATGGTAGATAACCAAAGTTTATCGACACCCTAACTCGAACGAAATGTGCCTTGAGCCTGCAGATGTTTATGTGTTTTGCGATGCACAATGGTACGTATTTTTTTAGTTTTGGACTTTTTGCGTTTACCCCACCATATAATAAACCCGGTTACCGGTAAACTGGCGCATATAAGGCTGGCCAAAAAGGCGATGATCTTACCCGTGAATCCCAGTATTTGGCCCACATGTACATCGTAGTTCATCTCGTTCATTTTCATACCGGGGCTTTTCTTAATGTGCGGCATGGTACGCAGCAGTTGGCCGGTATATTTATCAAACATGTACGAGTCGCTTTTATAATAGCGGAAAGTTTTTGCAAATGCCGTAACTTCTATAGTACCGGTTGCAGACCGGTCATTAAAAACAAGGTACATTTGTGCTTTTGGTGAACGTTGCTTAGCTATCTCGTATCCGCGGTCAATAACCGGTTGTGTAGTTATAAAACCTTTTTGCAGCGAATCGGATTTGGGAAGTATCTTTTCAGCAGTATAGTTTTTTCCCAGGTTGGCAGTTTTGTAAATGCCGTTGCGTACCCATTCAAACGACATGGACAAGCCGGTGATAGCCAATACAAGTGCAATAGCGGTAGCATAAAAACCCAACACGTTATGCAGATCGTAATTTACCCTGCGCCAGCGACCATTCCACTTAATGGTGAAGCTGCGTTTGCGGTCGGTTTTACGTTTGGGCCACCATAGTATAATACCCGTTATCATTAAAATAACAAATATCAATACAGATATCCCCACCACCATGCCACCAATTTTTGGTGGCAGTAACAGGTAAAGGTGAATATACTCTACGATAACAAAAAGATTGCTTTGCGCTCTTTCTGTATGGGTGAGCTGCCCGGTGTATGGGTTAAAAAAGATGTAGTAAAAACCCTTATCGCCCATGTTGCTGAGTACCGCGGCAGGCCGACCTTTGCCGTAGTAGTAAATATAATCGGCATTTGCTTTAGGATAGTTAGCTTTAAACAACGCCTCGATCCTGGAAGGGGGCAGATAAGGTTTATTCTGCACCTCTACCTTGCGGAAACTATACAAGGCATCCTGTATCTCATCCTGAAAACAAAATATACAACCGGTTATACTTACAATAAACACCACCAGCCCGGAAATTAATCCGAGCCAGCGGTGAAAAAATAATATTACTTTCTTAAATCTCGTCATCAGGTTAGAAACGGTAACCTATACTTACACGAACTGCTGTGGGTGCTTCTGCCTGCCAGGTATAAACGGTACTGCCAGTTGGGCTTAAGTAATCTTCGTGACCGCCTGAATACAGGTACGCGTTGAGTACATTGTTTACATTTACAGCAAAGTTTAACTTATTGATCTGGTAAGATGCGCCTGCATCTAAACGGAAATAATTGGGCAGGTCGGAAGTGCCGCTGCCAAGGCTCCATGGTAAGCGATCAAGCTGCCATTGGTAACCTGTAGAAAATCCTAAACCTTTCAAGCTGCCTTTTTGCACACGGTAGGTTAACCATGCATTAGTAACATGTTTAGCAAAACCCGGAACCGGGTTACCCACATTGTTTGGATCGGTATCTTCAGATATCTCCGAATTTGTATATGCATAATTAGCCATTAAGCTAAGACCATTCACAATTTCACCACGGGCGTCAAACTCAATACCATGCGTTTTGGTTTGACCCAACTGCACTACATAGTTCCCGGTAGGATGATCCGGGTCACCAACTAACTGGTTGTTTTTAAGTATCTGATAAACTGATAGCGTAGTACTCCATTTGCCGTTAAACCAATCGCGCTTTAAGCCGGCTTCCAGATTGTTACCTGTAATTGGTTTTACCGTACCACTGCCAAAAATTGATCCGGTTTGCGGGATGAAAGATTGATCGTAAACACCATATATACTGGTTGCATCATTAACAGAATAGCTTATACCCACACGCGGTGTAAACTGTTTGTTTGTAGCGGTGCCTGCATATGGGTCAACTGTAACCGCATGTGTAAAACGGCCGGCAAGTGTTAATCGTAACTGCTGATCAAAGAAACCCAACTCATCCTGTAAATAAAAAGACTGGTAGGTTTGTGTTGATTTAGCACCAGCGCCACGCTCTGTTAAAGGAGTTGTTCTGTCAAAAGTTGGCAGGGTAACCGCGCTGTTATCAGGGCTGTGAATGTTAAAAGGGGTAACCGGATCAAGCGAACCGGACTGGAAATAATCGGCGATGTAGTATTTGTCGCCTATATCCACACCACCCAATATGCGGTGCGCAATTGTCCCTGTTTGCACTTCACCATTTACAAAGGCCTGCGCGAATTTATTTTTGTTAACGGCATCCCACAAACCAAGGCTACGGTCAATATCGCCGTTATCCTGTATGCTGTTTATCCAATAGCTGTAAGCGTTTTGCTTATAGTTAAAATAAGCGCCTTTTGCAGTAGCCTTCCATTTGTCGCTGAATTTATGCTCATAAGTTAAAAACGCGCTGTGATCATAGATGTTAGATGCAGGGGAGTTTACAGGTGCGTTGGTAAAATTATTTGGCAACGATGCATAACCGTCTGTTGAGAAAAGGTATGCGGTCCCAAAAGCATTCATACGTTGAAACTGGTAGGTGTATTCGGCGGTTAAAATATTTTTTTCATCAAATTTATAACGTAAAACCGGGGCTATTGCCGTGCGGTTGGTGAAATCGGTAGGGCGCCACGACTCGGATAACTGGCCCATTAAGTTAAGGCGGTATTGCAGTTTGCCATCATTGGTGAGCACACCATCAAAATCGGCAGTGGCACGGTAGGTGTTAAAACTACCCGCTGTGAAACTGAATGCCTGATTGGTATATCCCGTAGGCTTTTTGGTAACTACGTTATAAAAACCGGATGGGTTGCCATTGGCCAGCATAAAACCTGCAGGGCCTTTTACAAATTCAATACGATCCACAAAAGACATGTCCTCCGTTAAAGGGCCCCAGGTAGCTTCAATATTCATTCCGTTGCGGAAAGGGGCCAACCTGTCGCCACGCGCATTTACACGGGCGTAGTTGCCCCAGTGTTCCTGCATGGTTAAACCGCTAACATTACGTGATGCCCCTTCGAGCATGGTAAATATCTGCTGGTCTTTTAACTGATCGCTTGTTACTACCTGTATGTTTTGAGGAACTTCTAACAATGGCTCGTTCAGGCGTAAACTTGGCGACGGATTATCTATTTTATATTTCTTTTTATTCTCAGACACCATTACTTCTTTTAATTCATTGGCGCTTTCCTTTAAAATAAAATTTACAGTTGCAGTTTGGGCCGCAATTACTGTAACTGTTTGTTCCTGAGTTACAGAACCAACCGAGGAGATCTGTAATGTGTATGTTCCGGCTTTCAGCCTGTTGAACTGAAATTTACCGGCATCGTTAGTCATGGTACCTATAGAGGTGTTTTTAATGCCTACAGAAACTGCCGAAGCCGGCAGTCCATCAGAAGTGGATACCGTTCCCTTTATAGCCGGATTTTGCTGCGCAAGTGCAGCATGTGAAAAACAAAGGGCGATCAGTACTATTAAAGGGTAAAATTTAAATAGGGAAGGTTGAATATGCTTCATATGTTTATTAAGACTAATTATAAATAATGCGCCAAAAGTACACCCTGAAGTTTACTTATGCAAATTATTTAGAATAATTATAAATAATAATGGTGTTATTTGGTTCCCTTAACACGGGTAGTGTTATCTTTTACAAATGTTTCCCAGCCGGAGTAAGATTTTTTTGCCTTACCCGCAGTGGTAGTTATTTTTTGAAAGGAGTGGCAAACCGCTACGGCCAAGCCGTCGGTTGCATCCAGAAAATCAGGAGTTTCCTGAAACTTTAGGAGTGTTTGTAACATGGCGGCAACCTGTTCTTTAGTGGCGTTCCCATTACCTGTTATAGACTGTTTAATTTTGCGTGGGGAATACTCGGTAATCTCTATATTTCGTGATAAGGCAGCCGCCATAGCAACACCCTGCGCCCTACCTAACTTTAACATTACCTGTATATTTTTTCCGTAAAACGGCGCCTCAATGGCTAGACAATCCGGTTTATAATTATCAATAAGGGCTACTGTCTTTTCGAAAATGCGCTGTAGTTTAAGCATGTGATCATCTATCTTTTCCATTTTCACTACGCCCAGACTTATCAATTCTATTTTTTGGCCCTTTTCCAGAACCAGTCCGTACCCCATCACTTTAGTACCCGGATCTATGCCCAATATTACACGCTCTTTTGCTTTCGGTTGTTCCATGCTCAATTGCAAAGCTACGGTTTAGGTGGGGTATTATGCAGGGCATTAATATATTCCGCACGACTTATCATGCGCGCGCCCATTGAAAGCAGGTGTTCCGTGTATACCTGGCAATCTATGAGGTGGTAATTGCTGTTTTCACAAAGCCATATCAGTGCAGCTTTGGAGGAGTTGCTTACGGCACTGAACATACTTTCGCCGCAAAATACATCTCCTGCCTGTACCCCGTATAAACCACCTGCTAAAGAGTTGTTTTGCCAAACCTCTACAGAATGGGCATACCCTTTTTTATGCAAATTGATATAGGCCGCTATCATATCGTCAGTTATCCAGGTTCCTGCCTGTCCCTCGCGTGGGGCGGCAGAACATGCTTGTATAACTTCCGCGAAGTTCCGGTTAATTGTTATTGTAAATACATTTGTGCGTAATATCTTTTTCATGGATTTGGATATGCGCAGTTCGGGAGGATGCAATACAAACCGCTCATGCGGGGAATACCACAGGATGGGTTCATCATCGCTATACCAGGGGAATATGCCATTTTTATAAGCCAGCATCAATCTTTCAGCGGAAAGATCGCCACCTATGGCCAAAAGTCCATCGGGTTCTGCCAATGCCGGATCCGGAAACAATAAACGCTCATCTAACCTGAATATCATCAGGACAAATTTAAGCCTTGCGCCGGATTACCAGTTTTTTATTTTGTGCCTTGGAGATGTTATCCATATACTGCTGCATCTCGTTGTATTTGGCCGCGGGAATTCCCTGGGTGTTTAAATTAAATCTTGAAGTGCTTTTTACCTGATTTTTATCGGAATTGTACACATAGTTGATCTCGAAATTACCGTAGGTGAATTTAAGCGACTGATTAGCTGGCAAAGTTTCCACTTCGAATCCCTCGGGCAGATCTATCGTGGTGACGCAGGTTTTTTGCATAGGCTGATCAAAGTAAAAATCAGTCTTTCTTTTTTCCAGCACAGGTAGGGTGGTCTGCCATAGGTCGATTACCCGGGGGCGGTAAAACTGTTTGTTGCCTGCAGCTATATCACAAAATTTTTCGTATTCCAGATCAATATCTACTTCTTTTACGCCGTCCTTATCTGCAGCGGATTTATAATCCATGAAAGAAGGCTGTTTCATATTAAGCATACGGATCAGAAACTCCTTCTGTTCATCCATTTTAAGAGTGGTCATGCCTATATAATCATCGCGGTAGGCGCCGGTACTCATGATCCTGACATTAGCAACAGCACCTCCGTCTGCATTTAGTTTAATGTGCACCTCACCGTTAAACTGATTGTCTTTAGCGGTGCTTCGCGGTGTATTAACCAGTTTGCCACCGTTTTCTGTAACCAGTAAAGCATTCCTGTTTTCGGTAAAGGTTCCCAGTTTGCCAAAAGGTTGGGTGCTGCTGGTACATTCCAGCCAGGTGGTATCACTCTTGAAGGGTATACATAGTATTACATGGTTGAACGGATCATACGGGAAGGAAGCATCGGCAGGTTCCTGGTTGGTGCCTGCATTTACCATGGCATAGTAGGAGGGTATATTTACCGCTTTTAGAAGGGCGGCCATATAATTAGTAAGGGCCTTGCAATCCCCGTATTTTTTTTCGTCCACAAAACTTGCCGTAAAAGGTTTTAATCCGCCAATACCTAATTGTACGCTAACATAGCGCATGTTTTGTTGCATGTATTGGTATAAAAATTTCGCTTTCTCTTTATCAGTAGTAAGGTTAGCGGTCATGGCTTTTATCTCATCAATACGCTGCTGACTAAGGTTACAGACATCGGCATTCAAGCCCTGATACCATTTGCCATAATTTTGCCATGTGCTGAAATCGCCCGGCAACCCATCAAACTGAAAGGCGTTGGCAGCAAAAGTTATGTTTGGCAAAACCTGCCATGGGAGCGCGTCATCTTCGGGTTTAACGGCTTTTTTACCGGTTACCTGCCATGTGTATTTTTCAAAGCCGTCTTGTGTAGTTTTAACAGGTTGAATAGTGGTGTTTTTATTTTTAAACCTGAACCCTATAGCCGGGTTTGCCAAAACGGTGTATTCCTCATATTGCACAGCTCTTTCCGGTTGTTGCATATACCAGTGGCCGAGGTCGAGGTAGCTGTTGATGCCTGTTTCATAAATAACCTCTATGGTTGTAGGGTAACTGGCTATGGTATGGCCGAGTGCCAGCAGTCTGTCGTCGGTTACAATGGTGGTGCCATCGGTAGCAGACCTGTCGTACATATCGCTTTTCCGGTATTTTTTTATCTGTTTACCTGCAGCATCGTAAATCAGCATCTCAACATTGTTTACCGTGTTATATTTACGGTCATAAAACAACACCAGTCGTGCCTCATCATCCCCCTTTTCGTTTAAAACTGTAACAATACTATGGTGCTTTTTAGTAGCCTTACCGGCTGCCTTTACTACCAATTCATCGGAAGCGTAACGAACTACTGCGTTAGCATCCTGCTTTAAAGAGTCGGGTATAGCAGAAGCTAAATAGATGTCTTTACTGAGGTTTTTATCCTGACTGTAAGCAGTAAAAAAGAGCATTACAATTGCTGGGATCAGCAACACATTTTTAAAGGGAAATTTCATGAGCAATTAAGATTTTTTCAGCACTATTTGCTCATTAAGCATTTCATACATCTTTTTGCAGAATTCGCGAAATAAAGGATACTCTTCTTTTGTGTACATCGTTTTCTTGAAGTCGATATTATATCTTACTGCTATTTGCGATCCGTCGCTTACCATAATACGCTTAAATGTAATACTACTATCGGGCATTATCATGCTTGTACTTTTTGGCAGCGCATCAACTGTATAGCTTGCCGGGATCTTAAATGTTCCATTGATGGTGTAATTATTACGGTAACCAAAGTCAATATCGGTATACCTGTTTTCACTTAAAAAGGGATTGTTATGCAGCGAAGTGAACAGGTTAGGGTTAAAAATAATATAATTTTCGTCGGATCCGGTAAGATCCATATTGAATTTAATATGCTGTACTAAGGGCACAGTATCTACGTCCATGCCGTCAAACTTAAGCGAAGATACTTTTAGGTTATTATTATTTTCTGTTAAATAGTCAATGTATTTTTTTTCTCCGTCAGTTTTGTAGCGATCAATGCTTTTAATGCGGTTGTAACTAAAACTGTTCAGGCTTGCTTCACCTTCCATCTTACCGTCGGGCTTAATTTCGCCATTCAGTATCACCACACGCCGTACCGGAGCCTGGCGGGTGATGTATAGCATGTCGTATTGTTTTTTGTCCTTATCAATATAAAGGGCATCTGAATTTAATATGTCCGATGGTATCTCGTTGTAGATATTGTATTTATTTGTAGCGTCAAGCACATAAGTTTTATCATCATTTATGGGAACATAAACCACTGCCCTGTTAAACTGATATAAAAAGGTAAAGTAAGGTACCACCTTACCATGTTCGCGGGTGCTAACTACCATTGGGTACGCTGTAACCCCTGCCTTATTCAGTAAATGATATAATATCAGGTTGATTTCGGCGGAGTTACCCGTTTTCTTTTCCCAGGCTTTAGCGGTTCCGTCATTGGTATACCAGCGATCAATACCATCCCATTTCATCCGGTTTTTAACCTCATTAAATATATAAGCTACTTTAGCTTCGGTAGTAAGGCGCTCTTTAGCTGTGGCGATTATCTCGTCCTCGTTATCCAGTTTCTTTTTTAGCTGGCCGCCAAAATCATCATCATCTGCCAATATACCACCCACTTTAGCCCAGCTGTCAGAATAGCTTTTGGTAAAGGTTCCTAAAGGGCGTATAGAGGTAAGTTTATATACCATTGATTGCAGGTTATCGTTAACCGCCGTCATATAAGGCTCATCAGGCAAAGAGTGAATATTCGCTAATCCGCGGGTTTCTTTTTCAAGCGTGTATGATATGGCATCTGTGCCGCTACCTATACTTCTGGATTCGCTGCTTTTTGTATATTTAATAAAAGGCTGCACTACGTTACTTTTTAACTTAAAGTACATAATGTCGGGTATTTGTGTGGTTAACTCGCTGTAGCGGGTAGGTATCTTATCCTGAAAGTACCAATCAGGAAAGTTAGAGATAGAATTACTGTTCCATACGTATTTGAATTCAATTACCGAACCCGCTTTTACATTTGGCATGCTAAATACCAGGGCGGTACGGCCTTTATCAATATGTTCGGTATAAATTAGTTTTTTATCCAGCTTGGTTATTTCGGGTTTGCCATCAACCAGGTTAATGGTTTGCGCCTGCAAGCCGGTTATGTATTCATAATGGCCGCCGCTATAGTATTCAATACGTATGTTGGCTTTATCCTTGCCATTATCATTAAATATTTTAATGCGTTTATGCCTTTCCATGGCCAGGTCCAGATTGTGATCATAAAACACATTGCCTTCATCGAAAAGGATCATCGCATTGGCATCTTTTTCAAAGTCACATGATTTAAGTTCAAGGTCGGCTATATCAATTTTGCCATAATCCTGAACGGTAGGAGCGGGAGTTTGCGCTTTAACAAATAAGGTAAAAAAACACAGCGAGAGAAATGTAAAAGTTTTATACATAGTTTAAGTTTAGGTTGAACGAATATAATTTTTTTTGCAGATTAAAAGTGTAAAAAAATAAGTTTTTAATAAATTTAATTCAAAGTTAAACCTCTTGGGGAATTAAATGTCATATCAACACTATGAAAACAATGGAGCAGATAAGGCACCTGTACTCAAGAGCGGGTTTCGGATTGCGTTTTGAGGATATGAGGCTGGTGGAGCAACTGTCTGTAAAGCACTCAATTGATTTTTTATTCCGTTCATCGGTTCAATCAAAGCCGCTTGTTAGTGTAAAGGAAAATGTTAATTACAAGGATTTTTTGAAAGACGACCAGCTGAGCCGTAAAATGTTTATGATGCAGCAACGGCAGCAGGAAAAAGATCTGAATATAGAGTGGCTGAAGAATATGAGTACCGGCAATACTCAACTTCGCGATAAAATGACCCTGTTTTGGCATAACCATTTTGCATGCCGTACGCTAAACGCGTGGTATGCACAACAACTTAATAACATCCAGCGCGATAATGCATTGGGTAACTTCCGCACCCTGCTGTTGGAGGTTTCCAAAACACCCGCTATGCTTCAATTCCTGAATAACCAGCAAAACCGCAAAGGGCACCCTAACGAAAATTTCGCGCGTGAGGTGATGGAACTTTTTACCATAGGGCGGGGGAATTATACGGAGCAGGATGTTAAAGAGTCGGCAAGGGCGTTTACCGGGTGGGGGTTTAATAAGGATGGGGTTTTTGCTGAACGTAAGTTTTTACATGACGACGGACAGAAAACCTTTTTAGGAAACACGGGTAATTTTACCGGGGAAGATATAATTGATATGCTGCTGGCTAAAAAGCAAACAGCTCATTTTATTTGCACCAAGCTATATAAATACCTGGTTAACGAGGTGCCCGATGCGGCGAATGTTAATGCAATGGCCGATGTTTTTTATAATCATAAATACGAGATAAAACCATTACTTGAATTTGTGTTTAATGCCAAATGGTTTTATAATGAAAAGAATACCGGAAACCTCATTAAATCTCCGGTGGAGTTTATTGTTGCCATGAACAGGCAGTTTTATATTGATTATCAAAACCCTGATATACAGATTCAATTTCAGCGGGCGTTAGGCCAGGTGCTTTTTTATCCGCCAAATGTTGCGGGGTGGCCAGGCGGCAAAAACTGGATAGACAGTTCGTCGCTGATGTACCGTTTGTCTATACCGGCAACGGTGTTGAACGATGGAGTGATAGACTTTACGGGAAAAACAGATCCGGATGATGAGGCTTTTATAGCTACCGCACGCAAGGAAAAAAAGGCAGTACATACCCGCGTACAAACACAGCCCGACTGGAATAAATTTTTGAGTGATATACCTGCACATACCACCAAAAAAGAGATTGCGCAGCTTGTTCTTTCGCCCGCTATTAACAGCAAACTGCTGAGCATTATTAATAAGGCAACGGATATTAAAACAATGGTTATTGAACTGGTTTCTACACCGGAGTATCAGCTAAGCTGATTAAAATACATTATCATGAAAAGAAGAGATTTTTTGAAAAATACAGCGCTGGCATCCGGCGCGTTTTTGATACCATCGTTTTTGAAGCCACTAGAAGCTATGGCCATGGGCGATATGTCGGGTTATAAAAACCTGGTGATCATTCAATTGTCGGGCGGTAATGATGGATTAAATACGATAGTTCCCTATGGTAACGATATTTATTACCAAAAAAGGAGCACTATTGCTATAAAGCAACCCGATATAGTAAAGCTGGATGATATGCAGGGATTGAATCCTAATTTGTCAGCATTAAAGGAACTCTACGATCAGGGATGGATGAGTATCATCAATTCTGTAGGTTATCCCAATCCTGATCGCTCACACTTCCGCTCGATGGACATATGGCAAACCGCCAGTGATTCCGATCAGTTTTTAACCACGGGGTGGATTGGCCGTTATCTTGATTCTAATTGCAATACCTGTAAAGAACCGTATACCGCTGTAGAGGTTGATGATACGCTGTCGCTTGCCATGAAGGGTGCAAAAATGAAGGGTATCGCAGTAGAAAATCCGGCAAAACTATACCGTTCAACCCGGGAGCCATTTTTTAAGGAATTAGTACATGGCCATGATACTGATCTGAATGAAGACAATTTAGGCTACCTGTATAAAACCATGATAGAAACCTATTCATCAGCAGATTATATACAGCAAACGTCTAAAACGTACAATACCACAGCCAGCTACCCGCAAACTGCTTTTGCTAATCAGCTGAAAAGCGTAGCTAAGTTTATTAATTCCGGTTTAAAAACAAGGGTGTATTATGTATCGTTAAGCGGATTTGATACACATACTACACAGCAAAATCAGCAAGGCAGGCAGTTGAAAATATATGGTGATGGTGTAGCCGCCTTTATCAAGGATTTAAAACAGGCAGGTAAATTGGATGATACCCTGGTAATGACCTTCTCGGAATTCGGACGCCGTGTGGAACAAAATGCCAGTAACGGTACCGACCACGGTACAGCCAACAATGTAATGATATTTGGCGGTAAACTTAAAAAGAGTGGTATTTATAATACTGCGCCTAATTTAGCTCAACTGGACAACGGCGATCTGAAATATGAGATAGATTTCAGGAACGTATACGC
Source organism: Mucilaginibacter segetis (assembly GCF_016522075.1). Lineage (GTDB taxonomy): Bacteria > Bacteroidota > Bacteroidia > Sphingobacteriales > Sphingobacteriaceae > Mucilaginibacter > Mucilaginibacter segetis. The sequence goes on along the minus strand of NZ_JAEHFW010000002.1, from coordinate 216,410 downwards.
TACACTGCTTGATAAATGGCTGAATGTTAATAACAGCCAGATATTAACGCGTAATTTTTCGGGACTAAATTTTGTGTAAGCGTTATTTGCGTTGACCTGTTTTACCGGAAAGCTTTGCTACTATCTGGTTTGCGCTCAGGCTTTCCTGCTCACCGGACTCCATGTTTTTAAAAGAGAGTGATCCGCTTTGCATCTCATCGCTCCCAATAAGTATGGTATAGGGGATATGCTTGTTATTGGCATAATCCATTTGCTTTTTAATTTTGGTGCCGGCGGGATATAGTTCCGCACTGATGTTATTATCGCGTAATTGCTGCAACAAGGGTAATGCGTAAGTTTCGCCTGCTGCATCGAAACAGCAAATTAATACCGTAGTGCCCTGCTCAGCGGCAGCCGGGAATAAATTCAACTCTTCCAGTACATCATAAATACGATCGGCCCCGAAAGATATACCAGCTCCTGTCAAGCCTTTTAAACTGAACATTCCCGTAAGGTCGTCATACCTGCCGCCACCTCCTATGCTGCCCATGGCTACCTCATTTGTTTTCACCTCGAAAATAGCTCCGGTGTAATAATTTAAGCCACGCGCTAAGGTAATGTCTAACTCAAGTGTTGCCTTTTTAAGCGGTGTGTGTTTTATATAATTAAATACAATTTCTATTTCGTCGCAACCTTGCAGGCCAATTGCTGATGATTGCAAAGCCTGGCGTAGTTTTTCTAATTTCTCCTCATTATTACCCTCCAATAAAATAACAGGCTTTAATTTAGTGATATCGGCATCAGTAAAACCTTTTTCTGTCAGCTCTTTTATCACCCCGTGTAAACCTATCTTATCAATTTTATCTATAGCTACAGTAAGGTCTATAATATTATCAGGTTTATCTATAACTTCTGCTATTCCTGATAGAATTTTTCTATTATTTATCTTGATAGTAAAATTTTTCAATCCCAATAAGCTTAAAGCCTCATCATATATCATGATAAATTCAGCCTCGTTCAGCAAAGATGCAGAGCCTACCACATCGGCATCACACTGGTAAAATTCGCGATAACGCCCTTTCTGAGGGCGATCGGCCCGCCAAACGGGCTGCACCTGGAAACGCTTGAACGGAAAGGTAATATCATTTTGGTGTTGCACTACATAACGTGCAAAAGGCACAGTAAGATCATAACGCAGTGCTTTTTCGGAGATAGAGCTTATTGCCTGATTAGAGTTTTTATTTGCGATTGCCTGCTCGTCTGCTTTAGCTAAAAAATCGCCGCTGTTTAATATTTTAAATATCAGTTTGTCGCCTTCATCTCCATATTTACCGGTGAGGGTGCTCAGGTTCTCCATCGAAGGGGTTTCTATCTGCTGGTAACCATATTTACGGAATACACCTTTTATGGTATCAAAAATAAAGTTGCGTTTAGCCATTTCTGCGGGAGAGAAATCGCGTGTGCCTTTTGGTACAGATGGTTTGATGGATGCCATGCGGCAAATGTACAAAATAGGCTGTACAGGTAATGCAGAAAGTTTACAGGAGTAGGATGCAAAAATAAAGCCCCCTGCTGGGCAGGAGGCTTATTAAAAACTATTAGTGATCTGTATTATATGCTTAGTTAGCAGCCTGGCGTGCTTGTTCTTTCATTTGCTCATTAGCAACAATAACAATTTCTACACGACGGTTTTGCGCACGGCCCTCAACAGTGCTGTTATCTGCAATTGGTTCAGTTTCACCTTTACCTTGTACAGTTAAACGAGATGCCGCTACATTATTTGCAGCTATATATGATTTTACTGATTCGGCTCTGCGGATGGAAAGATCCATATTATGTGCATCAGAACCGGTATTATCAGTATGGCCCACAATTAAAATATTGGTTTGCGGGTTATTTATTAACGATGTTGAAAGGTTTTCGAGATTAGTACGGGCAGCGGCTTTAAGATCGGCCTTATCTGTATCGAATAAAATACCAGAATCAAACTTAACTAATATACCTTCACCTTCACGTATTACAGTAGCACCCGGTACAGTTTGTTTAATTTCGGCAGCTTGCCTGTCCATATTGCGACCAATAAAAGCACCTGCAGTACCACCAACGGCACCACCTATAATAGCGCCTAATGCAGTATTACCTGCTGCTTTACCTATAAAGGCACCAATAGTACCACCGGCACCGGCGCCTATAGCCGCACCTTTTTGAGTTTTAGTAAGTGAATTACAACCAGCGCCTAAAACGCCTGCCATTGCTATAGCAATACCGAACGTAGCTATTCTTATTTTTAGAGTCTTCATTTTTTAATAAATTGATGTGTTTTTACAAGGAGATTTGCAAAACCGATGCCAAAGCGGATAAATATGTATTATTAATAATTATATCATATTAACCATATTTATATCTATCAGAACAATAATTTTTTAATATTAAGGCAATATTATACAGTTGATAGAAATGTGTGCAAATATTAAATAACCGGCACTGACTTTAATTTAGTACACATTTAGGTCGGTAGTTCTTTTATAAGCTTTGCTGGTATGATTAAATTAAAAACTGAGCCTTCGCCTTTTTGGGAGGTAACTTTTATTTCTATATTGTGAAAAATAGCAATTGATCTAACTATAGGCAATCCTAAGCCAAAACTATCGTGTAATAAAGATCGTTTCAATTTTTTGAAACGGTTAAATATAAACGGTAACTCATCTTCACTTATCCCTATCCCGGTATCGGCTATGCTGATGGTGAATTTTTGTTGATGCATATGCCCGGCGATCGCAATGTTACCGTCGGGTTTATTATATTTTATAGCATTATTTACCAGGTTGAAGAACAGGTTGAATAATAAAAATTTATTCACGTTGATCAGTACCACATTTTGCGGCATATTTACTGAATAGCTGATGTTCTTTTCCTGCAGGCGTACAGATATTTCATCATAAACATCTTGTAGTAACATGTGGGATGGTATTTCGTCCTCTTTTAAAAACTGGTCGTTCTCTATCTGTGATATCAGCAACAGGGTTTTAGTTATACTTTTAAGACGGTTCAGTATTTTTTGCATTTCCAGCAACCTTACCTTCACTTCATCCTGTATGTCCTCCTGCTCAAACATATTCTCGATCTTTGATTGCAGGATGGAAATAGGTGTCATGAGTTCATGGGAGGCATTGGAGATGAACTCACGTTCTTTTTGGAAGGCCCGTTCAATGGTCTCCACCATTTGATGTATACTTATATCAAGGTGTTGGAAATCGGAAGTGGTGGTTTTAACTTCTTTGTATGTGGTAAAACTTGGGAACTTGTTGCCAACCAATTTGGTTTTTATGATAAGGCTGAGTGGCCGTAATATATAGTTGGCGTAAATAATATCGGCAAGTATGGTGAGCAGTATCATGCCCAGTAAAGTTTTAAAGGCTATGTTTTGTAACGGTCCTGTAGTTTCACCAATAGTTTCGGTACTTTTGCCTATTTCAAGCAGATAGTTTTTGTTACCGGCTTTAAAAGTATGACTAAGTATACGATAGTCAATAGTGTCCTTTTCCACTAAACGTTTTTCGTCCTGTATAGTATCTAAAAAATAATCAGGCGCTACTTCATCTAAACTAATGTACTCCTCTTTAAGAGGCAGGTAACTGCCGTAACTTTGGCCGTCTTCTATATAGGTTTGTATACCCTGCTCGTGTACTATTTGTAAAAGTTTATCCTTTTGTTTTACAAGCCGGTTATCTGTGTAATTTTTGTTGATGTTTTGGATTATAGCCGGCAGCAGCAATACAAAAAGTATCACTATAACCAACTTTGATATGGTATTAAACAGCGTAAGCTTGGTTTTTAATTTCAAATTACTTAAGTGTTTAGTTTTATACGGTATCCTAAGCCGCGTACGGTTTCAAGCCAGTCGGCAGGGGCAAATGCATTCAGTTTTTTACGTATATTTTTGATGTGCGCGTCAATAAAGTTAGAGTCGTAATCGTCATTTACCACACTGCCCCAAATATGTTCGCTCAGCTGTGCGCGTGTTAGGGTGCGGTTTTTATGTAAAATTAAATAGGCCAGCAGATCGAATTCTTTTTTAGTTATGGAGTTTATCGTTTCATGTTGGTAGGTAATGGTCCTGTCGGTTAAGTTAACCATAAACCCATCCAGATCAACCACTTGTTGAACAAGGCCAAACTTTCTGCGGGTGATGGCCTGCATGCGGCTTTGAAGTTCTAAAAGCGAAAAGGGCTTGGCAAGGTAATCATCAGCCCCCATATCAAGTCCGGTAATACGGTCATACACTTCGGCGCGTGCGGTTAATATGATACACGCAGCTTCGGGATTACTTTTGCGCGCTTCCTTTAGCAGATCAAGGCCCTCATAATCGGGCAGTCCCAGATCTATTAATATAAAATCATAAAGGTTTACGGCAATCTTTTCGGATGCATCGCTTCCGTTAAAGCAAACTTCGCATAGGTAATTATTTTTAGTAAAAAATAACTCTAGTTCAGATGCAAGCGCCTTTTCATCCTCAATTATTAAAACATTCATGAATGCTAATATAAAACGTAATAAAATGTAAGATTAAAAAACGACTCGCGCCGGTTTTTTAATGCACCTTCCACATTTACCGGGATAGAATACCGGTATGATGCCTCGAGTGTATAATGTGGTGTGTTATAAGCTAACGGGAGTTTAAAACTATAGTTGAGAACCCTGAAACGTGCGTTATCCAATTCGGTTTCATTGGGGTCATTATGCAGGTATATATCATCATACTTTAAACGGTATTCATGATCAACGGAATATCGCTGAACAAAATTTTGAGTACCGATGATCATATTAACAGATGGGTTGATAGAAAGAAAATCTTGATCATTAAAAATGCTGAAAACACTTTCCATGTATTTTGAAACACTTAGGGTTGTAAAAACATCGTATGATTTGCCGAAAAGGTAATCGCCCGTAAGGCTTGTTTTAAAATATTTCCAGTCGTATGAATTTTTAAAATTGATATCGTTTGAGGAAGACGATTTAATGATGGCCGACTCACGGTTGAAAAAGAAACGGGTATAACTTAGTGTTCCTTTGAATTTTGAGGAAAGCCGGTAGTAGTATCCACCTCCAAGGTCGAGTTCGTCAATTACTGGCTTATAGCCTAAAACCTTTAATACAGAGCCATAAATAAAAAACCCTGATTTATAATTTAGTATCAGATCGGCAGTAGTAAAGGGGTATTTAATAGGGCCGGTACGCCCAAAGAATAGGGCATCGGTGCCGTAACTCACACCTGCCGATATGGAGTTTTTGCGTATAACACTATCAGTATCGGCTGCGGCAATAGTATTCCTTAAGGCATAAAGCCCGGGTTTAAGCGCTTTTGCATTTACAACATTGCTGCTTAGTATAAAAAACAATAAACCAAAGTATCTCATTAATAAAATGTTGTAAACTTAATATTAATTATTGTTTCTTCTTGGTATTTCGGGCGGCCGTTCAACCCCTTCTGGTCTGCGTTTCCTCTTAGGCTTTTCTTTTGAATCTGCCGTACCGGCATCTTCTACCTTTTCGGGCTTAGGCATTTTTTTTGCCTTAGCCACCTCTTTTATTTTCTTTTTATCCTTATCGTCTTTTTTATCCTGCTTTTCATCCTCGGCGGAGTGTTGTTTGTCGGTTTTAGTAATAATGGTATCGCGCTGTGTAGCACCTGGTATATAAAATGATAAGTCATCCCTTGTATTGCCTGTAAAAGATGAACTTTTAGCTGCTAATAAACGTGGTACGAATATCATTAAAAGTACAATATACAAAAACCACTTTATCATTTTTATACAGAAGAAAAGGATATTATTATATTAACAACGTGCCAACAGGCCCTTTATAAATATAATTTAAAGAGAAATTGGTTTAAAGTTTATAATTGATTGATAAATATATCATTCAAACATCAAAAAAAAACCGATCAGGCTATTAAATTAATATCTTTTGAGGTGTACACCCTGGAATGATCATCGACAATGATGCATGCCATTTGGTTTAGTTTATTTATTAAATATAAGCCTGCGTTAATGCCCATAGCTATTATTGGAGCAACCATGGCATCTGCAAACTCAGCACCTGTGGTAATAATGCTTACCCTGTTTATTTTACTTACCGGAAAACCATTGTCAGGATTGATATCAATGGTGGAGTTATTATTAATTATAAGTTGTTCGGCATTAAAGGAGGTGGCAACTGCCATGTTGCTGATGTTGATATTGGCATAAGGCTGTCCTGTTTGTGAAGGATCGGCAGCTGCAATTGTCCAGGGAGTTTTATTTTCCTGCAGGCCCCAGCTAAGTAATTGCCCGCCTGCGTTTATTACACCACTGCTTACACCTTCCATTTGTAAAATATATTTGGCCCTGTCAGCAGCGTAACCCCGGCTAATAGCGCCAAAACCAATGCGTATTTCCTTGTTTTTTAAAAACACGGTATTGGCGGTAGCATCAAGCACAATATTTTTATAATTGGTAAAGTTTGCAGCCGTTTTATTTGTAACCGCAGTATTGCTTTTTAATTTTTTACCTGCAGCCTTATAGGTAATATCAAATCCGCCATGTGTCAGATCGGAGATTTGCACAGCCCTGCTAATAAGCCCGAAAATCTCCGCATTTACCACTACCGGCCTTTTGCCTGCATTGCGGTTTATCAGGCTTATTATACTGCTGTCATTAAAAGGGCTTAATAACTGCTCTACGCGGTTTATTTCGTTAATGGCGCTATCAATTCGGGTATTTGCCCAATTTTCATCATGTCCTAATACATTTATCTCAAACCGGTTCCCCATTAATGTAACCTCACGACGATGAGCCTTTATAGTGCCGGTTAATTTTTTTACTGTTAGCATAGGTAAATAAATTATGTGCAATTAAAATGTTATACCCTTACATTACGAAAGAATGCATGAAAGTGCAACCTTACAGATGCTAAAGTAAAATGTGAGTATGAAAATGAGATGAAATGAACTTTTGTGTAAATAAAAAAGCACTTTAAAAAAGTGCTTGAATTATTTACATAAAGGGGAAAAAGGATGCTTTAAACTACGGTACCTTCTTTCAGTTTTTCGGCGTTTTCGGCAAATTGAAGAGCTTCCATTATCTCCTGCAGATCGCCGTTCATTACACCGGTAAGGTTGTAAATTGTTAACCCTATGCGATGTTCAGTTAAGCGGCCCTGAGGATAATTATAGGTACGTACCTTTGCTGACCTATCGCCCGTGGCTACCATTGTCTTACGTTTTTTAGAGGTTTCCTCCAGGTGTTTTTGCAACTCCATTTCGTATACCCTTGAGCGTAATACCTGTAATGCCTTATCATAGTTTTTTAACTGCGATTTCTGATCCTGACATTGGGCAACTATACCCGTTGGTATGTGTGTTAACCTTACGGCAGAGTAGGTAGTATTTACTGACTGACCACCTGGCCCTGAGGCGCAGAAAAGATCCTTACGGATATCGCTCACCTGCAGGTCGATATCAAATTCATCAACCTCGGGCAGTACAACTACAGATGCTGCTGATGTATGTACGCGGCCCTGTGTTTCGGTATCAGGTACGCGCTGTACGCGGTGTACACCGGATTCATATTTAAAGTTACCGTAAGCATCTTCGGCATTAACGTTGAACACAATTTCCTTGTATCCGCCGGATGTACCCTCTGTATAATCCACCAGTTCAGTACGCCAGCCGCGTTTTTCGCAATAGCGCATATACATGCGGTAAAGGTCACCCGCAAAAAGAGCAGCTTCGTCGCCTCCTGTACCGCCACGTATCTCGATAATGGCATTTTTAGAGTCTTCCGGATCTTTTGGTATCAGCATCAGGCGTATGGCTTCTTCCATTTCCTCCTGCTGTTCCAATAATTCATCAAGCTCAGCTTTGGCCATTTCACGAAACTCTTCATCTTTCTCGGTAGCCAATATCTCTTTATTGGTATCGATATTGCTCATGATGTTGCGGTATATATTATACTGATCAACAATCTTGGCCAGGTCTTTATATTCTTTATTCAACTGCGCAAAGCGTTTCATATCAGCCATTGCTTCCGGGCTGCTTAGCTCGGTTTCTACTGCTTTCCAGCGTTGAAATATTAATTCTAATTTCTCTAACATTGTTTATTTTGAATTGCAAATACAGCTAAATAGATTTAACTATCCGGTTGCTATAAAAATTAATTGCCAATTAATTGCAGCACTGTAAAAGCATGCAAAAATAAGCATTTTTGAGCATATAACATATTCAGCGTATTGTAAATAGATGTAGCACAGATAAGGCACTTATTCCGGTTTTTCGAAGTATTTTAGCTCAAGACTGGTGCCATCAAATACCGCGTAGGTGTTGTAATTAATCCATTCACCCAAATTTACATACCTGCTATTAGGAGAGATTTCTTTTTCGAGAGGCAGGTGTTTGTGACCGAAAATGAAATAATCATAATGGGCGGATCTTAATAATTCCTTAGCATGCGTAATTAACCACCCATGTTCGTAACGTCTTTCCGGCAGAGTTCTTACACCTTTTGTCCGGCTTTTTTTTGACCAGTTATTTGCAATTCCTATACCTAGATCGGGAGGGATTAATCCAAATAACCACTGACACAAAGGTGAACGGAATATTTTTTTGAGAAATTTATATTTTTTATCTCCCGGCCCGAGACCATCGCCATGATGTAAATAAAATATTTTACCACTGCGCTCAATAACCAGTTCATCACTTATAATGCTTGCATTTAGCTCGGTTACAAAGTAATCGAACATCCACATATCGTGATTGCCTTTAAACAGGTAAAGTTTTATACCGGAGTCGGTTAATTCTGCCAGTTTGCCTAAAAAGCGTATATATCCTTTTGGTACAACTGTTTTATATTCAAACCAAAAATCAAAAACATCTCCCAACAGGAATATTTCAGATGCATCAACTTTAATAGCATCAAGCCATCTGATAATACGCTCTTCGCGCTGACGAGAGGATTTATAGCTCCTGGCACCTAAATGAAAATCTGAAGCAAAGTATAATTTTTTACCGGCCGGCATACGGTCTCAAAAATACAGCAATAAATGGCAGATACAAATTGATTTTGTCATAACCCTATAAACTGGCATTTGAAGCTGGCATGGTATCTAAGCGCTTAGTAAAATAAATATCCCAACTGTGTTGTTGCTGGCGATTGCCCATATGCTCGGTATCTTCATCATAGTCAATATTTAATTGCTTATACTTGGCATCTATGCGGTTAAATATAGCCATTGCCTCGTTTTTATAATTTGCAGTAAAGCGGGTTTGTGCCATTTTTCGGATAACCTCCTGCTGCTCCAGGTAGGCGATATTGTAATGGCCCTGTTCATGTTTCAACACTTCGGCCAATAACTCCGGAGAGGTAATGCGTGAACGGTCCAACCAGGATCGGTCGGCATTCATGTTTAGCCTTACGTTAAAATGTACCAAATAATCATTTCCACGGTGCGATGCCTGAAAACTAAAATCAATGGTGCAGTTAGTGTAACCTACTACGCCGCGGTTATTTATTTTAGGGGAGCCCAAAAAATCATTAACGGTTAATTGCCGGTAGGGCTGGGCAAATAAAACAGAAGTAATAAATAGTAAAGCGATTGTGAAACCCGCCCTTAATAGTTTAAACATTATAAGCCTTTTAGTAAAACTGAATTTACTTTTTGACTTGATCGGTATGTAAAAGGTTTAAACTCATCATTTCTTTCATGGTGCGGTTCATGCCCTCGGTAGAACCATCAAGGAAAATAACATTGCCTTTTGAGTTCTCCGCGAAATGTTTAATGGATTCCGTCCACATGGTAAAGAGGATGACGGAAGTGTCCATATTGGCGGTTTGCATTTCCTTAGCGGCCATGGTCATACCTTTGGCTACTTCCTCCCGGAATAAAGCGATACCCTGCCCTCGTAACTGAGCCGCCTGCCGCTCTGCCTCGGCAGAAATCTTGATGGCATTCCCTTCGGCCTCTGCAGCTTTTGTCTTGGTGATTAAAAGGGCCTGCCCTTCGTTTTCGGCTGCGGCCTTAAGATTGTTTGATGCTACCACCTGGCTCATGGATTTCATGATCACATCATCAAAGGTGATGTCGTTCAGTTGCAGATCCTGTAAATGATACCCCCAGTTCTCTAAAATGGTATCCAGTTGTTCTTTTACGTGTTCTACAATATCGCGCCTTAATACCAGTACCTCTGTTTGGCGTTTGGTGGCCACAAATGCACGGATAGACCCCTCTACGGTACGGATCAATGCCTGCATCAGGTTACGCTCGTCAACAAATTTAAACGCTACGTTTTTAATGGTTTCCTCGCGTTGGTCCAGTACTGAGAACAGCAACATGGCTTTAAAATAAACATTGGCCTGATCATAGGTCACCGCCTGAAATTCCAGCTCGACTGATCGGTTCTGGATAGATATCTGCGAGTAAATATTTTCTATAAATGGCAGTTTAAGATTAAGGCCCGGCGTAAGGATACGACGATACTTGCCAAATGTGGTGATCACCGCAATAGTACCCTGCCTTACAGTTACGAATGAAGAAAATAATATAACAAGAGCTATAAAAAAGATTATAAGTGTGATAATAGCTGTAGGTGACATTTTGTAAGTGATAATTTTAAATAAATATAGGTTTTATTTTAAAATTACCAACCGGCCTGTTTACGCATCGGATCAGGCTGCAACCCAAATAGCATCAATAAACCACTTTTTGCTGTCAAAAAAATGGGTAAGGTGTTTAAAACCTGTTGCCGAAGCCATTTGTGTAACCTGTTCCACCGTGTATTTTTGAGATATCTCCATATAAATGTATTCATCTTTTTTAAAATGAATATTCTCTTTACCATTTAGCTTAACATGCTGATCTATAAGACTTATTAAATAACTTTTACATGCTCCGCTCTCCGGGTCGTATGTGGCGTAATGATCAAATTGGTCAATATCAAAATCAGCATTTAATTCACGGTTAATGCGTTCAAGCAGGTTAAGATTGAATTTTTTGGTGATTCCACCTTTATCGTTATAAGCTGCCAAAACCGTTTTGGGGTTCTTTTTAAGATCCACCCCAATTAAAGCCATATCCCCTGCAGATAAATGGCTGCGCAATTCCCTGCAAAAGCCTTCGGCTATCTCAACAGGCATATTGCCGATATTGGATCCTAAAAACATTACTACCTTACGCTTGTCGGATATGGATGCCGCTTTTTTAAGCATATTAAAATATTCTCCGTTTAACCCCTGTATACTAATGCCCGGTAAAGTTACGGGCAGGGTAATGTTAAGATAGGAGATCACATTTTCGGAAATATCAATAGGCAGGTAGGTGAAATTAGCTTTTTTATCTATCAGGTGTTTTAACAGGTGCGATGATTTGGTGGCATCGCCCGCGCCTAATTCTATCAGGTCAAATGCGTCGCCATCACCCATAATGGCCTTGGCCAATGCACCGGTCTGCGTAGTGAATATATCCATTTCGCAATTGGTAGGATAATATTCGTCACAGTTCATCAAATCCTGAAACAGCTTGTCGCCGTTAGCATCATAAAAATATTTTGATTCCAGCCGCTTCGGGGTTGCCGTCAGGCCTTTTACTACATCTTTATAAAAAAGATCATCAGTATTAAGCTTATCGCCGGATACGCTGGTTATGGTTTGGGTGTTATTGTTTTCCATAAGATGATGTTGCTGCTGTTATTTTGCAAGACGTATGCCGGTGAATTGCCAGCGTAATTCTGGTTGAAAAAAATTGCGGTAGGTAATGCGGCTATGGCCCGGCGACGTAGCTTCTGACGCACCCCGCAGTACCTTTTGCCCTACCATAAATTTGCCGTTATATTCGCCAATGGCGCCTGGGGCTTTTGTAAAACCTGGGTATGGCAGATACGCGCTTTCGGTCCACTCCCAACTTTTACCCCAGTTAAATTGATTGGCGGTAACCTCCCATTCATACTCAGTTGGCAGGCGCAGCCCTTTCCATGAGGCGTAGGCGTATGCTTCGTAGTAGCTGATATGACAAACCGGATCCTTTAAATGAAGCTGCTGTAAGCCATTAAAGGTGTAATTGTGCCACTCACCATCTATCAGGTGCCAGTATAATGGCGATTCTATTTTGTTGGTGTTTACCCAATCCCATCCGGCAGCGTGCCAGTGGCGGAAATCGTGATAAGCGCCGCTATTAATAAATTCAAGATATTCCTGATTGGTTACCAGGTTCGGGCTGATCTCAAAAGCATTCAGGTAAACTTTGTGACGGTTAAGTTCATTATCAAAACAAAAGCCTTCGCCATTAAAACCTACTTCGTAAACGCCTTCCGGCTGTTTAATAAATTCGCTTGCCGATGATTCAACTTTTAGTGAAATGTAATCTGTTGAATAAGCCGGGAATAAAGGGTTATGACCTAAAATATATTTTATATCAGTAAGTAATAATTCCTGGTGCTGCTCTTCGTGGTTAAACCCAAGTACCATCAGTTCTTTAATATTATCACTTATTTCCCTGCAAAGGAAGTTTTCCATTGCATCGTCCACATATTTGCGGTACTGTTTTATTTCAATTACCGTTGGGCGACTTAAATTGCCACGATCTGTACGGATAACGCGGTTACCTACGGTTTCGTAATAGCTGTTAAAAACATAATTGTAATCAGGATTGTATTCCTGGTAAGCTGTAAAATATGGTTTAAGTATAAAGGTTTCAAAAAACCAGGTGGTATGGCCAATGTGCCACTTAGGCGGACTTACATCTACTACTGGTTGTACCACATAATCTTCAGTTTGCAGCGGGGCACATATCTGTTCGGTACGTTGCCGTACTTTTTTATATCGTTCAGCTATATCCATAGGTGTTATTTGCTTTCCAAATAGCGTTTCAGGTCTGAAATTGTTTTAATATTTAATTTTTTTGCTTGCTGCTGTCGCATCATTAATGCATAAGCATTATTAAAGCCAATAGGCTGCAGCCATTTTATATCATATCTTTTTTTAAACTCGTTTTTAACATAATTATAAGTGCTGTCCTTATCGCCATGCAGGGTGTTTATAGTTGCTGCGGATGGTTGCAATATGGCTAACAATCCGGTGCCCGTGTATTCGGGGTAAAGGTCTATCTGATTATTTGTTAAAGCATCGAAACATATTTTTGTACCCCCCAGGCCTGTTTTAGTGGCTACATCATAATTGGTATAGCCCTTTATCAGCATCATATACATACTTGCCAGTATATATTGTTCGCCAAATATTTTTGAGCCGATACGCACTGTGCCATCGTGCCCGTTTTTTGCAGGCTTCCATAAGTTGTTTTCCGTTAAAAAATCCTTTGCTACCCGTTCTGGAGTTTGATGCAGGTAATCTATTTTATAATTAAGGGCGGTCATTACGCTATCGGTAATGGTTCCTGCAAGCAAGTTAAGGGTTTTTTCTAAAAGCGGGAATTTTTTAAGGGCATCTTCCCGTACAATAGGAGCGGCGTAGTAAGGCGGGAATATTTTTTTATCATCATTTAGCACCACCAGATCAAAGGCCTTAAGGCGACCGTCGGTAGAGTAACCGCTTATTACATCCAGTTGCTTTTCCTGGGCAGCCTTATACATTACCGCATCGTTAATAACTATGGTATGTATCTTTAAGCCATATTTACTTTGCAAGCCGAGGTTGCCATCCTGCCTGCCCATAAACTCAGGTGTAAAACCAGCGGTGAGCTTGCTGCCATAAGCCGAAGGGATAAAGTACAGGGTGGAAAGTAATATAATGATGACAGGTGCCGCTATAACCACCTTTCTTACCTTTTTAAAGTTCAACCTTTGCACCCGTGACAGCAGAAAATCGAAGATAATAGCCAGCAACGCTGCCGGAATAGCACCTGCCAGTATCATGTTAGTGTTATTAAGCGATATGCCGCCAAAAATAAACTCACCTAAACCACCTGCAGCTATGTATGATGCGAGGGTGGCTACACCTACATTAATAACCGTAGCGGTGCGTATACCGGCCAGTATTACCGGCATGGCTAACGGAAGCTCTACCTTGAAAAGCACCTGCCACCTGCTCATGCCCATGGCAAAAGCAGCCTCCTTTACGGATTCATCCACACCTGTTATGCCTGTAAATGTATTGCGGATGATTGGTAACAACGCATATAACAGCAATGCAACTATCGCAGGTTTTGCTCCGATACCTAATACGGGGATCATAAAACCAAGCAAGGCAATACTGGGGATGGTTTGTAAAACGCCCGCTACTCCTAATACAAAGCCCGAGATCTGTTTTTTGCGGGTGATGTAAATGCCCAGTGGCAGGCCTATTAACACCGCTATAAACAGCGAAATAAAAGTTAATCCGATATGCTGCAGGGTTTGTACCGCCAGTTTATCCGACTGTTGGCGCATAAATTCAAATAAAGTTTGTTGATGCTCATTCATGCGGCTGCTGCGTTTTATGTTCAGAGAAAGCAGCCATTAGCTGGCCAAACGTAATGGTTTTAAGCTCGTTTTTTTGCTGATGAAGAACAGACATACTTTCGCCGTTATGAAACTTGAAACCTTCTAAAGTTGTCCAAACATCGGTTTCGGCAGGTAATGATGACTTGCTTGTTGTTTTACCACCACCGGGCAGATGCTCCCATAGATCGGTTAATCTGATAGCCCTAAACTCCAGTTGCAGACGCTGATCCTGCAGGAAGTTGCTTACAAAACCGTTGATGGGGTTAAACAGCAGATCGGAGGGTGTGCCCATCTGGACGATCTTTCCTTTGTCCATCAGTGCTATCCTGTCGCCCAGCTCAAAAGCCTCCTGCACATCATGTGTAACCATGATGATGGTTTTGCGTTTCAGTTCATCTAAAGCCTTAAACTCCTGGTGTATTTTTGAACGGGTAACGTTATCCAGCGCGCCGAAAGGTTCGTCCATCAGCAAAACCGGGGGGTTAGCAACCAAGGCCCTCGCGAGACCTATGCGCTGTTGCTGACCGCCGCTTAATTCATTAGGATAAGCGGTTAAATAGTTATCAGACAGGTGTAGCTTTTTTAAAAGCTCGATTACCCTTTCCCGGGTCCGCTTTTTATCCCACTTTAATAAATTAGGCACTACAGAAATATTCTCCTCTACGGTATAATGCGGAAAAAGGCCGTTATTTTGCAATACATAGCCAATCCCCCGTCTTAAATCCTCAGGCAATTGTGCATTAATGTTATTGCCGTTAATGGTAATGGTGCCGCTGTCGGGTTCAATTAAGCGGTTAAGCATTTTAAGCGTAGTTGTTTTGCCGCAACCGCTTGTACCTAAAAGCACCAAGTTTTCGCCCTCGTTCACTTCAAACGAAATATTGTTCACCGCTGTGGTTTGGCCGAATGTTTTTATCAGGTGCTCAGCTTTGATCATAAATCAGTGTTAATCCTCAATAGCCATAAAAAGGTTATTTAACGATTCGGAAAAAGTTGGATGCGCGAACACGCAATAGCGGATCTGCTCATAAGTTATCTTTCCCATCATGGCCATTTGCAATACCGACATGATCTCGCCGCCCTCGCTCCCCACTATGGCAACGCCTAATATTTGTTTAGTGTCTGCATCAACCACCGCTTTCATTACACCACGGGTATCGCCGGTTTCAATTGCCCTGGCCACATGCGCCATAGGCAATTTAGCCACTTTTATATTTAACCCCTGTTTTTTAGCTTCGGTTTCTGTAATTCCTATACGTCCCAATTCCGGATCGGTAAACATACAGTAAGGAACGGGTCTGTCCTTAATACTCAGGTTTTTCTTTTCTATTAGGTTGCGGTAAACTATCGTATAATCGTTATAGGATATATGGGTAAATGCAGGGCCGCCCTTTACATCACCTAAAGCGTATATCCCCTTTACATTGGTTTCCAGTTTATTGTTGACCTTTATGTACCCTTTATCGTCGGTAGCAACTCCTGTTTTATCTAATCCGAGCGATACTGTTTGCGGTGTACGCCCAACTGCTAATAATATATGTGAGCACTTGATCTTTTTTTCCTGATCACCTACGGTGAAATATGCGGTTATTTTTCCACCAACTTTTTGTTTTACTTTGGAAAGACTGGCGCCTGTATGTATTTTGATCTTCTCCTGCTCAAGTATGCGGGTAACTTCTAAAGCAATGTCATTATCCTCGCGGGGAAGGATATGGCCCGATCTTTCCAGGATGGTAATCTTACTACCAAAGCGGGCAAACATCTGCCCAAACTCTAACCCTATGTAATTACCACCAATAACAAGCAGATGCTCGGGCGCTTTATCTAATTCCATAATAGATGTAGAGGTAAGGTATTCAATGCCATCCAGTCCTTCAATATTATCCGGGATATAGGGTTTGCAACCCGTGTTAATGAAAATAAGATCAGCTTTAAACTGCATGTTTTTACCTTTTTTTGGGTTTACATCTATTGTTTTGTTATCAATAAATACTGCCTCGCCAAATATAAGATCCAGGTTCTTTGTTTTTTCGATAGCTTCCTGTCCGCCATTGCGGGATTTAAGCACAATACCATCCTTATGCTTTTTAACCTGCGGCATATTAACCGTATAGCCTTTAATTTTAACACCCATATCATTACAGCGTTGGCCCAGATAGGCGAGCCGTGCACTGGCTACCATGGTTTTTGTTGGCGTGCAGCCATCGTTAACGCATGTGCCGCCGATAAATCGTTTTTCGACCAGCAAGGTTTTTTTGCCCGCGTTGGCCAGCTTTTTGGCAAGAGGTGAGCCTGCCTGCCCTGATCCGATAACTATCGCGTCGTATTGCTTCATATTATTCAGTTATTTGTACACCTTTCCAGAAAGCGATATAATTGGTAATGTTTTCGGCCGCGGGTTTTGGCGCGGGATAATACCATGCAGCATCCGGATTTTGTTTGCCATCAACATTAAGTGAATAGTAAGATGCTAAACCTTTCCATGGGCAGGTGGTATGCGTAGCAGATGGTTTTAAAAACTCCGCCTTTACACTTTGCTTAGGGAAGTAATGATTATGTTCAACTACAATGGTATCGTTGCTTTCGGCAATTATACGGTTATTCCAAATCGCTTTCATATCAGGCATGGGTTTATATAAAGGTATCGATATAGGTTGCATTTAATAAATAAACCAACGCATTTTTTGTTTGGCAGAGGTAATATTTAGGCTAAGGGGTAAGCAGATAAACTACCAAAAGCGGGCACAAATAATTTTTTTTAAAAGTTTATTTTTAATTTATGTGGAAACGTATATCTTTGCAATCCCAAAATAAGGGGAACAAAGTTTAAACAAAGGGTTTAAAGGCAACTTAAAACAACAAAATTTGAACTTGTCCCTGAAAAAATGGCCCGTTCGTCTAGGGGTTAGGACGTTAGATTTTCATTCTAGAAACAGGGGTTCGATTCCCCTACGGGCTACTAAAACAATACCAAAAGGTGCTAAAACCCTGCAAATCAAAAGATTGCAGGGTTTTTTGTTAGCATCAAAACACCATATTATGCACCAAAACGCAACAAAATGAGCGTAATTCGGTGCGTAACCAAATGGAAAATAACCACGCACCGAATTGCTTATAACAAATTGATTATCAACATGTTCAGCGAGTGAACATCTTGATAAAAGCAGGCTACAAACTTACTTTTGTTTAACTTTTAAGCTTGTAATTATGAGTAATTTCCATCTGCTTTTCTACATCAGAAAACAAAAAAAACTACAAAGGGGGTGCAATGCCCATCTACATGCGCATCACAGTTAGTGGTAAACGCGCGGATATATCCGTAGGACGCGATTGTGATCCGGCTAAATGGAACAAACACGCAGGACGTGCAATAGGAACCAAAGAACAAATCAAGTCAATTAACAACTATCTTGATAGTCTGCAAACCAAACTTCGGAATGCGCATCAGGTATTAATTGATACGAACCAGCAAGTAACAACTGAAAGTTTGCAGAATCAGTTCACAGGAAAGAATCAAAAATGGAAATTCCGAGGCCATTGACCACCTCATTCCGAGAATGTAAAAAATCGATTCTGCAACACTTTGACCAGGCTAATTTATTGACTGAAACAAATGACTTGGAAGAACCGAGTACACAAATCGGTGCTCTAAAGCCTACGGAATTGCATGGTCAAGCCTCCCGGAATCTCCAGTAAACAAGGAATTCAGATAATATTCTTCAAAACAGAAAAACCTTCAAGTATTGTTTACTAAAACTTATCGCCAAAATCAATATTTAGATAATTATTTAATCGAATAGTTATGTTAAATAAACTTTAGTTTGCCGCTTGCCAACCTCTTAACTTATTTTTATTTTAACACCAGCTGATTAGCCAAATCTGCGAATATCATTTAAGTTAATGAGTTTACTAAATTCCGTAATTTTCCTTTGATTTTTTTCTTCTCATAACCGTATGCTATATTATTATCAGGGAGATTAAAAAAACTAGTACGGTCATCGATCTGATAAAGGTTCTCATTTCCGACAATTTCCTTTATCTTGGCAATTGAAGCACCAGCGGTTAAGTGTTTAGTTGTAATTAAGTTTCCCCAAAATACTCTCCAAATCTTGCCATCGGATTCCGACATTCGTTCCGCCCAAATTTGCAGCTCTGATTGTTCCTCTTTGGTCAAATTATAATTGCCTGTGCCTACTGCAAAGAAGGCTGGGAATTTCTCATTTGCCATACAAAATATAAACCCGTATGTTATTTTTTTATCTAATGATTTCAAGAAAGCTATCACTCGAACATAAAAGGCAATTAACTTATTATTATTGATGCAAGCATAAAAAAAATCCTTGTTCAGGGTAATCGTAATAAAACTACGCCTATCATACAAATTTGGACTATAGGAAACGGATAATCTTACATCTACTGATTTGTATTTAAAATTCGGCAAATAACTTAAGAGCTCAAATCCACCACCATTAAAATTATTGGGCAACTCAGAAATGAATTTGACAATATTAGCCTCTTTATATTTCAGAGTTTTGCCGCGCATGGCACTTTTAACTTTTAAAGAATACGAGATCTCATCGAATTTAATGTCAAATACATCGTTAACTTCTTTGTCAAAGTATTCGAGTAAGTTTTTTGAGTGCAAGCTATCTTCTTTAAAAAGAATAACCAATTCTAAACTTTCCTGTTTCATTAGTCTGCAAGATATACGAAATTTCGTATTTTTGAAGTGTAAGATTTGTATTAAATCTGCATCAAAAAAGTGGTTAGTAAGTCGGTGCATAATATATCGAAAACCATATAAAGTATTGTAAGTCAATAGGTTTTTCATCGTGTTCGATTCCCCAACGGCTACATTTAAAATAAATAAAATCCTGTAAGTTAGCTACTTACAGGATTTCTTATTTTAATTCGGACATTAAATTGATTTTTTTATTTAAACAATGAAAGAGCAACAACCGGCAGGTGTATTATGGGAGTCGAACCCTACCGCTTACGCGGTTTCACCAGCGAAGTATCACCCGACTACGGCATCTTTCATTATGTTTAAAAAGGGCTAAAAGCAACAAGTGTGTTTTTACTGAACTACTTGTGAAATTAATCACTGGCTGGATTTGAACCAACGTCCTTCCGCTTTTGGCGGATGTTCTAACCGAAGTAACACTTATTTACGGCACCTTAATATTTTCAATTTCTTTAAAAAGAAGGGTAAAAAGCAATAAGCCAATCTGCACTGTGCTCTATCCAGTTGAGCTACCCTTACGGGGACGGATTTTTCGCACGCCCTATTTCTACGCGTTCCCGCTCAAGAGATAGTTCGAACCGCCAACCCCAGCGTCCAATCGAAGTAAGACTTATTTACGACACCTTCTTTTATTTTTATAAGGAGCAATAGGCGAACGCGGGCCGGGGGCTCGCTTGTGAGGACTCGAACCTCCAGCATAACTTGCGCCACACTGCCCACCCCCTTCATGAGCGAAGTAACCCGTTTCTACGGCATCCTTATGTTTTTAATTTCTTTTATAAAAAGGGTAACAGGTAATAAGTGTGTTTTTTCGCTGCGCTCTAACCGTCTGAGCTACCTTTTTCAAGGGCCGGACTCGAACCGGCGGCCTCAGTTTTGGAAATCGAAGTAACACTTATTTACAACACCTTTTTAATTTTCTTACAAGGAGCAACGGGCGACACAGGAGTGAGGAAATTGCTTTGGGATTCGAACCCACATTGTAAATTTATTACAATGCCATTTCCCCCTAACCAGTGACCGAAGTAACCCATGTCTACGGCATCCTTGTTTTTTAATTTCTTTTAAAAGTATGGGGCGTTAGCTTCCCCATACTTGTTTTACAATTCTATGTTGTTAATAGCATCCAGAGCCGAGCCTCCGTTTTCCAAAGCAGCTAACACCTCAAAAACTTTGTCGCTCCAGCCGGCTACCAGGTAAACATCATTGCGCAATACCTGCAATGGCGTTTGTCCGTATCCTTTCAGGTCAAACAGGTAGAGTTTTGCATTTGGCGTTACCTCCGCCTTGTAGCGCAACCACAGGGTTTGTATGTCCAGTGCGCTATTGGTATGGCTGTTCCATAGCTGGCAGTCGGTAAATAACATTATCTTGTCCATCTGCACCTTGCGCTGTAATATATCCTTGATAACCAGGTAGCCATTGGTGGCGTAACCCACCTCGCCCTCGCGGCGATAAAACTCCTGTACGTTACCTAAGATGTTATTACGTGGTACAGCTATGGTTTTCCACTTATCACCAAACATACCTACCTCCACGTTTTTACAACGACTTTGCAGCAGCATGGCCAGCATTAAACCCACATCGTACAACAGTATCTTGCTTTTGGCCGATACCGGTACCTGCATCGATCCCGAAACGTCGCACGCTAACAGCACACGGGTTTCACCGTCAAACCCTTTTATGTTGGCGGCGCTTGTCTGTACGGCTTTTTCCAAAGCATCCAGCAACTGGCCGGTGTAACCTTTGTTTTGGCCCTGCATTAAAGCGGTCAGCTTTTTAACTACGCTCTGCGCGGGCACTGTGGTAACCGGGTTTATCAACTCCCTATATGCCGCCAAATAACGGAACGGGAACTGTTTTGCCTTAGCAACCTTATCCGCATTGGCTAAACGGGCGCACACTTTTTCAAAGTGCGTATAGCTTACGCCAGCCTCCTGTATGTTGCGCAGGTTACGCAGCAGGGCCATGTAGCCCAGCTTGCCGCTGTCTATCAGTTCTTCCCACTTAGCGCGGAACGCTTCGGCCTTGGCCTCGTCGCTGTCAAAATTCAGCTGACCTAATGCTGATAGCTCCGTTTCCCAGGTGTAAGGAGTTTGCAGGTCTCCGTTCACTATTTTGTTGAATAGTACCTGCTGCAATTCGTCCTTTGCTTTAGGGTGAACCAAAAACAAGGCATCGCGCAGTTTGATAGCGCCGTCGCGGTTGTATTTACCAAACTGGTACTCGTCAAAACGGTTGAACGCCGTGCTCAAACCTTTTTGCAATTGCTTGCTCAGGCGGTTCAGCTTTTTAGTGCCTTTACGCTTGTTCAGTAATTCGTAGCAAGCCAGCAATTCAGTGATCTCATCGGCACGGCCTATTACGCCATCGGTAACCCGGGCGACCAAATCGTCGCCCGAGTGCAGCTTAGCCAATTCGGCAACCAGCACCAGCGGTACCGAACGCATATACATTTTGGTGCGGGCATATACAGCCAGTTTACCCACAAACAAAGGGTCGCACGCGGTAATTAGTTTTTGCAAGCGCGCTAAACGCACCTCATCTTTTTCATAAAAAGAGTCGTTTAAGCTCCAGGTAACCACGGCGGTGTACAGTTCCATTTCTGGTGACAGGGTAAACGCCTTAGCGCCTGCGTAGTTAACGGTCTGGGTTTTTAATTTGCTTAACAGGTTGAATTTCATCATTTACCTCCTTTATTTTCTTAATGTTGATACAAAGAAACAGGGGCACTGCGCAGTGTATTTGCGCAGATGGAATTATTTTGAAAAAAGTTTATTTATTTGATGTGACCGAAGAGAGACTCGAACCCTCGATGGGCTTCCGAGTGGAATTTATTAAGTTGGAACTTAACCTAAGTTAGGCCGAAGTTATAAACTTCGACCAGTAAGGTATTGCCTTAAAATTGTAAAAGAATTATCATATTCTTAATATCAGCGGGAACCAAATTGTTTCGGCGGTTAGATATACTACAGTTGGCTGTAATTTTGATATCGCTGATCGAATTCAGCCGTTAGTATCTTATAAATAGGATAAAGTAAATCAGATATTTTTTTATTGAATAATAACATCTCATTTTTATACTGTTTTACCTTTTTGTCAGTTTTAGTCTTTATCAAGGATTTATACTTTGTTAAATTTGAGTCTGTCGGACCTTGTAATATTAAATGATAGCCTTGAATTGGCCGCAAATCTTGATAAGCTATTTCTTTACTATGCGCTATTATGTTTCTATCTTCTCTGAAGATATCAATATATTTTACAAGGGTCATTAAATTATCATATAAGCCTGGTAGTTTTTCTACATATAATGCGTATTTGCCTTTTTTATTTTTTTGATCTTCAAGCATGAATATTATTTTGCATTTAAAATCAGTAAGTCCCATTTCCAATACTTTATTAACAAATATTAACAATCGATCTATAACACTAGTAACCCTCAAAAGGTGTCCCTCGATATGATAAATAATATAATCATAACGTGATATCTTTTGCTCCTTTAGCTTCTTGCTTTCACGATAGTTTGCCATTAATATAGCTGACGCATTAAGTTGTCTAACAAGTCCTTCAATTTCGCTCATCGCTAAAAGACAATCAAGAACATATTGTTCGTATCGATGCAATTGCCGATGTGGATTAAACCCCCTCATAGGGTTTTTAACCATGTCAACATTTTTGGCCATCTCACTGGCAACGTTGGCTAGATGTTGTAAATATTCATTTGTTTCCATATCAATTTTACTAGAAGTTTCAAATTATTAAAAAGACAGTTTTAATAGTACATATGCTTTATCTACTCCTTTAATCCTCCCGCTTTTCCCTTGCATCCGCCAAGTTGGCGGAAGATATAAAAGTGTTGTTTTGCAAAATTATTATGATAATTTTCTATCTTTTCCTCCACCATCCATATACCAATCTAATAAACAAATAAAATACGATGAAATATAACGTAATATGATTTGTCTTACCATCGTCAAGTAAAGCTATCATTAAACTGAAAAAACCTAATAAAAGCACAATAGCACCTATCTTTTTGAGGTAAAATTTTAGTTTTCGCTTCTTTTCCTTTTTTGCCCATGCTTTCCTAACCGATTGGTTAACTATATTAACTTTTACCTCTTCTTCCTTTAGCAATTCCGATACCTGTAAGTTTATATCAACCCACTGCTTGTAATTTTCAAGGGTGAATGCTTTGTAGATGCCCAGAAAATTAATCAGTTCTACCTGTAGTTGTGTTAAATCGGGAGAATAGTATACGTAATAATCCTCAAATTCGTAGATCGTATTTTTCTCAAAAGAGGTTAACTTATTCCATAATGACATGCTACCAAGTAGAGTTGCTACTTTCTCTATGGCGTCAATATCAAATATCGGCTGCCGGTGGTATACAAGACTCAAAAGCACTCTGTCGCATATGGGGTCTTCCGTTTGTTCTACATACCTGTTTAATACTTCAATAAGGTTGTTTAAATCGTGACTAAGTGATACCTCGATAAAAAAATAATGCGGATCATCCGCATTCGCAATGATATTATCGGCCCACAAAACGACTTCTTCCCTTGAAATTAAGCCAAGCTTAAGCCCTCCCCGAAATACTTCAAGCAATAATGGAAAATCTTGCACCTGAGGTGATCGTACCATATTAATTGGTTTTTGAATTAGTTAATATTCTCAATCTTCCGGCCTTTCCCTCGCATCCGCCATCCTTACAATCCTCGGTTCAGATTTATCCAGTATATCTACCAAGTTTTCCTGTGCGGCCATTACGGCGTGAATGTCTTTGTACGCCATCGGCGCTTCGTCTACGTCGCTGCCCATTAGGGTAATGCGCTTGTCAATCAGGTTTGCAACAATAACGGTTTATTTATTTTAGCTAAAGCAATATCAAAAATTTTTGGGTATCAATTTCAACCCAATCAAGCGACTCTGCATTTGGCAGACATTCATGTAAATCCAATCCTTTCAATACTTTTCTTCGTGAACAAGGCCCCAATTTTATAGTCATTTGAAACCTATCCTGTCCATTAGGACCTATCCACGCCTGAGTAGCGACTTTATTTATACTTGTGATATTTCTGTTGGTAAATTGTTCATTGATCACAGGTTTGTCAATCCCATCGCACCAGAAATATTTCAGCACATGATCATTTGAATTCCTAAATGCTTTACTTAAAATGTACTCAAGAACCTGCAAGAAATTCACATTCAAAGATGTTTCTACATATACGCGTTGATCTGTCATTTAATTTTTTTTATTCAGAAAATACAAATTGCCTTTTAAATTATCACTTTCTCACTCAATCCTCTGGCTTCTCCCTCGCGTCCGCCATCCTAACAATCCTCGGTTCAAACTTGGCTAACACTTCAACCAAATCGTTCTGCGCCGCCATTACGGTATGGATATCCTTGTAGGCCATTGGGGCTTCGTCCATATCACTGCCCATCAGGGTAATGCGTTTATCAATCAAATTGGCGGCAATCAAAGCTTTGTCCAGCGTTTTAAAGGCCGCACTACGGCTCATGGCCCTGCCTGCACCATGACTGGCAGAGTTAATACTTCCCGCATCACCTTTACCACGCACCACAAAGCCCGGGGTACTCATGCTGCCCGGTATAATACCCAGCACGCCTTCGCCGGCCGGGGTGGCGCCTTTACGGTGTACCATTACTTCGGTACCGTCGGCCAGCTGCTCTTTCCAGGCAAAGTTGTGGTGGTTTTCTATCCTACTGATAGGCTTAACACCCAAAGCGCGGGCAATTTTGTTGTGGATCTCGTGGTGGTTGGCGCTGGCGTATTCTCCGGCCAGGTTCATAGCGATCCAGTATTCCTGTCCCTCGTCCTTATCCAGATCCAACCAGGCCAAATGCCTGGCTTCGGCAGGGAGCTTGGTTTTGGTCATGGCTATACGGCTGTAATAGTTAGCTACGGCACCCCCAAATCCACGCGATCCGGAGTGCGACAACAGGGCCAAATATTTACCCGCCGGGATATCGTTCAAAGCACTTTCGGTCAAAGTCAGCTCGCCCCATTCAACAAAATGGTTGCCGGTACCGCTGGTACCCAACTGTGCATAAGCCTTATCCTTCAATGTACGGATCAGCTTAGTTTCGCCCCAGGTCTTACTATCAAACAATGAGCTGTCAAAGTACGATTTGGTAGTACAACCCATCCCGAAGTAGGTGTTATCAACCAAAATATTTTTCAGTTTATCGGTTTCTGTATCAATACCTTCGGCAGGCAGATCAAAAATACTCAGGCACATTCGGCAGGCAATATCCACACCCACAGCGAAAGGGATAATGGTGTTGGCGGCAGTAGCCAACACGCCGCCGATAGGCAAGCCGTAACCCTGGTGCGCATCGGGCATTAAGGCCCCGGCAACGGCAATAGGTAACTGTATCGCGGTACGCATCTGCGCCAACGCGCCTACTTCAATATTTTCCAATCCCCACACCGGGAAATCAGCAATTTCTTCTTTCAACTTAAAATTGCTGCGTTCCTGTTTTACAAATTTGCCATCTTTACGCATGGCAATAACATCTTCGGCAAGGTTTTTAAACTTACCGCCTTTTTTTAAAGCGTAGGGTATAGGGTCGTCAATTAAAGCTTCTAAGTTGAATAATATGTTGGTCTTGTCCATCACACCATGTTTCAATAAGCCATTAGCCACGCGGCTAAACTTTACCAATGCTTCCACATCGTTAATACCTAATGCCTTTAACTCGTTGTTGCCTATTTTTTCCTTTTCCATAATATCATACTAAAGGTATCATTTAACAATTTAAAAATCTCCGGGCCAAAACCCCTCTCCCCGAATCGGGAGAGGGAGCGTTCGTGTAACAGGTTCAGCCTTTCGACAGTACAAAGAGAAATACCAGGTGCGCAGTGTATTTGCGTAGAAAAAAATAATTTTTAAATTCATCAAAAAATTACGAACATGGAGCATTTTTGTCTTTTGACAGTAGAAAACAAGCTTTTAAGTAGCAAAAAAGAAGTATCCGTTAATCTTGGTGATGATGATATGTTGTCTAAATACGATTCTGACCTGATAGCTGCCACGCAAACGGTAACGGAATGTTCATCGCTTATAGGTGCCTTAAACTATTTGGGTTCGTTAGGGTGGGAACTGGCGCATATAACGCCCGTTCGGATAATTGGAGGTACCAGTAACGGTACAGAAGAGAAATATCTGATGAAAAGAAGATACTAATGCCTGTTAACCGCAACGCCCTTATCCGCTACCGCACTATTGACCAATGCCTGCAAAACCGCTTTAAGAAATGGACGCTGGACGATCTGATAGATGCCTGTAGCGATGCCCTATACGAATATCAGGGTATTGATACTGGCGTAAGCCGACGCACCACACAGGCCGATATAGAGATGATGCGCAGTAATAAGTTGGGGTACAAAGCGCCAATTGTGGTGGTTGATAAAAAGTATTATACCTACAGCGATAAAAATTACAGCATCACCAACAGTCCGCTAAATCAACAAGACATGAAGGTGCTGGGTGAAGTGTCCAGCTTATTAAAGCAGTTTAAGGGCTTTAACCATTTTACCGACCTGAACGAAATGGTAAGTAAGCTGGAAGACAAGATCTATACGCAAAAAACGCAGAGCTCGCCCGTAATTGATTTTGAGAAAAATGATAACCTGAAAGGGCTGGAGTGGATAGAAGTGATACGTAAAGCAATTGTGGCAAGAAAAACGATTTGTATTACCTATCAATCATTCAAAGCGCGGGAGGCCAGCACGTTTTGTTTTAGCGGGTACCTGCTGAAGGAATACCGTAATCGTTGGTTTGTTTTGGGAATGCAGCACAAACGAAATGCTCACATTATGAATCTGGCTTTAGACAGAATACAAGCTGTAGCAGAACACGAAGAACCTTACCGGGAGAACAGAACATTGAACCTGACAACTTATTATAATGATTGTATAGGGGTAACTAAAACTCCCGGGCAGCGTGATAGTGAGGTGATATTTTGGATAGATGCTGCCAATGCACCTTATGTGCTAACCAAACCATTACATCATACGCAAAAGCTATTGAGCGAAGATGAGTCCGGAAAGATATTTAGCATCAAGGTAATACTGAATTTTGAATTAGAACGGGAATTATTAGGCTTTGGCTCGAAAATGAGAGTGTTGGGGCCAAGGGTACTGGTAAAACAGATAAAGAAACAACTAAAGGCAACACTTGAAAATTATACAGAAATTAAAGAAAAGATATAAAACTGCACCTTAGTTAACCGCAATACTTTTCTACCAATCAACAATAATTTCGGGTGTTATTTGTTTAACATGATAGTTATAAATAGAAGATAAGAAATCCCAACGATGTTAAATTTTCATAAGCATCCGAAATAAAAATGAAATCGCAAACCGCTAAAGAATTATTTTTTATCCCGCTTTTTTGACGTTGCTCATAAATACTCGTGGCTGAAACCATTTCTTTTCCAAAATTTGCTTTGAAGTCGGCTTGGTATGGAATGTATTAGTCATAAGATTTAGTTTAGTTCTCTTATAGCTAATGTAGATAATAATTGCAAGTCATCCTCAAAAGTGTTCAACTTTGGTAGCTTCTCGGCTACAAAATCACCCATATTGGGAACAAGATGGGAAAGAATATTTGAGAAATTATTATGAAAGCCTTTGGATAAGTATCTGAGGGCTTTTATTATTTAATATCTTTATGAACCAAAGATATTGTGAACTTACGCCCAACCTTATGAAACCACTTGTTAAATTAGTATTCAGATTAACATTAACAATTCTAACATTTTTCCCATTTAAGATTTTTGCAAGTCCGCAAATGCCTGACTATATCATTTATAAAAATGATACTATCGCAACCTATAATCTTCTTGTTGAGCAATACTTGCAAAAGCGTGATCAAACTAATCGGGAGCAATTATTTGGTTTAACTTTTCGTGATGGGGCTTCTTTCAATTGCTGGAGAGGTTATCAAGCAATTTATAAAATTCAAAATGATAGCCTTTTTCTTTCTGATATTATAAATTGTGGTAGCATAAAAAGTAAAACATTTGATAAGAGTGCATCAGTTAAAAAAATGTACGCGATTTTCGGTGATAAAATGGTTGGCGATAAAGTATTTATCGATTGGTTTTCGGGGGAATTAAGCTTTCCGTTAACTAATAAGTTATTGCGATGGGACGGGGTGTTTTATAGAATTTATGAAGCAGAAACAGTATTAAGTTTTTATAACGGGAAGCTATTGAAAGCCGAAAATGTATGTAACTATGCAAATGTGTCCAAAGGAATTGATCGGCACTACAGTATTAAAATTTCAGACATTCTGTTTAAGTATATTAAAAAAATAAAGTTTAAAAATACAGATGATTGCGATTGCTCTGAGAAATATCTTATAACAATTGATAAGGAAGGCAAAATTTCGAACGTTAAGTCTGTAAAATACAAATCAGTCGACGAAATCAGCGATAGTGACGAAAAGAATGAATATACTTATTGCACTAATACAATTAGAAAAGCACTAAGTGCACTAAAATTTGACATTATCAAAGACAAAGGGAAGCCTATATCCGAAGATGTCTATTTAGAGATTTGGGTAGAAGATAACGGGAAAGTTGAAAATTGGACAAACTAATCAGCTATTGTTCACCATCAAAACAAATGTGGGAAATATTTTCTAATCATTTAGTTAAATTACTAAAAATATTAGCATAAATTTACAACCCCGTGTTTGATAGTTATGGTTGATGCTAAAAAAGATTTGATTACCAGGTTGCAGAAAAATATTTTGCAATGGGAAGGTTACAGGCCATCCTCGCTTGCTACTCAACAATCTTTTGGTTTAGATGATATTGAAAATAACTTTCCCAACAAAATATTTCCTACAGCTACCGTACATGAAATGGTTTGTGAGAATACCGAACAGGCTACAACCTGCATAGGTTTTGTAAGCGCGCTATTAGCTGTATTGATGCAAACCGGTGGGGTGTGTTTATGGATTAGTTTATCAGACAATGTATATCCAACAGCCCTAAAAGCATTTGGCATTGAACCCGACAAAATAATTTTTGTAAAACTGAGTAAAGATAAAGACGTGCTTTGGGTAATGGAAGAGGCTTTAAAATGTGTTGGTTTAGTAGCAGTTATAGGGGAGCTGTCAGATATTGATTTTAAACAGTCCAGAAGATTGCAATTAGCAGTAGAGCAAAGCCGGGTAACTGGATTTATAATGCGCAATAAATATGATAAAATGGGCTCAACAGCCTGTGCTGCACGTTGGCAAATTAAACCGTTATTAAGTGAGCCGATAGATGGGCTGCCCGGTTTAGGATTTCCTCGCTGGCAAGTTGAACTATTACGGGCGCGTAATGGCAAACCGGGCAGTTGGATTTTGGAATGGTCAGCAGGGCAGTTCAGGTTTATTAAACAGGAAATATTACAAGAGCAATTACAAAATATAGGATGAGCCATGCAAAAGCGATTCATGGCAATATGGTTCCGTCATTTATTGACTGATTGGTTCACCGTCCGCAGGCCGGAAATGAAAGATGTGCCCTTTGTTTTAGTTGCATCTGAACGAAACCGAATGATTATTAAGGCTGCTAACCCAATAGCCCAGGCACAAGGTATTTACTGTGGCATGTCAGCAGCAGACGCTAAAGCGGTTACCAATAACCTACAGGTGTTTGACTACCTGCCCGCCAAAGAAACTGTATTATTACGGCAATTAGGTTTATGGTGTATAAGATATACACCTATAGTTGCAGTTGATTTGCCTGATGGCTTGATACTGGATATTTCGGGTTGTGCACATCTATGGGGTGGCGAACACGGCTATTTAAAAGAGATAATCAACAAATTACGTACATCAGGATATGATGCAAGGTCGGCAATAGCTGATACTGTAGGATTAGCTTGGGCAATAGCACGTTATGGGAAAATAACACCTATCATTAAAACAGGAACACAGGTAGAGACTTTATTTGATTTACCACCCGCAGCATTGCGTTTAGAAAGTTACACCTTGCAAAAGCTTCAAAAACTGGGTTTTACTACGATTAAAAGCTTCATACAACTCCCTCGCCAGGTATTACGCAGGCGGTTTGGCGAACCCTTTTTATTAAAGCTAGCGCAAGCTTTAGGGTTGGAAAATGAGCAGATAGTAGCGCTTGTTCCGCCAGTGCCTTACACGGAACGCGTGCCTTGCCTTGAACCTGTTAAGACTGTTAAAGCTATTGAAATAGCTATCCAAAAATTACTTGAAGGGGTGTGTATTCGCTTACAATCCGAGGGTAAGGGATTGCGTAAAGGTACGTTGAAATGTTATCGTATTGATGGAAAAATGACAAAGGTCAGCATCAGCACTAACCGTGGGTCGTATAGTGTTTCGCATTTGTTTAAACTTTTTGAATTACAGATTAGTAAAATAGAACCCGCGTTAGGTATTGATTTGTTTTTATTAGAAGCAACCAAAGTAGAAGATATTGATCTCGTACA
Organism: Mucilaginibacter segetis; assembly: GCF_016522075.1. Lineage (GTDB taxonomy): Bacteria > Bacteroidota > Bacteroidia > Sphingobacteriales > Sphingobacteriaceae > Mucilaginibacter > Mucilaginibacter segetis. Next base: position 185,729 of record NZ_JAEHFW010000002.1, on the reverse strand, counting down.
GGAAAAGCTATGGACAGGCAAACCGGGTTTGCACGATACCGCTTTGGCAGAATTATTGGACAAGTTAGCCGGAAAAATTGGTGCTAATGCTATATCACGGTATTTACCCGCTGAGCATTACTGGCCGGAACGCTCAATAAAACAAGCATCAGATTTAGAAGAAGTCCCATCAACAAAATGGAGGATAGACAGGCCAAGGCCGTTACGCTTATTGAAACGTCCTGAACCGGTCGATGTAATGGCATTGTTACCCGATTATCCCCCCAAGGTTTTTACTTACAAAGGTAAGCGACATACTGTTGAAAAAGCCGATGGCCCCGAACGTATTGAGCGCGAATGGTGGCGTGACAAAGGCGAACACCGGGATTATTATGCAGTAGAAGATACGCAAGGGCAACGTTATTGGTTATTCAGATCGGGACATTATGACGCTGCACCGCAATGGTATTTACACGGGTTTTTTGCATAAAATTATGAGATATGTTGAATTACAGGCTACATCAAACTTTACCTTCCTACGCGGTGCTTCGCATGCAGAAGAATTGGTAGAGCAGGCTGCCAGCTCAGGATATGAGGCTATCGCTATAGTTGATCGTAATAGTTTTGCAGGGATTGTAAGGGCGCATTTAGCTGCTAAAAAAGTCAATATCAAATACATCCCCGCTTGTCGGTTGGATTTATTAGACGGGGCAAGTTTACTGGCCTACCCGGTTGATTTGGATGCTTATGGTAGGTTATCAGCTTTACTCACGGTGGGCAATTTACGAGCTGAAAAGGGGGAGTGTCATTTATATAAATCAGATGTGTATACCCATCAGGAAGGCATAATATTCGTGATTATACCACCCGATGAGCTGAACTCAAGGTTTGATTACAATGATGATTTTAAAAAAGATATAAAAGATTATTCCTTAAATATTAGCCAACAGGTATACATAGCCGCATCGCGCTCATATAGCGGGGATGATGCCAAAAGATTAGCTCGTCTGTCAAAATTAGGTTTACCGATGGTTGCTACTGGAGATGTACATTACCATGAAGCAGCACGTCGTGAACTACAGGATATACTAACCTGCATACGTGAGAAATGCAATATTCATAACGCAGGGTTCAGATTGCATGCCAATGCTGAAAGGTTTATTAAACCGATAGATGAACTGCACCGTTTATTCAGACAATATCCCGAGGCCATTGAGAATGCTTTGACAATTGCCAAAGCTTGTACTTTTTCATTAGATGCCTTAAAATATATTGAGCCAGAAGAAAAAATCATTGATGGATTTACACCTCAGGAGAGGCTAACCCAATATACCTGGTCAGGTGCACATAAGCGGTATGGAAAGCAAATACCCCAAAAGGTTGTCGATCAGATTATATTTGAACTGGCCTTTATTGAGAAACGAAAACTTGCTCCGTATTTCTTGAGGGTATATAAATATACTCAAAAAGCTGAGGAATTAGGCATTTTACATCAGGGAAGAGGTTCGGCAGCTAATTCAACCGTTTGTTATTGTTTATCAATTACTGCAGTTGACCCTATGAAATCACGCCTTTTGTTTTCCCGGTTTATGTCAGATGCAAGGGAAGAATGGCCGGATATTGATGTGGATTTTGAACATGAAAGGCGCGAAGAAATTATTCAATATATTTATGAAGATTATGGTCGTGAACATGCAGCTATTGTGGCTACAGTTACACAGCAAAGGCACCGGGGTGCTATACGTGATGCAGGTAAAGCAATGGGATTATCAGATGATACCATTAAACGGATAGGTGCCACCATTTGGGATTTTAGCGAAGAGGGTTTTGATGAAAAGCGTTTACGCGAGCAGGGGTTAAACCCACATGACCCATTAATAAATAAAGTACTGGAATTAACAACACAATTGATGGGTTTTCCCCGGCAATTAGGGCAACACACCGGCGGCTTCGTAATTACTGATAATAAGTTAACAGACCTTTGCCCCGTAATGAACGCCCGGATGGAAAACCGCACTCAACTGGAATGGAATAAAGACGATCTGGAAGCTTTAGGCATATTGAAGGTGGATGTATTAGGTTTAGGCATGCTTACAATGATCCGTAAGGCATTTAATTTAATACAGCGGTATTATGGTAAAAAGCTAACCTTAGCCAATATTCCGCAAGATGATGTTAAGGTTTACGATATGATTTGCCATGCCGATACTATCGGCATATTTCAAATAGAAAGTCGTGCGCAAATGTCTATGCTACCCCGTTTAAAACCTACCTGCTTTTATGATTTAGTGATCGAGGTAGCTATTGTTCGTCCCGGCCCAATTCAGGGAGATATGGTACACCCTTATTTACGCAGGCGTAATGGTGAAGAGTTGCCGGAATATCCTAAACCTGAACTGAAAGAAATATTAAGCCGTACAATGGGTGTTCCCTTATTTCAGGAACAGGCTATGGAAATAGCCATTGTCGCAGCTGGTTTCACACCCGCTGAAGCGGATGAGTTAAGGCGTAGCATGGCAAGTTTTAAAGCTAATGGCAAATTAGGTTTATACGAAAAAAAACTGGTTGATGGTATGGTAGAGCGTGGTTATGAAGAAGACTTTGCCCGCCGGATATTTAAGCAATTACAGGGTTTTGAGGGCTACGGTTTCCCTGAAAGCCATGCCGCATCATTCGCCTTATTGGTTTATATATCATCATGGCTAAAATTCTATTACCCTGATGTGTTTTGCGCAGCATTGCTAAATAGTCAACCTATGGGTTTTTATCAGCCTGCACAAATTGTTAGGGATGCGATAGATCACCATGTAAAAATCGTCCCTGTTGATGTTAACTACTCGGATTGGGATAATACGCTCGAAAGCATGGATGGCAATTATTATGTAGTAAGATTAGGCTTCAGGCAAATAAAAGGTTTAAAAGAAGATGACATGCAAATCCTTATTAAGGGACGTAGCCCATTTTATACTTACATTGATGAATTGCGTGGCGCAGGAGTTCCTCAAGCAACTTTAGAAAAACTGGCCGATGCCGATGCCTTTCAGTCAATTGGCGCAAACCGCCGTAAAGCCCTTTGGGAAATATCAGCATTAGTCGACAGGCCTATAGCCTTGTTTGAAGGCACAGCGTCTGAAAGTGTAAAAGAGATACAAATACAGTTGCCGTTAATGACAGAGGGAGAGCATGTGGTACAGGATTATTCTTCAACAGGTTTATCCTTGAAAAATCACCCCGTAGCATTGGTACGTGAAAAGTTACACTTACTAAGAAATATTAAAATAGCCGACTTGAAAAAAATGAAAGATGGTGACCCTGTAAGAGTAACAGGATTAATTACTGTGCGTCAGCGCCCCGGTACGGCCAAGGGAGTATTGTTTATGACATTAGAAGATGAAACTGGCCCAGCCAATATTGTAGTGTGGGAAAAACTGTTTGACAGATACCGAAAAGAAATTATTCAGTCGCGCTTATTTATGGTTCAGGGTAAGCTTCAAATTGAAGGAGAGGTAATACATGTAATTGCCAATCGGTGTTTTAATCTGAACCCTTTATTGCGTGGTCTAACATTAACAAATAGTCATAACCTTCCTTTAACATTAGCACGGGCTGATGAAACTACAAAACCATATCACGGTGGTAATAAAGGCGAACAACAAGCGCAAAAAAAAGAAAAGGTATTTTATAAGGGAAGAAACTTCAGGTAATCATATATGATAGTGTTATTTAGATATTTTCAATATAATCCCTAAATGACGAAATAGTGTAACTTCCCGGGTTTAACTACGGCTCAGCTACCTTTTTAACTGTTCGGTTGTTTCCGATTGTTTATGCTGAGGATTTCTTTTGATTATGTTAACTGTGAGTAATTGTTCATTCTCGCCTATGATCGTTGCGCTCGGTGAATAAAACACATCAAAATGACCCCTATTGGCCTACTCAAAAAGATCCCTTTTGCCAGTTGAAAGGCTACATTAAAACTGCGAAATCCGCTAAACTTTACCGAAAGTTCGCGGATTTTTTGTTTTCACATACAAAATTACTATTGCCCGGAATATTTGACATTCCGGCAGATGGACCGAAGTTTCATACTCTGAGAACATTCATCATCCATTATTATTGAAATGGCTTATTGTAAACGGCACCTGCAAGGAAACAGCAAGCAGGTTTGACGCACATATAATACAGCAAATTTATGAGGAAAGCGGATATTTACGTTTAAAGCCATCCGTTATATATCAACCAGTCTTTTAACCGGTCAAGCCAATCAATATTGGGATTTTTGAGGCCAAATCCGTGGCCGCCTTTGGGGTATATATGCATTTCCGCGGGGATCTTATGTTGCAACAACGCCTTATAAAAAAGTAGGGTATTCTCCACAGGCACGGTGCTGTCGTCGCCTGCGTGTACCAAAAATGTGGGCGGTGTTTGCGCCGAAACCTGCTTTTCATTGCTAAATAAATCAATTAGCCCGGTCACCGGTTTTTTACCAATCAGGCATTCACGGGAGCCTGCATGTGCGTATTGGCCGAAACTGATTACCGGGTAAATCAATGCCATGAAATCGGGGCGGACACTGATTCTGTCCATATCTTTTACCACCGGGTTATTAAAATGCGTGCCCAGGGTAGATGCTAAGTGGCCGCCGGCTGAAAAGCCAAGCACCCCGACCCGGTTTGGATTGATGTGCCATTGACTGGCATTTTTTCGTATCAACTGCATGGCCATTTCAGCATCTTGTAATGGACCGGTTGTTTTATCGGTCATGATGCTGTCGCTCGGCAAACGATATTTCAATACAAATGCGGCTATTCCCATATTAGCAAGAGCCCGCGCAATTGGGTCTCCCTCTACTGCCAAAGCGACGTTGACATAAGCCCCTCCCGGTATGACCAGTATGGCTGTGTTGGCATCGCCTCCCGCAGGCAAGTAGCAAGTAAGGGTAGGCACCGATACCTTTTCGGCGGCGCCCCATTTGTTTAGGCGCTCTCTGTAACTTGGCGGAGTAGGTTTTGCGCCGGGTATTTTGCCGTCATACAATGGCACTACAGTCTGCGCTTCCAGGGTAAGCGTTCCAAAAATGAGTAAGATGAAAAGAAACGATGTTTTTATGAATAAATATTTCATAGTGCCGCTGGTGATTATTCTCAAATGGTGGCTCAATACGCGCATTTGTTGTTTATGGATAAAGTTATTAAATATTTAGATAGTGGGTGTCTTTAGTCTGTAAGGAACAGCCTAAAATTAGCGAATAGGCAATAGTTCCGGCAACTTATCTGCGCCTAAAGTAAGCAAATCGGAAAGTCATTGGTCGCTATTGATCTTATGTATAAGTAGAGTAAAAGCGGTATAAACACCTTATTTTGTGTTTTTTTAGCTGACAGACATCGGCCGACGCTTAACTGGTTCTCTTCAGTCTTTGTCACCGGTATTTTCCGCGTTAGGTTTTATTTTTTACGTATAAAATTCTAATGAAATCATAATAAAGCCAAAAACCCGCATCTATCTGCAGAATAATCAGTATCAATCTCTCTCACGAGATGTAAGGGTTAATTCGACAAAATAGTATCACTTTTTGATAAAATAAGTGTAGAGAACAAAAAACTAATGCCGATACATTTGGGATCTTAAATATTCCTAAAATGAGATCCACTTTCTTTTTTAAAATTACGTGTACACTTTTGATAGTAGGTTTTGGCTTAAAAAGCACCCTGGCACAAACATTTATAACCGTGAAAAACGGGCATTTCAAAAATGGCAAAAGCGATTATTATTACATAGGTAGTAATTTTTGGTATGGTGCTATTTTAGGCGCAGAAAATGGTAATCGTGTACGGTTAAAAAGGGAGCTTGATTTATTAAAAGCCAATGGGGTAAACAACCTCCGCATTTTAGTAGGGGCCGATGGTCCAACCCGGGCCAGTAAAGTTTCGCCATCCTTACAAACCGCCGCTGGTGTATATAACGACGATATTTTAGCCGGCCTGGATTATCTGTTGGCTGAAATGGGTAAACGCAACATGAAAGCGGTATTATATTTAACAAATTCCTGGGAATGGTCTGGCGGGTACAGCCAATATCTGGAGTGGGCAGGCAAAGGCAAGGCCCCGGTACCTTCGGTTGATGGTTGGGACACCTTCACTAATTATGTAGCCCAATTTGTGGAATGTGACAGCTGTAAGCAATTAGTTAAAAAGCATATCGGCTATATACTTAAACGTACCAACCGTTATACAAAAATAAAATATGTTAATGATCCGGCCATTATGGCCTGGCAAATAGCGAACGAACCCCGGGCTTTTTCTGAGACGGGCAAAGCGTCCTTTGCCGAATGGATAAAAGAGACGGCACGTTACATTAAATCTATTGATAACAACCATTTAGTATCTACCGGGAGTGAAGGACAAAGTGGTTCAGAAGGTGATATCAACTTATGGAAAGATATCCATTCGGAGCCGGCTATTGATTATCTGACTATACATATATGGCCGAATAACTGGGGCTGGCTTAATAAAAATGACATGTCCGCAACTTTACAAACAGCTATTACTAACACTAAAGACTATTTAGATAAGCATTTGATTATAGCCAAAGAGCTAAACAAACCCCTGGTATTAGAAGAGTTTGGGCTACCCCGGGATAGTATGAAGTTCTTGGCAAATGAGCCAACCACCCTGCGTGATATTTATTACAAGTCGATATTTGAATGGGTATATAAAAGTGCTGAAAATCATGGTGTATTTGCAGGATGTAATTTTTGGGCTTGGGGTGGTACGGGCCGGCCTGCAAACGGACATGTGTTTTGGCAAAAAGGCGATGATTATTTAGGTGATCCTGCCCAGGAAGAACAAGGCTTAAATTCGGTTTTTGATACTGATACTACCGTTGAACTAATAAAGCAGTACAATAAAAAGTTAAACAAATAAACCCGGAATAGTTATTTGTAAAGTAATAACATAAATAAGTTTAGCGCTGCAATATGCTTTAAACAAACTCTTAAATGTTTTAAGGCAAGTGTAATCTGGTTTTCCACGCTTCTTTTAGAAATACCTAACTGATCCGCTATTTCATCGTTCGACAGGTTATCAAAACGGCTTAATTTAAAAATTTGCTGGCAGCGCTTTGGCAGTTGATGCAGGTATACAAAAACCTCATCTTCCAGTTCCTGTTTGGTCAACTTATCATCGGCTTTACTGGTGTCTGGCTTATCATTTAAAAGTACATCTTCAAAAGATATTACCGACAATTTTTTAGCGCGCAAATGGTTATAGGCCAGGTAGCGGATGGAATTTAATAAGTAATGCTCAAACGAAATTATTTCAAGATCTTTTCTCCTGTTCCATAAATTAAGGAAAATATCATGAACGGCCTCTTCACTGTTTTCACGATTTTTTAAATAACGATTGCAGGTATTATACAACCGTACCCAATAACGTTCAAAAAGCTCATTAAAAGCAATTTCGTTATCGTGGCGTACAGCATCCCACAACGCTTCGTCACTTCGCAAATCTTTGGTCATAATTGGTTTTTAAAATTATAAAAAGCTTTTTTATTATCCAAACCATTCAAATTCAAACACAATAAAACTTTTTTTTGAAAAGTGTGTGTGTCACAGCGCTTATTTTACACTTTACTATTACAACCAATTACATAATCTTCATGCTAAACAAAGAAGAGTTTGTATTACTTTATGAAAAATACCAGGCCGGACTATGCTCGCCTGCTGAGATCGAATTGCTTAATAATTACCGCGATGAGCTAAGCCTGCTTGACAGTAATTGGAACAAGAGCAATCCGGAGGATGAACAAACCGTACATGACCGTATAAGGCAACGCCTTGATAAAAACCGGGGATATGTCTACGAAAGTAAAACCGGTAATTACAAATGGTTAAAAGTAGCCGCAATTTTATTGATTACCTTATCAGTAGGCATAGGTTTTATTAAATATAATAGTAGTAGTAAACAAACTAATATTTTAAAGGTTGCGCAAAAACGTCCATCATCATCAATTAATCCTGGTGGTAATAAAGCATTCCTTACCGTTGCAGATGGTTCAACTATAGCATTAACAGATGCTAAAAACGGACAATTAACAACTCAGGCCGGAGTACCAATAAATAAAACTAAAGATGGTGTACTTGTTTATCATGCTGCAAATAAACTTAACGCTAATACACATTATGCAATAAATACTATAACTACACCACGTGGCGGACAGTATATGGTAGTATTGGCTGACGGTACAAAGGTTTGGTTAAATTCAGTGTCGTCTTTAAAATATCCGGTTACTTTTAATGGGAATACCCGCACTGTTGAATTAACCGGTGAAGGTTATTTTGAAGTAGCTAAAAATAAAGAAAAGCCATTTATTGTTAATGCAAACGGAACCAGTGTTAAAGTGTTGGGAACGCATTTTAATATAAGCGCTTATAGTGATGATAAAACAGTAACCACCACTTTGTTGGAAGGATCGGTTAAACTAAGTAAAGCTGATAAGGAAGCCATGCTTGTACCCGGGCAACAGGGTATATCTGTTAATGGAAATTCTGCTATCAATGTTCAGAATGCTGATACGGAACAGGCTGTAGCCTGGAAAAACGGATTCTTTTTATTCAGGGATACCGACATTAAGGATATTATGAAACAGGCTGCACGCTGGTACGATGTGGATATTGATTATGCAGGCAATTTAAATAACAAAAAATATGGTGGTAAAATATCTAAATATAAAGACATATCTGAACTTATGAATAACCTTGAATTAACAGGTACTATTCATTATAAAATAGATGGAAGGAGGGTAACCGTAATGCAATAAATTTTACCTGGCTATGGTTACCAAAAAATCATCAGGAGCGTTTGCGGCGCTCCCGATGATGTTCAGCCCGTGAGAAGGCTGAAGTTAGGTAACTAATTCAATTGTCTTCACTAACCTAATTATTTAACTAACATTCAAATGTATAAAATTTTTACTGCAATTAATTGCAGGGCGCGTTCCTGCATTTCACCTAAATTCCTGAGGATAATGAAATTGACCGTTGTTTTGTGGATAACTGCCTTATTACAGGTAGGTGCAGCAACGTATGCTCAAAAAGTGAGTCTGAGCGTGAAGAATGTTCCGCTCGATTTAGTATTGGATAAACTGGGTAAACAAACCGGTTACAATTTTCTTTATAATTCAACCACTATAAAAAAAGGTGTTCCTGTCAGCCTTAATGTTAAAGATGAGACATTAACAGATGTGTTAATGCAATGCTTTAAATATCAGCCGTTCACATACATAATAAACGGCAATACGGTAGTTATTCGTGAAAAGGATAATACTGCTGAAACGAGTTCTAATATTGTCGTGGCACCAATTGTGATCTCTGGCTTAATTACTGATGCCAGGGGAGTACCACTCCCGGGCGTAAACGTGCGTGAAAAAGGTACCACTAATGGGGTTACCAGTGATCCGAACGGCCGATATTCAATTACAGTTGATAATGCTAACGCTGTATTGGTGTTTAGCTTTATAGGTTTTACTACGCAGGAGTTGGCTGTAGGTGAACGCACACAAATTAACGTTACGCTTAAAGAGCAGGTATCAAACCTTGAAGATGTTGTAGTTATTGGTTATGGCTCTGTTAAAAAAAGAGACCTTACAGGTGCGGTGGGCCAGTTAAAAGGCGAGGATCTGATGAAGGGTAATCCGATCAGCCTATCGCAGGGCTTACAAGGTAAGTTGGCTGGGGTATCTGTAAATCAGAATGACGGTGCCCCGGGTGCCGGAGTAAGCATCCAGATACGTGGTGCAAACTCTTACGGAACAAACACCCAGCCTTTATATGTAATAGATGGTATTCCTTTTGATGCGGCATCTACACCTACAAACGATGCGACATCAGGGAACAATCAAACCTTTAATCCGCTGGCGTTGATCAATCCGTCAGATATCGAATCAGTTGAGATCCTGAAAGATGCTTCAGCAACGGCTATTTATGGTTCGCGCGGGGCTAATGGAGTTGTATTGGTTACCACCAAAAAGGGAAAAGCCGGAGAAACCAAGGTACAGTTCTCCACCAATACATCAGTATCAATGCTGGGTAAAAGGGTAGAGGTTTTGGACCCGTACAACTATTCGAATTACGTAAATGAGGGATATAACAATGGTGTGCTTTATAATGGTTACACCTTTTACCAGTTACCTTATCCGGGACAATGGTCGTATCCTTATGCAAATAATCAATTTCAGTATGATGCAGGGGTATATCAACCCGCACCCGAAGATTTTTTAAAGCCCGGAATACGCACGGATGAGTACGGTAACAGTACGGATGTAGAGGGAAGCAACTGGCTTGATCTGATAACCCGTACGGCAATATCACAAGATTATAATCTGAGTGTATCAGGTGGTGGCGATCATGGGTTTTACTCCATTTCAGGCAATTATGCCAAGCAGGAGGGGATCATTAAAAGAACAGATTTTGAACGCTACGCCCTGCGTGCAAACGTAGGACAAAAAGTTGGTAATTGGTTGGAGATAGGCTTAAACACCTCATTTGGCAGAACGGTATCCAACTTTGCAAAAACCAATTCCTTTGATTACGGTATTATCAGGTCAGCATTAATTTTCCCCACTACTTTCGCTCCACAAACAGATATTACGCAAATCTCCAACGAATTAGGTTGGTTATCTGCTAATCCGTACTTGTATGTAATGACAGCGAAGGACAACCTGGCTGCCATTAGTTCTTTCAGTTCGGCATACGGTGAAGTTAAACTTACCGATTGGTTAAAATTCCGTCAAAACCTCGGTATAAACTATTCTGCAAATAACCGCGGTACTTATTATAATAGCCTTACTGGTGAGGGGCAGGCACCAACTATTAATGGCCGTGCAGGCCAAAGTGATGACTGGTACACCCGTATTGTTACAGAGTCATTATTAACATTTAACAAGGATTTTGGCCGTATACATAGTTTAAATGCAGTCCTTGGTTTTACACATGAAAGTGCTAATTATGGCAATAAAGCAATGTCTGCCACAAATTTCCCTGATGACCTGACATATGATTACGATATGGGTAAGGCCTTAAACCCGGGTAAATTAGTAAGCGGGCGTGGTGCAAGTGAGTTGGTTTCATTTCTTGCCCGGGCAAACTATACCTTAAATGATAAATACCTGTTTACGGCATCTTTCCGAAGAGATGGTTCAAGTAAGTTCGCTACAAAAAACAAATTCGCCAATTTCGTTTCGGGTGCAATTGCATGGCGGGCATCCGAAGAAAAATTTATTAAAAACCTGAACGTTTTCAGCGATCTTAAATTTAGGCTAAGCGCGGGTAAAACAGGCAATCAGGCAATAGCGGAATATGCTACCCTGCCACAACTGGCATCCGCCAATTATCCTATCGGCGGATCATTGCAAAGCGGCATGGCGGAATCTACCTATAACGGTCCGGCAAATCCGAATCTGAAATGGGAAACAACCACTCAGTATGATGCAGGAGTTGATATGGGATTTTTGAATAATCGTATCAGCTTTGTTATTGATTATTATTCCAAAAAAACCACTGATCTGTTGCAGAGCATAAAAACACCGTTAAGCACAGGTTTTCAGCAAATGACCATTAACCACGGCTGGGTTAAAAACGAAGGTTTAGAGATAACGGGTAAATTCCAGGCATTGGTTACCGGCCCGCTAAAATGGAGTATTGATGCAAATATATCCTTTAACCGGAATACTATAGGCGGTTTGGATAACGACCAGTTTGCAAGCCGTTTATGGAACGCGGCCGACTATGTATTTATACAGCGGAATGGCATGCCGATAGGTGCCATTTACGGCTACGTAGAAGATGGTTATTATGATAATGAAGCGGAGGTACGTTCAAATCCGGTTTATGCTAATGCCAGTGATGCAATTATCAAACAAAAAATAGGCGAGGTTAAATATCTCAACCTTGATGATGATCCTAACATTACTGATGCCGACAGAACAATTATTGGTAATACCAACCCGGATTTTATTGCAGGTATAACTAATAACTTCAATTATAAAAACTTTAACCTGAGCTTTTTTATACAGGGTGTATACGGTAACGACATTTTTAACGGAAACCTTTCAGATGTTACCTTAAACTCTATCGGGAATATACCCGCGTTTGCTTATGCAGGCCGCTGGACACCTGATACCAAGGCTACGGCAACCTGGCCTAAGGTAAATAATGGTTATACACGGGAGTGGTTAATATCTAACCGCTATATAGAGGACGGATCATACGTGCGCTTAAAAAGCGTAACCTTTGGCTATGATTTTAATAAACCATTTAAGGGTGTTCAAACTATCAGCCTTTTCGCAACAGGCACAAACTTGCTTACCCTTACCAAGTATGACTGGTTTGATCCGGATGTGAACTCATTTGGAGGTGATGCATCACGGCGCGGGGTTGATATACATGCTTATCCGTCAAGCCGTACATTCTCATTAGGTGCGCGAGTATCTTTTTAATTAGTGATAAAGATTTAAAACTTAAGTAAATGAAAAAATTATTTTCTATAAAAAGTTCCCAATCTAAATGCTTTATGGTATGCCTTTTAATTTTTATGCTGGCATCCTGTAAGCCCGAAGAGCAGGTGTATGATTTTGTTTCGCCCGCACAGGTGGGCGATTCCGATGCTGCAGCTGACAAATGGGCGCTGGGTGCTTATAATGAACTTAGCCTGATGTTCAGGTACAGCGAGTTCCCGGCAGTATTAGAGTATGATGATGATTATACAACCGGACCATCATGGGCTTTTGGTGAATTAGGGGCAGGTAACTTTCAGGGTAATAGCAAACAAACCGATCCGTTGTGGACGTATAGTTATGTACTTATACATCGTGCAAACCGGGCCATTACCAATATTGAGACCATGACCAAAACCACTCCGGAGTATAAGAATAATGTATTAGGTGAAATGTATTTTCTTAAAGCGTTCTCCTATTTTTTACTGGTAAGGGCGTATGGCGACGTGCCGATATTTGTTAAAGCAGTAGATGACGGTGAAGATATAAACCAGCCAAGGCAACCAATAAAAGATGTATATGCTCATATCATTGATCTGCTAACACAGGCTAAGGATATGATGTATACCAACGCGAAGGCACAGCCGGGGCGTGCCACGGCGGGTGCGGCAGCATCATTACTGGCCAAAGTTTATGTAACTATCGGGTCTGCTTCCCTTCAATCGGGCGATGTAATAGTAAGAGGTGGCAAACCATATGATCTGGTAAACAATGTACAGGTACGTACCATGCCATCCCCTATAACTTTTCATAAAAAACAGGTTAAAGGGTACGAGAGTTTCGATTCTAAGCAATATTTTAAACTGGCTATGGATATGGCCGACGATGTTATAAAAGGCAAGTACGGCGCATACCAACTGGTTAATTTTAACGATATGTGGACCCAGGCAGGCAAAAATAATGGGGAACATATTTTTAGCGTACAATCTTACATGGGCGATCAGGATCTGGGAAATCACTTAACCCGTGATTTTGCGGGTTTGGTTGAAAATAACCAGATCATATCTGGAATGTGGTATGGCTTACGCGATCACTGGTATAAACTTTTTGAGCCGCAGGATCTGCGTATAGTACAGGGTGTTGCACACCGTTGGTCACGAAACTTTGACTACGCCAATCACATCGGCACATTTTATCCTAATAATGATGAATATCGCAAAAAAGCATTGGGATACGATCAGCAGACAGGGGTTGATGGCAGCGGCAATCCGATTATTACCCATGTTCCGCCGGTAGCGCCGTATAATGATGGCTTAAACTACGGGTCCGGTACGGATGCTAACTACATTGCGTTCCTTAATAAATTCGCCTACCCTTCTGATCGTTCAAAAGATCAGAGTGATGTGAATTATCCGTTCCTGCGCTTTGCAGATGTTAAGCTTATTTATGCTGAGGCAGCCAATGAATATAACGGAGCCCCAACTTCAGAGGCGCTTGCTTCACTTAATGATGTACGTGTACGTAGCAATGCAACTCCCAAACAAATGGGTGGCGCAGGCGGGGTAGGTACTTTGGTCGCCTTCCGCTCAGCAGTGCTGGAAGAACGCGCTATGGAATTGGCATTAGAAGGTGACAGAAGATGGGATCTGATCCGTTGGGGGATTTATTTGGATGTAATGAACTCCATACAAGGGAATGACGAGGTTGGTGTAACCAAAGTGCGACAGGAGAGAAACCTGCTTTATCCGTTGCCGATAAGCGAAGTAAGTACCAACATCAACATTCATGGCAATAACCCGGGTTGGAATTAATGAATTACTTTAATTAATAATATTATGAAAAAGATTTGCGATGCGACCAAAATGTGCCTAGTGGTTTTAACAACCATAATGCTGTTTGGATGTAATAAGGATATTGTAACCTATGATAAGATTAAAGAAGAATCGGATGTATCTACCGGCCCGCCGGTAATTACCAACATCATGAAGGTTGACAGAGCCACGCAGTTAAGCGAGGCCGATCTGTCGCAATTGGTATTGATAGAAGGAGCAAATTTAAGTGGTTTGAAATCAATTAAATTTAACGATGTAGAGGCCGATCTTTCACAAGCGTATGTAAAAGCAAAGGAAATTATTGTTCCTGTGCCAAGAATATTACCGGGCGATGTTACCAATAAAGTTACGGTAACAACTAATTTAGGCGAAACAAAAGCTGACCTGAAAATAAATATTCCGGCCTTAGCGGTATCAGGTTTGTTTAATGAATTTGCCTTGCCGGGCGATACCACTACCATAGTAGGTAATAATTTTGATATTTATAAGCTAACCAAAGAGGATGCAAAGGTAATGTTCGGCTCTGTTGAAGCTACGATATTGGAATCCGATCAAACTTCTTTAACGGTAGTAGTGCCGCCAAGCATCCCCGCTGCCGAATCAGTAGTTACAGTTACTACACCTGAATTGCCTGACGGTTTAAAAATGTCATACCGTCATTTAGGTCAGATAATTAACATCCAAAATAAGCTTTGGGCGGGCGAAAGCTGGCAAACAGACGGGAATAACCTGGGGGATCCTAAACCTATAAATGGCAGATTTTCGCATATACACGATGTGTCTGTGGGACAATGGGGATGGTACGACCAAATATATGGCTGTAACTTCCCGGTAACCGATCCGGATATTCTTAATCATCTGGATCAATACGATCTGAAATTTGAGTTGAATACAGATAAAGATCATCCGCTTGCTCAGATGTTCATCAAATTTGAAATGCGTTTTGCCATTACCTACGAGTGGAATTTGTACAATAGCGGCGAATCGTTAAACACTTATGGCAAGTGGCAAACCATAACCCTGGATGCTAAAACTGTTATGGGTCAATTATACCCTAATAATGATAACTTCTTTTACTTCGCAATTAATCCCGGTGTTCCGGTAAATCTTGATTTCAGTATTTCATCCATGAGATTGGTGAAAAAAGAGCCGATTGTAAAATAATCGGTGAACGGCCCCGGTATTAGGGGCCGTTCTTATAAATCTGTTTATGAAATTTCAACAGCTTATCATGCTATTAGCTATAGCTATGCTTAGTGCTTCATGTGCCGTTAAAAAACCATTCGTGGAAGATGTTACTCTGCCTACGGCTGATAAAATGGCTGCCGGTAATACTGTTAAATTATTCCGAAATCTTAAAAAAAGTGCTGCCGGTGGTGTAATGTTTGGCCAGCAGGATGCTGTATTATATGGTATCGGCTGGAAAGGGGATAAGAACCGGGCTGATGTAAAAAGCGTGTGCGGCGACTATCCGGCGGTGTACGGTTGGGAAATAGGCCGCATTGAGCATGGCAACAAATACAGTATTGACTCTGTAAACTTTAATTTGATGCGCAAGCGGATAATTGAAGCTTATAAACGCGGTGGTGTAAATACCATAAGCTGGCATTGCGATAATCCTATGACCGGTGGCAATGCCTGGGATGTTTCCAAAAGCGATGCTGTGGCCTCTGTTTTACCCGGTGGTGTAAAACATGAGCTATTTATGACCTGGCTTGACCGGGTGGCAGATTTTCTGAATTCCCTTAAAAGCGGGAATGAAAATATCCCGATTCTGTTTCGCCCGTTTCATGAACATACAGCCAGTTGGTTTTGGTGGGGCGAAAACTACTGTACGCCTGTTCAATACAAAGCGTTGGTACGTATGACAATAGATCACTTCAGGCAAAAAGGTTTGCATCATATAATGTACATCTACTCGCCTGATCAAACGGATAATGTTTCAAGGTACTTTGAACGTTACCCCGGTGATGACTACATGGATCTGCTGGGGGTTGATTATTATCAGCAAAACGGAATAGCGGGGGCTGAACAGTATATGCAAACAATGCATAACATATTTGCCATGCTAACCCCGGAAGCAAGAAAACGAAACAAGTTGCTTGTATTTAGTGAAACCGGATTGGAAGGGCTGCCTATGAATAACTGGTGGACGGACGTGTTGTTAAAAACGGTCTCACACTATCCATTGGCCTATGTTATGGTGTGGCGCAATGCATATGATAAGCCCGGGCATTTTTTTGGTCCTTATCCGGGTAATCCTTCGGCCGGTAATTTTATAGAATTTTATAAAAGCCGTAAAACACTTTTTCAGACTGATATTAAAAATATGTACAAATAATTAATCGCTTAAAACTTAAGAATCTTAATATAAAATTATAATGAAAAAAGCTCTCCTATTTTTATCGTTGCTATTAACCATATTTAGCTCTTATGCTAAAGATAAATACAATGTACTTGATTATGGTGCAAAAAACGATGGTAAAACATTAACTACCGCTCAAATTCAGAAAACTATAAATATATGTTCGGCAAATGGCGGAGGTATGGTTTATATTCCGCAGGGCGATTACCTGACAGGTACCTTGAATCTGAAATCAAACGTGGATTTTCATTTCGAGACCGGTGCGAGATTGATAGCCACAACCGATCTTAAACAATACCAGAAACACAACGAACAGCTTGCCGGTGTTTTTTACACAGAGAAGACGGATAACGTTTCCATAACAGGGAATGGGATAGTATTTGGTCAGGGCATGAAAATGATGTATATCGATAGCGCGAAAGTTATAGGTGACAAATCTGATACACGCCAAAAGGATAATTTCCGTAAGGTTTCTTCGGGTACAGGCGACGGACCATTTTATCCGAAAGACCGCTTTCATCAGATGATCATTTTCAGCGAATGTACAAAGGTGGTTTTAAAAGGTTTTAAATGTGTTGATGCGCCGTACTGGACCTTCCTGATAGTGCACAGCGATGATGTAATTGTTGATGGTTTGCGTATTGACAATAACCTGAACATACCTAACAGCGACGGGCTTGATGTAATATCCAGCAGTAACGTAAACATATCAAACTGTTATTTTTCTTGCGGAGATGATGCCATTGTACTGGCCGGTTATGCACAGCATTGGGGTGATCCCGGTTTTAAAGGGATTTTAAAGCGTTCCGAAAACATCAATGTAAGCAATTGCATTTTGCGCTCGCGCTCAAGCGGTATTCGCATAGGTGGCTGGGACCAGAACAACATGTATAATTACAACTTTGATAATATCACTATCTTTGATTCTAACCGCGGGATAAACCTAGGCGTCGGCGATTACGGCTCGATGGAAAACATCACCTTTAACAATATCAATATAGAAACCCGTTTGCACACCGGCGACTGGTGGGGCGAGGGAGACCCTATTAAAATTACCGCTATGCGCGGTATGCCAAACGGCAAAGTGGGTACCATTAAAAACGTGAATTTTACCAACGTTACCTGCCGCAGCGAAAACTGTATCAACATATACGCTTCTGACGAAACGCATATCGATAATATATTCTTTACCAACCTGCGTATGGAGTTTGTAAAAAGTGCTAAAGAAGAAACCATAGGCGGTAACCTCGATCTGCGTCCGAATACGGTGCCGCATAAAGAGCTGTTTGCACGTAACATACCGGCTATTTATGTAGAGAATGCCAGCAATGTTTTCATGAATCAGGTGGTAGTAACCTGGGATAAGAATATCGATAAAAAATATTATACCAACGCAGTTGAAGCCGTTAAGGTAGATAATATGCGCCTTACCAGTTTTAAGGCCAACGCATCACCTGCCAATCCGGGCATGGAGGATGTTTTGCTGAATAACTGTAAAGATTTTTATAACGATTCAGGATTAACCGTAAAAAACATTGGTAATGAAAAATAAATTAAGCGCGTTAATGCTGTTGCTATGGGTTTTGCCCGTAACGCTAATGGCACAAAAAAGGGTGAAGTTGTCTTCGCCTGATGATAACCTGACTTTTACCATACAGCTCACTGCGGATGCCCCGGTTTACAGTGTTGCTTATAAAAAGCATCCTGTAATCGGCTCGTCGCCGCTAACGCTCAATTTTGATAGTGGCTATTGGGGTAAAGGGCTTAAAACGGGCAAGGTGGTGTACAGCAAAGCTGATGGTTACTACGATCTGGTTGTAGGCAAGGCAAAACATGTGCGCAACCATTACCAGCAAATGTTAATTCCGTTTATCGAAAAAGCAGCGCCACATCGTAAGTTAAATCTGGTAGTTAGGGCTTATAATGATGGCGTTGCCTTTCGGTACGAATTTCCTGAACAAACAGGCTGGAAAAATTACGTTATGTACGATGAGAACACCGCTTTTAATCTTGCGGGAGATCCTAAAGCTTTGGTGCTGTTTTTGCCCTCATATACCACCTCACACGAAGGCCCTTATACCCACGAATTGTATTCCCAATTGAAGCCGGATTCCCTAATGGATATGCCGGCAACCTTTGAGTATCCGGATAATATTTATATGGCTATTACCGAGGCTGAAGTATTAAATTACGCAGGTATGTATCTGTGTAAAAATGCAGATGGTACCATGCGCGGACGTTTATCGCCGCTGCCCGGTCAAACTAAAGAAAAGGTAAAGGCGGTATTGCCTCACCAAACGCCATGGCGCGTAGCCATCATCAGCGACAGGGCCGGTGCGCTCATCGAATCTAATCTTATTACCAGCCTCAACGACTCTTGTAAAATAGAAGACACCTCATGGATAAAGCCAGGTAAATCAACCTTCCCGTGGTGGAACGGAACCGTAGTGCCCGACACTACTTTTGCGCCGGGGAATAACTTTGAAACCAATAAATATTACATTGATTTTTGTGCCCGTAATGGAATCGAATATCATTCGGTAGTAGAGTATGGACAGCATGAATGGTATGTGAATGATGGCCCCGATTTTATGCCCGGTCCGCATGCCGATCCTTCTAAAACCATATCAACAATTAATATGAAGCAAATTTGCGATTATGCAAAAAGCAAAGGCGTGGGTATACGTGTATGGGTGCATTGGAAACCACTTTATCCTATATTGGAAAAAGCATTTACCCAATATGAAAAGTGGGGCATAAGCGGACTGATGGTTGACTTTATGGATCGTGACGATCAGGAAATGATCAATATGCAGGAAAAGATATTGCAAAGTGCTGCACGGCATCACCTGCATATCCAGTTTCATGGTTCGTGCAAGCCTTCGGGCTTAAGCCGCATGTACCCTAACGAGTTTACCCGCGAAGGGACCCGTAACTACGAAGTGTATAAATGGGACACTACCATTAATGCCAGTCATGATATCAGCATGCCTTTTACCCGTATGCTGGCCGGCCCTACCGATTATCATTTGGGCGGATTCCGTTCGGTACCGCAATCTGAATTCAAGATCAGATACCGCAAGCCATTGGTAACGAGCACACGCTGCCATATGCTTGCCATGTATGTGGTTTTAGAGAGTTATCTGGGTATGGTTTGTGATTTTCCGAAAGCGTACGAAGGGCAGCCCGGATTTGACTTTTTAAAAGCTGTGCCTACTACATGGGACGAAACCCGGGTTCCGCTTGCTGTAATAAATGAATATGTAACCATAGCAAGGCGAAATGGCGATAATTGGTTTATAGGAATTATTACCAATAATCAGCCACGAAAAGAAGTTGTTAAACTCGATTTTTTAGGCGAGGGTGAATACAGTGCTGATATTTATACAGATGCAGCCGATACGGATATTGATCCAAACCATTTAAAAAAGGAAACACGCACAGTAACCCGCAATGATGTATTAGATTTAGATGTAGCTGCCAATGGCGGAGCGGTTGTAAAAATAACTAAGCAATAAACAGGTACATAATAATATATCTTGAATATAAAAATTCTTTGAACTTTAAGATTTGTTTCAATTCTGTTAAAAGGGGGCTCTGAAAGCTTTCTCTACGGGCTCCTTATAACGCTGATTTCATAAAAGATATCAGCGTTATTACTTTATGGGTCGAACCCATGCGGAAAATTTGATGAACTAAGCATTTAATTTGAATGCTTTTATTTTTTTTTCTTCCATTGGGGGGTAGGTGAAAAAGCTATCTCCAGAATACATAAGTGGATGAAGGGCGGTTGTAAAGGCCAGCCAATTATTAGGCAGCGCGCGTAAACGTTTCCAAGCATTTGAATATGTATTAAAATATCCCTGAAGCTGGAATAGGAGGTAATTTTAGCTTAATTAAATATTTTGCTTTCCATGATCCATCTGCTGGCCAATCTTATAAATTCTTACATCTTGAATTTGATGAAATCAACATGCACTGTTCTACAAACAGTGCATGTTTTTAACCAAAAATGTAAACGAAAGGTTGTTGTTTTGTTTATGTTTTAACAGCATTATGAGAAAAACATTAAACCCAATTTTTTTCCCCAGCTGATAATGACCAAACACAACGAGTTGACGCAATGTGACTATAATTATTTAGGTGATAAAAATAAAAGACGGTTGGCTGTTCTTTTTTCCTTTTAATTAATCAATTCAATTAAAACTATTTATTAATAGTATTTTCAATTACCAAACCTATTTTCTACCTTTCAGCTTTATTTCAACTTTGCCAAGTTTGAATCATATAGTTTAATGTTAGCCTGTATCCTTCACTCATGTCACTAAAAACACATCAATTGTTACAAAAAAAGAAAAAAATCATCCTGGAACTTTGGATGAAGAACCAACTGGCTGATGAAGGCTTACGCGAAGACTTGATCAGTAACGAAGAGCTGCGCATGCAGTCGGAAGAATTGATTGACGCATTGATAGGTAATCTGTCGGGTGCTAATTTCACCAACCTTGATTCGGAAGAATGGAACCCGGTGATTGAAATTTTAGGCGGCATAGCCATTACCCGTGCCCGCCAGGGTTTTAGTCCACGTGAAACAGGTAATTTTGTATTCTCATTAAAGGAAGCCATACTGGAAGTTTTGCAGGGCGAGATCCCGAATGATGCTAAAGCTTTGTATGCCGAAAGTACGAAGATCAACCGCCTGATGGATAATCTGAGTGTGGTAACCTTCGAGACCTTTATTAAGGGGCGTGAAGAGGTGATATTGCGTCAAACGGATGAAATCACTGAAATATCTACCCCGGTTATCCGCGTTTGGGACGGGATATTAGCTTTACCTATCATTGGTACTTTAGACAGTGCCCGCACACAGATTGTAATGGAAAACCTATTACAGGAGATCGTTGAGACAGGTTCGAGCATTGCTATCCTGGATATTTCTGGTGTGCCCGCGGTAGATTCACTGGTGGCACAGCATTTAATTAAAACCGTAAGCGCTACACGCCTGATGGGAGCCGAATGTATCATCAGCGGTATCCGTCCGGAAATTGCGCAAACCGTAGTACATTTAGGTATTGATCTGTCAAATATCATTACCAAAGCAACTCTGGCCAGCGCGCTGGCTTATTCTTTCAGGGCAATGCGTTTGGAAGTTAGAAAGATCAATAGCCTACAAAAAAATTAAACATAAATGGATAAAATTCCTATTCTGCGGATGGGGGCTTTCCTGCTGGTTACCATCCAGGTCGATTTATATGACCGGCTGGCGCTTAACCTGGAAGCCGATTTGGTGCAGATGGTTAATAACACCAATGCTAAAGGGGTGCTGATCGATATTTCGGCAGTATCCATTGTGGATTCTTTTATGGGCCGCATTATTGGCAACATTGCCAGTATGTCTAAGATATTAGATGCCGAAACCGTGGTGGTGGGAATGCAGCCCGCGGTTGCTATAACCCTGATAGAATTGGGTTTACCACTTAAAGGCGTACATACTGCACTGGATATGGAAAAAGGTATGAACTTGCTGAAATCCATGATCGAGGTTACCGAGGAGGACGAAGACCAAGAGCAGGATGATGATCTTATCGCTGAGTAAGGACACCATTCAGGTGCTCAAAGAGCAGGACGTGGTTTTCCTGAAGAACAGGGTAAAAGAAACGGCCGTGAAAATAAAAATGGGTTTGGTTAACCAAACCCGTTTGCTAACTGCTGCCAGCGAGCTGGTGCGCAACATGATGCGCTATGCTAATGGCGGGGTATGCCTTATTGAAGTGGTATCCAGCGGGCGCAACAATGGTGTACGCCTGACTTTTTCAGACAGGGGCCCCGGCATACCGGATATTGCCGCGGCCATGCGCGATGGTTTTTCTACTGGTAAAAGTTTAGGCCTGGGCCTGCCGGGCACCAAACGCCTGGTAAACGAATTTGATATTAAAAGTAAAGTAGGCGAGGGTACAGTGATAACGATAATAAAATGGGCCAATGGTTGATGCTACCCATATTAGTTTTAAAGCAGACGACAGGAGCTATTTCTCACTGATCAAAAAAGAGATTCACCGTGTCGCCACAGAGGCAGGCATGGCCGTGGCCCGTATCAACCAGCTTGACCTGATCGTTGCCGAAATGACCTCGAATTTATTTAAGTACAGTGACGATGGCGAGTTGCTGATGGGGGTTTTTACCAATAGCGGCAATCCGTATATAGAACTGATCAGTATTGATAATGGACCGGGAATGGCAAATCCATCTAAAATGATGCAGGACGGAGTGTCCACCACCAATACTTTGGGCCACGGTCTTGGTAGTATGAAACGCTTGTCTGATACATTTGAACTCTATTCGCTTACCGGTTGGGGAACCATTGCGATGAGTCGTGTTTATAATGAACCGGGAAATATCAATAAAGACAAATTGGTTATGCGCCCAATTGTGGTAGCTAAGCCTGGTGAAAAAACAAGCGGCGATGGGTTTGTTTATAAAAAGACAGAAAAATACCTCAAAATGATGCTGGCCGATGGTTTAGGCCATGGCCCTGAAGCCAATAAAGCAATTAATGAAGCGGCAACGGCGTTCCGGGTATTTCCGGAATATAGCCCGACAGAAACTATCCGGTTTATACATAACGCCATTAAAAAAACAAGGGGGGCGGTGATCAACATTGTTGGATTTGATTTCACTACGCGAACCTGGAGTACCACAGGGGTGGGAAATATACAGGCCAGGTTATTTGGCGCTGTTAATTTAAAAAATCACATGTCATATAACGGTATTGTGGGTCATAATATCCCAAATACTATGAACGATCAGTCTTATCCGGCCGAAGATTATAACCAGGTAATGCTATGTTCTGATGGTATCAAAACCCGCATAGATATGGCGCGGTACCCATGGATGTATAAATACGATCTCACCATCTTAGCGGCGGCTATTTACAAAGATCACGCCCGCCGAAACGACGATATGTCGGTAGTGATCGCGAAAATTAAATGATCGAGGTAATTAGCATTTCACTGGAAAATGAGATGGACTTGGTGCTGGCACACAAAAGGTCCATGAAGGTAGCGGAAAAGCTGGGCCTTACTGTGGCAACCCAAACCACTTTTGCCACGGCGGTATCCGATGTGTCAAGGACGGTGATTGAATACACTGACAATGGCAGCCTGGTGATCGGTCTTATCCAAAACAAAACACGTTACGCTTTAATTGCCCTGGTTAGTTTTGAAAGTGAAACCAAATTGACCGCAAAGGAAGAAGGCTTTTTTTACGCGCAGAAGCTGGTGCCCGAATTTGAACTGACCACTACTAACGGCATTAGCGTTGTTCAGATGCAAATGGGCTTACCGCGTTCACTTAAGCTTGATCCGGTAAAAATCGGCGAATTACGCAAATATTTTAAGGAACAAGAGCCGCTGAATCCTTATGAAGAAATTAAAAGGCGAAACCTGAATCTGCATAAAATAGCAGAGGAACAGGAATTGGAGATACGCCAGTCGAAAGTAATTGATGAGAAAAAGACTGAGTTTATTTCTGTAGCCAGCCACGAGATAAAGACCCCGATGACCATACTAAAGGCATATACCCAAATGGCAAAAGCCACTAAGGAGCCTTTGTCAGACCATTTGAGGGGCGTGTTGGATAAGATAGATCAGCAATCAAATAAGCTGATAACGCTGGTCCAGCAGCTGCTGGATATATCCAGGATGGAAAATGGGAATTTACAATACAGTAAAAATACGGTTTCATTTAATAACTTCATTACCGAGCAACTCACGGTTATGCGGCATATACTGCCTTATCACGAAGTTTTTTCGGAACTGGGCGATGACGTGGATGTGTTAATTGATACGTTACGACTTGAGCAAGTATTTTCAAATTTACTTGGTAACGCGGCTAAGTATTCGTCCAGACAAACCGCTATTCGGCTTACTACTAAAATTGAGGCCGATGGGTATGTTTTAGTGGCCATTACAGACGAAGGCAAAGGCATTTCCGGGGAGAATCTGCAATCAATATTTAATAAATTCTATCGCGAAAAAGATGTGCTGACAACGCATGCCGGTTTGGGTATGGGTTTGTATATCACTTCAAAAATTGTAACCGATCATGGCGGCCGTATATGGGCCGAAAGCAGCGCAGGCGAAGGGTCTACTTTTTATTTTACCCTGCCGCCGGTAAAGGCATAATTTTTAAGGTACACTTTTAGTACATCATACTCGGTCATCGCTCTCCTTGTTCTGTTTGCAAAAGCATACTTGCAGTATTTGCCCGAAGCACATAGCCAAATCTATATTTTTCTGTCATAAAATAATCCATCCTTTGAAATAATAAATCCATTGTAGGGTTTTGTACAAACTTACATCTTTATAAAAACCTATTTGATCTGATCGTGCATACTGAAACCTACAACAATAATTATATTATTGGTATATCTTTTATATCGGCATTGGGCGGCTATTTATTCGGATTTGATTTTGCAGTTATTTCCGGTGCGTTGCCTTTTTTACGAACGCAATTTATGCTGGATGCCTGGTGGGAAGGGTTCTTAACCGGATCATTAGCGTTGGGTTGTATAGCTGGTTCTTTAATTGCGGGTAAACTGTCTGACAGGTATGGCCGAAAGCCGGGTTTAATGCTTGCGGCGGCTATATTTGCTGTTTCATCAATTGGTATAGCACTTTCTCAGGGCCTTAGTTTATTTGTTATCATGAGGTTTGCTGCAGGTATTGGTGTGGGTATGGCGTCTATGCTGTGCCCAATGTATATTGCAGAAGTGTCTCCTGCTAAAGTTCGCGGGCGCAATGTGGCCATTAATCAATTAACGGTAGTTATTGGAATATTAATTACTAATCTGGTCAATTACCTTTTGGCTGATACCGGACCTGACGCCTGGCGCTGGATGTTTGGTTTAGGTGTAGTGCCGTCGGTTGTTTTCTTTTTAGGCGTGTTCTGGTTACCCGAAAGTCCTCGCTGGCTTTTAAAAGACGGGCAGGCAGAAAAAGCTAAAGCGGTATTAAATAAAATCGGTTCGCCATCGTTTGCTGATAAAACAATTGGTGCAATTCAACTTTCACTACAGGGAATTAAAAAGGAAAGTTATAAAGCTGTTTTTGATAAAACTGTAAGGCCTGCGGTATTGATCGGGATCACATTGGCAGTATTTCAGCAGTTTTGCGGTATAAATGTAGTCTTTAACTATACCTCTACAATATTTGAATCCGTAGGTGCTGATCTAGATCGCCAACTATTTGAAACGGTAGCAATAGGAATAGTCAACCTTGTATTCACCCTTTTAGCAATGCGATTGGTAGATAGGATTGGTCGGCGCCCGTTAATGTTGTTTGGCTCTTTAGGTCTGTCAGTTATCTATATCATATTGGCCTTTATGTTACATGGCAAATACTCTGCTACATTGATATCCATATTTGTTTTACTGGCCATAAGTACATATGCTATTTCATTAGCTCCGGTAACATGGGTGCTCATCTCTGAGATATTTCCTAATAAAATCAGGGGTGCTGCTTCCTCAGTGGCCATTGTTTCGCTCTGGGGGGCATATTTTGTGCTCGTTTTCACTTTTCCCATTCTCGCTGAATGGTTAGGAGCGTATGGCCCGTTTTACCTTTATGCCGGTATCTGTTTCCTGGGTTTCTTGTTTGTATTAAAGAAGGTTAAAGAAACCAAAGGTCGGACGCTGGAGGAATTGGAAGATAGCCTGGTAAGGCATTAATATTTACGGTAATCTATACGAATAAACCACTAATAATTCAAAGAGAAAATATTCTTAGAATGAATGAATCTTATGTAAATGCCTGGGAGGAAAAAGTAATTATACCCACATATGGTATTGGAAAGCCAGATAAAAATCCTATGTTTTTCGAAAAGCGTGTTTATCAGGGGAGTAGCGGCGTAGTATACCCTAACCCTGTTATCGAAAAAATATATGACGAAAAGGAAGACAAAGCATATACAGGTCTTTTTTTAGAGAATGAATACATTAAGGTGATGATCCTGCCCGAACTTGGTGGCAGGATACAAATGGCTTATGACAAAATAAAAGGCCGTCATTTTATATACTATAACCATGTGATAAAGCCGGCATTGGTAGGTTTAACCGGCCCCTGGATATCCGGAGGAATAGAATTTAACTGGCCTCAGCATCACAGGCCAAGTACTTTTGAAGCCATTGATTATAAAATTGAAGAGAATGCCGACGGAAGCAAAACGGTTTGGGTAAACGAGATTGAGCAGATGTTCCATACCAAGGGGATGGCAGGGTTTACTCTGTACCCGGGTAAAGCGTATTTAGAGATAAAGGCAAAATTACTTAATACATCGCCGCTGCCTCAAACATTTCTATGGTGGGCTAATCCGGCCGTTAAGGTGAACGACTATTATCAATCTGTTTTTCCGCCTGATGTAAATGCTGTTTTTGATCATGGCAAACGCGATGTATCAACTTTTCCAATAGCAACCGGTACTTATTATAAGGTTGATTACGCTCCGGGTACAGATATTTCGTGGTATAAAAATATACCTGTACCTACGTCATATATGGCAATAAACTCCGAATATGACTTTGTGGGAGGATATGAACATGATAGCGAGGGAGGACTGTTACATGTTGCAAATCACCATTTTTCACCCGGTAAAAAGCAATGGACCTGGGGACATAGTGATTTCGGGCGAGCCTGGGACAGAAATTTAACTGACGAGGACGGGCCATATATAGAACTAATGACTGGCATGTTCACTGATAATCAGCCCGATTTTACCTGGTTAATGCCAAACGAGGAGAAATCATTTACACAATATTTTTTGCCTTACCAAAAACTGGGACTTGTAAAAAATGCCACTAAGGATATTTTAGTTGCTATGGAAAAGGCGGGTGATAAGGTTACATTAAAGGTATATGTTACATCTGTAAATACTGATGTTAGTATTAACCTAATGTTCGGCAAACAATGCCTTTTTACAGATCGTGTTAACATCAGGCCCGGCAAGGTTTATATAAGAACTATACCAATAAACGCGCGCATAAAAGAAGATGACCTGTTATTTTCAGTAAAAGACGCATCCGGGAAAACGTTGATAACATATAATCCTGCTGAAAACAAAAAAAATGAAATTCCGCAACCTGCCCAACCTGCTCTTCAGCCTGATGAAATAAAAAACAATGAACAATTGTTTCTTACAGGACAGCATCTGGAGCAGTACCGGCATGCAACATATAATCCCGTTCCTTATTATGAAAAAGCGTTAGAGAATGATCCTGGTGATATCAGGTGTAACAATGCCCTGGGTCTTTGGTATTTAAGAAGGGGGCAGTTCCACAGAAGTATATCATACTTCAGTAACGCAATAGCAACCGCTACAAAACGTAACCCTAATCCGTATGATGGTGAACCCTATTATAATCTTGGATTAGCCTTAAAGCTATCAGGTAACGATGACGAGGCTTACAAAAGCTTTTATAAAGCCACATGGAGCAGTGCCTGGCGACATAGTGGCTTTTTTTGCCTTGCTCAAATAGATATGAAAAGGGGCAATTTTGAACTTGCTTTGCAGCACATTGGCCTGTCCATAAGTGTTAATACCAGCAACAGTAAAGCATATGTTATAAAAGCAGCAGCATGCCGCCATCTGGGTATGTTTGCACATGCCGGTACAGTTTGCGAAGAAGCATTAAAACACGATGGGTTTAATTTAGGGGCATTATATGAGCAGGCATTAAGTTTTGATTTATTGAACAAAAAACCTCAGGCTAAGCATGCAATTGATAATTTAATAAAGCTATCAAGAAGCAACGAAAAAAATTATATGGCTTATGCGCTTGATTATGCAAATGCCGGCCTTTATGCTGAGGCCATAAACTTTTTAAAATATGCCTTAAAAGAACGTGGTCAAAGCCCTTTAATCTATTATTATTTTGGATGGCTTTATAACCAGATCAACAATCAGAATGAGGCATTGATTTATTTAGAAAAGGCCAACGCAGCTGATCCTTATCTTTGTTTTCCCAATCGTCTCGAAGAAATAAATATTTTGCAATCAGCTATTAAATTAAATGCTGCTGACAGCAAAGCCCCATATTACTTAGGCAATTTATTTTATGATAAGCGCCAATATAACGACGCGATTAATTACTGGAAGCTATCTGCTCAGTTAAATAATAATTTTCCTACCGTATTCAGGAATTTGGGTATAGCCTTTTTTAATCAACGCAATGATCAGGAAAAAGCGCAAAAATATTTTGAAAAGGCTTTTGAGTTAGACAAATCGGATTCGCGGATATTAATGGAGCTCGATCAGTTATACAAAAGGATCAATAGATCCCCGCAGGAGCGTTTAGCATTTTTAGAAAACAACATGCAAACTGTTTTAACCCGCGACGATGTTTATTTAGAGTATATAAGTCTTCTTAATTTCATTGGGGAAAATAAAAAAGCATTGCAAATGATTGGTCAGCGAAAATTTCATCCCTGGGAAGGGGGCGAGGGAAAGGCCTCCGGGCAGTATGTTTACAGCTTAGTAAATCTGGCTCAGGAAGCCATTTGCAATAATAATTATGAAGACGCAATACCACTTTTAACAAGAGCGCAAAAGTATCCGTATAATTTAGGCGAGGGAAAGCTTTTTGGCGCTCAGGAAAATGATATATTTTATTGGCTCGGATGCGCACATGAAGCGCTTGGAGATTTAAAAAAAGCAAAAGAATATTTTATCAAAGCAACTGAAGGTGCTCAGGAACCGTCAGCAGCAATGTTTTATAATGATCAGCAACCCGATAAGATACTTTACCAGGGGCTGGCCCGGATAAAATTAGGGGAGGATGAAATAGCAAATCAATTGTTCAGGAATCTGATAACCTATGGCGATCAGCACATGAACGATGATATAAAGATAGATTACTTCGCAGTGTCATTACCTAACATGCTGGTGTTTGATGATGATCTTAATCTTCGTAATAAAATACACTGTTACTTTATAAAGGCGCTTGGGTATTTCGGGTTGAGCGAATCGGAATTGGCAACCAGATTTTTAGAAAAAGTTCTTGATATGGATAAAGTGCACCAGGGAGCGAGGGCACATTTAAACATGATACGTCAAAATTTTAAGTTAAGGTAACCTTCTTTGTGTTTTCAATTTGCCAAATAGCAAAATAGTCCATCACTAAAGTTTAATCTTCCATCAGTTTTTAGATGGTTATAAATATATTTGAAATACCCGTACCCCTTAAACCAATTGTAATGACTTTATTTAAACAGCTATCCACTATAACATTTACTTCCATTGTATTACTTTTTTTTACCGTTGCGAATGCTAATGCCCAACATATTACAAAAGTTGCGCCCGGTGTGTGGAAAATAGTTTATGGTAAACCCGAAAGTGTTAAGCCGGGAGATTTTAAAGATGCCGCGCTGCTGGATGAAATGAAGAAAATGGGGGAAGGTGACGGTGTGCCTGAAATGTTAAAGGTTATAAAATTTGCTTCTCTTGCCGGTGGGGCGACTGCAGAATTAAACCTTGACCCTAAAGAGCGCATATATGGCTTCGGACTACAGGTAAATACATTTGAACAACGCGGTATGCGCCGCGAGATACGTACAAATAGCAAGGTGGTTGGTGATATTGGATTTAGCCATGCGCCCATGCCATTTTACATATCATCAAAGGGTTATGGTATTTTGGTAAATACCTCACGATATGTAAATTTTTATGTGGGCTCACAGCATAAACTTGCAGAAAGTATAGGTATAAAAGAAAATATAGCTAAAACGGCAGAGCCAGGCTCATCTCCGGCAGCGCTATATAATAAGCAATATAAAACATCCAACAAGGTGGAGATTCAGGTAAAGGGATCTGAGGGAATGGAAATACTGGTATTTGAAGGCCCTACTATGAAGAATGTAATGGAGCGGTACAACTTGTACTCAGGCGGTGGCGCAATACCGCCATTGTGGGGTTTGGGATTTAAATACCGGGCAAAAAACACTTTTACTGAACCGGAGGTTATCAGTTTTTCTAAATATTTCAGAGACAATCATATTCCGTGCGACATGTTCGGTTTGGAACCAGGCTGGCAATCAGCGGCTTATTCCTGCTCTTATACCTGGAATAAAACAAAATACCCCGCGCCCGATAGTTTAATAAACATTATGACCGACAGGCACTATAAACTTAATTTATGGGAACATGCCTACGTGCATCCAACTTCGCCGATATTTGATAGTATAGCACCATTATCAGGCAACTATGCAGTGTGGAAAGGGGCCGTGCCGGATTTTACATTGCCCCGGGCCCGTAAAATATTCGGGGATTATCATGATAATAACTTCATAAAAAAAGGGATCTCAGCTTTTAAACTTGATGAATGTGACGGTGCATATTATGATGAGGCCGCCGGCGAATGGAGTTACCCTGATATTGCGCAATTCCCGTCGGGCTTAGATGGCGAACAAATGCGGCAAATATTTGGCTTTTTATATCAGAAAACTATTTTAGATGAGTATAAAAAGGAAAACAAGCGTACTGTACTTGAGGTGAGGGCATCCTATTTATTCGCCGCTCCGTACAGCGCTGTTTTATATACCGATATGTATAGTCATGCTGATTTTGTGCGGATGATTGTTAACTCCGGCTTTTCAGGTGTGAATTGGTCGCCCGAGGTACGCGATATCAGATCGGAGAGTGATCTGTTGCGCCGATTGCAGACGGCAATGATGTCGGCACATATGAATGTTGATTGCTGGTTTCTTAAAAACCTGCCCTGGTATCAGTTTAACCGTGACAAAAACAACAATGATGAGCTGCTTCCAAATCGTAAGGAACTGGAATTGAAGGTTAAAAAGCTGATAGAGACGCGTTATAGATTAATGCCTTATCTGTATAGCGCATTTGCAGATTATCATTTTAAAGGCGTTCCGCCCTTCAGGGCACTTGTAATGGATTACCCCGACGATGCCAATGTATGGAAGTTAGATGACCAGTATATGATGGGCGAAAGCATAATGTGCGCACCATTTATTGATGGAGTATCTACCCGCGAAATTTATTTTCCGGCGGGCACGTGGTATGATTTTAATACGAACAAGAAGTATGAAGGCGGAAAAAAATACACCATAACTATGAGCCTCGATGAAGTGCCCATGTTTGTTAAGAGCGGCACTATACTTCCATTGGCAAAACCGGTTGAATACATTACTCCTAAAACTACATTTGATATTACCTGTAAAACATATGGTGATGTCAGGGGTAAAACAACGCATCTCTTTGAGGATAATACTTACACGTTTAATTACCAAAACAATCAGTTTAATTGGTTAACCCTTGGTTGGATAAAAAATAAAGGTAACGTTGTGCGTGACGGTAAATTTAAACAAAAAATCTATCGCATCACATCCTGGGAACATATCAACTAACCGGTCCTTAAATTCATAAAAGCCATAATATTAAGCTATTGTTAATACAATGGAAGGGCTGTGTTATGGGCATATAATAACACATTATTTTCCTCAAAAATCATAATATAATCCATCCTATTCATTAAATCTTCCATTTAGCCGTAACGGTAAGGCCATAACTTTGGTGTAACCTTAGCGCAAATATTAATGCTAACCAATTTATAATCAAACCAATTCAATATGAGAAAACTTTTATTATTCTTTCTGTTACTCATGTCACAAATTTGGGTTAACCCCGATAGTTTGTTAGCAAATACCCCGCTTGCTAACCATATTGTGGCAGATACAGTAGTAAGCGGAACAGTTTATGATACCGACGGTAAAACCATTTTACCCGGTGTTAATGTGCGGGTAAAGGGCACAACAAACGGAACGGCAACAGATGCCAATGGAAAATACCAAATAGCTGTACCGAATGTTAATTCAGTGCTTGTTTTTAGTTTTGTGGGCTATGTTGCCCGGGAAATTACGGTGGAAGACCGAACTCAAATAAATGTAACGCTTGCCGCAAACAGCAGCGCGTTAGATGAGGTTGTAGTTGTTGGTTATGGTACACGTAAGAAGGTAAACTTAACAGGTTCCGTATCATCTGTAACTATTGATGAGAAAGTATCTGACCGTTCAGTAACCAACTTATCTACGGCTTTATCCGGGATGGTTCCGGGATTATCTGTACAGCAAAGTACCTCTTTAGCCGGTTCAAGCCAGGCCAAGTTATTGGTACGTGGCCTTAGCTCGCCTACCAGTAATACCGATCCGCTGATCGTAGTAGATGGTATTCCGGATGTTGATATCAACAGAATAAATATTAATGATGTTGAAAACATCTCTGTATTAAAAGATGCCGCCGCCGCTGCGGTTTACGGATCAAGGGCTGCTACAGGGGTTATACTCATCACCACTAAATCAGGCAAGGGGTTAAAAAAACCTAAGATCAGCTATACCGCAACATTTGCCACTGATAAGCCCACCAATTTTTATAATTTTTTAACTGACTATCCGATGGCGCTTACCTTAGAACAACGCGCTTCAAGGAATGGCAGAACCCAACCCAATTTTTACGACGGAACCATCGACGAGTGGTTGGCACAAGGCATGGTTGACCCCATCAGATTTCCGGAAGTTAATCAGTTGGATTATGTAACACATAACGGCAAATTAGCACAGCACAATATATCTGCTGCCGGTGCAAATGATAATGGTAATTATTTTGTTTCGGTAGGTATATATGACGAAAACGGCTACCTAATTAACAATGATGCCAAGCGTTATAATTTCCGAACCAATTTTGATTATAATATCAATAAAAGTATCACTGTTGGCGCACGGTTAGACGGGCAATGGACCAATCAAAAATTCGGCCTCCCCGATGGTTTTTTAGATTACTCCAATGGTAATGCTCCGCTTACTGTAGCTATATCAGGTTTGTTGCCATACAACTACGAAACCAATCAATACGGTGGCGCTATGGCTTACGGCGAAGCATCAAATGCGGATAACTTATATGGAGAAATAAATGCGCGCCATAATTTAGTACAGCGCCAGGAGTTTAATGGCGATATATATGGCGCATGGTCACCTATCAAAGGTTTGACAGCTCGCGTTGATTATTCTTTACGCTATTATAATCAGTTTCAAAAAAGCTATACCGACCTGGGGGTTGACCTTTACAATTTCCAAACAGGAGGTACGGTATTTAACTTATTCCCATCTACAACCAATTTAAGCAATGCCTCAGGACAGGGTTATAAAACTTTAGCACAGGCGCGTATCGATTATACTAAAGAGATTTTCAAGGGGCATCAGTTAAGTTTACTTGCTGTAGCAACTGAAGAATACTGGCTTGACAGAGGTTTTTCTGTTGGGGCAGGCGGCAGGTTGGATCAAAGCATAACCGAACTTGGCAACCAGGCCCTGGCTCCGTTAAACGTAGGCTTTTCCGGTAACTCAACAGACGAGGGTTTGCGATCTTACGTAGGCAGATTGAACTATACAATTAACGATAAGTATCTATTTGAAGCCAGTATACGTGCTGATGGTTCATCTAAATTTTCACCGGGACATCAATGGGGTTATTTTCCTTCGGTATCTGCAGGTTGGCGATTCTCTGAAGAGAAATTCTTTGAACCGCTTAAAAATGTAGTGTCCTCTGGTAAATTGCGGGTTTCATATGGATCGCTTGGTAACAACCGTGGCGTAAACCGGTACGATCAACTGCAAACCTTAGTGAGCACCCCGTATGTACTTAATGGAAACACACTGGTGTCAGGTGTGAGTGCCAACAAGCAGTTAAATGAAGATTTTACATGGGAATCCACAAGGGTGGCCAATGTTGGATTGGATCTGGGTTTCTTTAATAATAAGCTAACGGCAGAGATAGACGTATATGACCGGTTAACAACAAATTTGATACGTCCGTCGGTATTGTCAACCCTGCTTACCGGATATGTGCCGCCAAACGTAAATATAGGTACCTTCAGGAATGATGGTTTAGAATTAAACCTTACCTGGCGTTCAAATATTAATAAATTTAATTACGGTGCCACGTTCAATTTCTCTTACAATATTGACAGGCTCGAAAAATGGAGCCAGCATCTCAACCCAAGTAAGAATTTTCTGGAAATGCCCTGGTTTTTTGCCTACTACCTTACATCAAGTGGCATAGCGCAAACATGGCAGGATATTTATGACGCGCCATATCAGGGTAATGCAAATATTGCACCCGGCGATCTTTTATATAAAGACTTAAACGGCGACGGACAAATAGGAAGTTTTGATAAAAAGGCTGTGCCTACTACGAATGAGCAACGACCAACCTGTAACTATGGCGCTAATTTATTTGCCAGCTGGAATAACTTTGATATGAGTGTATTGCTACAGGCAACTACCGGCAGAAAAGATTATTTCCTTGAAAACCAAACAAGTACCAATATTGCACCTCAACGATATAACTTCCAGACATTATATCTTGATCAGACCTGGAGCCTCGAGCACCGGAACGCTTTATATCCGCGGCTTGAAGCTGCTAATGCGGCTAACAACCGTCCGGAGTCGGATTTTTGGCTGGAAAGTATGGACTACCTAAGGTTTAAAAACATACAGCTGGGTTATACTGTGCCCACTAAATTGCTAAAAAAACTTGGTGTTGACCGCATACGGATTTATGCAACAGCAGAAAACCTGTTCACTATTACAAGCTGGCGGGGTATAGACCCGGAAAAATCAACACTTGGCAACGGATTTAGCAACTATGCGGATGATCCGATTCCGATAATGAAATCATACTCCTTCGGTGTAAACGTGGGTTTCTAACAAAATTAAGAATCAGTAAATGTTCAAATTTCAGTTTATGAAAAAGAAAATATTAATCCTATTATTATTGTTGTCGGTAGTAATATCCGATTCCTGTAAAAAGGATCTTCTGAAGCCTACCGACCCTAATAAATTAACTCAGCAGGGCTTCTTTAACAAAGTAGGCGATGCAACTGAGGCTGTGCTTGGTGTATATCTGGCCGCCCGCGAAATGTTTTATAAAACCTACGCCTGGGATGGTGGAAGCGAAATGGCCTATAGCCGTATAAACGGCAGGCCCTATTCAAATTACGCGCCCGGCGCAAGTTTCGGCAGTTCAGTATCTCGGCACTGGAATGATGGTTACCGGTGTATTAACCGCGCTAACTATGTAATAGTTAACGTTAAAAAAATGGAAGCGGCAACTACTAATTCTGCCGATTTGGATGAATTACACCGGATAGAAGGTGAAGCGATGTTATTAAGAGCTATGGCCTATTTCAGGCTCATAGACTTATGGGGAGATGTACCTTACTATACAAATGTATTAACAGGCAATGACGAAGCTTATTCCTTGGAAAGAACAGACCGTTCTATAATTAAGGATAATATCATCGCCGATTTGGATACCGCAGCTAATTATATTCCTATAACGGTTGCTAAAGCCGAGCAGGGACGCGCCACCAGGGCTGCCGTTTACGGATACCGCGGCAAAATAAAGCTGTACTGGGCATGCTGGGCGAAAACTGCCGGCAACCTGGGCGAGGCACAAACTTATTATGCTGCTGCCGCTGCTGATTTTGCCGAAGTAATGAAACCGATATATGGCCGCACCTTATATAAAGGAGGCGACCCCGGCACAGCTGACAATCCGTCGTACGGTGAGCTGTTTGATGGCGCGCATGAAGATGCCGCATACGCATCTGAAGTGATTTTTGCTTTTACCAATGGCGGCCCGTCATTTAACACATCTGACGGGCAAAGCGATGAGTTTTACGGAGATACATACTTGTACGATTTTGGCACCAGAAGTACCGGCGCAGGTGGCGTAAACATGGCGCCTGAAATTAGATTGGTTAATCGCTATCAACTGTTATCTACAGGTGGTTTTGCGCCACCGTTGATCCCGTTAAACCCGACAACGGTTCCGGATGCCAGAACCCGTACAAACAGTGCGGTAAACCCTGCATCATATGTGGGCCGGGACTACAGGATGCAGGCAACTATTATGTGGGACGGAACCAAAATAAACGAAATACTTGCCGATGGTACGGTAACCTCAAGAGAGCTTACATTTCTATATAAAACAAATGCTCCCACTCCTCCATATCTTTTTGCAGATGGAGCTTTTACGGGATATATTTTCAGGAAATACATACGGCAGGTAAGCGGATACGCCCGTGAGGCCGGTCCGCAGGATTCATGGATGATGCGTTTGCCTGATGTGTGGCTAATGTATTGTGAGGCTACAAATGAAGTGAGTGGCCCCACAAGCGAATGTTTTGATCTTATAGATAAGATAAGGCATCGCGGGAATTTGCCCCCGTTAAATCGCGGCCAGTTTGGCGACAAAACATCATTTTTTAATGCTATTGAACAGGAGCGTATAATTGAGCTGGCTGCAGAAGGAAGTCGTTTCTTTGATATCCGCCGCTGGAATGAGGTTGAAAAAATATGGCCACAGCCAAATGGTTCGCCACTAATAAGCACCTGGAATGAAACGGTTAGAGATGAGTTTAAAAACGCTATAGATAGAGATTATCAACGTTTTTATTTGTTCCAGATACCTCCTGCCGAGATCATAAAAAATCCTAAGATCACCCAAAACGAACCGTGGTTATAATTAAATACTAACGAAAATGAAAAAATATATATTACTAATATTTCTCGCAGCCGGCATCACCATGACCATCTCATGCCGTAAATATCCTGTAGATGAAAAAGGCCTGCTTATTACCGATAACACCACCTGTTATATGAGTAGCTTTAACTTACTGGGGTCAGATAACCAAACCGTGTTGGTAACCATACCTACTTTTGCAAATGGCTTAATTGATACTGTAAAGGGTACAGTAACTGCTACCGCTAAATTTGGAACAAACATAACCAAAGTAAAACCTTATTGCAGTTTGGGTGCCAATGATATGCTGGTTGATCCCTTTATGGGGCAATGGACAGATTTTACACAACCTAAAACCTTTACTTTAATATCAGGTACGCGTAAAATCAAAAAAGTATATACCATCACCGTAACTGTTCAACAATAAAATACAGTGTCATGAAAAAAATATTATCATTAATAATTGGACTGTTTTTATCGGCAACATTTTTTGTATCGTGCAAAAAGGAAGCTAAACAAAATGGTCTTTCCAATCAGTTTATTTACAGAACAACGGAGCCGCTGATAGTTGGTCAATCCATAGATTTTGCTTACGGCATGGGTAGCACGAACGGGCCGTTAAATACGGCGCAGGTAATAGCCAGCATACCGGGAGCAACAGGTACTCTTTTTGAAACAGTTACTCACAGAACAGTAAATGCGGCGGATATGACAACCGTAGTGGCCACAAGCAGTACAACAAGCGGCGCTACTTCAAAAGCAACGCTGATTGATACCAATGCAACAACCTTACGTTATAGCTATATTATACCGGAAGAGGCACGCGGACAGGAGGTTTCATTCAACTTTTCAGTTACTAATAAGGCAGGCGATGAAGCAAGTACAACAACCCCCGGATATAAAGTATCTAAAATGGATATGGCCCGTAACATTACCCTGGAGGGGACAGCTTCGGGAGCCAGATACTTTTCCATCGCCGATATGAAAGCATATACCCAGGCCGAAGTTGACGCCGGGAATATATCATCGAAAATTGACTTTATTTATGCTTATGCTCCTACAATTACACCAACAACAACGGCTTATACTTATGGGCATAGTTTAGTTTCTCCCGCTGCCTCCGGATATTTTCCGGCCGGCTTTACCATACCATCGGGCTGGACAAAGAACAGTACGTTAATGGAAAAAAAGATAGGTAATACTTTATATGATGGCCAGTTAAAGGGCGACCCTAATATTAGTATTTACGTTGATGACCTTGATTTGCAAAAACAGAGTTTTGATGGCTCAGCCAATTACGCTATTACCTTGGCGAATGATGGCAGCGTATTTATGAAAACTGCTGACGGGAAGTACACCGCGTTTATTTATGTAAATAAAGTGACCAATGCCTCAAATACTGCAGTGATCAGTTTAAAAAGACTTCAGAATTTTTAGTTGGTAATATATGGTTGATACAAGAGCCCGGAAACGGGTTTTTGTATTTTATAGCAACGTACAAAAAAATAGCGCACTTCTATACTAATGCATCTATCAAAACAACTCTGGGGCCATTACGAAGGGCACGATATATTTCTTTTTAAATTAGATAATGGACGGATGCAGGTTGCTTTAACCAATTTTGGCGCCATTATTACAGGCATTTACACTCCCGATAAATTGGGGAACACGAATAACGTAGTGTTAGGATACGATAATCTGGACGATTATATTAGTGATGAATTTTATGCCGGATGTATAATAGGACGCTTTGCCGGGCGGATATCCAATGCCAGCTTCTCCATCAACGGATCAACCTACCCGCTGGCACAAAACGATGGTGATAAAAACATTCACTTGCATGGGGGCGATAAGGGGTTTGGTAAAAAGCCGTTTTCCATTACCGTTGAACATGTTGATAGTGAAAAAGCATCAGTAGAACTTTATTACAAAAGTAAACATCTTGAAGAAGGCTACCCGGGCAACCTGGATGTATGGGTAACCTATCAACTTGATATGGATAATAAATTCAGTATTAAATACCGGGTTAAGACCGATCACGATACGCATATAAACTTAACTAATCATAGTTATTTTAATTTGGCCGGAACTACCCAGAGTGCTTTAAATAATATGTTAACTATTGATGCGGACGGTTATTTGGTAACCAACGGAAGCCATATACCTACCGGAGAAATATCATCAGTAACAAACACGCCTTATGATTTTAAAACTCCGCGCAAAATTAACAGCAATAACTCCGGCATAGGGCACAACGAATGTTATGTACTGAACAAAGCAAAAGGCAGGCACAGTGCTGTATTGAGGGATGTTTCCAGCGGAAGAAGTTTAATATTAAATACCGATATGCCCGCTTTATTATTCTATAGCGGCGATTATTTGGATAAGCCCTTTATTAAAAATAATGGCATTTGTTTAGAGACCCAATATTTCCCTGATTCGCCAAATCACCCTGATTTTCCAAGTACACTACTCAGAGTAGGTGAGCAATGGGAGAGTTTTACCAGCTTTACCTTCTGTTGTGACGATAATTAAGCGGTTATACCTTTGTCACCAGTTGAAATCCACTATTTTTCCGTTAAGCTTCCATTTCTTCGGCCACTGATGAGTTAACCAATCCAAAGGTTCGGCAACCGGTAATTTTTGGGCTGCAGTGGCAAAACATTGCTTAATAAATGTTTTTTGCCAGGGGCCGGTGGCTTCTGCCTGTGCTGATATAAACAAAGGTGTGCCGCTTAATGCCAGTAGTTGCATCCACTGTTTGTTTTTCTCCCACGGAACTGCGGTAGTAAGCCCTACACAGTCACCATCAGCTGCGTAAAAGTTACCGTGTTGTATCATCCGAAACCCTAATGTATTAACGCCCATTTTTTTTGTGCGGTCCCATTCTTTTCCGCTAGTATCGTCACCAATTCGGTTGATCTCGAAAATACCTGCAGATAAATGGCTTAGGGTATTACAGCCCAATAAATAAGTGTCGCCGGCTCCCTCTCTTATAGTATGATATAAATTGAGTATGATCTCGGCAGTAGTTTTGCTTTTATCATTAAAATTCCAACCCGGGGTGGTGATATCACTATCCATATTGCTGCCCCATTTTCCTAAAATATCAAATGTGGTAAAATCATGTTTTATCAATCCATAACCC
This sequence comes from Mucilaginibacter segetis, assembly GCF_016522075.1. GTDB lineage: Bacteria > Bacteroidota > Bacteroidia > Sphingobacteriales > Sphingobacteriaceae > Mucilaginibacter > Mucilaginibacter segetis. The sequence goes on along the minus strand of NZ_JAEHFW010000002.1, from coordinate 145,324 downwards.
CATTCTTTATATAAACTAATAGTATTTTTTATTTGGTTTAAATTCTCTGGTATGCTGGGATCGAGTACTGGTTTTTGATAGGTATTTCTTCCATCAATCAGAGGTAAAAGCTTGCTTTTTTTATCATTATGGGCGCCGCATAGCGGGCGAGTCCACAACCCCGGTCGCATACCTGATTTTTTAATATTATCTGCAAGCAGGTGCATGTCTTTGAAGTGCTCATTAGGGCGCGAAAAATCATCTTGCCAGCAGCAGTCTCCCGGCAGCAACGGCGAGTATTTTGCCCAGCCGGAGTCAACTACTGAAAAGGGCCGGTTGCCCGTATCGGTAACCAATTCTGCCATCCGCTGTGTATGATTAATGATAATATCAGCGGAGTTCATTCCGTAGGTAATATACCAATCATTAATACCGTATATAGGTTTTTCGGGTAAGCGAGGTTTATGGCACATCAGGCTGCAAAATCGCCTGGCGGCGTAAAAGGTGTTTTCGTTTGTAATATTTTGCGTAGCAATAATCTCAGCTGCAGTTAAAACTCTTTCAGCTAAATTTACACCGTTTCCGCCGTTGCGGGTATCCATTGTCAACCTCATTTTACCATCACCGAGTTGCCAGTAACAGATACTGTTACAACCGGTTTTTACACCAAAGCAGGTTGTGCTGTTTTTGTTGTGTTGAACAAAATACCATGGCATTTTTCTGTTGAAATTAGCAGGTTCAAAGCGCAGATCGCCATAACTCCGCTCCCAATGGTCGCCTAAAACTTTCGAGGATGTGGGTGTTTCATAATGCCAATCCAGTATAATATTACTAAGTGGAAATTCAGGCGAACTTACTTTAACCTCTAAGGCACCATTATTGTGTGTTATTTTTACCCAAACATCTTTAAGAGCCCACGTATCTGACTTTATTTTGGCCAAATGGTGCAAGCCATCAGTAAGCGTTATATAAACCGCCGAGGGAAGATGTACCAAGTGGGTATTATCCGCGGTTAACCTCTCGGTAAAAATTAATGATGCAAGGGCGGTCCCTGAAGTGTAAATAAAATTTCTGCGATCCATAAAATTGATGTAGAATATTACAGGGAATAATAAGCCCTGTATAAACTTACGGTTGCAATGGTGAACATAAATAGCAGATTTTATGAAAAAAATGGATTATTTTACGCCTTTACTTTTTTTTGTAAAGGCAGCCCCTCACGATGTTTCTTGCGGTTACGAAAATCCATCGGCGACTGTCCCATTACGTTGCTAAATAACCTTGAAAAATAATAAGGGTCGCTAATGCCAAGTTTATAACTTACCTCTTTAACGTTGCTGCTGGTAAATTCAAGATACTGACAGGCCTTTTGTATTTTTATGTGGTTAAAATATTCCAATGGCGGATAGCCGGTTTTTTTCTTAAATAACGCGGAATAATGAGACGGGGAAATTAAAGCTTGCTCTGCAAGTTGTTTTAATGATAACAGATGGTGAAGGTTTTCGCGCATAAAGGCAATGGAGCGGTCAATAGCATCCTCTTTATTATTTTCATCAGTGGCGTTAAAAAGATCGGGAAAGCTGAAAGATGAAAGAAAATGCCACAGGCACATATTAATATATTGCAAATTGGCATCGCTGTAGCCCTTTTCCAAAATATTATAAATACTGTCAAAAAGTTTTATTCTTTCTTCGGAATAGGTAATGCTCCTGCAAAAAGAGGTGCCTTTAACGCTGAGCAATTCAGACAACTGTCCGGCAAATGTTCCTTTAAAGTGCATCCAGTAAATAGACCAGGGGTGTATTTCATCAGAACCGTACCTGTGAGGCAAATGGGCAGGGATAATTATATACTGGTCGCGTACCACCGGGATCTCTTTGCCAGCAATTTCTAACCAGCCTTTACCATCAACGCAATAAATTAATATATGAGTTGATGTGCCTGATTCTCTTTCATAATAATGAAATTTTGCCTTGGGATAAAAACCGATATCTGTAATAAATATATTGCTGATCAGTTCTGATTTACGGTAGCTTTTAATTACCTTATCAGGCAGAACAATGGCTCGCTGACCGTTAAAGCCCTCGCTTTTTCTAACCGTGTTTACGCCAGGTTCTGTAGTTTCCTCCATTATCAAAAATATACTATTCTTTTTTTACAATCAATTTATTTACCAGCCAATTGTTGATTTTTATATGTGTTTCAGGAAACATCCAATGTCCGGCTTCCTGGGTTATCCATAATTCCTTTGGCGCTGTTATTACATTGTATGCAGAAAATGCGGTGGTAGGCGGGCAGGTCTCGTCGTTATAACCCCAACTGTAAAAGCCCGGAATGGCTATCAGGCGGGCAAAGTTCACTGCATCAAAATATTTTGATGTGGCAATTTTTTCGGGTGTAGCATAGGCTGCCGCATTATTTTTATTGAACATATGTGGCCAGCCACCCGCCCTGTTATGCAGGTAACCGGTAAGATCACTCATTGCGGGGTATTGTGCTGCCATATATTTTACTCTTTTATCTAATGCTGCCGTTACAATTGAAAGCAATCCCCCCTGACTTCCACCGTAAACCGCCAGGTTTGTGCCGTCAAATTCAGGCATACTGCACAAGTAATCATTAGCGCGAATACAGCCCATGTAAACACGTTTATAATAGTATTTATCCCGGTTATCCAAATTTATAAATGGATAATCGCTCAGCCCGCTGGCTGCTAAGCCATAATAAACACTGTTATCAGGTAATATTACAGGTATTCCATGTATACCTATCTGTAAGGTAATAATGCCTTTTTCCGCTAATTCAATGTCGCCCGGATAAGAGCGAATTCCCGCACCCGGAGTTTCCAGTAAGGCCGGGTATTTGCCGGGTGCTTTGGGTACACACAATATGCCATATATGCGCGATCCGTTCCTGAAATTTTGAATATTAAGCTGGTAAACGTTTGTTTTTTCGGTACAACGCTCCGGTAACAGGGTAAGCTTTGCATCCATTGGAATTTTTTTATTTTGTTCCATAGCCTTGTTCCAAAAAGCTTCAAAATCATTCGGCATATCGGTAGTTGGTTGTATCTCATACGGATCAAAAGCCGCTGTAGCTAAACCCCGGTATTTTTTACCATCTATTACCGTTGTTACAATACAACGTAACATGCCGGGCTCTGTCATTGTGCCGCCATTAATGATTATCGGGCCACTAATTTCTTTAGTTTCATTAATAACAGGCGGCATTTGCTCTGGGCCAACTTGTATCTGAATTTTACAATTTGGTAAATCATTATCATGCTCCTTTACCGCTATAGTAAATTTAACCTTCTCGCCTCTTTTGTAATTCCAATCCGGGTGATCTGCTTTCACACTTACATAATATAAGGGTAGCGGCGGCTGGGTAAATCCGGCAAATGGTAACAAAACAAACAATACAAGCGTAAGGTATTGGTATACTTTCATGAATAAAATTTATTACGGCGGTTTTAACTGCTATGGATATTAATACTGAATGTAAACAAGTCTGTCAATATCCCATAAATTCAAATATGCGGCATTTTAAATAGGTATCGGATAGAATTTATTACGAAAAGGATGGATTTTATTATGATTTTAGCTGCGTTTTGTTAAGGTAAAGATTTATAAATTAATTTTATAGCGATTGGTTTAATAACATTGATGGATTATATACCGATATAAGTAGGAGCATTCTGTTCTAAAGGGCGTATACCGCGTCTGCATAATAATTTATGAGATTTGAATACCCCGCGGCTGAAAAGAAATTAAAAGGATAAATTTTAAAACAGTTTATGAGAGGTGAATTTCCCGTTTCTAATAAGATATTATTTTTGTTGTTGATCGTCTTTTTAAGGTTTCTGCCCGATCAGGCATTGGCACAAAATCAAGTGATAATAGAGCGTTATAAGCAATACTTAACAGATAATATTAAAACCGAGGATCAAAAAGTTAATACACTCCAAACTTCATTAAATAAATACGGACAATGGCCGGATATCAATTATGAAAGTAATGCAAATGCTTATTGGCAAACAGGCGATCATCTGGACAGGGTGCGTTATCTTTCTTTAGCCTGGGCCAATCCATTATCAACAAATTACCATTCTTCAGAATTGAAGGTCGTTATAGACCGTAGCCTTGATCATTGGTTAAATAAAAGATACGCTAACTCTAATTGGTGGTTTAATGAAATTGGGGTACCCATGTTAATGCGCGATATATTGGTGCTGCTTCAGGACAGTCTCGCAAATCGTCAGTTCAAAGATGCAATGGAAGTGCTGAACCAGTTTAAGGTAGCCGGAACCGGTGCTAATTTAACATGGTCTGCCGAGTTGGGTTTCTTCTACGGTTTATTGAGCAACAATAGCGTGCTGATGAAAAATTGCCGTAAACATATTTTAAATGAAATTAAAATAGGGACAAAAGAGGGGATTATGCCTGATTACAGTTTCCATCAGCACGGTGCACGATTGCAGATTTATCATTATGGCAATGCTTACTTACGTAATAATATACGAATTGCATGGATGTTGAGAGGAACTAAATGGGCCTTCCCCGATGTAAAAATTGACCTACTGATTGATTTGATCAAAAACGGGTGGCAATGGATGAGCAGAGGAATTTATACCGTACCCGGTACAGTTGACAGGGCGGTAAGCAGACAGGGAATGCTAAAATCGGCCGATATGTTAGATTTAATTCCACTGCTTACACAACTCAGACCAAATTACGCCGCTTTATTTCGGCAAATTAAGAAACAGCAGGAAAACAGGGGCCAGCAATTGCTTGGTTACAGGAATTTTCCTTATTCCGATTTCTCAGCTTATCACACAAAAAATTATAGTTTTCTTTTAAAAACAATATCTGAACGAACGCTGGAAACAGAATCAATAAACGGGGAGAATTTAAAAGGAAGATTACTTAATGCTGGGAACCAATTTTTATTGCATGACGGGCAAGAGTATGATGATTTAATGCCGTTTTGGGATTGGAATAAGCTGCCGGGAATAACTAACTCTGCAAGTGGCCATTTAAGTATTATTAAAAAAGAATACAATGGCGGAACAGGTGATGGAACTTCCGGAATAAGTGCGATGGATTATGCGTTGGGAAACTCCGGGAAAAGCATAACTGCCCATAAAGTATGGATCAGTCATAAAAACATTATGCTTTGTTTAATAGCTAACCTTATGTTTGGCGAGGCTGCTACTGATTGCTTTACTGTATTAGATCAATGCCGGTACAGAGGCAATGTCAACATTTACGAACAAAGTAAGCCAAAAGAAGGCATATCTCATTTAAAGAACACTAAGTGGGTGTTTCACTCAGGGTTTGCATATATTCCTGTTTATCCGTCTGTAATGACATTGGAAGTTAAGCATGTAAAAGGCAGCTGGTCATCCATTAACAGGTCTGCATCAAATAAAATACTTACCGACACAGTTTTTTTATTACAGCTTGATCATTTACCAAGTAAAAAGCCACAATCTACAGGCTATGTAATAGCTTCAGCAAAAAATACTGCAGAGGTAAATAGAATAGTTAAAGATCCGGGTTTTCAAATAAGCTCAAACAATAAAAAATGTCAGTCTGTAATATTTACTGACGGTGTAATATTTGCAGCTTTTTTTTCGCCTTCAACCCAAAAAATAGGAAGATATAACATAAGCACAAACCACCCGTGCCTGATAGTTATCAATAAAGAAAAATTGTTTATCAGCGATCCGTTGCATAAGGGAAACGAGGTGCGCCTTAAACTCAATAACAGAGAAATAGCAATAAAGTTACCGGCAGATGGCTCTACCATCTCTATTAATATTTAAGAAAAAGAATTACATGAGATCAGCGGACGTTTGTACATGTTTTTCCGCTTACTCATCTCCTGAACGCTGATCATGACATTACATGATAGAATTTATTATGAAAAGCATGGACTTTATTATTATTGATATTGCAAGGCATTAATATAAATGATTTATAAATTACCTTTATAGAAACCAGCCAATTGTATTAATGGATTATATGCTTAAATGCAGATTATGTCTGATCAATAATAAAATAAAAACAGTAATGCATCTGAAGGGTAAATATATAATAAATATGATGCTGGCTGTATCAGCATTGACATCATGTTCTGAAAGGACTACGAAATTCAAAAGCGCCGGAATGGCGGATAATAAATTAAAGGTGATGACTTATAATATTCATCACGCTAATCCACCATCAAATGCTGCTGAAGGAATTATTAATGTAGACACTATTGCCGGAGTTATAAACAAGCAGGCACCCGATCTGGTAGGTATACAGGAAGTAGACAACGGCACCGCACGTTCCGGAAATATTAACGAAGCAGCAATACTCGCGCAAAAAACAGGCATGCATTATCGCTTTTTTAAAGCGATAAATTATGATGGTGGCGAATACGGCCTTACAATTTTGAGCCGGTATCCTATTAGGAGTGAAAAACAGATTGCGCTGCCCCGGGTAATGGATGGCGAGGCCCGCATACTTTGTTATGTAACGTTAAATATTCCGGGCAAGGGCAATTTAATATTTGCGAATACACATTTGGATGCACAGCATGCCGACGGGAATCGTATAGTACAGGTAGGGAGAATAATGAGGGAATTTAATAAAACCCACACACCTGTTATAATCACCGGCGATTTTAACAGCGCGCCATCACAACAAACCATACAAATACTTGATCAATATTTCAGGCGCAGTTGTGTAAGTGGCTGCCCGTATACCATACCCCAAATAAATCCTGATAAAACGATTGATTATATCGCGCTAAAAAACGAACAATGGCCTGTTACAGATCACCGGGTTATTCCGGAAACTTATGCATCAGATCATCGTCCGGTTATAGCGGTTTATCAAATAAAATAAGATATGAAAAAACAAAGAATATTTCACTGCGTAATAATTTGCGCGTTTTTTATAGGCTCAATTTTGCAGAATGCTGTTTACGCAGCTAACGTAAAAATAACCGGCCATATTAATGTGAACGACAGTTCTGCTGCGGTTTATGCATTAATAAAGCGTATAGTTCCGAAACACGCAGCGGAATTTCAGATAAAATTTATCCCAAAGGATAATGATAAAGATGTTTTTGAGCTTGAATCAAGCGGTAACAAGATCATTTTAAGCGGTAATAATGGCATATCCATCGCCAGCAGCCTTAACTATTATCTTAAAAATTATGCGCATTGCGATATCAGCTGGAATGGTACAAATCTTAACCTGCCTAAAAGGTTACCTGTTGTTCCTTCTAAAGTAAGGCGTGTATCCCCTTACAAGTACCGCTATTATTTTAACTATTGCACCTTTAACTATACAATGAGCTGGTGGAATTGGGACAGATGGCAGTGGGAGATAGACTGGATGGCTTTAAATGGCATTAATATGCCGCTTGCTATTACCGGGCAAAACGCTATCTGGCAACGGGTTTACAAGAGCCTGAATTTTACCGACGATGATTTGGCCAGCTTTTTTAGCGGCCCGGCATATTTCAACTGGTTTTGGATGGGCAATTTGGATGGCTGGGGAGGCCCGTTGCCGCAGAGTATAATTACCGGACAGGAGGAATTACAGAAAAAAATATTGGCCCAGGAGCGCGGATTTGGTATGACACCAATACTACCGTCGTTTACCGGCCATGTGCCGTCGGCATTTCAGACAAGATATCCGGAGTCAAAACTTAAAAAAACAAAATGGAGTACCTTTTCTCCGGCCTATGTTTTAGATCCGGATGACCCGATGTTTACCGTGGTGGGCAAAAAGTTTCTGGATGAAGAGATCAAAACTTTTGGTACCGATCATTATTACACAGCTGATACTTTTAATGAGATGATACCGCCCTCAAATGATTCACTTTATCTGGATAATATTACGGGCAAAGTTTACCAGTCTATGCTCAAAGCGGATAAGGATGCCCACTGGATAATGCAGGGCTGGTTATTTTATCATGACCCTAAGTTCTGGCATCCCAAACAGGTAAAGGCATTGCTGAATGCTGTACCCGATGACCGCATGATCATACTTGATCTTTGGAGCGAAAACCATCCGGTTTGGAAAACCAACAATGCCTACTACGGAAAACCATGGATATGGTGTATGCTGCTTAATTTTGGCGGTAATATTAGTATGTACGGCCGTATGGATGTTGTTGCACAGGAACCGGCAAAGGCGTTAAAAAGCCCTGAAGCTAATAAAATTAGTGGTATTGGCCTCACACCTGAAGCTATTGAACAAAACCCTGTGATGTATGAGCTGATGCTTGAAAATGCATGGACTGATCAACCTATTGATGCTGCGGAATGGTTAAAGGGATATGCATGGAGGCGATACGGAAGTAAAAATCAATATGCAGATAAAGCGTGGGAAATTTTACATCATACCGTTTACACAGGCGGAATTATGCAGGGCGGCCCCGAATCTATTATTACAGGGCGTCCAACTATGGCTGCGCTCACCGGAGGGACCCGACCGCATAAGAATTATGCGCCAAAGGACTTTTATCCCGCTTGGGGTTACTTAGTAAAAGCGTCATCAAAACTAAAAAGTAGTGATGGCTTTCAGTATGATATGGTAGATGTAACCAGGCAGGCGTTGGTGAATTATGCTGATACCATACAGCGGCAGTTTGCAGCAGCTTATGCGGAGCATGATCAAAAGAAATTCAAAATATTAAGTGATAAGTTTTTGATGATCTTAGATGATGTGGATAATTTGTTAGGCACAAGAAAAGATTTTTTATTGGGGAAATGGCTAAATGATGCCCGTAAGTGGGGTGCCACGCCTGATGAAAAGGATCTTTTCGAAAAAAACGCCCGCGATCTGATCACACTTTGGGGCGATGAAAAAGCTACCTTGCATGAGTATGCAAGCAAGCAGTGGGCTGGTATGATAAGTGGATTTTATAAACCACGCTGGGAACAATATTTTAAATATGTTAACGCACAAATGGCCCTGCAAAAGCCAATAGATCAAAAACAATTTGAAACCGATATTACTCACTGGGAATGGAATTGGGTTAATAGTCATGAAACCTATACGGATAAAACTCATGGTAGCTCAATAACAGAAGCGCAAAAGCTCTATAAAAAATACCATACAGAAATGGATGAGATCTATCTATAACCTTTTATATATCAACGACAGGTTAACAACATACGGGGTAGCAAGTCAATACTATTAAAAAAGTAACTTACCATATGCTGATCTGTCCGCAAGCACACCTGCTAAAATTTAATTTATGAAGACAAAACGCATTAAACTCTCTTTGCGGGTTTTGCCTCTTAATATAGCAATCGCCACATTTGTTTATAGGTGTTAAGCAATTGTATTGTATTGATTTTTTTCCGGGCAGGGTAACACAAGCGCCATAAGTTTTTGTTTCTGAAATATGAAGAAAACAATTAATGGTGAAATGGATAACACGCAAGTTCATTCGCATTATGTTCCGATCGGAGATCATGGGATGATCGGAGACCTCAATACTGTTGCATTGGTGGATTTAAACGGAGCCATCGATTTTATGTGTTTTCCCGACTTTGATTCCCCCTCTATATTTGCCGCTTTGCTTGATAAGGAAAAAGGAGGCTCTTTTCGTCTCGGACCTGAGGATAGAAAATATAAAACCAAACAATTATACCTGCCGGAAACAAATATTTTACTTACCCGCTTTCTATCAGACGATGGCATTGGAGAGTTAACTGATTTTATGCCCGTACAGGAACTTAACCGGGGTAATGAGCTTGTAAGGCGCGTTACTACTGTAAAGGGCTCGGTTACTTACCGCCTTGTTTGCTCGCCCCGGTTCAATTATGGCAGGAGCAACCATGTTGTACACCAAAAAAATGGAAAAGAAATCATTTTTTCCTGCCCGGAGGCCGACCTCGATATCAGGTTAATCAGCAATGTTGATATTAATGTAAATAAATCGGATGCAGTAGCATCATTCACCTTAAAAGCCGGCGAATCTGCCGATTTTATTCTCATCCATACAAGTAAAAATACTCCGGAATATGAGCATATCACTAACTGGGTTACCAAAAGCCTGAAAGATAATATTCATTATTGGAAAAACTGGATACAACAATCTACCTATAATGGCCGCTGGCGCGAAATAGTAATGCGCTCGGCATTAACGCTTAAGCTGTTAACTTCCTGGAAACATGGATCATTGGTGGCGGCGCCTACATTTTCTTTACCCGAAGCCATAGGCGGCGGCCGTAATTGGGATTACCGCTTTACCTGGATAAGGGATGCCTCTTTCAGTGTATATTGTTTACTCCGTTTGGGTTACACCAAAGAAGCGGGTAGTTTTATTGATTGGGTTGAACATAAATGTTTTGATCTGAAGCAAAAAACTAACCTGCAGATCATGTATTGCATGAACGGGGATAAGAATATTAAAGAAACTGTTCTAAAATCCTTTGAGGGGTACAAAAAATCGGCTCCCGTTAGGATAGGAAATGCCGCATATAAGCAACTGCAGTTGGATATTTACGGGGAGTTACTGGATGCCGTGTATTTGTATGATCGTGAAGGCGTACAGGTATCTTATGAGTTATGGCAAAATCTGTCAGCTCAAATAGATTGGCTGGCTAAAAACTGGAAAAAGAAAGATGACGGCATATGGGAGGTGCGCGGCGGAAAGAAAAACTTTATTTATTCGCGCTTAATGTGTTGGGTTGCTTTTGACAGGGCAATTAAAATAGCAAATAATCATTCCTATCCGTTTAATGAGGATTGGCATAAGCAACGCGATATTATTTTTAACACCATACACAAGGATTTTTGGAACGACGAACTGCAAGCATTTGTTCAATACAGTGGCGCAGATGTAGTAGATGCGGCTACTTTGATGATGCCGCTTGTAGGATTTATTTCCGCAAACGATCCGCGCTGGCTGAGTACCATGCATTTAATAGAGCAGCGATTGGTTGATGATTTTTTGGTTTACCGCTATCATAGCGAAAGTGGTGTTGACGGACTGAAAGGACAGGAAGGCACATTTTCTATGTGTACTTTTTGGTTTATAGAATGTTTGAGTATGGCAGGACAACTGGAAAAAGCACGACTGTATTTCGAAAAAATGCTGGGATATGCCAATCACCTGGGCTTGTATGCCGAGCAGTTAGGTTTCAGTGGGGAACATCTTGGTAATTTTCCCCAGGCATTCACCCATCTGGGTTTAATTAGTGCAGCTATTAATTTAGATAAGCAATTAAACGATCCGGGGAATAGCATTGATTAGTATTCCCGCGAAATATTTATCTAAAAATTAACAGAACTATCTTTTAAATAATGTGTAGTAAATAATAGTGAATGAATATCTCTGGGTTAATACAGGGCTTAATGAATATCGGAAGCTTGTGTATCATTAGTGACATACGCCAGGGATTTTTTACTGCATATGAGCGATATATAATAATACAAATATGAAAGAACAGGATCTTAAAAACAAAATAGTAGTGATTACCGGTGCTTCTGCCGGGTTGGGGCGGTCTATAGTGCGCGAATTTGCCGCACAAGGTGCAACAGTGGCTTTATTAGCACGCGGCGAAGATGGTTTAAACGCAGCTGTAAAAGAAGTAGAACAGGCGGGCGGCAAAGCCAAAGCGTATCCAACTGATGTTGGCGATGCTGCACAGGTAGAGGCCGCAGCACAAGCTATTGAAAATGAACTGGGGCCTATTGATATCTGGGTTAATAATGCTATGGTGAGTGTCTTCGGTCCGCTGAAACAAATCGAATCGGCAGATTTTAAACGTGTAACAGATGTAACTTATCTGGGGCAGGTTTATGGTACACAGGCAGCTTTAAAATATATGCTGCCGCGAAATAAGGGTACAATTATTTTAATCGGATCAGCCCTCGCGTACCGGGGTATTCCGCTGCAATCAGCCTATTGCGGCGCTAAACACGGTATACATGGTTTTTTTGAATCATTAAGGGCTGAGTTGATACATGATAAGAGTAATATAAAACTGAGCATGGTACAATTACCCGCCATGAATACCACTCAGTTTGGATTTGTTAAAAGCTATTTACCCAATAAACCCAAACCAATGGGCCGGATATATGAACCGGAAGTGGCGGCAAAAGCCATAGTGGAGGTAGCCCGGAATTACAAACGCGAAGCTTTTGTGGGATATCCTACCGTGCAAACCATTTTGGGGAATAAATTTATTCCGGGATGGTTAGATCATTACCTTGCAAAAACCGGTTTTAAAGGACAGCAGACCGATGAAGCAAAGGATCCCGCACGTAAAAATAATTTGTATAAACCCCTGCCGGGCGACCATGGCGCCCACGGTGACTTTGATGCTAAATCATGGGACTTTAGTCCGCAGTTTTGGGCAGCAAGTCATGAGGCATTAAGTTGGGGGGCCGTTGCATTAGCCGGATTAGCTGTTGGATTTTTATTAGCGGGTAAAACGCTCAGGAAATAATCATGAATAATTTTTCCGTGTTGTTGTCCCGTTTTACCGACCCTACGGTGTTAAATACGGCTTCGCCACAGGCGGAGCAGATACGCTCCATAGGTAACGGGTTTTTAATAGCTGCAACCGGAATATTTTTATTAGTGCTGGTACTTACAATAGTTATTGTCGTAAGGTTCCGCTCAAAAACCACCGGAGGCGAGCCCCGGCAAATTGCCGGCAATCGTAAGCTGGAGATACTAATGGTAGGCGTGCCAATGTTACTGGTTATCGTTTTTTTCTTTTGGTCGCTGCATACCATGAGTGCTATTATGCCACCTGTTTCAGATCATCCTGCTGATGTAGTGATCACCGGGCATCAATGGTGGTGGCAGGCTGATTATAAGGGAACAAAGGCAGTTACTGCAAACGAAATACATTTGCCTGTGGGCAAACCTTTACTATTGCAACTTAATTCCGCTGATGTGATCCACGACTGGTGGGTACCTGCTTTTGGTGCCAAGATGGATATGATCCCAGGCACAAATAATAATTTATGGGTCACCGTAAAGCGGCCGGGTATTTATGAGGGTACTTGCAGTGAGTTTTGCGGCAAACAACACGCTTGGATGCGCATACGGGTAATTGCGCAAACGCCGGATGAGTATCATAAGTGGCTTATAACGCAAAGTACTGATGCTGTAAAACCTGCAGATTCGGTTGCTTTAGCCGGGGAAGTATTGTTCGGTAAGGCATCATGCAGCAGTTGCCATAGTATAAGGGGTTCGGATGCGAATGGCTCGGAAGGACCTGATCTTACCCACTTCGCCAGTCGGCAGACAATGCTTTCTGGTATGATGGCTAACACCCCTGCAAATGTTAAGCGCTGGCTTACTGATCCGCAAAAAGTTAAGCCCGGGGCACACATGCCGCGTTTTATTTTTAACAAGGACAGCCTCAACGCGCTGACCGCTTATTTATCGCAACTGAAATGAGTGAGGAAACCGATCTGAACGTACCGGAACCAACGCAGTCCATTCCCGGATTAGGCGTTAGCAACAATCAGGGTTTGTTGCAGTGGATATCTTCGGTAGATCATAAACAGATCGGTATTATGTATTTATGGCTATCGCTGCTATTCCTGGTTATTGGAGGTATAGAGATAATGCTGGTGCGTACTCAGCTGGCAGTGCCGAATAATGATTTTTTAGGACCCGAAGCCTACAATCAGTTATTTACCATGCATGGCACAACAATGATATTTTTTGTGCTTACTCCGGCGATATTTGGCTTTGCTACCTATTTTGTTCCTCTGATGATCGGAGCGAATGATATGGCATTTCCACGGTTGAATGCCTTGAGTTTCTGGATGACCTTTTTTGGCGGATTTTTACTTTACTTCAGTTTTTTGGCAGGCGGTGCGCCTGATGCCGGTTGGTTTAATTATGCCCCTCTCAATCAATATAACTACTCCTCGTCACCGGGCATTAATTATTATTGTTCGGGGCTTTTACTGTCGGGCATAGGTACAGTTACTGCTTCAGTCAACTTTATTGTAACTATTTTAAAATACCGGGTAAACGATATGGGATTAAAGCAAATGCCGCTGTTTGTATGGATGATCCTCATTAATTCTTTCCTGGTTCTGGCGGCCTTCCCCTCGCTTAATGCCGCACTGGTAATGGTATTGCTTGACCGCCAGTTACATGCACATTTTTTTAACGCTGTGGGCGGTGGCTCGGCAATATTATGGCAACACCTGTTCTGGTTGTTTGGCCACCCGGAAGTGTACATACTTATTCTGCCTATCTTCGGCATTTTCTCAGAAATTTTTCCGGTTTTCAGTCGTAAACCCATATTCGGCTACGGTTTTGTGGTAGGTTCGGGTATTGCAATTGCCCTGCTGGCATTCGGCGTTTGGGTGCACCACATGTTTGCCACCGGATTGGGAAATACGGTAAATAATTTCTTTGCTGCCAGCAGCCTGCTCATAGGCGTACCAACGGGCGTAAAAATATTTAACTGGCTGGCCACCATGTGGGGTGGGTCAATAAAATTTAGCGTAGCCATGCTTTTTGGGATAGCATTCCTTGTTGAATTTACTATTGGAGGTCTTAGCGGAGTATCTTTTGCCATAGTACCTATCGACTGGCAACTAACCGATACTTACTATGTAGTTGCCCACCTGCATTACGTATTTATTGGTGGCAGTCTTTTTGGCTTGCTTTCCGGCTTGTTCTACTGGTTCCCTAAAATGAGCGGCCGTGTACTCGACGAAAGATCAGGTCGGTGGTTTTTCTGGCTTTTTGTGGTCGGGTTTAATACAACTTTTTTGGTGCAGCACGCGCTTGGCGCCATGGGAATGGCCCGCAGGGTTTATACCTACCCCGACCTGCCGGGCTGGGGTATCCTTAATTTTATTTCGACTGCCGGAGGTTTTTTGATGGCCATTGCCGTCGGTTTACTTATATATATACTCGTCCGTGCTGTCCGGAGCGGCTCTAAAGCAGAGAATGATCCATGGGATGCCAACACTTTGGAATGGACAACAACATCCCCGCCTAATCTTAAAAACTTTGAGCAAGTTATCCCTGTGAAAAGCACCCGACCTTTCCGAGACTATAAACGACCCGATGATGCGGATTGGAACAGAAAGGAAGAATATGGAAAATAAACTGATGATAAAGCTTGTAGTAGGCACCGAGGCGATGTTCTTCCTGTCGCTTATAATGGTATTTGTCTATTTTTCACTTGCTCCCGGCTTTGTTCGCTTACAAACTTCCGAACTTGATCTGCGTTCAACAGGCATGTTTAGTCTGGTGTTATTTTCAAGTAGTTTTACGTACTGGCGCGCCGAAAAGAACTATCATAAAGGAAATATCGGGATGTTGAAATTATGGTTGATAGTAACATTCTTATTAGGAGCCATCTTTCTTTTTGGGCAGGGCAAGGAATATATACGTTTGTTTAACGACCATGTAAACCTGGGTGCAAATACATTTGGCACCAGTTTTTTTACGCTTACCGGGTTTCACGGATTACATGTTCTGGTCGGCCTTATAATTATTGCTATTGTTACAGCTTTGGCAGTCGCCGGCGATTACGACGAAAAAAAATCTTCAGTGATCAGTACAGTAGGTATTTACTGGCACTTTGTAGATATTGTATGGGCCGTAGTTTTCTTTATTGTTTATGTTATACCACATATCCGATAAGCTTATGGTAAACACAAGTTTAATATTACACTGGCATTTAGATGTATCCACCTTATTGTTGGCGGCAATATTTATTGCATTTTTTTACAGCGTTACACGGTTCAAAAGACAAAGGAACAACAAATTATTTGCGGGGGTTATAATATTGTTGCTCCTGTTGCTTAGCTCGCCTTTGCATTACCTGGCAATGCATGCCTATTTCAGCGCACATATGATCATCCACGTAATATTACTGCTCATCTGCGGACCTCTGCTAACACTTTCACTTGCAGGAACAGATCATCCCTTACTTAACCGGCTGTCGCGTTTTTTTAACAAAAATATCTGGTGCGCCTGGATAACCGGAGTGGGTATCATGTGGATATGGCATATACCCGCGCTGTTTGATATGGCAATGGCAAATCACGGCAGTTTTGCTCCGGTTTTTCCGCTGCTGCAAAGTGGGAGTTTGCTATTAGCCGGGGTGGTTTTTAGCTGGCCGCTTTTAGGCCCCGAAGAAAAACTACACACACATGCCCTCTCTGGTATCGTTTATTTATTTACAGCGTGTGTTAGCTGCTCATTACTCGGGTTGCTTATCACTTTTGCACCGCAGGGTACCTATCATTATTATCATATGGGAGGTTCGGGGTATAATCCATGGAATATAAGCCATATTGAAGATAGCGAGGCCGCCGGCCTCATTATGTGGGTGCCCTGTTGCTTCGTTTATCTTTCGGGGTGCCTTTGGCTGTTGTACAGATGGTTTATAAGCGGTTCGGGCGTAAAATTAAATAATGTAAGATGATGACAGATAACGATAGAAATGAACCTGTGCCGGAGTGGAAAAATGCCCGCCCGGAGCGATTGCCTGAGCCAACCTATTGGCCATTTTTTCTGGCTTTAGGGTTTGCATTTATTTTTTGGGGCTTACTTACTACGTGGGTAATGCTAAGCTCCGGCTTGCTTTTAGTTATTATTTCACTTTGGGGGTGGATCAACATTTTGCGACATGAATGAGAATAAGATAAATGAAAAACGCAGGAGTTTTTTAGTAAAGTTAAGCGTAGGGCTGGCGGCTATATCTGCGGCAATAGCGGGGGTGCCCGTTTTAAGTGCAGTATTTGCACCGCTAATTAAAAAAACACCCAAACTTTGGCGACAGGTTGGACTGGTTGATACCTTTAATGTAGGAGACACCAAACTGGTTACCTTTGAAAATGCTGATCCTGAGAACTGGGCAGGTGTAACAGCGCATTCGGCCGCCTGGTTACGCCGGGATGCTGAAAATAAATTTACGGCTTTTTCGGCTAACTGTACTCATCTGGGTTGTCCGGTAAGGTGGGAGTCTGATGCGGAACTTTTTATGTGCCCGTGCCATGGAGGGGTGTATTATAAAGACGGAACAGTTGCGGCAGGTCCGCCACCTAAAGCCCTGGTGCAATACGCGGTTAGGATAAATAAAAACCAGGTAGAAATACAAACCGCCCCGATACCAATAACTAATATAACCGCTTAACGCCTATGAATAAACTAAAACAAATATGGCGCTGGATTGATGACCGCAGCGGGTTCAGTGAAATTTTTATGCCGCTGATAAAACATCCCGTGCCGCCGGGAGCTAAATGGAGTTATGTTTTTGGCAGCGCAACCTTGTTTTGCCTGGTGTTACAGGTAATTACAGGAGTTGCCTTATCCCTGTTGTATCAACCATCCTCCTCTGATGCTTATCAGTCCCTTCAGTTTATTACCCATCAGGCCGCTTTCGGGCGTACATTGCGCGGTATCCATTATTTTGGTGCTTCGGCCATGATAATTATGGTGGGGATCCACATGATACGGGTTTATATAACAGCGGCCTATAAGTACCCGCGGGAAATGGCCTGGATCAGCGGGGTGATTTTACTGTTTATGACCATAGCGATGGGTTTTACAGGGCAGCTGTTGCGATGGGATTCCAACGGTGTCTGGTCATCTGTTGTTGCCGCGGAGCAACTGGGCAGGGTACCGTTTATTGGTAAATGGCTGGCGCGTTTGTTGCTCGGAGGAGACACCATTGGCGGTCACTCGCTAAGCCGGTTTTATGCTTATCATGTTTTTATTATTCCGGCAATTATCTTTTTGTTCGTAGGCTATCATTTAATGCTGGTTATCCGTAACGGAATTTCTGAACCACCAAAAGCCGGCCGGCCGGTAGATCCCAAAACTTACCGGAAATGGTATAAAGAATTGCTGGAAAAAAGCGGTGTTCCTTTTTGGCCCTATGCCGCATGGCGCGATCTGCTGTTTGGCGCGTTGGTCATTATTGCCATTATTGGTATGGCGGTGGCATTCGGCCCTCCCGAACTCACGCAGCCGCCTGATCCTGCAATTATATATGCTACGCCTAAGCCCGACTGGTATATGTTGTCGATCTTTTCGCTTTTTGCGCTGATGCCCCCTAATATCGAGTCATATATGATTGTGATAGGTCCGGTATTAACTATTATTATTTTACTTGCTTTGCCTTTTATATCCAATAAAGGGGAGCGCAGCCCAATACGCCGTCCGTGGGCCATATTTGGTTCGGGCTGTGTAGTTGTTTTTATTTTTAGCCTGTTCTTGCTGGGCGAAAGATCAGATTGGTCGCCCAATTTTAAAGCAAAACCTTTAAACGCATCAACAATACATAGTACTGATCAGCATGTGGTACACGGGGCTTCGCTTTTTTATAAAAAAGGTTGCTTATATTGTCATAAAGTAGGGGAGGCAGGAGGAATGAAAGGTCCAGACCTAAGTCATGTTTATACCAGGCTTTCGGAGGGCGAGATGAAGATCAGGATAGTTAACGGGGGGGATGATATGCCTGCCTATGGCGGGATTTTATCAAAAAAAGACATGGAGGATGTTATCGCATTTTTAAAAAGCCGGAAGTAAACGCAGCGTTTATTAAAGAAGTATTTTAAACACCTTTTATTTTTTAGTTATTAAATTATAAGTCTAAGTCTATGAAAAAATTAACATGGTCCATTGCTTGTCTGTTACTGTGCTGCTCCCTGTCGGGCTGCGGATTAATGGAAGATGCCTTTAAGGCAGGTTTTATTTTGGCTATTATTTTAGCTGTTATCGTAGGATTGCTGATCTGGATATTGAGTTTCGCATGGAAATTATTAACAAAATACTTTCCTTCCATCCGCATCGCTTTTGAAGGCTTTTGGGATGAGTAATTTTAATTGCCATCATTATTCTGTTGATAGATTATTGGGATGACGATTAATGCTACAGCCCGTTAAACAGACGGGAGTTTTCAGATATAAATTTATTGAAGCCTTCAGGGCAAAATCTGAAGGCTTTTTATAAAAAAAAATAGCTGCTATTGTTAAGTTACCGGGAATAATGATAAGTGCCGGCGGCTACTTTATACTCTTTATAGTCATTTTGCTGAGCATCCGGTACATATATAACGGCGGTTGTATTCTGCGGGATGGTAACCGTCATATCCAATTTGCTGCCTGTAATTTGCCATTTGCAACTTATAGTGCCGTATACAGAATTGTACGTTCCTTCGGCCCAGGTGAGTCCACCGCCAATTTCAGGTTTAATAATAATTTTTTTATACCCGGGACTGCCTGCCTGTATGCCCGCTATATGCTTATACATCCAATCGCCGATTGCGCCGTATGAATAATGGTTATAAGAGTTCATAGAAGCATTTTCAACGTCGCCATCAGGTTTTATTCCATCCCATCGTTCCCATATGGTAGTGGCGCCTTGTTTAATTGGGTATAACCATGAAGGATAGGTATCCTGTAATAACAATTTGTACGCCACATCGGTATGCCCGAATTTACTTAAGGCATCACACAGATAGGGTGTACCTAAAAAGCCGGTGGTGAGGTGATTGCCATATAGTTTAATGTTTTTTACCAGGCGTTCAGCGGCCTGCTGCCTCAGGTTCTCAGGCAGCATATCAAACTCAAGCGCCAGTACGTATGCTGTTTGCGTATCTGAGGAAACCAAACCGTTAGGGGTTACATATTCATTAACAAAAGCATCCTTGATCTTGGTGAGCAACAGCGAATAATATTGTTCTTCTTCGGTTTTGCCTAATACCCGGGCAGCATCTACAAGTAATTGGGTGGACCGGGCATAAAAGCATTGCGCTATCAGGTATTTGCTGGTAATGGCCGATCTGCCGTCCCTGTCGTCGTTTACGCTGTAAAATAACCAGTCGCCAAAATGGCTGCCGGTAACCCATAAGTTATTTTTTGTTTGCTTTTGGATAAAATCAACCCAGGCCTTCATACTGGAAAACTGATTTTCCAATATACGTTTATCGCCGTAGGCAGCGTACATATTCCACGGAACTATGGTAGCCACATCTCCCCAGCCGGCACTGCCGCCTACCTCATATTTGCCATCAGTAAATATATCCGGCACAATGTATGGTATACTGCCGCTGGGGTACTGGTCGGCGGCTACATCTTTAAGCCATTTGGTAAAAAAATTATGCACATCCATATTATAGGCGGCCGTTGGCGAAAATACCTGGGCATCACCAGTCCACCCGAGCCGCTCATCGCGCTGGGGGCAATCTGTAGGCACATCCAGGAAGTTTCCCTTTTGTCCCCATTGAATATTATGCTGCAGCTGGTTAAGCATGGGGTTAGAGCAGGCGAAACTTCCGGCCATCTTCATGTCGGAATAAATGGCTACCGCCGTAAAATCAGCAGGATCCAATTCTTCTTTTACCCCCTCTACTTTAATGTACCGGAAACCATGCCAGGTAAACTGCGGCTCGAATGTTTGTAGCGACGCATCCTTTAAGATATAGACGTCCTGTGCTTTTGCCGACCTTAAATTTTCCGTGTAGAAATTGCCCGCTTTATCAAGTATTTCGGCGTGTGATATTTTAATGGAATCCCCGGCATGGCCCCGCAGGGTTACTTTTACCCAACCTACCAGATTCTGACCGAAATCGATCACTTTTTCTCCCTTTGGGGTAACTATAAGCTTAACAGGTTTAAAAGTTTCGTGTTTCCTCACAGGTTCGTTATATGTAGCCACCAGGTTACCGTTAGCAAAGGATACAACTTTTACAGGCTCCCAGTTTTGGTCGTTAAATGATGCGGACGCCCACCCCTGCTGTTGTTTGCGGGAATCAATAATACAACCGTTATAGATCTCTGCGAAGGTTAACTCCCCGGTGGATGATTTCCAGTTACCATCTGATGTGATGTACTGCTCACTGCCATCGGTATAGGTGATCTTTATCTGCAGCAACAGAGCCACGTTTTTTCCATAATAGCCCGGATTAGGAGAATCGGGGCCCAGGGGACTGCGGTACCAGCCGCTTCCGAGTTTTACCCCAATGGCGTTTTCGCCGTTTTTTAATAAACTTTTAACATCGTAAGCCTGGTATTGTAATCTTTTATGATAGCTTGTCCAGCCCGGTGTGAGATATGCATCGCCTACACGGACCCCGTTTATTTGCGCCTCGTAAAAGCCGTGCGAGGTAATGTAGGCGGTAGCCTCTTTTATGGTTTTATTTAAGGCGAATTCGGTTCGAAGTAATGGTGCCGGCTCATTGTTCACATTGCTGAATCCCGGCTCTATCCATTTGGCATGCCAGTCGGCAGGGGAGAGCAGGCCCATTTTCCAGGAAGCGGTTTTACTCCAGGCGGAAGATTTGCCACTGTTATCCCAAACCCTTACACGCCAAAAATAAGTTTGCCCTGATCTTAACGTTTTACCCCGATACGGTACGTATACGGACTGATCTGACGGTACTTTACCGCTTGACCATAATATGGCATTGGTGTTAAATCCGGCCGTACTTACCTGAACTTCGTAGGCGCGCTGCAATACCGGTTTATTATTTTTTTCCGTTAACAGCCAGCTAAAACGGGGAGTGTCCGTATCAATACTTATCGGATCTTTCAGATTCTCGGTAGTTAAATTTTTTAGGGTAACTTGCGCTAAGCCTGCGTTATATAACAGCACAGCAAAAATAATAAGGAGTATTTTTTTTCTCATATGATCACTAATTACAGGTTATCCATATTGCAGCAGAACATTCGTGCAAGCGATTTAATTTCTTGCAAAACATGCTGCTTATTCAGGAATCAGTTTATTTACAGTTTATTCTTTTGGTTGCATAGGCAGCATCCAGATGGTATCAGATATGCCATACTACCAAAAATAAAAAAAGCAAATGAGGTAACTATGTCCATCTGTTATGCTCTGGTTTGTACGGGTGTTCCGCGTGTGTATATAAGCAAAACGGAACAGGCGGAACACCTTGATATGCAAATAGTTGCATTTTTTATTTTTTTAGATTTGTTGTCCCTGAGCTTTAGATAAATCCGGTAAGTGTTTGATAATTAATTAACTAAAATATTTTAAAAAGTGTTCCGCTTTTGAGAAAACGGAACAGAAATACGGGTAGGAAAAACAGGGAACAGTGCTACCGAAGGCGCGGCTCGGGTTGGTTTATTACTACGGAGTTTTATCATGCGGCGGTATAAAAATAAAAAAGCTGGAGCCCCGGCCAAAGGTGCTTTCAAACCCTATGCGGCCGCCCTGCCGCTCAATAAATTCCTTGCAAAGCAGCAGGCCCAGGCCTACGCCTTTCTCGTTATTGGTGCCAAAGCCGGGTTCGGTATTAATGGAGAATATTTTTTCCTGCTTGTGTTTATCAATACCCTTACCATTATCGCTCACGGTTATTTTACATTCGTGCTGTATCATGCGGGCATCTATATTGATGATACCGCCCGGCGGAGTAAATTTAATGGCATTGCTAACCAGGTTACGCACTACTAATTGCAGCATATCCGTATCTGCCAATACGTCAATCTGATCGTCGATATGGTACCCCAGTGTAATGTTTTTGCGGGCGGCTTGTGCTTTACCCATTTCCAGCGTGCCCTTTAGCGTGGCAAAAAGGTTAACAGGTAAAGTGGTAATGGTGGGCCCTTCCATTTGCGATTTTGACCATTGCAGCAAATTGGTGAGCATATCCATGGTGCTGTTGGTAGCCTCCAGCAATTCTTTTTGTAATGATCTGCTTTGGTGGTCGTCAAGGTCTACCCCCTTCAATAGTTCCAGGTATCCTTTTATGCCAACGAGCGGCGCGCGCATATCATGCGATATAATGGACATCAGCTTGTCTTTCTCCGCGTTGCTTTCCTCTAACAGGCGCTTTTGCTTTAATATTTGCTGGTTTTGGGTTTCAACGGCTGTTGCCTTTTCCTCGGCCGTTGTTTTTTCTTTGTCGTAGTTGCGTCTTATAAACTTTATAACAATATATATAACAATTACAGGTAAAGGGAAGGCTGTAATGCGGTCTGTAAGTTGGCCCATACCTGCGCTGAAAGGATATTTTACCAGTTGGGGGTAGTAATAGGCCACCAAATGCAGTATCAGGAACGTTGCCAGATAAACCAATAGCCATGCAAGGTGCTGCCGGTAGGGCGAAATAGCAAACACCAGCAACAGGTAAGCCGGCCATACCAGATCGGTTGAGCCGTTGATACCCGAATTGGCAAAATAGTTGACCGATAAAATTACCAGCCCCAGCAAACCAAACAGCAAATTACTGTGTGGCTTACCGCGAACCCGCGAGTTATAATACTGATAGAAAAAAAAGCCGGCAAAAAACAGACTGGATAAAGCAGCTACGTACAGACCGGCAAAAAAATCATAGGGGATATAAAAAGCCGTCACAAAAATTAATGCGATGCTTATGGAATGAAAGATGCGACTTTCTAAACTGAAAGCATTTCCATCGCCGATGAGCCTGAACCACAGATCATTTATTTTTTTAAACATATGTTGCTAGCTGTAGTATACGTGTTTTACTTAACTAAGGTTAAATAAAAATAAATTGGAGGGCGGCAATGAGTAATTTGGTGCGTGCGAAAAGTGATTCGGTTAGTACTGTATATGAAACTGCAAGCTGGGGCTTGCGATTATAGCAAGTAATTATAATTATTTTATAAATAAAAGGCTTTTTAAATATTAAAAAAACTATTTAAATCTGTTATAATTGAATTGCTCTTGTAATAATTATCATAATTAAGTTCTATTGTTTCAATATTAGTTTCGGGCTCTCTATATCTAATGAAATATATTTCATTCCTGGGGATATTTTGAATATGCTCTTCAAATTCCTTCCAAGACTCTAATACTATTTTTGTTAACTCAATGATAGCGGAATTAAAATCACTATTATGCCCGTTTTTAGCGTACTGTCTGCTTACAACCGTTACAACTGCTATTTTTCCGTAACGTAGTGAGTTTCCATATTGAGCTTGCCCGAACCTGTTTTTTAAATCTTTGTCAAATGATTTTTGAATTTCATTTAAATAACCAAATACCTTATATCCAAAAAAGTATTTATCTATATTATTAATGTCAGGCAACGTTAAATTTATATTTCTTTTTTTAAATAAGAACTTCGTGCCAACTCTTCTGGCTTGACCAGGATGTCCATTTATGGCGTAACTAATCCTTATGAATGTCTCGCGATCAACAATCCTTGATCTGTCGATATATTTACTACGCAAGCCGTCACCAAACTCCCCACGTTTACGCTCGTAGAAATACCCAAACTTTTTAAAGATACTTTCTTGTACCTCTATTTGGATTTTATCATTTGAAGTTCGATCAGCATCTGTTACAGCTGTTTGGTCATTGGTTGCTTTAGAAATTGCTTCTATTAATTTTAATTTACTTTCTTCATCTATTTTTGTTTCAAGATCTTCTTCGAAAGTGATTATCTTTAATAACACCTCTTTGTTTTCGAAAACTTCCATTTCGCTATGTGTATTTAGCTTGTCTTCATAAATCCTGCTTAATGTAAATGCAGTTTGGCCGCCGTTTATAATTTGAGGATTTGTTACAATCATTTCTGCTTCTCTCTTTCTACCAGTTCTATCACTGTAATAAGTTTTGTCCGACAGCATTGTAATACCGTTATTGTAGAGTGCAAATTCGTTCGTTGTTATATCAGTAATGGAACGATAGATTTTTGAATTTACAGACCCCCCGGCTAAATCAAGATAGCTTCTTGGATTAAATTTAAGTATGGAGTTTTTATATTTATAAAGTATTTTTGCAATTTCTATTGTGGGTACAAATAAGACACGAATATTACATTCTTTTATTGCCGTATCGACATCATAGTCTATAATGTTATTCTTTGTATTGGGATTAACATTTATAGTTATTTTTAACTCACTTTGCCTGAAAAATGTCCCTGAAACAACTGGGAAAATTAAGTCGTCATAAACTTTATCAAAATTGAAAATTTCTGTTGGAAACTGTGTTAGATGATTAATTTTATCCCTGTGCTTGTCTTTTACGTTAGCTAAAACTATTACTATCTCTTTCCATTTAGGCTTATTAGAGATTTCGTCAATTGATTTGATTAACGATTGAATCTTGGGGTTATATTCTCGTCCGTTGGATCCTATGGTTTCACCTTTAGTAATCCTATCTAATTCCATCTTCAGTATCTCATCTAACTCAATATTTACATTTTCAAAATTTTCTTCACTATTGCGGAATTTTGATTGAATGAAATAAATATGTTCGTTTTCCTTATCTATGAAATAGCCATCTACTCCGCCATCATCAGTGCCATCTGTAATATAGCTCTCCCTCTCTAAAAAAGTTAGTAGTCCAAATTTAACTTTAAGAAATAGATGAATGAAAGCTTGCGATCTTGCTTGGTTTGTTTTTTCATTATCGCTTTCCAGCGGGTAATATTTTTTATACTGAATTGGAGCTTCTTTTCGCAATTCATCTAAAATTGTGATTAAAGTCTGATATTTACTCATTTGATAATAGGTTTGGCATTTATAAAGGTAATAGATTAAATTTTATAAAATATAGCTCTTATTTATAGTTTTCTACTATACTCAATTCACACGATATCTATTTAGCCTAAAAGAGATAAATATTTAAAATTTAGAATTGAAATTCAATATATTAAATTATTCAACCTTATCTATCTCGGCCAGATTTATTCCACATCGCCGCGAAATTTCTCCAGACGGAAATTACGTTATTCTTACAGATTATTCGAAATCAACCACGTTTGGGTGTAGCGTAGTGTCAGCCTCTTTTTACTTTAGCCATATATGTGTATAGCCGCATTACATTACTTATCTTTACGGCACCATAAAACATGTTAAGATATCCCTGTACCAAACGTGCCTACAGGCACAATGTAAAAGTTTAATTTGTAGGTAGGTTCATAGGAGTGTGGCGGAGGGTTTATTGCAGCTTGTAATTGTAAAATGTATTTCCTGCTTACCTTCGGCTTTCTACCGTATATACAAAACTATCCGCTTTGTAATAGCCCAGGTTATATTCCAGCGGCCTTTCGCCCTGGTCAAACACAAAGCGCTTGCGGAACAGCACCGGTTCGCCATTTTTTATCCGCAGTTTAGCGGCAATATCATCATCAGCTGCGTGTGCGCTTATCTCTTCCTTTGATAAGGTTGCAACAGTGGAGTGGTCCATCTCCAGGAGTTCATAAAGCGGGCGCTTAAAATCTTCATCGCCCGTAAGGCCGATACGCGGATGAAAATAAGATATAAAATATACAAAAGGCTCATTGGGTTTGCCTCGTACCCGTTCCATTTTTAATACCTTGCGGTCGGTTTTTATCTCAAAAAAATTAGCCAGCATTTCATCCGGGTAAACCCAGGTAACATGCAGCTCAAAGTTTTTTATAGTGATGCCCCGCAATTTCATCTCCTGCGAAAAGCTTAACCAGTTGTTTGATTTTGAACTCACCGTTGCCTGGTTAACTTTTGTGCCTGTACGTTTCTTGCGGATAAGTAATCCTTCAAAAACCAGCTTATTGATAGCATGGCGCAGGGTAGTGCGGGATATGGCGAGCATTTTTGCCAGTTCCACCTCGTTGGGCAGTAACTTGCCGTTCTGAAATTCTTCTTCGGCGATCAGGTTTCTTAAAAGTTCTTCCGCTTGTATATGCAACGGAACGGGGCTTTTATGATCTAAGGAATATTTCATACAAATAGTTATATACAATGATAATAATTTTAATCTAAAAGTTTAATGTATGTACATAATAGAGCCGGTAAAAGATCATTTAACCGCTATTACCCCTGTATTTACGGGTTAGGATTTATTTGATTATTTATTTGCAAATTTAATATTTGTTCATATGTTTGTACAATATAACTTATAAACCACTTATATTAATTCTTTTTGCGACACATAATTTATGCCTTTGGGCTTTTTATGTATAAATTAATATGTACATACATTACTACAAATAAATGGATATTGATACTAAAGACCGGAACCAGGCAACAAGTATTGAAGCTGAAGTGAGAAAAACAACGCAGTTTTTAATGCCCGCTAACTTAAACACTACACCGAACGCTAAAGACGGGTACAATGTTTATCCGGCACATGCATTAGGTGCAGGAAAGATATTTAACGGATTCGACACTTTGGCCGAATATATTATTGACCAAAAGGTGGTGGTGATAGATGGTTATGCAGGCGTTTTTTGGGATAAGATACAGGCTGCCTTACAGATGCATTTTACCGGGGCCGGATTAAGCGTAAACTGGATAAAGACGGAAGACCTTTTAAAACCCGCTGGCGAAATTGAATTATTGGTGGAACCGTTTTTAGGCGAATATGGATCTG
Source organism: Mucilaginibacter segetis (assembly GCF_016522075.1). Classification (GTDB taxonomy): domain Bacteria; phylum Bacteroidota; class Bacteroidia; order Sphingobacteriales; family Sphingobacteriaceae; genus Mucilaginibacter; species Mucilaginibacter segetis. The sequence continues at coordinate 118,036 of NZ_JAEHFW010000002.1, read as the reverse complement.
TTTGGGGAACTAAAACGGATCTTACATTAAGTGATCTTTACGATACCAGCCTTACCGGTCAGCAACCAACAGATAGCGATATCAACATTATAATAGGTACGGGTGCTGCTTTGTGCGGCTGGGATGCTTCGCTGATTTATATAGACCTGCCAAAAAATGAATTGCAATTCAGAATGCGGGCCGGAAGCATAACCAATTTAGGGGTAGCTGATGTAAACGCTCCTTTTCAGATGTATAAGCGGTTTTATTTTGTGGATTGGGTAATGCTAAACAGCCACAAAAAGGCCATCCTGAATAAAATAGCGGTAATGGCTGACGGGCAATGGCCTGATACCATTAACTGGATGTACAAAAAGGATCTTGAAGAGGGCCTTAATAAATTAAGTACATCAGTATTACGCGTGCGCCCGTGGTTTGAGCCCGGCGCATGGGGAGGGCAATGGATAAAGAATAATATTGATCATATCAATAAGGATGTGATCAACCTGGCCTGGTCGTTCGAGTTGATCGTACCGGAGAACGGGCTGGTTTTTGAGAGCGACGGTAATTTGCTGGAGGTTTCTTTTGATACCATAATGTTCAGTAATAACCAAAACATACTTGGTAAACACGCCGAAAGATTTGGCGACGAATTCCCTATCCGGTTTGATTTCCTGGATACTTATGATGGTGGTAACCTGTCCATTCAGTGCCATCCAAAACTGAAGTATATACAGGAGAATTTTGGCGAGACCATTACGCAGGATGAAACGTATTATATTTTAGACTGTGAAGATAATGCACGGGTTTACCTGGGTTTTCAGGATAGTATTGATCCGGATGAATTCAGAAATGTACTGGAAGAGAGTCAGGAAAACGGAACAGAGATAGGGATTGAAAAATATGTACAATCGCACCCGGCAAAAAAACACGATCTGTTTTTAATACCCAACAGCACAGTGCACAGCGCAGGTGCCGGCAACCTGGTGCTGGAGATAAGCGCTACCCCTTACATTTTTACGTTTAAAATGTACGACTGGGTACGGCTTGATCTGGATGGGAACCCCCGCCCGATAAACATTGACCATGCATTTAACAACCTCGATTTTAACCGCAAAGGCAAGCAGGTATACCGCGAGCTGATATCAAAACCACAGGTAATAGAAAGCGGGGCCGGTTATCAGTTAGTACATGTGCCAACCCATGCCGAGCATTTTTATGATGTACATCGCATAGAGTTTGACCACAAAGTAACCGTAGAAACTAATAATGTATGCCATGTATTGATGCTTGTTGAAGGGCAGGCTGTTCTGCTGGAAACAGCCGACGGTACTAAAAAGGAATTTGCCTACGCCGAAACATTTGTAATACCTGCTGCAGCGCAATCATACACGTTAACTAATACGGGCAAAGGTCGTGCTAAAGTGATCAAAGCATTTTTAAAATAACAGCAATGACAAATACCATAAACAACACAGAAGCTAAGAAGAGCAGCACCTACCTGTACCTGGTATGCCTGGTGGCTGCACTCGGTGGCTTTTTATTCGGGTTTGATACCGCTGTTATTTCGGGTACGGTTAGCCTGGTAAAAAATGATTTTAATCTTAGCGCTGTAAGCGAAGGCTGGTTTGTGAGCTGCGCATTACTGGGATGTATAATCGGCGTGAGCTTTTCGGGTAAGTTAAGCGATAAGTATGGCCGTAAAATAGTACTTATTATTTCGGCCGTGTTATTTCTGGCATCGGCGCTGGGCTGTATGCTGTCTGATTCGTTTACCACACTTATCATATTCCGCCTTATCGGAGGGCTGGGTATCGGGGTGGCCTCTATGGTATCGCCCTTATATATATCTGAGTTTTCGCCATCGCGTTATCGCGGCATGATGGTATCGCTTTATCAACTGGCATTGACAATTGGTATTGTACTGGCCTATTTTTCAAATGCTTATCTGGCCAATCACGCAGCCGACGTTCAGGGGAGCGGCAGTATGCATACTATTTTTTCGGCCGAGGTTTGGCGGGCCATGCTGGGATTAGGCGCAGTACCTGCCGCTATTTTCCTGGTATCGCTATTTATGGTACCGGAATCACCACGATGGTTGCTCCTGAAAGGGGATGAGCGGCGCGCTGCAATTGTTTTAACCAAAATTGACGGCGCGAAAGCAGCCGCTAACGAAATACGGGCATTTAAAGAACAGGAGGATAAAGATGATACTTCGCTGAAAGAGTTGTTTAAACCTGTATACCGCAAAGCGCTTTGGATAGGTATGTTATTGCCTTTTCTGTCGCAGGTTTGCGGTATAAACGCGGTGATCTATTACGGCCCCAGAATTTTGGAGCAGGCAGGTTTTACTTTAAATAATGCGCTCGGCGGGCAGGTGACCATTGGGTTGGTGAACGTAATTTTTACGTTCGTGGCCATTTTTACTGTTGATAAATGGGGACGTAAACCTTTGCTTTTTGCCGGGGTTGGCGGCGCCGTAGTATCGCTTGTAATTATAGGTGCATTATTTGCGCTGGGCATAACCTCGGGCCCGTGGATACTTATTTTCATCCTGGCGTTTATTTCCTGCTTCGCTTTCTCTTTTGGTCCGGTTTGCTGGGTTGTTGTAGGCGAAATATTCCCTAATGCCATCAGAGGAAAGGCTATGGCGCTGGCAACATTATCATTATGGGTAGGCAACTTTTTAGTTGGGCAGTTAACGCCGGTAATGCTGGAAGGCCTGGGCTCGTCCTGGACGTTCTGGATTTTTGCCATTTGCTGTTCGCCCGCCCTGTGGATAACCTGGAAACTTATACCCGAAACCAAAGGCCGTTCACTGGAGAACATTGAGAACTACTGGAAAGAGACCTATAAAGCAAAGTATAAAACTGAATTATAAAAAGCAATTATACCCAATAACAATATATAACCAATAAAACACCACCGTTATGAGATTAAAATTATTACACAAATTAAAAAAACTAAAGCGACTTTATAACAGATCGCTGGTAGCCGGGCTGCTTGGCTTTGCTGTGTTGCCTTGCGGATTTACACAGGCAAAGGCGGTAGCCGCTAATAACCGGTATGTAAAACATGCATTTGATATCACCGTTAGCGGTAAAGTGGTTGATGATACCAACCAGCCATTACCGGGCGTAAATGTTAGTATCGCGGGAACTACCATAGGTACAGTAACCGATGTTAATGGTATTTATAAATTAAACATACCTGATGCATATGCAAATAAAAGCCTTACATTCTCATTCATCGGTTTTGCAACTCAGGAAGTTGCTATTGCAGGTAAATCTGAAATAAACATCAGCTTAAAACCTGAAGATAATAAGCTGAATGAAGTTGTAGTTGTAGGTTACGGTACACAAAAAAGAATCAACCTTACCGGTGCTGTAGCTACTATCGGCTCAAAGGATATAGAGAACAAGCCCGTATTAAATACTTTTCAGGCCTTGCAAGGCGAATCACCTAACTTAATTATTCAGCAAAGTACCTTAGATCCTGGTAGTGATGTTACCGTTAACATACGCGGTGTAGGTACACTGGGAGATAATAGCCCGCTGGTAGTTATTGACGGTATAGTTGGAGGGAACTTAAATACGCTTAACCCTAATGATATCGAAAGCGTATCTATATTAAAAGACGCAGGTTCCGCGGCTATTTATGGTTCACGTGCTGCCAATGGCGTAATTTTGGTGACCACTAAGGCCGGTAAATTCAATTCAAAACAAAGTATATCATATTCCGGTAGCTTTGGCTTGCAGGATGCAAGGGTATTGGTACACAAGGTAGATGCCGCCCAGAATGCGTTTTATAAAAATCAGTCGTTGGTTAATTCAGGTTTGCCGCCTGCCTATACCCCCGAGCAGATACAGGATATCGCCGATCAGGGTACAGGTACGTGGGATGTAGAACACCTGCTGAAGCAGGCTCCGCAGCAATCTCATAATGTGAGTATTACAGGCGGTGGCGAAAACAGTTCTTATTATATATCTGCCGGTTACCAAAACCAGGGTAGTAATTTAATAGGTAACGGCGGTTCGGGTGCCGATTTTGGTTATCAAAAGTATAACCTGAGGTTAAACCAGACATCTGTAATAGGCAAATTAAGAACCAATATTATTCTTAATTATACCAAAACGCGCAATAAAACAAACAGCGTAGGCGATAACAACATTTTTGCAGATGCTAACCGTGTGCCGCATAATTATAACTGGCAGGATGCTGATGGAAACTATCTTACCAATCCGGTAGCATCACAGTATAATGAGTACGGCGTACTTGAAAAAGGTGGTTATAACCAGGCCGATAATGATGAGATATTTGGCGCGTTTAACGGACAATTAAGTATCACCAAAGACTTAAAATTAACCGGAGAATTTGGCGGAACTATTCAGAATAATGGCACCTTTTTCAGAAGAACACAGGTAGATTATTTGCCGGCCGGTGTTTATGGTAATGACCTTACCGTATTAGATGGCAACAGTAAATCCTTATTGCTGAATACAAAGGTTTATGCCGAATACGCCAAAAAAATATCCGATCACGAATTTAAAATTCAGTTAGGTGCATCAAGCGAAAATTATTCGCAGCGTGGTTTCCAGTTACAAAAAACGTTAACCGATCCGCTGTTAGGAACACCTACCACCGGAACAATAGTTGATCCTATCAATTCAAATAACAGTATAGGCATCAATTCAAACAGTTTGCTTTCGTTATTTGGCAGGGTAAATTACACCTACAAAAACCGTTATTTATTAGAAGCACTTTTCCGTGATGATGCTTCATCAAAATTCGCGGCAGGTAACAGGGCGAGTTTTTTCCCGTCAGTAAGTGCAGGCTGGATAGTTAGTGAAGAACCGTTTATGCAAAACATTCGCAATACGGTAAGCACTTTTAAATTAAGAGCATCATATGGTGTGGTAGGTAACCAAAACGTAAATAACTACCAATATCAAACTACTTACTTTAATTATGCCAGCGCCTATGGTTTCAATAATATACCGGTAGGTGGTGCAGGAACATTACTGTCAAATCATGATCTTACCTGGGAGCGTGCTGCAAGTTTAAACTTAGGTTTTGATGCGGGATTATTTAATGATAAACTAACCGCTACGTTTGAATATTTCAGAAAAACAACCAGTGATATATTGCAGCCAAGACAGGATGTGCCTTTAATATTTGGCGCAGCATCTCCTGATTTTAATGTGGCTAAAGTACGTGCTACAGGATGGGAAGCATCATTAACCTATAATTTGCGAGGTAAAAATGTTACCCAAAGCTTTAGTGTGAACGTTGCCGACAATCAAAATAAATTGTTGAAGTTGACCGGTGATACCAGGGAGCAAATTTATAACCAGGATGTGTTCCAGCTTATACGCAGAGTAGGCGAGCCCGTAACACAATATTACGGATATGAAACAAATGGCTTTTTCCAGGATCAGCAGGATATAGCAAATTCCCCTAAAATTGCCGGGAATACCGTACAGCCAGGCGATCTTAAATTTAAAGATCTGAACGGCGATGGCATAATTGACGAGAAAGATAAAACCATATTAGGTAATCCTTTCCCCCGCTACACTTTTGGTTTTACATACCGTATAGCTTACAAAGGGTTTGATATGTCGGTATTTATACAAGGTGTGGGCAAGCGTGATGCATTTCTTCGCGGTGAACTTGTTGAGCCTTTCCATTATGGTTACGGGGCAACTGTATATGAACATCAAACTGATATTTGGTCACCTACCAATCCGGATGCACGATATCCGATATTGGCTAATATCGGTTCGCCATCTAATACCAACAACTGGCGCACCGGTTCAGACCTGTATAAGTATAATGCGGCTTACGCAAGGTTGAAAAATGTTAACATCGGCTATAACTTCGGGAGAAATATCACCCAAAAATTAGGTATCGAAAAATTGAGGTTATCAATTATAGGCCAAAATTTAGCCACTATAAGCAAATTAAACTTTATTGACCCTGAAACAACCGAGTTTGGTAATAACCTAAATCCGACATCTGCCTCAAACAGTGCAAGGCAGTATCCGCTACCTGTATTTTACGGGTTAGGACTTGATGTAACATTCTAAACAGATCATATTTAAAACATATAAAAATGAAATTTTTAAAAAAGCTTTTGATCGTATCTGTTGCGATTATAATCGTATCGGGTTGTAAAAAACTCGATATTGCGCCAACAGATAAATTCTCAGACCTTACCTTTTGGAAGGTTGATGAGAACGTGTACAGCGCTTTGTACAATAATTACAGCTTAATTTATAACAGCGGGTTATATTTTAATGCCGAAGCATTATCTGATAATGCCTACTCCCCAAGCGGCGACCTTAACCTGATAGCCAGTGGTAATGCCACCTCGCTTACGGCTAAGTTTCAGAATGACTGGGCGTTTTACTATTCGTCCATAAAATCATGTAATATATTTTTGGATAATGTTGACCAAAACACAACGTTACCTGCTGCAACCATTGCCCGCTTAAAAGCCGAAACTCGTTTTATACGCGCTTTTCAGCATTTTAATTTAACCAAATGGTACGGCGATGTTCCTATTATGGATCATAACGGCACGCCTGAAGAAGCACAGGTAATACCGCGTTCGCCTAAGGCTGATGTAGTTAAGTTTATACTTGATGAACTGGATGCATCCATCGCTGATCTTCCCTCAAAAAATGAATTGCCGGCTTCCGAAAACGGACGTATAACTAAAGGTGCGGCCTTAGCTTTAGAGGCAAGGGTATTATTGTACCAGGGCGACCGCATGGCAGATGTGGTAACCGTTTGTGAAAAATTAATGAACGACCAGGCCACTTACGGAACTTACTCTTTGGCTCCGAGCTATAGTGCCTTGTTCAGCGATCCTAATGTTAATAAGAACAGCGACGAAATTATCCTGTCGTTACAATACGTGCCAACCATACGCACCTGGCAGGACTTTTGGGATTTTGCCCCACGTACTGTTGGTGGCCGTGTGAGCAGCCTTGCGCCTACACAGGAGCTTGTTAATGATTATATTATGTTGAATGGTAAAGGTATTAACGAGGCAGGATCAGGCTTTTCGGAAAGCAACCCTTATGCCAACCGCGATCCGCGTTTAACTGCCACAGTAGTTTATGACGGATACCAATGGGTTAAACCGGATAATACTACCAAAACAATATATATTAAGCCAGGTTCCGATCCCGTACAACCCGGATTGGACGAGTATAGCGCAGGATCACAGGCTGCATCGGCAACTGGTTACTATTGGAGAAAATATTTCGACCCAAGTGCACAGGCAAACTTTGTATCGGGTAATAATCTGCACCTGTTCAGATATGCAGAGATCTTGCTTGATTATGCCGAAGCTAAACAAAGCCTTGGCCAGATGGATGCCAGCGTGTGGAATAAAACCATTGGAGCACTTCGCGCAAGAGCCGGTTTTACCCAAGCCAGTGCGTTAAACTATCCGGGTCCTGCTGATATGACCAATATCATCAGACGCGAAAGAAGGGTGGAATTTGCTTTAGAGGGCTTGCGGACAGATGATATCCGCCGTTGGAAAATAGCTGAAAATGTGATGAACGGATATGCACACGGCGCTAAGTTCTCATCAGATCAAAACACCGATAACGGATATATACGTGTACAATTAAGGAAGTTCAATCCGCAAAGAGATTATTTGTGGGCTATACCGGCACACGATATTCAGTTGAACAGCAACCTTACCCAAAATCCCGGTTACAATAATTAAGAATTTTAAAAATTTAAACGATATGAAAAATTTAATGAGATTGGGCGGTATAATGCTGCTTGCCATTATTTCAATCACCTCCTGTAAAAAGGATAGTCGGCCGTTAGACTTAAGTTTGACCCCGGTAGGTACATTAGCATCGCCTAATGATAATGAGGATATAGCATTAGACCCGACAAGTCAGGCATCGGTGTTATTTAAATGGGAGCCTGCTACTTCAGAAAATGGCACCCTGATACTATATGAAATTGCTTTTGATAAAGAAGGGGGTGATTTTAGTAACCCGGTTTACAAAACCGTATCTGATGGTGGTGGTGTGGACGCTCAGATCACCATAACTCATAAGCAACTTAATAAGATAGCCAGCATGGCCGGTATCCAGTCCTTAAGTACCGGAAAGTTGAAGTGGACAGTTATAGCATCAAAGGGAACTAATAATAAAGTGGGTACGGTATCCAGAACATTACAGGTAGATCGCCCTGCAGGTTTTGCTGAAAACCCGGCCGAACTTTATTTGACCGGTTCGGCAACTGAAGGTGGTACGGATATTACCAAAGCTGTTAAACTCAAAAAGATAGAAGATGGTGTATTTGAGATTTATACCTCTTTAAAGGCTGGTGACTATTTGCTTACAGACAAGCCCGGCGATGGCGGAAAACAGTATTATGTTGAAAACGGCGTAATTAAAGAAGGCAGCACACCAATTACGGTTAGCGGTTCGCAAAAGGCTTATCGCTTAAATTTCGACTTTACATCTGCAACTGCAAAATCGCTCGAAATACAATCGATCGGCCTGTATATGTCTGCATATAATACAGAGATAGGTACGCTTAATTATACGTCGAACGGTACTTTTGAAGCTGCTAATGTACCGGTTGAGTTTTACCAGTTCTCATGGGGCCGCGATGAGCGTTATAAATTCATATTGCATACTGCAGCAGGTATGGAGTATATGGGTAGTTCTAATGCTAATAACGTTGCGCCTGCAGGCCAACCTGCCTCTTACTTTTATTTAGTGCCGGTAACTAATGCGCAGTGGGATAACACCTACAAGTTTGATCCGTCTGCTGATGGAAAACATGTTAAGGTTGATGTAATGTTTACCCCTGACGCTTATACGCATAAGGTAACGGTACTATAAGCCGTTACAAACATTTACGCACCTGCGGTTTTTTTGCTGCAGGTGCTATTAAATTCTATCATCATGAAAAAAGTATTATTTGGGTTGGTAACGGTTACTATTGTAGCGTTATCATCGTGCAGTAAAGATAAAACGGTACAACCAACGCCCGGTGGCGGCGGTAGTAAACCGCCAACAGATACACCGGTAACTACCACATCATATTTAACACTGGCAAAAGAAACGCGCAGTTTTATAACTAATAATTTTCTTACCTCCAGTTTTAGCTACCGCGCTAATACTACCACGCATTCAAACAATTGTTATGAATGGTATAATGTAAGTCAAATATATGCCGATGCAGCATTGGTATCAGCCGGTGATGCATCCGCCTTGCCTTATATGAATAAAACCTTTGCCTTTATGGAAAACTTTTGGGATAAGGCCGACTTGCGGGGTGGATATTTTGCATCGGTTAACCTTGACGGTACCGGTGCGGCGGGCGATAAATTTGTTGACGATAATGGCCTAACCGGTATGGTGTATCTGGAAGCGTATGATATTACTTCCGGTAATGATAAACAAGCATACCTGGATAAAGCCAAAGCATGTGCCGACTGGCTGATAAACAGTGGTTTGTGGGATAGCACTTATGGCGGTGGTTTTTGGTGGAATACTTCTAAACCTGATAAGCCTACCCAAAGTAATGGGGTGGCTATGCAGTTGTTTGCCCGTTTATACACCATAACCGGAGAAACTATTTATCGTGACTGGGCAGTTATGGTTAACAATTGGCTGCGCAATAATATGATGGATAGCGCCACAGGTTTGTATATATGGAAAATAGACGGAGCAGGTGCGGGAACTAAACACACCGAAAAATTTACCTACGATAACGCTATAATGATTGAAGCTGACATACTGTTTGGTAAAGCCACTAATGATGCCAGCTACTTGTCAAAAGCGCAGGCGCTGGGTAATGCTATGAATAGTGTATTATGGAATTCAGCATATAAAGGCTATATATTTAATACCGACCCCACACAAACCCGTGTAAATCCTGCCTGGTGCGGATGGGGAACACAGGGCATGATAAGATTATATGAGCAGGATAATGACGCCAAATGGCTCACATACGCCAAAAATAATATCGACGCATTAAATAAAGCGGCAAGGAATAAAGACACACACGCCTATTATTTCTTTTCAGGGTTTGCCGGCAACGACCGTTCGCCCGAAATAGAAGGGGTTGACCAGGCCTGGATGCAGCGGATACAGGCTATGATGTCTAAATACGAATAAGCAAAAATACAACGCGGCTTGCCGCGACCATAAAATAAATTATATGAAAGGTAAGTTCAGCTCAGGCGTTGCTTTAATAGCGCTGATGATGGCGGGGTGTAGTGTTAAGCACGAAAGTGTCCTAAAATATGTTGATCCTAATATTGGTACAGCACACAGTCGTTGGTTTTTTTACACACCTGCGGCTGTACCTTATGGCATGGCCAAATTAGCGCCATCAACCAACGGGCATTATGGCAATGCCTCAGGATGGGAAGCTGTTGGGTACGATACCCGGCAAAACTCTATTGAAGGCTTTGTGCATTTTCACGAATGGCAGGTTGGTGGTATAAGTTACATGCCAACTAATGGTCCGCTTAAAGTGAATCCCGGTGAGTTAGAAAACCCGTCAAGCGGTTACCGGTCAACTTTCGATCGCAAGAACCAGGTGGCACAACCCGGCTATTATAAAGTTCTATTAGATGATTATGGCATAACCGCCGAGCTTACAGCAACCAAAAGGGTGGGTTTTCAGCGTTATACTTTTCCTGAGAATCAGCAGTCGCATATTATATTGGATATCGGTAACAAGCAGGGAGAAAGTGATATAGTTACTGATGCCTCTATTAAAATGATAGATGATACCCATTTTGAGGGGTATGTAAGCACCTACCCTAAATATGTAAAAATATACGATCCGGAAGGAAAGGTGAATATGTATTTTTATGGTGAGGTGAGCAAAAAGCCTGAAAATGTTACCGCTTTTATCGGGAATAAAGTACAACCGAACACTAACACAGCTAACGGAAGAGGCGCAGGACTGGTACTTAACTATCAGACCACCGATAAAGAAGTAATAGAAGTTAAAACAGGGCTTTCTTACACATCAACAGCTAATGCTAAATTAAATTTTGATACAGAGGCTACGGGGTTATCTTTTGAACAGGCCCGCGAAAATGCGCAGCATACCTGGGACGAGCAATTAGGAAAAATTACAGTTGAAGGTACTGATGAGCAAAACAAAACTAAATTTTACACCGGGCTTTTTCATGCCTTATTAGGCCGGGGTATAGCCAGCGATGTAAATGGCGCATATCCAAAACATGGCGGTAAAATAGGCCAGTTGCCTGATCAGACTGATAATGACCTTAAAGCTGAATTTATTAATACCGATGCAATTTGGGGCGGTTTCTGGAACATTACCCAGCTATGGGCCTTATCATACCCTAAATGGTACGGTAGCTTTGTGAACACACAGCTACAACTTTATAAAGACAAAGGCTGGTTTGGTGATGGTATTGCCAACAGCGAATACGTATCTGGTGTGGGTACAAATTTTGTAGGGCTTGCAGTAGCTGCAGCCTATGATGCAGGCATACGTAATTACGATGTTAACCTGGCATATGAAGCGGTAAAAGCAAATGAGTTAAATTATAAGAATCGTCCGGTTGGCTCAGGCAAGTTAGATATTAAGGCCTTTTTAAAATACGGATACGTTCCTTTTATGGACCAAACAGGGCGTGATTTTGTAACCGATTCCACAGGTTCTAATTTTTCGGGCTCCCATACTTTAGAATACAGTTACAGCGCTTTTGCTGCTGCGCAAATGGCTAAGGCTATGGGTAAAACGGATGACTATAAAAGGTTTATTGAATTATCTAACGGGTGGAGGAAAATATTTAATCCGCAAAATAAACTGATGCAGCCTAAACGGGCCAACGGCAACTTCATCGAAAACTTTGATCCGTATCAACCCTGGAGGGGATTTCAGGAAGGGAACGCGGTACAATACACTTTTTATGTGCCGCAAAATCCTGCAGGTTTAATAAATGCTATAGGTAAAGATAATTTTAATAAAAGACTTGACAGTATTTTCACCGTATCAGAAAAACAAGGTTTTGGCGGTGGAAAAACCATTGATGCATTTGCAGGTATCAACTCTATCTATAATCATGGTAATCAGCCTAATTTGCATATCAGCTGGCTGTTCAATTTTTCAGGCAAACCATGGTTAACCCAAAAATGGACCAGACTTATCGGTAAAGAATTCTATGGTACCGAGCCTATTCACGGGTATGGATATGGCCAGGACGAAGATCAGGGACAGTTGGGCTCATGGTATGTGATGAATGCGCTTGGCCTGTTTGATGTAAAAGGACTTACCGATCTGCGGCCGATTATAGAGTTTGGAAGTCCGCTGTTTGATAAAGCTACCATTACGTTGGGCAACAAAAAAACACTTACTGTTAAAACAGTAAATAACTCTGCAGAAAATGTTTATGTGCAGTCGGCAACTTTTAATGGTAAGCCATTAAATAACTGCTGGTTATATCGTGATGAGTTAATGAAGGGTGGCGAACTGATATTTACTATGGGAAACCGGCCAAACGAGAGTTGGGGCACTGCCACACCTCCCCCATCGGCACAGTAAATTTAATTTGCCATAAGCAGGAGATTAGATGAAGAGGGAATTATAAAGTATAATCTATAAACCTATATAAACATCTATTATGAAAACTAAGCAAATTATAAAGTTACTTTCAGCATGTGTTATGCTGGGCGTTTGTATTGTTGCCTGCAAAAAAGAACAGGTGCCCACTTCTGTAAAACAAGTTGATGAGGAACCTGTGGCGGTGGAAAAAAAGATGAAAACGCAAAGTGTAACTTCGGCTTATTACATTAAGGCAGGGGAAACGCACAACTTTGTATATGGTAGTTTATTAACCAGTTACAATAGCTACCGGGTTAATACAACTACCCAAACCACTACTGCTTACGAGTGGTATAACATAAGCCAGATATATGCCGATGCGGCTATGGTAAAGTTGGGCGCCACAGCATATGCGCCATATATGAATAACACCTTTACCTGGATGAACAATATGTGGGATGGCGGAAACCCTGCCGGTGGGTATTACGCCTCGGCTAATGTAAACGGCACCGGTGCATCGGGCGATAAATACACGGATGATAACGCCCTGTCGGGTGTAACATACCTCGATGCATATGATGTAACTACAGGCACCACACAAACCAACTACTTAAATGCTGCTAAAGCATGTGCAAACTGGTTAATGAACAGCGGACAGTGGGACAATACCTACGGTGGTGGTTTTTGGTGGAACACCATAAAAGAAAGTAAGCCAACGCAAACTAACGGACTGGCACTGCAGCTATTTTTGCGCCTTTACCAAATTACAGGCCAAACCTATTACCGGGACTGGGCGATATCTGTAAAAAACTGGTTGGTTGGCAATATGCTCGATCCCGTTACGGGGTTATACATCTGGAAAATAGACGGTGCGGGTAGCGGTACAAAACATACTGAAAAGTTTACGTATGACAATGCTATAATGGTAGAGGCTTTTTTATTATACGGGCAGATAATGGCTGATAATACTTACGTAACCAAAGCACAAAATCTGGGCATTAGTATGAACACTACTTTATGGAACAGCACCTACCATGTGTACATATTTAATACTACTGATGGCAGGATAAATCCTGCCTGGTGTGTTTGGGGATCACAGGCCATGATAAAACTTTACCAAAGAGATGGTAATACAGCCTGGCTTGATTACGCGCAGCAAAACATTGATTACATGAACGCTAAACTGCGTAATACCACTAACAACGGGTATTATCATTTCTGCAATTTCGACGGCAGTGGTGTAGAAACCAGAATGGAGGGTGTTGATCAGGCCTGGATGCAGCGCACCCAGGCAATGTTGTCTGATTACAGATAAATAATAAAAGAAAAACTGATGAATTTAATAAAGAAGTATTCGCATTTCATTTTTACAGCCACTATTCTGTTTGGATGTTTCCGGTCGTCTATAGCGCAGCAAAAAAGCAAAGGTGTAATGTACAGGCAGCGTGCAGAGGAAATGTATGCCAATATCTGGCAAAAATATCGTGTACAAACGCAAAAAGGTTTGTTTTCGGAGAATTATCCATCCGGTAAAAAAGATACTTTAAATTATTTCCAGGGGGATGGGGTAAAGGAAAAGGAGGTGAGTTTTTTGTGGCCGTTCTCCGGTATGTTTACCGCAACAAATGTGATAATGAGGGTGCCCGGACTAAAAGATAAATATAAAATATATCAGGATAGTTTAGTAGCGGGTGTAAGGCAATACCGTGATACGGTACGCAAGCCTGTGGGTTACCAGGCATACCCGGTGAAGTTTGAAAAGGCCGACCGTTATTATGATGACAATGGATTGGTGGGCATAGATTATATGGAATCGTATTTCAACACAAAAAACCCGGTATATCTGCAGCGTGCAAAAGAGGTGTTTAAATTTATTTTAAGCGGATGGAACAATGATGTTGGTGGTGGTGTAACCTGGTTAGAGGGCCACAACGATCAAAAACCGGCCTGTACAAACGGAATGGCAACTTTAACCGCGCTTAAGATATATGAAGGGAGTAAAGATAAATATTACCTGGATCAGGGAAAAAGGTTTTACCACTGGATGTACAGTACCCTGCGCGACACCACTACAGGTATTATTGTTAACGATGTAAAACTTGACGGTAAGCAAAACCGTGTTTTCTGGACCTATAATACCGGCTCGTTATTAGAAGCTGCCGTACTGCTTTACCACTTTACAGGCGAGCAAAAATATCTGGTGCAGGCTAAACAGTTAGCTGCTGATAGTTATAAATATTACAGCAGTGTTCCCCATGATAAAAATTTGAACCTGCATATTGATCTGCCGTGGTTTGTAACCGTATTATTCAGAGGTTATGAAGCCTTATATAAGATCGATCATAACTACCGGTATATCGCCGCTATTGAACACGATCTTAATTATGCCTGGCAAAATTCCCGCGATCTGTATGGTTTTACTACTCATAGCTGGCTGCCTAAACCCGAAGAGTTAAAGAAACATAAGTGGCTTTTGGATGAAGCCTGCATAGCGGAATTATATGCCCGCTTAAGTATCCTGCAAAAGGGAAAGTAAAAGCATTTAGTTGGTAAATTGGTTAATATATGCGCGCTGTCGGTTGTGAGATCCGGCAGCGTTTTTTTTGATAGGGGAATGTAATTACCCCGTATAAATACACGGTATTTTATGGACAGATGATTATATATTTGTATAATCGTGCAACCAATTTTATTCCGGTTAAACTTTAAAGGTTCTCCGGATCATACTTCAGAAACTTACTGATCAAGGATGAAGAAACTAACCGCTTTTGTAAAATGTACATTTTTATTGTTGCTGATCTCGGCAGGTGCGTTTGCACAGCGCGGACGGCTTCCGGATTGGGCCTTTGGCGGATTTAAACGCCCTGCTCATATTAATCCGATTATTTCTCCGGACAGTTCATCCCGGTTTATGGATCCTGTTTTAAAAAAGCTGGTTGGGTGGGAATCAAATGATACTTTTAACCCCGGAGCAGCTTTGCTGAACAATAAGATAGTAGTTTTATACAGGGCGGAAGACCACTCGGGCGTTGGTATAGGTTTTCGTACATCTCGTTTAGGCTATGCCAGCAGCAGCGACGGCCTGCATTTTGTTCGCCGTAAAACACCCGTTTTTTATCCGGATAATGACAGTCAGAAAAAGTACGAATGGCCCGGAGGCTGCGAGGATCCAAGAGTGGCAGTTACAGCAAAAGGTACGTATGTAGTGTTTTATACGCAATGGAACCGTGAAACACCTCGCCTGGGCGTGGCAACTTCAAGAGATCTTAAACACTGGGTTAAACACGGCCCGATCTTCGAGGATGCGTATAACGGCAAGTTTTTAAATATACCACACAAATCGGCTTCCATACTTACCAAAGTAGTAAACGGCAAGCAGGTGGTTATCAAAATAAAAGGCAAATACTGGATGTACTGGGGTGAGCTGCATGTTTATGCAGCAACATCAGATAATCTGGTAGATTGGAAGCCTGTTGTAAATGCTGATGGTTCTTTAAAAGAACTCATCTCGCCCAGAAAAGGTTACTTTGACAGCGAGCTTACCGAATGCGGTCCCCCGGCAATATGGACAGATAAGGGTATCATCTTATTTTATAACGGAAAGAATAAGGCCGGGGATGACGGAGATAGGCGCTTCAATGCAAACTCTTATTGTGCAGGGCAGGCGCTGTTCGATAAAAACGATCCGTCAAAACCAATTACGAGGCTGGATGTGCCCTTTTTACGGCCGATGGAGCCTTTCGAAAAAAGCGGCCAGTATGTTAACGGCACAGTGTTTATTGAAGGGATGGTGTACTTTAACAAAAAATGGTTCCTGTATTATGGTTGTGCCGATTCGAAGGTAGCTGTCGCGGTTTATGACCCGGCAAACCCATCACTACCAGACCCAGTTAATTAAATACGTTAATCGGCTAAGCTAATTCAGAGAACTTATTTCGCGGTAAAATTATTCAGAGCCATGCGCCAGTTGATGTAGTTGTTATTTTGCATAGCTTGTTGTATAATTTTATTGTAGCTCTTGTCAAAGTAAGCGGCGAGGGCAAATGTGTTAACCCCGTTTTTAGGCTCAAACAAGGTGCCGGATGCATAACCTTTTTCGTTGTTCTGCGCCCGTTTCAGATCAAATGGCACCGTGCTTTTTACAAATTCAGGATGTTTTTTTTCTCCGGTCATAAATGGCGTCATGTAATCCACGCAGTTTTTGATGAATGAGCCGTTAGTGGTTTTCCACCTGAAATAATCTTTTCCCGTTGCACGGTAAATAGCTATACAGGCCGATATAAGCGGTTCCAGGTCATAGGTTTGGTAATGGAAGGCATCGCGTTCTACCAGATCGTGCGTGGTGCCGTCGGGGTTAAGGTTAACGTTAAGTTGCTTTTCAAGTTCGCGTGTAATAATGGTATCGTAACTGTCATCATGCAGGGTATATGCTATCAGCGTTATCATTTTTATGCGGTGCGAGTTCCAGTTGTTAATAGCGGTGCCCCGGTTTCCCTTCGCGTATTTGCTATCTACCAGCGCATCGGCCTTGCTGTGCATCCAGGTGTCGGTCACTTTCCTGTCGGCTGCGCTTATATCATCCCTTATCAGGTCATAAGCGGTCACTATATCTTCAATTTTGGTTTCGTTGATAGGATCGTCAGTCGCTTTATTTACTTTGGCCCAGGCAACTAAATATTCAGTCGCTTTATTCAACATCGCCTTATCCCCCAAAACCTTATAAGCAAAAGCCAGTGAATAAATTTTGTAGGCGTCTTCCAGGGATTTAAGGCTTGCGGTTTTTCTGGGGTCGCCTGCCAGTAAACCCTGCGATTGTATTACCGCTATCGGATTGGGTGATTCCTGCAGGGCTTGATACGCCGCCTGTTTATAAGGCTCAAATAATTCCTGATACTGTTTGTTATGTTTAATGGCCTTGCGCATAATTGACACCTCTTTTTTATCAAGGCTTACGATTTGTGCCTTAAGCGTAATGGTGATGGCGGAAAAGCAAAAAAAACAAACCAACTTTTTCATATATATTTTAGCTTTCTAATGATCTTTTAATGCCCAGTTCAAGTCCGCGCAATTCTGCCAAACCTCTTAAACGGCCTATAGCAGAGTAACCCGGATTAGTTTTCTTTTGCAGATCGTCCAGCATTTTATGACCATGATCCGGCCTGAAGGGCATGGCTATGTCTCCGCGGCCTGCTGCCCTGCGTTTTTGCTGCTCCTCTAACAGGGCCTTCATTACGGCATACATGTCCGTGTCTCCGGCAAGGTGGTCGGCCTCATGAAAATTGCCTTCAGCATCGCGTTTGGTGTTTCGTAAATGGATAAAGTGTATACGTTGGCCAAGGCGCTTTACCATCCCGGGCAAATCGTTAGCGGCTATTACTCCAAACGAACCCGTACAAAAGGTAAGGCCATTATTGGGGCTATCTACTGCATTATAAATTTCAACTATATCCTGTTCGGTACTTACTACCCGCGGCAGTCCAAGTATGGCATACGGCGGATCATCCGGATGGATACACATACGTACGCCCGCCTGCTCTGCCGCAGGTATTACTTGTTTCAAAAAATAAAATAAATTGTCCTTAAGCGAGTCAGGGCCAATGTTATTATATGAAGCCAGGACTTTTAAAAACTCTTCTATGGTATATCCTTCTTCTGCGCCGGGTAAACCGGCAATTATGTTATAGGTGAGCCGGTTTATGTCATCAGCGGTCAGTTCATTATAGTAGGAGGTTGCCTTTGTTTTTAACCATTCCGGATAATCACTTTCAGCTCCCGGCCTTTTTAAAATATGGATATCAAATGCCGCAAAAGCAATCATTGAAAAACGTAAGCCCGTTGAGCCATCAGGCATCAGATAATCCAGATCGGTACGTGTCCAGTCCAGTATCGGCATAAAATTATAACAAACAGTATTAATACCGCAGCTGCCGGCATTTAAAATACTTTGGCAATAATTAGCGATATACTGCTGGTAATTGCCTGTTCTTTTCTTGATATCTTCATGTACCGGAATACTTTCAATAACTGACCACGCAAGCCCTGCATCCGTAATCAATTGTTTTCGCTGCATGATCTGTTCAACCGTCCATACCTCGCCGTTAGGGATATGATGCAGTGCGGTCACAATTCCGGTGGCTCCGGCCTGTTTAGCATCTGCAAGGCTAACAGGGTCATCAGGGCCGTACCAACGC
Organism: Mucilaginibacter segetis; assembly: GCF_016522075.1. Taxonomy (GTDB): domain Bacteria; phylum Bacteroidota; class Bacteroidia; order Sphingobacteriales; family Sphingobacteriaceae; genus Mucilaginibacter; species Mucilaginibacter segetis. Next base: position 99,290 of record NZ_JAEHFW010000002.1, on the reverse strand, counting down.
CATGTTTGTTCTAAGCTCATCTTAAAAAATTTCCCTAAGTTACAAAGTATATTGTCTGCCGTTAGTAGGCAAAAAATCCCATCGCGCGGGGCTAAAGGCATCCACAAGCATACCTGTTTCCAAACAAACGCAACCGTGTATGGTAAATGGCGGTACGTAATAACCATCGCCCTTGCGGATTATTTTAATTGTTTCGCCCATGGTCATTTCAAAAACACCGCTTTCCACATAACTTACCTGCGCATGTGCGTGACTGTGTAATATGCCCGTTGCCCCTTTGTCGAACTTAACCTTTACAAGCATCAGCTTATCATCAAAACCCATTACTTGTCTTAAAACACCTTCGCCCACCTTCTGCCATGAGGTATTGTCCTCAAACTGAAATAAATTACTCTGTATCATAAAGGCGTTAGTTCTTTAACAAACCGTCGGCATTAATAACCGGTTTTTTATCCGCGACCCGTTGCTGACGAAGCAAAGCCTCCAGGTAATAGTAATCGGCATAGATTATAGGTACATCAATTTCGCTGTTGGCCGGTTTGTGCCCTGTGCTGTGCAGCAACAAAAAACCCTTTGCTCCGCCCGGCTGCGGCTGGTAATGTTTGGACAGACTGTTCAATATTTTATCTGCCGTTTTTTTATAGGATTTACTGTTTGCACTATAGGTGCTCAGCTCATATAATGCAGAAGCGGCAATTGCGGCAGCCGAAGCATCACGTGGTTGGCCCGGTAATTTAGCGGCATCATAATCCCAATAGGGCACCAGGTCATCCGGCATTTGCGGATTAGTGAAAATAAATTTGGCGATCTTTTCTGCCTGTAATAAATAGGCCTTATTGTGTGTTTCGCGGTAACACATGGTATAACCATATAATCCCCATGCCTGGCCGCGTGCCCAGGCCGAGCTATCTGCAAAACCTTGCAGGGTTTGTTTATGCAGCACTTCGCCCGTTTGCGGATCATAGTCAATTACATGATAAGAGCTGTTATCGGCACGGAAATGATTTTTTAGTGTAGTATTAGCGTGGGTGACCGCAACTTTATAAAAACTGGAATCGCCGCTAAGGCGGGTTGCTTCAAAAAGCAATTCCAGATTCATCATGTTATCTATAATAACAGGGTATTTCCATTCTTTACGGTTATCCCATGATTTTATGCAGCCCACCACCGGGTTAAAACGGGTCATCAGCGTTTTCGCTGCTTGTATTATATCCTCTTTGTATTTTTCATTATGCGTTAGGCGATAGGCATTACCAACGCTGTTATATAGTTTAAAGCCCATATCATGGGTGCCGCCGTCAGTTTTTTCGCCTTCCATTATGGCAGTAAACGGCAGGGATTGTTCCATCCAGAATTTATCGCCCGTATATTCATACAAAAACCACAGGTTACCTGCAAAAAAACCACTGCACCAATCTTTTGATGATACCAGTACCAGATTGCCATCCTTATCTATTGATCGCGGAGAAAATAAATTGGGTTTTGCGGCTTCCTTTTTTGCCTTGGCGGTTTCTGTTAATAATACTTTTGTCTGATTTTTCGCAAACCGGAATGTTTTGGACGTGATATGCTGAGAGCAGGCGCTTAGTGTACAAGCGCATAACAGCAAAAGGGGTATTTGTTGTTTAATATTCATGAATATATATTTATGGAGCCTTACTCGGCTACCTTAATTTTTATTACCAGTTTTTTTACAATATCGTATCCGGTTACTTTTATGTTTGGCTTATGCGCATTTTGCGGAAAGAACAGGAAAAATGTGCCTGGAGCGGCGGTATAAGTGATGCCGTTTGCTGTATAATTAGCTACATCTTTTGCGGCATCATAGGGCTTTATAACATGAGCCGTGCTTACATCTGCCACTTCTATTTTCTCTTTCCCCTTTATTACGTATTGCAGATCAATGTATTTTTTATGCGACTCCCAGGTAGCCTTATCAGGTTCTTTTGAAGGGCCCTCTGTAACGCTGGCGTAGGCATTATCACCATCTATGATATGTTTACCGGGGCTTAAAGTATCCAGGTTGGTTTGCTTTAAAAAGGTAAATACCTTATCCCAAACAGCTTTATTATGATGATATTGTTTGTAAAATTCATCGGCGTCTACAGAATTATCAACCTTTAATTTAAGGCCGTTTTTCCATTCACCCTTTTTAAGCCATTTTTCGGCATTTTTATGACTTATGTTTTGCTGTGCAATTGCAGTGTTTTCCATTGTAATAAAACCAATCATGGCTATTGCAAGCCGGTATATAAGTTTAACTTTCATGATAGATTATAACTTGGTTTATAAGTAGTAACATGTGTGCCGGAAGTATCCGCTTAAAGTTACAAGTTCAATATTACGATGTAAATGGCATATTAAATGCCTTTTAAGGCACTATTTCTACGCAAACGTTATCGTAGCAGAGTGTATAAACATTACCCTGGTTTTAAAAATCTTCGATAACGTTTGCGTAGAAATATCAGGTCTTTTGTTTCAAATTAAAGTGTCATAATTGTACACTTGCTGAACAATTATAAGTTTACCAAATAACACTTTTTGCATTGAAAGTACTACATAGCGTTCATCCTGATGATTTTAAAAGTTATCAGACCGCTCAAATTCGTGACCGTTTTTTAGTTGCAGATCTGTTAAAAGCAGATGAGATCAACTGTGTATACACCCATTACGACAGAATTATAGCGGGTGTTGTGCACCCGGTTAATAAAAGTATTGATCTTGGGAACTATGATAACCTGAAATCTGACTTTTTTTTAGAACGCCGCGAAGTGGGTATCATTAATGTGGGTGGTGAAGGAGAGATAACCGTAGCAAATGAAACCTATACTTTAAACAAGCTTGATTGCCTTTACGTAGGCAGGGGCGTACAGGGTGTTACTTTTAGGGCAAAGGATAGCGCAAAGCCTCCGGTTTTTTATTTGCTGTCGGCACCGGCTCATAAAACATACCCTACGGTTTTAATGCCGATAGATAGCGCGGAAAAGGTACATGCAGGAGATGCTGCAATGTCAAATAAGCGGACTATAAACAAGTATATCCACACAAACGGTATAAAAAGCTGTCAACTGGTAATGGGGCTTACCATATTACATCCGGGTAGTGTATGGAATACCATGCCTCCGCATGTTCATGACAGGAGGATGGAAGCGTATTTTTATTTTGACATACCCGAAGGGCAACGTGTGTTTCATTTGATGGGCGAGGAAACCGAATCAAGGCATGTTTTAATAGATAATTACGGTGTAGTAGTGTCGCCGCCCTGGAGCATGCACTCCGGTGCAGGTACCAGTAACTATAGTTTTATCTGGGGCATGGGGGGTGAAAATCTTGACTACACCGATATGGATGCGATCAGGATAGAGGATATAAGATAATATAATGGCAGGTAATTATTCATTAACAGGGAAAGTAATAGTAGTAACAGGCGGCACGGGCATACTCGGCAAATCGTTCATTAATGGTATTGTAGCTGCGGGTGGTGCTGTTGGTATTTTAGGAAGAAACAAGGCTGTAGCTGAAGAGCGTGCTGAAGCGATCAATAAAAATGGCGGAAGTGCTGTTGCTTTGGTGGCGGATGTTATGGAGGAGGAGTCTTTACAACGCGCAAAGGCGCTTATTATGGATAAATTCGGGCGGATAGACGGATTGGTGAACGGAGCCGGTGGTAATATGCCGGATGGGGTGCTGCAACCCGGCGAAGATATTTTCAGCATGAATCTGCAGGGCATGAAAAAGGTAATGGGCCTGAACCTTTGGGGTACGCTGTTGCCTACGCAGGTTTTTGGCGAAGCTATTGCTAAAACAGGCAAAGGCAGTATTGTAAATATCTCTTCTATGAATTCAAAACGGGCCATAACCAAAGTATTGGGTTACAATATGGGAAAGGCTGCGGTTGATTGCTATAATCAATGGTTCTCGGTTGAATTGGCTAACCGTTACGGAGATGCCATAAGAATGAACGCTTTGGCTCCGGGCTTTTTCCTGACGGAACAAAACCGGGATCTGCTAACTAAGCCTGAGGGAGGATATACCCCAAGGGGCGAATTGGTTATTAAGCAAACCCCCTTTAAACGTTTTGGCAATCCGGATGAGTTGATAGGGGCATTGGTTTGGCTGCTTAGTGATGCATCGGCGTTTGTGACCGGTTCAATGATATGTGTGGATGGCGGTTTCTCAATATTTGGCGGGGTATAATGGGTTTAACTACAGCAGGCAACGGAACGGTATTAACCTTTGGCGAACTGCTGTTACGGCTTAGTCCGGATAGTGAAGGTAACTGGCTTAAAAATAATCAGCTACCGGTGTATGTTGGCGGCGCTGAATTAAATGTGGCAACGGCCCTGGCATTATGGGGAATCGAAACAAAATACTTTACGGTACTACCTGATAACGGACTTGCAGAGTGGTTGATTAATTATATTGGTGGCCGGGGTGTGGTTACCTCGGCTATTTTTAAAAGCGGCGCAAGGCTTGGCCTGTTTTACTTAACAACCGGTGCGGATATGAAACACGATACCGTGGTGTATGATCGTGCGGCATCGGCGTTTGCTGAACTGGAGACGGATACCGTTAACTGGGATGAAATATTAACCGGCGTAACATGGTTTCATTTCAGCGCAATTTGCCCCGCGGTAAGTTTGAAGGCTGCTAAGTTATGCGAAGAAGCGTTAATAGCTGCATCGGCACGTGATATTACCATTTCTGTTGATCTCAATTACCGCTCAAAGTTATGGCAATATGGCGTTTCTTCAACGGAAGTAATGCCGGGGTTAGTTAAATATTGTAACCTGATAATGGGTAATATCTGGGCCGCGGAAAGTTTGCTGGGTATACCCGTTAATAAACAGTTACAACAGCAATGCAGCAAGGCCGATTACCTAACCGAAGCATTGAGTGTTTCGAAAAAACTTACAGAACAGTACCCTGATTGCAAAGCGGTTGCCAACACTTTCAGGTTTGGTGATAACGGTCATATAAAATATTATACCACCTTATTTCAGCAGGGTAAGATGGAAGTTTCATCTGAATACAATGCCGAAAGTGTGATTGATAAAGTAGGAAGCGGTGACTGTTTTATGGCCGGCCTTATTTATGGCTATTATAATAAACTGCCGGTTTCGGAATGTTTGAGTTTTGCAACAGCCGCCGCCTTTAAGAAATTATTTATTAAAGGAGATGCTACAAACAGTACTGTTGCACAGGTAATTAAAGCTATTAAACATGATGACTAAAGAACATATTAAAAATAGTATCATTAAACAGGGCTTACTTCCTTTATTTTATGATGCAAGTTCTGAGGGCAGTATTGCCATTACCCGGGCCTTGTATAAAGCAGGAATCCGGGTTATTGAGTATACCAACCGGGGCGCAAATGCTGAAGGAAACTTTGCGATACTAAAAAAGCTACAGCAAACTGAGCTGCCTGATATGCTGTTGGGCATTGGTACTGTAAAAAGCAAAGAAGAAGCCACGCGTTTCATAAACGTAGGGGCAGATTTTATTATTGCTCCGCTGGTAAATCCGGATGTTGCCACGATTGCTCAGCAACACGACCTGCTTTGGATACCGGGCTGCATGACCCCAACGGAAATATATAAAGCACAACTGCTTGGTGCAACCATGGTAAAGCTTTTCCCTTCAAACATATTAGGCCCCGGATTTTTATCAGCAGTTAAGGATATTTTTCCCGAACTTGCCATGATGCCAACCGGAGGGGTGGAGATGAGCCAGCAAAATATAGGTGGATGGTTTAACGCAGGAGCATCAGCTGTTGGAATGGGAAGCAAGCTGATAACCCAGGCCGTGTTAGAGAACAAAGCATACGATCAATTATATACAGAAGCTTTGCGGGCTATACAATTAGTAAATAACGCAAGGTAATTTTAAGTAAACCAATTATGACCGATATCAAAAAAACCAACTACCGCTGGGTGGTAGTAACCTTATTGTTTTTTGCCACAACCATAAATTATTTAGACAGGCAGGTTATAGGGTTGTTAAAACCTACATTGGAAAAGCAGTTTGCATGGACGGAAGAAGACTATAGTCATATTGTTATGGCTTTTCAGGCTGCTTACGCCTTGGGGTTACTTGCTTTTGGCGGATTTATTGATAAACTGGGCACTAAGTTAGGATATGCAGTTTCATTAATAGTTTGGAGTGTAGCGGCCATGTTGCACGCGGTTGTTAAAACAACACTTGGTTTTGCTTCCGTGCGGGCGGCGTTGGGTTTAGGCGAGTCGGGAAATTTCCCTGCAGCTATTAAAGTAGTGGCAGAATGGTTTCCAAAAAAGGAACGTGCACTGGCAACAGGTATATTTAATTCGGGTGCAAATATAGGCGCGGTACTGGCCCCGGTAATGGTTCCGTGGATATTAGGCATCTACGGATGGCAAATGGCGTTTATTATTACGGGCGCGTTGGGTTTTGTATGGCTCATTTTCTGGTGGATATTTTACGAGATACCTAATAAGCATAAAAAAATAAACGCGGCTGAATATGAGCATGTACATAGTGATTCAGATGAACCTTCTGACGAACCCCGGCAGAAGGTAAAATGGACGAGGCTGTTTGGTATAAGGCAAACCTGGGTATTTGTAGTGGGTAAATTCCTTACCGATCCAATTTGGTATTTCTTTTTATTTTGGTTGCCATCCTATTTTTCAAGTACATTCAATCTGGACCTTTCTAAACCAAGTTTGCCGCTGGCATTGGTTTACACGGCAACTACCGTTGGCAGTATTGGCGGCGGATATTTGTCGTCGTGGTTAATAAAAAGCGGAATGCCTGTATTCAGAGCCCGCAAAACCACTATGCTTATTTTTGCGCTTTGTGTAGTGCCCATATTTGCAGCACGCTATGCTACAAATATTTGGCAGGCGGTAGGTTTGATAAGTTTAGCGGCCGCTGCACATCAGGCCTGGAGCGCTAATATTTTTACTACCACATCAGATATGTTCCCTAAAAAAGCAGTGAGTTCTGTTGTAGGGATAGGCGGTATGGCAGGTTCCATCGGCGGTATAATTTTCCCGTCTTTCATTGGCTGGGTACTGGAAACATATAAGGATGCCGGTAATATTACCGCCGGATATAACATCATTTTTACCGTATGCGCATGTGCCTACCTATTTGCCTGGTTAATAATGCATTTGCTGGCACCCCGTATGAAAGTTGTGAAATTGTAGTGCAATTAAATTAGCAATTAGATAGTATTTTCTTTACATTGGTACAATGTTAAGCACGGTACTTGTACTTAACACGCGGCCCATATGAACTTTAATACTATTACCATAAAAGATATTGCTACAGCGCTTAATCTATCGGTATCAACGGTATCAAAAGCGCTGCGCGATAGTTACGAGATAAGTGAGAAGACCAAAAAACTGGTAAATGATTATGCCCGTGAGCATAACTATCGTCCTAATCCTATTGCTCAGAGTTTAAAACAAGGGAATAGCAAATCAATAGGGATAGTAGTATCTACAATTGAAAATCAGTTTTTTTCGCAGGTTATAAATGGTATCGAGTCCGTAGCATATAAAGCCGGGTTTAATGTTATTATAACACAAACACACGAGTCTTATGATCTGGAGGTGAAAAACGTGGAGCACCTTACCCATCGGTCTATAGATGGGCTGCTTATCTCCCTTTCTACAGAAACGCATGATCTGGGACATCTTAAAAGGCTGAATGAACTGGGTTTACCTATTGTTTTTTTTGATCGTATTACTGACGAGATCGAAACACATAAAGTAATATCCGATAACTTTAAAGGAGGATACGATGCTACGCGCCATTTACTGGATGGCGGGTACAGGCGTATTGCTCATATTACCAGCCCGCCAAATATTTCTATCACCCGAGAGCGGTTTGCCGGTTATAAAAAAGCGATGGAAGAAGCCGGTATAACAATTCCTGATGAATACATTAAACATTGTCCGCACGGCGGACGTGATGTAGGCGAAATAGAGAAAGCATTAAATGAATTACTGTTGTTAAAAAATAAACCGGATGCTATTTTAACAACATCAGATCGTATTACCACTACTTCTTTATTTCTCCTTAATAAATTAGGTATAAAAATACCACAGGAAATGGCGATCGTTGGTTTTACAAACACCATGTTAGCCGATGTTTTGAGCCCCTCATTAAGCTCTGTTTATCAACCCGGGTTTGAAATGGGGCAAAAGGCAACAGAACTATTGTTAAATCTTATACTCAGTAAAAGGCCCGTTTACGAATTTGAAACAATGGTGCTTCCTACCCAATTGGTAACGCGCCGGTCAACCTCTCCTAAAAACTGATCATCAGTTAATTTACAACAGTACTTAGTGTTTTTAACTTTTCCCTGATCGCAGGGATGAGGATGGCCTTATTTTGGCCTTGATTATCGCCGAGCGAAAACGATATCGTAAATAAATATGTGCTAAAACTGCGAAGCCAAAGGTAATCAAGGTATTTTTGATATGTGCAGTTAAAACTGCGCCAATTATAAATCCTGCATATCGATAAATCTTATTATAGAATGAAACGAAAGTTTTTCATTATTATACTCTTCGTGTATCCAATTGCTATTTTAAAAGTAAGTGCACAAACTGTTGCGCTCGATTATTATTTCAATCACGAAACACACCGGGAGAAAAATGGTACGGTTGCCAGGTTTCATTATATGTGGGAGGATACAGCCAACTCCGGATTTTCCATATGGGGGGATATTTTCAGATCACAGGGCGCAACACTTACCCATATCGATTCCGCACCTACGTCACAAAACTTAAAGGGAGTTGCAATATACATCATTGTTGATCCTGACAGTAAAAAGGAAAATCCAAACCCTAACTACATAACTAAGTGCGATGCTGATAATATTGCGCAGTGGGTTAAAAACGGCGGCGTTTTGGTGATGATGGCTAATGACAGCGCGAATGTGGAACTTACTCATTTTAATATACTGGCAGGCAGGTTTGGGATGCACTTTAATAACGATCTGCAGAATCATGTAACTGACGATGCTCACTTTAACGACGGGGAGGTGGTGCTTAACAATAACCCCATATTTAAAACGGCTAAAATGGCTTTCATGAAAGATGTGTGCAGCATAAGTATTTCAAAAAAGGCTAAAACTGTTTTGCGTTCAACAAGTGGTGCAACTATAGCGGCTGTTACCGCCTATGGTAAAGGAACCGTACTTGCCGTTGCAGATCCCTGGCTTTACAATGAATATGTTAACGGCAGGTTACCCGCTGTTTATGAAAACAACAAGGCCGCCGCCGATCTCGCTAAGTATCTTATTTTAAAAAGCAACTAAATCATTAACCAACATAAATCCAACTAAACTGAACAATTATGGAAAGAAAAGAAATCGAGTAGCGATTTAAGATATCGCTAATGCCAAATTCTGGCAGAATTTAAAATCCGATCCTTTATTAACATCCAAAAAAAGACGATGAATAGTCGTCCTGGGATCGTTTTGTCAAAAAAAAATGGAAAAATTAATTCTTAACATATAAATATGAAGAATAGACATTTACAAAGATCATTTAAAACGTGTGCTATTTTATCAGCGGTATCATTGCTTGTAACCGCAGGCGATACCTATGCATATAGTGGGGCGGCTAATTCGTCTTGGGTAAACACGTCCAATTTAGCACTGCACAAGCCTGGCGCAAAGCAGGCTAAAATAACCGGTGTGGTAACTGATGAAAATAACCTTCCGTTACCCGGGGTTACCGTAAGGGTAAAAGGTACAACAGTAGCCGTTGTAACCGATGTAAAGGGTAATTATACCATTGAAACTGATGGTGATGCCACTCTTGAATTCTCATTTGTGGGCTATACCACCCAGGAGGTGGCTTTAAACGGCCGTACTTCATTAAACGTTAAATTGCTGCCATCCTCAAAGGATTTGAATGAAGTGGTGGTTATTGGTTATGGTACACGTGCACAAAAAGATGTAACCGGTGCTATAACCAGCGTTAAGGCAGATAAATTTGAGAACGATAACCCTGCAAGTGTTAACGATATATTGCGCGGCTCGGTACCGGGTATTTCTGTCGCCCTTAACACATCTCCAAAAGGTGGCAGTGTTGGCGATCTGCAGATCAGGGGGCGTAACTCTTTGTCCGGAAGTACTAATCCGCTTATAGTGTTGGATGGGGTAATCTATCCCGGCGATCTGGCAGACATCAATCCAAACGATATTGACAGGGTTGATGTTTTACGCGATCCAAGCGCATTAGCCGTTTATGGTGCACAGTCGGCAGGTGGGGTTGTTGCCATTACTACCAAAAAAGGTAAAAAAGGCGGCTCGGTGATTACGCTTAACGCGAATATGGGCGTTGCGCAGTTACTGCAAAATCAAAAATATTACCAGGGAGTAGATTTTCTGAACTGGCGCGCCGATGTTCAGCGCAGTGCAAACTCATCAAACCCGTATTATTACTACAGCGATCCGCGGAGCTTACCTGACGGGGTAACTGTAGATCAGTTTTTAAACGGTGCTACCGGAGACCCTGTTACTGTTTATTTGCAGCGTTTAGGCTTGTTTCAGAACGAGATAGATAACTATATGAACGGTAAGGTTACCGATTGGTCGAAACTTATCTTCAGAAACGGATTACGCCAGGATTATACCGCAAGTTTATCCGGAAGGGGAGATAATGTCAGCTACTATTTCTCGGGTAACTTTACTAAAAACCAAAACCTTATACAGGGCGGCGAATATAACGATGTACGTTTTCGTGCAAACCTGGAAGGTAAAGCTGCCAAGTTTTTAACCATTGGCCTAAATGCGCAGTATTCTGTGAGGGATGAAGGTGCATCGGGTAGTTCATTAAGCGGGCAGGCTATTGACCGTACCGAGGCCGATTGGGGGCAGATCATTAACTCGTCTCCGTATGGTGATGTTTACAATGAAGATGGGTCCTTGCGCCGTATTGATACCGATGATAGCGGGTTAAACCAGCGCAACCCTTTCCTGGGTAAGCAATACAATTCAAATGTAAATGTGCAGAACGTTTTATTTTCAACCCTGTACGCTAAGGTTGATCTGCCATTCGGGTTTAAATATACCCTGAACTTTTCCCCTCAGTTAGAGTCGTACCGCAACTTCTTCTTCAGGCCGGTTGCTAACCCTAACGAACTTTCAGGCGGCACGGGTATCAGAACAATGGAAAACCGTTACCGTTATAATCTGGACAATATTTTGAACTGGAATAAAACATTCGGTGTTCATACGTTTGATGCAACCTTCTTATTAAATAAAGAAAAATATCAGACCTGGTACACCCGGGCATCCAATACCCAGTTTAGCCCGAGTGATGTTTTAGGTTATCATAGTATAGGCGCGGGTACCTTACCTGTTGAAAGCAGCGATGACCGCATATATAATGCAGACGCGTTGATGGGACGTTTAAATTATAACCTTATGGGTAAATATAACGTCACCTTTACCGCCCGTCGCGATGGGTTCTCACCCTTTGGCTTAAAAGCACCAAGACAAAACTATGCAAACGGTGCTGTGGCATGGACGTTTACCGATGAAAAGTTCTTTAAAACAGACTTCTTTAAATGGCTCGACTATGGTAAACTGCGTGTAGGTTACGGATCAAACGGTAACCGGTTATCAAGTGGTACCGCCGATCCGAGTTTAGCGCTTGCCGTAATTGCAACTAATAAGTATCCAACGGTAACCCCGGGTGGTGTGGTTGTAAACAATAATACCATTTATGTACGCACACTTCAGAACGACGAACTAACCTGGGAGCGTACTACCGGCCCCAACATTGGTTTGGATTTTGCCATGTTGCATAACCGTTTAAGTGGTTCAATTGATGTTTACAATCGTAAAACAACCAACCTTATAGTTGACAGATCTGAACTGTATGTACAGGGGCTTGCTGATCCGAGCGTGTTAACCAATATAGGGGAGGTTAATAATAAAGGTATTGAGGTGTTACTGCAAGGTAAGGTAATGAGCAGTAAAAACTTTAACTGGAATGCTACAGGAACATTTTATCTGAACCGTAACAAGATAGTACACCTTTATGGCGATTACCAAACAACGGATGCAAATGGCAATACTGTAACCAGAGAGAACGATGATATTGGTAACGGATGGTTTATAGGGCATGATGTGAACGCCGTATGGGACTATAAAATTTTAGGCGTATGGCAAACTGATGAAGCTGATGAAGCTGCAAAATATAAAGCCAAACCCGGTGATTTTAAACTCCAGGACATGAACGGCGATTTTGTATTTAACAATGATGATAAGGTTTTCCTGGGCTCTACAAGTCCTAAATTCACATGGTCGTTACGTAATGAGTTCAACTTCCTCAAGAACTTTGATTTCTCTTTTATGCTGGTATCAAGCATGGGTCAGTTACGGCAGTTTAACGATGCTAAAAATAACCCGGGCAGTGTTGGTTTCGGTCGTACAAATTCCTATGTATTACCTTACTGGACACCGGATAACCCGATAAACGACTACGCACGGTTAAATTCCGGCTCGTCAGGTACAACTATAAATGTTTGGCGTAAGGCTTCATTTGTAAGAGTACAAACAGTGTCATTAGGATACACTTTCAGCCCTCAGCTTATTAAGCATTTAGGAATGTCAAGCGCTAAACTTTTCGTGAATGCAACAAATGCCGCAGTTTTCTCTGACTGGCCTTTATGGGATCCCCAAAACAACGGACCAACACCGAGGTATCTTGCGGCAGGCTTTAACGTGACTTTTTAACGGATAAATTGATTAGATATGAAAAATTTTAAAAAAAATATAATAGCGGGGATTGCTGTAGCGGCTATGCTTACAGCAGGCGGATGTACAAAACGAAGCGACCTGTTCCCGGAGGCTCCCTCAAAATTTACACCTAATAATACGTTATCGTCTCCGGCTGCTTTTCAAAGCGCGCTTACTAACCTTAACCTGGGTGTACGGTTTGAGTTTTTTGGAGATTCGGCCCCTTTACTAACTGAATCTATCTTTACAGATGCTGCAGTGGAGGGTACGACTGATAAAACTACCCCGGCCCAGGATCTGAATGTGCGAATAACACCTACAGCTAACCTGAATAGTAATGACTATAATAAAATAGGGTATTACTGGCAGATGTGGTACCAGGGGGTGCATGATGCCAATGTTATCATCTCCAGAATAGATGATATTACCTGGCCAAGTCAGGACGAAAGAGATAAGGTTTTGGCTGGCGCCTATTTTCATCGCGCATATCGCTATTACAGGTTGGTACACGAGTTTGGTGATGTGCCTTTAGTGCTAAAAGAGGAAACCGGATTAAACACTGGTTACTATAGCACGCAACGTATGGTGATACTAAAGCAAATGAAAACTGACCTGGAATTTGCTGTAGGAAAATTAGTTGATAATGGGAATAAAGGCGAACCATCAAAAGGTGCCGCCGCGCATTTATTAACTAAAATAAACCTGGCCATGGGTTTATTTGATGACGCCATCAATTCAGCAAATATTGCCATAAACGGTCCGTATGCCTTAATGACAAGCCGCTTTGGTATAGTAGCAGACGATGCTACAAAAAATGTGGTATGGGATCTTCATCGCCCTGAAAATAAATCTATCGCGACAAATACCGAAGCATTATATGTAGTTATTGACCGCGAAAACTTAGAAGGGGCCACCCCAAGCGGCTCGCAGGTTATGCGTAATTGTGTACCTATGTGGCATAACGGCACCATACTAACTCCGGGTGCGCTTAAACCGGGCATATCAGATAAGGTTACAGAAGAAATACCGCTTACTTTACTGTACGGTAGGGGTATTGGTCGCTTGCGGGGTACACCTTACGCAACCAAGTACATCTGGACGGATAATACCGACCTGCGCCACGCAAAGGGTATGTGGGTTGATATGACCGACCTGGTTTACAATAATCCGGCAATTAAAAAAACCGACCCTAACTGGTATGGCAAACATCTGGAGCAATATACTGCGGCTAATGTAAACCAACGTTTTTTAAATGGCGCTAAAGATACCATTCGTGCATGGTTTGGCTGGCCGCATTATAAAGTATTTATCGGTTCAGGTACTTACGCGCAGGATAAATGGTGGAGCCCTCCGCGTGGTACCAATACCGACTGGTATGTATTCCGTTTAGCGGAAACCTATCTGTTGCGTGCCGAAGCTTATTACTGGAAGGGACAAACAGCGCTTGCCATGGCAGATATTAACAAAGTACGCGCCCGAGCACAGGCACAATTGTTAACCGATCCGAGCGCGGTGAATATAGGTACCATACTGGATGAGCGCCAAAGGGAGTTATATTGGGAGGAGCCACGTAAAACCGAACTTACCCGTATCGCCTACATTTTTGCGCAAACAGGTAAAACAGCTTACAATGGTAAAACCTATAACATGCAGGATTTTTCTACCAATAACTTTTTTTATGACCGTATAATGGAGAAAAATGATTTTTACAAAAATCCGGCGGTAGTAACTAATTCGGGTAACCATTTCACCATATCTCCTTATCATGTGTTATGGCCTATACCACAAAGGGATATTGATCTGAATATTGACGGGCATATTAACCAGAATAAAGGGTATTCAGGTTCAGAAACAAACATTGCACCGTTAGATAAAATACCGGAGTAAGATCCGTAAAGCAATCCACTTAATTTAGATGGAGATCGTTGGTAGTTTAAATTAAGATGACCAGGCCTGTAAAAAGGCCTGGTTTTTTATTTAAAAATATTCTGTTTGCAGATATTAAATAGAATGGATCAGATCATACTATAGGTCCGTAAACAAATTATATCACAGTATGCAATGAAATTAGCAGCCAAGATATCCAACGTGCTGTCAACTCACGCCAAAGAGTTAATATAAAAGGCTTAATTTACCTTAATTGTACTATGTTCTTTAATATCTTCTGATGATGTGCCTGCCAATATTTTATATTCACCGGGTTCAACTATCCATTTGCTGCTTTTAACATCATAATACGCCAGATCTTTAACCGGTACATTTAAAACAACGTCAGCAACCTGCCCTGCGGGTATTAAAACCTTTTTAAATGCCTTCAATTCTTTTTCAGGACGTTCAACCACCGAACCGGCCTTACTTATGTATAGCTGAACGGTTTCTTTACCCGCGTATTTACCATTATTCTTAACTTTTACAGTAACACTGATATTTTCTGCCGGATTATATGCTTTTTTAGCTACGCTTAAACCCTGGTATTGAAAATCGGTATAAGATAACCCGTAACCAAAACAGTAAAGGGGCGCAATTTTTTTCGTATCGAACCAACGGTATCCCACCAATATGCCTTCTTTGTAATCTACCTGCAGGTTTTCACCCGGATAAGCATTTAAAGCATGAGCAGGGGAGTCCTTTAATTGTGCAGGGAAGGTAAATGGTAATTTACCGGAAGGGTTTATTTTCCCGGTTAGCATATCAGCTAAGGCGTTTCCATTTTCCGATCCATTATACCAGGACCACACGATGGTATGGTTATTCTTTTTGATCTTCCCTATGTCATAAGGTGCGCCGCCAACCACTACAACAATAGTGTTTGGGTTTACTGCAGTTACCGCATCAACCAGCTCCTGTTCGTGAAACGGCAAACTAAGATCGGCACGGTCGCGTCCCTCACTTTCATAGTCACGGTTACCACCAATAAACAGGATAGCCATATCCGAACTTTTAGCGATGGCTACTGCCTGTTGCAGCAAGGCCGGGTCGGGTTTGTCAGGTACAGTATCAGTCTTTCTCCGGAATGGCTTATACACGCCCGAATATCCCTGCGCGTAATTGATAGTAACTTTATTGCCCAACCTGCTTTGCAAGCCGGCAAGTGCGGTAACTTCGTAACGCGCTTTAACACCTGCACCAAAGCCACCCAAATGAAAAGTGCGTGTGGCGTTATCACCTATTACTGCTATACTTTTTACAGCAGTGGTATTTATTGGTAATAGATGTTTATCGTTTTTTAACAGCACAATTGATTCGGACGCGATGTCGTAAACTGTTTTACTATGCTCAGGGGTATTTATTTTACCTTTAGGCTCATTAGTACTTAAAACAGTGTGATACATCACCCATAAAATGTGATGTACTTTTTCATCAATTACCTTCATACTTACCTTGCCGGCTTTTACCGAATCCAGTAGTTTATCAGCAAAATAATAGTTTTTATAAGGCGGTCTCGATCCCATTTCCAGATCAAGACCATTGTTTGCGGCATCAACCGTACTGTGTGTGCCGCCCCAATCACTAATAACAATACCTTTAAAGCCCCATTCATCTCTTAATATCTTATTAAGCAGATAATCATTTTCCGAACAATATACCCCGCGGAACTTATTATATGCTGCCATGATAGTCCATGCGTTACCTTCGGTTATTGAAGCTTTAAAAGCAGGCAGGTATATTTCACGTAGTGCCCGTTCATCTACCAGCACATTAACCCGGCCACGCTCAACTTCCTGATTATTTACAGCGTAATGCTTTACACATGCAGCAACATGCTGGCTTTGTATACCTTTTACGGATTGTACTGCCAGTTGAGAGTTCAGAAAAGGATCTTCGGAATAATATTCATAAGTACGGCCGCCTAAGGGTGTGCGGGTTATATTAAATGCCGGAGCAAGTATTATACTTTTATTTCGCGCCCGTGCTTCTTCGCCCAAATCATGCCCGTAGCGGTAAGCTAAAGCCGGGTTCCAGGTTGCTGCCAATGCCGATCCGTTAGGGAAAAATGTAGCAGAATCAGTAGTTAGGTTAGCTGACCCCCATCCTTCCTTAACATCTTCCCGCACCCCCAATGGCCCATCGTCGGTCATCAATCCCGGGATACCTAAGCGTGGCACCCCCGCAGTGCTGAAAATACCGTTGGCATGCAACATAGATATTTTTTCTTCAAGCGTTAATTTTTTTATGGTCGCCGCTATCCTGGTTTCTATTGCTTTATTAGTAGGGGCCTGGGCGTTAACAGTAGTATTTGCCCATATAAAGGCACTTAATAACAGGCAGGCAAACAGCTTAATTTTCATGATTTGATTTAGTTAATGTGGTGGTACAATCACCCGTTTGGTTTATAAAAGTAAATATAGCCCATAAAAACTTCAATTACAATCACTTGTTATTCAAATATGCTTGTGTAAATTCATATATTTAACACACCAAATATTGATTAGCATAGTTTTTAGTTAAATAAGCCGGCTAATCCGTAACAGATGCATTAAAGCGGCATCTAATAATTATTAGAAAAACAAGTATGAAAAACCTCGATGCAAAAAAACTAACAATGATGCTTATCGTTGGCCTTTTGGTGGTATCAACGGTTCCGGCAATACACAAAGTGTTTCATCTTACCGATCTTTTAGCCGGCCTGTTAACCGGATTTGGATTAGGGGTGGAAATTATGGCTGCTATTTTACTTGTCAAATTAAAAAAGGACAGGCGCCATCAGAATATTATTCAAAAAGATCCTCAGTAGAGGCAACCAGGGTTAGCAATTCCAGCTTAGGTTCTGTTTCCGGTTCACTTGCTTCTAACTCATCCGCGAATTTTTTGAATGAGGCTAACGAAGTTAAAAATTGGTGCGCTTCTTCGTTTTCAAAATGATCAAAATGCATAAAAGTTTTCCCGTCCGGCAGCAAATAGGTGCTGTATTTAACACCCGGATGGTTAATGCTTTTCAGCTCCGCTACAACAGCTTTAATGTTTTCCTGATTGCGGGCAGCATATTCGGCTTTGGTGGTGTATTGTACCCTTACTATTTTCATATTGATAATTGATTAGCAAGTCAAATTTATAGCATAGCAAATAAAAAACGGAGTGTTATTGTGCCAATGTAAGGGGTGTATCGCGACATGATTGGTTTTAAACATAAACCCTGTAGCGTTTTTTTAATGTGGCACGTATAAGTAACAAACCACTCGTTTAGACATGAAAAAGCTTTATATTTTCCTATTGGTCTCTGCTGCATTTTTTAGTTGTAAAAAAGAAAACACCGGCAATGGTATCATAATTGATCCGCCTGCTGCAAAGATCATTTCGCAGGATACACTTACCAGTGGTCAGTTTTTGGGCTTAACTATCGGCCAAACGAGCACCGGTATATATGCTACCATTCAGGCTAACAAAACCACTCAACAAATCAGCTATCTAAATGTGGTGGGTAATGTATTTACTCAACTTGATAGTTTGAAGGACAGGCTCCCTTTGTATACCTCGATCTTGTTAGATGAGCAAAAGGGCACAGGCACGGGGATCCAAATTTATTTTGAGAATGATAAAGTAAAATCCATCTGGACGAATGACGGGATACAGCTTAATAAGTGGCCGGTCGGCAATTCAACAAATGCCACCATCGCTGTTAACGATCAGATCAGTACCATTTACCAAAAACTGGTAAACATTAAAAAAATAGCATCCTATGCTAATAAATTTGAACGCTTATCTATTTTCTCCAAAGATATTAACAAGGTTTATGATCCCGCAATGAGCGCTTCAACGCAATGGTATTTTACATCGGTAATAAATAGCAGGCAATACAATGTGGTACAGCTTAATTTTAATGCCAACACACTTACCTCCATCTATTCAACCATTTACGAGAGCGAATAATGCTATTTAACTTGATTAGCGCTGTTTCTTTTTCTGTTGAGGTACTTGCGTAACGGATTGTCATATAATAGCATTACCAGCCAGGCAACGCTTATTAATAATATAATTGCCGTTATTATGATCAATGATAATTTAGCTGTACCCGGTTTATAGGCGGTGTAGTAGTTCATAAAAATCCATAAAGCGGCATAATGCGTCATATATAAGGGGTAGGATATTTTACCGGAGAATACGCACAGCCTTTTTAAGCCAGTTGATAAAACCGATCCTGCACCCAATGCTATTAACAGGGGGAAGTAAAATAGCACTACCAGCGGCTCTGTTAACCAGTTCCATGCGCTGAAAGGCATTATAAAGGCAACTACTAACAACACTGTTAGTCCGGGAAAACCCAGTCTATTTTTGATGATCCAGTTGCTGCGATATATAAGCATTCCGGCTAAAAAAGAATAACTTATTCGCGCACATCCATCCCAAAAATTAGAGCCGGCCCAGCCACCCAGTAAATTATCTGACCGGTATGCCACTATGCAAATGCCTGCAGCGGCAAGCATAGTTAACCAGCCCAGCCAACGCCTACCTGTTTTATATAAAACAAAGGCATAAAATATATTAGCTACATATTCCCAAAATAATGACCATGCGGGTGCATTTAACCCGAACAAGTTAAATGCCCGTTCAGGCATCACCGGATAGGGAATCATCAATACAGAACTCAGAAATATAAGTATTAACTTACCTGTGCCGTAAGAGTTGGCCGAAGTGCCAAACGGATCAAACATAAAGGCCAGTAGCCCCAATATGGAGCCTAAAATAACCAGAGGATGCAGCCTGATAAGTCTTGACTTGAAAAACTCTATCACACCTATATGGGCAATACGATCATCGTAAGCGTAAGCAATAACAAATCCCGAAAGGCAAAAGAAAAAATCCACGGCTAAAAACCCATGCGCAATAAAATTCTGGCTGTAATCGGTATAAGCCATCTCCATGAAATGGAAAGTAACAACGGCTAAAGCAGCCACACCCCTTAGCCCGTCAAGAATTTCAAAATGCTTTTTTGTTTGCAGGAGCTCAGGATTGGTGTTTTGGGCATTCATTAACTTTGTACAGGTTTAGCGATTCTCAAAAAAACGCTGATGTTGTTCACAATAATGTTCAGGCAATAGATTTCGCTAACAATATATCAATTGTTTACAACATTGATACAAACTAATCAAACAACCTGCGTGTAATTCTCTTTTATGAAAGTATGCGCTATTTAACCAGTTATGTTTTTTTGCTGATTGTTTTTCTGTCGTGTAATAGCGCAGATAACGGGCGTACATTTGTTTATACCGCAAGCGACACTGGCGGTACTTTAGTTGACGACTCTATGGTAACGGTATTTCCGGATAATCAGGAGACACGCGTGAGCAATATCCATTCCTCAACAGATACCATTTTTACCGGAAAAACCACCCCGGCACAATTAATCAATTTTGCCCGTACACTGCAGGGTGTTCCTTATAAATATGGTTCTGCTGATCCCTCGCTTGGTTTTGATTGCTCCGGCTTTATCACTTATGTATTTAATCATTTTGGTATTAATGTACCCCGTAGTTCAGTTGACTTCACCCACGTTAACAGAACAATAGCCTTGAAACAAGCCACGGCCGGAGACCTGATACTTTTTACCGGTACCGATAGTACGGTAAGAATAGTAGGACATATGGGGATATTGGTATCGCGCTTTGGTGAACCGTTGAAATTTATCCACTCTACCTCGGGTGGTGCATATGGAGTTACAGAAACACCGCTAAATAGTTATTACATGGGCAGATTTATGAAGGTGATACGCATCTTTCCACAAAATGATCAATAAAAATCCCACAATTCCCGTTGCTGATAGATGTTCTGAATTTAATTAAAAATTAAAAACCTATCTAAATTCATTTGGTTTCTTTATTAAAAGAAATAAACTATGAGCGAACAACACAATACAAACCGCCTAAAGCTGGACGACAGCGAAGAAACAGCTATTGCTGCCTTAGCGGCAGCACCGGCATTTGGAGGGGGAAGCGGCTCTTCACAAGCACGATCAGCAATTCCTTTAGAGGATCCTACAACTAAATATCCGCAGCCACCCTTTAATGGCCAATCGCAACCCTGGCCGGGTTTATCCAGCCAAATGGATCCCAAGCCCGATCATGGAGAGAAAAGCTACAAAGGCAGTGGCAGGCTAAAAGGACGTAGGGCACTTATAACAGGGGGCGATTCCGGTATGGGACGTGCCGCAGCTATTGCCTACGCACGCGAGGGTGCAGATGTGGCTATCAACTATTACCCTACAGAGGAGCCTGACGCCCGGGAGGTAATTGAGCTTATAAAAGCGGAAGGCGTTAAAGCTATTGCGATTCCCGGCGATTTGCGCGAAGAGGATTTTTGCAAACAACTTGTTTCCGAAGCGGTTGCCCAACTCGGTGGATTGGATATTCTGGTAAGTAATGCCGGGAGGCAGCAAAGTCATGATTCTATTCTTGATATATCTACCGAGCAGTTCGACTGGACGATGAAGACAAATATTTATGCGCCATTCTGGATAATTAAGGCGGCTTTGCCTCATTTAAAACCCGGTTCTGTGATAATTAGCACAACTTCCGAACAGGCTACCGACCCCACACCGGATTTGTATGATTATGCCCAAACCAAAGCGGCCACTACCAATTATGTGCGATCGCTGGCTAAACAATTAGGCCCTAAAGGCATTCGTGTTAATGGTGTAGCGCCGGGCCCCGTATGGACTCCTTTACAGGTTAGCGGAGGAGCAAGTCAGGAAAAACTAAAGCAATTTGGCGGACAAACACCGCTGGGCAGACCGGGACAACCAGCTGAACTTGGCTCAATTTATGTGCAACTTGCCGCAAATGACGCCAGCTTTGCCACCGGCCAGGTGTATGGTGCAGCAGGTGGAAGCGGACATCCATAAACTATATAGGCTATACAGCGAAGCCCCCTGTAACTTAGGGTGGTTTCGCTTTTGTTGCTTGCCGAAAGCGTTTGTTTTTAGAATTTAATGGCGTTGCAGTCCGTTGTAATGTTGTATGTATTCGCGCGGGGTTTTACCTGTAACGGTTTTAAATACACGGTTAAAATTATTAATACTTGTAAAGCCGCAGGTATAAGCTATGGCGCTAATGTTGGCTCCTTGCTTTTCGTTCAGCATTTTGCAAACATTGTTAATCCTTATTTTATTTAAAAAGGCTACAAAAGTATGTCGCGTATGCTTTTTAAAATAACGGCAAAAGGCAGGTACGGTCATGTGCGCCCGTGTGGCTATCTCCTCAAGTGACATAGCCTTACCCGCATTCTCCACTATATAATCATATATTACGCCTATACGCATACCCTCGGTATCGGTAATAATCCCGGTATAACCGCCGGGGGCAATTGGTTGCATATCTCCGGCTTTACTGAAATACTTAAGTAGGTGTATAAAATTAAGTAGCTGATCTGTTCCTTCGCTGTTTACTAACGCCTTCAGTAATATTAATATCGCCGCCTGCTGGGCCTGCGGTACTTTAAACCCGCTACCCATTTGTTGTATAAAGCCATGTATCGCCTTCATTTCGGGTAAAGTAAAAAGCGATTTTAGTTTTCCTTCCGGATCAAAGAAAAGTGTCAGGGCACGAACTTGTTTAGTACTATCCGGCTCAAAATATTCAGTACCATTTTTAAAAACATGTGGCTGGTTAGGTCCTAATAAAAACACATCACCCGATCTGAACGTGTGCATGTTATTCACTACTATCAGCGTTCCGTCGCCTTCTAAAATATGAGTGAGCTGTATTTCTTTATGACGGTGCAAATGTGGATAAAAGTATGGCAGCACCTCATCCTGCACAATTATGGTATGATCATGCGGGACCGGAATAGTGAACGGCAATACTTTCATTACGGCAATAATTATTGGTACCTGCCGGGATCAAATGCTGTTAAAGGCATTGATGTTGGTTTACCCGTTATTAATTCAGTTATCAGCTTGCCGGTGGCGGGCCCCAGGCTCAGCCCCATCATGCCATGGCCGCCTGCTATCAGCAGGTTGCTGTAATTTTTTGCCCTGCCGATGTAAGGTAATCCATCGGGTGAGCACGGGCGGAAACCATGCCATATATTTGCATTATCGGGCATCTGCGGTGTAAAATCAGGAAAGTATTCGGGAATGGATTCTACTATTCCCCTCACACGGTTACGGTTAATTTGATGATTTACAGGGCCAAGCTCCATAGTGCCGCCAAAACGTATCTGATTGCCCATTGGTGTTACCGATACGCGCGCTTCCATTAGCAAAGCTGCAATATCCATCCGCTTTTGGGGTTCATCGTGCATAAAGGAATAACCCTTACCCGGCATTAAAGGTAATTTTAGTCCGGCAAGTTTGGCTACCTGCGGCGACCATGCGCCACCTGCTATTACCACTTCGTTTGCTTCAAACACGCCGGAAGTGGTGTGTATCTTTGTTAATTTATTTTGAGTTTGTTCAATCTTCACAACTTCGCTGTTACGTTTAATAGCAACACCTTTGCTTTGCAAATGGATTAATAGCTGGCGCATCAGTATATGCGGCATTAAATGCCCGTCGCAGCGGTAATGTATCGCGCCTGCTACATCGAGTTTTAAGTGGGGTTGTAACTGTCCGCAGGCTTCCGGCGACAGCACCTCTACATCCAGCCCGAGGGCTTGCGCTCGCTTGGCAAGGTGCACCTCTTCGTCAGCTGCTTTTTGTGTTTTAAACAGCATTAATATCCCGTTGTTGGCCAATCCAAAGTTAAAGCCATCCTCTTCGGCCATCTCAGCGTACAAACTTTTGCTCAACAGAGACAGGTCGCGCAAAGGAACAGCCGATCGCTCCACATGCTTTTTGCTGGCACTCTTTAAAAACTTCAATCCCCACGAGATAAGTTCCATGTTTAAGGATGGCCTTACATAAAAGGGGCTTTTGCTGTTAAACATCCAGCGGATGCCCTGCTCTACCATACCGGGTGCGGCAAGGGGAACAAAATGACTCGGCACTATCATGCCTGCATTCCCGAACGAACAATTATCGTCAAGCGGTCCTTTATCAAGCACCACCACATCAACACCTGCGTTATTCAGGTAATACGCTGTGCTTAGCCCGATAATACCGCCGCCTATTACAACTACTTTATGCATCTGCCGCCAATTATATTACCTGAAACCCATAAGCATACGGGTCGTCGTCATCAATCTTTATAGTATTGTACCCGTAAATCCGGGCCCAGCCCTCAATACTTGGTATAATGGCTTTATGGCCTTCCATATCCACCACATCCTCCACGCGGCCAGTAAACTTACTGCCAATTATACTTTCGTGTATAAACTCATCACCCACCTTCAGTTTACCCTGCGCAAACCATTGTGCCATCCGAGCAGAAGTACCCGTTCCACATGGCGAACGGTCTATGGCTTTATCACCGTAAAACACCGCGTTGCGCGCTGTGGCATCGTCCGATAAAGTTTTACCAGCCCATAAAATATGAGAACAACTATTAATGGTCGGATTTTGCGGATGAACAAAAGTATATTGTTCATTTATTCGTTTGCGCAATTCACGGCTCCAGGCAATAAGCTGGTCGGCCGCGTAATTTTCTAAACCGCTAAAGTTTTTTTGCGGGTCGATGATGGCATAGTAATTCCCTCCGTAACTTACATCAAATGTAAGCCTGCCCAAGCCGGGGCACTCCGCTTCCAGGTTTTCTGCCGCCAGGTACGATGGCACATTGGTTAGTTTTACCGAAGTTACCTTTTGGCCGTCCTGTTTATAAGCGATCATCACCAATCCGGCGGGTGCTTCCATACGCACAATACCGGGCACCTTAGGTTTTATCAGGCCCTCCTCAATAGCAATAGTTATAGTGCCGATAGTGCCATGCCCGCACATGGGTAAGCAGCCACTGGTTTCAATAAACAGAACAGCAACATCATTTTCCGGATTGTGCGGTGGATAAAGTATACTGCCGGACATCATATCGTGCCCGCGGGGTTCAAACATCAGGCCGCGTCTTATCCAGTCATATTCCTTTAAAAAATGCTGGCGCTTTTCGCTCATGTTGTTGCCATGCAGCACAGGGCCGCCCCCGGCTACCAGCCGTACAGGGTTGCCGCAGGTGTGGGCATCTACACAAAAAAATGTTTTTACCGCCATATTAGTCCTTTGTCCATTGCTGATCAACCATTCGCCATATATTTAAAGGATTACCATCCTTCAATTCATCCGGTAAAAAATCCTGCCCCCATCCTTGCCAGCTTACCGGGCGCACAAACCGGCGTATTGCCGATGTACCAACCGATGTAAAACGGCTGTCGGTAGTTGCAGGGAAGGGGCCGCCGTGCTGCATTGCGGCGCAAACCTCAACGCCCGTGGGCACACCATTTAAAATGATACGCCCGGCTTTATTACCAGCCTTTTCAATTAATTCTTTATGGTCCGAAAGCTCGTCCGTTTCACCCATAATGGTGACGGTGAGCTGTCCATCCAGTACATCTATCAGTTGTTTTAATTGTTCCACGGTATCTGCCACTACTAATAAGGAATACGGGCCAAAAACCTCCTGGCTAAGTGCCGGATTAGCTATAAAATCAACCGCTTTTACTTTAGCTACCAATGCACCAGCCTGATTATCGCCATCGCTTTCCGGTTCTGCACCTGTACCTATCACTTCAATTCCTTTTTGCTGAAGTAGTTCTGCGGATAAATGTTTAAAGTTCTGGTATATGCCCGGTGTAAGCATGGTAGATGGAGGTACGGCTGAAATGGCTTTAGCCAAAGCCATTTCAAAACGGGCCAGCTCAGGGGATGCCACACCTAACAGCAGGCCCGGATTAGTACAAAACTGCCCGGCACCCAAGGTAATAGAACCCGCGTATTGCGCAGCAATATCTTCTGCTTTATTTTGCAGGATGCCCGGTAACAATACCACCGGATTAATACTCCCCATTTCCGCAAAAACAGGAATAGGTTCGCGGCGCTGTTGCGCCAACTGATATATAGCCATACCGCCTTTAAACGAGCCGGTAAAGGTAACTGCCTTAATGTTTTCGTGTTTTACCAATGCCTCGCCAACACTAAAGCCATCATCAAAAAGTAATGAAAAAACACCATCAGGCATTTGAGTTTGTTCTGCAGCCTTACGTATGGCCTCAGCAACTAAAGCACC
This sequence comes from Mucilaginibacter segetis, assembly GCF_016522075.1. Classification (GTDB taxonomy): domain Bacteria; phylum Bacteroidota; class Bacteroidia; order Sphingobacteriales; family Sphingobacteriaceae; genus Mucilaginibacter; species Mucilaginibacter segetis. The sequence goes on along the minus strand of NZ_JAEHFW010000002.1, from coordinate 73,457 downwards.
CGTACCCGGATGTGCCGGGTGTGCTTTAACGATAACCGGGCATCCGGCTGCAAGTGCCGAAGCTGTATCGCCACCCGCCACAGAAAAAGCCAGCGGAAAATTACTGGCCCCGAATACCACCACCGGACCAAGTGCCACCAGCATTTTACACAAGCCCGGGCGCGGCATCGGCTCGCGGTTTGGCAACGGGCTATCAATAACGGCCTCTACCCATGATCCTTCGGCAACTACATCGGCAAACAGGCGTAACTGTCCGCAAGTGCGCCCAAGCTCACCTTTTATGCGCCCTAAGGGCAAGCCGCTTTCTGCAGATGCACGCTCAATAAGCACATCGCCCAAAGCCTCAATTTCCGTAGCAATAGCGCGCAAAAAAGCAGCTTTTTTGTCTTTAGCTATATTTTTATATACCGGAAAGGCCTGAGTAGCTAATTGTACCGCGTGGTTTACATGGGCATGGTTAGCCGGGTAAAAATCACCCTCCAACTGCTTTCCCGTTACCGGATTTATGGCTGTGAAGGGTTTAGTAGTAGCGGGTTGGTAGGTATAACCTGTTAAATTTTGTCCTGTCATAGTACGGGTTATATAACTAATTTATTTGCCACGCCCCAGCTACCTTCGGGTAATTGCGGTCGATTGGCTATGGCCGGATTTATAATATTCAATATTTTTTCGCGCTCGGCCCCGGTAATTGCTAAACGCGGCGCACGTACATATTCGGTACCTAAACCTGCGCATGCTTCGGCAAGTTTGATATATTGCACCAGTTTAGGATGAATATCCAACTCCAGCAATGGTAAAAACCAGCGGTAAATAGTTCTGGCTTCATCATAACGGCCTGCTTGCATTAAACGATAGATGGCTACCGTTTCGCGTGGAAAGGCATTCACCAAACCGGCCAGCCAGCCATCGGCACCTACGGCGAGGCTTTCCATACCAAGGGTATCTACTCCTGTGAACACGCTGAACCTGTTACCAAAACGGTTGAACAGGCGGGTAATATTGCTAACATCGCGTGAGGATTCTTTAATGGCCTGTATATTGCTTTCTTCTGCCAGTTGTGCGAACATATCCATCGTAATATTTATAGCATAATCCACCGGATTATTATAAATAAGGATAGGCAAGGGCACATTTTTAGCCACTTCCTTAAAAAAGGTTACGGTTTCATGATCATCTGCTTTATAACGCATAGGCGGTAATACCATCAGTCCATCGGCACCCGCATCCAATGCTTTTTTGCCAATGGCTATGGCCGCTTTTGTAGCTTGTTCGGCAATATTAAATATAACCGGTAAACGGCCATTTGAAAGCGATACCGTATGCTTAACCAGGCTGATCTTTTCATTATCTGCAAGCGTACTGGCTTCACCTAACGAACCGCATAAAACTATACCATCAATACCTGCTGCTATCTGCGCTTCAATATTCTTATCGAACGCGGCAAAATCAAGCTGGTCATCGGCAGTAAATTTTGTGGTGACCGCCGGGAATACACCTTTCCAGATTACTTTCATGATTGTTTTGTTATTTACCCCAAAATTAGATCATTTATATCCCTGATACTACCCATAATTTGGTCATTTGTAGCCATATTTTAACCCGTATTGAAATTTTGGATATAACAAGCTGTCAAATTACAAAGAATGGAAGATAATAATAAATAGAGTGCTTATTTGACATACTCCAGGATATCGCCGGGCTGGCAATCCAATATCCGGCAAATATTCTCTAATGTTTCCAGGCGTACAGCTTTTGCCTTGCCCGTTTTAAGTATAGATAAATTAGCCATAGTTATGCCTACTTTTTCGCTAAGCTCTGTTAGTGACATTTTTCGCTTAGCCATCATTACATCAAGATTAATTATTATCGGCATGGCTAAATGGTTAGGTCCTGTTCTTCTTTTAAAGTTTTCCCTTGTTTAAAAGCTTTAAACAGCATCAAAAATATAATACCGGTAATCATAAATCGCCACCAACTACCCCAAACACCTATTTTAGCCGCCACATCAGGAGTGAAATAGTTATTAAATATCACCCGCACAACATAATTCAATAGAAAGGTAATGATCGGAAAGGCTATTAAACTAACAGCGATAAGTTTAAGTCGGCGTAAATTGCTGTCGGTAAATGGGAGGCCTTTTGAAATATCAACAATGAACTTTAAAAAGGCAGCGATCAAATAAAACATATAAATAAAAATTGAAAATTCAATCACGCCTAATACAATGTTTAAAATCATTTTTAAAGAGCTACTTATAGGAATCATTAAACAATCATCTGTGCGCGAATAACGAAACTTTACAGGGACATCTACCCTTTTAAAACCGTATTTTCGTTTATCTTTTACGGTTTTACGGATGTAAGATTGACCGTTTTCAATGTGAAAAACAATGTCGTCATATATCCAACTTTCAGGTTTTAAAGTCCATCCATGTAATAAAATATAATCCTGCTTTACACCCGGTATATCTGTGGTATTCGCCATTGTGCAGGTATCACAATACATTGCCCCACCCGTTCCTATAACTTCCGCAATACCAATACCTCCAAAATGCAGCCAGTCGCCGTTCTTCAGATCCCGTATCTTCTCGGCCTTCTTACTTAACTCCTTGTACTCCGAATAAGGCAAAGAATCTGAAACAACAGGTTCAATAGGTTTAAGGTAGTCTTCAGTAACATAAACGATATCATCACTTACACTTTGCGACGTGCCTAAAATTATAACTGCAAAATAAATTAAGAGCAATATTACAATGATGGTAACAATGCTGTTCACCAAAAAATTTGTATTGATTTTGACTTTCATGTATAATTTATTATAACACAATAATAAATTATAATTTATTAATAAACAATTATTATTTATTGTAAAACAATAAAAAAAATGCTTATTATCCTTACTTTTTTATAAAATAAAAATTCACCCGTGTACGAATTACAAAACCCAGCCTTTGGTAAACTTTTATAGCGCGATCGTTATCATCCCGTACGTGCAGAAAAGGGATTTCACCATTTGCCAGGATGCGGTTAATATGCTGAATGAGCAATTGCCGGGCATACCCTTTACCGGTGTGATCCGGGTGAGTACATACAGCGCTCACCTCAGCATAATTATAGGCATGCATACGCTGCCCGGCCATAGCCGCCAGTTGGCCTGCTTCAAATATCCCTGAATAGTGCCCGAATTCGATAGTACGAGTTGCAAAAGGACCGGGTTTGGTAAGTTTGGTAAGCGCCAGCATTTGTGGTATATGCATTTCATTTAGCGGTGATATTGCTAAACCACTTTCGGTTAACGGGGTTTGAGTTTCATGTACCATCTGATAACCCGGGATGTAGTTTAATACCTCCCAGGGCTGTGGAATTTGCATTTCATCCTTCGAAACAAATAGTTTAGGGCTATCATCCGGAATTAAATTATATAGTTCCAGTAAATTCTCCTCTGTATTTTCAATAAGGCCGACTATGGGCGAAACTTCTTTATCAAAATACCTGGCATGAGCATTACCATTCGACAAATTTTTATTGTTAGACGTTAAGGCGCTCCATGCGGGGTTATCCAGTAGGTGTTCCATTAACAGCAAACCTATAAAAGTACTGTCAAATTAAATGCATAAATTACAACAAAGCCAACTGCGTTTATTCATTTGCAATACTTTACTTTGCTAAAAAAGCAGTAAAATGGAAAATTCCGAAAGTAAACTGATAGATGGGTACCCGTACATCGCTTATCATAAACAAGAAATCGGCGAAATTGAGATGATCAAAAAAAGCGGAGAGTTTTTGCGGTGGATGGATGAGCGGCGCACGGTGAGGGATTTCTCTGACAAGCCAGTGCCAAAGCAGGTTATTGATCATCTTATTTTAACGGCATCAACCGCTCCGTCAGGCGCACATAAACAACCCTGGACGTTTTGTGCCGTTAGTGACGCCGTAATAAAAAAGCAAATCAGGGAGGCAGCCGAAAAGGAAGAATACGAAAGTTATAACAAAAGGATGCCCGACGAGTGGCTGGAAGCACTTAAACCATTGGGTACCGACTGGCATAAACCCTTTTTGGAAACTGCTCCCTGGCTTATAGTAGCCTTTAAAAGGAATTATGAGTTTGGTGAAGACCATAAAAAGATAAACAACTACTATGTAAGCGAATCGCTCGGTTTAGCCTGTGGGTTTATGTTAGCTGCCATTCATCATGCAGGATTGGTTACTTTAACACACACACCCAGCCCGATGAATTTTTTATCGAAGGTGCTGCAACGACCCGATAACGAAAAACCTTTCCTGTTGTTGCCGGTAGGGTATCCTGCAGAGGAATGCTTTATTCCTGACATTAAAAGAAAAGCGCTTAATGAAGTAGCCGTTTATTACTAAAATTCTTTAAATGCTTTATTTAATAACTTTACAGAAGGTTAAAGCAAGTACTGAAAAGTGTTAGGTAAAAACATACGTAGAATTCAATTATTGATTATGTTCGCATAATTAACTTTATAATATAATGAAGCTATTAAACCTACGACTTTTTATTGTTTTTATAGTTCTTTTGTTTTCAGCAACCGCGTGTAAAAAGGATGAGCCCGGGATTGTTAAAGCTGCATCGCAGGTAACTTTAATCAAGCAGTCGGCGTTATCATCAGGTAATGAGGTTTTTAACAAGGTTTATACTTATGATGATAATCGCCATTTGATTTCAAGTAAAGTGCTTAATGCAAACGGAAACGTTAGTCAAAATACACTTACAACCTATGCTTATGAAAATGGAAGAATAAGCGAAGTGACTACTAAACAAGGTGATAACACTTTAATAAATAAATACATATATGATACGGCGGGGCGCTTAATTAAAATACAAATTATCCCTTTGCAATATCATGAAATAGGTAATGGTACGTTTGTGCCCTATAATGAGGTGTCGGACGAATATGATTATAACTACGATAGCGCCGGTAAAGTATTACGCATAACACTAACAAAGCCTTTGGGTATATACCATTATAGGGAGGAACAATATTATTATGATTATGAATACAATAATAATAATGAATTAACCAAATGTATTTGGCAGGAAAAAGGGGATTTCACGGGAGGGAACACCTGGATAATAGCGGGAGCTACGGAAGAAATTGAGGTTGATCCGGAAGTTATACAATTTTTAGGTTATGGTGACCTAAATCCTATTGCTTTGGCTTTAGTTAAAAAGCTACCTAAGTCTATGAAAATGTATTTTAATGCTGATTTACATGGAAAGGTTTATAATGAATATAGTTATGATTATAAGATAAGCAATAACGTACTGGAGAGTGTTACAAGTACACATATCGCATATAATAGCCAAAGCGATGATATTGCTTTTACGGATAGTTATAAATATGATTTAATTTATTAGTGTGTATCTATTTAATTAATTTAATTAGCCCTTGTTGAACAATGACGGTGTCTCTTGAAAATAGTTCCTTGCAGAGGTTTGGATTTACAAGGTCATATGTATGTGAAGATGCAGTAGAATATCCGTTATTGTTTTGTGAATAATAATAATATTTCAGTTCAGATAGATAAATATCCCTCCCTTTTATTGCCAATCTTAATTGAGGTAAAGTAACATACTTCCCGTTTGGAAGAGCACTATTTATCGGCTCTGTTTTGCCTACATTTAGGAATATATAATTATTAAGGTAAGTAGTATCGGGTTTGTTACCCTGTATAAGCATATCTGTATCGGATTGGGTAATGATTATTCCGTTTACATTCTTATAATTTGTACTTGCAAAGCCTTCAACAAATATCCTTCCGTTTACATTTAAATTTTCATCAATATTTATAGTCAGTAGTTCCGTTTGTACAGATTCTGTATTTGTATCAAACTTGAAATCCGCTATTATATTTTTTCGCGTTAAATAATTTTTTATAACTGTTATATCAGTTGTAATCCCACTCTGTGTATACATAACAGGTGGGGTTAATTCCATATTTGTTGATGAATGATAGCTGCCTTCCAAATTTGTAAGCTTATCTGTTTGATCATTCTTATCCTTTTTGCAACCATTAAGAACTAAAATCAGTAATAGTGTTACAACTATTAATTGTTTATTCATATAAATAATTATAGGCTTTAAAAGTAGATTGATTGTGTTATATATCCTATAATAGCTCTATAAATATTTCTCATTTATCAAACACCGGTTTGAGTAACATGTATATTAGGTTTTGATCATCGAACGCTGATAATTAATTTAATAGCTTTAGCGCGGTTTCCTTTGCAGCGTCTCTTCCGTTCCTTAAGTCTTTAATGGTTTTCTTTACTACAATATCAGGCATAATACCTATACCTACAAATTCCTTCCCGTCCGGGTAGCTATCATGCTTACCGCAAACACGGGCGGAGCCGCCACCCGGTAAATCAAATGGTACAGGCTGCCCGGTGCTGCCACCCGTTGCCATGCCAACTAACCTGCCCCGTTTCATAAAATCAAAAGCCACCGTAAAATCTTCCGCCGCAGAGAATGTGCGCGGACCTATAAGAACAATTACAGGTTTGTCATAATAAATTTTTCCGTTAGCATTCCATATCCCGGGGCCATTATCTTCCCAAAAAGGCTCTGCATTTGGTTTGGATACATATTTTAGTGTTTTAGACGCGGAGATCTTAAACGGTTTGTCAGTTAAACGGCTAATAATATTAAAGCCTATATTGCCGCTTCCACCTCCGTTATACCTGATATCTATAATTAATCCCTTGGTTTTTGAAATTTCTGCGGTATAAAGCGAATCAAATTGCTTGATGATAGAATTATCTTCAAAATTATTGATAGTGAGATAACCAATGTTATTGATGGTTTTATATTCCATTGTTTTTAAACCTTTTACATCATGATAACCGGTACGTGGAACTATGCGGTCAATGATGTTGCCTTTCTGATCTTTGAACTGAAAGGCTATAGGCTTGTTTTTCGGTCCTGATAACAGGCCGTAAGTAAATTCTCTTACTTCCATATCCTGCGGGGTAGAGCTGCTTTGATAGGGTTTTACATTTTGCTCCGCGTAGCTTATTACGGGCTGCCCATCTATTTTTAGCACCTCTAAACCGGGTGTAATGCCGGTTTTAAGTAAGCTGTCACTCATCACCTGCGTCACGAACACTCTGCCTTCTATTAGTTCTGTACGGAATGGCGGTCTGGAATAAAACTCAGCGGCCAAAGAATCGGGCACATAAACATTGGTATGTCCATCCTTGAGTTGTGCATAAAAATTCATAAGCACCCTATAGTATTCAGCTGTGGTTTTAGTATTTTGAACTTTGGGGATAAAATCGAGATAGGTTTGATTCCAGTCTTTATCTAAGCGGTCAAAATTCACAAAATTGTATCTGGCCTGCGTCCAAAGCAAAGCAAGCCCCGCCAGCTTCTCCGCTTCGGGAAGCGATGCCTGGTAAGGTGTATTCAATGCCTTGTAATTCCACATATTCCCCTTGTTTTGCAGCTTGGTAACAATATCGCGGAACCATGGTTCATCACGGACAGTAGTAAAAATGGTATCCGTCAACAAAATTCTCGCTGCGTTGGAGGTTGCGTTAGCATTATACATCCTGATCAGCGTTAATCTGGCTGAGTCGTTCTTATTAGCCATTGCATAACCACCGGCAAGGTCGCGCAGGGCATCCTGCCTTCTGTAATAAAGGTAGGGGTTGGTTTTGGCCATTTCCTTTATGTAAGGTGTGTCCAGAAAAGCAACTGCATTATCGAGTATGCGAATAGCTTTTTCAATTTCGGCCATGCTGTGATCTTTTTTATCATAATAAACCCAGGCCTTGTCTCTTTCACTTTGAACATAATCAGCGGCTTCATTCCCGGTGTAGATCTTTTGGGCAAAAGCTGACCCGCAAGTAATGATGCATAAATATACCAGTACGATTGTTTTCATATAGCGAGATTTGAGAAAACAAAATATTGATAAAACGACAACTAAACAAAATATTTTAATGGAATAGTTAAAGGTTTTGAGTGGGCGACTCGGGAGCCTGACTAAAGTATATACGATCTTTCTTTTTTACAGTTTTATTTATCTGAACCTTATGATTAAGGTGAATGATGCGATACAGAAAATTGAGATTAAAAACCTATTTTTAAACATGACTTTCGAATTTACAGTGCAGGCAGGCTTTGATTTTGTAAAAAGTTTTGGCGATTATTTTAATATCCCCGTTTTTAATAATGAACTGAAAATACCGGCACATATGGGCGAAGGGCATATTAAGATGGTTGATATAGAGCCCGGCTTTAAGTTTGTGCTGCACCATTATACGCTAAAAGAAGATTTTCATTTAAAGCGTAAATCGCCCGCGGGGGATAGTGATTTAATATCTATTGTATTTAATAGCAATGAGCTGCCTGCAACATCGGCTGTTGACAGGGAAACCGCAATTGAGTTTTTAAAAAAGAACGGATCGTCCATTCAGGTAGCATCAACCGCGCTATCTACAGAAACAATTTTTCCGGCTAATGTTGAGGTTTATTTTGGCGTGATCGGCATCAGGCGGCAAGTGCTCTCTTCGCTGCTGCGGATAGATCAGGTAAACGGCCCTTTGGAAACAATTTTACATAGCAATGGTCATTTCTTTTACCACGAAAAAATGCATCCGGAAGTGGCAAGGGTGTTGAAGCTCGTTTCTGAGATCAACGAGCAAAATAAACTAAGCGATCTGTTTTACAGTATTAAGGCGCATGAAATGATCTATCTCTTATTTGATAAACTGCTGGATAGGGATAGGGAGAAGCAAAGCCCGGTAAATAAATCTGATGTCGATAAATTATACCTCATCAGGACCATAATACTGGCTGATTTGGGGCAGCCGCCTCATTTGAGCGAACTTGCTGTTAAGGCGGGCTTAAGCGAAACCAAAATGAAGCATTTATTTAAGCAGACGTTTGGCGACACCATTTATAATTTTTACCAGAATGAAAGGATGCAGCAAGCGGGTTTTTTATTAAAGCATGCCGGTTACTCGGTGTCTGAGGCGGGTTATCGGCTGGGCTTTTCAAACCTGAGCCATTTTTCAAGACTTTTCGAAATGCATTTCGGCACCACCCCTAAAAAGTATACGCTCGCCGGATAAACCACTTTTCAATACTTCTGGCGGATTGGACTATTTTTCGGGCGCGACGCGCTATTTTTAACGCGGCTTCCTGCAGACCTTTGACATATCATTTAAAACAAAACAACGATATGAAAAAGTTACTGATGCCTTATAATGGCCCGGCCCTGAATTTAAAAAATCATTTAGTAATGGCTCCCATGACCCGCAGCCGCACTATTGATAACCTGCCAAATGCCTTAATGGCCGAATATTACAGCCAGCGCCGCGGAGCAGGATTGATCATTACCGAAGGAACCGCACCGGCACCTGAAGGGCTTGGTTATGCCCGTATCCCCGGTATATTTTCCAAAGAACAGATAGAAGGCTGGAAATTAACAACCGAAGCCGTACATCAAAACAATACCAAAATATTTGTGCAGCTCATGCATACCGGGCGTATCGGTCATCAGGCTAACCTGCCCCAAGGTGTGCAGGTAGTTGGCGTGTCCGCTATTCCGGCAGCGGGGCAAATGCACACCGATACCGCAGGTATGCAGGATTACCCCGTACCTGTAGCGTTATCAACACAAGGCGTAAAAGAGGTGATTGACCAGTATGTAGCCGCCGCTAAAAATGCGATAGCTGCTGGTTTTGACGGAGTAGAATTGCATGGTGCAAATGGTTACCTGATCGAGCAATTCCTTAACCCGAACGTTAATGATCGTACAGACAGCTATGGAGGGAGTGTTGAAAACCGGTCGAGGTTTGCTATTGAAGTTGCACAGCAAGTAGCTGATGCTATAGGTAAAGATAAGGTAGGTATAAGAATATCACCTAATTCTACTCTTGGAGATCTGCAAGTTTATGACGCAGACACCACCGAGGAGACTTACGTTCATTTAAGCCGGGAGTTCAATCGCATTGGCCTTGCTTACATCCACATCAGTTTAAGTCCGCAGGTTCCTGCACAAACCTTGAACGCTATCCGTACCGAATTTGAGGGTACATTGATCTACTGTAATACATTTACCGCCGAGAAGGCCGAAGCTGAACTTGAAAAAGGGGATGCAGACCTGATCGCATTCGGGCGGGGATTTCTGGCCAACCCTGATCTGGATCAGCGTATCATCAATGGCTCAGAACTGAACGCACCCGACTTTACCACCCTTTACACCCCGGGCGCCAAAGGTTATACCGATTATCCGGTATTATTTAATTAACGCTTTATGCTGAAAATTCTTTAACACACATCCTTAAAAATAAAAAACATGAGACCAACAAACATCATTACAATAGACCCGCAGGCTGGTACTAATTTAGCAGTTGCGGGGAATAACTACCGGTTGCTTATTACCGGTAAAGAAACAAATGGAGCGTTCGCCATGATAGATATGCTGATCCCTCCCGGAGGGGGGCCGGGTCCGCATGCCCATGCCGGCTTTCAGGAATCATTTTATGTAATCGACGGGGAAATTGTGGTTCGATCAGAAACCCAGACTTATATTGCAAAAAAAGGGGCTTTTATCAGCATTTCAAAAGGCGGCGCAATACATGCCTTCAAAAATGAAAGCGCGCGTAATGCCCATATCTTGTGTGTTGTGGTTGCGGCCGGTCTTGAAGAGTTCTTCAAAGAAATAGGTACACCTGTAGCCTTCGGCGAGTTTTTACCGGTACCGGAAATGACGCCGCAGGTTGCAGAGCAACTTACATCAATTGCAAATAAGTATAATCAGGAAATATTTCCGCCGGATTATCTGATCAAATAAGACTAACTATTAATTTGACCGACAATGTATTCAGTTCACCAAATACTCATTCTGGCGCGAGATGCAGCGTTGGTCAAGTGCCGGGCGTACTCGTGCCCCTACTGAACGTACAGAAGATTATACGTACAGCAGAGCGCGAAGATTATTGTGGAATACCGGGATTGTTTGAAATAATTTCAACAGACCCTGTGATTTACCGAGCATAAGCGGCACAAGCACCAAACATTTTCATCCCGTGCTACATACTCGCGCCAGATGGGGTTGGCGGCTTCTAAGTTATTTGTTTAATTTATCCTTAAGCATATCTTTTAAGCTATCCAAATTCATGTTACGTCCCATCAACTCACCTTTGTTGTTTAATACATAATTTGCCGGGATACTTTTAATAACAAAATTCCTGATATTTTTGGAATCACTTTGGTCAACACATTCAGCGATATTATACCACGGGATGGAATCCTGAGCAGATGCTTTTTTCCATTTCCATTGATCCTCGTCAATGGAAACAGATACGATTTCAAAACCTTTGCTTTTATACTTATTATATAAAGCTTTGAGGTCGGGCATCTGTTCGCGGCATGGTATACAATAGGATGCCCAAAAATCTAACAGGATAGCCTTGGGCAGTTGAAGCGTTCAACTTTCCTTACAGGTAATTATACCGGAATGTCAGATAATTCGATCAACTATCAATAAATTTCATATCTATTGCGTAAATTCGTTTCGTTTCGAGAAACTCACAAAAGCGCTTTTTATGAATGAAAATTACTTTCACTTTCCTGCTCGCTTACTCGCAACTATTTGCTTTGCCGTGATTGTGTTTTATGGCTGCACCAAAGAAGACGATAGACAAATTTCACATGCTGTGGTCGGGCCAGCATTAGATGTTAGCGAAGCGAAAAATTGGTATGACATTAATTATAATAGTACTGCTCAGTCGGGTCAAAATGCTCAAACATTTTCGGTTTCGAACAATAAAAATCCGGATTACAGTAAGTTAGTAAAACCTAATTGGAATAAAGCAGTCCAATACTCCGAATATGGGGTAACTATTTTAGAAATACCGCTTGATGACCCGTCTAAAATTACATCAAAATTCAAATCGGCTCTGTCTGGAAATCCCACCGGAAAGTACACAAAAACGTCTTTTGTGTTTGTGAAAAATAATGGCAAATATATGGGTTTCATCAGGGTGCTTTCAGCCGATTCGGCTTACAGCACAAAGGGATTAGAAAAATTTAATGCCAATAGCTATAATCACATGGATGCAGATTTTGGAGGTAGTGAGCTCCTATTCACACCAACAGGAGACTTTGTGTTTGGCGGCATCTACACGCACGGCAATTTTGCCCCATTGGTGAAGTATGGTGCTAATAGTTCTAAGACACAAAGCGTCAAGCCGAATTTGGTGCAAGACCCTGGCAGCGGAGGTGGCCCGGTTTCTGATAATCCGCAAGTTGTTTGCACCAGTTGGTACTTAGATACTTATGTAGACAACGTCCTTGTTTCTTCTGAATATCTTGGAACTTCATGCTCAACGACAAACACAACGCAGCCAAATAATGGTGGCGGAACTGCGCCCCCAGGCGGTGGCAACGCACAGCATCAACTGGCCAACAAAAATCGCCTGCCGTCAAAAAACAACACTGATCAACAAGTGGGCGGGATGTGTAGTTTTAAAACATTGGAGTGGATTTCCAAATACTTAGGGGGTAATATTTCTGTCGGAACTAGTTTCCAATGGTACTTTCAAAATTATCAATTGAACAGTCAACAAATCAATAATATTTTAAGTGGCGTAGATGGTATATCTCCGCAACGCGTTACCGAATTATTGGATCATTATATGAGCTTTACGGAATCTGCCCCTGGCAATATTATCGGATCAATAAACAGTGGACATCCTATGATGGGCTTAATTGAAACAATGCCGGGCAATCAGCACGCAGTGATGATAACAGGCTATAATGATAACGGCACAATTGAATATTTTGATCCCGAAACGGGCCATTATGCCTCACCGGTGCCTCCTAATGCCTTTGTGAGAGTTATCGAAGTTTCGGGATTTAAACCAAATAATTAATATGAAATTATCGTTTCGAATATTTTTGTGGATGTCATTAGTGCCATTATTTGCTGCTGCGCAATTATCTAAACAAGATGACAGTGTGCTTTGGGTAATAAAAAGCCGAGACGGCAAATCCGATATCAAGGCGCATCATATCATCATGAGCTCTTTTCAAATCGAAAAGATGGATGTATTGGATGTTGATCAAATAAAGCAACGCTTCGGTGATATTCCTGAAAAGAGCGTGTTGCTGGTCAAGTTAAAAAGCGATGCCAATCTTTTGCCGCTCAAAGATTTCTTTGAGAAACGAAAAATTGACTTTAACCATTATCCGACGATTGCAGACGGTGAAAAGATAACTGATATAACCAAGTTTTATATCGACGAAAACTCGTTACAGGAAGTTGCCGTCGAGCGTGATTCGATCAGAATAACAACCAATAGTTTTTATATTCAGCAACACCAAAAGGCGAATAAAGCGAAGGCTGGTTATAAGAAGTAAAAATTTTATGCTAATATGACCAGAAAAAACAAAGGCCCTTAGAAGTTAATCTAAAGGCCTCATTTTCAGGTAGCCCCAATAGGACTAAACTCGAACCGTTTGGTTCAGGATTTGCAAATCTTTACTGCTATTTGATTGGGGTTCGAGGCCATTCTGGGGAGCCAGAATGGGCAAGCACGAAAAATTGGTCGCTTGCCCTTCTTTTATTACTTTATCTTACTGTTAATCAAGTAGATACAAGAGTAAAGCTCACTTGTTAAAGCGGTTCGATGATTCGATGTCCACGTCCGCCAGTCATTATAGGCCTAAAAATGCTCGATTTACTTATATCATTAATCAAATCTTTCAAAAACGCCCCAAATTTAGTCGTGTCTTTGGAGGCGTTCCCGGAGCGGGATGGGTTTATTAAATTATTCTCAGCATCCCATACACACAATTATCCCACTATCGAAAAACTTTGTCCGATATCGATCACTTTTTAATATTTATTTTACTTAAGTACTTGAATAATAGGTTGTTAAATTTGGTACTTATCTTGTAAATGAAGTTGGTCATAACATCATAAATGGACCAAGTAATAGAACAGGAAGTTAGAACCCAAAAGAAGAAGAAAGGGATCATTACAGGCATTGTTGCAGTACTTTTGCTGGGTGGTGCAATTTGGCTTGTGCGCACCATCTTGAAAAGTAGTATTAAAAAAAGCGATATCACTACGGCTGTAGTAAGCATAGGCAGCGTGGAAAATACCTTGAATGCCTCGGGTGAGGTATTGCCGGAATTTGAGGAAATATTGACCAGCCCTATCAATGCATCTATAAAAAGCGTAGTGATGGATGCCGGTAATGCGGTAAGGCATGGGCAATCTATTCTGGCCCTGGATAAATCTGCGGCACAGGCGGAATTTGAAAAGAACAATTTTCAACTGCAAAGCAAGCGAAACGAAATAAGCAAGCTCAAACTCGACCTTAGCAAAACATTCTTTGATATTCAATCAAATAACGACATTAAACAACTTCGCATTGCCAGTCTGGCCGATGCTGTGGAAAACGCCAAGCGACTTTTTAAAGCCGGTGGAGGAACCCGTGAAGATATTGAACAAGCAGAACTTAACCTGAAAGTAGCGCAACTGGAGAAAAAACAGTTGGAAAATGAGATAAAAAGCAAGCAGCAAACCATGCAGATCGAAATAAAAGAAGCCGAGATAGCTTTAGCGATCCAGCAAAACGATCTGGATGAACTTCACCGCAAGCTGCAACTGGCTGATATTGTAGCTACCCGTAGCGGTGTAGTTACTTATGTAAATAAAAATATTGGCGCCACGGTTCACGAAGGCGATGCTCTTGCACGTATTGCTGATCTGGGGAGTTTTAAAGTGATGGGCAGCATTAGTGATACTTACTTGGATCAGCTGCATAATGGTATGCCAGTGTTAGTGCGCATAAATGACATGCAGTTAAAAGGGAGTGTGGTTAATGTATATCCGTCCGTGCAAAATAGTATAGTAAATTTTGATGTGCAGCTTGAAGAACGCAACAATAAGCAGCTTCGTCCCAATATGAAAGTGGATGTTTACCTGATTACGGCTGTGCACAGCAATACCCTGCGTGTTACTAATGGCGCAGCATTTAAAGGGGCTGCAAACCAGAATATATTCGTCGTAAATGGCGATAAGGCAAAACGCAGGGCTGTGCAAATCGGCTTAAGCAACTTTGATTTTGTAGAGATAAAAGATGGCCTAAAACCTGGTGATGTGGTTATCACATCAGATATGAGCGAGTATAAGAATGCCAAAGAGCTTACGATAAAATAATGATGCTATGAAATATTTATACCTCATCATCATATTTGCAACAGGAACAAGGGTATTTGCAGCTAATAACCGCAGCGATACAGTTAGATTAAGCCTCCGGCAGGTTGTTGAGATGGCCAAAAACAATTCTATAGCTGCTAAACAGGCTGCTACCGTCCGTGAAACCAAATACTGGCAATGGCGTACATTTAAATCTAATTATCAGCCGCAATTATCATTAAATGGTATTTTACCAGGTTATAGTAAAACTACACAGCCGGTACTACAGCCAGACGGCACAATTGTCTTTAGAGCGGTAAATAACGATAATTCGTCATTGCAACTTGATTTTAGTCAAAGTATCACAGCTACCGGCGGTACCATTTACGGCACCAGTTCTATGCAGCGGTTTCATGATTTTGACCGGCATAATAACCTTTATAATGGGGTGCCTTATGCATTGGGCTATAGTCAGCCCTTGTTTCAGTTTAATCAGTTAAAGTGGGATAAAACGATTGAGCCTTTAAAATTCAACGAGAGCAAACAGGCATATATAGAATCGCAGGAGCAGATATCAATTACGGTGACCGGATATTTTTTTGACTTGCTGTTAGCCCAGGTAAACCTGCAGATTGCTGAAACAAATTTTACAAATACTGAAAATATCCTGAAGATCGCAAATGTGAAGTTCGAGCTGGGGAAAATATCCAAGAATGAGATACTACAGTTACAGTTAGAAAGATTAAACGCTCAGAAAGCCGTTGGCACCGCTAAACGCGATATGGAAATTGCAACCCTTAACCTGCGTACTTACATAGGCGCGGAAGGGGAAGATAAGATAGCACTTGAATTGCCGGAAGCAAGCATCGACATGAACGTTTCTGCGGATAAAGTACTGGAAGAGGCTTTTGAAAACCGGAGCGACGCCATTGGATTTATGCGCCGCATTGCAGAAGCCAAACGGGACGTTGCTAAAGCAAAAGGGCAGAGCGGTTTGGTTGCTACGCTTACGGCTAATATCGGCTATTCGAATACAGCCAGAAACATACCCGACATTTACCGTTCACCGCAAAACCAGCAACTATTACAATTGCAGTTTACCATCCCGGTATTAGATTGGGGGCGCTCAAAATCACGTGTTAAAACGGCGCAGGCTGATCAGCAGTTTATTGAATATGCTGTTGAGCAGGATAAACAGACATTTAAACAGCAGATAGTTACGCAAGTTACTTTATTCAATATGATGAAAGATCAACTGGTATTTACAGCGCAGGCAGACAGCATTGCTTCAGAAAAGTATAAAATTGCCCGCGATCGTTATGTGCTTGGTGATTTAAGTATTACCGACCTGAGTATTGCTTTTCAGGAAAACGACCAGGCTAAGCGTGATTACGTTGCCGCCCTCAGAGATTTTTGGGGGGCCTATTATCAACTGAGATATTTAAGCCTGTACGACTTTGAAAAAAATAAAAAAATAAGTTATAAATAATACCACACACTATAAGCAAAATGAAAACGAATAATAAAAAAAATCCAAACTCATTATTATGATACGATTACAAAACATTGAAAAGGTGTACCGTACCAACACCATACAAACATTAGCGTTAAACAGCATCAACCTTGATATAGAAAAGGGGGAGTTCCTGTCGGTTATGGGGCCTTCCGGCTGCGGTAAAAGCACACTGCTGAATATTATGGGCCTGCTGGATGTCCCGTCTGGCGGTACAATTAACATCGACGGGCAAAGCACCATAAGTTTTTCCGACAAGGAATTGGCAAAATTTCGTAACCAAAAGCTGGGGTTTATATTTCAGAGTTACCATCTAATCAACGATTTGCCTGTTTTAGATAATGTTGAGGTACCCTTGCTTTATCGTAACAGTACTGCTAAAGAACGCAAAACGTTAGCAACTGCCGCATTGGAGAAGGTGGGCCTCAGTAACCGGATGAAGCATTTCCCAACACAACTATCCGGCGGTCAGCGCCAGCGTGTGGCTATTGCCAGGGCAATAGTTGGCAAGCCCGAAGTCATCCTTGCTGATGAACCCACCGGCAACCTGGATAGCGCCATGGGTAACGAGATAATGGACATTTTGCTGCAGCTTAACCGCGATGACGGCACAACCATTGTAATGGTTACGCATGATGAGTTTATGGCCCAAAAAACGCATCGTTTGGTAAGGTTGTTCGATGGGTCTCAGGTTCAGTAATTTATCAGCCTAAAACATATAATCATGCTAAAAAATTACTTTAAAATAGCTATAGCAGTATTACGGCGAAGGAAGTTTTTCACCTTTATCAGTTTGTTTGGTATCAGCTTTACACTTACCATATTAATGGTACTCACTGCTTTTATTGATAAGGTTGTAAATGATGATTATCCGGATAAAAAGCGCGATCGTTCGCTTTACATCAGCCATATAGAACTGCGCGGAAAGGAATCCATGAACTCCAGCGGATTGAGTTATTACTTTTTGCATCATTACGTTACCAAAATGAGAACTCCTGTTAAGGTGGCAATTTCATCGGGATATAGCTCCACAAATACTTATGTAAATAACCGCAAGATCGTAATCAATTATAAATACACTAATGCCGATTTTTGGGATGTGCTTGACTTTGATTTTATTGAAGGTAAACCAATCAGCAGGCAGCAAATCGATAATGCCGACCGTGTTACAGTAATATCTGAAGATATGAAGAAAGCGTACTTCGGCAATGATGATTCGCCTGCCGTAGGAAAATACATTGAGGCCGACAATGTTAAATACCGCGTATGCGGGGTAGTAAAAAGCCTTCCTATTACTTCTTATTTATTGTACTCAGATATCTATTTGCCTGTAACCACATCTAAGACCAAACTGGATGCCGATAAGGGATACATGGGCAACTATGGAGCTATCATACTGGCAAAAAATACCGGTGATGTAAGTAAAATGAAAAAAGAGTATGCAGACATTGTTGCAAAACTACCTATACCGGGAAAAGAATGGGACCATATTAACAGCCATGCGGATTCTTATCTGGAAGGATATGTACGCACCGGTAATGAAAACAGTTCGGGGGTAGCTATTGCATTCGGTGCAATAACCATATTTGCTTTATTTGTAATGCTGCTGCCTACTCTTAACCTGATAAATGTAAACATTACCCGTATTATGGAGCGTTCGTCAGAAATAGGTGTACGAAAAGCATTTGGAGCATCATCAAAAACATTGGTGTATCAGTTCCTTGTAGAGAACCTTATCCTGACGTTGCTGGGTGGCATAATAGGCGTGGTATTATCGGTGATCGTAATGTATTTTATTAACGATGCCGAATTTATTGCGAATTTAGATCTCAGCTTAAATTTTACTGTTCTGGCTTATGCGCTATTTACCTGCATCTTTTTTGGATTGTTTTCGGGCGTTTATCCGGCCTGGCGTATGTCAAAACTCAACATCGTTAATGCGTTAAAAGCCTAATAATTATCACTTTAAATTAAAATACTATGTTCAAGCATCTATTTAAAATGATCTGGAATAAAAAGAAGCAAAATTCCCTGCTTATTGTGGAGATATTGCTTTCCTTCCTGGTCATTTTCGCAGTATTCAGCTTCGCACTTAACTCTTATAATAATTATGCCAAGCCAATGGGTTTTAATTATGATCATGTTTGGGCGATAAGCTATAACCATACGTTGGAAACCAAAAACCCCGATTCAGTTACCTTAGTTTATCAAACCTTGTTGCGCGATATTCAATCGCTGCCATTAGTGGTAGATGCAGGTTACGCAAGCAGCAATATTCCGTTTGGTAGCAACCACATGTCTACGGGTATTACTACTAACGGACTTTATGTGGATAGAGTTAATAATTTCTTTATGGATGAAAATTACGTAAATGTTATGGGTGTAAAAATGCTCTCCGGCCGTTGGTACGATAAAGGTGATTTGGCATCTAAAACAAATATTATTGTTATTAACAAATCCCTTAAAGATAAACTTTTTGGCAACACAGATGCCGTAGGAAAATTCATTGGTGATAAACCCGAAAACAGAAAAAAAGTTATCGGCGTAATTGACGACATCAAAACGGACGGTGATTACCAGGCGCCTACCTATGGGCTTTACAATAAGCAAGATACGGCTGCCTATATATGGATGGGTAGAATACTGGTAAAAGTTGCGCCCGAAGCCAATGCTGCTTTTGAAGGCCAACTATATAAGCTAATGGCAGGCAGGTTGAAAAAATCCAATATTGAAATAGAACATTTGGACAATAAACTTACGGCTTATAACAAATTTACGCTTGTACCACTTATCATCCTATCTATTGTAGCAGCTTTCCTGATCATTAATGTAGCTTTGGGTATATTTGGTGTACTTTGGTATAACATTAACAAAAGACGGGGCGAAATCGGACTACGCAGGGCAGTTGGTGCACCAGGTAGCTCTGTGTCGGCACAATTGGTTTACGAGGCCATGATATTAGCCACCCTGTCGCTGATTATTGGGGCATTTTTCGCTGTCCAGTTTCCTTTACTTAATGTGTTTGATCTGCCCGCAAGTGTGTATTTATTTGCCATGCTGTTTGCAGTGGTATTTATTTACTTACTGGTGTTGATTTGTTCGCTTTATCCGGGAAAACAAGCTGCTGCAATTTATCCGGCAGTTGCTTTACATGAAGAATAAAAATTAGCTTTGAAGTATGATATTGGTGATTGATGATGACATTGCGGTACGCACCTCATTGCAGCTTTTATTAAAGAGTGAGCGGTATGAAGTGACGGGTGCCTCCCAACCTGAAGAAGCACTCCGGATTATTACTGAAAACCGGCCTGATCTCATCATTCTCGACCTGAATTTTTCTATCGGCACCACGGGCGAAGAGGGTATGAAACTTTTGAATAGCATTAAAAAAACCGATGCTAAAATCCCTGTGATATTAATAACCGGTTGGGGGAGTATAGCCCTTGCCGTACAGGGAATGAAGCTTGGTGCGAGCGATTTTATCAATAAACCCTGGGATAACGGACATTTGCTGCAATCGGTAACAACGTTACTTGATTTAAGGAAAAAAACGGTTGTTGATCGTACAAGGAAGCAACTGGATAAAGAATATAATTTTCAGCATATTATTGGCGAAGATCCTCAGATGCTGCAAATTTTGGATACTATTGGCCGTGTTGCGGGTACTGATGCTTCCATATTAATTATGGGCGAAAGTGGTACAGGTAAGGAGTTAATAGCTGAAGCGGTGCATCAAAATAGTTTGCGCCGCAATAAACCATTCATAAAGGTGAATTTAGGTGGTATTTCTACGTCGCTTTTTGAAAGCGAAATGTTTGGTCACATTAGGGGAGCATTTACCGATGCCAGGTTTGACAGGGCCGGGCGCTTTGAACTTGCTAATAAAGGAACTATTTTTTTAGATGAGATAGGCGATCTGGACGGCAGCAGTCAGGTGAAGTTGTTGCGTGTGTTGCAAGATAGATCTTACGAGGTTTTGGGCAGCAGCCGCACCAAAACTGTTGATGTTAGGGTGGTGTGTGCTACCAATAAAAATCTGTCTTCAATGGTAAATGCAGGAACATTTCGAGAAGATCTTTTATATCGTATTAACCTGATCACTGTAACTTTACCAGCCCTACGCGACCGGCCGAAGGATATTCCGCTCTTAGTGGAGTTTTTCATCAATAATCTTAAGCAGATCTATAACCGCCCGGAGCTCACGGTAACAAAAAGCGCCATGAAATGGCTGCAACAACTGCCTTTGCCCGGAAATATACGCCAATTAAAAAATTTGGTGGAACGTTCCATACTGGTAAGTAAACGAAATGTGCTGGAAGTTGATGATTTTCAACAGCAGCTGGAGTTGTCCCCTCAAAAGGCCGGAAATCTTCAATGGCCCGGCGTAGGCACTATTACCCTCGAAGAGATGGAAATTGAAATGATAAAACGGGCAATGATTTTTCATAAGAACCGCGTGAGCAAAGCGGCAATAACTTTGGGATTAACCCGCAGCGCACTTTACCGCCGGTTAGATAAATTTGACATCCCCTACGATGAAGCTGAGGACTAAATACATCCTTTTTGTTGCTATACTGCATCTGCTTGTGATAGCGTTGTCTTTTTTTATTTTTGATAAACACAGAGTTTATTTTATCATATCCGAGGTTTTTGTCATTATATCCGTGGTTTTAGCTGTTCAGCTTTATCGGCAGTTGATCAGGCCGATAAAATTGCTTTTGCAGGGTATAGAGGCCATAAAAGATCAGGACTTTAATGTAAAGTTTCTGACTACAGGTAAGCACGAGGTAGATGAACTGATCAGCGTTTATAACCAGATGATAGAAGAACTAAGAAAAGAACGCACCCGACAGGAAGAGCAGCATTTTTTTTTAGAAAAGCTCATTTATACTTCACCAACCGGTATAGTTATATTAGATCATGATAACAATCTCCAGCAGCTGAATCCCAAAGCGGCACTTATTCTTGGTCATAAAGAAAATGACATAAAGGGCCAAAACATCCATACTATTCGGACGCCACTACTTGTGCAAGCTGCAAAATTAAAGGCCGGCGACACAATCACCGTAAAACCCGACGGGATTAATACATACAAGCTGCAAAAATCCGATTTTGTAGATAGGGGGTTCCGGCGTGGATTTATCATGATAGAGGAATTAACTACCGAAATACTGATGGCAGAAAAGAACGCTTACGGCAAAGTGATTAGAATGATGGCACATGAAGTGAACAATACTGTTGGCCCGGTTAATTCAATATTGCAGTCGGCACTAAACACAAAAGAACTTTGGACAGGCCAACTAAACAATGCCTTGCAGGTAGCCTTTTACCGCAATCAGAGCCTCAATCATTTCATGCGCAACTTTGCCGATCTGGTAAAACTTCCGCCTGCCAATAAAAAGCCCGTTAACCTACAGCTATTAATTGGCGCTGTAAAGGAACTAATGACACTTAAAGCTAAAGAGAGATCCGTACAGATGTTATTTGATCCGCCTGCCAAACCATTTATTATTCATGCTGATGCACAGCAAATGGAACAGGTGTTGATTAACATTGTAAAAAATGCTATAGAAGCAATTACAGATAATGGTATTGTGGCGTTTGCTATTAATGAAAAAGCCAGGCTGTTAACTATAACAGATGACGGCAAAGGCATTACAGAAGAAGAAAGTGAGCAATTATTTTCACCCTTTTTTAGTACAAAGAAAGACGGACAGGGAATAGGCCTCACTCTGGTTCGTGAAATATTGCTCGGTCATGGTTTTGAATTTTCTTTAAAAATGGTGGGTGGCAGAACGGTATTTTCTATTAACATCGCATAACTTATGCGGACCAAAGTAAATAGGTTCTGTTGTCCAAGCCAACCGGCCAGTAAAGGTTATGAAGAGCATCCCAAAATGTTTGATATGGTATATCTAAGGATCCTAACCTGTTTTACTGAATTAGCGACGCCTCGTTGTATCTCCCTGATAAAAAGATAATTAAATTGAAAAAAGAGACAAAAGCCTTGGAAAATCTTTTCCCGGTGAATGGTGAGGATACCCCTATGTCTACAGAGTTTTTGCGTGATTTGGGCATCCTGGCTACACTAACCTGAGAAAACGAAAGCGAAAGATGGCTGGGGAAAGTTGACAAAACAGGGTAATAATTTGTTTTTCGGCATACATTAATTCAATCGAATCTATCCCCAGTAATGGGTTTCGAAAGTTAAAACGATCCTTTATTTGATCGTAAAGTTATAGGTTTAAGGATTAAGACATTTTTAATCGTTTAATTGCGTTTAGCGAAAATTCAAAAGTTGTGCCCGCGCCAAATTCACTTTCTACTGAAATTTGTCCGCCTTGTACCTCAATAAACTCCTTACTGATGCTGAGCCCTAAACCTGTCCCTTCTTTTTTAGTGCCGGGGATGCGGAAATATCTGTCAAAAACCTTATCGATATACTGTGGCGAAATACCTTGACCTGTATCCGTTACCGCGAATTTGATTTGCTGTTTTTTCTCGGTTACATTGATATAAATAATCGAATGCTCATAGGAATAGCGGATAGCGTTAGACAATAAATTGGTAAGCACCCAGGCTGTTTTCTCGCTGTCCGCAAGTACATCAGGTAAACTATCCTCCATGTTGATTTCGAACCTGATCTGCTTTTGTTCGGCAGCAGCTTTGGTAGCATTCACTGCGTAGGCTACAATTGTTTTAACCGCTGACGGAACTACGCTGATTTGAATGGCACCACTCTCCACCTGGGCCATATTAAGCAGCTCGCCGGTTATTTTCAATAACCTCGCGATATCTTCGTTAATGCTTTCCAGTAAGCTCTTCTGTTCGGTGTTCAATTCGCCTATCTGTTTGTTTTCCAGCAACTGCAAACTCATTTTTATCGACGAAATAGGCGTTTTTAATTCGTGAGAAATAGTAGCGATAAAATTGGTCTTGGCAAATTCCAGTTCTTTATATGGAGTAATGTTTTGCAATAGGATGACATCACCTACATGTCTTTCTTCACGCTCACCCGTCGGAGTAATTTTAATCGGGATTATCTCTTTTTCAAAATAGCTTTCCTTATCGTTAGCGTATATTTTTACAGGAAAGGATTTTACTTTTTTATGATGTTCTTGTTTCAAATCCTGAACCAATGTTTTTACCAAGTCATTCTGATTGGCAATCGCTTGAATGGAGGTCCCGAGTATACTTTCTTTATCCAGGTTGGTAATTTTAAGCGCCATATCATTCATAAACAGCACTTGTTGCTGCTCATCTATTCCAATCACCGCATCACTCATGTTTTCGATCAGCGCTTCAATCCGGCGTTTCTCCATCATGATCTTGGCCAAATTGCTGTTGCTGTATTCTTCCAGTTTTTGAGCCATGGTGTTAAATGACCGGGCGAGCTCGCCAAATTCGCTACGGCTCTTGAAATGCACACGTTGTGAATAATTTTTTGCTGCAATCTGCTTAATACTCTCTGTAAGGGTTTTGATAGGGTTAGCAATATTTGAAGGCAGGTTTACCAAAAGTCCGAATGCAAACAGAAAGCAAATGGTTCCCGTAACAGCAATCCATAAAATAGCCCTGTCGGCCGTGTTTGTTGCCACCTCACTTTTTCGTTGTATAGCCTGCATATTTAGCAGCATGATATCGGCAATGTCCCGGTGGACCCTTTTTTGCAATGAAGTATCAGCCGGGAGCTGCAGCAAATGTCCGGCATCGATGGTCATTTTGCGCGTCAGTTCCTTTTCACCTACCTCGGTAATATTTGCTTGCTGTTTCTTTAAATTCATTAGGAATTCCTTACGCGCTTCCGGGGCCGAAAAACCGTTATTCAGCGCGTTTAACATCCGGCGGCTGTAATCAATGGTCTTGTAATTATCTGCCAGTATGTTTTTTGTATCAACAGATAACTTGTTAATATGAATCGCACTTAAAACTGTAAGCAGGGCGATCATTATAAATAACACGCCAACGCCCAGTACCAGTTTAGTTTTTATTTTCATTGCTTTGGGTCTTAGCTTAATATAACCAGGTCAATATTATTGGTAGACAGTTTTTTCAGCAACTCATTAAATACATTGGTTGCCAAAATGATGCGTACTAAGTTTAAATGAGGTTTTCCGACACAAATCGTCGTTACTCTTCGTTCCTCACATTGAGCAATGATCGCTTTTGATACATTGCTGCTTTTTATTTTGATGATTTCTGCGCCAAGTTCCGTAGCTAATTTTAAATTATTAATAAGATACCGTTGTTTATCCAGGGCAATTCTGTCCGGGGCTTCTTTTGGCGTCTGTACATACATCACATACCATTTGCTGTTGTAGTAGTTAGCAAGCCTTGCCGTCTTGCGGATCACTGTTTTGGCCGTTATTTCGTTTGAACTGATACAGGCTAAAAAACGTTCCCGTTTTGCGGGCCTTACCGAGGTAACTTCAGCTTCTACTTTACGTACTACTTGCGAGGCAACCTCTTTTAGCGCCATTTCCCGCAATTGGAGGATATGTTCACTTTTAAAAAAGTGTTTTAAGGCCGTTTCAATCTTCGCGGGCTCATATATCTTTCCTTCCTTTAACCTGGCAATGAGTTCATCAGCCGTAAGATCAATATTTACTACTTCATCGGCTTGTGCAAGAACACTGTCAGGGATGCGTTCTTTCACATCGACACCTGTAATCTCTTTTATATCTTTATTCAGACTTTCAATGTGCTGTATGTTTACTGCACTCACCACATTAATCCCTGCATCCAGAATATCCATTACATCCTGCCAGCGCTTGTTGTTTTTGCTCCCCTCTATGTTAGTATGTGCAAGTTCATCAATAATAACTACTTCGGGTCGTAGATTAATCACGGCCTGCAGATCCAGTTCGTCCAGCTCTCTTCCTTTGTAAAACAATTTTCTCCTCGGTATAACAGGCAAACCACTTACCATTGCTTGCGTGTCTTTCCGGTTGTGCGTTTCAATATAGCCAACTTTTACGTCAATACCATTTTTTAAGAGAGCATGCGCTTCCTGGAGCATCCGGAAAGTTTTACCCACACCGGCACTCATACCAATGTATATTTTGAATTTACCCCGTCTTGATTTTTTTATCAGATCGAGAAATTCTTCCGCCGATTTCCTGGTGTCTTCCATAAGTAAGTTAGGTACAAAAGTACCTGCCTTTTAACTGACTTTTTATTTTAAGTTATCTAACGCTATGTTGAGCCTGAGCACGTTGATCCGTTCAGTGCCGAAAAGGCCCAACAAAGGTTTTTCCGTATTAGAGAGTATAAGCTGCTGAATATTACCTTCGGCTATCCCGCGAACCCTGGCGATCCGTTTTACCTGTATTACAGCAGCCTGTCGGGAAATATGCGGATCAAGACCGCTGCCACTGGCCGTAACCAGGTCAGAAGGGATTTCGGCCCTGCTAACCCCCGGGTTATGCACTAAAAAGGTATCTATCCTTGCCTGCACATCGTTGAGATATGCAGGGTTTGACGGGCCTTTATTGCTGCCACCCGCGCCTGCTGCGTTGTAGTCAACCGCCGAAGGGCGCGACCAGAAATAGTTATCCTGAGTGAATTTTTGCCCAACATTGGCATAACAGGTCTTTTCGTTAGCATTTAATAACTCACCTTCGCCATTATTGGGCGCCAATTGGGCAGCACCCCATATCATTAAGGTATAAACGCCCGAAAAGAAAACCAGGCAAACAAGGGTTAGCCGTATTGCGGGGAAAATATTTGTTTTCATTTTTTGAATTTTAAATAAATACTGATACCAGAATGTCAATCAATTTGATGCCGATAAACGGAACAATCACCCCCCCCAACCCGTAAATAAGCAGATTTCTTCGCAGCAAAGCACTGGCGCCGATCGGCTTATAAGCAACACCTTTTAAGGCCAGCGGAATGAGCATAGGGATAATGATCGCATTAAAAATAACGGCGGACAGGATAGCGGTTTCGGGCGAATGCAACCGCATAATATTTAAGCCCTGCAAAGCCGGAATAGAGGCAATAAACAGTGCAGGCACAATGGCAAAATATTTGGCTACATCATTGGCAATACTAAAGGTGGTCAGCGTTCCTCTGGTCATCAGCAACTGCTTGCCTATCTCAACCACTTCGATAAGTTTGGTAGGATCATTATCCAAATCCACCATATTGCCTGCTTCTTTGGCAGCCTGGGTTCCGCTGTTCATGGCAACACCCACGTCAGCCTGTGCCAACGCCGGCGCGTCATTGGTGCCGTCGCCCATCATGGCCACCAGCCTGCCTTCTGCTTGCTCCTTACGGATATAGTTCATTTTATCCTCCGGCTTCGCTTCGGCAATAAAATCATCCACGCCCGCTTTTTCAGCAATGTATTTTGCGGTTAAAGGGTTATCGCCGGTCACCATCACGGTTTTAATACCCATTTTGCGCAGTCTTTCAAAGCGTTCGCGTATGCCTGGTTTAATAATGTCCTGCAATTCAATTACACCCAGCACCTTTTCATTCTCGGCCACCACCAATGGCGTACCGCCGCTGCTTGAAATGGTTTTTACGCGTTCATCTGTTTCCTGCGGGTAATGGTTGCCCGCTTTTTCCACTAAATTCCGCATGGCATCTGATGCCCCTTTCCTGATTTTAACCTCATCAAAATCAATACCTGAGCTTCTGGTTTCGGCGGTGAATTTGATAAACCGTGGTTGGTTAATCTGGTAGTTTGACGGGTTTATGCCCGCCAACTCAATGATGGATTTGCCTTCAGGGGTTTCATCACTCATCGAGCTTAATACCGCAGCTTTAACAAAATATTGTTCGCCGATACCATGAACAGGATAAAAATTAGTTGCTTTACGGTTACCAATGGTGATCGTTCCTGTTTTATCCAACAGTAATACATCAATGTCACCTGCCGTTTCTACGGCTTTGCCGCTTTTGGTAATCACATTTGCCCGCAAAGCCCTGTCCATCCCGGCAATACCGATGGCCGATAGCAAACCGCCGATGGTGGTTGGAATTAAACACACAAACAATGAAATGAACGCTGCTACGGTTATGGGCGTTTGTGCGTAATCTGCAAATGGTTTCAGCGTTACGGTTACAATAATGAATACCAGCGTAAAGCCTGCCAATAAAATGGTCAGTGCAATTTCATTGGGCGTCTTCTGGCGTGAAGCACCTTCTACCAGCGCAATCATCTTATCCAGAAAGCTTTCGCCAGCTTCGGTGGTTACTTTTACTTTTATTTTGTCGGATAATACTTTTGTGCCGCCTGTCACACTGCTCTTGTCACCCCCCGCTTCACGTATAACCGGTGCACTTTCGCCGGTAATAGCGCTTTCGTCAATGGTGGCCAAACCTTCTATGATCTCCCCGTCCGATGGGATCACATCGCCTGCTTCGCAAACGAAAATATCGCCCTTTTTAAGCTGCGATGAAGATACCGTATGACCGTTTTCCAGCCTAGCGGGTGTTTCCTCTCTGGTTTTACGCAGACTGTCGGCCTGTGCTTTGCCCCTGGCTTCGGCAATGGCTTCCGCAAAGTTGGCGAATAGCAAGGTAATAAAAAGCACCAGCGTCACGATCAGGTTATATAAAAGGCTTCCCTGCTTTTGTTCGCCTGCGGCAATCCACACGCATACACCTGCCATGACCAGGGTTCCGATCCATACCATGAACATGACCGGATTACGGAACATTTTTACAGGGCTGAGTTTGATGAATGATTGTTTTAATGCTTCCTGCACCAAAGCAGACTGAAACAGTTTGTTATTTGTATTGGGTTTCATACCTGTATTAATGATTTAGTAAATGGAAAAATACTCTGCAATAGGGCCCAAAGCCAGCGCAGGGAAAAAGGATAAGGCCGCAACAATAGCAATGACGGCAAATGTCATGAGTCCGAAGGTCGCGGTATCTGTTTTTAACGTACCTGCACTTTCAGGCACGTATTTTTTTGCCGCAAGACTGCCGGCAATAGCTACCGGGCCAATAATGGGCAGGTATCTGGCCACAAGCATCACGATGCCGCAGGCAATGTTCCAGAAAGGGGTATTATCACCCAAGCCCTCAAAACCGCTGCCGTTATTGGCACTCGCGGAGCTAAACTCGTACAGCATTTCGCTGAAGCCATGATAGCCGGGATTATTCAGCCACCCTGCATAAGTTTCAGGAGCATGGGCATATAAAAAGCTGGACATTGCCGTACCGGTGAGGATCAGGAAGGGATGAAGCAGGGCGATGATCATGGCGATCTTCATTTCCTTAGCTTCTATTTTTTTTCCTAAAAACTCGGGGGTCCTGCCTACCATTAACCCGCTGATGAACACCGCAAGAATAATAAAAATGTAAAAATTAAGGAAACCCACGCCTACCCCGCCGTAAAAACAGTTGACCATCATACCTAGCAGGGCATTCATGCCCGAAAGTGGCGTTAAGCTGTCATGCATGGCATTTACTGAACCATTGCTGGTTACTGTTGTATTAATAGCCCAGTAAGCGGAGGCCGCCGGACCAAAACGGACTTCCTTACCTTCAATGCTTCCCATAGGCTGCCCAATGCCCATCCTGGTAATGGCCGGATTGCCGTTCATTTCGTTAACAACGGTAGGAATCAGCAGAAGGAGAAATCCGACCGTCATCACCACGAATATTGTCCAAGCCAATTTTCGCCTTTTTAAAACATAACCCAAAGCAAACACCATGGCGATAGGGATTAAAAAGATGGCTACCGTTTCCAGTATATTGGTAAAGTAGCTGGGGTTTTCCAGGGGATGAGTGGAATTAGGGCCAAAAAAGCCGCCACCATTGGTGCCTAATTGTTTGATGGCCACAAAGGCGGCAACAGGCCCGCGGCTGACCGCTACTGAATCACCTTGCAGGCTGGTCATCAGCGTCTTCCCCTTAAAAGTCATTGGCGTACCGTTAAACAATAACAGCAAAGACAGTACGACCGCCAACGGAAATAAGATGCGAGTGCAGCTTCTCACAAATAAACAGTAGAAGTTGCCGAGTTTTCCGGCATTTCTTTCTTTCATCGCCATAAAAACAACGCCGGCTATGGCTATGCCGCAGCCTGCGCTGATAAATTGCCACAGCATGAGCGAGAGTTGCCCCAAATATGACAGGCCGGTTTCGCCCGAATAGTGTTGCAGGTTGGTATTGGTCACAAAGCTGATCGCCGTGTTAAAGGCCAGGTCAGCACTCATCGAAGGATTATGATCCGGGTTGAGCGGTAGCCAGCTCATATTGGTTAGCACAAACATGGCGATCAGGAACCATACCAGGTTAATGCTAAGTAAAGCAGCCAGATGCTTTTTCCAGTTCATTTCTGTAGCCGGGTTAATGCCGCCCAGTTTGTAAAAAAGTTTGTCAACCGGATTAAATATGCAATCTGACCACGTTTTTTCATGGCAGAATATTTTGCCGATGTAGCGCCCTAGCGGTAAGGCAAGAATTACTACCGCGAGATACATGAGGACAATTCCAGGAATCTCTGTATTCATATTTTGTTATTTTTTAGCATAAATGGATAAAAGAAAACAGCCAGTTGAACAACTTGAACCAACTGAAAATAAGCAGGAAGATCAACACGAATATTCCCACTTCCTTGAGCAATGATTTCATGACTATATCTTTAAGAATTTAAAAAGGAGTTTCAGTTTGAAGTAAAGAACCGAACACCGACAACATCAGCAACATGATATATAAGGTGATAGCAGCTTCCGTCACTTCTCCATTTTCATGATTAAAAACTTTCGGGTTTGACCAGCACATAGCACATATACATAAATACAGCTATGGCCACAATGAATAATGCGATCATATTTTTTCAAATGAGTTAATGATTAAAAAAAGGAGTGCGAAAAGCACCGTGCCGGAGAGGGTGAGAATTGCTGCCATCGTTTTACATGTTTTTATGCATCAGATGGCAAGGGTTGTTCCATTGTTATTGTCTTGCGTTTAATCTATTGACAATCAGTATTATAAATTAAAACTATTTGAATGCCAAAAGAAAAACCCTTTCATTATGAAAGGGTAAGGCCTATCGTTTTGAAAGGGTACTAAAGTTTATGCCTATAGAAATAGGCTATTTGATTTGATACTCCTCTAATTTACGATAAAGGGTAGTAAGGGCGATATTGAGTAACCTGGCAGTTTCTGTTTTATTGCCATTAGCATAATTCATGACCTTCTGTATGTGCATTTTTTCGGCACTGGCCAGTTGGAATGTGGAAAGGATTTTTTCCTTTGCTGCACCCGTTTGAAGTTGCTGTAACTCATGGGGCAGGCTGTCTACCGTCAGTTCTGTGCCATCGGTAAGGATCACGCTACGTTCAATCACATTCTTCAATTCCCTGATGTTTCCTTTCCAGGCATGCTGTTTCAAGGCTTCGAGGTAAGAATTTGCCATGCCTGTAATTTTTTTATTCGTCTTACACGCAAAAAGGTATAGAAAGTGCTCAGCTAATGCCTCAATATCCACCACACGTTCTTTTAACGGCGGCAATGCGATTTGAAATACTGCTATGCGGTAGAAAAGATCTTCCCGGAAGTTCCATGCTTTCACCTCTTGTTCCAGATCGCGATTCGTTGCTGCAATAATGCGTACATTGGTTTTCGTGGCTTTGCTATCGCCCACTTTAAGAAATTCGCCCGTCTCCAGTACCCTTAACAGTTTTGCCTGCAAATCTATCGGCATTTCACCAATCTCATCCAGAAAAACGGTTCCTCCATCAGCCTCCTCAAAAATGCCTTTAGTATCTTTTATCGCCCCGGTAAAAGCACCAGCCTTATGACCGAACAGCTCATTTTCCAGCAATTCTTTACTGAAAGCGGAACAGTTTACGGCAATAAAATTTTCCTTAGCCCGTCGGCTGGCATGATGTGTAGCCTGTGCAAAAACTTCTTTGCCAGTCCCGGTTTCTCCGGTAAGCAAAACCGTTGCGTCCGTGGGCGCTACTCTCTTCGCTGCCTCAATAGCAACAGTAAATGATTTCGCCTTGCCAATAATGTGAGCAAAAGAATACTTATTGCTCAATTGTTTTTCTAAGTGCTGCACCCTTTTCGCCAATGCAATCTTGTCGATTGCTCTATAGAGTAACGGGATGATTTTATTGTTGTCATCTCCTTTGGTAATATAATCAAAGGCACCGTTTTTGATTGCCTGTACGCCATCTGCAATGTTGCCATAAGCGGTAAGCAAAATAATTTCGGTAGCAGGATATTTGCCTTTAATGGTTGTAATAGCTTCAATACCGTTGCCGTCAGGTAACTTTACATCGCAGATGACCACATCAATATCAGAGGATTCCAGCTTTTTTAAGCCGCTTCTGATATCAGCAGCCTGCATGACATCGAAACCTTCTAAATTGATAATCCTCGAAAGCAGCGTCCGGATTTTTTCCTCGTCATCTATGATTAAAACCTTATTCAAGTGTTTATTATTTAGCCTGCAAAGCTACACATCTATTTTTGACTGTTTAACTATGAATATTTGAATAATCAATGTATTAAGTGTGGGATGGGTATGTCGAGCCGGTAAGCTCAACAAGGCCGCCGAGCTAATATACCTGGAACCAAGTGTTACAAGCAAAAATGGGGTAAAACCTTCAAAAAGCCTTTGACCCATAGAGGGTTCCGCGATGGGCTCGAACAGGGTTGCTAAATAACAGGAGAATATTCGCGAATCAGTTAACAAGTTGTGCAAGCCACACCTGAATCCCTTTCAAAAATCTTAAAAAACTTTTTTTGATTTGTATTCGCAGAAGTTGTAACTTATAGTAACTATTTGATTTACAGCCAAAGCCCTTATGCCTGCGAAACCTATCATCTTATTGATTGAAGATAATACGAATATCCGTGAATGCGCCAGCGAGTTACTTGAACTGGAAGGCTATGAGATTTACGCCGCTCCGGATGGCGCGCAGGGTGTCTCCCTGAGCCGCCTGATCAATCCCGACCTGGTCATTTGTGATGTGGTTATGCCGGTCATGGGCGGCTATGAGGTTTTTACCGAGCTGAAGGAGGATCCCAAATAATTAAGGCCACCCCTTTCGTGTTTTCTACGGCGCAATCTGAGCGAAAGGATATTCAAAAAGCCAGCGACCTCGGTGTCAACGATTACCTGATCAAGCCCTTTGATGACCAAACCTTACTGGCCTGTGTCGGCCGCCACCTGAAAGTCGGCATGTGCCGACAAGCCTTCTATTTCGCGGATGCCGGCAACGACCGGGTAATATTTGTCGTGAATTTTGAGCTCATGCGCACGGTTCAACAGGGCGCGTCCGCGCGTACCTTCCGCCTCGAAACCGATCAGCAGGATAGTGTTTCTTTTCTCGGGCAGGTAACTTTTGAGGTAGGTTAAGACGCGTCCCCCGGTGAGCATGCCGCTGGCAGCGAGAATTTGCTATAGCAGCCGTTTTGAGAAGGTAAAAGAATTTAACTGTGCTCGAACCGGCCGGTCATTTTTTCAATATGAATCTTGTAGATGATGAGGTCTATACAGTTGCTAATGTCGTAACCGTTCTCGGTGATCCCATGGGAAGGATGGTCTCCGGGGCTATCCGCTAAAGGCATGATGCGATGGATCAGGCCCTGCATCAGGCGTTCTGATTCCACGACATCGGTCACCTCCTCAAAGGTGCCCCAAGCTACCAAACTTTGCCAGTGAAAGATGGACCGGATCTCATCTACCTGGAAACAAACATTCGGGTTGCGGCGCATCATCTCTATTTTTTTCCCATTGGCGGAATGGCAATAAACGTAAGGAGCGCTGTAGACATAATTGACAGGAACGATATAGGTTATGCCGTCGGCATGACAGCCGATCCGGCCGGTCACCTGCTGCAGCAGCAGGCTTTCCATTTGGGTTTGATCAAGTTTTCCGAGCATAGCTTTAAGGAGTTAATACCTTCAAATTTAGGCAGCAGGCGGGCCGGGAAAAATGACCGCTCAATAAGGCTAAATATGATGGTTGTCACCTATAGAAAAAATTTCATCCTCAGATAAATGTTAAAGATTCTGATAATAGCGCCACAATGGTTATCATTGGCAGGAATAACATGGAGTTCAGTCGGAGTAGCATTATCTTAAACTCATATTTATTTTTTTAAGCTAGTACTTAGTGGCAGGTCTGTGCCATACATCGCCATTTCCAGGCTATGGTCCAGCTGGTAGGGGTCGCCAAAGTCTTGCAATTCGCCGTCTTTAATCATACAGGTCAGGTAAGTGATCTTGATGGTCACCGGTTTTTTAAGGACAAAATTCTGTTTGGTATAAGTAGTTATATCGCGGTGCAGTAAACCGGTGCGCGCCTTTGCACCATCATAGCTAAGCAGCAGGCTGCCCAGTTTTTCGGCCTGTTCTACGCGTATGCAGCCATGGCTGAAGGCACGTTCCTTCCGTTTAAACAATGCCTGTTCCGGTGTATCGTGCAAATAAATATCATAGGCGTTGGCAAAGCGGAACACCAGCAGTCCCAGGGCATTGTCACAGCCGGCGGACTGGCGGGCGAAATAGATAGCCGGGGTTTTACTTACGAGGGCAAGATTGGCCGCTGTCGGTTGCACGAAATTTCCTTTCAGGTCATAGATGGCCAAATGATTATTTTCCAGGAAGGCCGTATCTTTTTTGGCCTTTGGTAAAAGTTCACGGGCGAAGATCTTAGCGGGCACCTTCCATTCCGGTGCGGTGGTCATGTATGTGATGGCGCTGACCAGGGTTGGGGTTGGCGTTTCGGGTTTGCCTACAACAACCTTAAAGCGGTAGAGGGAATCCGGTGCACGATAAATCAGGGTGTAAGATGGAATATTGACCTGGATATAGACGCTGTCGCCGGTATTGGACCAGCGGAGGCGCTCCATATTGATGGCCAGTTTGCGGACCTCGGCTTCCGGTATCTCGTAGCAATCCCCTTGCAATTGGCCTTCCAGCATATGCATGCGCCATTGCATGGCACGGTATAACTTATCGGCTGGCTGTGCCGCTGCGATCACGGATAGCAGGTCCTTTTGACCCATTCCTGCTAACAGGGCCGCGTCAGCCTGGAACTTTGTGCCGGTAAGGGCGTCAATACGGCTGGCCGGAAATTCCGGGTTGAGTTTACCGTAATGCAGGTTATTCATCAGGTTCAGTATCGCATCGGTTAATAATATATCGTAACGGGCCTGTAAGGGAATACTTACCTTTCCGGGCGTATCTAACATTGCGTGCATTTGGGTATAGGTCAATTCATCGGGATGGTAATCGGCATGGGAAAGTCCGAACTGCAGCACGCAGTCGATCATCAGCAGAGCCTGCCAGGCTGGTCCTTTGTCGCGCTGCGGTTTGATCCAGACGGCATTGAAGTTATTGGCGGCATATAGGCGCGCCACAGATTTAGGGAAATATAGCTTTTGCTTCACCGCACCTGCCTGCAGCTGGTTCCTGATCTCTGCGGACAGGCTGCTGTCGGCAGCCAGACCTGTGGCCATCGCCCGCGGCGAAACCAGCAGGAGCAGGCAGGAGAAGTACCATAAAATGATTCGCGTCCTATTTTTCATGACCTATAAATTTTCAGTAAAATTCAGGCTTATGCCTCACCAAAAAAATGATGCAGCGCATGAAATAAGCTGACGGAGCGCACGGAACAGCGATTCCATCCAAGCAAAAACGCCGGGCTGGCCGGCGTCTTTCAGGGTATTAATTAGGGGGAGGTAAAGCTATTTTAAGCCATGGCTTCTGGGGTTAAAGGAGTACTTACCGACAGGACCAGGCGATAGATCTGTTCTTTCGCTGCGCGGAACTCTTTGACCAGGCTGCTTATAAAATACTCCAGTTTGACCTGGGTGGCGGCGAGGGATTCCGAGTCCTCGGGTATAATATCCTCCGCCATTAGTTCCAGCTGGGTCAATTGTCCGGCCAGCAGGTCATCTACTTCCATAGCTTCCAGCCTGTCAAGCAGGTTGCCGCAGGCGGTGAGGATGCCTAAATGGTCATGATCCTGCAGACGGCTGATATAACGGTCCAGGAGCTGGCGAAGGAAGGTGGCTTCCATCTTAAAAAATTCGAGGTCGGCACGCCAGCGTTTGGCAATCACGAAATATTGCAGGGATCTTGCGGAAATACTGTGGGTTTGTTCCATAGTTTATGCATTGTTAGCTGCACTAAAGCTCGTAATCCGATACCTGTAATCGAATGACAGGAATCATATAATTAGGTGACCTTTATCATTTCATCATTAATTCATTCCCGGCAAAAACGCCGAAGGTGTATTAGTCGTAAGAATCTGCCCATGGTCGTCAAGCAGCACTACCGGGTCCGGTAAAATATTGGTCAACACGATGAGTAGGTCAAGTTCTTTCATAATTATTCAGCAAGTAGGCGCTGTCAGGCATGTTCAAACCTGTTAAAATAAGCTCGTTCCAGATTTTCACTGTGGTAAGGATGCGCCAGTTGGATGAGCGCCTGGGCACGTTGCTTCAGGTTTTTCCCAAACAGGTTAATGATCCCGTGTTCGGTCACTACCCAGTGTACGTGTCCGCGTGTGGTCACCACACCCGCCCCTTCCTTCAGGAAAGGGACAATGCGGCTTATCCCTTTATTAGTCTGTGATGGTAGTGCAATTATCGGCTTTCCGCCGGCAGAGAGCGAAGCACCACGGATAAAATCCATCTGGCCGCCGATCCCGGAATACTGGAAGGTACCGATAGAATCGGAACATACCTGCCCGGTCAAATCGATCTCTATGGCGCTGTTGATCGCGGTTACTCTCGGGTTCTGGCGGATCACGCTGGTGTCGTTCACGTAGCTGATATCCATCACACGGATACCAGGATTATCGTTAACATAATCGTATAATTTGCGGGTGCCGGTAATAAAGGCGGTCACGGAGCGGCCGACATTCAACTTTTTACAGCTATTATCGATGATGCCGCGCTGGATCAGCGGAATGATGCCGTCGGAGAACATTTCGGTGTGGATCCCCAGGTGCTGGTGCGTGGTCAGGTTTTTCAGGACCTGGTCCGGAATGCTGCCGATACCCAATTGGAGGGTAGCACCATTTTCCACCAGGGAAGCCACATGGTAGCCGATCTTTTCAGTGACCGCGTTGGTCACTGCGTCATAGTTTATCTCTGGCAATTCGGCGGAATGCCAAACCATGGCATTGATATTGCTGATATGCAGAAAGCTTTCGCCATGTGTCCGGGGCATTAAAGGGTTGACCTGTGCCACCACATAGGTCGCCATGTCAACGGCAGCACGGGCGATATCGACCGAGGTGCCCAGTGAACAGTAACCGTGGGCGTCGGGCGGAGATACCTGGATCAGGGCCACATCGATCGGTAAAATATTTTCTCTGAAAAGCTTCGGGATCTGGCTTAAAAAGATGGGCACATAGTCCCCGTCGTCGCTGTTCACTACCTTTTGGGTTGCGGCTGAAACAAATAAGGAGTTGAAGAAAAAAGATTTGCGGTGTTCAGGGTGGTCGAAGTTGACATCGCCCAGCGTAGTAATGCTCACCAGCTCCACATTATACAGTTCATGGTGCCGTGCCTGTAGCGCTTCGACCAGGCAAACTGGCGTAGCGGCGCTGCCATGGATTAATACCCGGTTACCGGGTGCTACACATTTCAAAGCCTCTGCTGCGGGAATATATTGTATCTCGTTCATTTGAATAATATTAGGGTAGTCAAAAATAGCTTGCCAGGTGTTCATAAATACTGATGCGGAACAACCGGTGTTATGATCCTTGTCATTTCCGGCCAGTCTTAGTCCTTTTCGAACAGCCAGCGCAGCGGTTTGCGGCGCTCCTCCGGTTTGAGGCCAAACTCCCGGACGCTTTTTTCGCGGATATATTCCACCGCTTCCGTAATATCGTCGGTTACCAGAAAAAGCCGTGTATCCTCCTCGCTGATGGTCGCATCTTTTTGCATGACCCGAATATGCTGCAATAGTTCTTCATGGTAAGTCGTACCGAAGATAATGACCGGAAAATTTTTGATCTTACGGGTCTGGATGAGGGTAAGCGCTTCGAAATACTCATCCAGGGTACCGTATCCGCCGGGCATGACGATAAAGGCGAAAGAATATTTGACCAGCAGCACCTTGCGGAGGAAGAAATGCTTCATGTAGACCCATTTATCCAGATAGGGATTGGGAGCCTGCTCTACGGGCAGTTGGATATTGCAGCCGACGGACCTGCCGCCGACCTCTTTGGCCCCGCGGTTTGCCGCCTCCATTAGTCCGGGTCCGCCGCCGGTCAGGATGGTAAAACCCAGGCGGGCGAATTCGCCGGCCGCTTTTCGGGTCAGTTCATAATAAGGATGGTCCTCTTTATAGCGAGCCGAACCGAAAACAGTGATACAGGGGCCCAGAAAATGCAGTCCACGGAATCCGCGGATCAGATCCAGCATTGTCTCGAAAGTAAATTGCAGTTCTTTCAGGCGGGACTGCGGTCCGGCCAGAAATTTGATCTCGGTATTAATTGCGGTTTGGTCCATTAGTACTGATTTGGGGGATGGTTATACAAAGTTTGGACATTTAACAGGCCGGTAACATGATGACCGTCAGTAATAAACCTGCTGATGGTCAACTTTTTTCATGGCTGGTGGCATCACCTTACAAAAAATGACGCTGGTCACTTTTTTAACTGAATGATATTATATTTTTTGTGATCCTTATTCGCAATATTTGTGGTAAATATCATTAGCAATACCGGATCACGACATGGAAAACGCCGCACTCTTAAAAGCAATTATAGAAAATGCGATCGATGGGATCATCACCATCGATGAGAGCGGTCACATTGAGACGATCAACCCGGCAGCCTGTAAGTTGTTCCAGTACAGCCCGGAAGAGGTCATCGGTAAAAATGTATCCGTTTTGATGCCGCCCCCTGATAGGAACCAGCACGACGAATATATTGAACGCTACCAGCGTACGCGCGAGCCGCATATTATCGGTATTGGCCGTGAAGTTAAAGGCCTGCGTAAGGATGGCTCCATATTCCCCTTCCGTTTAGGGGTCAGCGAAGTCCCTTTCGCGGACCGGAAGATCTATACCGGGTTTATCCATGACCTTTCGCGTGAGAAGGAAGCGGAAGAACAATTGAAAGAATATGCCGCGCATCTGGAAGAACTGGTGGAGAACCGGACGCAAAATCTGAAAGATGCTATTCAGGACTTGCAGCAGGCCAAGGAAGAAGTTAGCTCTTCCCTGGAAAAGGAAAAGGAGTTGGGGCAACTGAAGAGCCGCTTTGTATCAATGGCTTCGCATGAATTCCGGACGCCGCTAAGTGCTATCCAGCTTTCATCGTCACTGATCGAGAAATATGCCCAGCCTTTTGACAATGCCAATATCAGCAAGCATGTCGCCAAGATCAAGAACTCGGTGGGCAACCTGACCAATATCCTCAACGACTTTCTGTCGCTGGAAAAACTGGAGGCCGGGAAGGTGGAAGCTAAAAGACAGTTTTTTGATCTGGTCAAAATGTCCGAGGAAATGACCGAAGAACTGCAACTGGTCGCCAAGCAAAATCAGACCATCATTTATCAGCATACCGGTACACTCAGCATGGTTAACCTTGACCCGAACCTGATAAAAAACTGTGTGATCAACCTGATCGGTAATGCCATCAAGTATTCGGGCGAGAACACTTTTATCGAGTTCAATACAGAAATTAACGATAAGTCTTGTGTTATCACGATCCGGGATAATGGCATCGGTATTCCGGAAGCGGACCAGAAGCATTTGTTCGAAGCATTTTTCCGGGCACATAACACGGGTAACATCCCTGGTACGGGGTTGGGCCTGAATATTGTTTCCCGCTATACCCACCTGATGAATGGCGAGATCGCTTTCAAGAGCGACGTTAACCAGGGCACTTTATTTAAGATCACCATTCCATTAATATGAAAAAGAAAGTACTGATCATTGAAGATAACAACGACATTCGCGAGAATGTCGTGGAGATACTTGGCCTGGCTGGCTACGAAGTGTACGAGGCCGCCAATGGGAAAGCCGGCGTTGACTTGGCCACCACCCATTTGCCTGATATCATCCTGTGTGACATCATGATGCCGGAACTGGATGGTTACGGGGTGCTGCATATCCTGCATAAGAACCCTGAAACGGCGGCGATCCCTTTTATCTTCCTGACGGCCAAAGCCGAACGCGTGGACCTGCGCAAAGGGATGGAAATGGGCGCGGACGATTATCTGACCAAACCTTTTGACGACCTCGACCTGCTGAATGCGATCGAAAGCCGCCTGAAGAAAAAAGAGGTGCACCAGCATTTTTACAGCCGCTCCCTGGATTCCCTGGGTAACCTGGTCTCCAAGAATGATGGGCTGGCGGAACTGAAGAAGATCATCCAGGAACGTAAGAGCCGCCTGTTCAAAAAGGGGCAGGTCATCTATTATGATGGTGATAAGGGCGCGGGGCTATACCTGGTACTGAGCGGGAAGGTGAAAACCATCCGGCTGGCAGAGGACGGCCGTGAACTGATGACCGGCATCTACAGCAATGATGAGTACCTGGGCATCCACGCCATGCTGACCAATGAGCCCTATACCGACACTGCTACCGCGCTGGAAGATTGCTCGCTTTGCATGATCCCGCGTGACCAGCTGGAGCAATTACTGCACGCCTCTCCGGAGGTCGGCCGCGAGTTTATCAAGCTGCTGGCAGACAACATCCGCGAAAAGGAAGAGCAGCTGATGCAACTGGCCTATCATTCTGTGCGCAAGCGTATGGCTGAGGCCATGATGCGGCTGTATCGTCAACCTTCCGGCGATAAGAATGGATTCAAGATCACCCGCGAGGACCTGGCCGCGATGGCGGGCATGGCCACCGAAACGGTCAGCCGAACCTTGTCTGACTTCAAGGATGAGGGCCTTATCGAGAAGAAAGGCAGCCTGATCACGGTCCTGGAACCAGAGAAACTGGCTAAAATGAAAAACTGATACACATCATATTTTGAGTTGACTCCGCTCATTCCCACGGGTGCTACATTCGGGTAATTTTGTTTGAAATAAACAAATCGATGAAAGCAGTCGCATTCAGTATTAAGCCGTTTGAAAAAGAATACCTGGCAAAGGCTAACCAGAAGAAGCACGATATCACCCTGATATCCAACCCCCTGTCTATTGATACAGCACTGTATGCCAGTGGCAAGGATGCGGTGATCGTGTTTACCAACGACGATGTTTCTGCACCGGTGGTGGAGAAGCTGGCCTGTCTGGGGGTACGTTATATCGTTACGCGCTCGGCAGGTACGGATCATATTGACAAAGCGGCCGCGGCGGCCTTTGGCATCAAGCTGGCCAGTGTGCCGTCCTATTCGCCCCAGGCGATCGCGGAACATGCCGTAGCACTTGCCTTCGCGCTGAACCGACAGATCGTTAAAGCCGACCATCACGCCCATGATTTTGATTTCCGCAATGATGACCTCGTCGGCTTTAATTTTGCAGGCAAGACCGTTGGCATCATCGGCATGGGCAACACCGGGCAGGCGACTGCATCCATCTATCATGGCTTAGGCTGCCAGCTGATCGCTTATGATGAAAAGTTCCCGCGTAACTTCCGGTATGTCAAGCCTGTTTCCCTGGAGCAGCTTTACCGACAGTCGGATATCATTTCTATTCATGTACCATTAACGGATGAAACCCGTTACCTAATCAATAGTGCCTCGTTACAGCTGATGAAGCCGGGCGTGATGCTGATCAACACCTCCCGCGGGCAGTTGCTGCAAACAGCTGATGTACTGGCCGCATTGGAAGAAAGAAAGATCGGCTACCTCGGTCTGGATGTTTATGAATTCGAAAAAGGGTTATTCTTCGAGAACCACAGTAACGATCCTGTCAAAGATTCGTTACTGTTACAGTTGCTCCAACACGTCAATGTGCTCGTTACCCCGCACCAGGCTTACCTGACTAAGGAAGCGCTCCAGCAGATCGCTGACCAGACCATCCGCAGCCTGGACCTTTGGCAGCAAAATAAATGTGTGGGCAAATCCTGTGCCTGCGGCCAAATCTGCAAAACTAACCTTGTTGTACAAGAAGGGGTTTCCGAATTAAAGCACTGATAATGGAAGAAAAGTATAATGCACTAGCCGATAAATACAATGTGCCCGTGCCCCGATATACCAGTTACCCAACAATGCCTTATTGGGACGGGACCACTTTTGACTGTACAAGCTGGGAAGACTCCGTGCGCTTTTCCTTTGAGGAAAGCAATTCCGGGTCCGGTATCAGCTTATATATACACCTGCCTTTCTGTGAAAGCCTTTGTACCTATTGCGGCTGCAATACCCGCATCACCAAAAATCACAGGGTAGAAGAACCTTATATTGATGCGGTACTCAAAGAATGGGCGCTGTACCTGCAACTATTTGGCGATATACCGATTATCCGGGAATTGCACCTCGGTGGCGGCACACCTACTTTCTTCAGCCCGGAAAATCTACGGTTGCTGATCAGCGGAATTTTGAATCATGCCTGGATTCATCCGCAGGCAGAGTTTAGCTTTGAGGCCCATCCGGGCAACACGACAGCGAATCACTTACAGACACTATTTGATCTGGGTTTTCGCAGGCTCAGCCTGGGTATACAGGATTTTGATCCGCGAGTACAGTTCATTATCAACCGGCACCAAAGTGTAGAGCAGGTACGGACGGTGACCACACAGGCCCGCAGTATTGGTTACACGTCCATCAATTTCGACCTGATCTACGGCCTGCCGCATCAGAACCTGGAAGGGCTGATCAATACCATGAATATCGTGGCCGGGCTGAAACCTGACCGCATCGCTTTTTACAGTTATGCCCATGTGCCCTGGATAAAACCGGGTCAGCGCCGTTTTACGGAAGCGGACCTTCCTACACCGGAAGAAAAAAGTAAGCTGCAAGAGATCGGGCGCAGCTTGTTGCTGAGTTACGGCTACCATGAGATCGGGATGGACCATTTTGCCCTGCCTGCTGACGCGCTGTTCGCCGCTGAAATGGGTGGTCGGCTGCACCGCAACTTTATGGGTTATACCGAGCAGCATACTCAACTGCTAGTCGGATTAGGCGTCTCTTCGATCAGCGATAGCTGGTATGCCTTCGCCCAAAATGTCAAAACATTGGAGGAATATTTGTCCTTGGTCAACCAGGGAGAATTGCCGGTATTTAAGGGGCATGTCCTGAGCAATGATGATCTGCAGATCCGCCGCCATATTCTCGATATTATGTGCAAACAGTACACCGGCTGGAATGCTGCACTGATTGCCGGCGAACTATCCGAAGCGTTGAAAAGGCTGGAGCCGCTCGAAGAGGATGGGCTGGTTAGCTTGTCCGAGCACGGCCTGCGGGTTACGGAAATTGGCAAGCATTTTTTAAGAAATATCTGTTTATGCTTTGATACCCGTCTTTGGGCGGACAAGCCGGCTACCCGGTTATTCAGCATGGCGATCTAAGCAGAAAAAAGCTCGGGGCCGGGCTGTATTTTAGCCATACGGTCAACTGCTTCTGCGCTCCACCTTCCATGCCGAAGTAAGCTAAATATTCCTGGCCGATATCTTCTATCGTCTTCAGGCAATCCGTTGCAAAGGACGAACTGAGCCAAGTTCCTGCCCCCAGATATGCTGCTAAAGCTTAGCGGGGCGGGGTCTCCGAAAGGACACAATGATGCTCCGGACAAGCAAAAGCAAGGCACGCCAGCGGCGAGATGTTAATCATCCGGGGATCCATTAAAATTCAGCCAGGTAATTCCTGTCATCCCGAACCGAGGGCCTATCAGGTCCTGAGGTTGCCAATAAATACCTCTCCCATATTATGGAATTCAGGGCTGACCTATCTCCAGCACAATTCGACCATCGATCTTCCCTGCTTTCATCTTGTCAAAAACGTCATTGATGTCTTCCAGCCTGGCTTTATGAATGGTTGCTTTCACCTTGCCTTCCACGGCAAATGCCACGGCTTCCTGCATATCCTTGCGGGTACCCACTATTGAGCCGCGCACGGTGTAACGGTTCAGCACGGTATCAAATATGGAAAGGTCAAAGCTGCCTTTGGGCAGGCCGTTCAGGGCGATAGTGCCTTTACGGCGCAGGGCAGAAATGCCCTGTTCAATGGCAATCGGTGACACGGCGGTCACCAGCACGCCATGCATGCCGCCGACTTGCTTTTGCAAATAGGCACCCGGATTTCCATTCAGTGCATTAACGGTCAAGTCGGCACCCAACTGGCGGGCCAGCGCCAGCTTTTCGTCGGATACGTCGATCGCTGCCACATGCATGCCCATAGCCTTGGCGTATTGAACCGCCAAATGGCCCAAGCCTCCGACGCCGGAAATAGCTACCCACTCACCGGGTTTCACTTCGGTTTCCTTCAATCCTTTATAAACGGTTACACCAGCACAGATGATCGGCGCCATTTCAGCGAAGTCAATACCCTCCGGAAAATGGGCCACATAGCGCGAGTCCGCTAGTACGTATTCAGCAAATCCACCATCAACGCTGTAGCCGCCGTTTTGCTGCGTACCGCAAAGGGTTTCCCAGCCGGTGATACAAAATTCACAACAGCCGCAGGCGCTGTGCAGCCAGGGAACACCGACAATGTCACCTTCTTTGACGCCGGTAACGCGGGCACCGATAGCTGCCACATAGCCGATGGCCTCATGGCCGGGAATCAGCGGCAGGTTGGGTTTTACCGGCCAATCTCCATTACAGGCATGAAGGTCGGTATGGCATACGCCGCAAGCCATCACGCGGACCAGGATCTGGTCATCTATGGGCATCTTAACAGGTACTTCTTCAATTTGAAGTGGTTGTCCGAATTCCCGGATCACCGCAGCTTTCATGGTTTTTGGTATCATAACGTATATTTTTTACAAGAGAAATAAAATGAACATCAGCACATTTGTCACCAGGCCGGCAGCAAAAAAACCCAGCAGGGTGCGTATGCTGGCACCGCCCATGCCCGCAATGATATTGGCAAAGAACAGCCCGAGGGTCACGGCCAATACAGCCACGGGGGCATCATAATAATAGATCAGTACTGCTGGCAGCGGCAGAAACAATACGCCCTGGAAAACCAGCGCGAACAGAAACCACGCGGTTCGGTTACCGGCCTGGCTATCGCTGAAATTATTAAATTTTTGGTGCAGAGTATGTAGATTGATCTTTTGTCCGCGTT
This sequence comes from Mucilaginibacter segetis, assembly GCF_016522075.1. Taxonomy (GTDB): domain Bacteria; phylum Bacteroidota; class Bacteroidia; order Sphingobacteriales; family Sphingobacteriaceae; genus Mucilaginibacter; species Mucilaginibacter segetis. The sequence goes on along the minus strand of NZ_JAEHFW010000002.1, from coordinate 28,624 downwards.
GGGTTTGCCAGCGGTTGGCGCTTATCGTTTGTTCCATGATCTGATAGTTTTTATGAAACAAATATCACGGTAAGCTCCTGCGGGAACCATGACCAAAACACTTGTAAAAAATGATTGCTGTCACTTTCCTACACCTGTCATTTTCAGTAAAGTAACGAGTTTGAAGTTGTGTTTAAACGTCCGCTTGCCCTCTAAATGTTTTAACATTTTAATTCCTTGTTGTTCCACTTTATTGGCAGACGGTCACGCCGCTATCCTGTTTGGCAGGACTGAGATAAGGAATATCCAGGGCAAGTCCGCGCATGGTGAACCAGATCCCCAGGCAAACCATTAGGTAAGGGATGCCCTTGTTGATTCGGTGGCGCAGGACAGGCCCGACAAATCCGGTACTGATTGTAGCCGCCAGCATTAGTGGAAAGGTGCCTGCCCCGAACCAGAACATATAAGCGGCAGAAGCCGCAGGTGTACCGGTATTGACGGCGCCTACCAGCGCGACGTATACAAATCCGCACGGCAGAAAACCGTTGAGAATACCAACGATCAGGTGACCGGCCTGGTGTTGCAATGCACAGGTGATCAATTTATTCATTGGCTGAAGGAGCGCCTGTAAGCGCCGGTTTAAACTGAAACGGATCTTCAGGATACGCGAAAATCCTGCGCCCATGATCAGCAAACCACTGATAATGCTGACCCCCTGCTGCAAACCCAGCAACCAGAGCTGCCGCCCCAGCAAGCCGATCAAAAAGCCCAGCAGTGTATAAGAAAGGAGCCGTCCTATGTTGTAGATAACCTTGTCCAGGATCACTCTCCACCACCGGGCATGGAAGGATGGGATGGAAAATGCCAATGGTCCGCACATCCCAACGCAATGCACGCTGCCGAACAGGCCGATAAAAAAAGCGATCTCGGTGGTACTCATTGAATGGTGATCTCCTGGTGATATAAATAGTTTTTGCCCCCGTGCTGCCAGTTTATGGTCAGTTGCCATTTGCCGGTAGCGAGTTTAGCTATGGGCAATACTACTTTGTTCTTTGCATCTGGCGCTAAGGGGAACGAACGGTCCTGCCGCTGGTCCGATGGCCGCTCAAAACGGATCGAACCGGTCAGCGGCGTTTTAAATGTCAGGGCCAGTGTTTGGCCAACCTGTTCTATAACAGGCGTAGCCTGATCGGTCATTACCTGCTTTTCCCGGTCATAATCCCGGTTGAAGGTCAGTCCCTTTTCATAATATTGGTGATCGTAGTCGTCACCCGGTACCATAAACATCCGGACACCCATGGCAGAGATAAACAGCATAAAAATGATCATACCGGTGATCAGTCCTTTTCCCCAGTTCATATTTTAATCATTTGGTGGTCCTACAAAAGTGGTCTTCACCGTTTGTAGTACCCGGTTGTTAAAAATCAGTTTCAGTTGAATATCGGTTTTAGCGGTGTGTATGTGCCGTGCCGGAATCATGACAAAGAACATGGTCTTCACCATCCCGCCTTTGGCCACAGTTGTGGGTGCCTGGATATATTTGATACAGGCATCAGGATTATCGGCAGTAATGCGGATCGTCCGGTCATGATTAGTCTTATTGATGATCTCTGCATTATATATGTTACTGATCATGCCGCCGGGCTGCTCCTGGTAAAGCATGCCGGCCCCGCGCAGTACGGTCATATCCATATCACTGCGGCTGAAAACAAAGTAACCCAGCACGCCGAATAGGATGGTGATCACCGCCGCATAAGCTTTCATCCGTATCGTGAACGAAGGTTTCTCCTTGGCATGGATCATGTTCTCCGAAAAATAGCCGATGAGATTTCGTGGTTTATGGATCTTATCCATGACCTGGTCGCAGGCATCGATACAAGCTGTGCAGTTGATACATTCCAGCTGTGTTCCTTTACGAATGTCTATACCTGTGGGGCAAACCGCCACGCAAAGGCCGCAGTCGACGCAGTCACCATGCAGACTGAGCTGATCCACGTTTTTCTGTAGTTTGCCCCGGGGTTCACCGCGCACCTCGTCATAAGCAACTATCAGCGTATGCTGATCGATCAGGACGGTTTGCAAGCGCCCATAAGGACAGATGAGCGTACAAACGATCTCGCGCACTTGGGTGTACACCAGGTAAAACACGACGGTAAACACCCAAATGCTGATAAAACCGGTAAGGTGTTGGGCAAGGGGTTCGGTAATGATGCGTAATAGTGCCGGACTACCGATAAGGTATGCCAGGAACGTATTGGCGATAAGGAACGAAATGAACACGAAGATCACGTGTTTTAGAGATTTCTTCCATATCTTTTGCGTGGTCCAGGGACCGGCGTCCAGTTTTTTCCGGGCTGACGGTTCTCCCTCGATCCAAACTTCGATCCGCCTGAACACCATTTCCATAAAAATAGTCTGCGGGCATATCCAGCCGCAAAAGATACGGCCAAAGGCAATGGTAAACAGCACCACGCACACCAGAAAAATAAGAGAGGCCAGCACGAACAGGAAGATATCCTGCGGCCAGAAGGCCTGCCCCAGGATCACGAACTGCCGGTCCATAAAGTTGAGCAGCAGCAGGGGTTGCCCCCCGATCCTGATAAACGGTCCTGAAAAAAAGAAAATCAGATACACATAGCTCAGGTAACTGCGCCAGCGATAGAACCTACCTTGGCGGATCAGCGGATACATCCACTTTCTCTTTCCCTCCTGTACCTCCGCTGATACGTCTGTTGTCATGTTATTTGGCTGCCGTTTTTTGTGGTTCTTCCGGAATCTCTTTTTCGCCTTGCGGCGCTTTCGGGTTAGCCGGGTTAGATCCGTGTATAGATTTGATAAAGTTGGCTACGTCGGAGATCTGCTTCGGCGACAACTGTTTTTCCCAGTTCGGCATTCCCTTGGCGGCGAAACCGTATTTGATGGTCTTGAATATCTCATTGATCTTACCGCCATGCAACCAGTAATCATCTGTCAGATTTGGCCCTATGTTACCCTGCGCGTGATCACCATGGCAGGCGGCGCAGGTGGTTTTGAAGATAGCCTCACCCGCAGCGATTACCGCCGGGTCATGGACCAGCTTTACTGTGTTTTCATCGACGCGGTTGGCGGCTTTGCTCAGGTATTCTTTCTTGGCAATATCGGCCTGTGCCATTTCGTTCCGGTACTCCTGGTACTGCAGTGGTGCCAAATTGAACACGTGGTAGATCAAAATATAGCAAACGGCAAACACGATGGTGCCATAAAAGAGCCACATAAACCAGGCCGGGGTCGGGTTATTTAGTTCCTGGATCCCGTCGTAATCATGTTCGATCAGGAGCGATTTCTCTTCCGACATCGGTTTCAGGGACATCAGTTTCAACAATACTTCGTTTTTGGGCTTGACAGTCGTTTTAGACGCTTTGGCCGCCTGCTCTGCGCGAATTATCTCATCTTCGCTCGTGCCCTGATATTTAAAGATGATACGGGACATGATCTTGATGATTCGCACCTGTAACAGTACGACGATCAGGAACAGGAACAGCATGATGCCGATAAGCCAATAGCCGATCAAATTCTGGGTTTCCCCCGATAGCATGCCGCCGCTTTCTTTGTTCGGTTCGGCCATGGTTAACAGCGGGGCTGAAAGGGTTAAGATCAGGATGCTAATCTTTTTCATGGCTGGCTGTTTTGTGGTGAGTTGATCAGGTTGTCTTCCAGTGGAAGCTCACCCATATAGTTGACGTGCGCTTTCCTGATGCGGACCAGGAGAACGGTTACAACGATAAAAAATACCAGGAAAATCCATAAAGAGGCCAGCAAATAGATCTGGTTTCCTGAAAGGTGTTCGGTGAATTGCTTAAACATGGTTTTATTTATTGGCTTTAATATCGGTTCCCAAACGCTGCAGGTAGGCAATGATGGCAACTATCTCTTTATTGCTTTTTACTTTAATATGATCTGCTTGCAGGTTGTCGGCGATCTCTTTGGCCTGTTTGTCCAGGTCGCTGTTGGCCTGCTTATCATAACCTGCGGGGTAAGGAACGCCAAGTTTCTGCATGGCGCGGATCTTGGCGGCTGTCAGGCTGGTGTCTAGGTTCTGCGAGATCAGCCAGTCATAGTTCGGCATAATACTGCCCGGTGACATCAGACGTGGGTCCATTAGGTGATTATAGTGCCAGGCATTGCCGTATTTGCCTCCGATACGGGCCAGGTCGGGTCCGGTACGTTTGGAACCCCACAGGAAGGGGTGGTCATAGACGAATTCCCCGGCTTTGCTGTATTCCCCGTATCGTTCTGTCTCCGACCGGAATGGACGGATGGTCTGCGAGTGACAGTTGGAACAGCCCTCACGGATATACAGGTCGCGTCCCTCCAGTTCCAACGGTGTATAAGGTTTGACGCTGGCAATCGTCGGAATGTTCGCTGATATGGTCAGCGTCGGCATCAGCTCGACAAAGGTACCTGCCAGGATCACCAGCAGGGAAGCGATCATCAATTGGATCGGGCGGCGTTCCAGCACACGGTGCCAGGTTTCCTGACCCGCATTGACTTTTTGTATAGGCTCCAATGGCATGGCCTGAGCAGCTTCGTTGGCAGCCAGTTTCCCTGACAGCGCAGTACGCACCAGGTTATAGGCCATGACGATCACCCCGGTCAAGTATAAAGTACCACCAATGGAGCGCATCACGTGCATCGGAAGAATGCGCATGGTGGTTTCCAGGAAGTTAGGGTATTTAAGCATGCCTTCCGGCGTGAACTCTTTCAGCATCAAACCCTGGGTAAATCCGGCCCAATACATTGGTACGGCATAAAAAATGATACCCAGTGTGCCGATCCAGAAATGGAAGGCGGCGAGTTTTTTAGAGAACAGCTCGGTCTTGTAGATACGCGGTATCAGCCAGTACAGGATGGCGAAGGTCAGGAAGCCATTCCAGCCCAAGGCACCTACGTGAACGTGTGCGATGATCCAGTCCGTAAAGTGGCCGATGGCGTTCACCTGTTTCAGCGAAAGCATCGGGCCCTCAAAGGTGGCCATGCCATAGGCGGTCAAACCTACGACCATAAATTTCAGCACCACATCGTCACGCACTTTATCCCAGGCGCCGCGCAGGGTCAGCAGACCGTTGATCATACCACCCCAGCTTGGAGCGATGAGCATGATAGAAAAGGCCACACCAAGGGACTGTGCCCAGCCCGGTAAGGTTGTATATAATAAATGGTGAGGACCGGCCCAGATATAAATAAAGATCAAAGCCCAGAAGTGAAGGATACTCAGTTTGTAGGAATAGATCGGGCGGTTAGCCATTTTGGGCAGGAAGTAATACATCATGCCCAGGTAAGGCGTTGTCAGGAAGAACGCTACCGCATTGTGCCCGTACCACCATTGCACCAGGGCATCCTGGACGCCGGCGAATACCATATAGCTTTTTAACCAGCCCACCGGTAATTCGAAAGAATTCACGATGTGCAGCACGGCGATGGTCACAAAGGTGGCGATGTAGAACCATATGGCTACGTATAAATGCCTTTCGCGGCGTTTGAAAATAGTTCCGAACATGTTCCAGCCGAATACTACCCATATGATTGTAATGGCGATATCAATCGGCCATTCCAGTTCCGCATATTCGTGCGAAGTGGTGATACCTAATGGTAGGGTAGCCACAGCAGAAAGGATGATCAGCTGCCAGCCCCAGAAATGGATCTGGCTGAGTACGTCGCTAAACATACGTGCCTTGAGCAAACGCTGCAGGGAATAATACACGCCCATGAATATGGCATTGCCGACGAAGGCAAAGATAACGGCGTTGGTGTGCAGGGGCCTGATACGCCCGAAGGTCGTATACTGGTTACCCATATTGGCTGCTGGGTGGTATAACTGTATGGCTGCGATCAGCCCCACGGTCATGCCGATAATGCCCCAAATTACGGTTGCGATACCAAAATTTCGGACGATCTTGTTGTCATAATAAAATTTATCCGGCTGCATAAAATATTGTCTTTTTATGGGTGTAAAACTATTAAGGGGTGTGGAGTGACGGAATGATGACAGTTGTTTTTAAATTTGATTTCGGTCACTTTTTTTCTCTTCAGGTTGTTCATCTTCCAGCAGGATCCGCATGGACGGTGTGTAGAGGTCATCGTTCTGGCCGGTTCGCTGTGCCCAGAAAAAAGCGCCGAGGAAAACGAGCGCCAGCAAAACGCTGCTGCCAATCAGGAAATATATGATACTCATAACAGTTTCCTCCTTTTTGCGGTAAAGTGAGTGGCCAGGGTAGTAAAGGAAATAATGGTCGCGGTGCTTAGCGGCATTAATACCGCCGCGATGAGCGGTGATAGTTTCCCGGTTACCGCATAGGATAAGCCGATCATATTATAGGTCAGGGAGATCAGGAAAGACAGATGGATGATCACCACGGTATCTTTAGAAAATCTCAGGAAGGCCGGTAATTTGTCAAAGGAGCGGCCATCGAGGATGGCGTCACTTCCCGGTGAAAAGTTATTGACATTGTCAGTCACGGCTACCCCAAGATCGCTCTGGCGTAAGGCGCCGGAATCATTCAGGCCGTCGCCCAGCATCATGACTTTTTTGCCTTGTTGCTGGAGTTCCGCTATAAAGTCGAGCTTTTGCTGCGGCGACTGGCCGAAACGCATATGGCTGCTGTCCCTAAAATACCGGAGCAGCTCGCGTCTTTCCTGGTCCTGGTCGCCGGACAACAGATAGAGCTGATATTCCGGTTCGAGTGCGCTGACCTGTTCCATTCCCTCGCGATATTCGTGTTTAAAACCAAAATAACCTAGGTACTCGCCATCAATCATCAGATGTACACGGGTCATATCGGCAGTTTCGTGATAGTTGCCGAACAGCAGTTTGCCGCTACCGATGCGTAACTCGCTGCCCTTTACCCTGGCCGTGATGCCCTGTCCGGGTGTTTCGGTATAATCACTTACCGGTAATCGTTCCTGTTCCCCGAAATATCGGCAGATCATCCGGGAAAGCGGGTGCATGGAGTTGGCGCAGGCACTATAGATCTGCCTGATTTGGTCATCATTGAGCTGGCTCTGCAACTCGGCGTTCCGGGTATTGCCCGTAGTGATGGTGCCGGTCTTGTCCAGTACCAGGGTATCGATCTTTGCCAATTGCTCCACCACCGAGGTGTTCTTCAGGTAAAAAAGGTTACGGTCGAAAATGCTAAGTGCGGCCGACATGGTAAATGGCGTGCTTAAAGCCAGCGCACAGGGGCAGGCCACTATCAGCACGGCGGTAAAGGCGTCGATTCCGCGGCGCAGGTCCGTAAACCCCCATGCCAGCAGGGCCGAAAAGGCGATGACGATCAGGATGACCGTAAAATATTTACTTACCGTTTCATTAAAGGTCCGCATCCGGTTATCCCGCTTGCGGGTAAAGGCTTCATTGTTCCAGAGCTGGGTCAGGTAGCTTTGAGAAACCGGCTTGATGACCTCCAGTTCAATAGATTCACTGGTTTGGCGACCGCCGGCATAAATGATCTCCCCCAGGGTCTTGCCTACAGGTACGGATTCCCCGGTCACAAAACTAAAATCGATCAGGGCCGGACCTTTTAATAAAATGGCATCGGCGGGAATGATCTCGTTGTGGCGGATCAGGATACGGTGCCCCGGGCGCAGTACTGCTAAGGGCAGCGGTTTCTCCATACCGTTTTCCAGCGTTTGAACCGCTACCGGGAAAAACGAACGGTAATCGCGTTCAAAGGATATATGGTGATAGGTCTTTTGCTGAACGAATTTGCCGAACAGCAGGAAGAAAACCAGTCCGCAGAGCGTGTCTGCGAACCCGGCTCCGGTATGGGTCAGCACTTCGGCTGTAGTCCTGATAAACAGGACGGCGATACCGAGAGCCAGCGGAAAATCGATGTTCAGGACTTTTTTTTTCAGGTTATTCCAGGCGGAAGTAAAATATTCCCGGCCGCTGAAAAACACGACCGGCAAGGTAAAGGCCAGGTTGATATAGCCAAAGAAATGGCGGAAGTTCTGTTCAAAGCCTGAAAGGCCAAAGTATTCCGGGAAACTGAGCAGCATGACATTGCCGAAGCAGAATCCCGCGACCGCGATCCGCTGTACCAGGTTACCCTTTTCGGTCCTTTGCTGTTTTTTAATGATGTCCTGCAGGCTGATCAGCGGTTCATAGCCGATGTCAAAAAGCAGCTCGACCACGCCACGCAGGCTGATCTTTTGGTGATCGAACCTGACCACCAGTCGCTTTTTGAGGAAATCGACCCGGGCATAATGGATGCCGGGATTGAAGCGGTTAAGTTGTTCCAGCAGCCAGAGGCAGGAACTGCAATGGATATGCGGGATATATAAAGTGATGATTGATATGCGCTCATCATGAAAATCCAATAACTCGTTAAGGATAGACTGTTCATCCAGGTATTCAAAGCGCTTGTTGAGTTTATCGCGGGTAGCACCGGGGTGATCATTGTACTGGTAATAACTGCACAGCCCGCTGCCAGACAGTATCTGGTATACGTTCTCACAACCCTGACAGCAGAATTGTTTATTGTCGGCCGGGTACAGGTTTGGTTCGCATTCATCACCGCAGTGATAGCAGTTGGTTTTTACCGCTGTTAGGATTCCTGTCATTTTCATGTTTTAATGGTTCAAAAATGCAGCTTACCGGGAACCGGGAGAATGACCGCCGTCGGTGCAAAATGTGATCCGCGTCACTTTTTTAAAAAATGATGACCAATGACCGATAAAGCCATATTTATATGCTTTACCTGATAAAATGAGCTGATAATTTCGGGAACCGGAGGAAAAACCGGAGAGTACTTATAACACCGGGGCAGGCCAGGGACCTGTTCCCGGTAATTATAAGATCAGTTGCTGCAAATGTAAGGGGGTAATCATTTTCATGACCTATGCGGCGCCAATTAGTGACAGTCATCATTTTCTGAGTGTGCCACCTGGGATAAATTTGCCAATTAACTACCGTGAATGAACATACCAGAGATATTAGATATCAGCCTTGTTGAGGAAAGCCGGAAAAGCGCTGTGCTGCTGGAAAAATTCGGGGGTCTGCCGCTGGGCGGGCATCTGGTATTGAATCATGACCGGGACCCCAGACCGCTGTATTTCCGCCTGCTCGAACATACGGGCAGGGGTTTCAGCTGGAAGCCGCTGGAAAGCGGGCCGGAGGTCTGGCAGGTGAAGGTTGGCAAGCGAGATCGCCGGGACCTTGAGGAAAGTATTGGCAGGATCGTTATCGTGGACCCCCGAAAGGCTGCCGTGTTTAAAGAATTGGGCATAGACTTCAGCTGCGGTGGTGACCGTCCCCTTGCCGAGGCCTGCGAGGAGATGGATATGAACCTTGACGTGGTCCTGACGAGGTTAAACGGTGATCTGGCGGCGACGGCATATCCGGCCATGGATTTCCTGCACTGGGACACCGGCTTTTTTTGTAAATACTTGGTTAACCTGCATCACGGTTATGTCCGGGCCAACCTGCCTTTTCTGTTGGAGACAAGTGAGAAGATCGCGCGTTTCTATGGCGCAAGGTATCCTGAATTGCATGAAGTACATTCCCTGGTAAAGCAGGTCGCGGAAGGACTGACCACCAATATGAAACAGGAGGAAGAAATTCTATTTCCCTATCTGACCGATCTGGCTTATGCGCTGAAGTCAGGCAGGCAGCTGGCCGCACTTGCGCAAGTCGCGTTAAAGCCGCTTATTTATTCGATGGAGGCTGCCCATGAGCGGATCTATGACGCTTTTTCCCGGATACGAAAACTGTCCAACAGCTACCGCGCTCCGAACTATGTCACGCATGGCTTCCGCATCCTTTATAAAATGTTGCAGGAATTCGAAGATGACCTGCAGATGCACCTGCACCTGGAAAATAATATCCTTTTCCCGGCCGCTATCCGGAATGAAGAAGAACTCCGGCAGCGGCCGGTTGAACCCGCTAATAAATCTTAACACAAATCTCAACGATTATGAGCCATACATTTCACATACCGGTCTTAGGACTCGGCTATTCTATAGATACCCCGCTGAAAGTTGCCCGCTATGGCATCTCCTCCGTGATGTCGATCGTCGATGACGAGCTGATCGAAAGAATGCGTATCTATCATGCCGCCGAATGCGGTGAAACTTTCGACCCTATCGGTAAAAAGGAACCTGATGCGCGGGCCAGGCGGATCACTGCCTATCTTGACCTCGTTGCCCAGCAGGTGGACAGACAATTTTCAGCTTTGCTGGAATTGCCTTTCGAACCCGGGAACGACCTGTGCCGTTATTTTGAGCTGCTGCCGGAAGATGCGCGGTTGCGACAGGGTTTTGAATTGATGCAGGAATTTAAGGACCCGCAGCAGCGCCGGTACTTCCTGGACCTGCTGAAAAGCGAGATGAAGCCCGGCGCTATCGATGTCAACATTATGTCGAAGGTAGACAAGATGAATTATGCAGCCGATGGCCAGGCCTTGGGCGACCATTTCACCGACGCACTGGCGGCGCTCCGCGGTTTTGCGGAAAGCCGGCTGGCTTCCTCCGTAATCCTTTCGGCAGGAATGAACCCTCGCCTTTATAGTTACCTGGAATCCTTTAACTGTTTTCTGCCGGATGCGGAAGGTAAACTCCCCAAAAAGGTGACTTTGAAAGTGAGCGATTTCCGTTCCGCATTTATCCAGGCCAAGTTCCTGGCGAAAAAGGGGATCTGGGTTTCCGAGTTCCGCGTGGAGTCCGGTTTGAATTGCGGCGGTCACGCTTTCGCGACCGAAGGCTTTTTACTGGGCCCTATCCTGGAAGAGTTCAAGCAAAAGCGGCAGAGAATGGTCGCGGAGCTGTTTATGAGCTACCAGGCTGCGTTGTTGGAAAAAGGCATTACTATTGAGGCTGCACCCCAGCAGCGTCTAAGTGTTCAAGGCGGTATCGGCACTGCTGGTGAGAATCACTTCCTGCTGCAACATTACGAGGTAGATGCCACTGGTTGGGGAAGTCCCTTTCTGTTGGTGCCGGAAGTGACCAACGTAGATGCAGCCACCCTACAGCAGCTGGAACATGCCGGAGAAGAAGAGTTTTATGTGAGCGGGGCCTCCCCATTGGGTATCCTGTTCAATAATTTTAAACAAAGCACGGCCGAGGCACAGCGATTGAAGCGCCTTGAAAATAACCGTCCGGGCAGTCCCTGCACCAAGAAATATTTATGTACCAATACCGAATTCACGGAACAGCCCATTTGTACAGCTTCCCGGGAATACCAAAACCTGAAGCTAAAGCAATTAGCTACGCTGGAACTCAGCGAACCCGAATATGAGCAGCAATACCGGACCATCACAGAGAAGATCTGTTTATGCGAGGGGCTTTGCGCTTCCGCCTATTTGAAATATGACCTGTTAAAATCACGTGAGAATAAAGCGGTAGCGATCTGCCCGGGACCGAACTTGGCTTATTTTTCCCGGATCTATTCGCTGGAAGAAATGGTGCGGCATATTTATGGTGAGCTTGACTTATTGGGTAAGATCAAACGCCCGCATATGTTCATCAAGGAGCTGAATTTATATATCGATTACCTGAAGACCGACCTGCAGGCACAGTTGAAGGGTCTTACAGATAAAAAACAAAAACAGCTGACCAAATTTAAGGCACAGCTACAGGAAGGGATCAGTTATTACCGGGACTTGTTCAGCAGGCAGGCCGACCAGAACTCGCAACTGATCCAGGAATGGGTAAGCGAACTGTACCTGTCAGAACTGGAACTGAACCAGATCGAGGTCTGAAGCCACCCCAAAAGAAAAGGCCGCTCCTGCGAAAGGGGCGGCCTTTTTGTTAGAACTATTTTTGTTAGGGGCGTTTCGGCATAATGATCACCGGAACGGTGATATGATAGGGCACTTCGCGATTCTGGCCGCGTTTGAAAAAGCTTTTCATTTGTTCTTTCGGACGCAGCATCAGCGCCAGGATATCTGTCCGCTTATTTGCCTTCAGCCATTTCCAATCGCGGACAGGCTGGCTATCATCGATGCTGCGGAAATAAACCCCACCGCAGTTCAGGTTACGATAAAGCGCGTTATTCAGCACCTGCTCCTTCGCCTTTACATCCTGATCCGGTTGCGTTCCCCATAGGTGGGCAACCATTAATTCGGCGGCGAAAGCCTCCATTAGGTTGCCTAATTCGCCGATGCTTTGAATATCTTCGTCTTTCAGGGTGGCTGCATAAGCGATCTTTTCCGGGTTCATCCGTACTGTACCACGAGGCACGACCATTACCGGTATCCTGGCCCAGTCAATGATCCGGCTGCAGGTATCGCCCAATATGTAATCCGCCAGTTCTTGCAGGTCAGGCACACCGCACACCACCATGGCGATATCGGCGCGCGCATCAATCGCGGTCATGATATCCACCAGTTCGGTGTGCCGGGTATTGAAGCTGATCTCCGGCAAGGCGGTGCCGGCAAAAGAGCTGGCGATCAACTCCTGTTCCAGTTGCAACGTGTAGGCTACCAGGCCGTTGTCTTCGGCTTCCTCCATTTCCGGTTTTCCGCCGGCTGTCTGCAGCTGCAGAACCCTTGCCGCCACCCGAGTCAGATTAAATAACAGGACATTGGCCTTCATCTTTTTGGCTAGGTGCAGTGCATAACGCGCGGCAATATGTGAGCCGGCACTTTGATCGGTCAATACGGCTATTGTCTTCATGCCATTCAGGATTGTGCGGTAGTCAAATTACCCGCCATGACCGTTCGGCATAGGCGAAAAGTTCTTTCTTGGTCTTTTTAATGCCAGCGAATAAGGCGGTCAGACCGTTCTGCAGGTCATTACAGCGTTCGAGGAAGCTCAGGTCCATCGACTTTTTATTGTCGCCGATATAAGGTTCCAGGAAAAGCAGGAATTCCGGAACTGCGCATTTTAAGGTGACCAGCTGGTTCTCCTGTCCTTCGATCTTTTGGCGGAATTTTGCCACTGATTCCATACTTTCCGCCGGGGTGGTATCAAATTTCAACAGGATGTTTCGGAAGAAACGGGCTTCATCTTCTAAAAAGGAGATGTCGTCCTGCCAGTGGCGGGCCAGGATGTACAATTCCTGCAATTCTGTTTTCAGTTCGGTATCCGGTGGTAAGTTGTTCATGGCAGTAATTTTTTAATATTAGGATCTGGTCCCGGGAAATACCAGCAGCGGCAACTGCAGGTGGCCAGCCATTTGTTTCGTATGGCTGTGGGCGAACAGTTCGCCGAAAAGGTTGCGGTGTTGGTGCACCATGGCCAGCATATCCACCTGGCCGTTATCACAGATCCAGTCCAGGCCCTCTTCGACCCGATCATTGCGGATCAAGCGGTAATAGATATTGGGGTAGTCGGCTTTATTGGATATACCTACCAGATAATCGGCGATCTTTTCCTTTAAAGCGGGGCTTTCGTGAGGTTCATTACAGGTATGCACGAGCAGCACTTCCGCGTTTAGTTGCCTGGCCCAATATACCAGTTGATAAATATGCTGAAGATCGTTTTCCGGGTCTTCAAATTCAGTGGCGAAGGCGATCTTTTTAACCCGGCGGAATTCTGTGCGCGGTGCGACCAGCAATACCGGTTTTTCCGCGCTGTCGATCAGGTTGGAAGCATGGTTGCCTAACAGCAGGTCGCTGAATACGCCGCCCTGGTGGCTGCCGCTGACGATCAGTTCACAGTCCGTGGTTGCGGCCAAACCTTTAACGACATCGGCTACGATACCGGGCTGGCTCCTGCAACTCACAACCGGGCGAAAACCACTTTCCGGTAAGGAATAATCAAGGGCTTCCTTGAAATCGTGCAGCGCCGTTGCGCTGTCCTCCAGCAGTAATTCATATTCTTCATCCTGCCAAAGCATCATGCCTGCCTGCGGGATCTCCGCTGGTATGATGATAGCGTGGCATAACTGGACATTTGAACGGACTTGCGCTGCCAGGTGATAGCCGTAACGGGCCGCATCTTTTGAACCTTCTGAAAAATCGGTAGCGATCACAATTGTTTTCATGCTGTTATACGCTTGTTTTGTTGCTGTAAAGTTGGGCATTGACCGCGGCGGAAAAAGTGATGCGGGTCATATTTTGGCGTGATCCTGCGTCGGTTACCCGGGTTGTTTTCCGCTACAAAATCCGGTGGTGCGATCAGGAAATTTTTTGATCCTGCGCATTTTCAGGATAAGGGTTTCGCTGTAATTTTGGGGTGGTGCGATCCACCGGATGGCGCTGATAAAAACGATCTATGACCATATACAAACAATTTACATTCGATGCTGCCCATTTTCTGCCAAACGTACCGGAAGGGCATCGCTGCCGTAAGTTACACGGCCATACCTACCATCTTGCCGTTTTTGTATCGGGTCCCGTCGTTACAGGTGAAGGCTGGGTAATTGATTTTAAGGACCTGAAATCGGTTGTTAAGCCGTTGGTAGATCAATTGGACCATCATCTGCTGAATGAGATAGATGGGTTGGAGAATCCGACCGCAGAAAATGTGGCCCGCTGGTTATGGCAGGGTATCCATCAGGAGATCCCCGGGTTGAGCCGGATCGAATTAAAGGAAACTCTGACTTCTGGTGTTATTTATGAAGGGGAGGATCAATGATCAAAAAAGCGGTCATGCTGGATTTGGAATCGCGCTAATTATGGAGAATATTAATACACTTATGACTTTTACGTTCAATTGCACCGCAATTACGTACGTTGAAAAATAAAAAAACCCTTGAAATTTGTTGATTGTCAACAAATTGCAAGGGTTTTAGGTAGCGGGAGCAGGACTCGAACCTACGACCTTCGGGTTATGAGCCCGACGAGCTACCAACTGCTCCATCCCGCACTGTATTGGTATATATTGCATTCCGTTCATAACTCCGGAAAGGTGCTTCCAATTGTCAAAAAAGCTATTTCGCTTTCTTTTAATTGGACTGCAAAGATATAATTCGTTTCTTTGCAGTCCAAATATTATTTTAATTATTTTTTTATGACGCACAGGGCAGGTTTTGTAAGTATAATTGGTAAACCCAACGCGGGTAAATCAACCCTTATGAACGCCCTCGTGGGCGAAAAAATGTCCATCATCACCCCAAAGGCGCAAACAACACGTCATCGTATACTGGGTATTGTAAATGGCGACGACTTCCAGATCGTATTTTCTGACACGCCAGGTATCATAAAACCGCACTACGCCCTGCACGATAGCATGATGCACCAGGTGGAAGGTTCGATTGTAGATGCCGACCTGATATTACTGGTAACTGATATTAACGAGCAGTATGATGAGCAGGATGTACTTAAAAAACTCGAAGGCTCAACCGCCCCGCTGGCCGTGCTGATCAATAAGATAGACCTGTCTGACGAGGAGGAAGTACGCAAAAAGGCGCAGTATTGGCAGGATACCCTGCAGCCTAAGGTAGTATTTGCCATATCGGCCCTGCATGATCATAACATAAAAGCCATTATGGATTTTATAATGGAGAACCTGCCTGAGCATCCGGCGTATTATGAAAAAGATGCGCTTACCGATCGTAACGACCGGTTTTTTGCATCGGAAATGATAAGAGCGCAAATATTTAAGCAATACAAAAAAGAGATCCCTTACAGCAGCGAGGTAATTGTAACCGCCTTTGTGGAGGGCGAAAAACTGCACCGCATAAGTGCTGAAATTATTGTGGAGCGCGATTCCCAAAAAAACATACTGATAGGCGAGGGGGGTAAAATGCTTAAAATTGTAGGCACCTACGCCCGTAGGGATATGGAAGAATTTTTTCAGAGGAAGATATTTCTGGAGATGTTCGTAAAGGTTATCCCTGATTGGCGCAGCAAAAAAAATTACCTTAAAAAATTCGGGTACGAATAATTGAGCAGGATCAGGAGTTAAGATACAGGAATCAAGAAAAATAATTTATATTGATGGTAGTTCTTAACTCTGTACAATACAGAAAAAGTTTATAATTTAGAGTTGGGCCGGTTTAGTACTGTAAAATAACAGCTATGCTTAATCTTGGGTCCTGGTTCTTGAATCTATTACACAAATGAGCAATATAGTAGCAATAGTGGGCCGTCCTAATGTGGGCAAATCCACTTTATATAACCGTTTAACCGAGAGCCGCAAAGCCATAGTTGACGATTTTAGCGGGGTAACCCGCGACAGGCATTACGGCGTATCGGAATGGACGGATCATCACTTTACCGTGGTGGATACCGGCGGGTACGTAGCCAACTCCGAAGATGTATTTGAGGTGGCCATTCGTGAGCAGGTGGTTATTGCCATTGAAGAAGCTACCGTGATATTGTTTATGGTGGATGTTACCACCGGCATTACCGATCTGGATGATGAAATAGCCAACTTGCTGCGTAAAGGCAACAAGCCCGTATTTGTGGTGGTAAATAAACTGGACAATAACGCTCAGTTAGCGGATGCTACCGAGTTTTACAGTTTAGGTCTGGGGGAGATATATACCATATCTTCCATGACGGGTTCAGGTACCGGCGAATTGCTGGATGAAGTGGTAAAGCATTTTGAGGATGTAGATCTCGAAGACAACCAACGCCCTAAATACGCTATTGTCGGCCGGCCTAATGTGGGTAAATCATCCATCATAAATGCCCTGATAGGAAAGGACAGGAATATTGTTACCCCTATAGCAGGCACCACCCGCGATTCCATCCACATCCATTATAACCAGTACGGTCACGATTTTATGTTGATAGATACCGCCGGGTTGCGTAAAAAAACAAAGGTTAAGGAGAATATCGAATTTTACTCGGTAATGCGTACCATTAAAGCTCTGGAAGAAGCCGATGTGGTGATACTGATGATCGACGCCGTAGAAGGGATAGAATCACAGGATATCAATATTTTCCATCTGGCAGAAAAGAATAAAAAAGGGATTGTTATTGTGGTGAATAAGTGGGATCTGATAGAGAAAAATAACAAAACCATTAAAGTTTTTGAAGAGCAGATACGTCAAAAAATAGCCCCGTTTACTGATGTGCCCATTGTATTTACCTCGGTAACCGAAAAGCAACGTGTATTAAAGGTAATTGATACAGCAAACCAGGTTTACCAGAACCGCGCGCGCAAAATATCAACTTCAAAACTTAACGATATTATGCTGCCGATAATAGAGCATTATCCGCCGCCATCATTGAAAGGTAAATACGTTAAAATAAAATACATCACCCAAATAGCAGGTACATCGCCTATGTTTGCGTTTTTCTGTAACCTGCCGCAATACGTAAAGGAGCCTTATTACCGCTTTATTGAAAATCAGTTGCGCGAGAATTTCGAATTCTCTGGCGCCCCGATACAGGTGTGGTTCCGGCAGAAGTAAAAAGAAGGGGTATTATTGATAGCGACTGTTTTAATTAACACTCGCTATTTTGTTTTAAGGCTTTATTTATTTCAATATTTAACATTAAATTTGATTATGAACTTATTGGCAGAAAAAATAGAGCTTGCTAAACGTTTACTGGAAGTGGAAGACGAGCACTTGCTGTTTCAAATTAAACAGTTATTTGAAAATGATGGAAAGGACTTTTGGGACGATCTGCCTCTGGATGTACAAAACGGAATAGAGCGTGCAAAAAAGCAGGCCGACGAAGGAAAACTCATTTCCCACGATCAGGCAATTAGTAAGTATGCTAAATATTTATGAGCAGATCAATATTTTGGACAGAAGAAGCACAGGAAACTTTTGACCATATTGTTTTGCTTATTGATGATAAATGGGGAATGAAACAAGCAGGGATATTTATAAATCGTGTTCAGACAACTCTAAAATTAATAGCTGTTCAGCCTTACATGTACCAGGCATCATTGATAGCGGAAATAAGAAGGGCTGTCATATCAAAGCAAACTTCATTGTTTTATAAGGTTAATGAAAAGTCAATAATTGTGCTTTATTTTTGGGATAATCGGCAGGATCCGTTGATTTCTTAGGTATCAGCTATTCTTCTTATTTATTTGCTGAGGGGTTTTTCCTCCTTTAGCATCATTGCAAACAATCCTTATCTTTATACTACACTATGCAATCAACCTTAAATAAGTATAATTTAAAATTTCAGGAGGCGCTTGCCGGGTTAAACCCCGAGCAATTGGCGGCTGTTAATAAAATGGATGGCCCCGTGCTGGTAGTAGCCGGGCCGGGTACGGGCAAAACGCAGATACTGGCCGCTCGCATTGGTAAAATATTAACGGATACAGATGCGCAGCCAAACGAGATATTGTGCCTCACCTATACAGATGCTGGCGCCGTTGCCATGCGCAAACGCTTGTTTGAGTTTATTGGCCCCGATGCCTACCGCATAAATATTTACACCTTTCATGCTTTTTGTAACGAGATCATCCAGGAGAATCTGGAATATTTTGGTAAACTGAATTTAGAAGCGTTGTCTGATCTGGAATCGGCGATGCTGTTTCGCGAACTGGTAGACGACCTGCCGAACGATCACCTGCTGAAGCGCTTTACCGGAGATATTTATTACGATGCCCCGCGTTTTAAAAGCTTATTCTCCACCATGAAACGCGAAAACTGGTCGGCAGAATTTATCCATCAAACCGTTCAGGAGTATTTGGATGACCTGCCCAACCGTGAAGAATTTATCTACAAAAGAGCTAACGCCAAGGCCGGGATAAAAATCGGCGATCCTAAGCAAAAAGATATCGA
Organism: Mucilaginibacter segetis; assembly: GCF_016522075.1. GTDB lineage: Bacteria > Bacteroidota > Bacteroidia > Sphingobacteriales > Sphingobacteriaceae > Mucilaginibacter > Mucilaginibacter segetis. The sequence continues at coordinate 10,029 of NZ_JAEHFW010000002.1, read as the reverse complement.
CAAGGCTCATGAAACTATGGCCAAGCTTTTGGCAGCCGTAGGTGAGTATGATAATTACATAGCCAAAATGAAGAAGCAGGGCAGGTATGATTATGATGACATGATCATTTGGGTGCTACAGGCCTTTAGGGAAAATGAGGAGATATTGCGTAAATATCAGGAGCGTTATCAATATATCCTGGTGGATGAATTTCAGGATACCAGCGGCTCGCAAAACGAACTGCTGAAGTTTTTATTGAGCTATTGGGAAACTCCCAATGTGTTTGTTGTAGGCGACGACGACCAGTCGATATTCAAATTCCAGGGTGCTAACATGAAAAACATTCTTGATTTTGCGGGCGATTATGTGCAAACCCTGCAAACGGTGGTGTTAAAACATAATTACCGGTCCAATCAGCATATACTTGATATTTCACGGGCGCTTATAAATAACAACCGGGAGCGTTTAACCACACAGCTAAAGCTCGATAAAAATCTGCGTTCATCGCATCCGCGTTTTGATCAGCTGGTAGTAGAGCCCTTAATAAAGGAATACGAAAACCCCGCACAGGAACTGGTAGATGTGGCTCTGCAAATAAAAGATCTGGTAGCTAAAGGAACCCCGCCCGGTGAAATAGCGGTGATATACCGTAACCACAGCCAGGTAGAAGAATTGTTAAAATTTCTGGAGGCGCAAAAGATAGCGGTAAACACCAAACGTAAAATAGATGTATTGACTACGCCCTTCGGCGAAAAGATAGTGAACATTTTACGCTACCTGGCCATGGAGCTGGATTCGCCGTATAGTGGTGATGAACTCCTATTCGAGATATTGCATTATGACCTGTTCACCATTCCGCCCATAGAGATAGCAAAGGCAAGTATAGCGGTAGCTAAAGAAAACTTCGGTATGCTCAAAAACGACCAGCCGGTTACCTCCCTGCGCCGCTACATCAGCGAAATGAAGCTGGTTGCCCAAACAGACCTGTTCAGCAAACAGCCCAACACCGAAATGAAATTTTTGGTGAATGATATCGACTACCTGCTTAAATCGGCAGTGAGCGTTACCTTACAGCAGTTTTTTCAGGATGTGGTAACTAAAATGGGTATCCTTAAATATATTATGCAGCAGCATGATAAGGGAACCTATATGCAGGTGCTAACCAGTTTTTTTGATTTCCTGAAAGAGGAGAGCCGCAAGAATCCCGAAATTAAACTGTCCGACCTGATTGCCACCATAGAGCTGATGAAAAAGAACAATATCCGCATAGAACTGAATAAAGTAATATTCTCGGATAATGGCGTGAATTTTTTAACAGCACACGGTTCAAAGGGATTAGAGTTTGAGCATGTGTTTTTTATAGGCTGCGATAAACGCACCTGGGATGGCAAGGGACGTAATTATGGTTTCAGCTACCCCGATACGCTCACCGGTGCCATGTCCGACGATATTGCACAAAAAGAAGAAGCACGCCGCCTTTTTTATGTAGCCATTACTCGTGCAAAGCAATGCCTGCACGTTTCATATGCCGCCAAAGATGCTAAGGGAAAAGATCAGGAGCGCTCGCAATTCATAGGCGAGATACTGGCCGATACGCATTTGCAGTTGAGCTATCCGCATGTTAATGACGAGGATATGTTTGGCTTTTTCGCCACACAATATAACGAGGATGATAAACCTGTGGTTGAATTGCTTGACCGCAACTACATTAACCAGCTACTGCAAAATTATACGCTTTCGGTTACCCATCTTAATAATTACCTGGATTGCCCGCTCCGTTTTTACTTTCAATGTTTAATACGTGTTCCATCAGGCAAAAGCCCGTCGGCCACATTTGGGCAGGCGGTACACTGGGCGTTGAATAAGGCCTTCCGTAAGTTAAAAGATCCTGAAGATGAGTTTATGCCTGTTGATGATTTTGTTAACGAATTCAGGTGGTACATGTACCGTAACCGCGACTCGTTCACCAAAACGGATTTTAAGCTGCGGGTTGATTATGGCGATAAAATATTACCGCCCTATTACCAACAAAATGTACCCACATGGAATAAAGTTGCGCTAACTGAGCGAACTATAAAAAACATTGAGGTAGATGGCGTGCCCATAAAAGGAAACCTGGATAAAATTGAATTTAATGGCAAGCAGGTTACCGTGGTTGATTATAAAACCGGCCGGGTACGCAACGCCAAAACTAAATTACTAAGGCCAACTGAGGAACAACCTAATGGCGGCGATTACTGGCGCCAGGCGGTATTTTATAAAATATTAGTAGATAACGACCGCACAAATGACTGGGAAGTGATCAACACCATATTTGATTTTGTTGAGCCGGTTAATGATGAGTATTTCAGCGAAAAGATAGTGATAACCCCTGATGATATTGAAACGGTTACCGGGCAGATCACCTCGGTTTATCAAAAAATAATGCAGCATGATTTTAACGTAGGCTGCGGTAAAAAAGAATGCGATTGGTGCCATTTTGTAAAAAGCAATTTTAGCCAAACAGGTAACATTTTAGAAGTAAACGAGGAGGAAGAAGTATAATTTTTAAATTGCAAAATGAAACAGCTTAAACTCGTTATTCTTCTATTGATCACTGCTCCCGCCTTTGCGCAAACCACCATACGGCCTGATGCTGCCATTAAACAAATGACCGATGAAGTATCGGCCAAAAACATAAAAGCCATAGTACGAAAGCTGGTAAGTTTTAAAACCCGCCATACGTTAAGCGATACCACAAGTAAAACAGAGGGGATAGGGGCTGCACGTAACTGGATAAAAGCGGAGTATGAAAAATACGCGGCTGCCTCCGGCAGTCGGATGAAGGTAGAGTTTGATGTTTTTACACAACCAAAGGGAAACCGCATTGATAAGGATACACCCATGAAAAACGTATTGGCCATTTTAAAAGGGACCGATACCGCCGATAAACGCATCTACCTGGTATCCGGGCATTATGATTCCAGGGTGAGCGATGTGATGGATGCCACATCCGCAGCACCCGGCGCGGTTGATGATGCATCAGGTACCGCCCTTTCCATGGAGTTGGCGCGAGTTATGGCAAAACATAAATTCCCGGCTACCATCATTTTTGTTGCGATGGTGGGCGAAGAGCAAGGGTTATACGGCTCAACCAATTTGGCCAAACGCGCTAAAGCTGAAGGATGGGATATTGACGCCATGCTGAATAATGATATTGTTGGCAATACCTATGGGATGGAAACAGGGTTAAAGGACAACCGCAGTGTGCGTGTGTTTAGCGAAGGTGTACCCGCCGCGGAGACCGAGCGACAAGCAGCCATCCGTAATGCGGTAGGCGGCGAGAATGACAGCCCGGCACGCGAACTGGCACGTTATATAAAGGAAGTTGGCGAACGATATGTTGACCAGTTAGATGTTAAGCTGATCTATCGCAGAGACCGTTACCTGCGCGGCGGCGATCATACGCCGTTTTCGCAACAGGGTTTTACAGCTATACGCGTTACCGAAATGAACGAGGATTTTAACCGCCAGCATCAAGATATACGTACCGGGAACGGAGTTAACTATGGGGATCTGCCCGATTTTGCCGATTATGAATATACGCAGAAAGTGGCACGCATGAATCTTGCTGTACTGGCTAACCTGGCTTTAGCACCAGCGGAACCACAAAATGTAGGTATTGTAACCAGCGGGCTTACCAATAAAACCCAATTAAAGTGGCAGGCACCTAAGGGTAATGCTGCTGCAGGTTATTATGTTTTAATGCGCGAAACCAGCAGCCCGGTTTGGGAGAAGAAATTTTATGTAAGCGGCACTGATGCTACGCTGGCTTACTCCAAGGACAATTACCTTTTTGCGGTACAGTCTGTTGACGCTCAGGGGCACGAAAGCCTGCCGGTATTTCCGAAGCCGGTAAGATAAAGGCGATCTAAAGCCCTCCGGATTTTGAATTTCGGCCTATGGTGAGGTAAAGTATTGAACCCAAAAACGGCGCGAGCAGCACGATCACTATCCAAAGTAACTTGGTGTTCTGGTCTTTAAAATCGGAGCGGATAATATCTATCAGGCAAAATATAACCATAATAGGATAGGCTATTAGCGCTAATATGGCTAAAATTAACTCCGGGCCGCCAATGTTTAAAAACGATAGTACTGACATATGGTAATTATTTATTACCTATAAATATATGCCATTGATGCTTAATAGAAAAACTTCTTGGAGTTTTTAAAACTATTGACCTGCCCTGTTTTATTTTACACTGCGTTTTTGTACAATAAAATACCCTATTACAAATACCACTGCTGATATGCCCAGGCTCACAAATACATCTTTAGTAAAAACATCAATTACCAGATCTTTAGCCGGGCCTTTTTGCTTATGTATCATACTGCTTAATGCTACCATTGGGTGCGAATAGGGGAATGCATAACTGTATTCCCAGTTCTTTGATGCCGCTATTACCCCCACTATAGTAGCCACAAAACCGACACCCATAGGTTTCAAAAAGTCTTTCCATAAAAGGCTTAATAAAAATTGTATGGATAATATGCCCAATGCTGATAAGAATAATTTGAAATAAACCTGCATAAGCTGCAGTTCCATATGGTAGTTGTTAAACTTTAGCTCGGGCTTTAACAGGCTTAGCAAATTACCAAAACCTATAGTCAAAACGGTAAACAAAGCGAGGCATAAAAATATCAGGAACACCGCGTAAAGGAATTTAGCCGCATATACCGACCAGCGCGAAATAGGCAGGCTGAACAGGGTTTTCCAGGTATCGGCCTTATGTTCTACATTATTTACGGAATAGGCCACAAATATGGTGTACATCGGTAATAATAAAGAACCCATCATACCAAGGCTTATCATGGTAAATTGTATCCACAGCATAATAGGCTGCATCATTACAAATTTTTCACTTTTGGTATAAAATATAGCAAAGGCCAGTAGGGTAATGAGTAAAGGCAACAGTATGGCGCTCCAAAAACCCAGGGTTTTGCGGGTCTTATAAAATTCAGACCGGAATGATAATAAAAATCCCTTCATGATGATTGGGTATTTTGAGTGATAGATAAAAACAGGTTTTCCAGGTCTTTATGTTGTTTGCTGATGCTGAAAACCATAATACTGTGTTGATTAAGCAAAGCATTCACTTCGCCCATTTGCTGTTTAGAAACGAAAGGCACAAATAAGCTTTGGTTATTTATATCGCTCACCTCGTATCCGTTCCTTTTCAGCAGATTAGCGGCATCAACACTGTTATCTGTTTCAATATATATTTGTGGCTGACTAATGCTCTCCAGGTCTTTTATACTTCCCTGAAACAACATCTCACCATTATTAATAATGCCAACATGCGTAGCCATCCGCTCAATTTCGCCCAGTAAATGGCTGCTGATGAACACGGTTTTTTGATGCTCTTTAACCAATCGCATCAGTAATTCGCGTATTTCAATAATCCCGTTAGGGTCAAGGCCATTGGTAGGCTCGTCAAGTATCAGTAATTTAGGATCGTTCAATAAGGCGAGCGCAATACCCAGGCGCTGTTTCATACCCAGTGAATATTGCCCGGCTTTCTTATTAGCTGCATTGCTCAGCTTCACCAGCTTAAGCATTTCGTCTACACGGTCTTCGTTAACCTGTAGCAGCATAGCCCGGTTAAGCAGATTCTCTTTACCGGTTAAATGATGATATATAGCAGGCTGCTCAATTAATGAACCTATTTGTGATAATATTTTTATGCGGTTCTTTTGCAGTTCCTGCTCAAAAATATAAATGCTGCCTTCTTCTGTTTGCAGCAGGTTTAGCAGCATTTTAATAGTAGTGGTTTTACCGGCGCCGTTGGGTCCTAAAAATCCGTATATGCACCCTTCGGGCACTTGCAGCGATAGCGATTTAACAACCTGCTGGCTGCCAAAGCTGAACGAAAGGTTTTCGGTACGGATTACCATACAGTATCTTTTGAAAGGTTGCAAACAGTTTTAACTAAGCTAACACCTTTAACGAATAATGATTTTGCTTGTATGGTGGTAGAGTGTGTTGAAGCAAACTCTTGTGTTTTTTGTTCAAACTGGTAGCTAACCCCCATAATTATTGCAAATACTACAGGAGCAAGTAATAAAATGAATGGATTTGAATTTGAAACTAACTTTTTCATTGTTGTGATTGTTTTTGATGCAACAAAGGAATATTAAAAAAACCGGGCGCTAAAATCATTTAGACCAACACACAGGATTTGTAGATAAACGCCGATTTATATACTTAAATCAGTTGATCGGTAATAAACGCCAGTTCATCGGTAAAAAAACTTACTATATATAATTACAAGGGTTTGTAATTATCAAAATATTACATTAGTTGCTGTAATTGTAAGGTATGGCATTAATAAAAAAAAGTTGGCAAATATTCTGGCACATAATTTTTTGGCTTGGCGGTATTGCGTTCTTTTTGTTTTTAGCTCATAGTAACAGCAAAGTAGCACTGCAAAGTTTACTGGTAATATTTTTACTGTATGGCATAATAAATATAGGCCTCTTCTATTTAAACTACCTTATATTAATACCGCGCTTTTTAGATAAAAAGAAGTATAAAACGTATGCTATGTTTATAATAGCCACTATAGTTTTATTTGGTGTTGGTAAGTATGGAGTAGCATTAGTATTCAAAAAAATAATATTAATGCACATGAAAGATGGTGCAACAACCGGCTTTTGGTCTTATTTTCTCAGTACCATATTTACCAGTGTAATATTCATATTTTTAAGTACCGTTTTAAAATTCACTATTGATTGGTTCCTGAATGAACGCGTACAGCGAGATCTGGAAAATCAGCGGCTCACTGCTGAGTTGTCGTTCCTGAAATCGCAGATCAATCCTCATTTTCTTTTTAACTCCTTAAACAGCATTTATTCGCTTGCCTATCAAAAGTCGGATACCACGCCCGAGGCTATCCTTAAATTATCGGAGATTATGCGGTATATGCTGTATGAGTGTAACGATAATAAGGTTGATCTGACCAAAGAACTACAGTACCTGCAAAACTATATCGATCTGCAGCGGATACGCTTTGGCAATAAAGCTTTTATTGATTACGAAGTGAAGGGTGAGGTAACCAACCAGCAAATAGTACCTCTATTGCTGATATCTTTTATCGAGAACGCTTTTAAACATGGGGTGGCAAATGATCCGCAATCACCTATTGAGTTAAAAATAACCCTTACCGACGGGCATCTGTACTTTTTTATCCAAAACAAAAAACACACCCACAACCGCGATGCGGAAGGGGGGATAGGTTTAATTAATGTACGCCGCAGGCTTGATCTGCTGTACTCCGGTAAATATAATTTAGATATTCGTGACGAAACGGATACTTATACTTGTCAATTATCCTTAGTTTTATAACCATGATCAGATGTCTTGTTGTTGATGATGAGCCTTTGGCCTTGCATATACTGGAAGATTATATCTCCAAGATGCCTTTTTTGCAGTTGATCAAATCAACCACTAACCCTATTGAAGCGCTTACCATGGTGCAGGATGGTAATATCGACCTGGTTTTTTTGGATGTGCAAATGCCCGAACTTACCGGCATACAATTTTTGCGCATTGCCAACGGAAAAACCAAGGTGATACTTACAACCGCCTATCCGCAGTACGCTTTAGAAGGTTACGAGCTGGATGTAGTGGATTATTTACTTAAACCCATCGCTTTTGACAGGTTTTTAAAATCGGTACAAAAGGCACAATCCGTTTTACAGCCTGCTGCTAAACCCGTAGCCCCGGCTGAACCTGCACAGCAGGATGATTTTTTAAGCGATTTTATATTTGTTAAAACAGAGCATAAAATTCAGAAGGTTTACCTGCACGATATATTATATATAGAAGGGTTAAAAGATTACGTATCCATATTTACCGATGCCGAACGCATAATTACCCTGCAAGGCATGAAAAAAATGGATGATGCCCTGCCCGATAAACATTTTATACGTGTACACAAATCATACATCGTAGCTATCAATAAGATAGACAGCATTGAGCGCAGCCGTATTTTTATCGGCGACAAAGTGATCCCAGTTGGCGACACCTACCGCGACGATTTCTTTAAAGTGATTGACGGTAAGAATATCTGATAATATTCATGTTTATATTATAAAGCGAGGGATTACAACACTTGTTGCGTCATTATCCTTATCTCTTTAGGGTAATAGTTATTAATGCGGTTGGGTAGTAATTTTGCCCATCCTAAAGCGTGGCCCTCGTATGTCATCAGGCTCCAGCCCTTTTCAGCAACATCAATATTAATGTTATCCCTGCGCAGGTATTGTATGGCTTGTTCCTTATTTAGTGTGGTACTTAAAACGGCATTACGGTTAATGGCCAGGCTCAGGGCCAGTTCGTGGTCAGGTATCAGGTCCTTTCCGGCCAGCTTGCCAACACGTACCCCCGATTTTTTGATATATAAACTGCGGTGCAATTGGTTCAGGCTTTCCTTATGCTCGCGGTTTATAGCCAGCCAGTCATCATTCACCTTAAAAAAGTAAAAATCATCCGGCTCATTTAAATAAGCTTTTACTATATCCAGCTCATTAGCGGGTAATTTTTGCTGACTATTGTTTTTATAATTCGAGGTGCCGGTTGTGTCTCCTTTTTTACGCATGCAGGCTGCAAATAATCCTTCGCCTTTTACCTCACCCGGATAAAAGCGATATCCCCAGGCCTTTTGCACGTCTGATTGGCTTTCCACAATTCCCCATTCCTTATCTATAGGTATACGTATGCTTTCCAGCTCAAATTCCTTGCATAGCCAATCCAGTATATCCTCGTTTTCCTGGTGCGAGTAGGAGCAGGTACTATATATAAGGTAGCCGTCTTCTTTTAAAGCCGGGTAAATATCCGCAAGTATCCGTTCCTGCCGCTGGTGGCAAAGGTTAACATTAGCTTCCGACCATTCCTTCATGGCCGCGGCATCCTTACGGAACATGCCCGAGCCCGAGCATGGCGCATCAACCAGTATCACATCAAAAAAATGCTGCAGGTGAGTAAAATCCTTCGGGTCGTTATTAGTAGCAATTACGTTTGATGTTCCCCAGCGGGTAAGGTTATCAGTTAATACAGGTACGCGCGTTTTTATAATTTCATTGGATACCAGCAGATCGCTGCTTTGCAGGGCCGAATTCAGCAAGGTACTTTTACCCCCGGGAGCAGCACACAGGTCGAGCACCTTAATAGCATCCTCTTTTTCAGGTCGGATATTTTTCAGAATATGGTCGATAAACATGGACGATGCCTCCTGCACATAGTAACAGCCCGCATGAAAAAGCGGATCGAAGGTAAAAGAGGGTCGCTCATCCAGATAAAAACCTTCGGCACACCAGGGCACCTGCGTATTTATTTTCATGGATGATGGCTTAAAAGGGTTAAGCCGGACAGAGGTAAGCGGGCTGCCGGCAAGGTGTTCGTTTATGAAACGCTCGCGGTTAAATCCCGGTTCACCGGTTAATGAATCCAAAAAACGCGCCGGAAAAGAATAATTATCCATATATAATTCAAACTTACACAAAAAAACGAGGGCATAAATTGCGCTGTTTTATAAAAAAACGAAGGCCTGCTGCAATTTTGAGTTTATTTTTTAAACCCTGTTTTTGTTGGTTGCAGGCACAATAGGCTCATATTTGCGGTATCAGATAAAATAAATATTGATGCAGATTAGTTCACTAACAGCAAGTTACCATAAGGCCTTGTATTATTTTATAAATACTTTTGGCAGATAGCCGATTTCTCCTTACATTTGTGACCGCTCAAATAAAAAAGGGCGTTGTTTTTTGAAGATTAGCGAATAAAAAAATATTTAAAAAAAAGTGAAAATAACACTTGACATGAATACTAAATTATTTGCATCTTTGCAGCCGCTTCGGGAACGAAGCAAATAGTAAAAGAAAGTAAAACCAAATAGGTTTTCAAAATAAAAGATGTCTGCGACAGACATCAAAAAAGTTCTTAAAAGAGATAGGAAGTAAATTATGCAGCGTAACGGTAAGTGGGAGACCACGAGCTGGGATGCAAAAAG